>JAOULW010000032.1 GCA_029881805.1 Candidatus Bathyarchaeota archaeon
TTCGTCAACTGGCGTCTGAACATCAATGAGAATCACATCAGCTTTTTTGCAGACGGATGCGTCGTCGGTGACCCTGAAGCTGCCTTTCCTCACCACCTTTTCAATGAGCTCCGCCAAGCCAGGTTCATCGCCTCCTATGGGACATTTACCTGCATTGAGATAATCGATCTTCCATCCTGACCGTTTAGACCTCCTTTGTACCCCAGTAACGTTGAAGCCTTCAACGTTAGCGAACATGGCAGCCGTCGGAATGCCCACATATCCCATGCCTATTACCACAATCTCCAAGTTCATCACGCCTCCATACGTTTCAGCGAACATTTCTTTTTGGATCGAACCGAGTTTGCGCGCACATTATCGAGACCAACGTTATATCAATTCCTTGCCCAATATAGATGAGCTCATAAATTTTCTTAATCATATAACTTTTGTGCGCACGCGATGTATGGTGCCGCTCTAATTCTTGTTGTTTTGGTTGCCTTTAAACAGGAAATACCGATGCCTATACTTTCAAAGGACTAGCTTATTCATCAACAATACGCCGGTCATTTTCTAAGTAGTTGAACGTGGTTGACCGCTGTTTTTAGCTGATGTCCTTCAAGACATTCAGCATATATGCGATGTCATCTTCATCAACTGAAGGATGGACTGGTAAGCTTAGAACTCGCTTGGAAGCGTCCTCAGCCGTAGGACAGACCGCTTTTCCGTATCCCAGCTTCTTGTAGAGCGGTTGCTCATAAACCGGAGTTGGGTAATGCACGGCTACACCCACTCCCTTCTCTCTTAGAAGCTCAGCAAGCTTGTCTCTATTCATAGAATAGTTTTCTTCCACTCTTATTACATATTGGTAGAATACGTGTTTCACATTATCCTCCATGTATGGTGGTGTTAGACCAGAAATCTTCTTAATTCCTCTAGTTAGGACGCTTGCGTTCTTCCTCCTTATTTCGTTTGATCTGTCAAGCTTCTTCAGTTGAACAGACCCAACTGCGGCTGAAGCCTCACTCATCCGGTAGTTGTATCCAAGGATAATATGGTTATACTTTCCCGTATCTCCATGATTTATCAGCAAGCGTACTTTTCTCGCCAGCTCTCTGTTATTCGTTGTTATTATTCCTCCTTCACCTGTCGTCATGTTTTTTGTGGCGTAAAGGCTGAAGCATCCAATATCTCCTAGACCTCCCACTTTTCGACCTTCATATTCGGCGCCATGGGCTTGGGCAGCATCCTCCACCAAGGCTATTCTATGACCCTCAGCGATCTCCTTCAAGGCGTCCATTTCCGCAGGCTGGCCGTACAAATGTACGGGTATTATAGCCTTGGTTTTCGCGGTGATTTTCTCGGCAACATCTAAAGGGTCTATGTTGAAGGTTCTTGGGTCAATGTCAGCGAAGACGGGTTTTGCCCCTTGATATAGCACGCAGTTGCTGGAGGCTACGAAGGAGAAAGCGGAGGTAACTACCTCATCGCCGGAACCTAGCTTGAGAGCCTTAAGAGCCGCATCTAGGGCCAGAGTTCCGTTCGCTACGGCAACAACGTGTTCTACGCCAATGTACTCTCCAAACTCTTTTTCAAACAGTTTTATTCTCTCTCCCTGAACCAAGACACCAGATTCAAAAACCCTTCTTACGGCTTCTACCTCTTCTCTTCCCAAGACCGGTTTTGCGATAGGTATTGTTCGTTTCAACTCGTTTTCACCCTTCATTTTTCTTTATTCTCACATAGTTTTCTGTTGGTATCTTGTATTTTTCGCCGCAGAGGGGGCACTTCATCCAAACAAACTTTTGCTTTTTCTTCTCTTCTTTGAGTTTTTTTCCGCATTTACAGGCAAATCCTTTGACTTCAGCTGGATTTCCATACGCCACAGCGTGCGACGGAATGTCCTCGGTGACCACGCTGCCGGCTCCTATCATGGCATATTCTCCTATAGTAACCCCGCACACGACAACCGCTCCAGCTCCTATTGATGCTCCCTCTTTTACAAGCGTTTTCACGATTTTCCAATCTGTGCTGAAGCTCCGTGGATACGGGTCGTTTGTGAAGGTGACATGTGGTCCAACAAAAACCCTGTCCTCAATCCTCACCCCTTCATATACTGTAGCCCTGTTCTCGAGTTTCACTCCGTTTCCGATTTTCACTGCCCTGCCCACATAAACGAAGTCTCCGATTACACAGTCTCTACCTATTTCAGCGTTTTCCCTCACGTGGACGAAATGCCACACTTTTGTGCCATTCCCTATGACAACTTTTTCATCAACGATTGCTGTGGAATCAACATAAACCTTTTTCACAGAATCCCTCGTTTATACTAATGTCATTATATAAATAACAGTTTAGGGCCGTGTTCGAAATGTCTCCAGAAACTGACTATGAGATCATTTTGTCTCTGAGCTTTTCTGAGCTGGTTGATTATACATTAAGAGTGAAGGCGAACGCGAGATTCCGAGTCGCTTTTGTTTGAAGCTGACTAAAGCCTCGAGCGTGTTCACTTCACTTTGTAGTCAATCGTTGCACGGGCGGAATCCGGCTATCTGCCGCTATAGCAAGTTTTCCTGAATAGAATCTTTCTTTCAGGTCCTTAACGATTTTGTGTGATGCCTTTCCATCTCCGTAGGGGTTCGGTAACGACTCCAATTTAGTCTTAGTTTCCCGATTTTCCAATATCTTCCTAGTTTCCATGAGTATTCCCTCGCTTTCAGCTCCTACCAGTTTGTTAGCCCCTAGCTCAACAGTTTCTACCCACTCAGTATTGTATCGCAAAGTAACGCATGGAACGTGAAGCAAAAATGCTTCCTTTTGCATTCCGCCAGAATCTGTGAGAACAGCAGCTGAGTTTTTCATGAGACTAAGCATTTCAAAATAGCCTAAAGGTTCCGTTAATATCACGTTATGAGCTCGCTTCAACACTCTTTCAAGTTTCGCGTTCCTCAGTCTTTTTTTGGTTCTAGGATGAATGGGGAAAACCATCTTAACCTCTGCCAAGTCTACGATAGCCGAAACAATCTTTTCCAATCTCTCTGCATTGTCCACATTTTCGGGTCTGTGTAGCGTCATAACTGCAAAAACTTCGTTTAGGCCCAAATCTTTAACGATGGTTGACTTTTCTATGTCTTTTTTGTGTTGCAAAATCGCATCGTACATAGTGTCTCCTGACATGAGAATGCTGTTTTCTTTTACTCCCTCTTTCTTCAGGTTGTTGAAAGCCTCTGACGTAGGAGCACAGAGTAGTTGCGAACAATGGTCCGTCAGCACACGGTTGACTTCCTCAGGCATGCTCATGTCATAAGATCTTAAGCCAGCTTCCACATGACATACTGGAACATGTGCCTTTATCGCAGCTAGAGCCCCAGCTAAAGTGGTGTTTGCATCTCCAAAAACCATCACCACATCTGGTTTTGATTCGCAGATGATCTTTTCAGTTCGCGTCATCAACCTCCCAGTTTGAGTGGCATGTGAACCACTGCCTACGCCTAGATTGTGTAGAGGGGCTGGTAAGTCAAGCTCGTTGAAGAAAACTTTTGACATTTCAAAATCGTAGTGCTGACCGCTATGGAGCAATTGTAACGTAATTTCTTCGTCTTTATCGAGCAGGTGGAGAACTAGAGCGGATTTTATTATCTGTGGTCTGACGCCAACAATGGGCATTACTTTGATTGTTTTAGCATTTCGAATGTTCATGAATTACTCTCTCCTTCAAGTTGCATCTTCACATGCAAGTGTATTTCTCATAAAGTCTGAGAAGAATTTAAACGCTTTATTTGATCTTCTATATTTTCCAGTTTCAGTTTTAGAATTGATTACGTAATCGACAAATTTTTTGTTCGGATTCGGATTGTGTAACATAAATCTGTTTTTGATTAGCCACTTATCCACTGTTAGCATCTCTTCTCTGAATGTGGAAATGACTTTTTTCTCCAATACAACAGCTTCCCTGTTCATGGTTCCACCAGCGCTAATTACAAGAGAGCAATTTGCTATTACATTTGGTCCATCCAAGGCCTCTGCAGGAATAAAGACGCTATTGCCAAAGACTCTTCTGTAGGCAATATTTTGATCTAGCGTTCTTGATATTAGGATTATGAAATAATCCTCTTTCAAAGTTCTTATCAATGGGATCAGGAATTCTGTTTCTTTGATATACACGGCTTTGGAAGCTTCCGGCCTTATTAGGATTATAGGTTTATCGGTTTCTACACCTATTTCTTGTAGATATCTTTTGTTCGGTTTGAAATCCCAGAGATACACTTCTTCTTTTAGCCCTGGATACTGGGCAATTTTTTCTTCTTTTGTTCCCATTTTTACATAATTTTCCTTTGGAACAATCTCGGGTATGATTACTTTGTTCGCAAATTTGACGCTTGGAACGATAACGTCTTTTGCCTTATCTCCGTCTAAAGTCCATAGGTTGTAGATTCCTGCAAAATTTGAAGCAATGCTACAATACGGTGAGCCGTGACTAATGGAAAAGGATATGCGCTTTTTTTGTTTCGTCATCTCTTTCCAAAGAAGAAAAGACCTAAAAAAGAGACCGAAAGCTTTTCTAGACTTGCTTTTTCCGTAGTGTTTTCCAATAATTTCATAGTCTAACTTTTTTTGTTTTAACAATTCAATTGTTTGCTGATAAGGCCTAGCGCTAATCAAAAATTCTACTCCTTCTTTTTTTAACATGTTTATTAATGGTTCAAAAAATAGAACATGAGGGCTGTTAGTCATATCTATCCAAATTTTATTAAACATTTTTCAAAACCTTCAATGATTTCTTAGTCGAGGGCAGAACCCTCGGACCCTTAGACTCGATCAGGGAATCGACTTCGCCAAATTCACGTGGTCCTCTCTCGCTTAAGACATTCTCTTCAGGAACAAGAAAAAACAAGGGTACTTTTTCATGAAGAACTGGAGCCAACGCGCATGCGTAGCCCATGTGGTCCCCATCACCAGCAAGAATCAACACGTGCCCGTGCAACTTGCTTCTCCTACAACATCTCTGGTTCAACGAGTTATATAGTTGTCTTTTTCCCCCAGTGAGAAACGTTTAAATGTTTGCTAGACACGCTTACGGATTTGGAGACCTATGTAATGTCGGAGAAACCTTCACGCGGACTTATTTATGAATGTGTGAAGTGCGGCGCCAAAGTGATGACCGAAGAACTTGAGCTGCGCGGTGGAGGGGTGAAATGCACCTTTTGCGGTTACCGCGTCCTCAAGAAGATGAGACCACCGGTAGTGAAACGG
>JAOULW010000007.1 GCA_029881805.1 Candidatus Bathyarchaeota archaeon
GAGCCTATTTGGATAGCGAGAGACCTTTCGAAATGCAGCGGATGCCGCAAATGTGAGATTGCCTGTTCGCTTCATCATGAGAAGAGGATCTGGCCGGAAGCATCAAGAGTGAGGGTTTTCATGTTGGTTCCAGGCGCAGATTTTCCGCATTTGTGTGCTCAATGTGAAGACTATCCATGTGTTGAAGCCTGTCCATTCAAGGCATTGTCTGTAAGCAGGAAAACTAGTGCTGTCAGGATGAACAATAAGAAGTGCACTGGCTGCGGAAAATGCATAGAAGCGTGCCCTGGAAGAATTCCACACATGCATCCGACAAATAAGAAAATTGTAATCTGCGATCTATGCAATGGCAATCCACAGTGCGTGAAGGTCTGCCAAGAAGGAGGATGGAACGTTCTGAAAACCGTTACGAGAAGAGAACATCCATACAAGCTTTACGCACGCAAGCCTGAAGAGCAGACGAGGAGTCTTGCGATTAAATTGTATGGAGAGAAGGCGGAGGAGTTCATTTGATCTTGGGTTATGCTGGAAAATTCTTAGAGATTGATCTTTCACAAGGCACCTTCAAAAACGTTACGTTTGACGATGAGCTGTTGAAGGATTACGTTGGGGGCAGGGCACTTGCAGCAAAAATCCTTTGCGACAGACTGATCAGTGAATGGGAGGAGCTGGATCCGCTTGGCCCTGACAATATTCTGCTTTTTCTGCCCGGACCACTTACAGGTTTTTTCCCAGGCGGCAGAGTCTGCGTCTCGGGCAAGTCTCCACAGAGTAACGGTGTTGTGGGTTCGACTGTTGGCGGCGAGTTCGGAGTTGAATTGCGCTGCGCCGGGTATGACGGCATCATTGTTACGGAACAGGCTGAGAAGCCCGTCTACGTGTTCATTAAAGACTCGGACGTTGAGATCAGAGATGCAGGTCACATTTGGGGGAAGGATGGCAAAGAAACGAACACGTTGCTTAACAAGGAATGTAGGCGACTGTTGAGTGAGCGTTATCCGGATTATGGTGAGTGGAAGGAGCCTGCAAAATTGTACATTGGCCCTGCAGGCGAGAATAAAGTTCGAACTGCGGTGGTTGTGGCTAAGTGGACGCATGCAGCAGGCTACGGCGGTTACGGAGCGGTTATGGGTTCGAAGAATCTTAAGGCAGTCGCTGTTAAGGGTACTGGCCCGTTGCCTGAGGTTGCCGACCTTAGAAAAGTTAGCCGACTGATTAATGCCGTAAACAAGAATGCGTATGAAAATGTCTTGTGGAGACGGTGGGGAACAGGCGGTGGCGGTTACTCGTTTGCTGCGAAAACGAGTTCTGAACCTATTAGGAATTGGCAGGAAGAGTGGCATGATGAGAAAAGTTATGGCGTTGACCAGTTTGAAAGCAGGGTTTGGGTGAAGCAGTCTTGGAGCGACTTTGGCTGTCCCACAAACTGTTTAAAGATCGCGTTTGTCAAGTCTGGCAAGTTTAAAGGAGCGATTACTGATAATCCAGATTATGAATTGCAAGCGTATCTTGGCCCCAACCTAGGCATTTTCACGCCTGAAGAAGACGTGTTTATGGCTTCTTTGATTGATGATCTCGGGCTGTGTGGCATTCAGACTGGCAATGTTATGGGGTTTGCTGCTGAACTTTTCCAGAGGGGCATCCTGTCCAAGAAGGATCTGGACGGCATAGAATTGAAATGGGGAGACGCTGAAGCTTTCGCCAAGTTGGCAAAGAAAATTGCCATGAGGGAAGGCATTGGCAACTTGCTGGCTGAAGGCACGTACAGGGCAGCGTTGAAGATAGGAAAGATGAAAGGCAAAGACGTGCTGCAGTATGCTGTTCAGAGTAAAGGCATTGGGATTGGTGCCCATGGCATTCGCAGCGGCAAAGACTTTTCAACCGACATAGGGTACGCATGTTCAGTTCAATGTGGTGACCACACTTCAATAACCGACCTGCCTGAGGACGGCGCAGTGGGCGAAGTATGGGCAGTGTTCAATGATTCAGCGATCTGCTGCAATTTTAGTGGTGGTTTTGGTTTGTCTAGAAATTTGAAGTTCGACTTTTACAATGCAGTCACAGGTCTAGCGTTGACTCGTGAGAGTTGGAGCAAAGGTGGCGGGTTAAAGACGTTGCAGATACAGCGGGCATTATTGCTCTTGGGAGGACCAGATTTGAAGTGGAACCCGAAAGTCCATGACGATAACCCAAGCAGATTCTATGAGCCTTTGCCTTCAGGACCATGTAAGGGGAAAGCTGCTGACAGAACCAGCGTGAGGGAGGGCGTGCTGCAGTACTATCAGGAGGTTGGTTGGGACGAGAACGGAATACCGAAGTCGGAGACTCTTAAGAAGCTAGAATTGGGAGATGTCAATAAAGCCCTGAGGAAGCTACGCAAATAATCGAAAGAGAGAAGCGGACAAAGCGAAGCACGCGCTGCAAATTTTACAGTCGACGTAGTTGCTCTATGATTGAGTTATACTGCCCGACTATTGATCAGAACCGCATCGTTGGAAACGGAATATTAAGCGAAGTATTTGTGGGCTTAAATAAAATGCTTGCCAAATTATCAGATGATTAAAGAAACTGGCTGAATATGCATAAGCCTTGAACGCAGTTTTATAACCGTATTTCGTGCTGTTTCTGGTTATGGGGTCAAGCCAGCGTTTCAGTGCCGAGTCTTCCCAATTAACTGCTACTTCCACCATTTTCCTCCAAGGTCTCCATGGGAAATAAGTAATGGGCGGCGGGGTGGCATCGCCTTATATAAACTTTGTTGGCTTGCACGTTAACCATACCTATATATAAGGGGTGTCTAGATGCCCCAGAGGACAACAGAGGTACTTCTCAAGACTATCACTTTTAGGTCAAGCTGTCCAGAACGGTGTTTTCTTTCTCATTATTTCTACGTATTCGTTTAGCGCCTCTTGTTCCTCCGCAGTCAATTTATCAATAAAAGCTTTTAGTAATATCTTTGCGTGGGTCTCTGGCACTTTTGCGTATAACATGTCTTTTTCGAATATGTGTCTTCCAACAATCGGTTTGTCCATGGACACTGCCACCTGCATTCCTTGCTGCGCTTCGGGTAAAGCTTTGCCCTTGTCTTGAATTTGCTGTATTTCGCCTATTTCTTCGCCGTCTGCTGCTCGCACAAGCTTGGTTTTAGGCTTTATCTTTCCAGCTAGGATTTCCACACCAACTATTGCCGGCTTTGCCCTGTGAAAAACGTAGCCTTCCATTATCCGGATTTTTGCAGGCTTGACAAGCGCCTCGAAGTCCTGTTCGAGTTTTGCTTCTTGCTGCTTCTTTAGCCAAGACAGGTAATTTTCAATCACATGATAGATTATTTTTTCTCGGAAGATTTGAACGCTCTTGTTTGTGGCTTCTTCTTCAGCGTCCGGCAAAATCTTAACGTTGAACCCTAAGATTGCACCATATAGGGGTTCATGTTCCTTAACGACAGCGGCTTCCACAACATCTCTCTTAGATATGTCTCCAACATCTGCAAGTCTGATTGGCACGTCATTTTGTTTTAGTATGTCCGCAATAGCCTCTAATGAGCCCAGAGTGTCAGTTTTCAAGATAATACCGTTAATATCAGTCGCGATTCTGATTTTTTCGATTTCTTCTAACACAAGTCTAACGTAATTCTCTGTCTCTTCTGCTTCTGGGACAGCATATAGCGGTGCGCCAGCTAGGGCTCCCTCCAAGTCAGGCGCAACAATCTTGACTCCAGCTGCTGCAGAGATCGAATCTACGGAAGAGAATCTGTCTCGTGGGTCTCGAATTTCATCCAGTGGTTTCGGAACTAAAACTGCTCTGATGCGTGTAACGATGGGTTTTTCTTTGCCGCCGACGACAATCGTGTCATCTTTTCGCAGAATTCCATCATAAATAATGGTGTTAAGTGTCAATCCTAAGCCTGGTTCTTCTTTGACCTCTAAAACTGTGCCTTTTGCAGGCCCTTCGGTTGTCTGCAGCTGCTTCTTCAAATACTGCTGTGTCAAACCAACGAGAACCATAAATAGTTCTGTGATGCCTTCCCCTGTTTTAGCGCTTGTTGGCACGATGGCAATCGTTTTGGTGAAGTCTTTTATGTTGTCGAAGCGGTCAACTCTGAACCCTAAACGTGAGAACACGCCTATGATATCATAAATCCTATTGTCTAAATCTTGCCTTACATAGGGGTCTTGCTTCTGATATGCCTTCAAGAACGGAGTGTCTGGATAGAGGTTCCAGGCGGGTATGCGGTCTATTTTGTTTGCAGCGACTAGAAAAGGTGTTTTGCGCGCCTTCAAAATTTCTATACATTCATAAGTTTGGGCTTCAAAACCACGCAGAACATCAATCACAAGGATAGCTATGTCTGCGGCGCTACCTCCTCTCCTGCGTAGATTGGTGAAAGCCTCGTGTCCTGGTGTGTCGATAATGAGCAAACCTGGGATTTCGATTTCTCCTTTAATCATCGAAAGTAAAGGACCAACCAACTGTTTGAGTGTGTCAACTGGAAAGAAGCTGGCTCCGATGTGTTGGGTTATTCCTCCAACTTCACGGGCTTGGACGCTTGTCTTCCGTATTTTGTCCAGTAGAAGAGTCTTGCCAGTGTCAACATGACCGAGGACGCACACAATTGGTTGACGAATAGGCATATCTGCACGTCTCCACAGCAGGATTGAACAAGCAAAGTCTCTTCAAAAATAATAAACTATTACTTAATAAACACTCATCCTCAGTTTACAGAACATTTTTAAATTGCTATCAAATTCTGCTCAACACGGTGAAAGATGACTTGTCTTACTGTTCAAAATGCGGAGCAAAGCTAAAAGAAAACGACAAATTCTGCCATGCATGCGGGGCTTCTGTCACCAAAGTTACTAAAGAAGAGTTCACCGTTTCCTCTGACAACCTTATCGAAAAAGTTAAAGAGCTTCTACATGAAGGAAACGTGACCCGAATAATCGTCAAGGAGGAAAGCGGAAAGACTCTGCTTGAAATCCCTGTTACCGTAGGAGTTATCGGCGTTGTTATTGCTCCTTGGCTCGCAGCCCTAGGCGTAATAGCAGCACTTGCCACAAATTGCAAAATAGTGGTTGAAAGAAGAGAATAAACCTCTCTGCGCGGTCAAATTGATGTTACTCGATTTTTGCGGTCATCAGAATCAATCCTAACACTAAAGGTATAACGCTTAGCAATCCGAAAAACGCCGAATAAACACCTAATTCGTTGGTGCTTAAGAAAGTGTAGTACATAGCAATGGCGCCAGTAATAATGAGCAATAGCCCAAAGAATCTTTCAGCAAACGATAATCCGAAACCGCCTCCCTCACTCATATTTCCAACCCATCCAGTTCAATGTGCTTCTACATAGAACACAAACACTTATTTTAAATTTCCTTCATTCACCTTGTTTCTTCAAGCTTTTCTGGCAAGTATTCGTCAACAATGTATGTTAAGCCATATCTGCTGAAAGCCTCTTGCTCTGCTTTCTTCTTTATTTTCATAAACGTCTTAATTTCCTTCTGCCACAGAGGGTCTTCTTTGTAACGCGGATCCTTCTGCAACTCATAAAGCCTTTTAATGTCCACTTCATCCAGTGGATCAGTCGGCAATTTATAATCCACGATGTCTGAGGCCCAAACACCGCTCCATTTTGCATCAGGCGTCGTTAAATCCCTTAGGTGCGCAGCATTTGCTGAACCTGAAATTATGACCATGGCTATGTGCATTCCCCAGGGGTCGCCGTCCGTGAAAATGTATACTGGAAGGCTTAGTTCTCTGTTCAACCTTCTAATAAAGTGTCTTGTAGCTCTCGGCGCCTGCCCCGCCGTCAAAACAAGTATTGCATTGAATTTATTGTGCACATTTTCCTCTACAAACCGTGTGAACAAGCCGCCTTTCTCTATGGCTATCACCTTATCGGCTGTTGTTTTCGCAAATTCTGCAGAAGTCAAGGCAGGTCCAATCAGTACACCATCCGGGTGTGAAGTCAGATTCAATGTTCTTCCTTCATAGCCAGGCACAGTATATTCTATAGTTAAGTCGCCGAAAACTGCTGAGCGTTCTTCTGGGAATATGTTGAAGTCTTCTCGTGACAACCCCATAACTGTCTCCAAATCTGTTATGATATTGTTTGATTCCTGCTGGTCTGTGAAAGTCATTTCATAAGCCTGCGCAGAATAGTAAACATCTCTAAGAGTTGATGTCTTGCGTTGCGAAGTGAGCTCGCGAGAAAAAAATGCTGCCCAAACAAGTTGTGTGAAAGGTTTGAGATGGCGGATGTTGCGGGCGCTTCTTCGAACCTTTCTGTCACCTAAAATGAATTGCCTAAGTAGCGAGTCGTAACAAATGTTTTCTGTTGAACGGCTCGGCATTGCTATTGAAGGAAAATATCCGCTGTCCAACTGTTCATAAATTCTTGAACCGAGGTTTTCTAAACCCGTTAAAATGTCTTTTTTTCTTTCCGTCATACTACTTTTATGTTTCTTCTGTTCCAAACTTTTTCACGCTCTTAAGAAGTTTTTCTATATCTGGAAGTCTTTCTTTGCCTGCAAGCCTTGTTGAAAATTGGGCTATTTTCGGCAAATACCTACTAAAAACTCCAAATCTTTTTCGTTCTCGATCAACGTGTTCTCTCCGCGTTAAGAAGCGTTGGAGTTGGCGGGCTGTTTCCCGTAGCCCGTTGGCTATTTCTCTTCTGACTTCAGGTCTGTCTGCAATGAACTCTTTTCCTACAGTTTTGTATGGAACCTTTGTGCTGCAAATGTGCACTAGAATCGCCGTTGGCATGTCAGGTGTGACCTTGTACCTTCGCCAGTTCATCGCATTTATCACTCTAACTGAAACGTCGCTTGCCTCATCGTATAATAACGGTATCCTATTGGCAAAGCGATAAATCATGAAGCTTCCTTTTTTAGGGATTTCTCCTCCATAAGCGATTCCTACTTCGATGATGAAGGGATGTCCTGCATAAGTTGCTGGCTTGCGCCGGTTGACACTTACAAATTCTGGTTTCAGCTCTTTTAGAACACCAGCCTTTAGCAATTCTTCGCCTAGAGGTGACAGACAACTCGCATCAGGCGGCAAGAATTCTTTGAATCTTTTCAGCATGTGCATTAGCTTAACGATTTCCTCATGGGAGAGTTTCTTCGGATTCTTGGATGGACTTATGTTGCTGAACTCTAAAAATTTCCGTGCAGTGATCTCTCCCACTCTGTGGAAGTGGTTTCTCAAGAACTCGAGCATGTTCTTGTAAGGTGTTATTTGTATAAGACGCTGGAGAAGCTCCACATCAACACCATAAGGGTGAGGTGAAGTCTCTTTTGGCGGTTCAGGCATTTCCCTCGTTACTCTGGTGAATCTGTAGAGTCTGCCCTTTGGATCAACAAAAGTTAGGTTCGCGTAGGGGTTCACCATTGCTGTTTGCTTAAAATAATCTAGAATTTTGGGCATGGCCCTAAAATAGTCACCTTCCAAGCAGAATTCAACTATGGTTCCTTTCCATTGTTCCTTGTTTATGAGAACCTTTCTGTCAAGGATGAGTGGACGATTTCTTTGGATGTCAATCATGAGCTTGTAAATGTAAATCTTCGCCATTCCAGTGCTTGAGATTATGCAGGCTGGCTGGTGCGTGGTGATTTGTCCATATAGAATTGCCATTTTACCGCCTAGGCCGAAGGTTCCCCTTTGCTGCTTCAACTTGTATTTTGAACCAAAAAGCACCTGCCCAAAGGCTGAGGGAATATGCCTCGGCAAGACTCCTATGCCATTGTCTTCAACTCTTAACCTGAAAATCTGGGTTTCTTTGCTGGCTCCTCCTTCATATGAAAGCCTAACGTAGATGTCTGGTGGTATTCTGAGGCTTTCTGCGGCGTCCAGCGAATTTTCAACAAGTTCTCTTATTGCAGCAAAAATGGCTCTTGACGGATTTGTGAAACCAGCTATATCTCTGTTTCGGTAGAAAAAGTCTGAAGCACTTATCTCTTCAAATGTTGTCTGAGCCATCCTAGTTTCCACCAGCATCATGGATAACAGCAATTGCTTTACGATATGTTCTGCTTATTCTTTAATTTAACTACGGTTTTAGAGAAAGATTATTCATTTTTGAAAGGAGACGGCAGCAACTCCGCAATAGTCTTTAATTTGACAGTTTCAAACAAGATTCTACCTTTTTCCACTTTTGCCATGATAATTTCAATTTTGGGATTTTCCGCAAAGTCGAAAATGTACTGTAAACATGCTCCGCACGGTATGGGCTCACTAAGGCTGTTAGCATCCACGGTTATGGCTATTTGCTTAATTTTTCGATTGCCATGTAAAACAGCATGGTTTATGGCACATCTTTCAGCGCAAGTTCCAAGCCCAGAAATCCAGCTTTCAACATTACACCCTTCATAAATTTGTCCGTCCTCTGCGAGCACGGAGGCACCTACTCTAAAACCCCAGAGCACGTATGCATTAGTCATAGCTTTCGAAGCTGCCTTCAAAAGCTTCTTTTTGTTTTCTCTGATTTTAACCATAAGCATTCCTTACCATCTTATCTTCGAAGTGAACGCACGTAGTAATATTCTCCGATTTGTTTTTGAAATATGTCAAGTTTTGAGCCCTCTTTGTTGACTCTAGGTCTCTTGGTACTAGGGTCTCTTCTGAATGTCACATTCATCTCCTTAAGAAACACATTCATTCCATCGCCTAAGCTTGTGGGCAGATTTGCTGTACCGTTCGCTCCTGGTTCTCCTGTGAAAACCATTAGACGGTCAGCTATGAAGTCTTGCGCAACAACGTCGTGTTCAACAACAAACGCCGTTACGTTGTTGTTTTCGACAACTCTACGGATGACCCGTGCCATATTTAATCGCTCTTCAACATCTAGATAGGCACTAGGCTCGTCAAGCAAGTAGAGTTCAGCCTTACGAGATAGACATGCTGCAATCGCGACTTTTTGCAGTTCACCCCCGCTGAGTTCAGCCACATTTCTGTCCAAAAGCAGATGTATCCTCAAAGGTTGGAGGATTTCAGTCTTGTATAAGCTTGAAGAGAAATTCTCTTTGGCGACACTCATTAGAAGCTCTTGAACTGTGCCCTCGTATTCTGCTGAAATATACTGTGGCTTATAGCTCACTTTCAATTCACCAAGCTCACTTCCATTGTCAGTCTCTTCGATTCCAGCTAGAATCTTTACAAAAGTGGTTTTGCCAATGCCGTTCGGTCCTAGAATTCCAATAATTTCTCCTCTTCTTATTTCTCCAGCGGGGACAGCAAGTTTAAAGGCTTCATATGATTTCTCAATTTGCTTCCATTTTACCAGTGTTTCACCCGCGCTGAGGCTTATTGTGGGTGGTTTTTCGTGGAATATTATTGATTCTTTTCGAAATCGGACATTCTCGTCTGAGATGTAACCCTGCAAGTAAATGTTTATGCCAATTCTAACGCCATGAACATTAGAAACAATGCCATAAACGCCTGACTCTCCATAAAAAATGCAGATTTGGTCAGAAAGATAATCTATTATCGCTAGGTCGTGTTCTGTCACGATGATTGTCTTTTCATCGTCTTTTAGGCTTCTTATCGCTTTGGCAACTTCAAGCCTTTGCTTGACATCCAAATAGCTTGACGGTTCATCGAAAAGATAGACATCAGCTTCACGACATATGGCAGCAGCAGTTGCTACGCGCTGAAGTTCGCCTCCACTCAAGACTTCGAGGGGGCGGTTCCAAACTTGTTTAAGTTCAAGATGCTCCGCAATTTCATCTAGCTTTTCTCTCTCATCTACTTTTTCCAATAGTTCTCCAACTTTTCCGGAGATAGCTTTGGGGATTTTGTCGACATACTGAGGTTTATGTGAAACCCTTAGCGTGTTCTCTCTCATTTTCTGGAAATAGTTCTGAAGTGTTGAGCCTCTGAAGTGTTGGATTATCTCGTCCCAATCTGGTGGTTCTTCATGGTTTCCAAGGTTTAACTTCACTTCACCAGAAAGTATCTTGAGCGTAGTCGTTTTACCAATTCCATTCTGTCCAAGGAGACCTAAAACCATGCCCGGAAAGGGGGTTGGAAGTCTAAAAAGCTTGAAAGTGTTTTGCCCAAAACGGTGACTGCAATCTTTCTCCAACTCATCTGGAAGGTTAACTATCGAGATTGCGCCAAATGGACACTTTTTTACACATATTCCACATCCAGTGCAAAGAGATTCAACAATCACCGGTTTGTCGTCTTCAAACCTTATGGCTTCTATGCGGCTGCGCACGATCGGGCAAAAGCGATAACATAACCTACTGCAACGTTTTGGTTTACACCTATCTAGGTCTAACACTGCAACTCTTGTCACGTTTGGATCCAACAATGAATGGTCGTAGCTAGTGGATTATAAATATGTACCTTTAAATGACATGAAAAATTGTTTAAAAATGCTTCAGGTAAAGAAAAATTGCAGAATGTTTAGCTTCTGTTTAATTCTACCATTCTTCTTCTTCCCATTCTTCCTCTTCTTCTTCTTCCCATTCTTCTTCTTCCTCACGCATACCTTTTCACCTCCAGCTACTTTTTGGTGCTTAGTGAAACAAGCTAGCAATGCTTTAAGCATTTTTCTTCGTCAGTTGTCGAGAATGAAAACCAAAGCGCATATTCAGCAATGCCTTTTTAGAGACTTTCTTTCACAATTTCAGCTGTTAAAGAGGTTATGGGCTCTTGCGTTTTTGGTGTCAGATAAGCCCAGCACATGTTTGGTGAATTGTGTGCTGCTCCGATTCTTCCGTGAGAGTCAACAGCTATTAATCCCATATGATTGTATATTGCTGGCATTTTTCGATTGATGAGCTTTACTGCCAATTCCACGCCTTCTTGTGCCGTTTTTCCATTGCCCATGTGATTGCACACGGTTTTCGCTAAGACAAGTCTTATTGCTACTTCACCGACACCTGTTGTTGAACAGGCGCCAGCTTCATTGTCTGCGTACGTACCACATCCGATCGATGGTGAATCTCCAATTCTTCCAGGAAGTTTTAAGGGGAAACCTCCGGTAGATGTTGCAGCGGCGACGTTTCCATCTTTATCTAAAGCGACTGCGCCGACAGTCTCCAGTTCAAAAAATTCAATGTGCCTTTTAATCAGTTCACTTAGCTTTGGCAGTTCAAATTTTCCATCGAGCAAAGCCTCTTTTTGCTGTTCGTAATATTTTAATCTAAGTTCAGTTTTTGGGTCTCTTCTTTCAAGATTAAACATTTTGGCAAGTTTTTCTGCGCCTTTACCCACAACAAAAACATGGTCTGTGTTTTCCATGACTATCCTTGCCAAACGAACGGGATTCCGTATGTCTTTTAATAATCCTGCTGCCCCAGCTTGTAATGTCTTTCCGTCCATGATTGACGCTTCCATCTCCACTTCCTTTTCTATATTCAAGCTTGAACCATAACCAGCGTTAAACGAACCATCATCTTCCATGACTGCAACAGCCTCCATGACAGCGTCAACGGCTGTTCCCCTGTTGTTTATAATGTCAAAACCTACTTTTGCTGCTTTCTTGACCCCTGCTAAACCAGGTTGACTACGTTCAGGATGCCAACGTCCAGCGCCACCATGAACAACAATTACTGGATTTCGCTTTTCACTCAACAAGCGTCTCCCCTTCCAAATTGGAATTACTGAGCTTGTGTACTCTGGAATTTAAGCTTAATGTTTTAAAATTCGTCAAAACGAATAAATCTACGCAAAGAAATATTATTTGTGGGATGATGTGAGGCGACGGCTGAGAGCTACAAGCTGTGAAAAAGCCACTAACCTGCACTGACCTGAATAAACTTGCTCCAAAAATAAAATCTAGCTGCGTAATACATTAGATGTAGTTCATACAGAGCGAATGGTGTAGGCTATGCTTAGAGATTTTAATCTTTTAGCCACAACCTCTCGTGGAAATGGAGGTGACGCATGTTCTGAGTTATGTTTTCTCCTTGGGCAGATAGGTGATTCCGCGCCTACTGTTGAGAAGACTGGCATCGCTGGTTTGATTGCTGCAAAGACAGCCCTTAATCCTTTTGAAGTTATAAATAGATTCCGCGAGATTTTACGTGAGCGTCCCTACGAGTTTCGTTACATGTTCAGAGTAATTCCGATTGAAAAGGTTGTTCGCACAGATTTAAGCCAAATCGAGCACGCAGTCACTGAGTTTGGCTCAAAAATAGCCGAAAACGAAACTTTTCGAGTTACTGTTGAGAAGCGTTTTACAGCGACTCCAACACAGGACATAATCGAAACTGCAGCCGCAAACATCGAAAGAAAAGTTGACCTGAATAAGCCTGACAAGATCATTCTATTAGAAGTCGTAGGCGGATTAACTGGAATATCAGTAATAGAGCCGAATGCCATTCTATCTATTATGAAGGAAAAAGTTCTTTAGATTAACGTTGAGTACCCAGCAGCGCCATTCGTTCAATGACGAGGTCGGTTAAGACTCTTTCTGAATTGTTCTCTTTAATCATTGTTTCAAGTTCTGTTTCTGAAATTCCAAAAACCTTTCGGATAAGCATCGCTTTTTCCTCGGACATTTCAAGAACTGCCTCATCCGCTTGTGCCTTAACATGTTTTGAAGCTCTAGAAATAGCTAGTTTAACGTCTTCGCTTTTCTCTCCAACTACCAGCATAGCCACATTTGAAACTGGAGACTTGATCCCGAAAAGCTTCGTGGCTTTTCGAATCTGATGCTGCGCAGAAGCGTAAAGCATAATTTCCATCGCTAAGCTTTTTGAAATGTTTCCTTTGTTCTTGAAAGCTGTTAGCGCATTCAAAACCGCAAAATAGAGATGCTGCCATGTGGACACGAGTTTTGCATCAAAGAATTGAATTTCCACGTTTTTTGGCTTTTCTTTTCTAATTGTCTTTAGGAACCATCCGATATCAGGGATCCGAACATTTTCAAACCCGGTTATTTCTAAATGTGTATCAAATTCTTTGATGTACTTCAGCAATTTCTTTCCTCAAAAATCTCTCTTAGGAATCTTTTGATGATTTCTGCGGGTATTCCTGCTTTTTCAAGCTTTGCGGTTTCCTTTTCCAAGGGCTTTCTGTTTTTCTTGCATTTTTTGATGATTTTTCGGATGGTTTCTTTTATTTCCCATGGAAATACTATCCAATGGCTTGTTTCCTTTACATAATAATCTGGCACGATAACGCTCCACGGTTTGTAGTAAACAGTAACTACTTTTACTTCGGTGGCCCCTTCATTGATGATGTGCTCTTTCACTAATTTCAGACTTTTACCTGTGTCTGCAACTTCGTCTACAATAAGGACTCTTTTTTCAGCCACCACGGCAGAAACTGACTGCGTTAAGGTGGGTTCGCCTTTTGTTTCGGCTACTCCTAGGTAAAATTCGGCTTTGACATTTGCAAGATTAGGATTATCCAACAAATCGGACAATACCCTGGCTGGAGCCCATCCTCCCCTTGAGACACCTACGATAATGTCTGGTTTGAACCCGTCAGCTCTGATTCTTCCAGACAAAGTCAAAAGCATATTGTATATTTGGTTCCAGGTTGGAACTTCAAACCTCAGCTCCGAATCCACCGTGTTCTCCTCCCTTTGTAAGAGTTTATTGAAACTTTATAAGTTTAAAAGATGAGTTGATGATGCTTAAATCTGCCCTGGACAACCTTAATTACCATGTGTTATTGGTAACTCTAAAAGGGTGTGGATAATATGGAGATTATTGAATGTGTCCCCAACTTTAGCACTTCAGACTCTAAAATTGCCGAGTTGATCCTTCACGAGATTAGAAAAACTGAAAATGCCTTTCTTCTTGATTATACCTTTGACGACTATTATAATAGACTTGTTGTTTCCTTCGTCGGTAACAGAGAATCAGTGCTTGAAGCCGCTCTAAGCTCTGCTTTGAAAGCCATCGAATTGATCGACATGCGAAAGCACAAGGGTCAGCATCCACGTTTGGGTGCCGTCGATGTAGTTCCCTTCATACCAATAAAAGACGTTGCAATTAAAGACTGCATAGAAATTGCCAGAAAATTTGGCAAAACCTTAGCTGAAAAATGTGATGTGCCAGTTTACCTTTACGGCGAGGCAGGAGCAAAACCTGAGCGTAAAGATTTAGATTGGATAAGAGAGGGCGAATATGAAAAACTAGCTGAAATGATTGTTAAGCCTGAACGTAGACCAGATTTTGGTTCAGCAAAGTTTAATCAAAAGACCGGAGCGACAATAACTGGAGCACGAAAGATCATGGCTGGTTTTAACGTCAATCTTGGAACTCCCGATTTGAAGATTGCTAAGAAAATTGCAAACGCTTTACACGAGAAGAAGGGTGGCTTTTCAAGCGTCAAGGCCATGGCCGCATTTATTGCTGAGAAAAATATTACACAGATAGGCATGAGCATAAGCGATTTCGAGAAGACCCCACTTTATCGTGTTTTTGAAGCGCTAAAGGTGGAATGCGCTCGTTACAATGTGCCCATAGTGGGCTCGGAATTTTGTGGTCTGGCTCCTTTAGGGGCGCTTATTGATACAGCCTCTTATTATCTTAAGATTGATAACTTGAGTGAAGACCGCGTGTTAGAGATAGCCGTGCAAAATGTTATGAAAAAAGGCGGTGCCTTTGAATAAACCTGTCAGAAGGAAAGCCAGAGAAAAGGTAGATTTGCTCATTGTAAACGCTGATGAGGTTGTCACTCTTGCCGGTGATTCTCAAAGACCTCGCACAGGTAAGCAAATGCAAGAGCTTGGAACAATACGTGATGGCGGTCTAGCGGTTAAGGATGGAAGAATAGCTGCTGTTGGAAAAACTCCTGAAATTACAAAAGTCTTCAAAGCAGAAAACATTATAAACGCAAATGGAAAAACTGTTTTGCCGGGTTTTGTTGACCCTCACACTCATCTTGTTTTCGCTGGTTCGAGAGAAGAAGAGTTTCAAATGCGAGTTGAAGGCGCCTCTTACATGGAAATTCTCAGCGCGGGCGGTGGCATACTAAAAACAGTAAAGGAAACAAGAAAGGCAAGCGCTGAAAAGCTTGCTAACATTAGTGACAGAACCCTCGACTCCATGTTGGAGCATGGAACCACAACAGTAGAAACCAAAAGTGGTTATGGTTTAGCAACAAAGGATGAATTGAAGATTTTAGAAGTCACTAGACGCCTGAATCAAATGCATTGCATGGATTTAGTTTCAACTTTTATGGGTGCGCATGCAATTCCGCCTGAATACAAAGGTGATATTTTGGGCTATGTCCGTTTAGTGGTTGAGGACATGATTCCCAAAGTGTCTGAGAAGGGACTTGCAGAGTTTTGCGACGTTTTTTGCGAAAGGGGCATTTTCAATTTGGAACAAACCAGGCGTATTTTGGCTACTGGTAAAAATTATGGTTTAAAACCCAAGATTCATGCGGATGAGATGAGCATGCTTGGTGGTGCTGAGCTTGCGGCTGATATTGGAGCTACTTCTGCCGAGCATCTGCTTTTTTCTTCCCCTGAAGGGCTTAAATCCATGGCTGATAAAGGCGTGGTTGCCGTTTTGCTTCCTGCTACCGCTTTCAGTTTGATGATGGGGAGATATGCGGATGCTCGGCTGATGATTGACTTTGGCGTTCCTATAGCTTTGGGCACCGATTTCAACCCCAGCTGTTGGGTTGAGAGCATGCAGTTGGTGATTGCGTTTGCTTGTCATTTCGTGAAGCTGACTCCGGCTGAGGCCATAACTGCAGCCACAATCAACGCTGCGCACGCAATTGGCAGAGCGTCTGAAATTGGCAGTTTAGAGATTGGAAAGAAAGCTGATGCCGTAATCTTGGATGCACCAAATCACAAGTTCCTTGGCTATCGCTTCAGTGTGAATCTTGTGGATAAAGTCATAAAGAATGGGAGATTGGTTGTTGATAAAGAAAAACCGGGTGGACTTGTGTTTCTGCGGGGGACTGAATGAAGAATTCGGTTTTATGGGCTTTATTTTCTTGCTTTTTCTACGATTGTGTAGATCAACCATGCTATTACGCCATAGATTATGCCGTTGAATATTGCTGATGCAAGTGTTCTTACTCGAAGCCCGCTCCACTCTACGTTCGGATCTATGTTAATGGCGTCGCTGATTGTGTTGCCTAGAGGTAGTTCAGCGTAAGCTAAGGTTATCCCTAAGAAGATCAGGAAGACTATTATGAATATTATTGCTCCTTTCATGTAGTTTTCTCCTTTCTTTCCTTAGCGTGTAAGCTATGCCTTAATAAATGTAATGGTTGTGAGCAAAGAATTATAATACGTTTCTGTTATTTTGTTCGTGGTGAGCTGGTTTGATAAAGATTGAGAAGCCAGTTAAGTGTCTGACTGGTTCTGAGCTGCATTGTAAAAATTGGCAGATTGAAGGAATCTTGCGCATGCTATTTAATGTTGTCGATCCTGAAGTGGCTAAGGACCCCGAAAAGCTCATTGTTTACGGTGGGACGGGCAAGGCCGCCCGAAATTGGGAATGTTTTGAGAGGATTGTTAAAACTTTAACTGAACTTGAGCCTGACGAGACAATGCTTGTTCAAAGTGGCAAGCCTGTGGCTGTCTTTAAAACTCATGAGTGGGCACCTAGAGCCATAATAGTAAACGCTATGCTTGTGCCACGATGGGCTACTTGGGACTACTTCCACGAGTTGGAGCACAAGGACTTAATCATGTTTGGACAGATGACTGCTGGTTCATGGGCGTACATTGGCACACAGGGCATTTTGCAGGGTACGTATGAGACTCTTGCGGCTGTTGCGAAGGAGCATTTTGGCGGTTCTCTGCATGGAAGGCTTGTTTTGACCGGTGGTTTGGGTGAGATGGGTGGCGCCCAGCCTTTGGCTGTTACTATGAATGATGGTGTTGCCCTAGTTGTCGAAATTGACAAGCGCGCGATTGACAGACGACTTAAGCATGGCTACTTGGAGAGTTGGACGGATGACCTGAATGAGGCTGTGGACATGGCTTTAGAGGCTAAACGAGAGGGCAAACCCAGAAGCATCGGTCTGTTGGGTAATGCCGCTGATGTGCATCCAGAACTGCTAAAGAGGAATGTTATTCCAGATGTTTTGACTGACCAGACTTCTTCGCACGACCCTTTGAATGGTTATTATCCCGCTGGACTTGCTAAGGAGGTTGCTGACGAGCTCAGAGAAAGCAATGCTGAAGAGTATTTGCGACGCGCCAGCACGAGTATGCGCTTGCAAGTGGAAACCATGGTTAAGATGATGCAGAAAGGAGCCGTGACTTTTGAGTATGGCAATAATTTGCGTCAGCAAGCTTATGATGCTGGATTTAAGGACGCTTTTGCCTATCCGGGCTTTGTTCAGCGATATATTAGACCGATGTTTTGTGAGGGTCGCGGACCTTTCCGTTGGGCTTCGCTTGTGGGCAGTGCTGAGGACATTTACGCGCTTGATCGCGTTATCCTAAAAGAGTTTGCCCACAATGAGGAGTTGTGTCGCTGGATACGCAAAGCGAATGAGCAGGTGAAGTTTCAAGGTTTGCCAGCGCGAGTTTGCTGGCTTGGCTTCGGTGAACGGGCAAGATTTGGCAAGATAATCAATGACATGGTTGCAGATGGAAGGCTTTCTGGGCCAATATGGATTGGACGCGACCACTTAGACGGCGGAAGTGTCGCTTCGCCTAACCGCGAAACAGAAGGCATGGTGGATGGAAGCGACGCTGTGGCAGATTGGCCTATACTCAATGCTTTATTGAATGCTGTTGCTGGTGCCACATGGGTCAGCGTGCATCATGGCGGAGGCGTGGGGATAGGCTACAGCATACATGCAGGCATGTGCTTAGTGGCCGACGGCACAAAAGAAGCAGGAAAACGCGTAGTGACCGTGTTAACGACAGACCCTGGAACAGCCGTAGTAAGACATGCGGATGCAGGCTATACACAAGCCCAGAGAGTAGCCAAAGAGAAAGCCATCAAGATGCCAATGTCAAAACAGTGAAGATTTTTCTTTTGGAATATGTTGCTGCCTGTGGAATCTGTTGTGACGTTTGTGAGCTCCACAAGAAGTTGGGTTGTGTTTGCAGTTCCGGCATCGAGCCTATAGCTAAGGAAAAGGTTAAGACTCGTTGGGACGGTAGAGGCGTTTTATGTTTAGTGGTGGATTGTGCTGTGAAGCGCGGCATTGCATACTGCATGCGAGACTGTGAAGAGTTTCCCTGCAAGAAGTATTTTGAATGGTGCTTTCCATACGGGAAAGACTATTTAGAAATGCACATCGAAAGAAAAAGAGAAGAGCAAGAATAACAAAATGAAAAAAGGTAAGGATGCCAATATTAGAATCGGAATAAAAGCTTTTTGGCAACGAATATTTCAGAGTTGTAACCGCTTTCTTTTACAAACTGCCACAGCCAATAGTGTTGCCGCTTTTCTTGTTCATGTAACATCGAGTCTTCTAATTTATTGCTTCTGATTTCTGTTGTTGATTCTACCTGATTTTCGTTTTCTCATCAGCTTCTTCGCCAGCAACATCACTATTAAAGCTACCACAATCCAAATCAAGCAATCAATAAACAACTCGAAATAACGATATTCTTCCGGCAAAAGCGTCTTAGTAATTCGCCAAACAAGCGGCCACCCATAATACCTATGTCCAATAACGCTAGCCTCTGGCGGATTCTCAACAAATCCGCTGGCTAAACAAATGCAAATCCCGGCAACAACCACTAAGACCAAATCACTCCAATTCGGTTTCAATAAATAATCAACCTTAAAACATAAACCAAAAACTAACGACATAATACTTTCGCCCACGATACTTGGGCTATTAGGAAAGTCTCACCTAGATCAAAATTTCAACCTATATAAGGACCTAGAACCCTTCCGGGTCTACGCTTTTCATTGTGTTTATGCCCAAGGTGGTCAGACCATAACTATATTGTATCCAGAAGCCTTTCGCAGCCTATTCATAATGGCTAAACCAATTCTTTCAGCAGACACTCCCTCAGCTATAATAACATCCACCTTTTCCAAATCAAACTCTCTCAGGAGCCTGAACAAGTTTCTCGCAACAATAGCCATATCGCTTCGGCTTCCCAGAGACTTCACCACATCAGCTCTATAACACCGTGCTGTTTCGTCGGTTGCGAGAACCCCAACTTTCTTATTGACCTGCACGTAAAAACAAACCAACTCGTTTATCTTGTTCACCACAGCAGTCATTTCACCTTCAACAACAATCATGTCTGCATTTGGCGCATAATGCCTATGCTTGACCCCAGGCGAACGAGCCTTCTCAACCGGCAACGCCTTGTTAGCAACGGCAACAGGATTGAGCTCTACCTTGCCAAGAACTTCCTTCAAAACTTCATATGGCGTTCCGCCTGGACGCAGAATCTGCGGTGGCTCAACAGTCATGTCTAAAACTGTGGATTCCACGCCAATGTGAGTCGGTCCAGCGTCTAAAATGACATCTATTCTTCCGTTAAGGTCATCCAGAACATGCTTAGCTGACGTTGGACTCGGCTTCCCAGCGAGGTTCGCGCTTGGAGCCGCAATAGGACATCCGCTTCCTCTAATCAAAGCCAAAGCTACCCAATGTCTAGGCATCCTAATTCCAATCGTGTCCAAACTAGCAACTGTTACGTCTGGCACGATTTCTGAGCGTTCAAAAATTAGCGTCAAAGGTCCAGGCCAAAATCTGGTCATCAATCTTTCAGCCTTACGCGGAACTTTCTTGGTTAATCTGTAAACATCTTTCACATCTCCCACATGCACTATCGGAGGATTGTCAACAGGACGCCTTTTCGCTTCAAAAAGAGCCAAGACCGCTTTTGGGTTCAGTGCGTCCGCTCCTAGACCATATACTGTTTCCGTGGGAAAAGCCACTAAACCGCCTTTCTTGATGAAATCTGCTGCTATTCGAATCTTTTCTAATTCGGGTTCTTGTGAATTGATCCTTAAAACCAAAGTCTTCTTCATGAATTGCCAGTCTCTAGCATCTGAATTAGAGTCAGGCCTAGACATTTAAACTTCTTCAAAAAATGGCAGTGAAACGAAAACTCATTCTATCATACAACGTAGTAGTCTATTACTTTTTTCATGCTTTTTGGTGCAGTCTGTCTCTTGGCAAGCTGCTTGAGTATTGTCATCATCTGAGGTTGGAAACGAGCTATGTCAGTCAGACTGACCAAACCGACTAGGCGCTTCCCATCCACTACTGGCAACTTTTTAATCTTCATCTGAAACATCAGTTTCACAGCATCTTCTAAATCCATATCAGGTTCAACGACGACCAGTGGGCTGCTCATGACATCTTTCACTTTAGTTTTATGTGCGTTCTTTGCGTCTGAAATAACTCTCTTTAGGAGGTCTCTTTCGGTTATTATGCCCATGGCTTTTCCCTTCTTAACAGCGATTAGACAGCCTATCTCAAACTTGTTCATGACGTCAGCCGCTTCCTTGACCGTTGAATTTTCATCTATAGTTATTACTTCCTTCACCATGACGTCATCAACTTTCAGCGAAACATTGCTTTCTTCCTCTTTCTTAGGCGACAACAAAACCACCGACTTCTCTAATTTCTAGAAATCTTGTATATAAATTCGTGTGCGAAACTTTTGCTTCCCGGACCAAGCAAATTCCGAACAAGCTTTTCCATGCTTTCATTAACAGGAATTTTTGCACGCTCAAACTTCTCCTTAGGCCTAGAAAACGGTCGAGTGGCATCAACACCAACCTTTGTTGTTAAACCCGTCTCTTGATCAGCAGAAGAGTCCAATGTTGAACCACGCACGTTCTTTATGGTAATTAAATCTTCGCTGGCTTGGAAACGTGTCGCAATTGCCCATTCCACATCAGAGGCATCAAACGCGTCGACGTCAGAATCCACGACTATCGCGTGCTTCAGGCTTGGATGCGCCGCAAATGCAGCTAACAAAGCATTCTTTCCGTCGCCATCAAGCTGTTTTTCGATGGATATTATTGCGTGAAGCCATCCGCTTCCGCCAGCTGACAGGTTGACAGCATAAACCTTTGGCACAACCTTTGAGGCGGCTTCCCATATCAAGACTTCATGAGGCAAACCCATCAAAAGCTTATGTTCCGCCCCAGAAGGCAAAAGCCCATGATAGACATAGTTTCTGCGGTGCATAACACACATAACCTTCACAACTGGCTGCTTCCTTACGACGTCATATGTTCCAGTTATATCCACAAAGGGGCCTTCATCAACCTCTTCTGTTGCTGAGATTTTCCCCTCCAAAACCAATTCAGCTTCCGCTGGGGCATACGCATCTACGTGTTTGCATTCAACTAAGCGCAACCTGTCACTCATCAATGTGTTTGCAACATCAAATTCGTTCATACCAAACGGAACAGGCGAAGAGGCAGCAAGCAAAATTGCTGGATGAACGCCTATTGAAATTGACACTTCCAGGTCTTTGCCAGCCTCCTTTGCCATCTGCCACAATTTGAAAAGGTGCCGCGGAACAAGACGAATAGCCAAGCGCTTATTGTCTAAAACTTGAAGACGATGCACCGATACATTCTCAACATTTCCATCAACGCTTTTCGCATATACAACGGCCGAAGTAATGTATGGACCAGCATCTCTCGCAAAATGCGTTAGGATAGGAATATTGGACAAGTCTCTTTCAGAAATTTCTTTGACCGCCCCATCACCAACAATTTTTGGCTTTTTCGGTGAGCGCCAAGCCTCTGTTAATTTTCGATAAAGTTCATCTTGGTCCGTATCAAGTGCTGCGCAAATCCTCTTCCGAGTTCCGCAAACATTGGCAACAACTTTTGTTTCATAAGTTTTTACCTTCTCAAATAGTAGAATTGGACCTTGGCTGTCAAAGTTCTTCACAATGAATGAAGTTTCGAAACGCGCGGAAATTTCGTCTTTAACATGTAAAACTTCGTTTTCTTTTTCCATTTGCTTGAGAAAAGCTTTGAGGCTCATGTTGTTGCTCCCTCTTTTTCCGCTTCTAAGCGAATAACTTTTTCTATTAGCTTCATGAAGGTTGCTTGAGCTTGCATTTCGCTGATTGTTTCCAGATAAATTGAAACTAGCGCTATCTTTCCCTTTCTCGAAGCAACATACTCGGCAAACATACGGGCTGAGATTGCGTTCTTATCGCCTAATAGAGTAGATGATGATGGCGGTCCAAGCATATCTTTTGGTTTAGGAACAGCAATTGCCAGAGTTCCAAGTTTATCTTCATTTTCGCTTAGCAGAATTAGGCAGGAGTTCTCTGTCTCCATGTAAACCGCTAGAAAATGCATATTTTGCTCAATGATCTCGTCTTTAAC
Source organism: Candidatus Bathyarchaeota archaeon (assembly GCA_029881805.1). GTDB lineage: Archaea > Thermoproteota > Bathyarchaeia > Bathyarchaeales > Bathycorpusculaceae > JAOULW01. The sequence continues at coordinate 22,229 of JAOULW010000007.1, forward strand.
AATTTTTGCACGTTCCATCGTCAAGTCTCCATTGCTTATTTATAGCTTCATGCATTCACTATTTATTATTTTCAAAAAGGCGATGTAAAAAATGGCTGCGAGCCGAGCAGAAAAAATACTGCAGACACTCCGAGAAACTTTCGCACTTCCAAAATGGGCTGTCCCCAGAAGAAACCCATTTGAAACACTAATTGTCACGATAATTTCACAAAACACCGCGGGCAGAAACACCGCAAAAGCCTTCGAAAACCTTTCGAAAAAATTCAGAATAACACCCGAAGCATTGGCGAACGCTGAAATTAGCCAAATTGAGAAATGCTTGAACGTGGCTGGCCTGTACAGAAATAAATCCAAAATCATAAAGCAAATCTCTAAAATAATCCACGAAAAATTTCACGACGATCTAAAACCGATACTATCCTTGTCCTTTGAAGAGGCGAGGAGAACACTTCTAGAACTTCCCGGAATCGGACCCAAAACAGCTGATGTCGTTTTGCTCTTTTGTGCGGAGAAACCTACGGTACCGGTGGACACGCATGTTAATCGCGTAGCAAAACGTTTGGGTTTAGCGCCTGCCAATGGAAATTATGAAATGGTTCGTGAATCTCTTCAATCGCTTTACGATGCGAAAGATTATTTGGTTCTTCATGTATTGCTCATTCAACTTGGTCGGAGCTACTGCAAATCTAGGAATCCTTTGTGTAAGCAATGCGCTGTAAACATGCTCTGCCCATCAAAACAGCTATGGGATAATAATGACTGAACTAGCAAAAAAGGTTGCAAGATACTTTCCTTACGATAATGTAAGACCCTTCCAGGACAAGTTCGTAGAAACAGTTTTTGAGGCTATTGAGAAAGGCGGTTCTGCTTTGATTGAGGGAAGCAATGGGTTAGGAAAAACCATCGCTACATTAAGCGCTTGCCTACCTAAGGCTGTAGAACAGAATCTAAAGATATTGTATGTTGCACGAACACATCGACAACATGACCGTGTAGTCGAAGAGTTAAAAGCGATTTCTAGAAAGCAGCGAATTTCGGGGATTTCCATAAAGGGACGCCACGAAATGTGCCTAAATAATGTCGTAGCGAGGCACGCATTAGATGCGAGGGCGGTCATGGAAGTTTGCGAAATGTTAAAGACCAGAGACCGATGCCCATACTTCCGGAATATTGAAGAGAACCCAGACGAGTATTCTGAGATTCAACAGCATATTACCTTTAGGCCATATAAAGCCTCGGAAATCCAGAAAATTTGTAGAGTAAGAGGCTTCTGCACTTATGAGCTCGTAAAGGCTTCATTAGCAGAAGTAAATGTGATTGCATTAAGTTATCTTTATGTCTTCGACCCAGCGATCCGCAAGGCATTTCTCAAAAACTTGGACGCGCCCCTGCACAAAATTATCCTAATCGTTGATGAGGCGCATAACCTTCCTGAAACGGCAATTGAAATAGCTAGCAGTAGCTTATCTCTTTTCGCCATAAAGCAGGCAGAACTTGAAGCCAAAAAATTCGGCTATGAGGAAGTAAAAGACTTCGCAAAATTTGTCAGAAGCCAAATTGAAAGATTGATGGAAAAGATCGGTAAGGAAGCGCTAGTTTCCCCAGAAGTTCTTATAGAACTTGTTCGAGAAAAGGCTGATGTAGGTGAACCCTTAACATTTTTTGAGCATCTACACGAAATTGGAAGTTCATTAAGACGAAGCCTACTTGCCGAAGGAAAATATCCCCGTTCTTTCATTCATGGCATGAGCGAGTTTCTGTTGAGATGGGTTGAAACTGCTGAGGAACAATCATTCGTTAACGTGATAAGCAAATATATGTCCAGAACGGGCGTTGCTACTGCAAAGCTGGAAATAGTCTCTTTGGACCCATCGAAAATAACCGCGCCCGTTTTCTCTTCTGTCCGCTCCAGCATTGTCATGTCTGGCACTCTACAGCCGCTAGAAGCTTATACACAAATATCGAAGCTTCCAGAAAATACCATCAAAAGCGTTGTGCCGTCACCTTTTCCTAAAGAGCACATATTGCCCTTGGTCTGTTGCGGTGTTACTACAGCAATGGAGAAGAGGACACCACCCATGTATAATAAAATCATAAAGCGAATACAAGAAGTCTCCCAGAACACACCAGCAAACATTGGAGTCTTTACTGCTTCCTTCGAAGTTCTACAGGCTTTGAGGGCAGAAAAACTTGAAAAGGCCTTGGATAAACCAGTCTTTCATGAACATAAAGGTATGACTTCAAAAGAAAACGAAACGCTTGTTGCAAGATTCAAGGTCCATGCCAAGCATGGTGGTGCTGTGCTTCTTGGTGTTCAAGGTGGCCGTTCCTCAGAGGGCGTAGATTACCCCGGTGACCAAATGAATTCTGTTGCAATTGTAGGCGTGCCATACGCAGAACCGACCCCAAAGGTAAGGGCTCAGATTGACTATTTTGAAAAACGTTTCTCAGGGCTAGGGCGCGAGTACGGTTATATTCTCCCTGCAATGAAAAAAGCCTCTCAAGTTGCTGGAAGACCAATAAGAAGTCTTGAAGACAAGGGAGCCATGATTTTTCTTGACCACCGTTTTGCCACGGTATATTGTCAACATTTTCTTCCATCTTGGATACGTAATAGTTTGAAGATTTTGCCGGATAAAGATGGAGTTGTTGCATGGGAACTAAGCCGCTTCTTCAGAAAAGTTTGCTGAACTTCATAAACTCTGATCGATTATCTTCTGCAAAAGTGGGGATTTCCTTCATATTCTTGTCGAGCTTGACTTCTCCTATAGTGACTGTTGAAATTTCTCTAGATGCTGGAGTGAAGATTTTCATAACTTTCCGCACGTAGTCGATTTCTTGCAATACGCCTATCCCCAAGAATTTCTTATGGCCATCATACAAAGCTGTGAGTAATCCCTTTTCTTCGCCTTTTCGAAAAACTGTGATCTTCTTCTTCGTATATTCCTCAACTTTCTTTATGCACTCCCAATCAATCCAGTGTCTTGCACCAATGACTATGCAGATTTTGTCTCGCAGTTCAGCAAGATGTAGGGGTCTCATCCCTAAAAGTTCGTAGATTTTTCTTGCGCGTTTAATGTTCTGATGCGTCTTGCCTAAGCCAAGTACCTCGTTTCCTTCAATCTTTAACCAATCTAGAGGAAGAGATTGAATTTTTGCATCTCTCAAGTATTTAACGTATCCAAGCTCCCTTATGTTTTTCCGTTTCTCGCTGCTTCTTTGTCTTGCAGCCGTGGGAAAATCCACAACAATTCTCCTGTACCTTTCAAGATTATTCAAGAAAAGTGCCAACTCTTCTTTCCGTTGGATGCAGAAAACTAGCTCTGGCTTGAGTTCCTCAACAAGCCGAACCTTATATTTGACAGCGTCTTCTCCTTCGACCCATCCGTCAGTGTTTATGACAACAACATCTGGGTTATTGCCTAAAATCTCTTTCTTAAGCGTCGCCAAGCCTTCGACTACTTTAGTTGTGACTTTGCTTGGTGAGGTGACACCAGCAAAGAAAGCATTTTCTGCTTTAAGATTAAACAAGTCCGTTACAGGCCTAACTATGAAAGTGTACGCAACCGTACATGGTGGCCCTATGTCCGATTGACCTAAATCTCCATCTAAAATTGCAACTCTAGACTTTTTGTTTAACAGTTTATTTATCAAATACGTGCAGAAACTTGTTTTCCCAGAATCAACTGTGCCTAAGACTATCGCAGTTAATGGCGTGGTTTGAAAACCTCGAATCTCTTCGGTAGCCTTGCTCCATGAAATTGGAATGGTGTCGTCTTCAACTTCTTCAATGTTTGCGTTTTCTCCTAATGAGATGTCAAATGCTGCGCTTTGCTCCGCAAAAAAAGGCAATCTCTTGCCTTCGCGGATCACAATCTTGTTTGTGCTACCGACTATGGAACCAAATACTGTTACTTTTCCAGAGGTCGCAGTAACAGATGCAGGACCGTCGACTAGCAAAGTTTTGCCTTTTTCAATTGTTCGTTTCATCTGTCTTACTCCGTGGAAACGTGTGTCCGTTTCTCCCGGCTATTCTTATGGCTGAAACAATGTCTCTCAGTCTTCTTCTATGCTTAGTTTCATTTAGGTAGCGGTCTGTTCCAGCCTCACTTACACTTTCCAATATTACGCTTGAAGGTAATGCTTTATCAAGAGTTTCTAGAAGTTTTTCCTTGTACAGAGGGGCCCCATCGCCAACTTTTATGGAGACCGAAGCTACTGGCTTGTTTTCAAAATTTCTAAGAGTCTTTTCTATTCTATTCAGTGTTTCTTCAATGCTGAAGCAATTTTCTGTTTCAACGATTTTTCCATCAGCCAGAACCGCCAATCCGAAAACTTCGCCTGGGTCTACTCCTATAACGATTTTTTCATAATTGTCTTTTCCTTGAAGAATTTGCAAAGCGCCACTTATTAATGCCTCTGAGTCTGTGTCATTTTGGTACACCAAGATTTTTTCGTGGCTTATTAGCCTTCGTTCCTCTTCCGTGGTTATGACAACTTTAATTTTCATGGGGATGGGCTCTTTCGGAATCAAGCTTAGAAATGGTAAATTCCTTCTTTTCAATTCGCTGACAATCAAATAGTAGGCTTTTCCGGAAACTGTGGCAACAGCAATCTTCGCTTTCATATAGCTTTCCTATCTGCACGAATACTTAAGCGCAAAGCAAATTATTAGTTTCGTGGTTTATATCCGTTGATGTGCGTGACTGTGCTGCAGAAGATTTCGACAGGCTGTGAGTCAATTGACAACATTCTAGGAGGAGGCATCCAATTTGGAAATGTTGGCTTGATTTATGGGGAGCCAGAAACTGGAAAAACCACCCTAGCCATACAATGTGCTGCAAATTGCACAAGACAAAATTACAAGACATTATTCATAGATTGCGACGGCACCTTCTCTGCCCGGAGGATGTCCCAGATTTTATCTGATGACTTAGGAAAAGCCGAGTTAGTAATCCTAATGAAACCAGAGGACTTTCATGAACAAACAGTAGTCGTAGACCAGCTACCAGAGTACCTAACCAAAAGTTTTGGGCTTGTAATCGTTGACACGATGACGTCACTTTATCGCGTCAAAGTCGCAGAATCTCCAAGCAGAACTTTTGAGCTAAATCGTGAACTAAATAGACAGATGGCGCTGTCAGCACAGATTGCCAGAACCCAGAAAATCGCAGTCTTAGTAACGAGTCAGGTTCGAAGCGCATTCCATGACGCTCAAGTGAGCATAGAACCAGTCGCCACAAGAGTCCTGAAATTTTGGGCTGACACAATAATTGCTCTGAAACCCACTGGAAACTCGCAAGTAATAAAAGCAACTGTGGAAAAAAACCCTCGAAAAATGCATCCTCAGACCTGCCGCTTAAAAATAACTGAAACGGGAATACATGAGTATTCAGTTCGTTGATGATGGTTATAGAAATGGATATAACACAATTGATTGTTGAAGCATCAAAATTCATATTTCCAGCTTATTGCGCAAACGCCATTCCTGTAATTGCTGGCGGAGGGCGTCCAATAGATTTTGGGAAAAAATGGTTCGATGGAAGACCAATATTTGGGGAGAACAAAACTCTTCGCGGTTTCTTTGCAGGACTGATTATTGGAACAGTCGTAGGCCTTGCAGAAACCATATTTTTTGGTTGCCATATTCTTTTTGGCTTACTGCTGTCTCTAGGAGCCTTGTTTGGGGATTTAACAGGAGCCTTTGTAAAGAGAAGACTCGGACTTGCTCCAGGAGAATTACTTCCAATCATTGATCAAGTTGACTTCATAATAGGAACAATCTTGTTTTCTCTTCCATTGCAGATTGTGTCTTGGGAACTTGTCATCACAACGCTAATTATAACTCCGCCCATACACTTGCTAACCAATTTCATAGCATATAAAATGGGCTTAAAAAGCAATCCCTGGTAAAATTTATCGAGAGAGCTTGATCCGAATTATAGCCTCTAGGAACATGTAAGCTAAGAGTATGAGGATTACTCCTACTATAAACATCATGTAAGCTTGTCTCGGTTTATAGGCGTATTTTGTACTCTGATACATGAACAATAATCCAAAAACGCCAAGCGAATACAGAATCGTAACAACGACACTATCACTTACGAATTGCTCAGAAAGTTGTGGAAAGATAATTATGAAGCGGCCACCGTAGTAAACTGCTGGAAGGGGCTTCATTATTATATTGTATAACCCGCCTCCAAATAGAAATATAGCAATGGCTATTGTTATTATCGACAGAATCAGGGTAGATGGTCTTGCCGTCGAGATTCTTCGATAGAATCTGTTCAGCGAATATGATAATGAGGAAACTCTTTTCTTAACTGCTCTCGACATTTTGACTTTCTCCGCTTCTTATTAAGTGCTCCGCCAACTCTTTGGCCCACTCGCCTGTTAATGGATTCTTAACAATCTCACTTAAATACTCTTTCCAAGAGATCTGCAAAGCTTTTTTCCATGCGCCATACTTCTTATCAATGCTCTCATAAGCCTTCATGTGCATCTCACAATAACTTCTTTCATCAGCCTCTCTACCGCAAATTGCGCATTTCAACTGCTTTCCTCCTCTGCTCTTTTAGTGGACACTTCGGATTGAAGCATAACATCCATGGACGCCTTCCTTCTATTCGAACTTGAACTGTAGGCCAACCGCATCCACGGCAGTTTCTTCCTAAAGATCTTACAGTGCCTTTCTGTGGCAACGGAAATGATGTATTGCATAAGCCTTTGAAGTAGTTTGTGCAGCCAACAAATCGTTTTCCAGTTTTTCTCGAATATAGTGTCACGAGTTTTCCGGTACTGCAAACGGGGCATGTGCCAATGATTCTTTCGTCTAGTCTTGCCCTTTTTATGGCGTTGCTCAATTGCTCGCCGATTTTCTCCTCTTTTTCCTTCAATTTATCTGTCGCGGATTTGAGGATTTCAACCGCGCCTAATAGGACATCTTCTCTTTTCTCGCTGTTAATCTGAATCTTGCTCATTTTTTCTTCGAGTTCCTTTGTTAGTTTTATTGAAACAACTGTGGGACAATATTTTTCCAGAATTTCCACAACTTCGAATCCTAGATCTGTTACGACCATTCTTTCATCTCGAACATATTTTCTGTCATATAGCCTCTGTATGACGTCTGCCCTCGTTGCTTTTGTTCCGATTCCCGCCTCTTCCATCCTTTTAAGGATGCTACTAGGGTTATATCGTGGCGGTGGTTTAGTGAATTTGTCCTCAACAATTACTTTCTTGATGTTTGTTGTTTCCCCTTCCTTCATTGATGGCAACAGAACCTCTTTAGACCTTACGTAAGGTTCATAGAAGCGCAGCCATTCTTCCTTTAAAGTTTGTCTTCCACGCAGTAAAAATCGATGTCCGTTAATGTTTATGCAAATTTTCACGCTCTGTCTTGTTGATGGTTCACCAAAAACTGCCATGAATCTTCGAACGATAAGATCCCACATGATCCTTTCAGAGGAGTCTAAAACTTTCTCCGGTAGGTTTCCCGTTGGATAAATGGCCGGATGCGCTGGGTCTTCTTTCTTTCCTTCTCTTGGTCTCAATTCTGACTTTTCGAGAAGCTCTGCGGTCAGTTTTCTGAATTCTGAGGCATTGTTCAGATTTTTTAGTATTCCCTCGTAGTCTATGGCTGGAGGAAGCTTCTGACTACTTGTTCTTGGGTAAGAGATTAGAGCGTCTAGGTAGAGGCGTTGAGCAATGTTCGAAGTGCGTCTAGGTGTGTATCCAAAGAGGTCGTAGGCTTCGCCTTGTAGGGAACCTAAATCAAAGGGCAATGGCGGCATTTGATTAAATTGTCTAACATCGATCTTTTCGACTATTCCATTCTTTTCTTTACATGCACTTAGGATTGTGTTTGCTTCTCTTTTCGTCTCGATTTCTTTCTTTTCATATTTAGCTTGAAAGATTTTTCCGTCTATGTCGACTTCAGCTTTGACTTCCCAGTATGGAATGGGCACGTAGCTTCTGATCGATTTTTCTCTCATGGCAAGAAACTTCAGTGTTGGTCCCTGCACCCTTCCAGTGCTTAATGTTGTGTATTTTCCACTCCAATCCCTCGCTGCAATTGTCAGTGTGCGGGAAAGGTTTACACCATAAAGCCAGTCAACCTCGTGCCTTGCGAGTCCAGCCTGTATGAGCGCAAAGTCTAGATGCGGTAAGGATTCAGAGTACGATTTTTCCAATTCCTGCTTGGTTAACGTGGAATATTTCATGCGTTTTGAGACGCCTTCTTTGTTGCCGCACGCATATTTTAGTATACAATATCCGATTATGCTACCTTCTATGTCATAGTCACACGCGTCAATAAACGTGTCAGCGCCCTTTGCCAGCTTTGAAATCGCTGCAACCCATGCGCGAATTTTTTTCGCACGTCGTTCAGCGACGTATCTTGGCACCCATTTGAAACCGAAAACAGGATAGTAGTTTCTTCCATGTCTTTCTTCAGCAACGGTGTATAAATGTCCTAAGGCCGAAATGACGAATATTTCCTTATCTCTTTCAGCCAAGTAGTATGGTACTCCTTTTTCTTCCATTTTTTTCGCTTTTTCCTTTACATCAAGTGCTGAGGCTATCCTTTGCGCAGCATCTGGTTTTTCTGTAATGATTAAAGCGTATTTTCCCATAACAGCACAAACCGTGCGAGCATGTTGAGAGATGATTTCCCGAGTTAAGCTCATAGTTGAAATTAAAAGTTTCTATCTCAATTTGAAACACGACCACATACCTGTAATTGTTTTTCTTCTCCATCAATTTCGCACGTTTTCCTAAAGGGCAGTCTTTTCGAATCTAAAATCAAAGACTTGTCATTATACTCTTCATCGATGGTCTCGTGAGACGTCGTTCAATCAGCAATCAATAAATATGTCGCGCCTGTTACTCTTTTTATTGCTAAGGGTGTGTATTACTGTGCCCCAGCGTGTTGTTTGCAAAGGATGCGGCCACATGTTATACGAAGGCGCTGACATCAAACCTCCTGACGAGATTCTACATTTGAACGATGGGAAGTGTCCGCAATGTGGCAAGAAGCTTTCACTCATACCGATTGACGTAGAAGTGATACCTCTAAAATAAACTGCCTACCGAGGAAGGAGACTTTGGAGGAAATTCGTCAAATCCAACTTTACAATGTGCATAAACAAATGTCGAAATTGACAGTTTTCGCTGGTTTTGAAATGCCTCTGTGGTATAAGGGCATAACCCCTGAACATTTGGGAGTAAGGAACAGCGTCGGTATCTTCGATATTTCCCATATGGGAAGAATAATGATCACTGGCGCTGACTCTGAACACTTCGTGAATTATGTAATAACAAATAATGTTTCTATAATTCCCCCGAACGGGGCTCAATATTCGGTCATGTGCAATAAGAGCGGCGGAATAATAGATGACTTTGTCATATACCGGCTGGAAAAAGAAAAATTCATGATGGTTTCCAACGCAACCAACAGAGAAAAAGACCATGACTGGCTAGTTAAAAATGTTGGAGGTTTTAATGTCAAAATCGAGGAAATTTCAAATGATGTAGCAATGTTTGCGGTTCAAGGTCCAAACGCTGAAAAAACACTACAAGAGTTTTCTACGGAAGATTTGAACAAATTTGAACGGTTCAAATGTGGGTATTCACGCTTGGCAAATGTAGAAGTCTTTCTCTCCCGGACTGGATATACAGGCGAGGATGGTTTCGAAGTCTTCGTATGGAACGCTTCTGTAAACAAACCAGACTACGCAGTAAAACTATGGAACACTATCCTTCGAGCTGGCAAACCTTTTGGAATAGAGGCATGCGGGCTTGGAGCAAGAGACACTTTAAGACTTGAAGCTGGAATGTGCCTATATGGAAACGACATAGACGAAAACACAACTCCTCTTGAGGCTGCACTAAGTTTTGTGGTGAAATTCCAAAAGGACAATTTCATTGGAAAGGAAACATTGCTTAGACAGAAAAGTGAAGGAATTAAACGCAAACGTATAGGAATACGAATGATCGAACAAGGGATACCGCGGTCAAACTTCGAAATATACTCCGAAAAAGGCGAGAAAATAGGCCGATTAACCAGCGGAACATTTTCGCCCCTTCTTAAACAAGGCATTGGAATGGGCTACGTTCAAACGTCTTATGCTCAAGAAGGAAATTCGGTAAACGTGAGAATCCGCGACAAACAAGCAAAAGCAAAGATAACGTCATTTCCATTTTACGACCCAGAAAAATATGGGTACAAACGAAAAGCTTTTTCATAAATGTGAAATCCGAATGAAAAATGCCTTTTCTGAGGAAACACATTGGGAAAAAGCTGCCAAAACCAAGGTTGGCAGATATCTGACCAGAACGGAAACAGACTTTGTTCGAAATTCTGTCGATATAACGAAATGTACGCTTATCATGGACGTAGGCGCAGAAGCGGGCAGATTTTCATTATTGGCAGCGAACAGCGATGTAGACGTCGTAAGCATAGACATAGACTATTACGGACTGAAAAGATTGAAACTGAAAAACAGATTTGTCAATGTAATTCGAGCCGATGCAAGAAGCATTCCGATAAAAAAAGAAGTTTTCGATGCTGTCTTTATGATTGAGGTTTTAGACTATATTCCTGAATTGGAAAAGGCGATGCAAGAGTGTTGCAAAGCTCTAAGACGAGAAGCCCCATTGGTTCTATCATTTGGCAATAAATCCAGTCTGAAATCGAAACTCAGAGCAATTCGCGGAAAAATCTACCAGCACTCTTATCCCGAAGTAATACAGAGCCTAAACAGAACGGGATTCAAGATTAGAAGAAGAATCGGATATAATTGGTTACCTTTTAGTCGTACGTCTGAAAACCTGCTAGTTCCTTTATTAGCCAAAATGGAGAGACTGTTTGGACTGAGAAAAATTCCAAGTTTGAGCCCATGGGTTCTGATACACGCAGTTAAATCAGACTAGGCCCTTTTACTCATTATTCAAAGTCGCTTTGGAAACACATATAAGAATGACTCAAGTTTATGAAACGTCTATCAACCACAAGGATAATAAAATACCTCAATAATCTCTGTAGAAGAGATGAACCTTAAATGAAGCTTCCAAAAGCCTTATCGAGAGAAAACGTCAGCGATCAACTGAAAAAGCTGGGAAAACTGCGGATTAGAATAAGCCATGGTTCAATATTGACTCTTTCAGCCTTGTTTCTCATACTTTTGGTCGCCTTGACCGTGCGCATATTCCCACTACGGTGGGAGATGGAGGCAGGTGCCCTTCATCTTTCAGAATTTGATCCCTACTATCAATATAGTCTAACAAGCTACATGGTGAAAAACGGTTTATTGTCACCTTATTGGCCAGAGCCGTGGGTGGACAAGCAACGGTGGTATCCAGACGGAATAAACATGGCCAATTCTTTTCCAGCATTACCGATGACTGCAGCAGTTTTATACGAGATAATTTCAGCGTTGGGTATAAACATTGATTTGATGAGCTTTTGCGCGCTCTTTCCTGCAGCATTTGGCACCCTAGCTTGCTTGATCATCTACTTCCTCGGCAAAGACATGGGAGGAAAAACAGTCGGCATGTTTGCAGCTCTATTTCTAGCTTTGAGCCCATCCTTAATTCAGAGAACCTCCGTTGGCTTCTTTGATGACGAAACCATAGGAATGGTTGCTCTCTTGTTGTTTATCCTCATGTTCTTAAGGACAATTGAAGAAGACAGACCCATTAACTCAACACTGAAATATTCGATTGGGTCCGCGCTTGCCTTAGCGTACTTCTGTTCTGGTTGGGGTGCAGCATATTACCCGATAGGCTTAACTATGCTTTTCGTTTTCGCGCTGATTTTGCTGAAAAGGTACAGTCAGCGTCTCTTATTGTCTTATGGCATAACCTTTGGATTAGGTTTGTTCATAGCCATAAATGTTCCTTTCATTTCTCCGACGTATTTGACGTCTCCAGCTATCATGCCGGTTGCTGGAGTGTTTGTCTTACTTCTTCTCAGTGCAGTTCTTCGTTCCATAACTTCGACGAAGTCAAAAGTGCTATTTACTGGAATATTTTTGGCCATGTTAATTGGCGCTTTCATAATGTTCTGGCATTTTGGATATATGCAAGAACTGGGTGGAAAATTCTTTTCCGTCATTAATCCCTTTGCCCGGGAAGAGTCCCCACTCATAGAGTCTGTAGCTGAACACAGAATTTCTGCCTGGGGTTCAATTTATTACGAGTTTGGCGTAGGAATAATTTTTTTCATAGCCGGATTGTTCTTTACCATAAGAAACCTCAACAACAAAAATCTGTTTCTGTTGATTTTTGGTCTGACATCCCTTTATTTTGCTTCTTCCATGGCGCGTTTGCTTGTTGTTCTGGCGCCAGCTCTCAGTCTTCTAGCGTCAGGAGGAGTAATCGGCATATTAAAACCCTTCAGCACGTTGTTACAAGAACCACCTAAAATCGCTACAAAAGCCAAGTATGGTTTGGAGCATGTGGGAAAAGAATTTAGCGGAATTGCTGTAATCCTCATATTCCTAATTCTAATGTCCAACTTCGCTATCTCACCACAGTCTGGAGGCATACCTAAAGTGTACAGTCAAGCTTATTCTCCAGTCACTATTACTTCTGGCAGTGTTCCTATGTCTCCTGCCGAACCAGTAAACACTTGGTTCGACATGTTGGAATATCTGAACAACATGCGAAACCCCTCGATTGTTGTGTGCAGTTGGTGGGATTATGGTTATTGGCTAACCATGATTGGAAATGTGACATCGCTTGCTGATAACGCCACAATAAACTTCACGCAAATAGAAAATATAGGGTTTATATTCATGGCCAACGAGACGCAGGCATTGCGAATGCTAGAATTGTATGATGCAAAATACATTCTTGTATTCACAACTCTTGTAGTGGGAGAATCAAGTGGTCAATGGGCCGCACAATGGATTGGCTATGGCGAGGAGGGAAAATGGATGTGGATGGCGCGAATTTCAGGCAAAGCCCATGAACGATTCGTACGAGACGATTTCATTGAGGAACAAGACATGTGGACCGATGAAAAAACATTTGGGCAATACAATAATGAGACAAACAAGTGGGAATGGAATGATGTGGGACAAAATTCGACGGTTTACAAATTGATGAGCTGGGGAAAACAACGTTGGTGCGACACAAATCAAGTTAGTTCTTTCCCTGATGAACCCGGCTTCCAGCCTGAATATTTTAAAGAAGCCTATTTTGCAGGGCTAACCTTGCGTCCGGAAACTGCACGTAGTATATATGGCAGTATCGTTCCGCTTGTATGCCTTTACGAAATTGACTGGGAAAAATACTATTCAAATCAATGAGGAAGCGATAGCTTGTTTCCAAAAGTCCCCGACTACCATAAGTCAAACAAGCCTCTGGTTCCAAATGGTTTAGGCGTAATTTACGTTCTAGTCAGCGCAACATATCTTTTCCTGCTGCATTACTTCATGGAAAATGACTTGTCTGGCAATGTTTCCCCTGCTCTGACTTTGGCTGTTTGTGTTTTGTTTGGGGGCTTTATGGGATTACTCGACGACTGGATGGATTTGCGGTGGCGCTACAAGGCTTTCTTTCCATTAATAGCCGCCATACCGCTTATTTCGTTAGCTACGAGGCTTGAACTCCGTACTTCGATTGCCATTCCTTTTTTCGATACCATAAATTTTGGCCCTGCCTACTATTTTATAATTATTCCGCTCATTGTGACTATAACCACTAACACTGTGAATCAGCTTGGTGGACTAAATGGTTTGGAAACAATCTCCCCGGGAATAATTTTGATTGGGTTAATGCTCATCTCTGGAACGGACGCAATCATGTTGTATGTTCCATTAATTGTGTGGCTTTCACTCGCTTTTTTCAATTTTCAAGGTAAGATTTTCGTTGGAAACACCGGATCTTTTGCCATCGGAACAACATTGGGTGCATTTGCAATTATTTCTGATTTGAAGTCTGGTCTCTTGATTTCGATTTTGCCACACATTTTCAACTCTTCCTTGATCTTGCTGACGTATTTCCTTTTTAGAAATAAGGCACAAGTTTCTTTTGATGGGGAAAGGCTTTCTTCGGATCACAGGAGAAGTTTGATTACACTCATTACTTATCGCCGCCATCTCACTGAATGGCAAGTAGTTGTTATTATCTCGCTTTTGGTAGCAGCGTCAACTTTTATTGCTTCATTGGTTCAATTGTCAGCGTTATAGCTGTTCTTTTTCAGCATAGCATGTGTGTACTGGCGTGAGACACACAAAAGGCAAAAATCAGTTTTTGAACGAGGCTTAATAACGGAGGCTTAGAGAACAAGCTCACAGTATGATTGTTTAATGTGGGGAATCCCTTATCTGCCCAGCATTGTATATCCCAAATGTTTCGGTTAAGGTTGAGATCACTAGTTTGGTAGGGGTCAAACTGGATGCCAAGAGCCGGGCAGAAACTGTCAATTTTGATGTTAGGGCAAAGCTTGAGGAACGGGAACGTAAAAGCCAAGCACTCATCATAGGGTTCAACTTGCTTTTAACGACAAAGCCAAGTTTCGTAAGATTTGAGGTTGAAGGCAGGACCACATTGACAGGAAAAGATACAGAACTAAACAAAATGTTAGAGGTCGACCCTGACACAAAAGTGCCATATGTGTTTCAAAGAATTTACCAGCAAGCCTTTACAGCGATGTATCTTCTATCAACAATTCTGAACGTTCCTCCGCCACCTCAGGATTTGCTGTTTCCCAAAAAGCAAGGAGCTTCAGCTGAAGATGTAGAAGTAGAAGTTGAAGCCCCAGAGGCTGTGGTTGTTCAAGCCCAACCGGAAAAAGATACAAGCGAAGTGGGCATTCCCAACAAATAGTTTTCAGTAACATTTAATAGCCTAGAGTGATGTGCATAGCAGTTGTTGGCGGGTGAGTGGACCTCCACCCGTTCCGCCATAATAAACCCCGGCGTAGGAGGTGGAAAGTTGAAACTTGGCACGAGAGACATAGCATTAACAGCGATTTTCGCAAGTTTGTATGCTGTTCTTGTTGTCACCTTGTCGAGTATTAGCTTTGAACTCGTCCAAATAAGAGTTGCAGACGCTCTAATTCCTTTGTCCATTGTGTTCGGGTGGCCAGTAGCGGCTGGTGTTACGATTGGTGGAGCCATAGCTAATGTTGTTAGTCCCATGCCAAGTATCATTACGGATGTTACGTTGGGCTCTCTAGCGAATCTTATCGCGAGCATTATAGCCTGGAAAATAGGTCTCTTGAAACTGAAGAACAAAATTCTGAGCGAGTTTCTTGGGTGCGTGACCGCAACTGCTATTATAACCTTTATTGTTGGAACCTATTTGGCGATGTTGACTGAAATGGAACTATGGATCTGGTGGTTAGGCATAGGAGTTGGCTCAACAATCAGCATCACCATTTTTGGATATGCTTTGGTTCAGGTAATGAAAAGATTGTCAAGTAAAACAAGTGTTACATGAATCTTTCTAGTTTCGTTAACCCTATTATTTCGTCAAAATCCAGGCCCAGTGCATCCAGTACTTGGTCAAATGTTGAATGCAGATGGGCTATGTACTTGTCAACGTCGATCTCGTTTTTTGTTGCCAGCTCAACTGGCTTTACATGTGGTTCTCTGATTACTTTGACAAAGCTTATCAGGTCGCCAGCTCTCACGTCTACTCGGTTTTCTTTTAGGATTCTTGCGGCCTTGACGTGTTGCGGTGTTGTTTTCGTATAACGTTCTGGTTCTTCACCTAAAACCACGTTAAATGCAAGATCGCTCAGGCTGTCCCATTCCCTTCTTTTCAGTCGCATGTAACAGCCTTGGACAATTTCAGAAATGTCTTTTTTGGCTTTTTCGAAATCTTCAGGAGTTTTAACTCTTGCCAAGCGTTCCTTCATTCTGTCGAAGGCTTTTTTGATGAATATTGGAATGTGTCGTTTCTTGCCTGTTAATCCCTTAACGTCGACGCTCCCATCCTCTAAGACTCCTAGATAATTCTTTTTTCGGGAGCTGAAAACAGCGTATCTGTAAACCTTGTCCACATCTAAACTCATTTTTAACTCTTTTTCAGTCCAGTGGGTCAATTCTTCAATTTGCTTTCTCGAAGGGTTCTTTAAAAAGAGGCTGTCCGTGTCTCCGTAAAGCACTTGGATTTCAATCTGTTCTGCTTTGTTAAGTATTTGCGTTATTGAGTGTCTGCCGATGGCTGCTGTTGCCTCTGCCACAGGCGGGCAGTAAAGGTCGAAGCTGTCAGCGCCAAAGACTCCATAGCTGGCGTTTAAAATTACTTTGAGGGCTCCTTGAGTGATGTTGTACCAGCTTACAAATTCGGCTGGTAGCGTTTTGTCTTTTGATTTTGGCTTGTACCATTGCACTCTAAGGTCCCTAAGTGAACCGATTAGGAGGCTTTCTAAAGCTCGCTTTCTTGTGCAGACCCAGTGGGGTATGTCTGGGACGAGATTGTTGCGACATTCTGGGTGTAGGCACAGTATGGATTCGTAGCCGAGGTTCCAAACTTTCATTATTGATGGGTATAGGCTTGGGAAGTCCATTACTGCGACGTTGAAATGGACGCCTGGAACGGGTTCGACGACTATCGCACCTTTATATTTTTTGCCTTTTATTATGGCTTTAGTCACTGTTTTGCCTTTTTTTGCGATTATGTCTTCTGCGTTTGGGATTAACATGTTTCTTTTGCGGTGTTCGCGGTGCATGAAGTTTCTTATCCATCGGGAGACGCCTTGTCGGCTTACGTCATCCATTGGCATGCTACTGATTCTAGCCAGAACTAGAATGAGCTTCATGACCAATTCATGTTCGAAATTCGTTAGCTTAAAGGTGATTTCTGAATCTCTAAAGCAATATTTGGCAAGTTCTGTATAGGTTAATTCACCTATCCCTTTTTCTAACCTGATCTTTTCCATGTTGATTAACGCTGTGCCTACATCATCAAGCCTTACGTCTCGATAGCGGTTGTTGAAGGCATAGATTTGGATTGAACGGTTGAAGAAAAACTTGTACAAATCAATGTGTACGCCGTACTTCAGTAAACAGACGCGTTTGCCAACTTCTATTGGAATTTCATTTCTTCTAAAACCTAGGTTTTCTGCCCTGTGAGCTAAATAGCGCAGGTCGAAATCGTCGCCGTTGAAGGTTATGACGAATGGGTAGCTCCAAAGTACGTCAAAAACGGCTCGTATGAGATTTTCTTCGGTGTCAAATTTCTCGATAATTACGTCGGCAGGCAAATTCTCGTTTCCTTCGCGAGTATTTTGCCGTTTCAATAGTAAAACTCTTTTCTGTCCATCTGAGTCGTAGAGTGAGACGCAGACAACTTCGTACGTGGCTTCACGTGGGTCAGGCACTCTGGTGGCTATGGGCGTGCAAACTTCAATGTCCATGGCTACTCGGCGAAACTTTGGGGCCGGATACTCCAAAAGCCTAGCCCACTGTTCAATATGCTGAAGTTCTTCTGCTGTAGCGCCCTTGAAAATGCCCTTTATCTGTTTAACCATCTCTTCGATTTCTTTCAAGTCTTTCGGGACTAGATCGCCGTTTTTGACTCCGTAAATCATCCCCGGCAAAAGATTCCTGTCATAAATGTAGCATTGGTAATACTTGATTTTTGATTCCCAAACTTTAATCTCTTCTTGAGCAATTTGGACGTCAGAAACGTTTGGAAAATCCTCTGGAATGATGTCTCTTATGCAACCCCTTGGACGTCCTCCAATAGCCAACGGGTCTCTAGCAACGATTTTTGTTATGCTTACAATTCTATTCACTAGCGGATCAAACTTTTCCACTATTTCGAAATGGTCAAAGCCTTGATGCTGAGTTAAGCGAGTTAGCTTCTCAAGTTCATACTGCGAAAGATTTGTTAGGCAGTATGGCTTGTGCCCCGTGTTATCATACCAGAAGTAGATTTTGCCCGAAACAGGCTCGTAGAGTTTGATCAGAGCTTTGCACTTCTGTCCGTCATAGGTGGCTGAAACAAAATACGAAGGTGGAAGATTTTCAGGCGCCAATGGCGGAAAAACACGTTTTTTGTCTTTTTCCCTCGTTGCAGCCTTTGTTAACGGTAAGGCCTCCGCTTTCATTTCCTTTTTGGGTTCACTTTGTGCGAGAGAGAAGTCTTCCAGATGTTTCTGCGCCATTTTCGTCCTTAACCTAATCGACTTTAATTAGGAAGGGTTAGATTAAAATCTCTTACTAGAGTAGCATATTAATCTCTCCGGTGCCTTGAACCCCCTTTTATATATAGATTGAGTTCACTGTTAGAATGTTTACAGGGGGCTTGGACGTGAATTTTGCTTGTTGTGTTTAGAAAAAAGGTGGAGAATGAGGTTACAGTTGACAGTGAACCCGTCTCATTGTTTGTTTTCTTCTTTGATTATCTTGACTAGCTCCAAAATTGTCAGCGAACCAGTTTTTCCAGCTCCATGTTCTCTAATTGCCAACTTTTTTGTTTCGGCTTCGCGTTTGCCGATTATTGCCATGTAAGGAATTTTCTGAAGCTCTGCCTGTCTTATTTTGTAGCCAACGGTTGATGGGTTGGCGTCAAGTGATGCCCTTACTCCACAAGCTTGCAGTTTTCTGTGCACCTTTCTAGCATATTCTCGACAATCATTGTTCACTGGCAAAACTGCTACTTGCGTTGGTGCGAGCCATGCCGGGAGGTTTCCTCTGTAATGTTCTATTAGTATGGCGAAGAAACGTTCCACTGCTCCAAGCAAGGCGCGATGAATCATCACTACCTCGTGATCTTTGCTGTCTGCACCTACATAGGTTATGTTGAAGCGTCTGGGCAAATTGAAATCAAATTGTATAGTTGTGCACTGCCATTGTCTGCCAGAGGCGTCAACAATGTTTAAGTCAATTTTAGGTCCATAGAAAACAGCCTCGCCGAGCATTTCTTTGTATGGAATTTGCTTCTTTTTTAGCGCCTTCGCCAATGCGTTTTGGGCATGACTCCATTTTTGCTGCGAACCCATGTACTTGCTTGGTTGTTTCGGGTCTCTGGTTGAGAGGTATAGTTGATACTTTTTAAACCCGAATTTTTGCAGTATGTGTTTTGTTAAATCTAGCAGGTTGAGTATCTCTTGCTCGACTTGCTGAAGCGTGCAAAATATGTGCGCATCGTCTACTGTGAATCCTCTGACGCGCATTAGCCCGTGCAGCGTGCCTGAACGCTCGTAGCGATATACTGTGCCCCATTCCGCGTATCTTACTGGCAGTTCCTTGTAGCTTCTAGGATGAGCCTTGTAGATTTGAATGTGGAAGGGGCAGTTCATCGGTTTTACAACGTGGTCTTCGCCGTCTTTGTTGAAAATGTACATGTTGTCTTTATAGTAATCTATGTGCCCTGAAGTCTGCCACAGTTCGCTTCTCGCGATGTGCGGCGTGCAAACCAGCTGATAACCGTTCTTCAAATGCTCTTGTTCCCAGAAATCCCTGATTAAATTACGAATCAACGTTCCCTTCGGATGCCAAAGAATCAAGCCAACACCTACATCCTCGCTTATCGAGAATAAATCCAACTGCTGTCCTAGAAATCTGTGGTCTGAGTCTGAAAGCTCTCTTTTCTCCTTATTTTTGTTTTGTAAAAGATTTTGGTTCACAGGGTTTTTAGGGGATGCACTACTTTTTAGAACGTGTTTAGGGTCGTGTTTCTAAATACCCCATTTGAAACACCAAGCTCACTAGTAAGCACGTCATCCTATTTATTTCTTATTCCAGACAAGTTTCAGACAACAATAGCAAGAAAGTTTTTATTGTATCCTTGTTGAGTATGGTAAGTTCATGGTGAAATGATAAATGTGGCCGCGTTTGATGCAAGCCATACTCTACTTAGGCGCGAATTTGGTCGCCCAAAGACCATGGTGGGACGCTATTCCTACGGGGCTTCGTTTAATCTTCTCTTTGGTGTTGTTCTTTGCGACTTTCTTGGTCTTGGCTGTTGTTCTATATCTTGCTGGATTAGTCGTTGTTGGCAAAAAACGCACTCTTTTATCGGATGCATTTGTAATTTCTCTTTTCGGAACAGTTCTGTCAACACTGTTCTTCATGTTTATTCCATACAGTCTAATTGCACTACTTCTCTCTATCTTTGTCTGGTTGCTCTTAATCAAGCGGCTCTATAAAACCAAATGGCTCAGTGCAATCGCAGTAGGAATTTTGGCAGTAATCATTTTCTTGGCTATCACCATTCTATTAGCCCTGTTTCTCGACGTTTTAACCGAAATAATCGAACCTTTTTACCCACTTATTATATCAATGCCCTAGGAGCCTCAGAAGTTGTTTGATGAAAGAAAACGTACAATACTCTTAGGTTTTGCTTTTCTGCTCCTCCTGCTACTTTCTTCGTTTGAAAACACAATTTTCTTTCGCATGTCACTCGATGTTCTCCAAAATCTAAGAGAGAGCCTTCAAAATCAGCTGTTAGCGGTTGGAATACTTTTCATACACAACATCCTCGTAATCTCTCTCATCTTGATCGGCATGAGTTTCTACGTTAATTTGGTGGTTTTGGATTTCTTCAAGAGGGAGAAGTACGCACACATTGTTCTTGAACATCCAAGAACTTTCGCCTTGGTTTTCGCATTCGTGATAATCCTCCTAAGTATTCTGAGGGGAAGCACTCTCATTTATGGTGGAATAACTGTTGAAGCCTTACCGATAATTTTGTTGATAAGTGCGCCAGTGGGCATAGTTGAAGGGTACGGAATATACTTCATAATTAAGAAGACACTGAGCAGAACGATTTCCATGAGAGATTTAGTTTACATTTATGGCATATTCTTCATCGCAGCCATAATGGAAGTAGGCTTCATAAACCTTCTAATTTATGTTTCAGCATAATTTTATATTTGTTTAGTTTCTTCTAGGCTTCTGGGTGCGTTTGGTGAGGGGTGGGCGTAGGCGGTTGTCTTTTGGTGTGTGTAGGGTTGAGGTTGAGGGTTTTGTGGAGGATGCTTTTGTTGTTGATTTTTTGGGGAAGTTTCGTGGGAGGCCGCGTACTGTGCGTGAGTATGGGCGTGGTTTGTGCATGTTTTTTAAGTGGTTGCGTGTTGTCAAGGGGGTGGAGCTTAGTCCTGGGGAGTTTCTGAACGAGCATGTTCGTAGGCGTGGTAGCGACAGTGTTGAGGATAGGCGTTGGGCTTTGAAGCTTGTTTTGGAGTTTAGTCGTGATAATCCTGTTTTTGCTGGGGCTGCTGACGGGTACAAGTATGGCTTGTTCACTGTTGTTAGGAGTTTTTGTGCGTATCATGAGGCGGATTTGACGAGCAGCAAGGGTGTTTATGGAAGACGTCAGAAGCGCAAGTACAAGCCTAAGCAGTTCAGTGTCGAAGACGCCAGAAAAGTTTTGGGACACCTGAATCAGAGGGACCGGACGATCTGCCTGGTGATGCTGCAGAGCGGGCAGGGCGTAGGCGAGATCCTGAGGAAGTTCAATCACATACTGTCGTACGTGCAGGGCTGCATCAAAGCGGGAAATGAGCGGATACGGATAGATTTTGACGAGCGCAAGGGCAACGGCTTAAACTACTTCACGTTCATAAGCCGAGACGCTGTCCAGGAGCTGAAGAAATGGTTTGCAATAAGGGAGAAGTGGCTCAAGGGCAAGAAAGACCCGGGCACAATATTCATAACGAACCGTGGAAAGCCATTGACCGTAGGCCTTTTTGAAGTACGCTTCTTCACAATCGTCACGCGAGCCGGACTAAAGAAGGAGCCGTTTTCGCTCGTGCTGCACATGTTTCGTAAACTGTTTAAGACGGAGAGCAGGCCGCCGGAGCGCGGCATAGACCAGGACTGCATAGAGTTCATGATGGGGCACTTGAGCGGAATCGAAAGCATAGGAGGCACGTACGACAAAACACCTGAGCTTTACGCTGGCGTTATAGAAAGGGAATACGCCAAGCTGGAGCCTTACATTAACATTTACAGCGGAAAAAGTGCAGAAACCGAAGGCTTAGGCATAAGCGAACAAGACCTGACAAGCCTCAAACAGCTGCTACAGATGATGAAGGAAGGGAAAGTCAAAATAGAAGCCTAAGCAGTTCGAAGCCTGAAGCGACTATGAGATAGAAGCGTCTGTTTCAATTTTTCTTGCTTTTAACGTTTTGTATGCTGCGTTTTTCGGTGTAGAAAATTCTTTCATAAACTTAAAGAGCACAGTTGAAGGATAAGGTGTTATTGTACATAGAGGAGAAAGGGAGGTGATATAGATTATGAAAGTAACTCCTTCTGGGTTATTGAACGTTGTCTTGACAACAATGCTTGTGGCTGCGTTGTTTTTGACATTTGCGAAAGGCCCAATTGAGCCTTATGATCCTTGGGCAGACCCAAACGATGATGGGTATATAGATGTAAAAGACTTACTCAATTTGGCTCTGCGTTATGGATCATTTGGAGACCCAACAAAGCCAGTAGCATTAGGAAGTTACAATTGGAGTGCAGGCTCATACACTCTGGATATTCCAGGTGAAAGTGGCGGAAACCTATACATTATGACAGCTGGATACAGACAAGTAACGTTGGGCTTCAAATCTCCTAACTATCTGGATATTACAACAGGGTTCTTTCTAGGCCGTTATTATGCGTATGTGGACGAGTTCGCCATATCCAAACCAATAGTTTATCCAACGGAAAACACCATGTGGATAGAGCCTTCTGAAGTAGCTTTAAGTGCGATTTCTGGTCCCTTCGGCATCGTAACCGGCCAAAGATTCAATGTTACAGTTTGGATCAATCTCAATGTAGAATCTATCTGTTGGCAATTCTGGATGCTTTACGACAAGAGCATATTGACAACCACTGCCGCTGGCTACACTGGAACAGGCGGGACGAGGAGTGACTTCTTCGAAAAATCTGGAACAGCAAACCTGTTTCCGTTACAACCAAATCTGAACGAGGAATACAATGCCACCCACAACCGTACCAGTCACGGCGAAACATGGAACGAAATGATTCCAGGCAACCCATATGCGACCGGCTATGGAAGCCTGTCTTGGGTAGAATTTGAAGTAATTGCAGAACCGCCTCAGGGGCAAGAGATAACCACAATGATTGATATTTCCACTTGTTACAATCAACCAAGTCCCCGGACGTATGCCTTGGACCCTAACGGTTACGAGATTCCATTGAGTGAAGTGAAAGACTGTTTGTACACAATTGATTGGAGTCTTTTGGAATATGACGTGGCGAAAACATATACAATTACCGGACCAGCATTCACCATCAGATTCTACAATCCAAACCTCATCAACGCAACATTGGTAATAGATTATTACATGACAACGTGACCCTCATTTCTACTCAATCCTCTTTTTTTTTCAGTCGAGTTTCTTAGAGTATTATCCACAAAGGCTTTTCGCTGTTAGCCTCAAACAATTACTGCAGATGATGAAGGAAGGAAAAGTCAAAATAGAAACCTAGACGTCTGGTAGTTTCCATCCTTCTTTACGTTTCTGGCTAACGATCTTTTGCACATCTTTCTGTTCTAAGGCAAATTTTATGTGTTCGCAATTGTCGGCATCATCAATATTGCATCTTATACCTGATGGTTTGAAAGTAACGTCAACGACTCGATGAAGTTGTCTGTCAAGAATTTTGACTCCATCTTCATCGCAATTAATTTGTTCCATTCGGGGAAGTCGAGTTTCTTTGGCTTTGAGTTCTTCAAGTCGCCTGCGAGAGGAGTCTTCGAGAAAAGCTGCAATGCTCCTATAACCGAATTGAGGGTTTTCTTTGATAAACTGTTCTATCGCTTCAGCAAACTCGCTTTTGATGCTTATATTCTTGTAGGCTCTCGCGCTCAAAATCATCACTAATAGTAACAAAAGCAACATTGCCGCATTTATGCGTTATTCCCTAATTTTACATGATTTTTACGTGAAATTTTATATACTTATCACGCATCCATACATGATTAATCACGCAAAGATGATGTAAATGCAGGGAAAATCAGATTTTAAAAGCATAAGCTTGAAGACAGAACTGGTAGAAGAAATTGAAGAGTTCATCAAAAATAACAAAAGATACCGGAGTATTGCAGAGTTTGTAAGTGAAGCGGCTCGCCTTCGCCTTGAAGAATTGCAAAGAATAAAGGAGGCCCCTAATGTCAAATAGGGCTATTTCTGCGGTTTTACATGACTTGGCTGCCGAGTTCCGAAAGCTTCTGAACGAAGCAAAAAAACGCGTGGAGGCTTAGGTTGGCACCATTAGTTTACGATTTCAGGAAAAACCGTGCCATCAAGAAGCGAGGGCCTAAGCGGAAAATTGTGGAAGGAGAGCAACGTAAGCTTGGCTAATGTTGCGGAAAAGCCTACGGCTGCTGATCTTGTGATGCTGCCTTACCGTGAAGTGCAATGCGATGATACGTTGCGTGAGTGGATTCAGGTCCTTCGCTTTGATTTAATTGACAAGCCCAAGCAGCCTCTTCGTGCGCAGTTGCTTCTAGATCGCCGCTACAAACTTAAGAAGAGCCAGAGCAAGCCTGTGGCCTATTTCCGCATGAGCAGCACTGAACAGTTGATCAAATTGGCGAACACTGCTTTGGCAGTTGCCATAGCCCTAGTCTATTCTGAGCAGGATCTTCTCGAGCCCACGGACGAGCAGATCCGCAATGTGCTGCGTGGTCATTGGCAGATGGCGCAGCCTGACGTATTAAACGCTGTGAAAACGATTCTCCGCGACTTGAAACTGCATCGTATGACTTTGGAGTAATAACGATGTGTCAGTGTAATCTTTGTGGCCCTATTTCGCATAACGAGGCTGAGTTTGACGTTAGTTTCGGCAGCCAGGACAGTGAGCTTAAAGTGTGTCGCTGGTGCGAGGAAGATCTAGCTCTTTTTGGCATGCGTTTTAATCAGCTGGTCCGTTTGCCTAAGCCCGTGAAGTCGCGGCGCATCAGCCTTTCTTTGATTGTTTTGGGGCCTGTTTACACGTTGCTGGAGGCTACGGCGTGATTGCTGTTAGGCGCAAGGTTTTGGATGATTTGCTTGCTGACTCTGAATGGCGCCATCGCTTCGACCAAGCTGAGTCGACTGCGGAAGTTGAAGGTGTCATCGTGGATTATTGTCGGGCTAAAGGAATCAAAATCGTGGAGATAAGAACGTGAAGTTGCGTTTGAGTTCTGATTTTGCAGTCGACACTGACGCTTACAAGCGTGAGGGCTTACGCTTTAGTATATTAGCTATGAGTGGCCATGGCAAGAGCAATGCTGCTGCTGACATTGTTGAAGACGTCCTGGTTAATCACGCTCAAGTAATCATAATTGAGCCTATTCCCGAGTGGCATACGCTCAAAGCGCGCTATAACAATGTTGTCGTGATAGGTGGTCCTTATCAAGACTTGCCTTTAGAGTCGGCTTTCGCTCACGAATATGTTAAGGCTGCTTTGGAGAAGGGCATAAGCCTCGTAGTAAACGTCAGCGACATTGAAGATGATGCGGACCAGGTTAAGTTTGTTTCAAATTTTCTGTGGAATCTTTATCGTCTCGAGCAGAAGTATCGCCGCGTGCTCTTCCTGGTTCTCGAAGAAGCAGATATATGGGCTCCTCAAAATTGGGATGCTACAACCAAGCAAAGCCTCTCGAGAGTAAGCCTGATCGCGAAGCATGGCCGCAAAATCGGCGTCTTCCCAATTCTTATCAGCCAACGCCCAGCAGATCTGCACAAGAGCCCTCTAAGTCAGTGTAACATTAATCTTTTCGGCAAATTCACCAGCCCAGCAGACCTGAACCCTAAAACCGGCATAATGTACGTGGTAAAGAAGCTTCATTTGGCAATAACGGAAGAGCAGATTATGAAACTTGAGACTGGGCAGTTTGTTGTTTCGGACAAAGCCGGAGTACATACAGTTGCGGTTCGCAAGCGCTTATGCCCTCACGGCGCCGACACTCCACTTATCGAAGCTAAGCCTTTCACAGCTGACCTTTCCCATGCCCTAGGTGGTTTGCGTGATGAAATAGCGAAGGCCATAGCAGCCAAGAAAGATGAAGAGTC
Organism: Candidatus Bathyarchaeota archaeon; assembly: GCA_029881805.1. GTDB lineage: Archaea > Thermoproteota > Bathyarchaeia > Bathyarchaeales > Bathycorpusculaceae > JAOULW01. The sequence goes on from JAOULW010000007.1 coordinate 48,207, forward strand.
AGCGGTTAAGCGTCTCGAGAAAGAACGCGACAACCTGAAGCAGCAAGTTCGCGAGCTCCAGGAGAAGGCGAACATCAAACTTTCAGTCAAAGAGATGCTAACAAACGACAATGAGGTCGCGGGTTCGAATCCCGCCCGAGAGGATGTTGATGTTGGAGAGCTGAAGCATGAAATTCTGAGTCTACGTGGTCAAGTGGAGACAGGAAAAGAAACGATTGAGACGCTTAGGAAGCAGGTTGCAGCTGTCGATAAGATTCGTGAGGGCATTAAGGACCTTGGGCTTATGCCTACGCCTATATCTACTCAGATACCTGCAGATAGCAGACAGGTCGGTTTGCAGTCTACTACGACTATCGTTGACGTGTTGCCTGCAGAGAAGTTCGTAACCATAAACACTGACACTGTTCCCGGTAAAGTCCTTGCGGTTGCTAAGAAAGGCAAGCTTGACAGCTATGTAAGACTCGGAGATATCGTCAAAGCTATCCAAGAAGAACGCTGGAACGCAAGCTCTCAACAAGTCAACAATGCTTTAAACGACATGGTGAAAGACGGCTTAATCGCGAAGAAGCACACGGACCGCAACTATTTCTGCCTAGCCCAAGGCGTCAGATTCAAGGAGAGCTAATCATGTCAAACTCTAACTTGATAAAGGAAGGCCATGGATTAACTGATGTTTCTTGTGAGCATGGTAGCCGCTGGATTTGGTGGCCTGGTCCAGACAGAAAAGGGAAATGGGAACAAGTTGTTTGGGCTTGTGACTGTGACTGCTCAGATCCGCCGCGACCATTCAAGAAGCCTCAAATAAAATAGGTGATTCTGTCTTTGGCTCAGGCGCCCAAGCCTAGAAGTAAAAAGGTTTGTGTTTCAAAGTCAAAAGTCAAATTTTACTTCAGTACTGTTCGCACTCGAGTTATTCCTATTCTTAAGCGTGTTGAGGTTGGCGATTACCCAGCCAAGATAGGGCGAATATACGGATGGAGCAAACAGCATGTTAGTTACTATCTCAAGAAGCTTCAAAAAGCTGGTTTAGTGAAGAGAAAGGTCCGGACAAACGTTGTTTTCTACGAGCTCACAAGTAAGGGTAAAAAACTTCTCGTGTCATGTGAGGGTGTCGTTTTTGGCAGTGGCGTGTATCGTTTGCATAGGTGTATGGTTAGGTTCCGAATTGCTAGTGAGGGTGTTTTGCCTGGGGATTTTAGGCGTGTTGAGATGGTGAATTGGACGGCTTTGTTGGGTTTGGAGTGCGGTGTTAAGGTTAGGCATACGAGTAGCAGTTGGATTGTGCATGTTGAGACTTTGTATGGGCGTCATCCTGGTGAGTTGTTTGTTTTGGCGAAGAATCTTGCTGATCGCGTGGCTAAGTCGTTGATGCTGAAGTATGGCTGCAAGCTTAGTGAAGGCGAGATCTGTCGAGGTTACGAGTTAGGTGTTGACGATCCGGTGGCTCAGCTGCTCAGCAGGTATTTCACAGTTAGCACGGGCAAGCGGAAGATGGACCACAGTCCTGGAGAGTTGGAAGGCGAAATTGACCATCTTAGCCGAGACTCTGCAATCGAATATTTGCTTATGCCTGAGCGTGTGAAGGCTTTAGAGGGCAAGGTTGAAGCTATGAATACTAACTTGGAAGAGCTCACTAGCGCCTTGCAGAAGCTTTTCAGTATTGAGCGGCAGCAGCTTGAGGGCCAGAGGAGCATGCAGGATTATGTGGCTTAGGGATGTACGTGGTTTGGAGTGTTTTGCTGTTAAAACTGTTTTTGAATGTTGCGGGAAGAGGCTTAAACTATGCTTTTTTTGTTGAAAGCTTCGTTTTCTAGGCGCTTCTTAAGACTGCGTATTTGTGAGGTTGTTTGGTCTATATTAAACCACGTACATCCAGCATATGCTATACATTGCTCATGGAGGCTTTGCTAAAGTCTTGGCAGCAAATACTAAGGCTGATGTTAAAAAGCGTCGTTCTCCAGAGCAAAAACATGGCAAATACAAGTGGATTAAGACGCTTGTTCGCCGTAATAGTGAGGATATTCGAGAAATAAAACGCATGCTCAGAGGCCTCAGCTACGGGCTTAGGCACCTAATGGATTTTCAGGGTCAATATTTGGTTGACATGGTCTGCCAGGACAGCCGAGACCAAGCTATTCTAGACGTCCTGCGTTCTGCCGGGTCTGACGGGTTGTCGCCTAAAGAGATCCACGCTCGCGTAAGGCGCTACGGCTTGAAATATCATCATATTAGTCGTAGGATTAACCGCATGAATAAGCGTATGCAGAATGAGATAGGTGAGCGTCTGGCCGACAAGGTTGGTTGGAAATGGGCTTTGAGTAATTTCATGCATTGTAATTGGAGTGCCAAGACAAGTGAGATTCATAGCGAATCACATAGCTGACTTGTCTTTATTGTCAACGTTTTAGCATGTAAAAATACGGAGTGAGAAAAGACTAGTCTTCGTTCGAGTTTTCCTTTTCCTTAGCTTTTATGAAATCAATGAACTGCTTAGCTATGTCATATGCACCCTCTTTGATAAGATTCTGAACTATGCTTGCTTGTCTTTCTAGGGATGTTGAAATTGCTGCGGATGTGTCAACTTTGCTATCTTCACTCACAGCAGAAACACCTTTTTCTTGTTCTTTTTCTGGTTTTAAGTATCTTGAATCGTCTAAATAAGCTTTTCTGACGTTTTCCTCGATTTTTTGGGCATCGGGAGCTTCCAAACCAGTTATTTTGGCTAATTGAACCCAAAAGTTAGTTGTTGGAGGGTTTACTTGCCACCTACTGTAAAATTCTTTCCACAATGGTATGTTTAGTATAGTCTCTTTCAGAGCCTTGTTCCTCTCTTCTTCACTAGGGTCATAGGTAAGTTTTTTCCCTAGTACGGTAACTTTTATCCCTCGGCTCTCGATGAGACCATAAGCTCTCAAAGACGCAAGTTTTCTTAGGAATGCGCCACTCACTGATTTGTGGTCTAATAGCTTGGCTGCTACAAGTTGGTCAGGAGCTTCTTCAGATTTGAATTGTTCATAAAGTTTCTTTGTAGCCTCAAATAATAGAGGATATATGCGCATGTCGGGAATTTCATATTTTCCAACTTTCAAACGGGTCAACTCTTTACTGTTTTTTACTATCCATATTTACTATCTAATTTATAAATCTTACTGTCAAGCGTAGTAAAATTTAAATAGTAGAAATGGTAAAGCTCTCAATATCGAGAGGATACGGTCGTTCAAGTCAAACATCCTTTTGATGGAGTTGACCTGTGTGAAGGAGTCAAGCCCAACAAATAACATAGTTGCTTTGAAGTCAAATAGAGCTAAGGGTGGAATGGTTAGTTATTCTGCAATAGTTGTTCAGTATAGCCATACCAAGCGAGTTGAAGCTCATGCTTTTGAAGCTAGAAGTGAAAGTGGAAATGGACACCGTCAAGAAGACTTAAAAAGGCATCATCTTAGACAAAGTGTTGGTTGAAGTGTATAAGTTTCAATGCCGTGCTACAGATGCGTTTCGAGACGACATTCACAAATTGGATAATGTTATAAGAAAGCGTATAGACAAGGTGATTTCAGAAGTCCTTTTCGAGAATCCTTACAATTCAAAACGTGTGTCTGCACGGGAACATAAAGGTAAAAGAATCGTTAGAGTGGGGGATTACAGACTCGTATTTGCCATTTGTGAGGAATGTAGAAGATTTGGGTTTAATGCTTTAATAAAGTGTAAGGATTGTAAGAAGCATGGTTCAAACAACGTCATACTATTTTCAGTTTCTCATAGAAGTATTTCATATAGAGGTTTCTAGTTTACGGGCTGATATTTTTGTATTTTCCCGACCCTAGCGTCAGCAATTCCTCTTTCAAGAGCCTCACATGCTTTCTTGTCCATCAAAAGTGACAGAGTCTCTTCAGAATCATCATCGAGTAGAAACCACGAGCGTGCATCATCTCGTTCAATCCTACCTAAGATTTGGTCAGAAGGCTTAGTATGACGAATTAGCTTTTCCCCGAACAGAAGCGGTATATCATAAGTCACTTCTTTTATTGCTTTTCCAGAATATGAAGCAAATTCGTTGACAGTTCTATTCATATATCCTAGAATCTCTCGGTTTGTCTCTAGAAGACCAGAAAATTGCTTTAGAAGTTCACGTCCTTTATTACTTATGAATATATATGTTCCTTGCTTTTCTAATAGGTCATTGTTAAGCATGCATTCTAAGTCTTTCAGTACTTCATTACTCATTGGACCAAAATCCCATCGGTAAAATAAATAGTCAAAAGCTTTTACTCTATCCTTTACCATCTTGGTTTGAGCTTGAAAAATCATCTTCATGAGTTTCACTTTACCAGTAATTCTATAACCTTTCCTTTGGGTTTGGTCAATCAGAAATAACATGAGCAAACGATTTGTAAGAATTTCTCTATCAGTTCGTTGCTCCATCAATTAGGCATCCATATTATTCTAGTGTAATACTCTTAATTTAGCTTTGTCTATGACTCAAATTGACAGAATAAAAATCTTATGGAATAAAGCTCTGGAATAGTAATCTACAAATAAAACTAACCCATAACTTTACAGAACTCGGCAGATTCTTCCGCAAGAAAACAGAGATGAAAGAAAACAGGAGAAGGGGAAGGAAAAGTAATATTCTAGGCTGTTGGTTGTGGGGGTCCTGGTCCTGTGGCTGCCTGTCTAGCTTGCTCCCATTTTGCTTTCCATGCAACTATCATCTTCCAGAGTTTTTCTAATGCGTAGATTAGCATCATGCCTGGTCCTGTGTTGATTATTATCGTTACAATTTGGTCGATTATGGCGCCGTATTGAGTGACTGCTGTTGCTGGCTGTATCCTTAAAGCAAAAGCGATAACTGCCACAATCAGCGTTATGAGAAGCGTTTTTGCGAATTTCATTCCGTCAAAAGTTTGTCCGGTGCTGGTTGCTGCCAGAAGCCCTAAAATGCTGTAGAAAAGCCAAGCCACAACTATCCAGCCTAAGGTTGTGGTGGCTTCGGGAGTTTCAGGTGTTTCGTCTTGAGCCCAGACCGTAGGAGTCAAGGCTCCTATAGTTAGACACAAGAGCGCTAAAACTGCGGCCACAAAAATGATTGGTTTCTTCATTGTGGGCTTTCACCTCCTCTCTATCCAGTTTTGAAGGCGATTTCTTCTACAGGCGTCGGCTGTTGTTTCGCTGTGCGTTTCTGCTTGGCTTTGCTGTTGATTTCCTTCTCTATTTCGGGCAGTTTCAAGGGCCAGCCTAATGCTTTTAGTTCTGTGATCATTTTGTCTGCTTGTGCAAAGTTTTGTTTGGCTGATTTGAGGCTGGCGTAAACTGTTGGCGGGTCCAGGTTAAGCTTGCGAGCGATTTTGTATGCTGATAGGCCTTGCAGATGGAGTTTGAGAATTTCGTGCATTTGCTTGGTTAGGCGCAAGTAAATCATATGTTCTTGGTTTTTTATTGTTTTTAAGGCTTATTAGTAGTTCATTTAATTAAACAAACTCCTAATAACCTTCTTTTCGAAGTTACAGCAATTTTTCCTTTTAGATTGTCATGCGCTGGAATCCTTTAGCCTTTCTCAGACGTAAAGTCGCAACTGAAACAGCAGACTCTCCAGGCATCCGTGGCGCGGGAGAGTCTAGCCAGGCAAAGTTTGGCGATCCGGTCACTGACGCTGACTTGCTTTTTGCCGTTAAACGTGAGCCTGTAGCCCATCGCATTGTTTTTCAGGTGGCGCATGACGTTTTTGATAATTGGTTTGAAGTTGTTGAGGTTGCTGAGAAGCCGGATCCTGAGTTTGATAAGGCTGTGCAGAAGGTTCTCAGCAGCTTAAACGCTAAGGCTGTTTTTACTCAGGCCGCGGTTTTTGAGCGTCTCTTGGGCTGGTCAATCGTAGTCATAGGCTTCGTTGACCACGGAGAAAGCCTTCAGTCTCGTGTTGAAAAACCTCAGGAAATTAAGGACCTGGCTGTTTATAGCCCATTGACGTTTACGGTGCAAATGTCTGACGAGGACAAGGACAAAGACAGCTCACGTTTTGGTCTTCCTATTTTGTATGAACTCTCAAGAGGGCAAGGCGCCGAGAAAACTAAGGTCCATTACAGCCGCGTGATTCATTTCGCGACTCGACTGCTGGACCATCCATACAAGGGTTTGAGTGCCTTGCAGTCGGTTTATGACGATTTGACTGTTCTGCGGAATGTTCGCTGGGGCATGGGACAAACAATGTTCCGTTATGGCAGCGGCTTCCCAGACATCGAGCTTCAAGGCGCCACTAAAAAGCAGCTGGACGATTTTGAGGCTAGTCAACAATTTAAGAATTTGCAGTCTCGCACGTATTTTCTGCACAACGAGAAGCAGACGGTTGAGTTCAAAGGCTTAGCCGGTCGAGCCTTGAACCCTGAGCCCTACTACGTACCTATAATGGAAAACATAAGCGCGGCGAGTGGTATTCCTCTGGCTATTTTGCGAGGTGCCCAGGCTGGAGCATTAACCGGCAGCGACGTGAACGAGCGTGAATATTTCAAGCTAATTTCTGATTTGCAGAGCCTATACGAGCCGTATCTTTGGCAGCTAATCGACTTGCTCATGGAAACAGGCCAGATTCCAGAGGTTGAGGATTACGAGATTCGTTGGGCTGGCGGTTTCGAGATGAACGAGCTTGACAAAAGCACAGCGGATCTGAACCGCGCTAGGGCTGATGATGTACGTAGTAAGTTTTTGACGGTTAATGAGCTGCGAGCTCGTATGGACCCGCCTTTAGACGCGTTGCCTAGTCCTGAGGGCGATGTCGTTCCCGGTTTGCTGCAGAAGCAGGAGCCGGTTTTACAGTCATCAAAAGAAAAGGAGGAAAAAGAAGAAAATGAGGCAGATAGGAATAAGCCTGGCTGAGGTCGACGCCACCAAAATCATCGAAGATTCCGACGACTTTCTAATAGTGCCAGCTATTATTGCTCGTGAAGGAGTTTTCCCTTATCCAGAAGGCAAAGCGTACAAGCCAGCTGCAGAATTGAAAGAAGCTGCCTGGACAGCTGAAGGCGCTTGGATAGTGCCGGAAAAGCATCCGGACACTTTGATTGTTACTGACCGCAAAGACATAGTGGGCAGGGTTGAAAAACCATTCTTCTGTGATGAAATCAGCGGTATAAAGGGAAATCTTAGGATTAACAAGAAAAAAGCGAAGCCAAACTTTGTAGCTGATGTTAAGTCTGGTAAACGTAAAGATGTTAGCATTGGCTTCTTCTACGATTTCGATGAAACTCCTGGACTATTTAAAGGCGAAAAATACGATTTCGTGCAGAGAAACATCCTAATGAATCATGTGGCTGCTGGCGTGCCTGTTGGTCGTTGCCGATCGCCTTTCTGCGGTATAGCTGTAGATTCTTTTATTCGCAAATTTGCTACTGACCCGTGGGAAGAAACTGAAGAGTACATTCGAAGCGGACATAAAGAGGCCAGCGATACATGCCGTACTATTGTCGTGAGCGAAGAGCAGGGCATCAAGGCTGTCTATTGCAAGTATGGCAAAGATTGGGATATTCAAAGCTACCTTTTCAGCAAAGCGAAAGACTGGACGATAGAGAAGGCTAAAGCATGGTTTGCTGAGCACAAAAAGACTGCTGACGCCGCTAACGAAATGTCTCTCGAGGAGATTAAGCAGAAAATTGCCGAGTTCGCGAAAGAGCGAGACAGAATAATGGATGTTCTCTATCCTAGCACAAAGTTGACTGAAGAAGAACAAACGAAGCTTCGCGGTCAGCTGACGGTTTTGGACGCGCAAATCAGGGCTTTTGAAAATATTCTGCAGGAAAAAATCAAGGCTGGAGCCACAACTGACACCAAAAAGAAGCCTGCGGTCCCGACGCCTTCAGCGGATCCTTTCAAAGAGATTGAACGTGCTAGGCGACTCCTTGAATCATAATCACTCGAGGAAATCGTGTGGTAGAATTGTGTCGAGATGATGATGCACGCCACCACGACGGGGCGTTATAAATAGCGAAAATGCTGAGGAAAAAAGAATGCCTGATAATCAAACTGGTGAGTCTGAAAAGAAAGATGAGCACGGATGCGTAGTTGGTAAGGAAAAATGGAATGGAGAGAAATGCGTTCCAATTGAAGGCGACGCTTCGAATCCGAATCCGACTGCAAAAATGAGCATAGACCAGGCCTTAGCGGAAAATGCAGCTCTCAAAACAGAAGTCAAGGATCTCAAGAGGACTGTTGGCGAGCTAGCTGTGCAGCTTAAAGCGGCAAATGATGTTCTGGAAGCACAAGAAAAGGGCAAGCTCATTGGCGAGATACTGCCCCGAAGCAAATTCACGATCGAGGATCTCGCGGGCAAATCTCTCGAGGAGCTGCAGCGCATTCGATTGACGCTGGACCAGGCTAAGCTGCCTACGTACAAGAATATTCATCTCGGGTCTCATCTCGGGCCTGTAGGTGCTGACGAAGGCAGGGACGATGGCTTGACTGTCGGCGACTTGAGCGTTGTCACTGAACAGAAGCGCAAGGCAGCAGCTGGGAGGGCTTAGACATGCCACAGTTTTTACCTAAACCGGCAAATCAGATCCTAGTAGCCGGAAACCCGTTAACTGCTGAGATGGAAATAGGCGCGAATGCAACAGCAGCCAAGATGCTTCCAGGAAGACTCGTAATTTTTGATGCAGTTGACGGAACGGTGAAAGAGGCTGGTGCCAAAGCTGACAATGTTGAGGGCATTTTGGACGTAGCTCCAGACAAGCTCGAGTCAGAAGCATATGCTGTCGGAGACCAAGCCAGAATCATTGTTGGTGAATGCATCGCGAAATTGACGCTTCTGGCCAGCGAAAACGTTACTCGAGGAGATCCTCTTGTCTCAGCTGCAGACGGCAAGGTAGCCAAGCAAACCGTTGGCGCCATGGGCGCCCAAGGCTCCGTTATCGGCTGGGCTTGGGAATCAAGCAACGTCACTGTCGACGCAGAGATTCTAGTGCATTACAAGAAGAACGCTGAGCCTGCTGCAGCAAGCTAGGAGTGATTTTGTATGAAGACTTTGAGAAAAGTGGGTTTAGAAACTGGAGCTCTGACTGACGAGGAGATCCGATACATCGACACCCGAGTTGTCGAAACAGTGAGGCCCTTACTCGTTGGGCGTAGACTGTTTCCAGTGTTCCGTTTGCCTCATGCAGGCTTCAAAACAGTCAGGGGCTATAAGGAAACTGACATGAGCCCAGCGACAATCGACATGAACGGTGATACAGACTCTTTTGACAGAATCGAGCTCGAGGGCTTCGATGTTAAGGTGCCTGTGATATCCAAAGGGTTCAAGCTGAACTGGAGAGACATAATTGCGGCTCGCAACGGCGGAATACCGATTGACACTCGCAGCGTGGAGAACGCTTCAAGACAATGCGCAGAAGAGGAAGACAAACTCTTGCTTTCGGGAGAGTACACCGGTTGGCGAGCTCTCGGAATCGAGGGCGTAATGACAGCCACGGGAAGAAACACTAAGGCCAGCGCTGGAGCGTGGCCAGCAAACAGCCTGACCGATTGTAGCGCTGCGATCGGAGAACTTGAAACCGACGGACACTATGGACCTTACGCTCTTATACTGCGAAGTTCTTGGCTTGCAAAACTTCGAGCCCTAGTGACTAACACGGCTGTTAAATGGCTTGATGTGATCAAGGATCTCTTTTCAGCCGGCATCTACGTCAGCGACAACTTATACACCAGCGGCGGCGCCTTAACAAGCGCGGCTATCGTTGAGCCTGGGCAGGAAAACTTTGAAGCCGTAATCGGTCAAGACTTATCCACATTCATGCAGCAAGACAGAAGCATGAACACTTTCGGGAAGGTTTTCGAGGTCGTGGTCCCGCGCGTCAAACGACCCACCAGCATTTGTGAACTGACTGGGTTGACTTAAGCGGGACCAGGTTAATCCAGTCTCCCTTCTCCCCTTTCGTAGTTTTTCTACAAAACAATGATGGAGGTCGAACCGTGAAATTCAAGATATTACCGAAAGTGCATGGCTTCACAGACGCCAAGGGCGTTCATCACTTGCCTGGCGAGATAGTGGATCTCCCAACTTCGTACGAGGGCGAGACTTGGCTGGAAAAGGTTGAGATTGAAAAGCCTAAGCCCGCCATGGTAGAAGTAAAAGCTGAAGGAGAAACTAAGCCTGAAGCTGAAGAACCGAAGCCAAGCCCTTTAGAGAAAACGGAGAAGAAAGGAAAAAAGTCAAAGTCTTAGTGGGCATTCCGTTGACGGAGCCCAGCTACTATATTCAGTTTCGCGATGTTGTAGTCGACAGCATAAAAGCAGCCATGCAAGATATGCCTGGCATAAATTATGAAATCGTTGTTAACACTCCTACCAGCGATAAGGATGTACGTGGTGTTGTTGAAGCCTCTAACTTTCTTGTCGACAAGTGCCTGTGTGAAGGCTGGGATTACCTGTGGATAGTTGAAGGCGATATCCAAGTTCCCGGGCATGCTTTCAGAAGGCTATATTGCCCAAGGGCTGACATCAACCTAGGTGTTTACCCGAACCATCGTGATGACGTTTTGAAGATGATGGCTGGCTACTTCAGAGATAGGCCTCCTGGTAATCCGCCTGAAATAGTAAACGTTTACGACAAAGCAAAGCTTGAGGGCAAAGTCTTCACGGGCATGGTTTGTGCTGGTGTTGGCTGCTGCTTGATTCATAGGCGAGTTTTCGAGAGTGGCCTGCGGTTCGTTTATGACGTTCACCGTTTTAGAGTGAAGGTCGGCGGTCACGACCAGCTGTTTCTGTATGAGGCTCAGAAGGTTGGGTTTAAGGTGTTTCTGCATGGCGATGTACTCTGTGGACATTTGCCTGAGTGGGGGCTCGAAAAGCTTGCATGAAGCTGCCCTCGAGTTTCTAGCCAAAGTTAAGACACAGTTTCCAAGAAATTTTAGGGATGCGAAAGTTTTGGAGCTTGGCAGCTTGAATATTAATGGTTCACCACGACCCTTCTTTGAAGACTGCTGTTATGTTGGTGTGGATTGGCGTGAAGGTCCAGACGTGGACCTGGTGGCTTTTGCTTCAGATTTGAAGTATCCTGATGAAATGTTTGATACCGTAGTCTCTACGGAGATGTTTGAGCATGATTGCTTTGCTAAAGTGAGTTTTGTTAATGCGCTTCGGATGCTGAAGAAAGGCGGCTTATTCGTTTTTACGTGTGCAAATGGGAAAAGAAAGCCTCACGAGATTCGCGCTGGCTTTGGCGGTTATTATAAGGGCGTCACGAAGTTTCAGGTTATCGAGTGGCTGCTGAATTATGGCCAGTTTTCAAAGTTCTGCCTTGAAGAGGAAGGCGAAGATTTGAGAGGCTGGGTTGTGAAGTGACGGACCGGGAAATTGAGAAGTTTTTTGTTACGCCTTGCGACAGGATATTGATTGCTCTCTTGCAAAAGGGTGAAGCTTCAAATAGTGTTTTGGCTAAGGCTGTGGGGCTGCATCCTGTTCATTTGTGTCGGCTGCTGAGCTGGTTGAGGAATGGCGGCTTGGTTTGGAGGAAGCGGGTTTATGGTCGAGGGTTAGGCGGCGGAATTAAGCGTGTAAACAGGTTGACGAGCAAAGGCCGTGAGATGGCCGAACTTGGCTTGCAGCGGCTTGAAATATTGAAGCGAGAGCTTTCTCAAAAGGAACTTAAAAAAATGCAATTCTGGGCTGAAGGTCCTGCTGACTCTTCTAGCTAGTGCGCGCAAATAAGCATCAGACAATTCTGCAAAGCGTCCAAGCTGAAATTATTGAGAACCTAGAAGTCGACCGTTTTATAATACTTCCGCTATCGTTAGAACTATATTCATGCAAATTGTTGCCCAATACTCATTCAACAATGGAAGAAAATTCCTCGAAAAACACCATAAGTCAGAACTTAGCGAGATCAAAGAGGTTATCTCCTTAGTTGTTGGGTCTCATCTGAAGACGAAAATAAGTAAAGAAAAGATAATGCTGGGGAAGGCTCTATGTCTTAAGTTTGGTGCTAGGAATGATATTATAGAACCTTGTTCCGCAAATTTTATCTTCAGATTGAACTATTGGAGATTAGGAGAAAGGAAAATGAAGAAAATGCTTTCATTTTTAATGATCGGCTTAATCTGCTGTGCAACTATTTTGACGTTTGTAACCATTGTCAGAGCTGAGGCAGTCAACATCACGCTGATGTCCAGGAAGCTGGACAATTCCACTCAAAATCTTGGAACAATGACTGTTGAACCTGAGTCGCCTCCTCAACCTCCAGTTCCCAATCTTCCGCGAATTGTGACTAGAGACACGCGCCCACTTCCCTATCAAGCGTTTTTCATTCCACCGTCTCGGCATGTGATACATCACTGGGAATACAGTGGCGGTATCTACGTACAAGATGCATCTATGCCTTTACCTGGGGTAAATGTGTACGTCAATGGGCCCAGTCCAGCTTTGCTGGTTGCAGTTTACGAAGAAGTCCCAGCCACAATTCACTTAGAATCTAGGGAGCTTGATGGTTCAACTGCCAATCTTGGCACGATGGATTTCACTGGAGCCTATTCACTTCCCCTTCCGTACAACATACAAAAGATGGTTAGTGGGTCCCCATATTACGCGAAATATTATCCTCCTCCACAACATCTGTTCGATCATTGGGAGACGACTGATGGAGTTTGGGTGCCGAACCCAAATATCGGTCCTGAGACAGACGTGTATGTTAGCTACGATGGGACCCTCAGAGCAGTCTACAAAGATTCTCCGTTGCCACCATACGATGTGACTATCGCTGCCTACTGCTACAGCGAGGGAACTGATCCAGGCGTTCTAATCTCGCCTGCAGGAGTCTCCACTCCTCGCACATTTACGGGTCTGGTAGGAACCAACGAATTCACCGTTCCAAACCTTGATCCAAGTGGACACACTTTCAGGCAGTGGAGCAACGATGAAGAAAGTACAACGATATCGGTGAGTGAAGCTGGGACATATACAGCTTATTACGACGTTAATCAAAAGCCAATCGCAGTGCTTGACGTTGACCCTGATCCGCCGGTTGTGAGTGTTGGTGCTCATGTTTGGTTCTATGGCATAAATTCATATGATCCTGATGGCGACCAAATTGTGGCTTTTTTCTTCGATTTTGGAGATGGTCAAAACAGCGGCTGGCTCAACTACCCCACCGTAGCAGACACTCATAATTATAGCGCATCAGATGAATATTGGGCCAAGCTCATGGTAAAAGACAATTATGGTCTGGAAAGCGATTGGTGCACTGAAGTAAAAATCACCGTTCTTTCAATACCAGGTTCACCTGTGGCCATTCTAGAAGCTACTCCCCTTTTACAGGAGCTAGGATCTCCAGTGACATTTGACGCTTCTCAATCTTATGATTCAGATGGTTGGATTGAGATATACTGCTTTGATTATGGAGACGGCGTGACAGAATGGACATCGGATTCCGTTAGGGTTCACGTTTACAGCCAAGGAGGAGACTATTCTGCAAAAGTACTTGTTTCAGACAACAACGAGCTGGACTCTTGGAGTCAACCAGTCGAAGTTACCGTAACCCAATTCCCAGAAGCACATTTCGTTCTCAGCGGACCTGATACAAGCTTCACTCCAAACATAATATGTGAAAAATCAAATGCTGAGTTCAATGCTCTTCCAAGTTATGATCCTGACGGAACTATAGTTAGTTATTCGTGGAATTTTGGAGACGGAGCCACAGTAACCGAAGATGATCCGGTCACGTATCACACATATGTTTCCAGCGGACCCTATACAGTGACTCTCACAGTTACAGATAATAAGGGCGCAACAGCGTTCACTTCGAGGAGCATTTTTATCGACTCCCTAAAATGGGTAGTTTACTTCGAGGTTGATTATATGACTGGACACGAGCCTTCAGACTCTGCATTGGAATACATTCATCAGTATTTCACGGACAACGGAATCTACGTGTATTTCTTCATAGACGACGAAATCCCGTTGGATGAAGGCGTTGATGCCACTGAATTCTGGCAGTATGAAAACCAGTACAATGATGTGTGGAAGCTTGATGATCGCGCCCAAGGAAACATAGCAAATGCCAAGTATACTCTTAAAGAAAAGTGGATTCTTTACGGAACAGTTGACGCCACTGGGAATGCCCATGGATACTCATATGGCAACACCAACGCCGGGAACTACATATTCATTGCGGATCAAACAAACGATATCTGGGCAGACTCAAATGCTCGCACACACGATGACGTTGAGACTGTTGTTTTGATGCATGAAATTGGCCACGCAATTGGAATATCCGTTGAAGATGTGCCTGGAACTGATCCTGATGGCGATGGTACACCCGAAGATTATGATGACAATTCTTGGTCGGTCATGGCTCTTGGTCCATCAGGCGATCAATGCGATGCTACACCAATAAGATATAGTTCAGAGTATTGGGAAGAAAAGAACTTGGAGTTCTACACGCTCTCAGGATCGACCTTGAGAATCGCGGCCTATTCACCCGTCAACATAATGGTGACAGATCCTTTCGGAAGAAGAGTCGGATTTGATTCTGATTCAGGAGAAACGCTCAATGAGATTACTGGAGCGACATATACTGGTCCAGGTACTGAACCCCAAGAGATTTACATTCCAGAACCACTAGAAGGCGATTACGTCGTTCAGGTTTTTGGGACAGGAGTTGGAGCATACGAAATAACACTGGAGTCTGTTGTTAATGGTTCAATTACTGACAGTGATTCTTGGCAAGGCACGACCACGATTGGCGAACAGCACGAAGAAACTTGCAGATTGGACGAAGACGGTGCTATTGTGTTGCCTCATGACGTTGGAGTAACGAGCATTTCAACTTCGAAAACTGTAGTTGGACAGGGCTTCACTATGTCTATTAATTTTTCAGTCGAAAACGAGGGCAACTACACGGAAACGTTTGACGCAACCGTTTACGTTAATGAAACAATCATCACCACATTTGAAAACATAATCCTGACTCCAAAGAGCCACACTGACCTTATCTATGTTTGGAACACCACAGACTTTGCCAAAGGCAACTACACAATAAGTGTCTACATAGAACCTGTTCTGGACGAGATAGACGTCTATGACAACGACCTTACTGGCGGCACTGTTTATGTTGGCATTCCTGGTGACATCGATGGCAATGGCATTGTTGAAGTCAAAGACCTATTGGCTATCGCTTTAGCCTACGGTAGCTACCCAGGAAAAGTCGGTTACCAAGCAAACTTGGATATAAATGGCAACGAGTTCATAGACGTAAAAGACATACTCATAGCAGCAATAAACTACGGGCAACACTACCCATAGCTCCTCCTTCTATCGTGACAAGTCGCAAGATAGGTGTCAGTCTTATCTAGAGACATAAGCCTATCGTGCAATGCTCAGAATTGTTAGTTTTTTAGTTTTCTTGTTAAGATTTGCTTTTAAACGTGCAAATCGGCTTGTTTTTTTAGTGAAAATGGATTGAAAGAACAAAGAAGGGCACATTCAGGCAAAGTCAAACGCATCTATGTTTGGCGTCCAGTAAAAATCGACATGAATAGGCGCATTGAAGTTTGGCGTCCACTCGCGAATCTGACCAAGGTTCAGCTGAAGAAGGCGTTGAAAGTCGACCTCATCAATGGAGTTAAGAAGGCATTAATAGACGTTGACGAGAATGTGCTGGAACTCGACCTTGTTGTCGATAACGGTTTGGATGCTCTGTGCGGTCAAGGTTTTGACAGTAGCGGTAGCAGACCTGCAGTTTTCAATTACGTGGCTATCGGTACGGATGGCACGGCGCCAAGTAACTCGCAGACAGCTTTAGGTTCAGAGTCAATGCGTGTTCAAGGCACATATGCCAAGGATGCTCCAGTCGGAGAGTGTAGCATGGACGCAACATTCAACATAACGCAGACGTTAGCCCTCCAAGAATGCGGACTTTTCAATGACCCTTCTGCTGGAACGATGTATTGCAGAGACACGTACTCGGTGAAAAACGTGGTTTCAGGTGATACGGTAAAAGTTTACTACACTCCGAAGTTTCAACGCCCAACCTAAGAATCTTTTGCACCTTAGCCCAGTGGAGTTACTTTCCATGTGCCTTAGCAGAATGCGTGAATATTGGCGGATGCGTCACCTAGCCCGAGTTCAGGTTATTGAGCAGAACAAACGGCCTGCACCGATTAACGTGACCACATTTTTTAGACCAGCAACTGTTGAAGCCCTTGCAGCAGACATTGTGAGGTCTGCTTTTCGGAACATTGGTGGTTCAGCTGACTGTATTTTCTCTTGGGTTCAAGAAAACATCAAGCTGCTGCCTGAACCCAAGGATTACTGGAAAATGCCCAGTGAAACTCTCAAGGACCGGACTGGCGATTGTGAGGACGCGGCGATTTTGTTGGCGAATCTTTTGGTGGCGGCTGGCTATCCATACTATAAGGTGTTGGTCTGCGTCTATGATACGCCCGATGGTTTTCATGCTGTTGTCGATTTTGACGGCAGAGTTCTTGATCCATCGAATCCGAAGTTGACGAGAGCCCCACTGGGCTGGGAGTTATGGTATTGTTGGAATCGGAATAATGCCTATACGCTAAAGGAGAACGTTAGTAAATGGCAGAGACCATAAGAAAGTATTGGAGAAGGCTAGTGTTAGCTGTAATTCTAGTGTTCGTAGTTGCTAGTGGCCTGTTTCTCGGCGGCATTCCTCCAGTCGTAATTCCGCCTACGCCGCCCGTTGGAGGCATTTATTCAACTGACTTGTACGTTAATGCTTTCAACGTAGAGACGGGGAGAGATGGCTGGCAACGTGTGGGAGCTTCGCCTTGGATAGACGCTGAAGACTATAGCACAAATTACATTTATTCAACCGTCAATCTTGAGAAGATAGGAAATTTTACATTCCCAAACATGCCTGGAGACGCTGCAAGTGTCATAAATGCTACTCTATACGCTAAAATCAAAACCGTAGCTGGCGCCATTAGACTTGAAATTATGTTATGGAACGGTTCTTGGCGAACAGGAATATACGCCGGAACAAATAACGAGCTTGTATGGGTTTCCACGAATGTTACAGCAATTTTGGATACAATTATTGAAGTCAACAACGCTGAAATCTATATAATTGCCTCAAACGCAGCGGCAACCTATAATGACATAGTTGACTGCGTATATCTGAAAGTGTACTATAACGTCAATGAGCCTCCCGAATGCACTTACTATGAAGTTTCGCCAAAGCACATTGGAAAAGTCTGCAATTTCACTTTTAACTGGACGTCTGGCACTGGATTAGAATATGTGATTTTCAGCTGGGATAGCGGAACTGGCTCTATGCAGAATGATACAGCGTTTGACCCTTGGGACGGTTCACCATCTACCGGTCAAGTAACCATAACAAAATTGCTGCCAATGCAGCTGCTAGTCATAAAATATCAATGTTATGCCAATGACACAACTGGCTGGGGAGACAGTGGCTTACTGAATTTCACTAGCATAACGGAAATTGAGTTAGAAACGCAGACGCTCAATGCAACGTCATACAACAATTATTCGATTCCTACTGTTTGGGTTCCTATCTACATGGATAAAACTTTTCTAGCGCAAGCGCCCGGCGCGTGGGTTGATTGTTTTAACGCAAGTGCTGAAGGCTATTACCGATGGATAAAACTGACTGACATTGACGCTGAGTACAATTACGTCAAAGGGTATGAAATCCAAGTTATCGCCTCTGCTGTATGGAAAAACTGCACAGCTGTCTATTCTTCATGTGGAGGCGAAAATCAAACACATTTTATTGACGGTAACACGACAACTTATTGGTATCATAGCTCGACACATAACCACGAAATTATAGTTGATATTGGCGAAAGCGTCAGAACGTATGGCCTTCACATATTTATGGAAAATCAAGGTGATTGGGTTGGAGTTGACGTTTATGGCGCGCCGGAGCAAGGATGGTATGTCAACGGAACATCGCCTTATGTGAATGCTTCGGACTACCCGGCAAATTACATCTACCAAAATAGAACAAACCAAATTTCAGCGATAGTCAATTTTCAAAGCACAAGTTACATTTCGGTTAAGCAAGCTACTTTATTTGCTAACATAAGCATTTCTGACACTGGCAAAAAGATTGAAGCTCAGTATGAAAATAGAAGTGAATGGATAGTAATCCAGCTTAACGTCACTCAAGCGAACACATGGACCCTAGTAAACACAACCATAGAAGCTAATTTCACTGAAAATTGGTTGATCTACTCACTTAATGTTAGATTTAGGACTATTGGAGGGGACGCAACTTTTAGAGTTGACGAAACATATCTAGTCATTCAAGTCGTCAACATGACTGGTATTGAAACAGCATTTTCTTCAGCAACTACAGGTCGCAATGCGATTCATTATCAAACAGACGTTATTAACGCGATGTTCTTCGGCTTCCTGGATACGAATGCGAAATGGTATAAAATAATCGCTTTTAACTTGCTAACTTTGGAATGGACTAACACGTCAGACATTGCCGATGCCGGAGCATGGGGAGATGACCCTCACTGGGCTCCGACAACTGGAGCTTTGCCAAATGGTAGCATAGCCGTCTTTTATGGCTACATGTCAAAACTCAAGTATCGAGTAACTACTTACTCAGCTAAAGAAGAAGCTAATCTAACGAAACTGATCTCAAATTGGAATGCTGAAACAAACATAACTGCGTCAAATTTGGTTGGTTACCCAGACGCAATAACACTATCAAACAAAACCCTGATTTTCTGTAGAGAAGGCGGCTCATCAGATGGAGACACATTCCAATATACTTACGAAAATAACGCATGGTCAACAAAGAATCTCACATATTTCGTGCAAAAGGACTCTGAAGATCTATATTTCTGCGTTTATGGAGCACCCACAAAAATTAATGACACAAAAATCTACTACACTTACTCAAGAAACGCTAACGCAACCGGGAGAGATCACGTTTATCTTATAGTCAGCCTTGACGGAGGCTTAACATGGAAGCATTGGAATGGCACAACTTTAACCACACCCATTGAAGGTGAAACAGCAAAAGTCTTGAATCAGACAACAATATGCAATTATGCTGATAACCGCCTTTCAGTTTGGGACGACGAAAACAACAAGACAAACATTCTTTATTCATACTGCGCTAACGGCTTTCCATATTGGTATCCCATGAACGGCTCAGAATTTCGCTTGGCAATAGCCCTAGCAAATGACACTGTGCCAAACGCTATAGAATGGACTAATCAGACGTTGAAAGATGAAGACGGTCAAGATTTGATGGGTCAAACATGTGCATTCTATGACAATAAACTTAACAAGACAACGTTATGGGTTGGTCCATTTCATCATGCCTTCCAATATCCAACTAAGTATTTCCGTGTTAACGGAAGCGATTTTACATTCTGGAAATATTACGTTTATACGGAAGCAAAAACGCCACTAAGCTCTATCTATCCGATTCTTGATTATACAGCGCCGTTTGAGGCTAGAGGAGAGAAATACATACGTGGAATTTGTGGTTATGAAGACGAATTGCCTTATCAGATGTGGGCTAACAAAACATGGCTTTTCAAATTCACAGCAACAAGAGACGAAACGGTCACGTCTATCGCGTTAAGAATCTACAATAATGGAACCACTGACGAAGAAATACCTTATTGGGTTGTTATCTACAATGAGACTGAACATATTTTAGCCAAAGGATATGAGCAATCATTAATGGGAGTTAAAGATGCGCCTCCATTCGATTGGTGGCAATTTACTTCGCTCAATCAGACCGTTAATGTGACTAAAGGCACGAAGTATTGGGTTGGCGTAATCGGAATGGACGACAATAACTTTATCTTCTATGACAACGTGACTAACGGCTGCTTCAATGGCACAGCTGTCTACATAAACAACTTGGCACAGCCAGACTACTTAGGAGACAATGGAGACCGCGTTTATTACAACCGTACAGCCAGCATTTACGTGTCTGCTAGCAAGGCAGTTTTCTACGGTTTATGGTATGAACCAATTTCTCTAATTAATGGACCTTACGGAGCCCAAGCTGATGTTGAAACTACACTATATTGCAAATGGGCAGACCCAAGCGGCTTAAGCCATAGCGAATTATGGACTAACAATACAGGTCCATGGGCGCTCGTTGAAACAATAAGTCTCGGAAATGAAACGACAACTTGGCACAATAAGACAATTACAATAAATTCTTCTGCAACATGTGTATTATTCGAGTTTCGGGCAAATTGTTCAACAGGAAAATGGGGAACAACCGGAATCAAAACCTTGATGACTTATACGCCTCTGGATGTTGGATGGACGTCTTTTGCTCCGTGGGACCTTGATGTAGGAAAAACTCTCGGTCAAGTTAATGCTAGCTTAAATTTTGACAATATTGATTGGAAGTATATTGGAGTCCAGTATCCAAATGGCTCTCAACCCTACGTCTTCGTTAAAGATTACTCGTTAAACGCTGATGTGCAACTAGAAGCAGACGTCACGATATTCATCTTTTCGAATGTGGCTGATAAGTGGTATCATAATTATGACTGACCCATTTGTTGTGCACGGCAAAGCAATAAAAAACGGCGTCCCTCAAAGCGGTTATTCAGTCAAGATCCGCAATGACACAAAATCTGAGGAACATACGGTAACAACTAACAGCGCTGGAGAATATGGCCATTCGCTAGGCGATATTGACAAATACCCAAACGGATGGAGCGTCAATGACGTGATTAAAGTCATATTCCTAGATGATAATGTCACAAAGCAATTTACTATCACAAGCGAGGTAGCAGGTCAAGGCGGAAAAGAAGTAATTCTTACGCTTTATGAAATAATCAAGAATGCTGTTGTGGCTGGGCAGGCTTCTCCTGCTTCGAGGACCACGTTTAATGTTGCGCGTGACGGTATTGTGGAGGCTCTTGTTGCAGCTTTGAATTTTGAATTAGGCTTACCGGCTGAGGCGATTACAAAATCTAGTAGTCTAGCTGCAATAGAATCTACTTTTAACGTGAGTAAAGAGAGCGTTGCAGTGGCGTCAGCAACACACCGGGAAGAGCTTTCAATCGTAAAAGAATGTATAGTTCAGTCGCTCTCAACTTTAAGTTTCGAGTTGGGTATCCCCATTAATGCAGTTGTTGAGGCTTCTGCCTCAGCTCACATCGAGTCGTTATTCAATATCGCAAAGGAAAATGTAACTCAGGCCTTGGCTTCGCACGTTGAAGAAACCACGTACAACATTAACAAAGAAGCATTGGCCACTGCCTTTGCTGGAGTGATCATTCAAGTTATTGCGGGGCTTGTGGAAATTTCGAAGGATGCCATAGTTTCCGCGTCAGCGTTGAATGCGGAAGAGTTGACTTTGAAGGTTTCGAAGGATGCTGCTGTAACATCTGGCTCTTCTAAAGCTTTGGAGTCAACGTTTAACATTAACGTGGATGCTGTTACTCAGGTTTTGGCTGATGTTCTTGTGGAGGCTATTCATGGGCTTATCGAAATCTTTCGTCATGCCGTCGTTGAGGCTCAGGCAAGCACAGCCCTGGAGACTACTTTCAACGTGAATAAGGATGCGGCGGCCCAGGCTACTGCCCAGAAGCAAATTGAGACTACGTTTAATTTGGCTATGGCTGCTACAGCCAAAACTTTAGAAACTGTTTATTTGGGCATGGGCTTTGAGCATTTCAGAATCATTGCGAGGTCGTTCAGCCAAATTAATGTCTCTTCTAAGCCCTTTTCCCAAATTAATATCCAAGACAAGCCTTTTAACCAAATCCATGTTAAGATTAAGGATGTGATTAGATGAGCAGCTATTTTCAGGGAGAAACAGTCAGCAAACTGTACGAGTTTACGGACAAGAATAATGCGTATTTCGACCCTGACACGATAAACGTGAAAATCATTAATCCTTCCGGCGGAACTGAGGCGACTCCGACTTTGACAAAGGTTGACGTGGGAAAACACGAGCTCAACTATGCTCTATCCAGCGATGCAGCACAGGGCATATGGACCATACTCATCGAAGCAATCAAAGGCAGCTACACCAAAAAGGACACGCGAACCTTCGAAGTCGTTGCTCCACCCGCATAACTACTAGCTTTCAAGTTTTGCAATTGAGGGGCACTCTTAACTTACTAGGGATGAAGCTGCACCAAAAAATCTGTCGATTTGGACTTTTACTTTCCTCACCGAGAAACCTTCAAAATAAAGGTCTATCACTGTTGCGGCAACTCCATTTAGTCCTCATCTTTGGGAAGGCTTCTGGCTCGACAAACTTGTGGTTGCATTTCTTGCAGACGTAGAACTGCTTTCCGTTAGTGTGACCTTTCTTGACAACGCTTTCGGAATCGCAGTACTTGCATATCATTGGGCTATCCTCTACGATATATAGGATATATCGCCAATTACAAACCTATCGCTGCTTTTGGTACTTAAGCGTTGCTTTCATGATACGCAAGCGTCTACATACAGATAAGTTCCAGCTTATATACTTAAAAGTCCATATACGGATATGTAATGGTTAGAATACCAACACTTAAAAGCATACTCAGAGTCGAGAAGGTTTTGAGGGAAGCAAAGGTTCCCTTAACGAAAGAAAAAATCAAAAGCCGTCTTCCCGCAAAAATGCCACACTCTACCCTCAACCTAATACTCGATTATCTGAAAGCAAGCAGAAAGATTGTGCAAACACAGAGTGGAATAAGCTGGGTGTTCGACGGAGGAAAACAGGAGAAGAAGATAATCGAAGAACTGGAGAAGAGGATGGAATTATAGTATGGTTCGAAATCAACTAAGAGCCATTTCCAGTGGAAAGTGCATTACTTCTACTGAAAACTTAAATGAAAAGAGAACGGCATCCTACGCAGAGATGCTGATTCACAAAAACGGTGCAGTATACACTCCTGAAAAACTAGCTCAATACCTAGCCCAAAAGACTGTTCAATACGTTAGCCAAGACCTGGCATTTCAAAGCTCCCAGCATTTTTCAGTGATTGACAACGCTGTAGGCGATGGTGTACTCTTAAGCTCTATGGTCTATGCACTCCGCTCCAGCGAGAAGAGAATGCGAATCACTTTATGCGGTGTAGATATTGATCGTAAAGCCATTGAAACTAGCAAGAAAAAGCTAGAGTCCCTAGATGCCATAGACAATGTGGTTTTGATAAATACAAATTCACTAGTTCCTTTTGGCAAGAAAGATCTGCTACAAGGCTGGAAAAGGATATTTAAAAAGGCATCAGTCAATGGAGGTTTTGATGGTTTAATAGATAATCCTCCTTGGGGTGCCGACATCTCCGAATACAAAGACAAAATTGATCCAAGATATTTCTCTGCTATGCAAGGCCAGTTTGACTCTTTCGAACTATTCATAGAATTGGCATTACACGTCGTAAAGAAAGGCGGGTATTTTGCATTCATAGTTCCCGATTCCATTCTCAATCACAACAAAAGCATCATTAGGAAAAGGCTCCTAGACAACACAGAAATCAAGTTTATTGCACGACTAGGCGAAAAGATATTCCCCAAAATAAATCGTGCATGCGTCTTAATCATATGTAAGAATGGGCCGCCATCAAGTGCAAACATGGTTGACTGCTTTAGGCTACCCAAACACGACCGAATGATGATTCTGCAAGGAACCCTGACCTTTGCTGACGCAGAATTTAAGAATGCTCATAAAGTTCCACAAATACGCTTTGCCAATAATCAATTTTACCAATTTGATATTGACCTCAGAGAAAGTGAAACAGCTGTTCTTCAAAAACTCCACAATGGACTAGGAACGCTTGGAGACGCACTCTCAAGCCATCGTGGAGTAGAGCTGAGTAGTTCAGGAATGGTCTGCAGGTGCCCAAACTGTGGTTCATGGGCACCACTTTCTGAAGGCTTTTCAGTAAAATGCCGCAGCTGCGGACGTGCATACAATCCTCAATTGGCAGAAAAAACGAACATAGTGTTCCGTGAGCATGTACCTAATTCCCTTCCTCTCATTACTGGAAGCGACTTGAAGCGATACGTCGGCAATCCGTCAAGATGGATTAAGACTGACAAAAAAGGCATCAACTACAAGCCTAAAAGCCTCTATGACGCGCCAAAAATACTGGTAAGAAAAACGGGAGTAGGATTAACCGCTACGCTTGACTATAGCTCCTCATACACTACACAGGTGGTTTACATTTTTCGTACAAAGAGCCCATCTTGGCCCGACTTGGAGTTCTTTATAGCTCTCATCAACTCAAGGGCATACTATTTCTATTTATCAAAGTCGTTTGGAGAGCTAGAATGGCGATCTCACCCGTATCTTACGCAATCGCAAATTTTGAGTTTACCTATTCCAAACTTGGATTCCAAAAGAAACAAAAAGATTGCAAAAAAGATTATTTCTCTGATTAGACCAATACTAAAAGAGGGCAGAAAACCATCCACAACGGTTGACCTTGAAGTGGAGCGGCTTATAGGAAAAGCTTTTTCTCTTACGAAAAACGACTACAAGATTATCCTGAATGCTATTGACGAGTCCGATGAACTACTGCCGATTTTAGACCTCAAAAGCTTAGGTGCAGAAGAACTTTTGAAAACTATTGATTGAGGGGAGGACCATTGGGTCAGAGATACATTGGTGCTAAGACCCGCGTTGTTGATGAGATTCTTAGGTACATAAAGAAAGTCGTTCCGGCAGGCGGTACAGTTGCAGATTTGATGTGTGGCAACGGTTCAGTTTCATTAAAGCTGAGAAAGAGTGGTTACAAAGTAATTGCTGTTGATGTCTTATGTCAAGCTTATCACATAACGAGAACCAAAGTTCTCTTGCAGGACCCGCCTCCTTTCTGTGGTGCAAAGAGATATTTCAAAGGAGATGGTCAACTTCTTTTGGCGGAGTTGTCAGGATATGGCATGATTGTTCAAACATTAAACAATCTGTTACCAGTGGAAGGGTATTTTTGGAGAGAGTTTAGTCCAGAGGGCAAACCTAGTAACGGTTCAACACCGAGAAAATACTTTAGTGCTGAAAATGCAAAGAAAATAGATGCAGTGAGAGCGTTTATCAAGAAACTGGTGGAAGAAAAGGCAATCACAGACATTGAATATTCATTGTTAATTCACGATCTGATTATGGCGTCAAATAATATAGCGAATATCGCTGGTACCTATGGTCATTATCTATCAAAGTTCGTTCCCAGGGCACTTCAGCCTATTGAGTTCATCTCTACAAAATTTGAGCGGGGAGGGCTCTTGGAAGGTCACAAGATTATGAATGGATACGCTGAGAAACTGGCACCTATAATCGAAGCAGATTTATGTTATATTGACCCGCCCTACAAAAAAAGACAGTACGCCGCAAACTATCATATACCTGAAACTATTGCTAGAGGAGATGAACCTGAAGCACAAGGAAAAAGTGGACTGAGACCTTGGCTTGATCAATACTCTGACTTCTGCTCCAAGCGGAAGATACGAAGTGCCTTTGAAACAATAATCGCCAACGCTAAATCTAGTCGCTTTCTTGTGAGTTACAGTTCTGAAGGATTGTTATCACGGAAAGAGATGGTTGATGCATTCTCCAAGTTCGGAGACGTTGCAGTGACGGAATTTCCCATCAAGCGATTCAAGAGTCGAAATGAACATGCGAGCGAGAAGGTAATGGAGTACCTGTTTTATCTGCAACGCGAGCCTATTGTGCAAATTCCCGAATGATTTCCCCATGTTGAGGATGCCAAGTTATTACATAGTCATCTCCGTTGATTTTGATGTTAAGTTTGTTGTCTCGAATTTGTGACAGGTCAAGTCCTTCCACTATTGCGTAGTGGAGCATTCTGTGCAGAAGTGGGCTCAGAATTACGATGTTATAGACTGAATCAGCACCGCCTTCCCCCAGTGGGATAAGGTGATGACCTTCTGAATAGTAGGTACCGTCTGCTTTCTTGAAGGAGTACTTCTCTCCAGAAATCTGGCACACGCCACCATACAGCTGTTTTAGTTTTTTATTTGCCTTTACGTTTCTAACCCTAACCTTTCTCACTTCTTCTTTGATAGTGGCAGGCGCATCCATGGCCAATCGTTCATCTTCATCAAAGAAGCTCTTCTCTTGTGGTTCTTCACCTGTAGTGGCGGTAGTAGTTACAACATTTTCCAATGGTGCATGGGTTGTTGCTATTCGGAATGGCCAGATAGAATCGTTTGTGTCAAAGGATACATCCCCGCTGAATTGTAAGTACCCTTCTTGTCTGTCGAACATTTTGTTAAGTTCCGCATTTATTGACCAGTTTGCTTCAGGTTGGCTTGTTTTGAACCATCCAGCCCAGTATTCTCCATTGTCAAGCCTTGCAATATATATGTGAAGGTTATAGATGTGACTTCGTTCTCTTGGGTTTGGAGGTACAGGGAAACCTGTTATGTCAGGTCTCCATGCGTTTACTCTTTCACTTTTACCACTCAGTAGTTTCTGAGACCTGATTGCAACACTTGCAGGCCGCCTCTGGGCTATTTTGATTTTCTGCGGAGGCAATTGTACGCCACGGACTTTTGCACCGAGACTCCAGACGTCAAATTTCCAGATGGGGCCACTTATGCCTCGAGTTTCACGTACTCCATGGAAGAAATCACGCCAATTAGTCAATGTAATAGTTGATGTATTAAAGTCGATGTATGATTGACCACCTCCACGTTCTTCGACCCCTGAGGGCTTGTTGATATTGAAAAAGTCAGCATCGGTAAGTTTTCTGAAAACCAATTGTTCAACCAGCATTTTATCTCCAAACTTTGATTACGCCATATGGCTTTTAAAGATTTTCAGAATGATTTGTTTTAAAGCTTATTTGTAAAGTCATCATAGGTAATACTAGGGAAAAACTATGGCTAAATGTCCAAAGTGTGGAAAAGAAGGGAAAACCACTAAGCAATGGTCATATGGTACGGAGAGTGGAAGGGGAGCTAGCTTTGAGGTGACCACGTATGAATGTGCTTCAGGTCACAAGTGGAGAGAATACAAAAAGAAGCCTCATACAAAATAGAGTAACGCCAATTCGTTCTTCAGTGTCACAACGTCAACCCGATAGCTAGCAGGAAGAAGCTCACCCTCCTACTTCCCCAGAGCTTTTGGCCAATCTATCCCTAGCAAGTTAACAGTATCGATTATGAGTAAATAACAGTTCTGCTCAGCATTCTTGTGAACGTCTGCATAATTGTTAGTTTTTTAGTTTTGTTGTTAAGATTTACTTTTAACCATGCTATGACCGAGTTTTCTTTAGAATAACCATGCCGTACTGCCTCAGAGATTATGTTATAAAAAACATTCTGAAGTTTTCAGATGAAGAAGTAACTGACGACATAAATGACGAGGTTGATTCGTGCATAGTTTCTGTAGACGGCTTAATTGATAGTCTCTTGAAGAAGCATAATTTAGCTGTGCCTTCTTCTGTGCCACAGAATATTAAGGATGCAAGTGCTCATTTTGCTGCTTGGCTGTTTCGCAAGCGCCTGGATCCTGTAGGGGCTGAAGCGTTTTGGAAAGAAGCTAACAAGTTTTTACAGGTTTACATTGACGCTGAAAGTGAGGCGCCGTTTAAGGTGGTGCAGGCCTAGTGAGCGTGAAAGTCGACGTCACTTCACCTGTGCTTGAAGCCTTCTTGACTAAAGCTGCGACAAGTGAACCGGAGATCCTCAGGCAGTTCCAGCAGGAGGGCTCTAGGCTTGTTATGGAGGAAATGCGAAGAGTAGTGCCGGTTCGCAGAGGATTCTTACGTGAGAGCATTACTGCTGCTTTCAGCCCTGACGGCTTTATTGTTTATCCGACCGCGAAATATGCGGAGTTTGTGGAAAAGGGCATTGGACCTCACACGATTTTTCCTGTTAGGGCTAAGGTTTTAAGGTTTGAAACTGTCTGGGGCGAAGTCATTTTTGCAAGACATGTTAAGCATCCTGGGTTTCCAGGTAGGTTCTTTGTTAAGCGTACTCTGGAAGCTGTCAAGTATAATCTACGTCAGCTTCTGCAGGATATTGTGGAGCGTGTTTTAGGATGACTAGCCCTAAGGTAATTCGCGACCAAATCATTACGATTCTTAAGAATGCGAAGCCCAAGAATGCAGCTGGAAAAAGCGTTATTAAATGGTTTAAGGGCGAGCCGCCTAAAAGCCGCTGGCCTGGTTATCCTTGGGGCTGGGTTGAATGGGCTGGCGGTCCTATGGAGCCTCCAGTGGGCAGTAAAGCAGAGGTTAATGATAGTTTCTTGTTGGTTGTCGTGGATAGACATATTGACGCTGAGAAGGCTGAAGATAGCGCTATGGATTTTGCAGAGTCGGTTGAAGCAGTCCTCGATGATGACTCTAGTATTGAGGGATTAGTTGGGCGTAGTTATGTTGTTAATCGTGAGAAGCAGAAGCTGTTCGAGGGCGATTATAGTATTTGCGCTTTGCGCATCACCCTACTGACCCATAGAAGGCAGTAGAAAGGTGAACGTCACATGGAAAAAGAGGTAAAAATGAAAGGAGAAGAGTACAACAAAAAATGTAAGGCTTGTCCTGGTCAAATGGCTTTCAACAGGTCAGTTACAGCCAAGGCAGACAGCGTCACAGTGACTTGCAGATTTGACAAGTGCATTAAGGAAGAATAAACATGGCCATAACTAGATACGTTGGATTGGGAAAAGAAGCTGCAGGTTCATTTGGCACTCCAGTCGCTGCTACAAGATATGCTGAAGCGATCAGTAAAATAGCTCCAGACCAAAATTGGGTTATTCCGCCTCCAATAAGTCAAAGAGCAGCTTCAAAACGCAATTTAGGTCCATACAGAGCAAGAGGAGCCATTGGCGATTTTCCAGTTGAGCCAGAAAACATCATTGGAGAGCTTCTTCATGGTGTCTTTGGTAATGTGCAATCAGCGCAGCAAGGCGGAACAACAGCGTGGCTGCACACGTTTACGCCAGCTGATTCCCTGCCATCATATACGACTAGGATAGGTGTGGAGCTGACTGAAAGAATATTGCCTGGAACCCTAATTGAAGCGTTGACTATTAAATTCGCGCATGACAAAGACATTATGGCGAATGCGGAAGTTTACAGTGGTTTTCCAGAAACAAAACAGGCATTACAAGTGCCTACAATATCAGCGTTGCAAGCGTTGAACATGCAAGCTGCCACGTGCGTTTTGATGCTCGGAGGAATCAGCAAGAAAACAATGGTTTATGACCTTGAAATAACAATTAAAAACAACATTCCCTTTGATCGTGGACAACTTGATGGCAGAAACTTTAGCGTAAAACGCTACGGACAACGAGAGATCACTGGAAAAATAAGCGCCTTTTTTGACGACACAAGCCAATTTGACGCTTTCATTGCTGGAACAGAGTTTCCCATAGACGTGCAAGCGATTGGTCCAGTAATCACAGGCAGCTACTACTACAAGCTCGCGTTTGACTTGCGGAAATGCGTTTATCTGCGAGACAGCGTGCCAGACCCAAAACCACAGAGTGAACCACTCGTCATTGACGCACCATTCAAAGCCTTCTATGACACAACTGGAGGATTCAACGCGGAAGGCAAGGCCTTCTTGACAAATAAAATCACGGCTTACTAAGACGTCTTAGTAGGAGATGCCTTAAAGTGAAGCTAAAAGTTGAGAACTTCCAATATGAGCTTATTCCGATTCCGCCACACTTGGCGCCATATAATA
>JAOULW010000026.1 GCA_029881805.1 Candidatus Bathyarchaeota archaeon
ATACTTTGGAAGATGGATGCCGAGCTTGTATGTTATCAGCTCAAATGGAGGATGGCACTGATATTGCTATGGGCTTTGTTACGAATCTGTTGCCGCCCGAACAGGCCCCAATAGAAGACCCTTACATTATAGTCAATGCTATGCCATACATGTACGTTAGATTCTACTGGTGGGCCTGGTACCCAATCGGAAAGATTGTTTCGTGGCCTTACTGGTGGTATGATAGTCACAGCCATCCGAATTGGTTCTGGGGTCTTTACTGGTGGTGGCGAGTCTACACACAGAATTACTATTATCCCTACGATGTTGTGCCGAATTGGCGACCTTGGTGGGGATGGTGGTGGCACTGGGTCTACTGGGGACACTGGTATTGGTGGTCAACTAATTTTCCATACGCTCCTTAGATAACTGAGGCAAGTCCCTCCAAAAAGGATGGGAACACTATGGATTCAGCAAAACCGAATAAGAACAATGTAATCAATCTGAAAGAGGTCTTCATTGGAGTCACTAGCTTAGTCATGCTTCTTTCAATGCTATATGCAGCGTCTGGCGTAGTTCACTATAGCGGATTGCCAAAAGCTGATGAAATCCTGTATAAGGCTTATCCAGGCGCGACCGCAGACACGATTGTCGATGAGTTCTTGCTGGGAGTCACTGACTGGGTGGATGGTCCTTACAGAATAGAATTGTACAACCGAATGATCTCAGCTGGCCAAAAACTTTCGCCACAGGATCCCATGGCAAAGTTCGATTTCATAGCGATAAACTGCAGAGATTACAAAGAAACATCCGGGACTGAAAATTTTCCCTTAAACGACAGCAACTTCAGGATTGCTCTGTCATACATCTACGGCGTTGACAACAAGCAAATCGACATTTTCGGCTATGTTGGGGCTCCATGGACTTACGCCATCGGCAACCCCGTGCCGCCAGCGCAAGAACCATGGTACGACGAGGACATACAGATGCCAGACACTGATTGGGATACTGCGTGGGCTATTCTGCAGGCTTGCGGATATGAAGTTAGATCTGGGGTACATAACGTCGTCATAGAAGACTTCAGCTTTCATCCCCAAAGCCTCACAATCTTCAAAGATGACAAAATAGTCTGGACAAACAATGATCCGGTCGTTCATACTTTGTGGTTTGTGTACGCCGAAGACAAGTCAACGTACTTAATGTCAAACCCGATCTTACCTGGAGAATCATGGTCATACGTGTTCAGCGACTCAGCAGAGCTCAGATACTACTGTTTCGATAGCCTATGGGTAAATGGTTCAATCACCGTAAAAATACAAACAGATTACTGGTTATACCGCGATGATACAAGAATAAGAAACATGAAAGTCTATTATCCCGCAGGAGATTTGTACTGGGAAAGAGGACCCGGTTTAGGATTTGTCAGAAACTTTAACGACTTCATATCGTACATCGGCTCGCAGGGACCTGTAATGACCCTTATTCCTGTATATTACCCAACACTGGTTACGCAACTTCTGGTCTTCCATGACTTTGACTTTATCTGCCATTCTTTAACCGACCTTGGAAGATATGTTGACTGGCTCTACGACATGCTTCACTCAAGTAACATAGGCTTTTGGGGATGGAACTTCTGCGGAATTTCCGACGCAGACTTTGACAAGTGGACAATTAATATTCTCACAAACCTAAACGTAGCTGGTGTAATTGCGGACGCGTCACTCGTGCAAAATAAGTTCGTGTATGAGCTTATGCCGTGGTTTCCGATAAGCAGCGGCCGGGGATTTTGCACCACAGCCAGAGACAGTCGAGGAGAACTGATGAACTTGATTTCGATGCCCAATTATGGGCCAATGAATGATTGGAGCTGGATGTGCCTTCACTGGAATGGCGCTGTGTCTGGTGGCACCATAAAAGTAGCTCTAGGTGACGCATGGCACACGATGAACCCGTATACAGAGTTCACTCCGTACGGGCGGCAGATATTGGACAGGGCTGTAACTGGGCTTCTGTCTCTCAATCCGAACACTTTGCAGAACATGCCATACATCGCTAACGAGTATTCGCTTAGCCCAGGTATCACTATTCCAGAACTTGGCATCACAGCTGGAAGCTATGCAACATTCTACCTTAGACAGGACGTTTACTGGCATGATGGAAAGCCTGTAACTGCTTACGACTGCGTCAACAACATGAGGCTGCTGAGACAATATAAGCCTGGAAGGTACTCGTCAACGTGGGCGATGCTCGTCTACGAAGAAGCAGACGGCCCATACAAGTTTAACGCGTACTTCTACACGCCAAGCCTATACTGGGCAGACAACGCTGCAGAAACCGCTCTGCTTTCACCTAAGCACATAACAGACGCTGCCGAAACCATGTACGGAAGCATTCTGACAGGCTGGGAGCCAGCCTTCAACTCATACGAAGACTTGATGGGCTATGCTCCACCAGCAAAATACTCATTCATGAAGCAAGTCGTGGGCTGCGGCCCATTCGTATACGACTACGCTAACCCATCAACCATGACAGCCAGAGTGCAAAGATTCGAGGAGTACTTTATCAATGCTCCAGCTATTGGCTCAGTTGTTGGCGAATGGCGCGTCAATCCATATACAACCTACACGTACAAGGTTCTAGTGCAGAACATCGCCGCTAAAGACTCAGTTTCAGGTGAGCTGGTTGGCATGACAGTGGACATAATGGTGTACGAGGACGATGTACTCACTCACTCCATAAACGATGTACTACTAGACGCGTGGGATTTCACTTACCTTGGACCATACACTACTGGAGCGCTTTCAGGCGGATACCATCATGTAACAGTCAAAATATATGAGGATACGCTTGGCTTGGTCCATACGTACGACCATGAATACTATGCTGTGCCGAGAGAAGACGTCACAACATGCGCAGGCAACCTTAGAGACTGCTTCGTAGACGTCAAAGACATATTGAGAGCCGCAATCGCATACGGAAGCTACCCAGGAAGCCTCAGATGGGATCCACCATGCGACGTTAACGACGACTTCTTCGTCGACGTCAAAGACCTACTCGCAATCGCTCTGAAATACGGCTGGCTCGGAACTCCAAAGCCATAAAATAGTCAAAATTCCCCTATTTTTTTTCAGTTTGCAAGACTATGTGACAAATCACACGAAGCACGTTGCTTTTCTCGGTAAATGCTTTCTCACATACTTGCTAGCCATTCTTTTCGCTTCTCCACTTTGTTGGCTACTATGTCTGCATAGTACTCTGCTATGCGTTTTGTGAAAGCTCCAGGGTATTCCCTGCCCAAAGGCAAATCATCTACGCTCGTTATCGGAGTGATCTCCCAACCTGTTCCACATAAGAAAGCCTCTTCAGACGCGTAGAGCTCGACACGCGTGATGTCTCTCACCTCGACTGGAATGCCCAAATCCTCTGGCAGAATTTTCAAAAGTGCTCCTCTTGTAACGCTCTCGAGGATTGACGCAGTGACAGGCGGAGTCACCACTTTTCCGTCTCTCACAGTCATTATGCATGCGCCTGTTCCCTCACTAACGAACCCTCTGTTGTCCAGAAATATCGCTCCATCATAGTGAAGCCTAGTCGCTTCTCGCACTGCTAGAGCAGAATTAGCATAGTTCGCCCAAGCCTTCGCTTGCGGAGGCAGAGCGTCTGAAGCGATGCGCCGCCATGAGCTAATCATAAATCTCCGCTCTTTAGAGAACTTCGGGTTTCCCCTCCCTAAGATTGTATCAAACGTCCAGACAGGAACAACGACATGAACCTCTTCAAGACTTCCAGCCTTCGGCCAGATTCTGGGCTGAACGTAAACGTTCGTTCTAAAACCGTTGGCTTTGATCGTTTTCCGTGCAGCCTCTAAGAGCTCTTCCTTTGTGTATGGTATTTTCAAGCCACAAAATGCGGCACTTCGCGAAAGACGATCGATATGCGATTTCCATTGAAAGATGTTTAATCTTCCCTCGCCATTGACATCGTTTTCTACATAAGCCTTTATTCCCTCGAAAATACTGAGGTGGACAGGCTCCATAGCAGAGATTAGAGCGTCCTCAGTCTTGATGATTTCGCCGTTCATCCAACAATACTTCGCACCGTGGAAAGCTTCAGACATGAACAACAGCCCCATCTATAGCTAGTCTTTCTTGCATAGATTTATCAGTTTTCGCTAGCGCGCGCCGCTATAAACGTGTCTCTTTTTCACTCGGTCTTTCCAATAGACGCAACATAAATAGTAAATTCCTCTTTTCCATCAACGCCCAGCAACTTATCCATCTTTCTCTGGGAGTACGCTCCTACAGCGCATGCTCCTGCGTTGATTGCTTCACATGCAAGATAAAGATTCTGGCACAGATGTCCAGCATCAATTGCTATCATCTTATGTGAAACTTTTCCGTACCTCCACTCGGCTCGATAAGGAATAACAGTCCAGACAAAAGTGACCGCACTGCTACCCACAAATTTCTGTTCCATACATGCAGTTACCAGTTGTCTAGCGAGATTACCTTTTGTTGGGATACGATATAGCTTATGCTCAAGTGCTAAATACCTGTAGAGTCCCGGTTCTATTCCTTTCACTCTATTAATGACTAAGTAGGTTTCAAAAGGATGACGTGCTCCTCCCGAAGGAACCACACGTTGCGTTGCCATCCCGTTGCCAATGATTCTATGCACTCCTTGCGTCGCCCAAAGCAGAAACGACAATTCCTCCAAGGTCAAAGCTTTCTTAGAATATTTTCTGCGACTTTTTCGTTTCCTGATTACTTCTATGAAAGGCATCTTGGCAACCGCAAACTTTTCCGAGGCAACTAAATCTATTAGTTTGGCTTCCTTCGGATACTCCTTCTGTAATGGCGGATGAGGAACATTTCTATACTGATCTGTTTTTAGCGTGTCAGTCTTTTTGTCTATGATGTGTTCCCACACATAGTTCTTGAGGAATTTTCGATATTCTTCCATTTTCCCTTCAGCTCCTAACGACGATTAGATTCACTTTTACTATTAATGATTTAGTAAAGCCACGCAGGGGCGCACTAAACGAAGTGTCTTGAATTTTCTATTCTTCTAAAGTGCTATTCACGTGTTGTATCAGTGTTGGCATGTCTGTTATTGACGTGATGAGATAATTCGCTCCTGAATTTATCAAGTGTTCTGTGGAAGATAGGCCTGTTGGCAGGCCCACGGCAATCGCCTTCAGTTCTTTAGCGCATTTCATGTCGATGCCTCCGTCTCCAACAACCACGGTCTCGTTTGGGTTGACTTCTAAGGCCATCAAGGTTGCTTCCAGATGTTCAGTGTTTGGTTTAACGTATTTCACCTTGTCTCTTGCGGTCACTGCATCGAAAAATCCTGCGATTTTAAAACGTTTCAGGATGTAGTTTGTTGATTTCTCGCTGTTTATTGTGCATAAACCAATTTTCAAGTTCATCTTTCTCAAAGCCTTTAGTGTTTCTATAACTCCAGAAAGCAGACTTGTGGTTTTCGCGGCTTCCAACTCGTATCTTTCAGCTATTGCCAACGCTTTTTGACGGATTTCCATAATCGACTTTTCTTTTTTGCCATGATTTTTCAAGAAAATTTCGGTTTTCTTCAACATTTCAAATATGCTTTCATTCGCCGACAGAATTGAGGCTGGCAAGCCGCGACTCATCAGTAAGCTTCTAACGTCTGCCCTAACCATTCTGTAGTCTATGTTGAAGCTCGCAAGAGTTCCATCCAAGTCAAAGATCACAGCCTTAATGACCATAGTATCCGTCACTTTCGCTTCTTAAGTAGAAGCCTAGAACATTCTTGGCTAGAAATATACTTTACGGCAAACTGAAATAACCCACTTCTGTACAATATCATATTGATGTGCTATGAGCATTGAAGAATACACTAAAGAGAAGCTTTGGCCCATACTCATCGAAACAGTTCACGTACTAGTAATGTATCCACATCATAAGGGCTATACACGGGAAGTTATCCTTCATGAAAGACCAGACATCACGTCAGCAGAATTGGCTACTAGGCTTGGCATACCTTTAGGCGAAGCTCTTGTGATTCTATTTGAATTAGCAAGCGGAAGGACACTAGAATCCTAGATGATTTGGACGCTTGAGGCTTTGAAAGCCAAAAAAACTTCCGTGTCAAGATTGAGTCCCATCTCATTGAAGGAACGCTTAGTTATCTGAACAGTGAATATCTTTCCAACATCAATTCTAAGTCTAACAACAGAACCTAAATCCGAAATTTCAACGATTCTGCCCTTGAAAGCATTCCTAGCGCTGGATTCAAAACGTCTTCTAGACACAATTATGTCTTCTGGGCTGATGAAGACCGCAACTTTACCATTGCTTTGAACAGTTGCCTCTATTTGAACGCTGTTTCCAATATCCACTAAAGTAGTACCGTTTTCAGTAATATCTGCAGTTCCAGCAAAAGTATTCTCCACAGCAGCGAAGCTCGCTAACGTTTTGGAGAGGCTTCCAAAAATCTTTGTTGGTGTTCCGACTTCGCTTATTTTCCCGTCTGTTATTAATGCTATGCGGTCAGGTAGATTTTTAGCTTGAAACATGTTATGCGTAGCCATTACGATCGTCGTTTTGAATTCTCGATTTATAGTCGCTATTATTTCCTCAATCACTGAAGCGTTTTTCGGATCTAGATTTGCTGTCGGTTCGTCCAAAAGAAGGAGTTCAGTGTTTAGGATTAAGGCTCTTGCTAATGCAACTCTTTGCTGTTCTCCACCAGAAAGTTTTTTGGCTTGGCGTTTCTCAAAGCCCTCAAGCCTGACAAGCTTCAAAACTTTAGCTATTTCTTTATCAATCTTGGTTTTCGGTGTTTTTCTTATCTTTAAGCCATAAGCAATGTTGTTGTAGACTGTCGTGCTTAACAGTAGTGTTCTTTGGAAGACCAAAGTAGTTTCCAATCGTTTCTGTTCAATATTCTTGTCTGTCACTTTGACATTATTCAGGTAGATTTCGCCTTTCGTTGGTTTTTGGATCAGTGCTAAAATCCTCAGCAGTGTTGTTTTCCCAGAGCCATTTGGTCCTAATAGAGCCAATATTTCTCCTTTATGGATTCGCAGATCTATGTCGTCTAAGGCTGTTATGGCGTCGAACGTTTTTGTCACGCCTTTCAATTCTGCGATGACTGTCATTTTCTTCTCCTTTGGAAGATGTTCACTGTTATGGTTATAGCGAATACTATGGTGATGAGGATTATGGCTAAGGCTATGCTTAGCGCAAAGTTTCCCTTTTGAGTCTCAAGTGCGATTGTCGTTGTTAAAACGTCCGTCCAATGTTCAATGTTGCCACCGACCATTTGAGCCACACCCAACTCTGCAATTGCACGGTTGAAACTCGCTATTCCAGCAAGAAATATTCCACTTAGAGCTTCTTGTAAGACAGTTATGGAAGCTTGGGATTCTGAAGCGCCAAGCGTTTTTGCTTGATTCATTATATCTGGGTCGACCGCTTCTATTGCAGTTGTGGTCAGACTTACAACGATGGGTATTATAAGTATGGCTTCGCCAAGAATTATGGCTGTTGGAGTGTACAATAGCCCAAAAAATCCTAGTGGTCCGGCTCTTGAAAAGATTATAAACAAGATTAAGCCCAAACCGACTGTCGGTACGCCTATGAAGGTGTTGAAGAAACCTTTGGCTAGTACCTTACCTGGAAAATTCTTCAATGCAATGAACATTGCTATTGGGACTCCTATGAATATGGCGATTACTGTGGCAATTCCTGAAATAAGCAATGCACGTAAGGTTACTTCAAACACTCTTGGATCTCCAGAAAAAATGAGTTGGAATGCTTTTATGACGCCTTCCAGTATTTCGTTCAAGTTCTTCCCATTTGCAATGTTTATTCATTTCTTTTAGCTATAAAGTTCGGGATGGCGTGAGTCTCTATATTGTGGTGGGCATTCCGAGTTTTCAAGGAACGCGTACGTTTTTATCCATTGGGCTATTTGCTGAGTCGAATTTTGTGGTATGAGATGAACTGCTGCGTGAAAAAGGCGTCCGCTTTGTCCGTAATCGTTCTTGCCAAAGTCTTCTACTAGTTGTTGGCATTCTTCTGAAATCAAGAATTTCATGAATGTTATTGCATCATTGAAATTCACGTGTCTATGTCGTGTTTGGTTAACAGCTATTGCACTGTAAACGTTCAGCAATTCGTAAGTTTCTTGTACAAATGATCTTAGATTGATTAGACTATCTTTTTCGTAGTATTTCAGATATGTGCCGATGTCCGAAAGCGTGTAGGCGGATTTCTCGTTAGTCTTGAGAAGTGTTTCGCCCATTTTGCCTCCTCCGCTTGCATACCACGATTCTGCAGATATTTCTGTATAGTTGAAACCAGCAAGTTTCCACAGGCTTTGTTCTTTTGAGTGTGTTCCTGAATTGTCACCTCTAGAAAACCAGACCTTGACGTTTAGATTCGTTTGGTTTCTTCCATAAGCTAATATGTTTTTCATTGCTTCCGTGGCATTCAAACCATTAGTCTGTGCTGGGTCGTTCTGGGGACCGACAATTATGAAGAAGTTGTAGGCGATTATTTTCCTGTTTACGCCGTATCCTTCTTGGAGGAAAGTTTTCTCCTGCAATGGTGAGTGGACTAGGGTGAGATCAACATCGCCGTTTCTTGCTTGTTCTATGGCTATGCCTGTACCCACGGGTATGAATTGCACGTCGATCGGGTATTTGGTTTCAAATGCTACTTCAATTGCCTTCAGCAGGTCGGTGTCATAAAGGCTTGTGGTTGTGGAGACAACTAGTCTTCTTTTTGCGAAGTACTGCAGGTAGACGAACGTTCCAGCTATCACTACTATTACTATTGTCGTTCCAACCGCTACCATTTTTTGCCAAGTGTGCACGACCTGTCACCGATATGTTTTTGAATGCATATCGGTTTCAACATTTATAAGGATTACGCAACAACAACAAAACGGAATGTTCACTCACAAAGGGCATAAGCCTTCGTGCAAAATTTGGATAGAGTACAATGGGAAGCCGGTTCTAGGCAAGGGCGGAGCCGAAATCTTGGAGCAAATAGAAAGACAAGAATCAATTTCAAAAGCCGCTGAAAAGCTTGGTATGTCCTATCGTTATGTTTGGAGTTATCTGCAGAAGATAGAGAAAGCTATCGGTGAGTCAATCATAGTAACTTATAGAGGCGGCAAGTTTGGCGGAGGCGGTGCAAAGCTAACAAACCTGGGTAAGAGTTTGCTTGATGAGTATAGGCGTGTTGAAGGCTACGTGAGTGAGGTTCTGTATGATGAAGAGTATTGGGAGGCTGTTGGATTGAAGATAAGTGCAAGAAACCGTTTAAAGGGAAAAGTCAAGGCTGTAGAAAAAGGCGATGTCACTGCAAAAATCAAGATTGAAATAACCATTCCGACCGTTATGACTGCGTTAATTTCCCGCGAAGCAGTTGAAGATTTAGACATAAGAGTCGGAGATGAAGTTGAAGCGGTCATAAAAGCAACCGAAGTCATGGTGGCAAAATAAGCCAACCCTAACGTCGCATACTCCATACAGTGTCCCTATCTCTAGAAAATTAAAGGAAAATCTTTCAAAGAAAAGTCGCCTGCATTGACAAGTTTTTTATAGAATAAGCATTCCATAAGCAGAAACGAAAAGGTGAACATTTTATGAAAGAGAACAATGTGAAAAAAGAATTTGCAACTACGATTGTAGTATTTTTACTTCTGATGTCAATATTTTCCATGTTAAACGTGTGTGGAATAAACGCAAGTCAACAGAT
The DNA here is from genome assembly GCA_029881805.1 of Candidatus Bathyarchaeota archaeon. Classification (GTDB taxonomy): domain Archaea; phylum Thermoproteota; class Bathyarchaeia; order Bathyarchaeales; family Bathycorpusculaceae; genus JAOULW01. The sequence goes on from JAOULW010000026.1 coordinate 9,735, forward strand.
TGTTCCGGAACAAATCTCGCAAGAGACGTCACAAGAGAAAATTAGCCAATGCTTGAAAGAACAGATAGACCAAGATAGCGGATCGTTGAATCAACCCTTCAGAATCCTAATAAAATATAATTCAAACATGAAACTAGCCTTGCCAAAAGAGCTCAAAATCCTCAACGAATTCAACATTATCCCCTTAATCTCAGCTTTAGCTTCACCCTTCGAAATAGAGGAACTGGCCAAACTTGACAGCGTCGAGTTCATTTATCCAGACATGAAAGTGTACGCATTAGACTCCGACTCAGAACTTAGTTTTAAGCTGAGCAATCCTAAAATCAGCGACCTGCAAAACGTGCCATTAGCCACAGACCCGATCCCGCAAACACCATGGTTTGGAGAATACCCCTGCTTCCTTAATGAATCTACAGCATTGATCAAAGCCAATGAACTTTGGGCAGACGAGCTAACAGGAGAAGGCGCTATAATAGCAATTTTGGACACAGGCATAAACAAGTACCACCCAGACCTAGACGACTTAGATGACGATCCGATTACATGCGACCCGAAGATTCTGGCCGAGCAAGTGTTCATAGAAGAACCTTTGTGGGAAGTTGGAGATCCAATGGATTATCATGGACACGGGACTCATTGCGCGAGCACAGCAGCTGGCACAGGTGGGACAGGCGCAATGGGATATTTGGGAACCTTCTTTGTATCCGAACTCTTTAATGGCACGATACTGCCTGGAACAGAACGTGGCGTTGCTCCTGGGGCACACTTGTACAATGTGAAAGTGCTGAACAATGAAGGCTGGGGTTATGACAGCTGGATTATTGCAGGAATAGAATGGGCAATGAATAACGGCGTTGACGTCATGAGCATGAGTCTCGGCGGCTGGCCAATTACCAGTCCAGAAGAAGACCCGTTGGCTTTGGCGTTAGACGTTGCTGTCGATCATGGAGTAGTGTGCGTTGTCGCTGCTGGAAATAGTGGCTGGGGATACTTTTCACTTGACAGTCCCGGATTCGATCCAAGGGTCATAACCGTAGGTGCGTCGACAGAAACCGACGAGTTAGCCTTTTTCAGCTCTAGAGGACCTGAACAATATGAGCTTCATGCAAAACCAGACATTCTAGCACCTGGCACATGTATAATCGCGGCTTTTGCAGGCTTCGATTCGGTTGAAGATACGTATGGACTACAGGTTCTTTATTGGGATTCAAGCGGAACAAGTATGGCTACTCCTCATGTCGCAGGCGCAGCAGCATTGCTTCTCCAAGCATTCCTTGGCGCCTCACCATACTCGGTGAAGTCCGCAATGATGCTTGGCGCTGACGATTTAGGCTTTGATCCAATGGCTCAAGGAGCTGGTAGACTGAATTTAGCAGGCACTTATGAACTGATGAAAGCTGCTCCAAAAGAGAGTAGAAGTTTGAAAGCACCAACAGACGCGGTTACAGCGACTCCGCCAACAATTAAGACTATGCTCAATCTGACGGATTTGAGCATACTTGTAGAATCTTCGTTCTGCAATTCATGGAAAATGTCTTCGTTCATAAACATGTTATCCATGGCTGGTGCAACTGTTGCCTATGGTACGGCACCTTATTCCAATAACAGCCTCGTGGAGGCCGGCACTGGAAAGCCGCGCTACGATATCTTCATCCTTCCAGAACCCGCCCTCTTTCTTGAGACAGCCTTGCCACCGAACCTTTTGGGATACTATGTCCAACAAAACGGCACCGTCCTGTTTACTGGCGATAGGCCCACAATATGCACAGAATACACTAATTGGACCAAACAATGGGGCATAAGCTGGGATAACAAAGCTGTCGGCGGTCTCTCAAGCAACATCGCTCCGCATGCGATAACGGATGGTGTGAACGAGATCTACTTCGGCGGTCCTGTGGCTAGTTTGATCCTTGACGCGCTCACTGACCCAAGTCCTGAATGTGTTGCTTGGGATCCAGTGTTTCCAGGGGTCGTGGTTTGGGAAACAAAAGCGCCGAGCACTGGAAAAGTGGTTGTCCTTTCTGATGATGGCATTTTGATGGATCAATATCTGCATGCTGCAGACAACTTGAAGTTAGGTTTTAACATTGTGAAGTGGTTCACTGATCCTCCAGACATGTATCTCACTGGTGTTAAGACCTCACTAGTTCCGCCGGTTGAGTCGCCACATCCTTATCCTGAAGATGCAGACCTTTTGTATTCTGTGTTTGCTCCTGGTGCAGATTGGATAAGCGTACACTTCGACACAATAGACGTTGAAAGCGGTTATGACTATATCACGATTTACGATCAGTTCATGAACCCTGTCGAATATTACAGTGGCTATTATGAGGATGTCTGGACAACTCCAGTACTTGGGGACGCGCTGTGGATTAGGCTTCAAAGCGACTTTATCATTTCTTATTGGGGTTTCCTTGCTGATGCCTACGTTTCTGGAAAAGTCTCTGATGCTCTAATGGCGCATGAGATAGGTGTTGGCGCTACATGGGACAGATACGTCGTTGCCAACTCTACATTCACAATTGATGTTGATGTGCAAAACTCTGGAAACTACACCGAGGATGTTATGCTTAGCCTGACTCTCACGAACAGCACCGGAGGACTATTGCTCAACAATTGGAACTTTGAAAACGTGACTGTGGCTCCAAGAGAAACAACATCTGTTGAAGTAACGCCGGATGCTATACTAGAAGCTACAACAACCTGCAACCTTGCTGGAATTCAAAGCCACTATTTTGTTGTTCTGGGGTCAATATACAATTCATCTTCAGGCAGTTCACCATATCCAGAGATTAGCTTACTGAACAACTTGGTTGAAGGCGAGATTTCAGCTGTTCCTAAAATACCCAGGACTGGTCTGAACCCGTTGCTTAATGTAATCACGCCAATGAAAATGACATCCAACAGTGCTCCGTTGATTGCGATGTATCCAAAAGATTTTGCGCTCCACAACATAACAGCTTTTGTGAGCGGCGGTTCCCTCAATAACTCCAGATTGCAAATCACGGGCAACGTGACCCAAATTGCAGGTTTCATTAACGCCACAGAATTCACGTATCACGCGCTTTTGAACACGCCTTATGGCATGCTTCCAGATCCCTCACCAGCCTACCTCATACCTAACATGACAGTAACAAGAAGCGACACAGTTGATTTCGGCGATGTCGAAGCGCCAACCGCACTTTTCGCAGAATTCCAAGTTTACATTGCCGAAGGCACATCGCCAGGAGTGTACACGGGTTCGATAGAATTAGTCAATGGGACCACGGTGTTAGCTTCTTCAACCTTAGGCTTCGAAGTCAAAGATTCAGAATACAGGGTTCTCTGGGAAGATTACTACAATGACAATGAGAATGAATGGCAAGACTGCGAACGCCTATGGGGCGGATCAAATTGGGGCCTTGGCGTGTTTGAATGGTGGAAACTTGCTTCTCAAGCAGGATTCGATGTTGACTCTCTACATCAGCAATCATACCTTAAACTACATGTAGGCCTGCTTGGGTCAGACACACTTGATCCTTTGGGAGTAATCACCTATGGCGGTTACGATGCACTTTACATGCACGATTGTGACTTTGGCTTCCGTCCAAGCGAAATTTCAGTGCTTAGACAACTCTACGAAACTGGAAAGATGGATTTTGTGGTGTTGTTTGACAGTGGAAGCGAATACTTGGTCGATTTCACGAGCTATTATGGCATCGACGTCTCGATACCAATACTTGACTTGCTCATCGATAATTTTGATGGAACTCACCCCATATTCAATGAAGTAGATAACTTCACACTCTACGGTGGACCCACGCTGGAAATTGGCGCTCCTATTGCTGGTTCGGTGACGAAAGGCATCGCTGCTGGTTCTGATGACTTCGGTGTTTACTATGAAGGCAGCTTTGTGGTTGCCGTTAACGAGATGCATGCGACAGCGCATCTGACTTCAAGAATGATAGTCGTTTCTGACAGTGAAACCTTTGAATCCTTAGAGTACAAGGACCTCATGTTCTGGTTGTACAGTTGGCTTAACACAGGAGAAGGCACGGTGGCGAAAGTTGAAACTGACAAATTTGCAGTCAACATGCTTCAGTGGTTAGATACGCAATTTGTCAACGAATCGCCAGTGATAGACTACTTCGACGTAACGCCTGCAACAACCAAGCTTGGAGGAACGATAACTGCCGATGTGGTTGCACTTGATCCAGAAGGCGACAGTTTTAATGTGACGATTGCTGTACGAAAGCCAGATGATTCATGGAACAATGCTACAGTGGTTCCAGTTGGCGGTCATTGGCTTAGAAGCCTCACGGCTGATTTAGAAGGAGTATACAAGGTCTATGTAATTGCAACTGACTCTTACGGAGGTACGACCGAGATGCTGGGCGGAACAGTAGAGACCGTGAACATGCCCCCCGAAATTGTTTCAGCTTCCGCCTCACCGAGCCAAGTCGTTCAAGGAGAAACAGTGTTCATAACAGTACATGCGAAGGATGCGGAAGACGAAATACCCGCGAGCATAAGAGTGACGGTGACTCCGCCTAGCGGTTCACCATACAACTATGATTTCGTCAACAGGATCTTCGCTACAGTGAACTTTAACACATCAAGTGTGTCAGCAGGAATCTACACGGTGAGCGTTACTGTTCAAGATTCTGACAGTGCACAAACAATCGGCGACATCGGCTCCTTCGAAGTAAAAGCGCAAAATGCTCCAAAAATCGTGTCATATTCCATATCGCCCGATACTGCTACCGTGGGTGATGTTGTATTTATCGCAGCAAGTTGCGAAGACGCTGAAGACGGTGTTCCAGTCAACGTTACAATGAGAATAACCGCTCCTGATGGCGCAACAACTACTGAGACGTTCACTAATGTGGGATTTGCCAGTTTCGTATTCAACACCGAAAACAAGCCTGAAGGCGTCTATCTAGTGACAGTGAGACTCGAAGACAGTAACGGCGAATCAACAACTGCTGACATTGGTCACTTCGAAGTCAAGCCAGTTCCGTCTGCGGAGTTTCCATATAGAGAAGCAACCTTTGGCATAATCACCATGGGACTAATAATCCTGGCAATTGCCGTGCTGTTGCTGTTCATGCGACTTTCAGAAAAGCCGAAGCCAGTTCCAGCCTAAAAAACTCTAGACCTAGCATCCTTCTTTTTCTCGTTTTTTATAATTGCTCTGGTTGAAAACTACCGATGACGTGCTCTAACATCTTCAGTCAAATGTGATTAGAAGTTGGGAAAATTATTTTGGGCTATTCCACGACGTATCTGTATGCCAAGTGTTCTCCCGCCGTCGGGCTTTTCCTTATTATGCGCAGTACATCACCTGGTTTCGCACCTATGGCTTTGACTGCTGGATCAGAGGCCTCAATCTGCGGTAGTTGATATGGCTGAACCTTATACTGGGCAAGTAGCTGTTGCCTTTCTTCAGAGGTTAGAATTTCATGCTTTGGAACAAGTGCATGCTCAAAAAGGTCGAAAACTGGAAATGTCTTAGGCAGCAGCTCTATTTTCTTTTTTTTAGCGCCCTGCTTAACCGCATGCGTGTATCTTCCCTCCGTGACTATTATTCCTCTCTCTATTTTTACTTCTTTCATGACTTTCTGCAAGCGGTTTAGTGACGCCACGCCAACGGTTGTTTCGCCCGGAATACACCATACAATGGCTTTTTCCTTTTCCTTTGGCAAACCAATAATGTAGCTGACAGCATCCTTGTGCTTTTCTTTCTTGATGAGCTTATAGCCTCTGAGCTTAATCAAAACTTTGGCCTTGCGCTCTCCTATACTTTCTTCTCCACGACTCAAATCATAGACCTCATCAAAGAATATTCGAAACCTAAACGAAGCATTATGCTTTTATAGGTTTTGGTTTCCTTGCTTAGTCTAGAGGTTGTTGTCTTAAACTTTTAAACTCGTCTTGAACGTTTTTCGTGCGTATTTCAACTTTATGCTTTCAACAATCTGTATGCTGTTTTGGTTATAGAAGATCTACCCATAAGGTTAAAGAGCGTAACATAAGGATAAAATAATCCTCTACAGAGAGGAAAATTATTGAATCTTTTTAGTCTTCCGCCACTTCAGTTGACCGCCGACTTTTTCCACTAGACTTCTTTCGTGGAGAGCTGTAAGGCTCCGTGAACAGAACTGTATTCTGCCGTCTTATAACGTATATCCCTCGCCCAAAGAATCTCGGCTATGTCTTTCGCTGTCAGCTCTTGATATTTATCTAGGATATCCAAGATCTTCCTTTGGTTTTTGCTGATATGTGGGCGCTTGACTTTTTTAGCCATGCCTTCCACCCTAAGAATGAAAATGGAATTAGAAGTTGTTGCTCCTGTGATATGAGGCGTATGGCGTCCCTTATTAGCTTATTCATACACAGAATTTAATGGACGATTTTTCCAAGAATCATAGCATGCGTTGCTGTATGATACTTTGCTCGGGAAACTGTTGCTGTTATGCCACAGTCACATAGACTTAAAAATTCGAAAATCCAATGGAAAAACGTCGTGCGTACACTCAGTCTGAGGTGGAAGCAATTGAAAAATAGGCGGAGAGGTTCGGAGAAACCAACTTCTATTCCCAATGCTTCTTCTCTATCTAACGGGAATCTTTCCTTCTCTCCTTTTCCCCTCGAAAAGAATCTCCAGACCCCGCAAACTACACCGCGTCAGAGGAATAAAGAAGCCGCCAAAAAAGACGCTGCAAGACCTTTGTACATAACACATATGTAGGCACCCTGCACGTGGACAATTGTGGCATCTGAGGGGCGCACTACTGTTTAGCATTTTTAGGCATTTTGTTATACGTGTCTTTAGAAAGTCTGATATATTGTTTTGAGTGTCTTCGTGGAGGGGCCATACATGGCTTGCTCCTATTGAAACATTTGCTATGCCTTATCCCAGATAATGGCTCTGATTTGAGGCGTCCTATGTCACCACGCTCATTTGTACTTGTACCGATTTTCTTTAGTACAAGTACAGACAAGCAACAAATCCTTAGTACAAATCGCCATGGTAAACAACTCTACGCTGAAAAGTACCATATTCAAAGCACGCCACCTACCCGAAACCCATAAGCCAAGACTTAAAAACAAATATATACCAATTAACTGCTTCTGAAAAACACAGGATGAGTCAGAAAATGTCTTCAGATTTTGGTGAATTGGCTTTAAAAGAAGCAGAGCAAAGGGGAGCCTCATACACAGATATTAGGCTGAGCGAAATCATTAACGAAAACTTGAGAGTGAAGAACGGCGAACCAGAAGTTGTTGCTCTCTCACAAGCGAGGGGATTTGGAGTTCGAGTCATCGTTGATGGAGCGTGGGGCTTTGCGGGGTCAGTCGACATAAACAAGCAAGAAATCAAGCAGATTGTTGGAAAAGCCATAAGCATTGCGAGAGCCAGTGTCTTGCTGAAGAAAAAGGAAGCCGTTTTGATCAAGGAGAAAATCTGCAGAGACAAGTATGCTACCGACTTCAAGAAAGACCCGTTTAAGGTCCCGTTAGAGGAAAAGCTAGATACACTTATCCATGCAGGACGGGTCCTCAAGGAGCAGTCTCCGTTGATAAGGGTTTCCTATGCTAACTATCGAGGGTTTAGGGAAAACAAGCTTTTCATGAGCAGTGAAGGAGCAGAGATAAATCAACAAATAACGTGGTGTGGCGGTGGGGTCTCGGCAGTGGCTGTCAAAGATGGAGAAATGCAAACTAGATCATACCCGTCTCCTTTCAGAGGAGACTATTCCACAAGCGGCTACGAATTCTTTGAATCATTGGCTTTGGTTGACCATGCTAAGGAAGCTGGCCAGCAACTTTTGAAGCTGCTTGCGGCGGAGAAGTGTCCTTCTGCCGACATGGATCTGATTGTGTGCGCCGATCAGCTTGCCTTACAAATACACGAAAGCTGTGGACATCCGACTGAACTTGACCGTGCGCTAGGTACTGAGGCGGATTTTGCTGGGACAAGCTTTTTGACGCCGGACAAGCTTGGAGGGTTCAGATACGGTTCAGAGAAAGTGAATATTGCAGCTGATGCGACGGTTCCGAAGGGGCTTGGAACTTTTGGTTATGACGATGAAGGAGTAGAAGCGAGAAGGGCGTATTTGATCAAAGAAGGAATCTTTGTAGGATATCAGAGTTCGCGGGAAACGTCTGCTGAGCTAAAGCTGAAAGAAAGCAGCGGCGGCATGCGGGCAGATTCGCCTTTAGCCTTACCTATTATACGAATGACAAACATCAATTTGCTTCCAGGTGATTACAAGGCTGAGGAAATTATTGAAGACACGAAGGACGGAGTCTTGATGACGACCAATCGATCGTGGAGCATTGATGACAAACGTGTAAACTTTCAGTTTGGCACCGAAATTGGCTGGCGGATTAAGAACGGAAGCAAAGAGCACATGATTAAGAATCCAACATACATGGGCATCACCCCCCAATTCTGGGGTTCATGCGACGCCGTGAGCAAGGATGACTGGAAAATGTGGGGGACACCGAACTGTGGTAAGGGCGTGCCCGGACAGGTGATGTACGTGGGACATGGCTGTGGAACTGCACGCTTCCGCAAGGTGCGTGTTGGACTGATAAGATAGGAGGTAAGAGGTAATGTTTTCAGAAAGATTAAGGGAAATTGCGGAAAAAACCGTTAGATACACGGACCACCAGAAAGTTGACCAAGCACAAGCGTCAGCGTTCCTAACAGACAATGCATTGACGAGGTTCGCAAACTCTCAAATCCACCAAAACGTTGCAGAAAAATCAGGCGGAGTGATAGTTAAACTAATATTAAACAAGCAGATTGGCGCAGTCCTCGCAAATACACTCGAGGATAATGCAATACAAAAGGCAGTCCAGCAAGCCGTTAAAATTGTCAAGGCGTGTTCGCCAAACAGGGATTTCAAGAGCCTTCCAAAACCAGAGTCATGGAGTCCAATAAAGGAAGCCTTTGATGAGGAGACTGCACGTTGCGAGCCTAAGTTTAGGGCAGAAAAAGTCAAGGAGGCTATTGAGACTGCTCATTCCAAATCGCCTAAGGTGAAGGCGGTTGCAGGATTTTTCTCAAGTGGTTCAATGAGCTATGCTGTGGCAAATTCTCTGGGTATTTCTGCTTGGGCTGATATGTCTGTGGCTTTCATGAAGACAACTGTAATTTCGAAGTCCGGGATTTCAGAAGGTTTTGGGTCCGCGGAGAGATATTCGAGAAGGGTCAAAGATATTCAGCCTTCCATTCTGGCTAA
>JAOULW010000008.1 GCA_029881805.1 Candidatus Bathyarchaeota archaeon
CGTTGTCAAAAAGTTTTTTCCCTTCCATGAACTGTTTCACGTGGACCAGTTCGTGGATCAAATCAAGGTATACATCTATTTTGTCACCTTTATTCAAATAACGCGCGTCAACCATTATGTGCCCGTCTGCACTATTGACCCACATGTAGCCGCCAATCCATGTAAACTCAATTTGGAGATTGCGTAGCACCTCTTCTGTTTTATCGCCGAAGATTTGTCTCACAGCTTGAACCTTCTCCAAGCCCTTGAAGTAATCAGTAATGGGATAGGACGTTCCTTTAATGAGGGCTAATTTGTTCAAGCGTAATACTCTATCTATGCGCAATATGCTGATGATATGAAACATCGTAGTGATGAGTATTTCCCGCCAGTCTATGATTGACACCTCCGCTTGGAATTTATCTTATGTGCATTTTGGTTAATCTTATATTTGCTGAAATATAGGCGATTCTCTTAATCAGTTGAACGGAGGTGGAAAAGTGGCGAAGAAAGGCGCCAAATACAAGTGTGAAGAATGTGGACTTGTCGTTTTAGTTGATGAGGCGTGCGGTTGCGTTGCATGCGATTTGATGTGTTGCGACGAACCAATGAAGGAAGTCAAACCGAAAGCTAGGAAGTAGACTGCTATGCCCTTTGGCTCCATGCTTCTTCCAACTTCGAAGCGAAACCGTCCTCATCTTCGGCTATTCTTTTCTTCACTTCCTTCCAAGTCATTGGACAATTCTTGTATTCAACGCCTACGACATTGTGGATGATTTTGTCGATTTGAAGCTTATTTTCGCTTGTAACTTCTACTCCTGCCTTTTTGAAAATTTCTTGAAGATGTCTAAAATAACAAGTCAAAGCAAGCCACCTCAATAACGCTAATTGTGTTCTTCAAGTTTATAACCTCTGAGAAAGCTAGACTTTCCAGAATTCTTTAGGCGTCACGTCAGCCTTTCCTGTTCGGACGGTGTTGTATGGGCAGACTTTAACGCAGGTGGAGCAGTCTATGCCGTTTTCGCACCAGAAAAGATAGCATAATTCCGCATTTACATACCATTTGAGAGCTCCAGGATTATTAGATAAACAGGCAACGTTGAAACTCGGTTCATCATCCATTGAGATTGCGTCAGCTCTGCAATATTTGGCGCACAGTTTACACTTTTTGCAGAATTCTTTTACGCCGAATTTTATGGGCTTGTCAGGTTCAAGCGGAAGATCTGTGAGAATCTTGCAGAGTCTAATCCTTGGGCCATATTCAGGCGTTATCAGCAAGCCATTTCGACCTAGCTCTCCGAGTCCAGCGTCGATTGCAAGGGGAACACTTAATGCGGTGTCGTTTCCGCATTGAATTGCTTCGTATCCTAGGTTTCGGATGAACTCGCCCACGCAGGAGAGGGTGAACGCCATTTTTGAATAGCCGATTCCTGTAGCAGCCGCTGCGGGAGCCGCAGGAGAAGTTGCGATTCCGGGCGCATTCATTTCAACAGCCATAACGATGACATTTTCAAATTTTCTTGGAACATTAGCCTCCGCGTATAACCATTTTCTGTTTAGTCTGCATATTCCTGTAAGTGACGCACCAAAAAGCGTGGCAGCCTGCTTAACATATTTGCTCATTTCAAGTGGGTCATTAACCGAGTATTTTGTCTTCGTCCAGTCAATTCCAATCGTGGCTGCCGAAGCCCTGTAGGGTTTGATTTTTACTCGTGAAAAACCACCTTCAAAAGCGTCATGTACTGTCCAAGAAGAATAGGCCAAGGCGAAGTCAACCCTTGAATAGCCAAGTTCCCCTTTTTTAATTATGTTAAGAACGTTTTCATCGTACATTTGCATGTAGCCTTTCCACGATGTATTCCACGTCACTCTTTCAAAAATTATGTTTTTGCTGCTGAACCTTGTAAGTTTTGATTGATCAAGAATATATGGGGATTTTTCAGCCTTGTGCACATTGATTTTTGGGATTTTTCGTGTTTGACTTGAATTCATATGTTACACTCAAACAATGAGATATGGCCACAGATTTAAAAAGAAATAGTGTCGAGAGTTCAATGTCATACCATGATAATTTGGCAAGGAGGTTCTTCTAACTAGCTAATGCAAAACTGGTTTCTAGAACAAGTTTTCAAATGCTTATTGTTTTTCTATATTGCTAATTCATAAAAATTATCGGTCGCCGAATGAGAGATTATTTGATGATTCGGATTCAGACGGGCTTAACTCTGTCTCTTTTCTTCATTATAATATTGTCAAATCTTGTCCAGCTTGCGCTTTCAACAACTATGAATTTCACTGTGCCAGCCGGAGGAAAAAAACCTGTATCGATTAATCTTTCGATTGAGGACCATGTCGTAATAAAATTTTCAGTCATAGGACAAACTGCTAATAGATTAAATTTCTCTATGACTTATCCTAACGGAACCGTGAAAGATTTTGGCGAAACAGGATTTCTTAATTATGCTTTCGTTTGTGATGATGAAGGAGAGTACGTTTTGCACTTTTCAAACGTGGACTCTTCAGAAGATAAGCTCGTGACTTTAGACTACGAGGTTCAGCATTACATTTTCGGAATCCCACAGATGCTCTTTCTAACCTTGATTATTGTACTAGTCTGCATGGTCGCTGTCGCAGCATTCGTTTTAATGGGAAAGCCTCACTGAAAGCAATCAACCAGCAATATTTCTAATGTGATAAGAATCATAAATGCCGACGAAGTTTTTGGAGCCATGTAAATGATTTATACTGTAATATGCAGATTCACTGATGAACCTACAAAACCTCTACGGAGTATCTTCTGCAATTTCAGCTTCTTGTCTTTGAACATATTTTGCTTTTCGAATTACTGCAGCTACTGCGGCAGGTATCAAAATAAGTTCAGAGGAAGCTACATAAAACATTGAATAAAATGATAAAAGCATAAAGAACGGTAACAGGGTAAAGCTAACAATACTTATGAATAATAGGGTAAGAAAAAGATATTTTGAAAAGTAATGCAAGACGTCACCCTCCAGAAATTCCTCAGGAATTGTTTTGCGAATCCAGCAGCCAAGTATTGCGCCAGAAAAGTTGACTAGCAGAAAGAAGTAGAAGACGAGTGAGCTCTCAAAGGAAGAGACTCTAAAAATCTTGAATGAAACAACGTAACTCTCCATGAAAAGTCTCCCCAGATATCTACAGGAATAAAGAAGAACGGAAACGAAAAAACGTAAAAAGGAAGAGCTATGAAGAATGGAACATAAGTAAAGAGAGAGAGAAAAGACATTAGTGCCGTCAAGGCAACAACTACTAAAATATTTGATAATTTGCCTTTTCCAGCCAGATGATAGGCCAAGTATAAAGAAAGAAACATTCCTTTTCTAACATTAATTAAGCGAGGAAGGTTTTATAACTCTATTGTCTTCTCGCTTAGTCTACTTATGATATTAAAATTTAAACTGAACGTAACAGAACGGATTCGAGGGAATGAGGTTTTCTCCACGAGCTATAACATCAGCCATGCAACTTTATTTCACTGGCGAATCTTTCAGGAATGTTAAAAGTATTGTGTGCGTTAGACACTTACGCGCGCGATTTACACGCTTTTTCGGCGATCTCCACTCAATTCCCTTGTAAGTACACCAACAAGATCTCTGTGTTTTTTCAAGATATCATGCCATATCTCGCCCTTCTCCGTTTTGTGATAACCTTTTGTTTTGTCCCCTTTAATCAAACCATTTTCTTCGAGATAATCTATCATACGATCTGTTTGCCACTGTGTTCCTGCCCTTCTGTATATGTCATGCCTAAGCGTTTTACCGCGTTTTGCATGCGCTATATCAAATATGTCCAAGTATTCTTTCAACCTCTCCGCAGCCCTCGAAGGAGAAGGGGTAATCCTTGGACACATCCTATCTAATCCTCGATAGTCTTTTCCAATCGGATCAATCGCGCATATCGGTTTCTAAGCCTGTTATACCAGTAAAGCAAGGCAACACCAAATGCGACATAGAACACTGCGCCAGGCGTCTCAGCTATTGCGTAGAAATAGGTGAGAGTACTTGCGCTTCCTGAGAGTATCTTGTTCCAGTCGGAGATTGCTGTTCCAATAATTATGACCGAGAAAACCAACGTTATGAAGCCCGCGAAGAGATATATGGAGATGCTTCTTTTCATATCTTTAATCATAGTTCTTGCGTCACTCCACAGCTCATCGTACAGCGCCTTTAATTCTGGTAGTTCTTTATCTTCATCTGCCATAATTCTAACCACCAATAAGAAGAGACTCAATCGAATATATTATCATGCTTCTAGAAATAAGATCATTATAATATCCATATGTGAAACAACGTGCGTTGGATACAAAGACTAGATTAAGAGCGCGCGTCTTCGTTTTGTACGCCTCTGAGTAATGACATATGAAACTCACACTGTCATGAATAGTGCGCGTTACTAAAGCAAAGTATTCTCTAGTAACATGTAAATCATTTATACTGATTTACGGGTAATATCACTCAGCAGTGGAAAATATGCTTGTCTCAAATCGAGATTTATTAGCGCCTGCTAGAACTAGGGCTTATGCGGTTGGCGCCTTTAACATTAGCAATCTTGAAAGCCTACTAGCTGTTACTGAAGCTGCCGTTGAAGAGAAATCGCCAGTCATTGTTGCGGCCACCCCAAGCGCCATCAAATATGGCGGATTATCTTATCTAGCAAAAATGGTTAGAACAGCTGCAGAGTCTAGCCTTGTGCCTATGTCTTTACATCTTGATCACGGCAGCGACTTCGAAATGGTTTCAAAGTGTGTAGCTGCTGGCTTCACGTCGGTAATGATTGACGGTTCATTTCTAACTTTTGAACAGAACGTTGCCCTAACAAAACGTGTAGTTGATCTTGCACATCCAAAGGGAGTTTCTGTTGAAGCTGAGCTTGGAAGACTCGCCGGAGTCGAAGAGAAAACTGTGGAAGAGAAAGAAGCAGTTTTGACCGACCCAGAAACAGCCAGGGAGTTTGTTGAAAACTCCTGTGTGGACGCGCTTGCAGTTGCAATAGGAACTTCCCATGGCGCCTACAAGTTCAAGACTGAACCCAAACTTGACTTCGAAAGATTGAGGTCTATCAGCGAAAAGGTTGACGTGCCGCTGGTCTTGCATGGAGCCTCAAGCGTGCCCGCGTGGATAATTGAAAAAGCCAGCAGGTACGGAGCTGAATTGAAAGGAGCGAAAGGGATTCCCGAAGAGCACATTCAAAAAGCTATCTCACTAGGGATTGCAAAGATAAACATCGACACTGATTTGCGACTGGCTTTCACAGCCACAGTGCGTGAAGTTTTGACAAATTCACCGAAAGAATTTGATCCAAGAAAGATTCTGGGTCCGGCAAAAGAAGCCATGAAAGAGGTTGTTAAGAGTAAAATGCGCCTATTCGGGAGCTCTGGAAAGGCGTAACCAAAGGGAATATGAAATGAAAGTAGGAATCTTAAGCGGGGGCGGAGATGCGCCGGGAATCAATGCTGTCATAAGGGCGGTTGTTAGAAAGGGCCTTCAAAATTACGGCTATGAAATGATTGGCATAAAAGACGGATGGCGTGGGCTTTTAGAAAACGATTTCCTTTCTTTAGATTTGAAGTCAGCATCTGGTATTCTTCCTCGTGGAGGCTCAATTCTGGGTACCTCGAGGACGAATCCTTTCAAGCATGAAAAAGGATCAGAGAAAATCTTGAAAAACGCCAAGAAGGCTGGAATAGAGGCTGTCGTTGTTATCGGTGGTGACGACACACTAGGCGTGGCGCAAAAAATGGGCGAACTTGGGCTCAAATGCGTGAGCGTGCCAAAAACCATTGATAACGATCTGTCTGGAACGGATTACACCTTCGGCTTCATGACCGCCGTTGCGATAGCTACGGAAGCTCTTGACAGGCTTCACACCACAGCGGAAACACATCACAGGGTAATGATACTTGAAGTCATGGGACGATACACAGGCTGGATTGCATTAATGGCTGGACTTGCCGGAGGTGCCGACGTCATCTTGATACCAGAAAAGCCATTTGACACAAACGAAATTTGCAGTTTCATTAAACGCAGACAAGCGCGCGGTAGAAACTTCAGCATAATTGTTGTGGCTGAAGGAACGAAACCTAAGGGTGGAGCCGAAATAGTCTACAGCGAAACTGTTGACGAGTTTGGACACATCCGCTTTGGTGGAGTAGGATACTATTTGGGAAAGGAAATTGAGAAGCGCATGGACATCGAGACCCGCGTCGTGGTATTGGGGCATCTTCAACGTGGAGGCTCGCCAACAGCTTTTGACAGAATTCTGGCTACACAGTATGGAATAGCAGCTATCGACCTTGTGCATAAAGGAAAGTTTGGTTACATGGTCGCTTTCAAAGGCAACAGGATAGTTTCGGTGCCGCTTAAAGATGTTGTTGGAAAACGGAAAACAGTGAATTTAGAACTCTATGATATTGCAAGCGTATTTTTCGGATGACAAATTAAATGGAAAAACAATCTGCCAAAGAAAGCGTATCAGTTTATGCAATCATAAGTTTCGTCATTGGAATCGTTCTTGGAATGTCCGCAGTAATTACAGGAATTACGTATTACTATGCTCCTTGGCCAGCTCATGGTCCGATTGGAGTGGTAGGAATATTTCTCATAGTTTTCGGAGCATTAGATATTTTCGGCAGTATCTTGGTGCTGAAGAGAAAAACCGTGATTTTGGGAGCTTCAATGGTTCTGGCCTTCGGAATTCTTAGCGGTCCCTCAAGCGTAGGAATACTTGTACCATACGGGTTTGAAATTGCTTTGGGCTGGGCATTGCCAATAGTTAGCTTTGCATGCGCCCTTTACAGCAGAAAATCTACTTGAACAAACAAGTTATAGTGGAAACCTACAATGAGGTTTACGTAGCAAGTACATTTGCTAATTTCAACAGGCTCAAATCTAAGGGCTTCTTTGTATTGCATGATTTCTCAAGTTTTATGCTTGTGACTTTACCATTCTGCAATCCAACGACCTTGCTTCCTTGCCCTTTCGATAGTAGTTCAACCGCTTCATTTGCGAATAAGCTGGCTAAGAATCGGCTTCTTGCTGTTGGAGTGCCGCCTCTTTGAGCATAGCCCAAAATGCTAATTCTTACTTCTGTTCCAGTATTTTCTTCGATTTCTCTCGCAAGAACGCGGTTATCTCCGACACCCTCCGCAGCTACAATTATGCCTGATTTTTTTCCCTTTGCAGTACTTTCCCTTATAGTTCTGAAAATTTCTTCTTTCTTGTAATTGACTTCAGGAACTAAAATTGTTTCGGCTCCTACGGTTAGTCCTACTGTTAAGGCGAGAAAACCTCTTGTTCTTCCCATGACTTCAACTATGAAAACTCTTTCATGCGAGATTGCTGTGTCTCGGATTTTGTCGATTTCGGCGACCGCCGTGTTTACGGCTGTGTCGAAGCCTATCGTTTCGTCTGTGCCGAAAACGTCATTATCAATTGTTGCCGGAATTCCAACAATCAACGTTCTGGTTTTTTTGCTCAATTCTAGTGCTCCCTTCATGGAGCCGTTGCCACCGATCACTATGAGTCCGTCAATTTTGTTGAGGGCGAGTGTTTTGGCGGCTTTTTTGATCCCCTCTTTCTTTTTAAACTCGGAACATCTTGACGTGAGAAGTATTGTGCCGCCTAATTGTATGATTCCACCAACGGAGCGCGGGGTCAATGGTGTAAAAGTGTTTGTTATTAAGCCTTCCCAGCCTTTTTGAAAACCTAAAACCTGAAATTTCTTTGAATGGGCAATTCGAGTGACGGCTCGGATAGTGGCGTTCATGCCTGGCGCATCTCCACCGCTTGTTACTACGCCAATCTTTTTCAATCAAGGCTTCCTCAATTGCGTACTTTTTTTAGTTAAGACTAATAGAAGTTGCTATTGCTCAGGTAAAGTTTTATCCAACAAACCTCAATGACTGATAAGCCCCTTTCCTGATGCTTCTAGAGAACTAGAATGCCAAGAATTATCATGATGATGCCAGCGATGCCTGACGTTGTAATAGCGGTTTCTCCAAGCCCTCTGACCTCGATTTTTACCTTGCGTCCAGGTCCCAGGGCGAGGAGCACAGCTCCCGTTGTCACTAGTATTGCAGAAGCAAGCAGATTGTAAAGACCACCCATTCTCACTCAATATTACCAGCTACAGCTCTTCTTAATAATTCTTAGCGCGCGTGTCAGCTTTAGCAAGTATTTGTTGGTTGGATTAAAATTTAAATCCCACTCCTACATTTCTGTTTCTTTTCGATGCTTTTCTTATGTTTTGTTCTCCGCTTTTCATAGTACCCAATCAAGAGAACAAAGAGAAGTCCGGAAAAGCTAAGAGCTAAATCTGAAACTTCTACAGGATTATTTTGAGAGAGCTTGTTGACCTGCAAGGGCTAACTTCGCGTTTACCATTTTTGAAGAGTCCAAGCTTAGATTTTGTAAAGTCGTTACATTTGTAGATGCGAAGAGGTCTTGTTGGTTTTATTCGGCAGTGTTTACGCGCGTTCTTTCGCTTTATTCGCGGAGCCAGTTGAAAGAAAGGACACTTTGAACAGAGAGTACTCAGGTCTTTTTTCCTCCTTCTAGGATCACACGGCACTCAACAAATGTTGCTACTATCTACCGAGTGCTTATCTGGTCATTGCTCTCTTGAACACCGGCACTGCTATAGCGATCATGACTAGTCCGAACGTTATCAATACTGCAAGTTCAGTGGTTATTTGCGGTATTCCAGCTCCGAGAACCATCACTTTTCTCAACGCGTCAGCCGCATAAGTAAGCGGCAAGACTTTGGATATGCTTTGCATGTACCATGGCATCTGCTGTACTGGAAAGAATACGCCGCTTAGGAACATCATTGGAAACATGAGTGTCATCATAACCATCATGGCTGTCTCTTGATCCTTAGCGAACGACGTGAGTACAACGCCTAAGCCTACGAAACTGAACACGCCGAGCAACAGCAGACCGAATACTAACAGGATGCTTCCTTGAATAGAGATCCCGAACAAGACCGAGGCCAATATCAGTATAAGCACGCCTTGCAGAAGGCCTCTTGCGGTTTGAGCGAGAGTCTTGCCGACTATTATGGAGAGCCTATTGATCGGGGCCACCATCATCCCGTCTAAGGTGCCGACTTCCTTCTCCTGAGATATGGCCGCAGGCAAACCAGTCATGACGCTCATCATCACCGTCATAGCCATTATGCCCGGAGCAATGAAGTCAAAGTAGCTAGAATGCCCAGAAACGACGCCTTCCACTTCAACGTTGTACGGCTGCACTATTGCCAAGGCGCTGGTTGCGTTGATTGCCGGGTTAAGCGCTATGACGTTCTGCTGGGCTAACATTGTGCCCATCTGCTGGAACACGGCGGTCAACGCGCCTTGCATAGCTGCTGACACCTGCGGGTTAGAATTATCTGTCATGATAATCAAAGTTCCCTGCTGGCCGCTCAATATGCATTGAGTGAAGTTGCTGGGTATGACTATGCCGCCTTGGACATCGCCCCTCTGAACCGATTCTTTTAACGCGTCGAGGTTTGTAACGTTAGAAATGTCCAGCATACCTGTCTGATCATTGATACCGTTCAAAACAGTAAGGAAAACTTGACTTCCGACAGTAGACCCGCCGAAACCTGCATCCTGATTAGCCAATGCGACTGGCACATGGTTTAATGAGTTGTTGGATGGAAATATGAAGCCGACCATGGCCATCATGAATATTGGCATCAGAACAAGCATGACTAGGCCTAATCTATTTCGGAAAAGTTCCATCAAGTCTTTCCAAGCGATTCGGAGACTGTTTGACATCAATGCTTTTCCACGCATTTTCATCGCCTCCTTCCTCGAGACACACCGCCAAAACCGTGTCGATGCTCTGCAAGAGGTATCTTTTGATCGGCGGTGTCCCTCACCTCACGGCCCGTTATGTGCAAGAACACGTCTTCTAACGTAGGTTGAATGTTCTGCATCGAGACCACGTTGCCATTCTTCGCACGTACGGCATCTATGATACTGTCAAAAGCGTCATCGCCGTGGGCATGAATCTTTATGTGACTAGAATTTTCCTGAGAAACAGTCTCCACGCATTTGAGAGCTCGCAATGTTGCTAACAGGTCCGGTGTCAGGTTAGCTATTTCCAAGGTGAATATCGTCGTGTTTGCACCTGAAATCGCATTTTTCAGGTTTGTCGACGTGTCGAGAGCAACGATTTTTCCATGGTCAATTATTCCAATGCGATCACATAACAAGTCTGCTTCAACCATCATGTGAGTCGTAATAAGGATGGTCGTGTTTTGCTCCTGGTTGAGTTTCCTTATGAACTCGCGGATCTCAACGGTTGATTGAGGGTCAAGACCCAAAGTTGGCTCATCAAGAAACAGCACTTGCGGCATGTTAAGCAATGCTCTTATGATGTTCATTTTCTGTTTCATGCCTGATGAAAACGTGCCTACCTGGGCTTTTCCCCATTTAGTCAATTGGACAAGCTCCAGCAACTCATCGATCCGCCTATTAAGTTCCTCTTTCTGCATGCCGAAAAGGTTTCCAAAGAACCAGAGATTTTCCCTAGCCGTCAAACGATTGTACATTATCATTTTTTCTGAAACTATACCAATCAATTTCCTGACTTCATTATCCTGTTTCACAACGTCAAAGCCACCTATGGTTGCTGTGCCTTTAGTGGGTCTAGTCAAAGTGGAAAGCATCCGAATAGTGGTGCTTTTTCCCGCGCCGTTAGGCCCAAGCAAACCAAAGATTTCGCCTTTCTTCATGTCAAACGTGACGTTGTCAACTGCTACGAAGTCACCAAAGGCCTTCGTCAAGTTCTGGACTACGATTATAGACTCATTGTTCAAGGCAACACCTTCATTATGAACCACTGCAATATATCGAAGCAAAATATAAATATTCCGTATGCATTACGAAGAAATGATAGCATGCAGCAAGATGAAGAAACCGCTGCCTCAAATTGGCTTAAAGAAATACAGAAGGGCTACATTCGGATAGCGACGCTCATATTACTCAGCAAAAAGCCTCATCATGGATACGAAATAATGAAGGAAATAAAGGAAAGAACCAAAGGCTTTTGGAAACCAACCGCCGGCGGCATTTATCCCATACTCAAAGACCTGCAGAAGTCTGGATACATTCAAGGCGAATGGAACGACAAAACAAGAAGAAGAAAGAAAATATACATAATTACAAAGACGGGCAGAACTGTTCTCAGACGATCCCTTGCAAAAGAAAACCAGCTTGCTGTCACTATGAGAAATCTATTCGAAGAATACATGAAAGGCGTGTTAGAAGTGGATACACAACTTGACCAGACATTAAGGATACCTCTTCCCCTCTCAGAGTTGCTAAGAGAGACTGATGAAAAAAAAGAAGACACAATCAGAAGACTAGAGGAGCAACGCAGACAGATTCAAGGCATGATCAAACAACTGCAAAAAAAGCTTGGAACAATCACGAAAAGACTCCGCACGCTGAAACGCCACACTTCCTGAATTTTCAACAGACTCTCATTAAGATACAATCAAGAACTCGAACAAAATCTAAAACACTCCATCACTTTCAACGAAGTCTTTAGAATTTTTGTGACGTAGATTGACGTTTCTTGCCGTTGCAGAGGTTGGTTGGGGTAAAGTTTTATTCCTTCCTTGCAACTTATTTTTTGTTTGCTTAATTATGTGCAAGAATTGAATAAGGTCTGTATCCTTTAGAATTATTAGAGATTTATTCTTCAGCCTGGCAAGATTTTCGAGTTGGATCCTTAGGCGGTTTCCTATTTGTCCCGAAATAGCTATAATCACAACTTCAACTCTTTGGTCGCTCAGTTTCTCGATCAGTTGCCTTGTCAAACCGTGATCATTCCCCCAAGTTAATTTGTCAAGACCTTTTGCAAGAACTGGAACAACAAGTTTCTCAGCGTTTTGCACTATCACCAACAAATCGGAATACTCAAAACCATGGTGTGGAAGTACCTCTGATTCACACACGATACCAATAAGGT
Organism: Candidatus Bathyarchaeota archaeon; assembly: GCA_029881805.1. Classification (GTDB taxonomy): domain Archaea; phylum Thermoproteota; class Bathyarchaeia; order Bathyarchaeales; family Bathycorpusculaceae; genus JAOULW01. Next base: position 12,000 of record JAOULW010000008.1, read on the forward strand.
TTACGACGCACAAGTTCTTAATTTCTGTAACACAATTTCTGCACTTATTTGCATCGATTTTAGCCGCACATTTTTCTGGCATTTTTCTGATTTCTCCTAATAGACTGACATACGAGTCATTGCTGATTTCACGACGAAAATCCAAGTCGTTTTTCAAAAAACTGAAGAGATCAAACTTTGATGCTCCTTTTTTCTCCGATGTAAATACCTCAAAACAAAGGACCTCAAAATCCCTCGCGCCAAGTAATACAGTTAGATCAGCTCCATGCAATCTATGAATTTTGTCCCCTTTAAATTCATAAATGGCTTTACAATTGGTGAAATCTAGAAATTTCGGTGCAGTTTGATCAAGAGAGCGCGAAGTTTCATACGGTAGTCGTTTTAAGTACGAGTCTTTCACACAAAGATTCGGATCACTTTCAATAGTGACATTTGGCGCTTCAATTTCCACTCTTTTGAAGGGAAAGAATAATCCAAATTGAAATGGATCGCTTGCTGAATTCCGAATTATCTTGATTTGAAGCCTGTATTTATTTCTGAAAGAAAGCTTCCAATAGAAAATTCTCGCAATGCCAAAAAAGTACATGAAATTTTCACATATAGGCATAGGGAAAACAAATCCACCTATTGGATAGGAATCAGGAAGAAAAATATTCCAATTCTGCTCTCTTGAGTCAAAGCTCAATTTGTTGCCTTTGTCATCCTCTATTCTTACGTCTTTCCCAACGATTCGTGTTTTTGGACCATAGAAGAGGACAAAATTAGGCGAACTTTCTTCTATTGTTGGTTCTAGCATAGGCGGTTTGTTCTTCTTCCATGCATCTTTTTTGTACAGGTTTTCCCTTATTTCATCTTGACCCAAAACAACAAAATCGATGGCAACAGTTGCTTCAAGTGAATTAACGATTGCTAAATTTACGTTTTCAACCCTCGCAGTTATATAATTGAAGAGGCTTGGCAAATATTCCATATCTGCGATACTAAAGGTCGTATCCCTTGTAGTTCCAATTCTTACGTCTGCAAACTGAACTAATGGACGTTTGTCTTTTGCATACTCCGTGTTAGTAATTTCCGATTTTACATCATTCTCTAAGCGCTTGTTTCCTAGTTTTATCGAAAGTTCAAGAGCCTCGTTTAAAATTGATAATGAATCGACATATTGACAATTAGCTCGGTAGGATTTGGCTAGGTTCATAATCGTAGAAAAAAGAAATTCTTTGTTACCTAGTTTTCTTTTTATTTTCAAAGCGCTTTCAAGTATTCTGACTGATTCAGGAAAATCGCCGTTGAAGAAAAGGGCAATACCTTTGTCATTTAAGAATCCTGCCCACTCTTTATCACCACACATGCTCAGTTTCGTCAAATCTTCTAGTAGTTCCTCAAGTTTTTTATAAACAGCCAAAGCATCAGCAAATTTCTTGTTACTAATATAGCTCCTGCCAAGTTGAAGCAGATGATTTGCTCTACCCGCAATTTCCCTGCCCTTTCTCATGCTGGGCCCTCCCTGAACCAAATATCTGGCACACGCTAGATGCTTTTCTTCGGCTCCTACTTAGTTGGTACTCATTATTAAAATTATGTACTCGATTGGGTTCTTGGATTTGCTTCGAGATCACTCCAATAGCGAAACAAGAAATGCGTGAAGCCCAATGCTTTTTTTCGTTTCTTAGGTATTTGGCTAGTAACAAAGCATCTTCATTAATTAATAGCGTGCGCTATTGATTAGCCAAAAGACGATAGATGTTGATGGCAAGGAATATACCCTCACCGTCTACCAGCTTCCTAATGGTGAGAAGGAATCCAGCATAGAAAGTGACCCTACTTTTTCTGAACTCTTGAGCAAGATTTGGAAAGGAGAAGCATAAAGTAAGGAAGGATTTTCGTGTCCAATGCAGAATTACTTCTGAGAGATATTTTGCGAACGTATCTTCCTCCTTTAAAGAATGACGATACAGTTATTTTGCCAATCTTTTGTTTACTTTTTCGATAATCTCTGGTAATCTACTCTTTAAAATATTCTTGAACTCGTTTCGGTCTCTTCTCGTAAGTTTGAAATGTCTTTGTATGACCATTACTGTTCCGCAGTACATGTCTAAAGTTCCTAAGATGAATCCTAGCATCAACTCTGAAAAGACTTAACAAAGATTCCGTCTGTAAGCTCTCAGTGCTACTTTGATTTAAACTCCCATGCTGAGAACACGACAAAAGTCGAACCTAGAATGATAATAGCAAAATCTGAAAGAGGTTTTGAGAATACACATGATAAAACGTAGGCCACACCAATTACTAAAACCGCTGAAGCTCCAAGTCTTCCCGAATGAGCCAAAAAAGAACGCAAACGAGGTCTAGCCTCAAGAAACGATGGTTTCAGTCTGAATTCCCCAGTTTCCGAAATGCTTTCAATATTTGTGATGCATGAGTCGAGGCGGCTATTACTAGCTTCAGCGAATGAGTCTGCCATGTCTATAATCTTCTGTTGAATCATAGGCAACTCTTTTCTATTCCTCAAGTAAAACAAGATTTTTGTCTGAATAAGCTCGCCAATCTTAACATACTTGCCATTTACTTCTTTAATCAAATCGTAACTAGTGCTTTTCTCCTTTCTTGCCAATAATCTCTCTGAGATTTTCTCGAGGATTTTTTTAGCCTCATGTAAATCGGATTCTTTCTGTGACTGAGAACCAGACAGAGCGTTGAATGTTTCAAGACATTCGTATGCATCCAGAGTTTTGAGAAACATCCTCTTTTCAAAAGATAGTGGGTCCACTCTTGTGAGCAGAAACGTTGCGATAATGGGTGGAATAAAAATCAATACAAAAAAAATCTGGTTTGCAAGTGGTAACTGTAAGACGGGTCTATTCTCTGGGTTAAAGTAACCATAAAGCCCGACAGACACGACAAAAACGATACAACAGACAAATGCTCCTCTCAAATGTTTCAACCATTTTGAGTGGTCCTTCCGACTTGTCTTACGTATTTCAACAAGTTTTTTGGGAATCTGTGGCATACACGGGACTTTCCTTGTTCAATTTATCCAGTATGGCGTTATATATTTTATTGAATTCGTTATGTTCTTCATGCTTTTGTGATTTTTGCAATAATGGGAAGAGCTAACAGAAAAAAAGAGTCAAAAAAGAAGAAGAAAAGCAGAAAAATATGATTTAGGACGAGATAGTAGCTAATAGAAGTTAACCTAATCTACAACTTCAATGGTAAGTTTGTGGACCGAACTCCCAGTTTTTCTTTCGTAAATGCTTATTGGAATCTCGTAGGTTTTTTTCTGCTCTGGTGGAGTAACCGAAATAGATTGGCTGAGAACAATGTCAATGTGAATCAAATTTGCGCTAAAAATTGCCGCATCATAGTTTGGATGGTCTGAATCAGCAGTTTGCTTAACAACAACATATTGTCCAGAATGAACTTTGAAGGTAGGTGGAAACATTACGTAAACTTCCACATTCTCAGCGATATCTTCTCCTATGTTGTGCACAAAGAACTCAATTCCTGTTCTCTCGTTACGTCTAAGTTTAACCAGCTGATCTCGATTTTCAAAATAGACATCAAACTTTGGTCTTGGCAGTTGTTTTGCGGCAGAATCAATTGTCCTAATCACAACTAGAAGAATCATAAATCCAAAAGCTATAGTACTCGAAGAGAGTACTATGAAAATCTGTTCAAGAAACCCAATGATTGATAGGTGTTGCGACAGCATCTCTGAATTCATTCCGACTACAGCAAATATAAAGGAAATAATGAAGAACGTTGATGGCAGTATTACCGCACCTAGCCAAGAAAGACGGAAAATCCTTGCGCTTAGACGTTCTTGTTCGCTATCAGCCTTCTTAATCTCCGTCTTTATACTTTCGATTTGAGCTGTTTCTCTTAGTTTTTTCAGTTCCTCTAGAAGACTATTCTTTCTTCTTTCCATTCTCCATCTAGATAGAACGGATTCTCTACCCAAATAAGACGCTGATACTGCATAGTTAGCGATAGTAATTGACAACAATGCTATATTGAAGTATGCTAAAAGTAAAAAAGTCTGCAATGCACTCTCCGTCATAACTCAGTATTCAAAAGTCTCGCTATAAATAACTTTCCAGTATGAATGACATGTAGGGTAAAGTTTTATCCCAAACGCAAAACGCGCTAAAGTGTGTGACATATTCGTAATTTGGAAATACTTCTTTTTAGCTTTGAACGGCAAAATTGGTGTAAGAAAGAAAACTTCAAGCATGTTGGGAGCGTGACAAAATTGGCTAGGAGAATTTTCTGCGACAAATGTGGTCGTGAACTAAAAGCTTCAGAGTTAATTCTGCTACTTGGATACGACTTATGCATTAAGTGCAGCAAAGAGTTAGTCAGTTCTAGTTAGTCCACGGTATTCTTTTGAATTCTGATCCTTTGATCAACTCTTCATTTCTGACATAATCCAAAAGGTTTGGATTTTGGGGTAAAGTTTTAACCAACCAAAAATAAACTATAGCAGGCACTGCGCTACTCAAGGTCTTGCTCTGTGGGGATTTTGGATTCGCATGGAACACCTGTCTGGCATAGTCCACAGCCATAACTCTTGAAACCATAGTTGGATTTCACGAATTCTTCGACCACATTGTGAAGATAGTTTCTGCATTTAGTCTTGTCATGACCTGCTCTGCTAATTGCTCCTGCAGGGCATCGCTGGATACACTTTCCACATATGCCTTTTGAAAAGTAAAGACAATAAGCGTGATGGTCACTGTAGGGCCTCCTCGTCGGCGAGATTTTGATGTCAGCAACGACTGATCCACAACGCATGGCTTTTCCTCTAGGAGTGATCAACCCGTCACATAGACCGAAGGTTCCAAGACCAGATGTGTAAGCCGCGTGTCGCTCAGACCAATTTGAGGCAAGGCCGTAACGCTCAGACGTTCTCTGCTCCCATAGAAGAGAAAGCATAGGAGCAACTGCTCTGAAACCCTTTTCGTGTAGAGATGATACAACAATCTTTCGAAGTTTGTTATTGACCTCCTCCCCTTGAACACGTGCCCTAGCCCATCTTTCCGAAGGGTATTTGGTCTGTCTTCTGTTGTCTTCCTTTGTCGCCTCAGTCTGCGGCAAAACCCAGCTTAAGACTGTCAATTGATCTGCTCTGACCTTCGACGAAGGAAAAGTCTTCAAGAAAATCTCAAATGGAGTCCAATAGAAATCCCCGATATCCGATTTATAGAACTGATAGAGCGGATCGTTCCCAGAAGAAAATCCTATGAGCGGTTTTGCCCAAGCCTTATCGTTCATTCTGTTTCCCAACGAGTTTTCAGGGGATTCAGTAATAAAACTCTCAATGAGATTTTCAATCCACCCTGATGGGCCCTTCATCAGACCGTTTGATTCCATAATGAACCTTCCACATCAAATATTCTCACAAATGTTTGGAATAAAACTTTACCCCAAACCAAAAAGTGACTCAAAAAGGACTGATAGAAGTATCTTCTATTTTCGCTGTTCTCTTTTCTTCACTTTCTGACAAAGTTCATTTCTCTAGTGGCAGACTGCTGTTCCAGATATCTCGGTGCAGTTTCCAGCCAGAGGCAGTATGTTTCCAGATGCTGATGTATTTTCCTTTTTCTTCGATGGGCTTTTGTCCTCTTGGTTGGATGTTGATATTATAATTGCCCATAAAATTATGCAGAACAAGTGTGCACATTCCAGAATTGAGGAGTGAATGATGGAAAAAGAATACTGAAAGTTAACATTTGTCACACTGAGATTCAAACAGTCTGTATGTAATCTTCTAGAACCTTATTCTAAACGTTTCTTGGAAAACAAATCCCAAAGGCACGCGCTAATGCTTTCGGTCTTGCTATTTCATGAGGTGTTACGCTCGGAAGTGAGTGGTGCGATGTTTAAGGGTCTTCCTTGGCTGAGAGCTTGTGCAGTCTTTCTTCTCGCATTTTGAACGAGTCTCCAGATTGTTCCTCTCGAAACACCCATTTTTCGTCCAGCTTCTTCTTGTGATAGTCCTTCCAGATCGACGAGTCTGAAGGCTTCTAGTTCAGCCATTTCTATGAATATGGGTTCTAGGTTTCCTGGTGGGTCAGGAGTAAAACTGTTTACAGGCGGCGTCATCCCTAACATAATGGGTTTTGGAAATCTCCCCCTTCTGCCACATCTGTGTCTTCGTCGCCACACTGCTCTTCTTCCTCTACTCAAATTATAGTTTCAATATCCTGTTAGTATGTTAAGAGATTATCTGTCTCTTCAAGAACCCACTCCAAGGTTTGTTTCATCGCTTTTCTGGCGATATTCTTCTGTTCAGTGAATGGCCCTTCGGTTTTCCTCTCCTGTTCAAGACGCTCTAGTCGTTTTCTAATCTCTTCTTCCGACCTCATTTTCTTCATGTCCAATGGTTTTCCAAGTTCTATTTGGTTGATGATTCTAATGTGAAGCGGAACTTTTATATATTTCTGTGCACAGTCACATATTTAGAAAAGTGTGCATAAACACAAAAATAGAGGTGACATGAAAAATGCCAAGAGGAGACAGAACAGGCCCATGGGGATTAGGGCCGAGAACTGGAAGAGCAGTAGGCTATTGTGCTGGTTATTTTGTGCCAGGGTTCATTAATCCTGTGCCAGGATTTGGAAGAGGGCTTGGTTTCAGCAAAGGCTGGGGCAGAGGACGAGGTCGAGGTTTTGGGAGAGGCTTTCGCAGATGGTGTTGGACTTATCCACCTGCATATCCCTACGCATACCCGCCAGCTTACACATATCCTCCGAGCATGTATCCAGCGACACCCTTACGACAATCTCCGGAAGACGAACTAGCAGCACTGGAAGACTACAAGAAAGAAACAGAAGAGGAAAAAGCCAGCATAGAACAAGAAATCGCCGATCTAGAAACACGAATAAGAGAACTGAAGGCAAAGCTTGAACAAGAAAAGAGTCAACAACCAGGGCAGTGAACTGTTTGAGCCTGCCAATGAAAATCTTTCAATGCGGAAACTGCGGACAAACAATAGAGGTTCCACAAGGAGTCCCAAAACCACCTAGTTGCCCGAGATGCGGTGCGTCTTCTGCAATGATTCATCGCATAGACAAGGGGCCGCCCGGAGGAAGAAGAGGCGGAGGACCTCCATGGCAACGTTCCCCGCAATAATATCCTCCCTTTTTTAGTTCCAAGAAAGGAAGTAGCTTTCCAGGAGGTATTAAGTTGAAAATAGGTATTCCAACCAACGGTCGCGAAGGGTTAGAGGACAGTGTTTCAGAAGTCTTCGGCAAAGCAAAAACATTCACCATCATCGATGTTGAGAATGACAGAATCAGAAAGGTGAAAGTCATCGAAAACCCTGCATCATCCTACGAGTATGGTTCCGGCCCTGTTGTGGCGAAGACATTGGCTGATCTCAAAGTACATCTCGTAATATCTGCTGAGCTTGGTCCTGGAGCAGCAGGTTTGCTTGAACACCACGGTATAAAAAGAATATTGGTTACGCCAAAGATGAAAGTTGCAGACGCCATAAAAGATGCTTCAACTAGGCTGAAAGGCAAGCACATTTAGGCAAACCTATAAACCGACCGCTATACCTCCGGAGACTGTGTAAGAAAGGGAATGGAATGTTTGGAAAAAGGCGAGTATAAATGTCCTATGTAACTTGATCTAGGCGACTTATCTGTAAGGTTAACGATCTGCCTCTCTTGACCTCAGCGCGCAGAATCAGTAGTTTCTTAGCCTATGCTTTTTCTCAGTCTTCAGCTGTACCTTAGCCGCGTTTGCTCGTCCGTCAATATGTGCTTCAATTTTTCGTTCCATTCATGCGAACTCCAGGTTCCTAAAGCTTGGTGAGTATTGTAGTAGCTTTGTGGAACTGGATGTGTACCAATAATAACATCTACGTCATATTTCTCTTTGATGAAATTATTGAAATGGTCAATATACGGGCATGGAGGATAGCCTACTACCATACCTGTTGCCAAATGAACAATTCTAGCGCCATTTTTCTTCATCTCTTCAATGCAATACTCTATGTTTCCGCCGGGGCATCCCCCGCATGTGGTGTATCCTACTAGCTCCACTTCGTGGTTTTTGTAAATGCTAAAAGCGCCTTCTCTGTTTCTTAATGCTTTGAGACATTTGCCTCCTGCACAAGTATGGTAACGGTCACAGATGATTATACCAATATTCTTCTTTTGTCTGGTCATGCAAGTCACGTTCATTTGCTATTCCATACTGTTATTTATCACTTGCCAAGAGAGAATGGTTATTCCAAATCATACAACTAATGGCAAAGCAGTTGCATTCCATCATGCTTGTAAGTTAACAGTAAGAACGAGATCGACTAGAAGCTTGAAGCTCCAAAAAAACAGATCAATGAAGTTCAAAAGACTAAGCGCTTTAGGGTTTCACTATTCAATCTTCTCGATTATTATGGCCTTGACAGGACAAGCTTCGGCAAGCTGCTTGACGCGATCGTAGATGTCCGCAGAGAAAACTCCCAGAGACTCACCTTCTCGGTTCTGGCTCAGTAGTTGTGATAGAGTCTTTGCGTGAGTGGGACATTGCCCAGTTGATATGCCACAGTCAATGCACCGATCTCTATTAATGATAACTCTATATTTTTTCATACAAATCTCATCTATCACAACTGAAATTTAAAGCACATGCCCAATTCCTCTATCTGGAAAAAGCGTATCAGCGTCCTTCACCATCAGCCTTCATTCTACTCGTAGTTTTCCTCATGTAATATGTGTTTCCTTCATATTCAAGCTCTAGGAGTTTGCCTTCTTGCAACAGCTTGTGCATAATTTGCCAGTCCGTATTTGCTTTTTTTAGAAACTTTTCCACCGCTTCTTTACGCATGGGATGCACCGTTGTTATGCTCAGCAAATCCTCTTCGACCTTTCCTGTAAAAGCGAAGGCATCGCCCTCATAGCCTATCAAATATTCAACTCTGTCTACGCCAAGTTTTTCAGAGAACACTTGAAAGGCTCTGTTCACTGCCTCTTCTTTTGGCGTTCTGACCCAATTCTCAGTTGGAGGTCTTGTCGGAACAGCAATATACGCCCTATTCAGCCTTTCCAGGCTTTCCAAAAAGTCTGCAATCTTCTGAAACTCGTTCCCGTAATCCACGCTTTCTACAAGCATCGTTTCACTAATAATTGTTCCCTTGTACTCTTTTGCAAATGTGGCCATACCTTCCATGACAAGACCAAGTCTCAAATCTTTGCTAGGTCTGTTTACCCTTCTCCATATTCTGTCACTTACAGCATCCACTTTTAGAGACATCATGTCTGCTTTCCCCAGATCCTCTCTTACGTCTCTCCGCCAAACAAGCGAAGCATTAGTTAAAACAGCCACTCTTATTCCAATCTGCTTTAGAAGAGATATCTCGCTGCCAAGGTTAATGTCTAAAGTTGGTTCGCCATCTGGAGCAAAAGTCAAATAGTCAATACTCTCGTTTCTCAGGCTTGCTCTTTGAATTTTCTTTTTCACTTCCGTCACGATTTTTTCTGGCTTGTGAAAAATTCGCCTTTCACATGTCATGTTTGTAGTCTTTCCCACTTGACAATAAACGCATGAATATGAGCAGTTTTTGGCAGGGATATTGTTTATTCCCAGACTTCTTCCTAAACGTCTCGAAGGAACAGGACCAAAGACTAATGTTTCCATCCTTGGCAAGTCATTGACTTCCACATTTCAAAGCTGAAACGGTTCTTTTCCACATCTCGATTATTTTTTTCGCGATTCTGCTTTCAGATGCGTATTCAACAATAGGCTTTTCGTTAACCATGGCTTCCGTAGCTATCGGGTTGAAGGGTATTTTTCCAATGACTTCAACTCCATTCTCGCCGCAAAAGTCCACGATTCTCTTCGTATTTTCGTCGTTGATGTCATGCATGTTTATGCAAACAAAAGGTCGCACATTAAAATGCCCTAACAAACGCAACACTCGTTCAAGGTCGTGAATTCCCGACATTGTCGGTTCTGTAACGATTAAACCCGCGTCTACTCCGGTAACCGAAGCTATTACTGGGCAACCTATTCCGGGCGAGCCATCAATTATGACGAGATCAGCGTGTTCTTTTTCAGCCAGCACTTTGGCGTTTTGTCTTACTAAGGTCACAAGTTTTCCCGAATTCGATTCGCCAGGATTCAACAATGCGTGAGCCATAAAACCATACTTTGTCTCTGAGATGTAAGCATGTCCGGAAACACGTTCAGTCAATGTTATTGCACTTACTTGGCAGACAAGACTACAGACACCACAACCTTCGCACGAAATAGGATCAATTTGCAGGTTTTCTGTTATTGCATTGAAATTGCATTTCTCTCGACATAAATCGCATTTTGTGCATTTTGTTTCGTTAATTGTTGCTAGTTTTGAACCTCTGAACTCTTGTGTTTTGACTATTTTTGGATGCAGAAGAATGTGCAGGTCAGGAGCGTCTACATCGCAGTCGGCCACAACTGCATTGCGGGCTAAAACTGCAAAAGAGGCGGTTATCGTTGTTTTACCTGTGCCACCCTTTCCACTTAGAATGGTAAGTTGCTTCATTTGTTGACAAACTTCCTCACAGTGGTAAAAAGAGCCTGAAGCTTTATTTTCCATTCAGGCATTTCTTGGCTGAATGGTATGCCTCTGGAATAAAGCTCTGCTATTCTTCTCTCATACGGAATTTCAAGTAATATTGGGATGCCTTTTTCTTCGCAGTATTCATAAACTCTATTGTCGCCAACACCTGCACGATTGATTACGACGCCGAAGGGAATTCTCATGCTTTCTAAGACTTGAATCATTATCTTCAAATCATGAAGGCCGAAAGGCGTTGGTTCTGTTACAAGAATGCAAAAGTCGCTATCTTTGACGGTTTGTATGACAGGGCATGAAGTGCCTGGCGGCGAATCAAGAATCACGTTCTTGCCTTTTTCAATACGCCTTTTGACTTCTTTTATGACTGGAACAGCCATTGGTTCGCCCACTTCAAGCTCTCCATATACCAACTCCAGACCGCCAGCTGAACCAAGCTTCAAAGTTCCAATCTTGTGCTGATCTTCACTGATTGCCTCTTTTGGACAGACAAGAGCACATCCACCGCAACTGTGGCACAGGTCTGGAAAAACCAGAACTTTGTCTGAGCCTATAAAAAGGGCGTTATATTGGCAGAAACCGGCGCATTCTCCGCAGCGGTCACATAATTTCTCATTCACGATTGGGACAGAAACAGTGACCGCTTGGGTTTGGCTTATCTTAGGGTTTAGGAAAAGGTGAGCGTTTGACTCCTCAACGTCACAGTCAAGAAGTTGAACATTCCCTATTGAAAGCGCCATGTTTACAGCTACTGATGTTTTTCCCGTTCCTCCTTTTCCGCTCGCTACCGAAACTATCATAGGACAACCAGTTAAAACAGAATTTTCTGATAGATTCGACTATGTTCTTTTTTGTGATTCTACTATGCCTTTATGATAATCACTGTAGAGTGCTATCACTGGATTGTGACCTAGTAGACGATCTTTGACGATAAGAGTCGTGACTGGAGCTTCAGGGTTTATAGTGAAGAGCATGTCGTGTCCAACGCAAAGACCAACAATCACATTGATATCGGTCCCTACATCATTTAGAAGCTGTGCTTGAAGAACTGGGTTACAACCTGCCTCGTATTTTGAAGCTTTGCCAATCTTGTATTCTTTGGCAACGCCAAGTTTTGTCTTGTCAATCCCTCCACATTTGCACAAAACTGAAGCAACGGCAAAACCAGACTTTCCTAGCACCTTTACAATTCTCGCCGCCTCATCGCGCATCCCAGCACAAAAGGCTAATCCAATCTTTCGTGCATGAATTAGCTTGCCAAACTCGACTAGTTCTTTGATTCTGGGACGGACAGCCATGCGCACACCTCTAACCAATTCGTATGCTTCTTTTTCTGTCACAGTAGCTGGAACGTAGATTTTTCTCACGTTCTCTTGTCCATACCTCTCTGTCACAGCTTTGATAGTAATTTCGCTTATTTTCATTGGGCAGAACTTGGGGAGAACGTTTTTGCTGACTTCGTCTCCGTGCATGCGTTGGCAAAAGGTATTCGAACACTTGGCGCATTGAGGTAAAGTCGCCATTTTCTCATTCTCCTTTACATGACAATGAAGGTTTACTTCCTTCATAATTCACTATCGCTTTTTTCAATGTTCTTATCACAAGCTCAATGCAATCTATTTTTGGATCAGGCAAACCTCCAAGTTTATTGAACACATTCTCTTCAGTAATCTCCTTAGCAGCTTCAATGGTCTTACCTTTCAATAGGCTCGTCACTGCAGAAGCCGCAGTAGCAACACCTGGACAACCGAGACATTGGAATTTCGCGTCTTTTATGACATGATTCGTGTCTAGAGCTAAGTATAGTCTGACTACATCTCCGCAGGGACCAGTGTGAGTCTCAACTATATCGGGCTTCTCTAGCACGCCCATGTTGACTTTGTTTAAGTATAACTCGATAGCCTTGTCAGAATATCCCGATTCTTTCAACAATTCGAGTTCTTCTTTGGTTGCTTTCTTTTGCATTTCCTCACGTCCGTTCAATTATACTGCGAACACAGTATTTTCTAGTGGTGGTCCGCGTGATGACAGCCTTCTGTTAGTTCCTGAAGAATATCTTTATTATATGCAGCCACATTGCCTGCCACTGTGTTGACGTTAGCCTTCAAAACAGCAACACCAGCGTCCTGAAAAGCGCTTAAACCCCTAGGGCCCATTCCGTAAACTATTATCGCGTTTGGCTTCAGTTTCACTATGTGATCATGGCTTTGCCCCATGCCGCCAGCATGTTCACCGACATTTGGCACTGTTTTCACGTTTGAAACATTTCCACTCTCGTCCAGTTCAACAACAGCGAAGTAAGGCGCCCTTCCAAAATGTTCAGCTACTTGCGCACCCAAACCACTTTCGTCTACTACTGGAATCACAACTCTAAATCCCACTACGTCACCTCCTTCTTTCTTAACTCCTGAAATCTTGAGTTCTTGTGTTTCATGTCTTCAGGCTCTTTATTGTTCATGTTTTCTAAGTGCCCCATTGTCCTCGTCCCCCTACTCCGTCCTCTACCCATACCAAAATGTCCACCAACAGTTGGTGCGCCGGTCTCCACTAGTTCGCCTCTCTTGTATTTCTCAACAACTTCTTGCACTGTTCCAAAAGCACCTGTCACGATTTTTATTCCCGCCGCTGACAACGCTTGAAACGCGTTTGGACCGACATTTCCAGTTATGAGCACTTTAGCACCTTTGCTCGCTATGGTTTGAGCTGCTTGAATTCCAGCACCGCCCGTTGCGCCAGAAGCCATGTTTTGAATGACCTCAAATTGCATGTTTTCAGAGTCTACGATCACAAAGTATGGGCATCTGCCAAACCTTGGGTCTATCGGGGAGTCCAAGCTGTTTGATGCTGCTGATACACATATTTTCATTCAATCACCTCTCTTGATCCAGTTTTTCATGTTGCTTTAAAACCAACAGCTACTCCTTCTTTTTTCTAATTAACCTCGGTAATAGAGTAGGGTCTGGTATTGTGCACTCTTTCCACTTCTTCTCTTCCAGGATTTTCAGTATCTCGTCCTTCATGGTCACGGGAATATCGGTGGCTGTGCGAACAAAAAGGTGGATGTCGTCTGGCATTATACCGTAGAGACGCTTGTGCAAGTCGACATAATGCGTCAGCTTTATTGCCCGACCCTTTGAAGTGTCATTTGGTCGCATACAAAGTTTAGCAATCATAACTATGGCTTCTTCCTTCGTCTCAGCCGCAATAAACAGATGCTCAGGCGCGGGACCAGCATAAACGCGGTCACCAGTACGAGCATCATAAACATACCAGTCCTCCTCTCGATCTTTTCTTCCCAAAAGCATGCGTCTATACTTGGACCCGTGGGGTCCAACGATCACTGGCACTCCCAATCTCCAGAAACCGCTCGCAATGGAAGCAGCCTTCTGCGACATCGCCCCCCATGCGACCCCGACAGCACCAACCCGATTTAATACGTAGTCAGCGATCTCCTCGTAATTGCCCCGCAAGCTTCGCTTAGCAAAAATACTGGCTATCTTGATCGCGGCACCAGCTATGTGAGGATTAGAAACACATGAACCCACGTTCAAGACGCCACCAGCTTCGAAGGCACCTGAATATTTCTCGTAGAGGGTCTTTCCCTCCTCATTCTTTACCATGGCTATGGACATGGCTGCGCATCCTGATGCGACAACGATAAATCTACGCCTCGCGAACTCTTCAGCGATCTTTACAACTTCCTTTCCCCCATGGGGGTAATTGGCGCATCCTACAATAGCTACAACTCCCGGAATCTCGCCGAGGACTATCGGTCCGCCGACATTCCTTATTTCAACATCTTGAATTGCTCCTCGTCCGACTCTCATCTTAAACTTCTCTTTCCAAAGTTGTTCCTGTCCAGCTGTGACAAAGAAGCTATGGAGAGGGAAGTCGTTGGGACAAGCACTGTCGCATCTAGCGCAACCAATGCATTCACCTAGGAGTTCAGCGAGGGGGTTGAGGTCGCCATTAGCAGCAGCTTTCATAGCGTCGGGTATGGGTTGATCGTTTGGGCATGCCCTTCTACACTCGTTGCATTCCGTGCAGTTTTTAGCTGCCTCGATGATTTCTTCTTTTTTTGGAATAACCGTGAATTTATTCCGCTTTGAGGCAACCTTCATTACGGTTTCAACAGCCACTTCTCCTACTTTATCCGCGTCCAGAATTAGTGCTCCTGGAACCTTTCCTTCCACCAAGTCTGATACAGTCTCATTTGATGGACTTTCGGTTCTGTTTTCCAGCCCCAAGCAGTTCTTGGGGCTAGAAGCGATAACTGGCACATTCACTTTTTCAGCTTCAGCCAATGTATCTGCCCGAATGCACTGCTCATCCACCACAATTAAGTCGGCCAATCCGCTCCTTAGGTAACGCAATTGCCAAGATATAGGACCAATTATCTTGGCCATGGAGCTGTACCTTGTGAGGTCGTGGGCGGTGCAGCATATGCCTACTACTTCGATCTTTCCTACAAGTCCCTTGTCCGTTAAGTAGTCGATTATGCCCACAGAAGATGGCACGTTGTGACCAATGACTAAAATGGTTGGCTTGGAGACATCGGCTATGCCAAAGCCCAGATCCGTCAATGGAGCCTCCGGATCGGCCTTTGGAAAACCAAACACGGAAATCTGTGCCAGATCTGCGACTTCCATGCCTACTTGATCCACCATTCCGGCGTGAAGCACTTTTGACTCAAAGTCAAGGTTACTGCCTTCTTGTCCTGTGTGGGTTGCTGACAAGAGATGAGTAACCTGTTTTTCCAAGTAATCCAAAACGTCTTCTAGATCCCTGAGGGTTTTCGGTCGGACGCCACAGACTAAGCGGGTGACCGGAGCCTCAACTTCAATGTTCAAACCTCCGACATCGATGGAGTGCCTCGGACCAAACTTCTCAATCAAATGCTCGACTAAGTGCCTAGCGTGACCTATGTGCGTCGCGGCTCCTATGCAGCAAGCAAGAAGGACTATTCGCGATTGCTGGGCAGACATGTTCAGTCCACATGCTCCACGCTTGTCGCCCGTTAAGTCACATTTACCGAAGGTGCAAAGACAACAAACATCACAAAAAGGCAGGTAAAACGGCTTGTAACGTTGCAGAAGTTTCAAGTCCCACTCTCTTAGGTCTGTAATGGATGGAAAAGGCGTGGGACCAACTGGTTCTGCCCAAGTCTCTTCAAAGATTCTACCAATGGACACTTCAAGGTTCTTTATGGCTAGGGTGTCCGATTTTAGTTCATCTATTTTTACATGCGCGGCTCTTTTGGACAACTGGACTCACCTTTCAAGAGTTTTCATCAACTTCTTATTATGATCGTATATGGAGACTTGGAGGGGCATCTGACCTACTGCAAAGTGAGTTGCACATGCAAGGCATGGGTCGTAAGCTCTGAAAGCCATCTCTACCCTATTCAAAAGTCCTTCACTCACATTTTCACCATGTATAAGGGCTTTGGCTGCGTCTCTTATGGAGATGCATATAGCTGGACTGTTGTTTGTTGTAGCTACTATCAAGTTAACGCGCTTCATCAAGGCTTCTTCATCCAGAATGTAGTGATGAATCAAGGTGCCTCTAGCAGCTTCAACGATTCCAACTCCTTCCCCAGGAGTCCTAGGTTTGTTTCGAATATCCCTGCTCGTTATTTCCTTGTCCCTGCTCAGTTCTAAACATCTTTCCGCCACGTACAACAATTCTATCAGTCGAGCCCAGTGAAAGGCGAGGGTTGAATGGACGGGTTTTCCACCCAAGGTTTCATACATTCTCTTGTACTCTTGCTGAGCTAGGGGTGTCGCCATTCCCTCCGAAGCATTCAGTCTTCCGAGGGGTCCAACACGATAAATGCCGCTGTCTGATCCGCCGACAAAGCCTTTCCAACCAACTTTCTTTAGGTAGGGAAACTTGACATAAGTCCAAGGTTCAACACGCTCCTCAATTACATCCAAATATTCACGTGGAGCAAACTTCACAAACTCTCTGCCTTCCGGATCAACCACTCGCACTTTGCCATCGTAAAAGCCAACTTTGTTGTTTTCATCAACCATACCCATGTAATATGTTTTCAAGGTATAGGCATCGCTCAGAACCATGTCCACGTAATTCTTATTCTTCAACACCACATCGTCAAAAAGTCTCAGGCTGAATTTCGCGAACTCAACGCTGGACTCTGCCATCTTTTCGATCTCTTGCCTCTCTTCCTCGCTCAACGGTTTAGAAATGCCCCCAGGCAATCCGCATACCGGATGGGTCGCCTTTCCACCAAGAATGGCTGTGATTTTTTGTCCATAGGCTCGATGCTTGATCACTTCTTGGGCGACGTCGAGACCAACCTTCTTAATCACTCCAAAAATGTTTCTTTCACCAGCTGGAGCGTCGGGACCTACAACAAAGTCTGGTGCACCTAAGAAGTAGAAGTGAAGTGTGTGATCATAAATCATGTAGCCACAGTAAATGAGTTCCCTAAGCTTTTTAGCAGCTGAGGGAGGATCCACATTGAACGCAGCATCCAAAGCCTTTGTCGATGCGAAATGATGAGCGACAGGGCAAACGCCACAAATCCTCGAAGTTATGATCGGCATATCTTCAGCTTTTCTTCCCTCACAAAATCTTTCAAAGCCTCTAAGCTCGGGAACCTGGAAATAGGCGTTTTCTACGTTTCCCTCTTCGTTCAAGAAGATTTCTATCTTGCCGTGACCTTCGAGACGGGTGATTGGATTTATGGTTATCGTCTTTGTGCTCATTTCTTAGTTCCTCATTCAGGTACACTCGGCTTAGGCGGGCTTTCTAATCGCTCTTTTCGCTCCAAGAAACGTTCGATTTTCTTGACGATTTCCGTAAATGCCTTTGTTGCAGAAGAATCGGCATGTTCAGTTATGAAAGGCACTCCGTTATCAGAGTCACGACAAATCTCAGGGTCTATTGGAATTCGTCCCAAGAAAGGAACAGACAAATCATCTGCTATCTTTTTTCCTCCTCCCACCTTGAAAATGTCGATCTCCGCTCCACATTTTGGGCAGACGAAGCCGCTCATGTTTTCGATAACGCCGATGACGGGAATGCCCAGTTTCCTAGAGAAGGTCACAGCCTTCTTAACCACTATCTGGGAAACCTCTGAGGCGATGGTGACTATTACCACCCCATCCATCTCCGGAATAAGCTGCATGATGCTCAGAGGCTCATCTCCCGTTCCAGGGGGAAGGTCTATAAAGAGAAATTCGAGTTCTCCCCAGACGATATCCGATAAGAACTGGCTGATCGCCCTCATCTTCAGTGGGCCGCGCCAAATGACTGGTGCTTCTTCGCTTGGAAGCAGGAAGTCCATGGACACAACCTTGATTCCCATAGGACCTAATGCGGGAAAGATGCCTGCTGGACTGGCTTGAAGCCTCTGCCCGTGTAAGCCAATCATCTTCGGCACGCAGGGACCAGTTATGTCGGCGTCAAGGATGCCAACGCGGTTAACATATCCATGCATTGCAAAAGCCATTGCTAGGTTCACTGTTACAGTACTTTTGCCTACGCCGCCTTTACCGCTTATAACCGCTATCTTGCGCTTGATCCTACTCATTTTGAGCTTAAGTCTCTGTTCTTCTTCATACTTCTCTTTTCTTGGGTCAGTGCATCCATTAGCCTCTGAACAAGAATCACATTTCCCGTCGCATTCTCCATTCATGCCTATCTTCTCTCATCGTGATTGTCGTGTTATCTTCATCGTAATGTGGAGGAATAGTTTAATACATAAACTATATTAATACTTTATGTTTAGAAAATAAACAGGTGCAGCATTTGGACGAAGTTGACCGGAATATAATTTCTCAGCTTCAGCTAGATGGCCGAACAACATTAGAAGAATTGGCCAAGACTGCGGGATTCACGAGCATGGGAATCAAGAAAAGATTACAGAAACTTCTGAGTAATGACTCTCTCAAAGTGTCAGCCATGCTCAACCCGTTCTCCTTTAAACTCTCTCCAGCCATTGTATTGCTAGAAATGGAAAGCGCGGGAGCAATGCAAAACCTTCTGGATCGATTCAAAGACTGCCCGAGAGTTATCCAAATCTTCAAGACGATAGGAGGCTACAACCTAATAGGCCTAGTTATCGCTGAAGACCAAGACACTCTCGAAAGCATATCTGTTGAGAAATGCTCTTTACGAAGTAGTACTGGGATACGTAGATCAGAATTTTATCCTATCGGTGACATTTATTTCTCCCCCTTCCTTTCGGTGAGAGAACATCTTGCTCACAAGGAAAAAACAGTCGCACCCTGTAATGTTGACTGCAGACCATGTGCGCGATACAGAGACAAAAAATGCGTCGGCTGTCCAGCAACAATCCACTATAGAGGAACACTCTAGCTGGTGAATTTTCACGATTAAAAAAGACCATAGAACGCCTAAACAAATTGTTCAACTTAAAGAAGTCGATGGCGCAGAGATGATAACCCTAATGGACAACTCTGCTGATTTTCTGTCCACAATCGAATGGGAAGAAGCCCAGCAAGTTCGAAAGTGGGTGAAAGAAAGCAAAGGAGAGGAATGGATAAAAGAGCATTTCCTTTTACCCGTGGCTGAACATGGTTTTTCAATGCTGGTCCGCCTCTTTTGCAACGGTGCTTCTCACAGCGTACTATTTGACACGGGCGGAAGCCCCGAAGGAGTGGTAGCTAATGCTGATCGAATGGGGTTTGATCTATCTGAAATCGAGTCTATTGTTCTCTCTCATTGTCATTATGACCATTTCGGTGGACTATTGACAGCCCTGAAAGTTGTCAATAAGCGAAATTTGCCTATCATCGTGCGTGAAGATATGTTCAAGACCAGAGGTGTAGCTGACGTCAACGGAACGATTAGAAAACACCCGGATTTTCCTACAGATTATCAGGTGAAGCCAGCCAGATACGTTAGAACGAAGCAGCCATACCTCACAGCCGATAGAACACTTCTTGTCACAGGCGAGATTCCCCGTGAAACTGACTTTGAAAAAGGCGTTCCACAAGACAGAGTCTTGGCCAATGGCAACCCCATACTTGGATCTGGGATGATAGAGCAATTGTAATTAACTTTAAGCAGAAAGGTCTAGTAGTTATATCTGGCTGTGCTCATGCAGGCATAATCAACACGACATGTTATGCACAGCAAATCACTGGAACTGACAATGTTTTTGCAATAATGGGTGGATTCCATCTGGCTGGAAAAGAATACGAGCCAAGGATAAGCCAAACAGTCGAAAAACTGAAACGCATAAACCCCAATCTGCTAATGCCATCACACTGCACGGGCTGGAAGGGAATTTACGCTATAGCCGAAGCTATGCCTCACGCTTTCGTCTGGAATAGCGTTGGAAACCTCTACGAGTTTTGATCACGCCTAATTACAGAAAGCAATGTGTAGGTTCAAACGTGCTATCTTGATCGAGAAGCCACTACACGAGCGATGAGGTTGCATCCATTAAGTGTGGAGAACATGTGAACCACACTGGGCCAATCTCCAAGGTACTCGAGCTCTCTGGTGAATAGCCGAAACGCGAGTAAGTTCTAGTCTAATCGCTGTTGACAGCTAGTTCTCGCCCTCAGATAGTGCGCGCAAATGGAAAAATGGAAGCAACACCATAAGGATTGAAAGTTGTAAAATATTGAAATGCGCGCGCATTGGATGAAATTGCTGATAACAGAGTAGTAGACGAATTATTCTCCACAAACTGGACATTTTAAGTTAGTGCCTTCGGGTTTCTGGGGATGAACTTCGTTATCTAGTTTATCTTTTCCTCCATAACAATGATAGCATTCACACTCTTTAGAATAGCCAAGTTTTGCTTGCTTGCACTGCAATCATCTTCACTGGCTGTCTAGTGGGAGATGGAAGGCATGTGTGCAGCAATCATCTCCTCTTAGGAGACACTTGACTAGGTCTGCTTGCACTTGTTTTTCTAAAACGCCCTCCAATAACTGCTTGTCCCATGAAGCTGAGCAGTAGCAGAAGAGCGGTGTGACTTTTTCATTAGCAGTTAATGCTGCTTTAATCCAAGGGCAGTGGCAATAGGCTAATTGCTTTTCTTGTTTGGTCTTTGCTTTTTTGTGAGCCAGAGGGTTGTATGGAACCTTTGTCATGTAGATGGTGTTTCCTTTTCTTATTGGGTAATCATAGTATGAGGCTCCTTTATATGAGCGGTCGTTACGCATGATCTCCAAGAGTTTGTCAATGTTGCCGAGCTTCTTATATCGCTCCTTGAGTTTTTGAACACGACTTTTAGGGTATGTGTGCGGACATGTGGCTATCATTATTTCCTTTATTGTTTCTCTGTCAACGGAAGCCTCCAATTTTCCCATTGCTTTTCTGATCCACTCAGCTTTTTGAGTGGGGCTAGAACCTGATCCTAGTTTTCCACTGGCTTCCATCACTTCTTTTCTTACAGTTTCACCAGCAAAATGATCAATGCTTTCAGTAAATTTCTCGACCCACTTCATGTAAGATAACCTGCTAAACCTTGAAGAAGGCCTATTATAGACTAGGGCGTAATTAAGATTTTGTTGCATGCATGATGAAATTTTAATCCAACCAACCATATGGCTAGATGGGTGACAGATAGTATATCAGACATCCCATTAATATCAAGAACGTTACTATCACTACGGATCCTATTTTCTTGTTTTTCTCGAAGGAAACACCTATCATACTGAACAGAGCAGCATAGAAGACTATGATGTAGGGAACATGAATTGCCAG
Organism: Candidatus Bathyarchaeota archaeon; assembly: GCA_029881805.1. GTDB lineage: Archaea > Thermoproteota > Bathyarchaeia > Bathyarchaeales > Bathycorpusculaceae > JAOULW01. The sequence goes on from JAOULW010000008.1 coordinate 33,277, forward strand.
TATTTCTCTGAATGGAATCTTGAGGATATAATCTAACAGCAATTCCAGAAAGAGATAGAAGAGAATAAATGCGTGAGATATTATCGTCCTTTTTTTCGCCTTCTTCCTCACATAACCTAACAATGTGATAGTAAAAGGAACCATCAGAGAAATAATAATACCACCACATACTTGCACAATTACCATTTCACCAAGTTTTGTTGCAATGTACAAAGCGCTCACAGAAATATTGAAAACAAGAGAAGAACAAATGAATACGACATCAATTAATCTATTCATATTCATCAGTCGGTCTTTATTCCGTTAATTATTTTTGGGGTCGGGATAAAACTTTACCCCAACAACAACAAATCACTTCGATTCAGCTATAACTTTTCCGCATAGTTTGTTCATCGCAATTTCGGTTGGTTGGGGTAAAGTTATATCAACCAACCCAAAAACTATCTGGAGGCGTTTTTTTCCAAGTCGCTCGAAAATCTTCTTAAACAACTCAACATTCTCAATAGCTTTGGCTATGGCTTCCGTCTTCTCTTCTTCAGACATGGGATGAAGTATCTGTTTGGCAAGCTGAGTAATAGTCAATTCCCCTCTTCCAGAAACTAGACCATATCGCCTCAGAGCAGTAATTTTTCCAATGTAACCACCGCTTTTGACAGTCTTATGACCCAACGCCGCTGCAAGAGTCGCTTGAATCTCGACCTTCCCCTTGAATCGCTCCTCAATTATCTGTGTGATTTGTATGCAATCAGTTATTTTCATTTAGGAATATTCAAAATTTCCTTTTTTCGCCATTAGGTTGCAGTTTGCGGGTTGAATTAGCTGGCGAATCCTTGCTTTAGTTGTCAAGAATAAAGCCAAGTTGTGATTGCTCTGTGCGACACACGTAGAGTTTTTAGAGCAAGGAAAAAAACAAAAATCACTACCAAGATAAGCATGATTCCACTGAACGCGGGATGCAGACGCACCAAGAACGGAAAATACAACAAGTAAAGAACCACAATTGAAAGCATGTAAAGTATTTGTTTTGAAACAGCGACAGCGTTCTCTTTGGCTAATCCTCTCTTAATCAGGTATTTTCGTGCGGGAAAAACCGAGAATGTGTCAATCAGATTCTTAAAGCCGGAAATCGCTCTTGAAACGAGAATTGTAAAGGCAACAAGAACGATTAGAGTGCATACTAATTCAGCATTCCATCCTATCGAGGATGCCATCGGAATAAAAACCAGTACTCCGAAAAGCCAAATCAACATAGCCGACAAAAGAAGATGCAAAGTTTTTGCACCATAAAGTCTAAGGGCTTGCTTGAAATTTGTTATTTCTTCAGCTGTGCTCATTTTCTTTGCACTTCCAATGGTATGCATTAATATTTTCAAAAAAATTGGGGGTTTGAGTTTTTATTTCTTTTTTGCCTGCTTCTCCAGTTCGTTAGCCGCTTTTGAAGTGTATTTGCCAACAATGTTTGCTACTGCGCGGGTGCTTCTGTACAAAGCGAATATCGCCCAGATCACGATGAGTATCAGTAGGATTGCTGGAATTGCCGTGTGTATAGTTGCAAGATAATCCACGAAAAGCAGGTATGACAGTGACACTATGACAACGTATAGGACGCCGTCTAGGGCGGTTCGGTAGTTGTCGTATTCTGCTTTTTGCACTTCACCGCTGGCTTTTCCGAAGTGATAAGCCATTATTCCTGCCAAGCCACCGGTTAATCTGCGAATGTCGATGAACACGGTGAAGATTATCACTGCCAATGCCACAGCGATGATTGCGCCGACTATTCCTGCTACTGGATAGCCTAATAGTTGCTCTGTTAACCCTTGGGCTATGGGAACAAAAATTAATCGTCCTGCAAGCCATATGAGTATAGCTGCGCCGACAGATAGCACTACTCGTGCACCTACCTGCCGCATCGCTCTTGCAGATTCCTCGTACATCTCCGCTCCGAACTTTTCGCTTTCGTCTTCACTTGCTGCCTTGACCACTGGTTCTTTTTTTTCACCCATGGTAAAACCTCCTCGACCTATAATGGATAGCGACAACTTATAAGTATTTCTAAGCTAGAAAACGAGAAAGTTACATTCTATTAGGATAAAAGCTTAAATAATTTGTCATACTTTCCTCTATGTATGTGTGGGTTATGCCAGGAAAAAGTATTGATGCGTTAGATATTGAACTTTTGAAGCAGTTACTTGAGGATAGTCGACAGACTAGCAAAGAATTGGCATCAAAGTTGAAGGCGCATAAAGACACTGTACGAAAGCGAATAAGCAATCTAGTCAGTAAAGGAGTAATTGAACGTTTCACGATAACAATTAATCAGAGTAAATTGGCTGAACTGTATCCTTCGATATGGCGAGTTATTTTTTCAGTCGCGGTTCTTAGAGATCGAGATGCCCTTGTTAGAGAGTTGCTTGACAATCCGAACGTAGTTGAGATCGATGAAGCCAGTCCAGCTGCAATTCACGATATAATAGTGTACACCCAATTCAGAGATGCTAACGAGTTTGACGAGTTTGCGCATTATGTAAAATCAAAATCGAATATTGATCCGACCAAACTCGATGTGACACCTATCCATAAGCAGCATCTGAGAAGAAGGAGAATCATTACCGCAATATCTAACAGCAAAAAATAGAGATTAAGTGAATCTCTAAGATTTACAAATAGCATACACTCGAATGACAACTATTCGTAGAGCATTATTCGCTAAACAAATGAATAAGGATCAGGATGGAATCTCGGAAGAAATCGAGATTGAAAGATAAAGGGAAAAGCTTTGCAGAAACAAGGAAGATGTTCGCAGTATTGAAGGAACCATAAAGAGAGATCGCCATCTCTCTTCGCGGATATTCGTAGTGCCCGACCTTGTAGATGTGAACGAAATGCAGGCTAGAGTCGATCAAGCTGTCGCTTTGGGAAAAGATGTAGTTCTTACGAGCGCATCAAATCGATTCTGGGAAGGTGTAAATATCAATGGTTTACGACTTGTCTTAATTGATGCCTTGCCGTATCCATCGCCTGAACCTCTAGAAAGGCGCACTCGTGGTCATTGGCGTAGCTCACGCATGTTTCGCTTTATGATAAGAAGATTGCAGCAAGGTATAGGTCGACTAGTGCGACATGAGAAAGAGTGGGGGATTGCTTTAGTGATTGATGGTAGATTCAATGCTCAATGGCGAACGATAAGATCTGCTGTACCAAATTACATGCAAAATGTTTCCTTTGTTCCTCGAAGTGAAGTGTCAAGAAAAATAAAAAGTGTAGCACAAGAGTACTCAGAATGACAAGACAATATTCAGGCTTCTAGCCCACCGCCAAAACATTCATGAGCCATTCATAACTATAAAACTTTACCCCACACACAGGGCGTGAGTGAATGAAGCGCGCGCCAATGCTTAAATCGATGACTGCAAAGGTTTGCAAGGGGAAATATCCGTGGGAATAATAGATTCTATTAAGCGGGAATTTTCGTTCATAACTGGCAATTACAGAATTCTAGTCATCAGCTGGATAATAATGGATCTTGCTAACGAAATGCCCTCGCCGAATTTTCAGTATTATGTTCAGGAGGTTTTAGGCGGTAGCGGACTGGCACTTGGGTTGATAGGGCTGGTTGCGTTCCTTTGCAATGCTGCTGTGGCTTTTCCGGGCGGCTACTTGGCTGACAAGTATGGCAGACGTTGGCTCATAACTACTATGACCTTCGGGATGGCGTCTTCATTCCTTCTCTTTGCATTCGCCCCGACATGGCACTTTATTCTCTTGGGAACAGCGGCAAACAGTCTCTGTCTCATTTATCAGCCAGCCCTTTTTTCGATGATTCAGGATTCCCTTCCCCCTGAACGTAGAGGCATGGGATCATCCATCATTCAGCTCATTCACAGCACCTTCAACACTCCCGGTCCTGCAATAGCTGGCCTCCTCCTTTTGCAGTTTGGACTGGAATGGAGCATGAGAATAATCTATTTGACAATGACGGCTCTGTTTCTTACAGCGGCCGTCTGGCGTCTGAGACTAAAGGAGACTATGCACAGCACAGAGCCGATCCGCTTCCGCTACTTCATTTCATCTTACCCCAAAGCCATAAAAGAGAGCTTCGGAATGTGGAAAACGCTGCCACGTTCAATGTTCTGGCTTGCCGTCTCCCAGATTCTCACAATGCTTGGGCTATCAATGTTCTTCGTAATCAACGCAGTCTATGCAAGAGATGTGCTTTTGATTCCCAAATCCCAGTGGTGGCTTGTCTTCATACCCCTGACAATTACGATGATCGTCGCCTCCATTCCAGTCGGTAAGGCGATCGATAAGTTCGGAAGAAAAATTCCGTTGATCCTTGGACTAGTTGTGTTCGACGCTGGTCTTACGGCATTCATTGTAGGCGATCTTCTTCTTGTATCAATAGCGATGATTTTCTTCGGCCTAGGGCAATTACTTGTGATGTCCTCCTCGATGGCTCTGGCATCAGACCTAGTAGAACGAGAATACAGAGGCAAAGTAAACGGGTTCATAAACTTCATGGGCTACATAGCAATGGGGTTTGGCATGCTTCTGGGCAACTATTTATACATAGCTTTTACACCGCAGCTACCATTCTATGCGGCTTTGGCGATAACAATCCCTGCGTTCGTCATAATCATATTTCTAGTAAAAGAAGCACATCCCAAGTGATTCTGAACACGCGAGTTTTTGAGGAAGAAACCAGATAGAGCTCTCAGAAACTAGCGAACGCGCGATTGTTAGAAGAAGTCCAAGATTGTTGGTTTGGTTTGGATAAAACTTTACCAACAACAACCAACCCCTACATAATTTGGATACTATTTTTATGAAGTTGACAGTTTTAAACCCTTAATCAAGATCCAGTGCGGGGGGTTAGGTTTATACTTACGTTTAAAACTGTCAAATTCGTTCAAACGTATGCTGAACCAACGAGTACACCATGTCAAGGTCGAGTTTGTACCAGCGACAAGTGGAGATGTCTCCCGAAAAGTCCACTCTTAGTCTGGATTTCTCACTTTTCCCAATAGGCAGTAATTAATCAGTTGCCTAAAAGGACTGATAGAAGAAACCTCTATTCTAATGCTTTCTTCAAGTGGTTCTTGTCAGTATTTTTGGTTCTTTCCATTCGTCTCTGAGGATGCTGTAGAGATTGGAATCAGTCCATACTCCTCTCACGAAGGATGACTTTCGGGAAGTCCCTTCTATTCTGAAGCCTGCTTTCTCCAAAACCCTTTGGGATGCTTTGTTCCTCACATTTGTTGCCCCCTGTATGCGAAAGATGTTCCTTGAGAGAAATAGATAATCAACCATTAACTGAACCGCTTCCGTTCCATATCCTCTCCCCCTTTCGCTGGGAGCAATATTGTAACCAATATCCAGAATCCCAGATGGCTGATTAGCTATATGCCAGATAATTCCTATTCTGGTTCCGTCCTTCTTCTGAATGATGAACGTCTTCGTCTCACACAAAATTTGCAAGTTCGAAGGATTATCAAATCCCTTCATCAATTCTGACTTCGAATACTGCTCAATGGGGACGTATTCTCCCTCGAAATTTAAGTCATTGATGGATTCAACAAGAAAATCAATGTCATCCTTCTCGGCAACCCTTAGATTCACGTTCTTGCCTTCAAGCAATCCTGACACCACTTCTGATAATCAATTCTAGAAGTTTTGGCTATAACTTTTCCGCAAAATCTGCTTTTCAGACTCCCCTTTTGAGGAGTCGTAGTTTGTGACCTAGAATTTCAACGGTATCTTGTCTTTCGGGAAAGTCATTCATGGTAAGGTCTTTTCTGAGTTCGAGCATGTTGAGTGTGTCATAACCGTTGTGAATAAGATACTTGATAGAAACAGAGTGCTTGGGCTCAACTGTCAGGTAAATAGAGGTTTCTCCGTTCTTCAACACCAAATCCTCACAACTTGTGAGCAGCTTACTGCCTAGTCCATTCCTTCTAAACGGTTTTTTCACAAAAACCTCTCTGACAAAATATGCACCTTCCCAAAACTGCACTCGGGCAAAACCGACCAGTTCTCTATGATTTTCAGCTAAGAAAACATAGGACTTGCCTTCCAAACTCTCTCTAGCCACTCGATCTGCCTCTTTCTTGTCAAGTCTCGATCTTTGACCCTGCGATTCACGGAGTTCATTATAAAAGTCCATATACAAAGACGATAAATGATCAAAATCGCTTGCTTGAAATCTTCTAATCACAACTTCTCCTATCCCACTCTCAAACGCGCTTTTCTTATGTCCAGCCAATCAGTGTCACCATTTGCGTGATATACAAGTTCGGCTATAACTTTTCCGCAAAACCGAGACTGCTCATCTATCGCAGTTTTGGTGGTGGTGGGGGTAAAGTTTTATGAAAAACCCCATACCACAATTCTGACGGGCAAGCTGTCGCTGGCGTGACGCATGCCTAGGCTGCAACTCTCAGTTAGGATGAGGTTTAAACTCTTGGTTCAGTGGTTGTTGGGGTAAAGTTTTATAGTTATGAAAGGCTCATGAATGCTTTGGCGGTGGGTCTTAGGCGGGGGGCTAGGGGTCCCTTGCACCGTAAACCCTCTATATGACGGGCCGAAAGCTGAGGCTGAGGCGCCTAAGGTCGCTGAGACCCTCATTTCCGAAGCGAAGACTATCCGTCCTTTGGGGCTGGCGGTCGTTGAGCAGCTTTCGTAGGAGAGCTGTCTTCAGTGTTTGCCAGGTGAATCCGGCCAGGCCCGGGAGGGAGCAACCTAAGTCTGGGCGTTCAGCGCTCAAGGGGGCGCGGGTACGAGCATAGGGCTTGAGGGCTAGGCGGATTCTGGGCGTCAAACCCCAGTGGCCTGCCGCCTTTCTTAACTCTACAAGACCCAACTGACCCATAGTAAACCCTTTTTCCTACGCGCAAGTCAGAGTCAAGGTCAACCTATGTACAAGAAAGTGGTAGCTCTTCCAAAAAGCAAGAGTTTTGGAAAATGCTAAATGTTGTGTGCGTTAATCTAATGCTGTTGGATGTATAGGCTATGGGCTTCAACGAAGTTCGCAAAGACTATTTACTTGAGCGCTGGGTTGTGATCGCCACCGAACGCGGTCGCAGACCCACAGACTTTGCAAAAAAAGAAAGAGAACAAGCCAAAACCAGCGTTTGTCCCATGTGTCCGGGCAACGAGCACATGACTCCACCGGCAGTTCTAGCCTATCTGAAATCGGGCAGGAGTATTAAGAAAGCCAAGGATAAGAATGGTTCTAGACATAAGAACTGGCTAATTCGCTGCGTTCCAAATCTTTATCCAGCATTTGCTCCACCAAAAGAAAAACTCACACAAAAGCAAATAATGAAAAATGACAATTTAGCTGTAGCTGTTGGTCATCATGAAGTTCTAATCGAATCACCAAATCATGATGAACACCCAGCGAATGCAAGAATTCCGCAGCTAACACACGTTATAAACGGCTACATCGACAGACTGCGCGAATTTTCTGCAAAACCATACGTGCGATATATTTCCATTTTCCGCAACCACGGCATAGAAGCTGGAACATCACTTTCGCACGCTCACAGTCAAATTATTGCAATGCCGTTCACTCCGCAGATTGTGGAGCAAGAGCTTAATGCGAGCAAAAGATTCTGGAAACAAAAAAAGAAATGTGTTTTCTGCGAAATTATGAAAAATGAGCTCGACGGTCCAAGAATGATTCTCGAAAATTCGCGATTTGTCGTTTTCGCCCCTTACGCAAGTGTCAACCCTATTGAGTTTTGGATAATTCCCAAGAAACATCAAACTACTTTGCTTGACTTGTCACCAACTGAAGTGAAAGCTTTTGCTGAAACATTGAAGACGTGTCTCGGTGGATTAAAGAGGGTAGTGAATGATCCACCCTATAATTACGGTTTCCACCTAACCATGAACAAAGATGCGCGTGATTATTATCATTGGCATTTGGAGGTCTATCCTAAACTGGCTGTTTGGGCTGGATTCGAAAAAAGCACAGGCGTGTACATAAACACAGTGACTCCAGAAAATGCAGCAGAAAGTCTTAGAAAGACGATTTCATCTTAGCGTCTGCAAGACTTCTTTTTCATATCTTGGTCGGGCTTGCATAACGTCTTCCACATAAGCTCGTAGTGGTTCGGCTATGCTCCACGCTTGAGATATGCATCCTCCGGGATTGTGCGGTTGGTCTCCATCAAAGATTTCGCTTATGGTTCCGAGTCCAGCCTTGAGAATCTGTTCATTGAATAATGGCAGAAGAAAATTTTTCAGCGCATATTCCCGTCTATATTCCGCGTGGCCTTTGGTTTTCAGGAATGCTGTTGTAAAAGGACCTAGTAACCATGGCCATGTTGTGCCGTTATGGTAGGCTTCATCTCTGCTTCTTCGGTTTCCAGCGTAAGCTCCAACGTATTTTGGATCGTTTTTCGCCAAGGTTCTCAAGCCATATGGCGTCAGAAGCTCACGATGCACGGCGTCAACAACTTTTTCGCCTTTGACGGTGTCCAGCATGGTGAAATCCAAGGCAACTGCAATAATTTGATTAGGCCTCAAAGAACCATTCCGCTGATGTTCGTTTACAACATCAAACAAACAGTTGTTTTCCGAATTCCAGAATTTCTCAACAAAGCTTTCTTTGGTCCTTTCAGCTGCTGAAGCGTATTTTTCTGCTTCTTTTTTCTCATGAAATCTGTTTGCCAAGAGCTCCATGGTTCTTAATGTGTTGTACCATAAGGCTTGAATCTCAACCGCTTTTCCAGCCCTGGGAGTTGCTGGTTGACCGTCCACTGTAGCGTCCATCCATGTCAGTTGAGGATCATGAGAAAGAAGTCCATCATTATCCACACGTATGCCAAAACCAGTTCCTTTAACGTGATTTTCGACAATTACCTTAAGGTCTTCCCACAACTGTTCTTGAACAAATCTAAAATCGCTTGTGTATTTTAAGTACTGTAACGACGCATTCACGTACCACAATGTCGCATCGACAGCGTTATAGGCCAAATGTTGAGCTTGATCTGGAATAAAGTTTGGAATTAAACCATCCTTGCAACGTTTTCTGAAAAATAGAAAAACTTTTCTTGCATCCTCAAATCTTCCAGTCAAGAGCATCAATCCAGGCAAAGAAATAAACGTGTCTCGTCCCCACGCCTCAAACCAGTGATATCCAGCGATAATGGATCTTTGCTCATCATTCACTCCATTAACCATAAACATGTCTGCAGCCAAAATAGCCCAGTTTAACCAATCATTTGTGGGAGTTCCTTTGTGCTCCTCGTAGAATCTCGTCAATAAATCCTCGCGGTATTTTATTTCTCTCTCTTGCAGGTCTTCTATGTCATAAATGGTGAAAGGTAGTTCAGCCAAGATTTTTCTTGCAACATCCTCATTTTCATCTGCAACCATGATGAATGCAAATTTTTCAGCTTCATTGGCGTTTAAGCTTGTTTCAAAATATCCAGGTCTGTAGCAATCGTCTAGACTACTTTCTCCACGCGCAGCCTCTTCTCGATAGTATATCTTCTCAATCCATTCTCCTATAGCATGATAACGTCCATTTGTTGCTCTCATAACTAACACGGACTTTGGAAGACCAAATTGCATTTGCGCCTCTTTATTGTCTTGTTTCTGAGCAAATTCCCAAGGAATTTTCCACCTGTTTGTTACGGAGTGAAAATGTCGTCCGTTGATAAGTGGGAAAACTCGGGTTTTGATGCTGAAGCTGCTTTTATTCGAAACATTGTAAAGAGCTATTACCGCGTTTTTCTCATGAGGCATTAAGATGGTTTTTTCCACTTTCACTTTGTCCACTGCATAAGAATATCTTGGAAAAGGAGAGACTGAAAACTCTTTGAGGAACATGTGTCCTTTTGGGAAAACTCCGTTTTGGAACTCGTTAGCGCCAAGCGGATAAGTATTGTTTCCAATGCTTATTTCCTCGTCCAATTTTGCGAGGGACACTCTGCGGTCTCCCGGCGGATGAAAAGCAGCAACAAGCAACCCGTGGTATTTTCTTGTGTTTATGCTCAAAACTGTCGAAGACGCGTAACCGCCCAAGCCGTTTGTTATAATCCATTCTTTCTGGATTGCATTTTCGAAGCGAGAAAGCATGTCTTGGCTGAGGCTTATAGAGGGTAGCTTCATCTACGGCATCAGCTTTGCAACGTTTTTTCCTCTTGCCACACCAAAGAAGTTTGCTACAGGATTGCATTTAGTCCTAAAGAGAAGAGCGTGCGGTTTTTTAAGCTTGTACTCTGTTAGGGTTTCAGCGTAACCCATGCCTTTCGCAAAAACCAAGTCCACAGAATTGTAAGCATCTAAGAATTCTGCGGAAAGTTCTTTAAAAGCTAATCCAACAGCATCTGTTCCAGTTGTTATTATTTTGTCAGCCATTTTGCTCATTCCAGAAACTTCCGAATCTTCCAAAGTAGCATCGTTAATTATGGGTTCGCCTTTGACTCCAGCAATTACATTTAAGCCCATGTTCTTTAACTGCTCAACGAGCAAGGTGTCGAAAACTATCTCTCCGGCATTGTCAGTCAAATAGAGAACGGTGCGTGCTTTTTTGGCCAGTTCATAAATCTTGCCGATGTCGTCTATGACCAAATCCTTTCCAGCTTCTCGGAATTCTTTTCTTAGGCTGCCAAAAGTAAATCTGTGACCAGGAATGTCAAATTCCATTATGTTGCCAACTATAGCGCATAGGCATGCTTTTTTGAATCTGTCCTGTTGCGTGTAGCCTTCTTCAACAAGCTTTCTTGCGTATGGCAAAACTTTCAAGGCTTTCTCGTTGCTTGTCCTTTTGCTTCTTTTATACGGGTCGTCGTTCCCGGTGATTCTTTTTATTAAGCGGTCTCTTTTCGTGCCTAAATCCGCAGGAACAGCTGTTGGTCTAAACTCTTTGTGTAGCAAACGCAAAAGCTCGTTCATTACTCTGAAACGTAATGCAGGATTTGTTGTCGCCTCTGTGGCTTCTGCTGAGGCTCTACTGAGTATGCATGAGGCGCATTCTGCTTCGACTTTCAAGGATGCTCGACTCGCCTACGGTTTTGTTGCTTCTGCAAATTCACGTAGAATACTATATTGGTCTTTTGCTTTTACAATGCCGCTTGCAACCAAAACTCCTTTGGTGCCGAGCTTCAAAGCCGCTGCGACATCTTCTCCACTGCTTATTCCAGCTCCACACAATATTGTGACTTTTGGATTGACTTCCCTAACAAGCCTAATTGTGCCCGTAACCACTTCGGGCTTCGCCTTCGAAACAGGAATTCCAGTCCCTATAAGTTCTGGCGGCTCAATAGCTATTATGTCTGGTTTGAGCGTTGCAACTGCCGCGCTTATAACTGGATTGTTGGCGCAGACAACGGAAAGCAAACCGTTTTTGCGTGTCATTCTGATTACTTCGTTTACGTCTGAAAGTTTAAGCTGCCTTTCAGAATGATTGATGAGTGTTCCGATGGCTCCTGCTTCTTTAACGGATTCTGCAAGCACGTGCCCAGTATAGCTGCCAGGTGCTATTGGATCTATGTGTTGTGCGAAAACTGAAATGTCAACAGCTTTTGCGACGGTTGTTATATCTGCAAACTGAGGCGCCACTCCTATAGAAACTCCTTCTTCATTCGTTACCTTTTCGGCTTTTCTTGCAAGTGCGACCGCCCTTTGCCCAGTTGCCTCTGAATAGGTTTTGAAATTGACGATTATTATTGGCGTTTGAAATTTTCTTGCCAAGAGTTCGCCACCATTCTATCGTTAACACTGATTACTAATATCGTTTTAGAATAAAAATTGGTAATCTATTAATCAGTGCTATTTTTTACGTTTTGGCGAATTTCTTGCTGGTACAAAAACAGCCGCTGCGATTGTGGTTGTCCACAAGCCGCCTTTGTCTCCTGTTGCAGATTGCGTTATGTTGGTTGTTTTGATTATCAATCCACTGGTTTTGAACAATTGCTTTCTCTCGTCCCATGCGGTTTCTGGGTCAAACTGGATTCCCATGGTTGTTGCAAGCATTGTTGCAGCCAAATCTTCTGCATAATCCCCCGCCGCTTCGTATGTCTGTCCAGAGGAATGATGCTCAGAAAGATAGCCATAATTGTTCTTGCCCGATGGGATGGCTACACCTATTGATGCTGCAATGAGTCTGTGCGGCTCGTTTGTCGAGTTCCTAGCCAAAACAACGAAAGTTATTTCTCCAGGCTTTACGATTTCTAAGCCTCTTTCTCTGGGCATCAATTTGCAGCCAGGTGGTATTATGCTCGAAACATTGACTATGTTACAATGCTCTATTCCAGCGTTTCTCAAGGCTAATTCAAAAGATTGCAGTTGCTCTTTGTGTTTGCCAACACCTTTGGTTAGAAAGAAATTTTTAGGAATCATTTTGCAAGTAGATTCACAGAATCTGCTTATTAATCTTTTGTTTTTGGCAAACGCTATCTTGTCTGGGTTAGTTGCGTTAGAGAAAAGAATAACAAGTCTTACACATAATTACTTTGAGGTTTAGCCAAGTGCCGCTTCATCACAGAATATTCAGGGACGAGACAAAACTCGACATCAACTTTATCCCTTACAGGCTTCCACATAGAAGTAGAGAACTGAATCTACTAATGGAATTTTTCAGTTTTGCGCTACAGTTTCCTGGAAAAATGAGTCAAAGGATCATGATAACCGGCAATGTTGGCTCGGGCAAAACTGCCCTTTCCCAACGTTTCGGAGCAGACATAACTCGGGAAGCTAATAAGCGTGGGATAAATCTGTGCTACATTCACGTTAATTGCCGCGAATATCGTGGAAGCCTCTTTCTCATCCTGCACCACGTAATTTCCGTTTTTCACCCAAACTTTCCGAAACGCGGCTACTCTGCTGAAGAGCTTCTGCGCATGCTCTTAAAGACGTTGGATGATAAAAGTGCTTTTGTGATCTTGACTTTAGACGAATTTGAAAGCCTAGTTGATAGAGAAGGCTCAGAAGCTGTTTACAAACTCACGCGTTTGCAGGAAATAAGGCAGAGTAAGCCTCAAACGCTTTCACTCATATGCATTCTACGAAATTTGAAAGTGATTGAACAGCTAGACGCCAGCACGAGAAGCACTTTACAGTCCAACATAATCAATCTTGAAAATTATTCAAAACAGCAACTCATCGACATTCTCAATGACCGTGTTTCGCTTGCCTTCAAGCCTTCAACCGTGTCAGAAGATACCATCGGCCTGATTGCTGAACTCTCCTTTTCCGAAGGTGGAAACGCCCGTTTCGGCATCGAATTGCTCTGGCGGGCCGGAAAATACGCAGATGCTGAAGATCTGAACATTGTCGCGCCGGAGTGTGCTCGAAAAGCTGTTTCAAGCATTTACCCCATCATGCGGAAAAGCGACTTATCCCTTCTAAGCGTTCACGAAAAGCTCTTCTTGCTTGCTTTAGCCAGATTCTTCGAGAAGAGTCAGAAGGTTTATGTTTCTTTTACAGAAGCCGAACAAGCCTATGCTGTTGCATGTGAAGAATTTATTGTTCAGCCACACAGCCACACGCAACTCTGGAAATACCTTCAGAACCTTTCGAATTTGAATATAGTGAAGACCGAATCTTCCACTGGGGGCTCTCGAGGAAGGGTGACACTTATTTCTCTTCTCAGAATTTCAGCCCACGAACTAAAGAAGGAATTGAGTGCTCTCTTAGAAAAGGAGGAGGCTTGAAGGCAACATGGATTTTGAGGATGTTTTCTGCTCAAAACTCAGGATGAAAATACTTAAAATTATATCAAATGTCGGTGAACTTAACGTTTCTGAGATTGCACGCAGAATAGGGGCAAACTATGGAACTACAAATAAGCATCTAGAAATTTTGGAAGGTGAAGGTATTCTTCTGCATAAAATGTTTGGGAGGATACGGTTGTATAGGCTTAATGAACGTTCACCTAAGACTAAGGCTATCCAAAACCTTATTGATGTGTGGGAGCACGCAAATAAGAAATAGGATACAACAAATATTCTTTGCTGGATGTGTGAAATTTTGATCGTGGACGAATTCAATAAGAATATTGGTGAGCTTGAAGAGATTTTACAGAAGATTGCTAGCGACATAGCTAGCGGGATGCTATTTGAAAAGCTTCCGCCTCCAGAGTTGCTGAAAAAAACTGAGAATTACATCAGCCGCCTCAGTGATTCAGTCACTCATAGTGAGGATCTTATGCTTATGCTTAAACCAGAGAAGGCTTACACCGTTAAGTCTATGTGCAAGAACTTGACTCAAACTTTGACGACTTTTAAGGAAATCTTGATTCAGAACACATCGGATCCACTTGCAAACTCTCGTTTGGCATTGGAGCAATTGAGAAAAGCTCTAGCAGACGGGTCAGACCTTCTTTTCTTGATGCGAGAAATAAGAGATAATCCTTCCCCACTCATGGCGGAAATACTTGCAGTTAAGAGAGCCTCAGAGGCAAAGGGTTCAGTTGTAAGCATACACGCCTCAGAGGATGTTCAGCCTTTAATCAAATATGTTCTAGGCCGCGTTGATGATTTAAGAGAAGCGCTAATGGGTTTGGAAAAGAAAGTCGGCGAAATGAAGCAAGTTATGCGAGAGCTTCAAGAGGAAAGTCTGAAAGTCCTTTCGAGCAAGACCTCTGGGCAGCCTTCAGAATCTGAAAACAAAACAGAAAATAAGCAGCTTTCCATGTCGAACTTCAAAGGAGCAGAAAACTGAGGAGAATGCAACATGACAATGGTTGACATATCTGATAAACCAGAAGTTTTTCGTGAGGCAACCGCAACTGGGACTATTAGGCTGAAATCAAATACCATACGTTTGATCAATGAAGGAAAAGTTGAAAAAGGAGACCCACTTTACACAGCGAAGGTTGCAGGGATTCTGGCCGCCAAGGAAACAGGCGCTTTGATTCCTTTTTGTCATCCGCTACCATTGACTAAAGTGGATGTCAAGATAGCAATCTTGAACAAGTCTACAGTCCAAGTTATTTCTAATGTAAAGACGAAAGCCCAGACTGGAGTTGAGATGGAAGCCCTTGTTGCAACGACCATCAGCCTTTTAACAATTTGGGACATGGTAAAGCAATATGAAAAAGATGCCACGGGGCAGTATCCAGCTACCTGCATTGAAAAAGTCCGTGTCGTGAAAAAGATTAAAGAAGGTTCGTCTGTTGAGCGAAAGCGCAAGAAAGCATAAGGCTGAAGCGCCCAGAAAACTGAATTTTGGAATTTTTATCTGCAGTACATCCCGGCATCAACAATTGAAAAAAAGCAAGCGAGTGAAAGATCTCTCAGGAGATTTGATTGAGTCTTTTCTGAAAAATGCAGGACATACAATAAGTTTTAGAAAGCTTATTCCAGACGACAAAGTTTCCATTGAAGAAGCTGTGCGCCAAGCATTGGCCTCTACCAAGTTGGATGCTGTTGTTTTCAGCGGTGGCACTGGTATAGCCCCGTCTGACATAACTATTGAGACCGTTTTCCCTTTTCTGGAGAAGGTTTTGCCGGGGTTCGGTGAGATTTTTAGGCGTCTAAGTTTTGATGAAGTCGGCTCTGCGGCGGTTTTGTCTCGTGCGGTCGCAGGAGTGGCAAAAGGCAAGGCGTTTTTCTGTGTTCCAGGCTCGCCTGACGCGGTTAGGCTTTGCTTTGAAAAGCTTATATTACCGGAAGCCCCCCACATCGTTAAGCATGCACGGGAATAACGATGACTCTAAAAGACAATCATGGACGTCCCCTACTTAATTTGCGTGTTGCAATTACACGACGCTGCAATTTACGTTGTCAATACTGCCATATGGAAGGCGAAGAAACAATTCCAGAAAATTCTATGGATGAAATGACAGTTGACGAAATCGTCCGCATTGTAAGAATCGCTGTTGAATTAGGCATTTCTAAGGTGAAATTAACAGGCGGAGAACCTCTCATGCGCAAGGATGTCTTAGAGATTGTCAAAGGTATAGCTGCATTACCAGGCTTGAGAGACCTTTCCATGACAACTAACGGGACTATGCTTGCTTCATTAGCACAAGAATTGCATGCAAGTGGCCTAAAACGCGTAAACGTTAGTTTTCCAACTTTGGACAAAGAAGTCTATAACAAATTGACTGGTGGCAGATTAGAAGGTGTTTCTGAAGGCATCAGAGCCGCCGTCAATGTTGGTTTTTATCCCGTTAAGCTTAACATGATTGTTTTGAAGGGAGTAAACGATTATGCTGTTCCCGAAATTATCGATTTTGCCAGGGAAACTGGAACTATTCTGCAGCTAATTGAGCTTGAGCCAATAAACATAAGTGACGAGTATTATTCTGCGTACCATAAATCAATGGATGAATACGAAGACATGTTAAGGCAGAAGGCAGTGACTGTTGAAACTAGGCAGTATATGCAAAATCGTCTCATCTATCACTTGCCAGATGCGAAGGTTGAAGTTATACATCCCACAGAAAACATGGAATTTTGCATGAACTGCACACGCCTACGCTTGACAAGCGATGGAAAACTCAAGCCTTGCCTTATGAGAAATGATAATTTGGTAAACGTTATAAAAGCCGTCAGAAACGGGGCAGACGACAGAGAATTGATAAAACTGTTTGAGCTGGCAAATCAAAGACGGCAACCGTATAACTAGAGAAAAATTTATCTGCAAATTCTGTCAAGTTTTTTGGACGGAAAATTACCAGAATGAATGGATTGGCTTCGCGCTAGAAAACAAGAGTGGTTGAAAAATGAGGATTTTGACTTATAGAGATTTAGAATCGAAGAGTGACCTTTTGCCGTTGTTGGACAACTCTTTTGGTTGGCCATTCAACCCAAGAACGTATGAGAAGCTTGTCAAGATTGATTCTAGACTTAGGAACAGTTCAGTTGGCTTCTGCGCATTGGAAGATGGACGCGCGGTTGGATTTGTTGGGGTGATGGATTTGGCTACCCGAACTCTGGAAAAGAACATTGAATATGTTGGGGGCATTTATGGCGTTGCCACCTTGCCGAACTACGCGAGGAGAGGAGTCTCCACAGCACTAATGAATAGAGCACATCAGCATTTCAAAGATAAGGGCTACGCTTTTTCGTTTCTGTGCACTAACCGCACGCTTGTAGCATATGCAATGTATCAGAAGCTGGGCTATACAGATTTGCTGGAAAGACCAAGTGCGTATAAAGTGTTAGAACCCAAAAAAGCCAAATCCTCTGAGAAAAAGAAGACTCCGAAGGTTGATTTTGACAGACTTTTGAAGGTCTATGATGAATGTGTGAAAGACAAAACAGGTCTTGTTGTGCGGGATAAAGCCTATTTAACAATGCTTAAGAAGACAGTGGGGTTCAGCGACAAAGAGTGCATTATTGCTGAAAATGGATATACTATTTTCAAAAGCAATTTCGGCGGAGTTTGGAGTAAGGCAACATGGATCAGAGAACTTGTAGCATTAAACAGGAAGGAAATGAATGCGCTGTTGGATCTAGTGGAAGCACAAGCAAGTGACTTGATTCTGGACAGAGTTGTTTTAGACCAAGATCTGCTTCAAACTTACAGGTCTCGCGATTACATGATTCAGAGCAGAAGCCATGTAGTGATTATGGTTAAACCCCTAACCGCCAATGCATCGTTCAAGCAAACTTACGGCGACAAATTCTACCTAACAGACCTAGACCTCTTCTAATTAAGCGAATCAGAAGTTCAATCTATATATAAGAGCGGCTAGACGCCATAGAGGCTAATAAAATAAAAGGGCGTGTCTAGTCTCCTAACAAAGAGCTAGAGAACGGCTCCTAGATTTACAGTTCCACTATTTTGGCTTCGCGCTTAACCGTGTCAAGCAAGGCGATCGTTGATTTACCAGATAAATATCCGCAAACTTCACCTGGATTCACAACTAACGTCTCGCCTTTCAGATAAACATCTGCCTTATGCGTATGCCCATGAACGACAACATCAAAACATTCTCCATTAATTAGAGACTTCAAAAGCTCCTCCTCACTTCCATGTAACAATGCGATTTTCGCATCCTCAACAACTAATTCAGCGAAGTCCCCACGTATCTCCAAATCATTGCATTCGCCGAACCGCTTCTTTAAGAACTCACGGTCACCGTCATTGTTGCCAAAAACGCCAACAAGTTCCGCTTTCAATTCTTTAAATCTTGGAATAACAAAGGGCGCAACGTAATCGCCAGCATGAAGCACAAGCGTAACCGGCTCTTCATTCAACTTTTTTACTGCTTTCTCCACCATCGGCAAACAGTCATGCGTATCTGCCATTAAGCCCACAAGCATTTTTCCTCACCTTTTCTAACATTTCAATTTGTGGCAAATAAAGCCTTTCGGGAAGTTCTTCTCACATAGAGGTTTGTTCTAGAGAACAGTACTATTTTGGAGTGAATAATTCTGTTTTTTGTCATTTGCGCTTTCGGAAGATTTTGCCGCCGTTTTGGTAGTCGCCGGTGACATATTCGAAGCTGACTTCTACTAGCTTACAGACTTCCTCAGTATTTGTGGCTCAATTCCTTCACAATCTTAACCCGAGAAAAACCCAAACCTTTAAGCTTCAGCAATTCCAAACGCCTAGCAACCGCATCCAAACTCGCCTGCCCCCCTCAAATTGCAACTTTTCTTCAATTCGTCCAACCACGTCCGCCAATCTGAAAGGAATTAAAACACCACAAGACTTGGTTCAGCAAATCAGCTGCCTAATACACACCGCGGAAAACAAGACACCAAATATTGACATTATTGTCTTTCACTTTGAAGTATTGCGCTTCTCACATTAGCTAACCTGTTCTGTCCACGGTGTAATGGCAGCCCGGGATAAGTTCAGACTTTCCCACATACTATCGATTCGCGAGTAGAAACTAGCTTAATTGCGATTGAAACGGCAATGTTTCTGCTAGCATTTTCGCTAGTCACCCGAAAGCTCGGCATTTTTCGCAGTCATTCAAGCGTTGCACGCCTCGAGAAAAAGGAAAAATGGATTAAGCGCTTTTCAATGTTTTCTTATGTCTAACTTTGATGAAGATGAATGCCAGAATTGCTACCATGATGAAGCAGGATGTTATTGGGGTTGCTGTAGTGGGGGTGTTCACGAGGATGCTGTAGCCTCCTACTGGTATGAAAACTACTATGACTCTGTGGGTTACTGTGTCTGTTTCTGGTGTAGCGTCAAGTGCATAAACAGTCAATTCTACATAGTAATTTCCAGAATCGGTGAAGCTGTGATATACGATTGGAATGGATATTGTCGTCTTATTACCATCTCCAAAATCCCAACGGTATTCGGTTATTGGCATTTCATGCGTGCCATTCCATCCCGGCTGAGCGCTTGAAGCATCGAATTTTACAGATTCACCAACGTTTGCTATTTCAGGTATTGCTGTGAAATCTGCTATTGGACCAGCTGGTGGAACAGCGAATTCAAATACGCCAGTCAATACAGTGCTGCCGGATAAAATAATCATTTTTGTTCTGCTTGGATCCTCGTCTTCAAGCCAATGTGACCAAACGTATCCGTTGTAAGTTTCTGGCATTACAACTACGTAAGAGCCCTCAGGCATCGATCCAGTGTATGGTGTGGTTTGTGGGGCTCCATCTATGGTGAATGTTATTCCAGTTATGGGTGATGAGGTGACAGTCAATTCGCAGTATGTGAGGGGTAATCCTAAGAAGTATGCCTCCCAGTTTCCATCTTTGAGATCCTTTGTCACAACATAGACCTGATCACCAATCACTGCGAGGCCTGTGGGATGAGAGGGACACGCGTCGTCTGGTGTGATAATCTGCGAAGGAATAATTATGTTCCCGCTCGTGTCTATCTTCATGTAATACGTCTCCCTGGTTTCAGTAGCTGTGCTTGAGTAGACTATGTGAATAAAACCATAATCGTCAATCTCCGCGAAATAATCAGACCCCATTCCTGGCGCATCCTCCATTAATGTGATTCCTCCATAGTATGGAATCCAATTTGAACCATGATCTATGCTGTACTTGAACAACAATGAGTTTGGGGAAGGATATCCATTCCAAACGACGTAGACGCCTCCAGTATTGTTACACATAAGTCTTGGACGATAATCGCCGTTTTCTCGTCTTGTAATAACCATCTGAGGATCCCACGTGACTCCATCGTCTTGGCTTCGGCGGAAGTACGTCTCACCTGTCCAAGCCACGTTATACCAGTCATCACCGGTAGCATAGTATAAATAGCCCAAATCATCTGCAGCCAATGAAAGAGGCATGCCACAGTCAAACCAATTGAATGCATTGATGTTTTCAGGTGTAGTCCATGTGAGACCACCATCTTCACTTCTGGAGTACCAGACATCACCGTTATCATCGCCAGGATAGTCTGATCCATAGGCCAAATGAACTATGTTGTTCCTCCCGATGGTAATATCGTTGGTGTATAAGCACAAGTAGCCAGGAGACATGTTTTCATAAATTGGAATTGGTGCTGACCAGCTTGTTCCATCATATTTTGCATAGTAGATACCAGTAGGCGCTGTATCACGAGGCCACACAGTTTTTTGACGAGCGAAGCTCATGTGGACCTTTCCATTGTCATCCATCGCTATTGCAGCGCAATTCAGCTCATCAGTCATGACGTCGAAATCAGGATTAACGGCTATCTCAGGTGTGGTCCAAGTCTCCCCACCATCCGTACTCTTGGTGAAGTACCAATCAAATTGCCCAGCGAGATTATCCGTGAAGACGACTACAATGTAGTTAGGATCATATCTCTCATTCGCGGTGACCATCGCCCAGCGTGTCTCTGTAAGAGTATAACTCAACCTCGTGTAAGGGTCCCAGAGGAGCGGGTCAAGAGGCTGTGCAACAGTAGGTCGCATCCATATGCCCAAAATGCTTACTGGCAGTAGCATCAACATTAACACTAGGGTAGTTTTCCTAACCATCTTTCTCCCTTCTCCTCTTTTCTCTTTCAGAAACTGCGAAATCTGTATATGTCTTTTCTGTATAAATAATTTATGGAAACGTCTTCTATTATATCAGAATAGATTATTGGCCACAAAAAAAGTATTAAATGCAACAAAATTGGCCAGATGATAGGGAGTACTTTTTATTCCTTGTCTTCTTTCTCACGAAGAATCACTAGTCGATGTGTCTTTTGATTCAACCAAGCTAGCAGAAAAGTAGGAATTGGCAAAGACTATGAAGACATCACATCGGACTACGGGTTCAAACACATTTCCTATCACTACCGAGCCGAGAGTTTGAACTTAGACCTGATTGGTGATTGTAGTCGGGAGAGATTCGAACTCCCGTTTCAATTTCTATGAATCTACAATGATACAGTCATCAGGCAAATTGCATCCCAGACTTGGGTATTTAGAATATCCAAAGAAAAAGGGGAGTTGCGGGAGACGTCTCCACTAGAAGTTAGTTCTAGAGAATATTTCGATTCTTGGAATACTCAAACATGCGAAACACTGCTTAAGACATTCCAAGCCACTTGTTCATCATAGAAAACTGTTCTGAAAGAGGGATATAGAGAATGAATCCATGGGGTTCAAACCCATCCTCAAAAAGAAGAGACAAACTGTACATAGTTGCAGAAATCTTGGAAATAGCAAAAGAAGGAACTTTGAAAACCCAAATCATGTATAAGGCAAATCTGAGTTTCACACAGCTCAACGATTATCTCGGCTTCATGCTAAAAATCAACCTATTAGACAAGAA
This sequence comes from Candidatus Bathyarchaeota archaeon, assembly GCA_029881805.1. GTDB lineage: Archaea > Thermoproteota > Bathyarchaeia > Bathyarchaeales > Bathycorpusculaceae > JAOULW01. The sequence continues at coordinate 54,918 of JAOULW010000008.1, forward strand.
TATCGAGAACGACAGAGACACATATAGAACAAGCGAGAAAGGTCTGGAATTTCTCCAACGCTACCGCGACATAACGGAACTTCTCAAAAGCGAAGCGGATAATTGCAGAAACAATGTCAAGATACCTCCTGCCCACCTTCTTAGAAGAAATTAGAAAACACGACGAATAATTGAACAGCCACTGCGAAGAAGCAATAATGGATTTTTGCTATTTGAGTTTCTGTTCCGTCAGATAATTCTTAACTCTCTCTTTTAATGATGGAAACTCGTCTAACATGGCCTTTATGACTTGCCAGCGGATTTCCTCACTTCTAGAGCTAACGTTCATGTTTCAGGCATCCCAAGTATTATGTAGCAATAAACCATATAAACTTTTATTTCCACCCATGATATATCAACAAAAAAGAAAAAGGGGAAGTTTAGCGGACGCTTACAATGTTGACTGTTTTCTTTCGCATCTTAACTGCTGCCACTGCCATTGCTATTGCGATAGTGGCTCCTATTAGAATCATCAGCAGATTAGTCGACAACCACGGAACAACATTCTCAACACCGATGGAAGGATCATGCTCCAAAGTATTGCTGCTGAAGTATGGATAGCCAATGAACAGGCGCATGTGGTTTCCCGCTGAAATATACGCTGCCGTTACATTAACTATGGATTTCTCCTGAGTCGTGGAATTAATGACTACCGCGGTGTTGACAAAGTCGAAGAAACCAGCCAATGTTTGGCTTCCTCTGGCAAAGCGAAGTCTGAAGCGCTCATGCAGGCGAGTCCTGACGTTTAGAGGCGCAGTTGTACTACCTACATTGTTTCGCAACTGAATCCTTTGTCCTCCCGCGATTATGTCTGACGTGTCTGAGTTAGTTTCAACTGGCTCGAGCGGAGCAGTGTAACTACTTTGAGGCAGAACTTGTAGCGTAGAATTCGCGTCTTGCTCTGCAATTGGAAATTCTTCAATGTTTATAGATGCCATGTCAATCCATAACGCTAGACCAGCGCGTAGTTTTGGAACAGTTATGTCGAATTCTTCTTGTAGAGTTTCGAAGAGGCTGTTGAGCTTGTCGATGTTCCATTCCCAGTTTTGTATTATCAAATCCATCTTCAGTTCTCCAGGTTTTACTGTGTAGTTGTATAGATCATAGACGTTTTCTGTGGCTTCTGTCGCGTAGAATCTACATCGAATTATTACGTTGCCTTCAGCAAAATCAAATATCGCAGGCGCATCTGTGAGTGTGAAGTTGAAGGAAATGTATGAGACGCCGTCTTCCCTTGTAACGTTAATTGGACCAGTGAGGTTCCAACGACAAGCGCTGAAAGGCAGATAGGCCGGATGTAAACCTAAGAGCCATCCAAAGTATTCTGTGATTCTGTTTCTTATTTGAGTTTGATGTGGACCTTGAGAGGCGTATTTTGCTTCTAATCGCTCTCGTATTGTCAACTGGTTGGCTTCATACATTTTAGTATAGTACTCGTAGTCAATCGTCATGTATTCAATTAGGCCCTTATACTTCACAACATAGATATTGTCTGTGTCATTTGAATACCACCAAAGAAACATTGGCTTCTTTCCACCAGAAGGAAACAGTATAGTGATGAGGTCTGTTTTGATCTTCCACCAGTGTGCTCCATATTGATCAACTTGTACTTTGCTAATATCGCCGTTGCCGTCTGAGCCATTCACATTGTTTATTAGTAACGCTGGCGTCGCTATCGACAGTAAAAGAAGCGCCAAAGTTGTGCTTATTATCGCTTTTTTCGTGTTTTTCACGGTTCTTCACCAAAAATAAATACGTAGAACGGCTTATTAAGAAAACCGTTTCGAAAAAAACCGAATATTGCCTTTCCAGAGTTCTAGAAATCTCGAACTTTATGTGAAGCGTCCTATCATGAACAGTATCGCTATGTTCAGGTAGATGGCTGTCAGGCTTATGACTATGGCCTTGTCAAGCCTTATGCCTTTTCCGAAGCAGAGCGCCGCAGAAACAAGCAGCAAACTCCAAATCTGCAAAATGAACATGGCGTACTGCGAGACGATTTCTGACGTAAAGAGATAAAGGTAAGGAAAGATCGCCAATGGAAACGCCGCAAGCCCTATACATGTGAAGAGTTGAAGGTCGTTTCCTACGCGTCGATAAAGCAGGTAAGCGAGGAATTCAGCGAAGAGGAATAAGCCTATCCAGTTGAAGAAAAATAACGCCGCTATCGTTGTGGAACCATAAGTGGAGAACGGAAAATAGAAGAACAAAGCAGAGTCAAGAGTTGCATAGGATGTGCCTAAAGCACCAATCAGCAGTATTGCTATCGAGACTGGCAAAAGCCTTAGAGGCTTGGTTGTCTTGGCGAAGACCGGAGATAGAAAAAGCCATCTTCCTAAACGATGACTGAAGGCCTCACTTATCTCCAGAGTTGCAGGAATACTTCCTTCTTTCAAAACCCTGTAGAGCGCCTTTCCACGGTCATTAAGCCGATATTTGCGTTGCTTGTCTTGCGTAAGGAAGCTCGAGAGCATGTCCAAATGATAGTAGACAGTGCCTACGCCTAAGCCTAACACTTCTCTCAGTTCTTTGAATCCAATTTTCTCTTGGTTACCTAGAATCTCGACTATTTTTCTACGCGCCGGATCTCTAAGCAATGTGTAGTACTTTGATAAATCTTCCATTAGGCGTGTTCACCATCGATTCTTAGAACTGTGTTTTTGACTACATATTTATACATTTTTCGAAAGTTGACGCTTATAGTTCTTTACTTGAGAATATTATTTTAGCGGAATACTCGCTTTATTCTGCAAAAGCCTTGCTTACTATCGGAGAAAGGAGGAGAGCTTCAAAATCACCTGCTGAAGGAAAGGTTCACTTATGAAATTTAGGCCACCGCAAAATTCCAAACTAATTTACTTAGTTTTTTGCATACCATTTATTCTAGCCTATATTTCTTGGCAATTTTTTCCAATTCTTGCCAATTGGCTTGTTGTACAAATTTTCAGGTATGAGGTAATTCGACCCGCAGATTGGCTTTGGTACGCAGTTGTCCACTTTTTCTACAGTTGGTACACTTTTCTCGCTATTGGTGTAGCCGGAGCTTGGGCTGTTGCGGCAACCATCGCTAGAAGGCAGAAAAAACAGAGTGGCAAACGTTATTATCCGATGGTCTCTTTTGTCGTTCCTGCCTATAACGAGGAAAAAAACATTTCCCGCTGCATAAGAAGCCTCTTCAAATGCGCTGAGCAATACGCGGGTTTGTGCGAAATTATTGTCGTGGATGACGGTAGCAACGATTGCACTTACGAAGTTGCTTGGTCAACTATTGAACTTAATCGCCGACGACATCCACAGATTCGAGGAAAAGTTGTCAGACACTCTGTTAATGTCGGCAAGGTGGAATCAATCAGAACAGGAATGTGCAAGGCTCTCGGTGGCATTATAGCTGTTGTCGATGCGGACTCTTGGTGGCTGTCCGACACCTTAGTGAGGCTTGTGGATTATATGTTTCTGAATGGAAAGAAAGCCGTGACAGGCTATGTGCATCCTTCAGATGGAAACGGTGAGCTTAATCCTTACGTAGTTTTGCAGCAACTTGAATACAGTCAAGGTTTGGGCGTGGCTCGCTGTGCGCAGTCTCTAGGCAATACCGTCTTAGTTGTTTCGGGAGCAATTGGCTTGTATGACGCTGAGGCACTACGTGGAATACTAGATGAGAAAAGTGTTCGCTCCGTAACCGAGGACTTGGAAATTACTTTGGAGATGCATAAAAGAGGCAAAGAGGTTGGCTATGTTAGCATCGCTAAAAGCTCCACAATTGCTCCAGCTTCATTCAGTATGCTATGGAATCAAAGGCTAAGATGGTTCACCGGTTGGCTCCACAACACCCTAAGCGTCCATAAGGATTTGCTTTTCAAGAAAGCTTGGATAACTTTGCTTCTGTGGTATTGCTACATTTTTGAGTACGTGGGCGCCTTTATTGACTTGGCCGCCCTGTTTGCCATTCCGTTTCTTTTCTGGTTTGCACCGGACCGCATCTTCTTCATTCTTAACTTGTTGTTCTTCGTGCCGTATGGTTTACTTATAGGTGTCATAAACCAAGCTGTAGCCTTGAAATACGCCTACAACAGTCACAACTTTAGGACTCTGCTCTTTTACACACCATTCTATCCAATTTTGAGGTTGATTAACATATTCGCACGGTTAACTAGCTCCTTCAAGTATTTTCTTGGAGACCATGGAAACTGGCACGGCAAGATAAAAGAAGTGGTTTAAGAATACTTTTAATTGTTCATTTCAAAAATTGTTTTATGCTTGGCACGAAACATGATTCTCGGTGGAAAGATGCAGGTTGAAGCCGTCTTATTCGACTTGTTTGACACTCTACTAATACTGGATGATGGTGAAGCATATTATACGCCATCTCTGATGAAGCTTTGGGAATTTTTGGCAAAAAAAGAAGTCAAAGTTTCTTTTGATGAATTTAGACAGGCTTATTTTGAGGTCACAGACGAGTTTTATTCTGAATCAAGAAATAGCCTAGAGGAGCCACATTTTAACATTCGAGTCTCAGAGACGCTGAAGAGATTGGGGTATGAGTTCAATGCGTCTGACCCGGTCGTTTCCGGCGCTACTATGGCTTTTGCCGAAGAATTTATGCACTATGTTCGTTTAGATTCAGATACCATTGACGTTCTGCAGAAACTAAGCAAAAAATACAAAATCGGACTAGTTTCAAATTTTGCCATCCCAGAATGTGGCAGAAAACTATTGGAAAAATTCGATTTAGAAAAATTCCTTGACGTTGTTATAATCAGCGGCGAGATTAACCAACGTAAACCAAGCCCAAAAATTTTCGAGAAAGCCTTGAGAAGTTTAGGTGTAGACGCTTCAAAGGCGGTCTTTGTTGGTGACATGTTAGATTTAGATGTCAAGGGACCGAAAAGCGTTGGAATTACAGCTATTCTCATCGAGAGAAGACCTATCAGGCATGTCCCAGATGCCAAACCAGACCATACGATCAAAAGTCTAAACGAGCTACTAACGATTCTTGAGGATTGTTGACGACAAAAAATAGCATACATCAAGGTTAAGTGTAATGATGGCAGCAAATTCTCCCTTAAACGAAAACAGGCGTAGATAAATTAAGAACAATGGTCGATAAGTTTTTATTTGCCGTTAATCGTCTAGAGGTAAGTACCACGTAAACCTATCAAACATATCAATCAGGAATGATAAGCAATGGCCAGAAAAGCACGAATTCGCTTGACGAGCACAGATTACAAAAAGTTAGAAGAAGTATGCGAAGAACTGAAGATGATCGCCCAAAAAACAGGAGTCAGAATAACTGGCCCAGTTCCATTGCCAACGAAGAGATTGCGAGTTCCCGTTCTGAAGTCACCGTGTGGCGAAGGAACCTCAACATGGGATAGATGGGAAATGCGCATTCACAAACGTCTCATCGAAATTGATGCTGAAGAACGTGTTATGAAACGCGTCATGAGGATTCGTGTCCCAGAAGAAGTACACATAGCTATAGACTTTACCAATTAAACAATAAATTACCTTTTTTGCGTATGCCAGTCTCACAAAAAGCATTCTTCACATTTTTCTATAAACTCTAAGCCTTTCTTTGTCGTTTTGTAATATCTCTTTTGGTCGATTTCGAGCACTCCTTTTTTCACTAACACATCAAAATACTGTTTGGTCTGCAAATAGGAGAGACCAACATCTCTCATCAATTCCGTTTTGGTCTTTCCAGAAGTTGCCTTCTTCAATATTTCCATGACAATGTCGTGTCTGTCCCTGTTGACCATTCTTTACCACCGAAAAGTCTGCCCAATATCTATCTAAGCTTTTCACTGAAACAGCATATATAATTTGCCACCGAATTTCTAATAGATAAATCTGTACGAAATTATCGTTAGGGCCAAGCTTGCTGTAAAAGCTAGAACCCATATTTTCTTGTTCCACAAAAAGACTTTGAACCCGTCAAGTATTCCGAAAGGAATCAGGTTGAAAATAGCTATCCACGCGTTAAAAGCAGCTCCGAGCGAAAACATCAGATCATATTGTGGAATAAGAACCACGGTCATCAAAAATATTGCTGACAATGTAATGTTTGTTGCCGGTCCAGCTATGGATATTTTTCCCATACTTTCTCTGTCGACAAATCCAGCCACCATAACTGCGCCTGGGGATATAATTTTGAAAAGCGGTGAGATTATGGAAATTAGAGTTAAGATTGCACCCATGAATGTCAGTCTAAACTCTGCCCACAGACCTTTCTTTTGTGCGGCTATTTTGTGCGCTATTTCATGTATGAAAAAAGATCCTGTCAAAATTGCTGCAAATAGAGTCAACATGTAAGGTCCTCCTATTTCAGCGTAGATATTTGGGAACATTCCCGCCGATAACCCAATGCCCATGACAAGTAGTGCAGCTATCGCTAAATGTCTGATTTCCTTGTCGCTGAAATATATGTTTTTGCGAACCGTTCCAAGTGGTGCATATGAAACTGTGTAATCATACGATTTTTGCCTTTGAACTGCTTTTGCTTGAGCTTCTTCTCTGGGGACGCGTGCTAGTTCCCTTCGTGGACATTCGTGGTTTTCAGGCAAACGATGTTCAGAACAGAAATAGCCTCCACAGTATGGACACTTGAAAGGTAGGAACGCTTCTTGTCCGCATTTCTGACATTTCATGTTTGTTGCAGCCTTTTGTAAGATGCTGTAGGTTGATCTTTTATCTGTTTATATGTTTCCGTAAGGAATTGAAAAATTATGAATAACTCAATGCACTAAACACTTAAGACTAACCGCAGTAAGCTAAATCAGAGCTACCATTCAAAGAGATGGAGGAAGGAATATTTGAAGGCTTTCAGTTTTGTTCATGCCGCGGATTTACATCTGGGTTATTCCCAGTATGGCTTAGAAGCCAGGCGCGAAGACTTTGATAAAGCTTTTGAAGAACTGGTCAGCAAGACAATCGAGCTGAAACCAGATTTTATGATCATTGCCGGCGATTTGTTCCATCATGCTCGCCCATCTAATGCAACATTAGAGAATGCTATCAGAAACTTTAGTCGCTTACGTGAAGCTGGGGTTCCTGTCTTGACTGTTGATGGTTCGCATGATTCAGCACCTAATATTGTAACGGGCACAATTCTGAATCCTCTGGACAGTGCTGGGCTAATTTGTCATTTGCCGAGACACAATCGTGCCTGTTGGCGAAAGCAAGAGTGCTGCTATGTTTACGGTGTGCCAAACTACAGGACTAGACGCAAAACTGAGGAGTTGCTCCCAGCTTTCATGGAACAAAACAAGCCGACCCCAGACCAATCCCTGTTCAACATTTTCGTTTTCCACATGGCATTAGATCTTCCAAGCGTCAAACCTCCATACATGGAAGCTGAAGCTTCGCCTGAACTTGTGCCCGAAGGCTTCAATTATTATGCTGCTGGACATATACATTCACGCTATAGAGAAAATTTCAAGACAGGGTTGCTGATCTACAGCGGATGTACTGAAACTGTCAACTACGATGAGGCTAAAGACAAAAAAGGCTTCTACCACGTTAAGGTGGACGAAAAAGGCGAAATTATACCAGAGTTCATAGAACTTGAATCTCCACGCAAATTCATTGTTTTAGAACAAGATTTCACAGGCTTGACTTCCTCGAGAATTACGGAGTCAGTTGTCCAGCTTGTTAAGGGAGCTGATGAAGAGGGAGTGATAATTATTCCCGTGTTGAAGGGAGTTCTGCCCGCTGAGGCGAGTCGTGCAGACGTGGATGTTGCCCTGATTAGAAGCACCGCAGAGAGGGCTTTGCTCGTGCATCCTATTGTTTTGCTGCGCGAAAGTGAGGTTTCTGAAGAAATTATTCGTTCAATATTCGAAGGCGAATCCAAGGATTTACGAACGAAGGCTTTCGAATATTTCCTGCAGATTTTCTCGGAACGCTACAGCCGTGATGAGGCCGAAAGGATAGCACGCATTGCAGTAAGTCTTGTTGAGCCACTAACCAAGAAACAAGAGGAAAAAGTGAAACAAACCATAGAGGAGTTCTTAAAATGAAGATCGAAATAGTTCAGCTAGAGAACATCCGCTCTCACGTAAAATCAACAGTGCCCTTCGCGAAAGGATTCAACTGTCTTGTAGGCGGCTTGGGCTGTGGAAAGTCCAGCATTTTGTACGCGGTAGACTTCGCGTTGTTCGGAGAACCCCTTGGTAGAAGCTACGATTACCTACTCCGAGAAGACACAAACAACGGGAAAGTCATTGTCCAATTTATTCAAAACGGAAAAACCTACAAAATTTCCAGAGGTCTAAAAAGACGTGGAAAGGGCATAAGCCAGGATTTTGATGAATTGAAACTCTTCGAAGACGAAAGCGTGATAGCGAGTATTAACAGTGAGGCAGTAACTGAGCAACTTAGGGCATTGACTGGTTTGGAGAAGGAGCTTTTCCGTGAAATAGTGTGGGTTAGACAAGAACACTTGAAAGAACTCATTAATGCTCGGCCAAGAGAAAGGCAAACACGCTTAGACGAACTGTTTGGTTTATCAGACTACGAAACCGCGTGGAGTAATCTTGGAGGTTATCAGAGAGAATATGAAGGAGAAAGGAAAGCCTATGAAAAAGACCCTGACATCGTTGGACTGGAAAACCTGAGCACAGAATACAATCGGACTATTGAGGAATTTTCACTCATTGAAATCGAATTGCAGCAAGCGACGAAAAGATTGGATGAAGCCAAAAAATCCCTAGGAGAGGCTGACTCAAAGCTCAATACATTAGAGGAGCTTAAAGCCCAAATTGAAGAACTCAAACGCAAAGAGGCACAAATACTTGCAAACCTGACAAATGTAGAGGATACATCAGACTCCTTAGCTGAGAAAGTTGAGGACAAGAAAACCACCACAGAAAATTTGAAGCAACGATTGGGCGCTGCTGAAGCACAAATTGAGTCCCACAAAGCTGAGTTAAAGGAGATCGGACTATATCCACCTATAGAGGCTCTGAGACAAAACTTAGCAACGTTTGACGACCAAATTTCCAGTCTCAAAGGTGAAAAAGAAGCGACTTTCAGAAACATGCAAACAGACAAGAAGCGAATTTCCTCCTTGTCTACTGAAAACCGCTGTCCCCTCTGCTTACAACCTTTAACTGAAGAATACAAAAACGCGCTAGTGCAAAGAATCCAAGACGAAAATAGTGAGCGGCAAAAAACAGTAAGTCAACTTGAGCGCGACATCGAGGAATTACAGCTAACAAAAGGCAAAGCAAGCACTACGTTTTCAAACCTGCAAATTCTTACTTTGAAAGTTGATGAGTTGAAGAATCGTGCAGTCGAGGAAACTAGAGCGTTAGAAGGATTTTCAAGAGACTTTGAAAACAAGCAAGAATTGGAGAAGGAAATACGTTTACAACTGGAAGCAGTGCGAACGGAAATCGCTAAATTTGAAATATCTGAACTGGAAACAGCGAAAGCCCGAAGAGACCAAGCCTTCAAGCAATACTATTCACTTGAATCAGAACTAAGAACCAAAGAGAACCGCAAGAAAGACCTTATCAAACGCCTAGATGAAATAAAGCAAAGAATAGATCAAACTCAACACAAAATTGAGCGCATGCAGAAAATAACAAGAGTTGTTGAGATCATCGATGGAATACGTGACGCTTACAGAGGCATTCAGCCAAAACTCCGGGGCGAATTCGTAAAGGTTCTGAGAAATTTTGTTCAGCAGGTCCTCGACACCCTAGTGGGCGGAGAAGGTCCATTGTTAAACGTTCTGATCGATGAGACTTACACGCCACGCGTAAAAAGCGAAAGCGGCGTTGAAAGGGAAGTGTCAAACCTTTCGGGCGGCGAGAGAACATTACTTGCTTTTGCATATCGTCTAGGATTGGGTCAGCTAATCATGCAGTCTAGAACAGGACATGGATTAAGCATGCTTTTGCTCGACGAGCCCACTGAAAGTCTCGGAAGAGAAGACGGTTCGATAGACCGCTTAGCCGAAGCAATCTCTCGGTTCAAGGCAATAGAGCAGATAATAGCGGTTACGCACAGCGAAGCCTTTGCAGAAAAAGCCGAGCATGTGATAAGGCTTGAAAAAGAGGCAGATGAAAGTAAGGTTTCAGTAGAAAAATAAAAAAGAGAAAGCAGTGGTTTTTTGAGATTTTTATCGAGTTATTTAGGTAAAAGCCTATGAGTTAGTGAAATTTCGACAGTGCTTGTTTACTCTACTTTCTGCTTTCAATAATGTTTCCGATGGCGAGCATGTAGCGACAACTATCGCACATCTTGTCTTCGCCTGTTGCGTTCTTTTTCCCACATTTGACGCACTTAACACTGGCAACTGGATTCTGTCTTTTGAAAACGTTCTTTAACAATGTTTTCTCCAGAAAAATTCCTTTTAGAAGCGTTGCAATTAATAATTTATGAATTTAAAATATGGATTTTAGAAGTCTAACAACAGGAAGATACTAATTTCCTTCGACAACCACGTTTTCTAATGAACCAATTTTCTCAATTTCTATTCGTATAATGTCACCAGTCTGCAGAAACTTCGGTTTAGGTTTCATGGCGAAACCGACTCCCGCAGGAGTGCCTGTTGCGATTAGGTCACACGGCTCTAAAGTCATGACGCGGCTCAAATGATGTACTATGTCACTAATGTTGAAAACCATGTTTTTTGTCGTTGAGTTTTGACGAAGTTCCTTGTTAACCCATGTACGAATCGATAAATTAGAAGCGTCTCTAAGCTGGTTCAAGGTAGTTATGCTCGGTCCAGTTGGAGCGAAAGTGTCAAAGCTTTTTCCTCTGGTCCACTGTCTATCCTTAAATTGAACGTCTCGAGCTGAAACGTCATTTAGTATTGTGTATCCGAAAATGCAGGATTCAGCATCTGAGGCTGGAACGTTTTTGACTTTCCTTCCTATAACAACAGCTAGTTCTGCTTCATAGTCAAGCTGTTCAACAAAGCTTGGCTTGACAATTTTTTCGTTTGGACCGATTATGGTCGTGTGGGGCTTCACGAAAATTATGGGCTCATCCGGTATGGTTGCACCAGACTCTGCAGCATGGTCTCGGTAGTTTAATCCCAAACAAACGATTTTAGGAGGAGAAGTTATTGGCGACAACAATCTCACGTTGCTGACTGAAGAAGAAACTTTCACATAATTCTCTAAAGCTTCTTTGACCAAATTTTCTGCCCTTTCGACGCCTTTTGCTCCAAGGTTTATGAAATCTTCAAGACGTTCTGGAAATTCTATGTTCAGACGTCTCGCTGTGCTAGGTAGACATATCACTTCCTTGTCTGTCAAAACGCCGTAGCTTTCACCTTGCTCATTGCGATACCGAGCTAGTCTCACTGATTAAATCCTTCTTTTAACGCGGGACAACGCCAATCGTTGTTGCTGAAACATCTCTTTTTTCAAGTTCGTGGATAAATGGGTTTATGCCTACTGAATCGCTTGCGATATGTCCAGTGACTATGAGATTTCCTTTGCCGTCAGCTTTTATTCTTTCTAAATCTGCTGGACTTATGTGAATGTATATGAGTGTTCCAATGCCATGATTGAAGTATGCTTTCGCAATATCATAACCTCCATTTGTTCCTGCGCCATGCGAAACCACAGCCTTTCCAGCGGGATTGCCTGCATTTCCAACTCGTATTTTGATTTCCGTAGTTGCCTTTCTGAATTCTGGCAGTTCCTTTAGGGCGGAAACAACATCTTGCACTGTAGAGTTTCTTCTGATCTTGCTGTTTATTTGTTCGCTCATCTTTCTCCTGCCAACCTCGTCCAAAGGCGTGTGAATGTTCATGTAAGGCATCTTCAAGAGTCTTGCCACATCCACTGAATGATCATAGTTTCGTGTATGCGCCTCAACTTCCATTTGTTTGAGTTTTTTGCCAACAGCTTTTTCTGCTTCATTCTCTGGAATTCCAGCTGCGACCATTTGTTGAATGTGCCTTTTGAAAACTTTGTAGGAGTTCACGGCTGCTTTTCCACCTACGGGGTGGTGAGCAATCACGGCATCATAGCCCAATTGCTTTGCTAGCAGAAGCTCAGGAGAACCAGCATCGATGCCGAACAAAATTTTTCTGATGTTTTTTCCCCCTGTATAGATGGCACTGTCTTCTGGAATCTCCTTTAATCCAGCAAGTTTCAGCGCTAACTCCATAATCTCATCGGTACTCATCATGGATCCACCTTCAGTTTTAAGTAATATTGTTTCACTTACGTATGCATATGGATAACGTATAAGATTAACTTATAAAATGCACAAAGTCAAAGTGAAAGAAGGTGCTTGAATGGGTGCAAGAACTAGGAAGGTCGCTCTTTCAGAGGGCATAACTGCCGGAGTGTTGTTTGGAACGGCTGCAATTTTTGTGAGACTTGTGCAGAATCTAAATGCGTTCTCTATAGCTTTTTGGCGTTTAATAGTTGCCTGTCTAGGCCTTGCAGTAATATTAATTGTCTTTGGAAAATCTTTCAGTTTTAGTCTTGTTCGGAAAAATCTTAAGGAACTTATTTTTCTCGGCGTTTTTCTAGGTCTTCACTTCATATTCTTTGTGTCTGCAGTAAAGGATACAACAATTTTGAATGCAACAGTTCTTGTGAACACCACTCCGATTTTTTCAATGCTTATCTCAAGCTTTTTCTTCAATCTTAAACCCTCACGCTTCGCAGTTGTAGGCTTAATAGTTTCATTTACAGGAGTGTGTTTGATTGCGTATTTTGAAGCCACAATTGCGAATGCTGACTCTGTGGGGTTTTCTTCAAGCTGGAAAGGCGACTTAGAAGCTGTCTTAGCTGCCTTGGTTGAAGCTTTCTATCTCAATTATGGCAGAAGAATAAGAAGCGAAATGACAATACTTTCCACTATGCTTCCGATTTACATGTCAGCCGCCTTCGTGGTAGGAATCTTGAGTCTGCCCGCCGCAAACGGAACAGTAATGCTACCAACTGACATTGGCGTCATTCTTCCAATTGTGGGTTTGGGCGTACTCCCAACAGCCACGGCTCACACGCTCTATTTTTCTTCCTTGTCAAACTTGAAGTCTTTTGAGACTGCAACCTTAGCTTTGCTGGAACCTATTGGCGCAACAATACTAGGCATAATGGTGTTCAGTGAAATTCCTGAACCATTCTTTATTCTTGGAGCTGCATTGATTCTGTTAGGAATAGTTTTTGTTGCCAAAGAAAGGTATTGAGGACTTCTGAGTTGACGAAACAAATAAAAAAGGACAGATTTGTATAGTGTGCAGAAACGGTTTGAGAAGATGACTGTTAACGAGAAAATATTGGTGGCTCTGAAATCAGCGAATGACAATTTGGAAAATTCGATGCTAGCATTAAGTGAGAGAGACAAAGTCACATTTGCAGATAGTATTTGGCATAGCGCAGCAGAAGTGGAATATGCGCTTTTTCTGTTTTCAATGATACTTCAAGATAAAAGCACTCTTCCAAAGTGGAAATCAGGCTCTGATCTTGAAACTGAGACTGGTCCTGTGTTGCTCGAAACGCAGAATCTGCTAAAAGACGCTGAAAAATGTGTGGCAAACGAAAGGCTGCTGGACGCCTACAAAAGCGCCTATATTGCAAGGCATTACCTACTCAAGCTACAGGAAGATATAGCCAAAAAGAAACATGAAGCTTTCAAGAAGAAGTAGAGATCTATTCTTCGGTCGTCTTCTTCACTTTGACTGTCAAAGTCTTTTCTTTGCCGCCTATCACTCTGAAGTAGTCTTTTAGTTCATTTTGGTGTAGGAACTTTCGCAAAAGCACACGCAGGTACGGTTTTGTGACAGTTTTTCCTTCGCCTTTTACAATTATTTCATCTGTTAGTGTTTCGACTTCTGCTTTCGTCTTCGTTTTTAGAAAGTCTGCGAGCTCCTTAATTACATCGCCACCTTCATGTTTCAATTCGGATATATTGATTTTCATTTCTGTCGTGTCTGTTCACCTCATTTTCGAACCATTATAATTCTTACCTGGTCGCATGCATCTTCGCACGAATCTGCTATCATTTCTATGGTTTCGAAAAGTTGACTTACTAAAACTGCTACTCCAGCTTTAGACAAATCTTCTTTCCCCAGTAACGTTCTAGCTTTTTCGTGTATATCGTCAGCTTTTTCTTCTTCGCGTTCTACCATGTCTGCAGCTTGAAGGGCTTCCTCGGGTTTGGTCATCATCTTATTCACGCATTTCTGAAGGGAAAATGCGCATGCTTTTGCGCTTTTGACCATTTCCACGAATCCTTCTTTAATCAGTTTGGGCACATGTTCCATTGGTATAGCGCCAAGTATGCGTGTAGATTCTCTACTCCAGTCTGCAACCATATCCACTCTTTTTACAAGATCCATTAGATCTACTCTGTCTACTGGTGACAGTTCGCCTTTTGACACTTCGTCCATGACCTTTCTCCGTAGCGAGTCTGCTTCTTTTTCGCTGTTCGCTACTCTTTCAATACATCTTTGTTTTTCTCTTTCGTCTTTTCTTATGGCTGCTATTATCGCCTTTTCGAGATCATCAACTATTCCCGTCGTTAAAGCCAAATGCCGTTGTATGGCTACTAACGCTTTTGTTTCTCTTCTTTTTTGGAACCATTTTATTAGTTCACTCAACAGCTATTTCCTCCTTTAACCCTAATTTCGGGTATGTGAATACATGTGACTTCTCGGGTGGAAAGCTGACCGTAACATTTTCACCGGTATTAAACCAACTCTCAGTCAGAGACGGTTTAACAACCACCACCAAATCTTGGTTTTCAAGTCTAATATCATACCTTATATTTGTTCCCTCAAAAGTGACTTTTTCTACGGTAGCCAAAACAGAATTCTTACCTCTCTTTGCTCCTCTTTCAATGGTAAAAGTTTCCGGCCTTATCGCCAAAACAACTCTTTCACCTTGCTGAATATCGTTAGTGGCTACTTGGACCCTCAGTTCCCCACGAAGCTCGATCATTACTCCTTTACTGCTTACACTTGAGACATAGCCATCTAGGAAATTTGATTCTCCAATAAAGTGAGCCACGAACACGCTTTCTGGTTTCATGTAAAGCTCTTCTGGAGTTCCAACCTGCCAAATTTTTCCCTTTCTCATAACGGCGATTCTATCCGAAATCGCCATGGCCTCAGATTGATCGTGTGTTACATGTATGGCCGTTAAGTCTAGATCCTTTACCATTTTTTTTATCTCGTACCTTAGTTCGTTTCTTACTTTTGCATCTAGATGTCCCAACGGCTCGTCCAAAAGCAGCAACTTGGCACCTGCGGCTAAAGCTCTCGCCACGGCAATTCTCTGCATCATTCCCCCGCTAAGCTCATCTGGAAAAGCGTCCAAGCGTTCA
This sequence comes from Candidatus Bathyarchaeota archaeon, assembly GCA_029881805.1. Lineage (GTDB taxonomy): Archaea > Thermoproteota > Bathyarchaeia > Bathyarchaeales > Bathycorpusculaceae > JAOULW01. The sequence goes on from JAOULW010000008.1 coordinate 70,260, forward strand.
TGTAATTTAACCATTTCAAGCACTTCATGCCCTATTGTCTCTGCTTTCTCCATGTCAAAACCTTTTACCCTCGGACTATAAGTAACATTATCCCAAGCGTTCATATGAGGGAACAACGCGAAAGTTTGAAAGACAAACCCAATGTCCCTATCCTCTGGAGGGACATTGTTCACAAGTCTATCTCCAATGTAAATTTCGCCTTCGTCGGGTTGAATTAAACCAGCAATAAGTCTAAGCAGGGTGGTCTTTCCACATCCACTCGGACCAAGCAAAGAAAAGTATTCTTTGTCTCTGATGTGGAGGCTAACGTTGTCAACAGCCACAATCTTCCCAAACTTTTTTGTAGCATTCACTATGCGAACATCAGGCACCAGATGCTTCCTCCAAGCCGTGAATATGTTTATGCAAAGTCATCGCATAGATTATAAACTCTATATTAAACATATTAGTATCTTCCTTTTCCTTTAACAGCAAGCTTCAAGACCAAGAGAATTACGAAAGAAAATAATATTAGAAAACCGCAGCCTAAGCCGATCTCTAATGGTGTTGCTGGCAATTGCGGTGCTTTTGGTTTAACCCAATCTACAAGAACTACTGGCGCAGTTTTAAGCGTGGTAACCACCGCTAGAGTTGCGCCTGTCTCACTAATGCTTCTCGTAAAAACCATTATAGCGCCTGAAAGAATGGAGTATTTGGTTAATGGCAATATTATAGTTCTGAAGACCCCTAATGGCTTAGCTCCAAGGGTCCTTGAAGCTTCTTCCAAGTCCAGGCTTATCCTTTCAACAGCCGCCGACATCGACCTCACAAAATATGGATACGTTATTGCCAAATGTGCAAAAATCAACAACCACATCTCTGGTATGAACGCGAAAGTTTCTTTCCAAAAGAATTTCAGAGAGACGCCCAAAGCTATTGACGGAACAATTAATGGAATATTAACCAAAACATCTAGGATTACTGAGGGCAAGGCCCCGAACTTTTTTCTTGCGACAATTATTGCCATTGGCAAACCCATAATGACGTTCAAGATAGTGACAACTGCTCCCAGAAGATATGAAAGGATTAGGCCTTGCCAGTATTCTCCCCAAATGTCCACGGAGGACAGTGCCCTAGGCAATGTATCTGTGAAAATGGCTTCAAATGCTGGAAATGCAACGAAAAGAGATGGGAGGAAAACGAGTATAAAAAAGATCAAAAGTACGACGCTGTTTCTCGAGAATGCTGCTCCTGAATAACTTAATCTTCTCTCTACTCCAGGCCAGACTTTTCTAATCGGCAGTCTTAGCCTTTGTCCAAAGACGCGTATTATGACAAAAATTAGGCAAGAAAGTGCTATAAGTGTGAAGCTTGCGAACGTTATCGAGCCTTCGTAGGTTACTTGGCTGATGTTTCCAGTCTCCCAGAGGTTCTTCATGTTTTGGATGAATACTGGTCCATTTTCGAAGAATCCCGCGACCATGATTGTTGCTCCCGTTTCTGAGATTGACCTGGCAAAAGCAAGTATGAAGGCCGCTATCAACGAAGGTTTTAAGATTGGAAATGTAACAGTTCTTGATGCTGTAAGCGGTGGTGCGCCCAAAGTTCTCGATGCTTGCTCATACTCCATTTTATAATCAAGCAAAGCTCCAACAATCACCCTAACCACGACTGGGAAAGAAAACGTGAAATGGAGCAGCATGACAAGCAGCCATCCGGGGGAAACCAGCGAGTTTCCAAAGAGTGTTGATATTCCTTGGGGTTCGCTCCAAAAAAGAAGCAATGAATAACCAAGCACAGTT
>JAOULW010000009.1 GCA_029881805.1 Candidatus Bathyarchaeota archaeon
TTCTTGCAAGCGTTTTTCGCCAATCCTGAGAGTGTTTAGTGTTCGCTGTGCCTCCGAATCAAAAAGGTGATTTATGCCCTTGGCGACTGTGAGACATGCACTATACACCGCTTGAGGGTTTGCCTTCCAATCTCTTTTGTCTTTCTCATCTTCTTTGAAAATCTCAAGCCCGACAGTATGGCAACAGGGAAAACCTAGTTTTTCTTCATTCAAACCCTCATATACTCCACGCATGACAAATCCTCTCTTGAGAAAGCCTCCCTTGGTTGAAGTCAGGTTGTGGGTCTGTATCACAAATTTCTGCGTCTCGGCAGTAGATGGTTCTTGCCTAAAGAAAGCCCAGCGCTTTCGCTTCGGGTCTGATCGCTTGCATTCTACTGCTACAATATGCAAAGCTGTTTCAAACAGAACTAAGGTTGCTTTTATGTCGAATGATTCATCTTTGGATATTGGGTACTCTTCAGTCTCGACACTCCAACCAGATTCCTTTATCTTTTCGGCACAATACTTCTGGAAAAAGAATCCTTCTCTATTCAAAGCTTCGGTGAGGTCACTTTGTTCCATTTGCTGTCTATATTACTAATAGGTGCAATCTCTCTTTAGTATTCCTATCTCTCCAAAATGATAGTAAGCGATACAAACAACTGCTATTGGAGTGCTTTGTCTACTAAATCCTACGCGTTCAGGAATTGAGTGTAGTCCGTAAGAGGATTATCCAGCGTCGTCGTTACCCTTTCATCCCAAACATTCTTGTCTTGGAAATGGAAACAGAATGAATATATCGACCTTTTTCCTGCATCTTTAATACTCATGCGTTTCTCAAGTTCAGAAGAAGGCACAATAAGAAACTTATAGCCGAAAGAACTTACCTTGTGTTAGCTTGAATGGGCAGATAGGTCAAGAAGACGTAGAAATCGACCTTACCTTTGTTTCCATCGAATTTGACTTTCTTGATTTGTTGCCAACTATGGCCCACATGCCCACTTTTCCAAGTCCTGCCAATATAATATCTTGATTCTTTCACCTGGATTCCTACGTGTTTCTTTCCTTTGACAACCAGAAGGTCAACGCCGACATCATGAACTGGAAAGAACACTTCCAAGTCTTTCAGTTTATCAAATATCTCCTCTGCTACGATGCACTCGCCAGGTTCCAGGCTCCAGAGGTTACGGATGGGCAAGGCGATTCACTATTGAAGCTGACAATGAAATATTTATGATTTCTCACTGTGGCGGCCGTTTGGCTTTCTGCCAAGCTCCCGCCGATGCGAGCACGGCTGTTTGCTAAGCCATAAACTCAGAAAACCAGTCTGCGCAATCAGAAGTGCACGTGTGACAGTCTCTGCCGGTATTTTTCAACTATGGCAACATGACCTTTAGACCAGTGTTTCCGCCGAATTTCCCAATGTGCATCATCCATTAAGTCAAGAACATGTCTAATAACTCCGACATCATTCAAGCGGATACCGCTACTTAACTTCATTTCCTTGATATCGTGAGCTGAAATCTCATTCTCATATTCATCAAACATATGCAAAGCAGCATCAACTTTGCTATCTAGCTGAACTAGGGTGTTATATCCGAATTTTCTAAGTACTGAAATAAGCATAGAATACCCGCTGCTACCGCACTCCTCGCGCTCTGGGAGCTTGTATCTAAGGTACGCTATCAGACTGTCAAGGTTAATCGCTTGGTTAACATCGAATTTGCCCTTTCGAGCTTTTTCGACAAGTCCTGCTCGTGCTACTTCCACTCCTTTTTTGAAAAACTCGAAATGAGTGTCTGCTATGTAAAAAAGTCCAGCAAGTGCATTGAAGTCAATTATTGTCTCTGATGGGATGTCAAGCTCCTGTTTATAATCCAAGTGATGGGATACTGACGCCCATGCATCCATTAATATTGTACGAACTTGAATCTCACATGGAATATTTCTGATGTCATCATATCTAACTCCTTTACATTCTTCTGGAATTTTGACGATGTAATGGTCACTTGAATACCCAAATGGTGTTTCAGTTCGAGTTCGGGACGTATCCGACCTGACAATGCCGAAGTTAGCTGAGATAATTTTACCGATTCTCTTGAGGTCAGAACGGTAAAGACAGATTATCCGAACGGCGGCAATATCAGTAATTATCTCAAATTGTTTTTCTCTGACTTGATTCCTTTTCACTTTTTCGTAGAAACTGTCGAAAGTCTTGATTTTAGTTTTTCTGCAAGTCAGACTATGATATTTTATTTGGCTCTTCTCTAATGCTTCGCTTAGAATGTAGAGCACTTCGTCAACAAGCTTCTCGTAGGGTTTCTTTGACTGAAGATATTCCCGCTCCAGTTTCTGTTTGAAATCCTGTGTTGAAATATAATCTTCAGTCACACCGCAACACTGATTTACCTTATTGTGGTCGGCATATAAAACTTGGCAAATCTCATAAAGCTCCGCAAGAAGATGTGGTTGCACAGAAAATCATTCGGCTTTCTATGTGTTCTTTGACATATTAGGTATGTCAAATACTTTGAAAAGCTAGCTAATAGTTTGGACTTCGGGAGATAGCCCCACTATCGCGCCAATTTTATATGAAGCAACTTCACAATTATTTTCATTGACTCGGAAATGGGAACGGGTGTCAGCGACGTCTTTGTCGTTCATGTTTGTATCCCCAAAGATGACGGCATTGTTTCGTTGCTTCCGTTTCCTCCGAAAAGACATTTGATTTTTAAATGAACTTCAGAAACCTATTTTCAACATCAGAAAACCGATATTTAATCCTATGTCAGGATTACAAGAGCATTGAACAATAATGAACCAGTAAGGTTTAAATAAAAAATGGTTTATTTCGTAGTTAGCTTCAAACAACCCACGGAAGACAAATAAATGTCACAGGAATTCCGCCACATACTTCGAATAATAGACACAGACGTAGACGGTACTCTGAAAGCGTCTTACGCGCTAACCAAAATTAGGGGAATAAGCCTAAACCTCGCAAACGCTATACTAAAAAAAGCCGAAGTGAATCCAGAAGTAAGATCAGGATTTTTAACTGAAACAGAAATTGAAAGAATAGAAGGAATAATTAGTGAACCAACGAAGCATGGACTACCCAGCTGGCTCCTAAACAGAAGAAAGGATCTTGAAACAGGAAAGGACATGCATTTGATAACCGCGGATCTCGTTTTAAGATCAAAGATGGATATAGACCAAATGAAAGAGATGAAATCATGGCGCGGATACCGCCACGCCTACGGATTAAAAGTACGCGGACAAAGAACCAAGACCACAGGAAGAAAAGGAAAAGCTCTCGGAGTCAAAAAGAAAGAATTTGTAAGACCAGGAGCCACGTAATTATGGGTGACCCCAAAAAACAAAGAAAAAAATATACGACCCCACGCTTTCCATGGCGAACCGACGCCTTACGAGAAGAACTCAAACTTATAGGTCAATATGGTTTACGGAACAAACATGAAATCTGGCGGCACGAAACAGCACTGTCAAAATTTAGAGGGATAGCACGCTCACTCATAGGCAAAACACCTGAAGAACGCAAGACAATGGAAGATGAGCTTCTAATCCGCTTAAAAAAACTTGGTGTTCTCACTGAAACAGCAGCTCTAGACAACGTTCTAGACCTTACGATCGAGGACATTCTTGAACGCAGACTCCAAACAATTATTTTCCGAAAAGGTTTGGCCAAGTCAATTCACCAAGCCCGACAACTCATTACGCATGGGCACATAATGATAGAAAACCAAAGAGTGACAGTGCCAAGCTACATTGTGAGGAGAGAAGAAGAAAGCAAAATAGCATATTCACCTCGAAGCCCACTTGTAAATGCAAATCATCCTCTACGCCAGACAATTGCAGTTGCTCCTTCAGCGAAAGCAGGTTCAGGAGACGCTCAGATTGAGGGAGAATAATGAGTAGTTCCAGCAGAAAAGTTGACAAATGGGCTGTCATTCACATCTACAGCTCCTATAACAACACTCTAGTCCACGTAACAGACATTTCAGGTGCGGAGACTATAGCCAGAGCATCGGGCGGAATGTTTGTAAAGGCAGACAGAATGGAATCTTCACCCTACGCAGCCATGCGCGCAGCTTCAGCAGCCGCAGAAGTGGCTAAAGACAAAGGAATAACAGCCATCCACATAAAAGTGAGAGCCCAAGGAGGCGCAGGACCAAGAACACCAGGCTCAGGCGCACAAGCAGCAATAAGAGCCTTAGCCAGAGCAGGGTTCCGCATTGGACGCATCGAAGAAGTCACCCCTATCCCACACGATGGAACACGCAGAGCAGGCGGAAGAAGAGGGAGAAGAGTCTAGCAAACACGTGTTATTCTTTTCCTAATAGAAAAATTGAAATAATGCACTAGTATTCTATTGAACGGCACAGTGTTATTATGGACTAGCACGGAGTGTCGAAATTAGTGGAAATAGAAGTGCTCGAAAAAGATGACAAAAACATGCGTTTGCTCATTCGGGGAGTGGACGTTCCGTACATGAATGCCTTAAGAAGAACAGTGATTGCTGAAGTTCCATGTATGGCTATTGATGAAATTGTAGTAATTGAGAATTCCTCCACATTCCAAGATGAAGTCATAGCCCACAGATTAGGGCTTATCCCACTTAAGACTGATTTAGAAGGCTACAACTTACCTGAAGAATGCCCCTGTAAAAGCGAATTTGGATGCAACCTTTGCCGAGTCACGCTCGCATTAGATGTAGAATCAAAAGAAAAAACAAGAACAGTATATTCAGGTGAATTAGAATCAGAAAACCCAAGCATAATACCAGTAAGCGACACAATCCCCATAATAAAACTAGCAAAAGAGCAGAAACTAAAGCTTGAGGCTTATGCAAGACTTGGAAAAGGAAAAAATCATGCGAAATGGCAGCCAGTTTCAATGTGCACACACAAATATTTCCCAAAAATAGAAATCTCGTGCAAAAAATGCGATGGTTGCGGAAAATGTGTGGAAATTTGTCCCAGAAAAGTTCTAGCCAAGACTGGAAACAGAATAGAAATTCGGGATTTAATGGCATGCACGCTCTGTCAAGACTGCGTTGAGACTTGTCCACAGAATCCTCCAGCTGTAAAGATCACCTGGGAAGAAAACGCCTTCATATTCGCTCTAGAATCTACGTGTGTGCTTTCTCCGGAAAAAATCATGACAGAAGCAATCAAAATTTTGGATGGACAGCTAAAAGATTTGGAGCGCCAAATCAAGGTGAAAAAGAGTGAGAAAGACTAAAACGACGAATCCAGAGCTTATAGAACTTATTCGCTTCCTACGAAAGCAAAGCAGAGAAAACAAGGTTAATATTTGGCGTGACGTCGCTGAACGCTTGGCCAAACCGAACAGGAGACGGGTAGCTGTGAACTTGAGCCGTTTGAACAGATATACGCAAAAAAACGAAGCAGTTGTGGTTCCGGGCAAAGTGCTGGGAACAGGCCAAATAAACCATCCAATAACTGTGACAGCCTTTGCTTTTTCAGAAAAAGCAAGACAGAAAATAAAAACAAAAAGGGGTAAATGCATATCCTTTCTTGACTTAATTAAGAAGAATCCGAAAGGCTCTCACGTAAAAATAATTGGGTGAAATAAATGCAGACAATGAGCAAATCAGTCACCATAATAAACGCGGACGGTCTTATCCTTGGCAGAATGGCAAGCGTAATTGCTAAACGGCTACTAAGTGATGAGGAAATAATAGTTGTAAACGCTGAAAAAGCCGTACTTTCAGGAAAAAAGAAAAGCAAAGTAATAGAGGCCAAAAGGTTCCTGGAAGTGGGACATTTAGAGACGGGTCCAGTCCATTACAGAAGGCCGGACAGAATACTCAGAAGAACCGTAAGAGGTATGTTACCGTACAAGAAAGCAAAAGGTAAGAAAGCTTACAAGCGGCTTAAGGTTTTTATCGGGGTCCCAGATAAGCTTAAAGACCAAAAAATGGAAACTTTGTTCGGTGTCCAAGCCAAAAAACTGACATGCTCCTACTTCACACTAGGTGAATTTGCGAAAGAGATAGGTTGGAGTTCAGGTGAATAGTCATGCCCGCGAAGAAGATTTTGGTTGTTAGTGGAAAAAGAAAAACAGCGATAGCACGGGCTGTTGTTAAACCTGGAAATGGAAGAGTGCGCGTAAACAGAATTCCCATAGAGGTTTTTGAACCTAAAATTGCACGTGAAAAAATTATGGAGCCGCTCTTTCAAGCTGGAGATGAGATTTGGAAGCAACTGGACATAGACATAAAAGTCTCAGGCGGAGGCTACATGGGACAAGCAGAAGCATCAAGGATGGCTGTTGCAAACGCTCTATTAAAATGGACCAAAAGCGCACATTTACGCACAGTTTTTGCCAACTATGACAGAACAATGATTGTGGGAGACTCTAGAAGAAAAGAACCTAAGAAATTTGGAGGTCCAGGAGCGCGAGCCAGAGACCAGAAAAGCTACAGATAAGAAGGAGATGAATCAAATGATTATACCGGTAAGATGTTTCACGTGCGGAAAACTAATCGGAGACAAATGGGAAGAATTTGCCAACAGGGTCAAGGCAGGAGAAAAGGCAGGTGACGTTCTCGATAACTTAGGAATTAAGCGGTATTGTTGTAGACGCATGCTGTTGTCGCATGTAGAAATCATAGACGAAATCTTGCGCTTTTATGAAGAGGCTGAAAAACGAAAAGAGGCAAGACCTTATTAGAGAAGTAAAAAAGGAGAAAGAAATGTCAACAGTCATTGAAGACATAATTGCGAGGAAGGTTTTCAATAATCGTGGAGAAGAAACAATAGAAATTGATATTATAACAACCTCTGGCTTTGGAAGAGTCTCTGCTCCCGCGGGGCAAAGCCGTGGAAAAGCTGAGGTAGTCTATTATCCGCAAAACGGGATAGATCAAGCACTAAAAAAAGTTGAAGAACTCATAGCGTCAGAAATTATCGGGTTAGATGCGGATTTCCAAGCAGAGATTGACAGGACTTTACATGAAATTGACGGTTCAAAAGACTTCAGAATAATAGGTGGAAACACTGCCTTTGCCATTTCCTTGGCCACTGCAGAGGCCGCTGCAAACTCTTATGGTCTTCTTCTTTTCCAATATTTAGGCGGGCATGTCGCTCACGAGCTTCCATATCCTCTTGGAAACGTGATAAGCGGTGGAAATCATACACAGGGGAAGTCTCCTGACGTGCAAGAGTTTCTTGCCTTGCCACACGGCGCTGAATCATTCTTAGAAGCCGCTACGGCTAATGCCCAAATTCATGGAAGAGTTGGCGCTATCCTCAAGAAGAGAGACAAGCTTTTCAACGGCGGAAGAAGTGATGAAGGGGCATGGGTTGCCAACATTGGAAATTCGGAGGCGCTTGAATCTCTAACTGAAGCATGTGAAGAAGTCAGCAACGAGTTGGGTTTTGGATGCCACCTAGGAATAGACGTTGCGGCGTCTTCAATGTGGAATGGCAAAAGAAAAGCCTACGTTTACCAAAGGGAAGGAAAAGAGCGAGACGCTGGAGAACAGCTAGAATTTGTTTTGGGAATCATAAGGAAATATAATTTAGTCTACGTTGAGGACCCATTTAACGAAGAAGACTATGAAAGTTTTGCAGAGTTAACTAGAAAAACTAAAAATTGTCTGGTTTGCGGCGACGATCTGTTCACTACTAACAGTGAACGGTTGAGCCGTGGAATAAAAACGTGTGCAGCCAACGCGGTGATAATAAAGGTGAATCAGGTTGGCACACTTACGGATGCTTGGGAAACAGTCGAAATGGCTAAAAGAAATGGATATCTGCCAGTAATGTCGCATCGCTCAGGCGATACTTGTGACTGGCACATAGCTCATTTTTCTGTGGCCTTCAAGTGTCCCATAATAAAGACTGGAGTTGTTGAAGGAGCAAGGATTGCCAAAATTAACGAATTGATAAGGATAGAGGAGTTTTTGGGAGATAGAGCCAAAATGGCAAATCTCAAGATGCTTTAGGAGGGTAAAAGCTTGCCAGAAGATGAAGAAATTGAGGAAATCACCGAAGAGGAAAAACCCCTAGAGGAGCCTGAAACAGCACCGACCGCTATGGAGGAAGAGCTACTAATGCCACAAGACACACTATTGTCTGCTGGAATACACATTGGAACTAGAATGAAAACAGGAGACATGGAACAATTCATCTATCGCGTAAGACCAGATGGATTATTCGTCTTAGACGTTAAAAAAACGGATGAACGCATAAGAGTTGCCGCAAAATTTCTAGCACGTTTTGACGCATCGAAAATCGCCGCTGCTGCGGCGAGACTCTACGCACAGGAACCTGTTAGAAAATTCTGTGAGATAACTGGCGCTACACAAGTAGTTGGACGGTTCATTCCAGGACTTCTATCAAATCCGTCGTATCCAAACCGAATAGAACCAGAAGTGCTTGTAGTTTCTGATCCAAGGGCAGATTTTCAAGCAGTTAAAGAGTCCTCATCAGTTGGCATACCAGTAGTGGCCTTGTGTAGCACAGACAATGAATTCTCTGGAGTCGACCTAGTCATTCCCACAAACAACAAGGGCAGGAGAGCCTTGGCTGTAATCTATTGGCTCTTGGCACGACAGATACTTAGGGAGAGAGGAGAATTACCAGTTGATAAGAATCTGCCTTTGACAATTGAGGATTTTGAGGCCAAAATCTCAAGGGAAGAGGGGGAAACCTAGAAGAATGGCGAAGGTTCGGCGTCCAACACAAGCCGGGACCTTCTACCAAGGAAACACTGAATCACTAAGGAGACAGATAGAGAATTGCTTTCTCCACGAGTTTGGGCCTGGAAAAATTCCAAAAGTCACAAAAGCTGGCCCGAGACAGGTTATAGGTTTAGTGTGTCCGCATGCAGGATACATGTTTTCTGGACCAGTGGCAGCCCATGCCTATTACAAACTTGCTGTAGACGGTAAGCCAAATGTTGTAGTCATTCTCGGTCCGAATCATATGGGTTACGGTAGCGCGTTAGCCGTTATGACTGAAGGTCTTTGGCGCACTCCTTTAGGCGATGTTGAGGTGGACGGTGAAATAGCCAACAGGATTGTGCATGAATCGCGCATCGTCGATGTGGACGAAACTGCCCATCGCTTTGAACACTCAATTGAGGTCCAGCTTCCGTTTCTTCAGTATCTTTTTGGCTCGCAATTCAGGATTGTTCCCCTCTGCTTTTTGATGCAAGACTTGTCCTCAGCTAAAGAGGTTGGACAAGCCGTAGCCAAAGTATTAGCTGGAAAAGACGCTGTTATTATTGCTTCTTCAGACATGACCCATTATGAACCGCAAGAGAGCGCGGCGAGGAAGGATAGGTTGGCTCTTGAAGCCGTTGAAGCTATGGATGAAGCGAAATTTTTTTTAACAGTAGAGGAGCACCAAATTAGCGCTTGCGGATACGGTCCAATAGCTACATTAGTCTCTGCGGCGAAGTTTCTGAACGCGAAAGAGGCAAAACTATTATGTTATAAGACTAGTGGAAATATAACTGGCGACTACTCAAGTGTTGTTGGGTATGCTGCCGTGTGTTTCACAAAATAGTGGTGTAGAATGGGGGTCGTTGCCTCAGCTCCCGCCAAGGTAATACTCTTCGGAGAACACTTCGTGGTTTATGGTGAACCAGCTATAGTCTTGGCCATAGATACAAGGGCATATGCGAAAATAGAAAACCGCGACGACGAACGTCTGTGTCTACATTCATCAAATCTCAATCTTTCTGCATATTTCGAAGATGGAACCTTCAAGGTTGAACAGGGAAATACTAGGGAAGCAAGAATGAAGTTTGAGCCAATAAGACTGGCCGCTGAAAGAGTTTTGGAGATGTACGGAAAACATGTCGGTTTGAATATTGAGATTAACTCCACCGTTCCTGTCGCTGCAGGTCTAGGATCATCGGCAGCCGTGGTAGCGGCCGTGACAGCAGCAGCGGCTACTCTTTTGAGTGTGAAAATTTCGAAACAAGATATTTTCCAAATAACCTTCGAAGCGGAAAAAATAGTGCATGGAACCCCCTCGGGAATAGACCCGGCGATATCAACTTTTGGGGGGGCACTTCTTTTTCAGATGGACACAGGATTCAAACCTTTAGACGTCAAAATGGACATTCCACTAGTTATCGGAGATACTGGCGTAGAAAGGCTGACCCGCGTTCAAGTTGAAAAAGTGCGGCAAGTGAGAGAAAAATATCCACAGGTTGTTGAACCGATGATGTTTGCGGCTCGAGAGATTGTTTTGAGAGCCATAGATGCAATTAAGAAAAATGATATGAATACGCTTGGAGATTTGATGAATATTAACCACGCGCTACTTTACGGGTTAGGGGTTTCTGACGAATCCCTAGAATGGCTTATTAATGCTGCACGAAAAGCAGGAGCCTTCGGCGCAAAACTGACTGGTGCGGGCGGCGGTGGATGCATGATCGCTTTAGCAAATGACGAAAGGCTTGAGCAGGTGTTGGAAGCCATGAAGAGGGCTGGTGGAAGAACGTTCACAGCTAGAAAAACTGATGAAGGTGTCAGAATTGAAGGAGCCTAAACCTACAATCTTGAAAGTTGGCGGTTCTGTAATAACCGACAAGAATAAGGAGCTTGATGCAAAAACGCAAGTCATGAACCGACTGGCAGAGGAGATTCAACAAGCAAAAATTGAAAACTTGGTAGTAGTTCATGGCGGCGGAGGCTTTGGACACCCAACGGCGCAAAAATATAACATTAAGGCTGGATTGAAAGAAGAAAATCAGAAAGTTGGTTTTGCGGAAACGCACCACATTATGACTATGCTTAACGGTTTGTTTATGGATGCTTTTATGTGGCACAAGATCCCTGCAGTAAGCGTCACGCCATCATCATGTATAATAACAGAAAACGGCAGAATCCAATACTTCGAATACACGCTTATGAAAATGCTACTACAAATGGATTTTTTACCAGTGCTCTACGGAGACGCTGTGTTAGACACGAAGTTAGGCTTCACAATACTCTCTGGAGACCAGTTAATTTCAAGACTTGCAGTCGGGCTCAACGCAGAACGCATTATAGTTGGGGTGGATGTTGATGGGTTATACAATTGTGACCCTAAAGCGGAAAAAAACGCGAAATTGTTCGCGCATCTAACATTAGAGGAGCTTAAAAAACTCCAAAAAAAGACTGTCAAGCCTACAGCTTGTGACGTTACAGGCGGCATGTTCGGCAAAATAGCCGAACTTATACCCGCAATAGAACATGGAATTTCTGCAAAGATCGTTAATGCAACGAAGCCAAACCATATCTACAAAGTCCTTAAAGGAGAAGATGTACAAGGCACCTTAATAGAGAAGGAATAAAGTTGGCGAAGGAAACGAGAAAACGCAAAGCAGACCACATAAAAATCTCTCTCAACCGGAAAGTTCAAGCCAGAACAGCAACAACAGGATTTGAAGACATATATTTCATCCATAAAACCTTGCCTGAGATTAACAAGCAAGAAATCGATTTGTCTACGACCTTTTTAGGTCACAAGTTTTCTGCACCTATAATCGCAGGCGCAATAACTGGTGGAACACTGGGAGCCACAAAAATCAATGCAACAATAGCTGAAGTCATAGAAAAGCTAGGCCTAGGGATGGGTGTCGGAAGTCAACGAGCCGCTCTGGAAGAGGAGAAACTCGAAAAAACATTTGCAATAACTAGGAAAAAAGCTCCAACAGTCTTCTTAATCGCAAATATTGGTGGTGCGCAACTCGTCAACGGATATGGCATAAAAGAAGTTAGAAAAGCCGTAGAAATGATTGACGCGGATGCCATTGCAATACACTTAAACCCGCTACAAGAAGCTTCGCAACCAGAAGGACAAACAAACTTCAAAGGAGTACTTGAGAAAATCGCGGAACTTGCAAAAGAGCTAGACAAACCAATTATCGTCAAGGAAACTGGTGCCGGCATTGCAGCAGAAGAGGCAAAGAAGCTTGAGTCTGCTGGCGTCAGAGCCATAGACATAAGTGGAGTGGGAGGCACAAGCTTTGCAGCGGTTGAATATTATCGCGCAAAAAAGCAGAAAGACAATTATCAACATAGATTGGGCGAAGTTTTTTGGGATTGGGGCATCCCAACAGCCATAAGCATCGCTGAGGTTTCTGAGACAGTCAATATTCCCGTTATAGCCTCTGGTGGAATCCGCGACGGCGTAGACGTGGCTAAAGCTTTGGCCTTGGGTGCAAGCCTAACAAGCCTTTCTCATCCAATACTTCAAGCAGCAGTTACAGGCGTAAAAGCAACAGAAAGCATGTTCTCCCTTTTAATAGAAGAGTTAAGAAATGCAATGTTTCTTGTGGGAGCAGCGTCTGTGGAACACCTGCGAAAAGCCCCACTTGTGGTGATGGGCAAAACATTGGAATGGTTAAGGAATAGAGGTTTCAATTTCGAAAAATTTGCTACAAGAGGGAGGAGTTAGCTAATGGATATTGAAAAGTTTCTCGAGGATAGAGCTAATCTGATAGATAAGGCAATTGCGAAATACATTCCGAGAATCTTCTCAAGAAAGGCAATTTTCTTCAAAAATAACCTACCGAGATATTCTTACAACCTAGAAACCCTAAACAAAGCAGTCGCTGAGCCTATCTGGGAGTTTCTTGATAGAGGCGGAAAAAGATGGCGCCCATCCCTTTTTCTGCTAATCTGTGAAGCCCTAGGCAAAAATCCTAAGGATTTCGCTGATTTCGCCATAATCCCAGAAGTGATTCATAATGGAACATTAATGATAGATGACATAGAGGATGCGTCTGAATTCCGAAGGGGAAAACCATGCACATACAAGATCTATGGCTTAGACATAGCAATAAACGCTGGAAATGCTATGTATTACCTGCCGCTTCTGCCACTAATAGAAAACAGAGAAAAAGTCTCCATAGAGAAGCTCTGCAAGATCTATGAAATCTATGTACAAGAGATGACCAACCTGAGCTTTGGACAAGCCATGGACATCGCGTGGCATAGAGGCTTAGCAAACGCTGATGAAATAAATGAAAAGGACTATTTGCAAATGTGCGCTTACAAGACCGGAACCCTAGCAAGGATGGCTGCCGAGATTTCTGCCGTCTTGGCTGACGCAAACGAAGAACTTGTGGAAAAACTTGGGCACTTCGCCGAAAGTATAGGGATAGCTTTCCAAATGCAAGATGACATCCTTGATTTGACAGGTAGAGATTTTGCAGAAAAGAAGGGTGGACGCGGAAAAGACATAACTGAAGGAAAGAGAAGCTTGATAGTTGTTCACACACTTAAGGTCGCAAATGCCAAGGACAGAGAAAGGCTTACTGGAATCCTCAACACACACACATCAGATCAGAAACTCATAGACGAAGCTATTAGAATAATGGAAAAATATGATTCCTTAGATTATGTGAAGAACCTCGCAAGGAAAATTGTGGAGAAAAGCTGGAAAAACGCTGAAAGGCTTTTGCCCGCTTCAAATGCAAAGGAAAGACTAGACGCCTTTGCAAAATTTTTAATTGAAAGAAAAATCTAAGCCAAACAGAGTGAAACAATTGACCTGTAGAGATGCTGAGCTCAGAGAAAATATTAGAAAAATCGCTCTACTAAACGCCGTGAAACATGACGGCAAGGCACAAACAGGACCAGTTATTGGAAAGATACTCGGTGAAAAACCAGAGTTTAGAACTAAAACCAAAGAATTGTCTGCCTTAGTCAACGATGTTATTCGAGAAATCAACAATCTTTCACTAAATGAGCAAAAGGACATAATTGAAGAAAAATGGCCAGAATCCCTCAAAAAGGAAAAGGTTGAAGAGGAGAAGCGTCTTCCACCCTTGCCAAATGTGGAAAAGTATGCTCAAGTCATAACTCGGTTTTCACCGAATCCAGATTGCGTTCTGCATTTGGGCTCGGCGAGAGCTATAATATTATGCCATGAATATGCACGTATGTACAATGGAAAATTCCTTCTGCGCTTTGAGGACACGGACCCAAAATTAAAGAAACCTGTTCCGGAGTTTTACGACCGTATTAGAGAAGACTTGATCTGGCTTGGATGTAAGACAGATGAAGAGTACATACAAAGCGACAGAGTCCCCCTCTACTACGAGTATGCTGAAAAATTATTGAAGGAGGGCAATGCCTACGTTTGCACGTGTCAGCCTGAAAAATTTAGGAAGAAGACACTAGCCAACAAGCCATGTGACTGCCGTAATCTGCCACCAGAAAAACATCTGGCAATGTGGCAAAAAATGCTTGAAGGCAAGTGTGGAGAAGGAGAAGCAGTAGTCCGCATTAAAACTGATTTAAACCATCCTAACCCAGCGGTTCGAGACTGGCCTGCCATTAGAGTCATAGACGCCGAAAAGTACCCACACCCACGAGTTGGACGCAGATACCACGCGTGGCCTCTATACAATCTGGCGTGCGGCGTGGACGACCATCTTATGGGCGTAACCCACATAATCCGAGGAAAAGAACACTTGACAAACATGGTCAGACAAGAATACATGTACAAGCACTTAGGCTGGCGATATCCAGAAGCTATACATTACGGCAGACTAAAAATAACAGGAGCTTCTCTTAGTAAGTCGAAAATCGTTCAAGGAATAAGGGAAGGACTTTTCAAAGATTGGGATGACCCACGTTTGGCAACTTTTGCGGCTTTGAGAAGGCGGGGAATAACATCTGAAGCTATTAAGAAGATGATAATTGATGTTGGTCCAAAAACTTCAGATGTCATTTTAAGCTGGGAAAATCTGTATGCTTACAACCGCAAAATTTTAGATCCAAATTCAAACAGGTACTTCTTTGTGCACAACCCAATAGAATTGAAAACAACCCATATTCCAAGGTTGTTTGTCGCAAGGCTTCATTTGCATCCTGACAAGCCCGAAAGAGGAAGCCGAGAGTATACAATAAAGCCTAATTTAGATGATAAATCTGCATCATTCTGGGTCCCTAAGAAAGATGTAAACGCCTCAAAGGTTGAAAGTACAATTCGTCTCATGGAGTTGTTCAACGTGAAAATCGAAAAAGTAGACGCATGTTCCGCTGAAGCATCCTTCGCTGGCGAATCTTACGAAGATGCTAGAAAGGTCAAGGCGCAACTGATTCACTGGATACCTGTTGGAGAGGGCATGCCCTGCGAAGTCGTCATGCCAGATGCAACGCTAGCTGAAGGAATTGCAGAAAGTGAATGTAAACGGTTAAAGCCAAATACCACAATACAGTTTGAGAGGTTCGGTTTCGTCAGAATCGACAAAGTTGATGCGAAATTAACGGCCTATTATACACACAGATGATGATAGGAGAATAAGAAATGCGTAAACAAGATAAAATAATCATATGGCCAACCTACTTCGATTCGACTAAAGCATGGAAAAACGGTAGGCGAGTCTCTAAGGGTTTGGCTGTGCCTTCTCCAAGAATCTTAGAGTTAAAGGAAGCTGCTGAAAAACTTGGCTTGGAGAATGAGGTTGTCCAAGATGCTGGTTATCCGAAGACCCCATGGATAAAAACAGGTATGCTACTTGTGAAAAAGAATGAAGCAAAAGACCAGATAATTGAAAGGATTGCAAAGCAGCTGATAAAGATCCGCAGTTCAAGTTCGACAAAATAGTTTGCGATTAACTTTTTTCTTCTTCGCCAATTAAAACAGCGTTTATTATCCCGTCTTGTCCCGGGCGGGAAGTGACACGTGCTAAACCCAAAGATGTCTCTATGGTTGCGCCTTTTGTTATTACACCTCTGCGGTCGTAGTCAATGTTTGAAGGATTCTTGACAACGCGGACAATTTCGACCTTTTCTGTTTTTCCGCTCTTTGGTTCTGTTACACATGCGTATTTGTCGCGTAAGACCTTAATCTTCAAGTTTCCGCCTCTTCCTCTGGCGATTTTAGGTTTCGTTTCGCCCAGTAGGGATTCTGCTGGAAAAGAGCCTTTTTCAAATTTTCTTTTCCCTCTGTAAGGTCTTTTTCTGCCCCCAGAAGGCTTCTTCTTGTGCAAGCTGCCGTGCAAAACCGACATTTTATTTCCCTTTGGTTTCTAAAGCTAGGCGTTCACTATCACCCTTGTTTTGCATATAAACCTATCCATTTCGAGTTCAAGGTTTTTCTTGCTTCGAAAAGTCTTCAAAAACGTGTTTTAATTCTTTCTTCATAGTTGCTTTGTCATGGCTCAAAGCGAAGTAGTCTGCGAAATATTCAGTTGTTCTAAGAACTGATGAACGTCCACTTCTTTCGCTAGCAACCAGACTCATTTCTTTAAGCATTTTAATGTGACCGTAGACGTGGTGTCCGCGTACTTCAACGACTCTCTTTTGCGATACCGGTTGCCTGTAGGCTATGTATGAAAGAGTTTTCAGTGGACCAGTAGAAAGCAGCGGTCTTTTGACGAGTTTTCTGACGTGAGGAGTAAAATCAGTCTTTAGCTGCAAAACATATCTTTCGTCTTTCAACTCCAAAATCTCAAGGGCTGTTTTCCTACCTGAATATCCTTGCATGAGCATTTTCGCAAGTTTTTTTGCTTTCTTCTTTGAACGGGTCTTCAAAACTGAGCATAATTCGTTCAAGCCTAAGGGGCGACCAGCAACGTATAATGCAGCTTCTACAAGCGCTAAGTCGTGCTGCATTTTTTCCGTAGTTCGCGCCTGCTGAAGAGCTGCTTCCACGTCAAACGCTTGCTTTTCCGCCTTCTGCAATATTTAAATCTCCAACAGTTATGAATATTTCCTCAGATTCTTCATTCTGCCATAAGCCTACCTTTCCTTCCTGTGCCAGAAATAATAGGAGGATAAACGTGCGAATCGCTTCAAAGCGTCCCATAGTCTTTATGAAAGTTGAAAACTCCACTATTCCAGACCCCTTCACCGTGTGCGAAAGAGATGCGTAAAGCTTCTCCATTTGCAGTTCAATTTCCATTAGATAAATATCCAACTGTGGCAGGATTTCTGAGGGTGTTGGGAGAATAGGTTCTTCAACTGCTCTTTCAAAACGGACCAGTTTCTCCCCTTTCAAAACGTCGTCTAGGACTTCCAGCAGATTCTTTATGGTTGTTGAAGTCAATTCATGCCTTAAAGGTAGAAATAAGGGAGGAGGCAGAAAATCTTGTGGAGGCTTCGGGGGTGGCGGCGCTTCTTCCAGCTTAAGCAGAAGCCTCGACTTCATTAGGTATATGAGGGCTGAAGAATCGAGGGCTACGCCTGACGCCCTAAAGTCTATTTTTCCAGTTTTTTCCATTTCTTCAAGGAAAGATGTGAGCAAGTATGCAACATTGATGTTCCAAGGTGTGAGTTTTTCGAGTTTGTGAAACTCGAATAGGATGTTCCATGGTGGTCGCAGGTAAAAGGGCTTCTTGAGTGTGGCAGCCATTAACTTGGCACCTCTAGGAACTTTGCTGAAATGACATTTGAAACTCCGTTGCGTTCGTACACTCCATAGACTTTCTGTGCTTTGTTCACCATCTCTGGCTTTAGTGTGATAACTGTGAACTGGGTTTTTTCCGACTCTTCCAAGAGAAGGTCGGCTAGTTTTGACACGTGAAAAGCGTCCAAATGGGCGTCTATCTCGTCTAGGACGTAGAATGATGCAGGTGTAAATTCCTTAAGAGCGAATATAAAAGCGACCGCCGCGACTGAACGTTCTCCGCCGCTAGCTCCACTTACAACTATTGAAGGTTTATCAGGAAACTGAACAATCATATCGATACCACCAGAGAACGGTTCCTCGAGGTTTTCAATCTTCAATGTTGCATTTCCGCCTCCTGTGAGTTTTGAGAAGTAACTTTGCAAGTTTAGGTTGATTTTTTCGAAGGCTCCCATGAAGACCCTACGTTTTTTCTGTTCAATTTCGTCCATGAACTGTACTATAGCTTGTTTTTCTCTTTCAAGTTCGTTCAGCCTTAACGAGAGTTCTTTGTAGCGTGAAATCTGTTCAGCATAATGCGATAGGGCTAGTTGGTTCACTGCGCCTATTCTTTCGAGCTCAAACTGCATCATCTTCATTGAAGCTTCGGCTTCTTCAACCTGTTTTGTCGACACGTCTAATGGTTGCTCATAGCCAAACTGTCGAAGCTGGTTTTTATGTTGTTCAAACTGTAGCATGGATGTTTGAATATTCAGCTGAAGCTGATTCAGCAAACGATCAGTTTGTTCATATTCCGAGTCGATGGTGCGAAGCTCCTTGTCTATGTCATCTATTTGAGAAGTGAATTTCTTAGCTTCCTCTCTTGCCGACAAAACAGTTTTAGAAAGTTCAACGCGGCTTTTTTCCAGTTCTGCGAGCGCTTGTTTCAATGACCCTCGCTCTTGCAACGCGATTTCTACGTCCTTCTCAACTCTTCTCAGTTGCTGTTCAACCTTTGCAAGCTGGATTTTCGCGTTTTTATATCCAACCCTCAAGACGTTATCAAATTGGGATTGAAGCGTCGATATTTCTGTTTGAATTGTGCCGAGCTTTTGTCTTGAAGTTATTATTTCCTCCGCAAGTTTCTCCCTTTTGACCTCCATTTCTTGTATGTTCGAAGGATCCGTATTACGCCTCAGTGTTGCTAGCTCATTCTGGAGTTTCCGCATTTTCCTCTGAATGGAGCTTCTCTCGGCTTTGTGCAGCCACATCTGTGTTTTCTCGTTTTCAACTTCCTTTTCAAACCGTACGATGTTATAGTTGAGTCTTTTGACATTAGATTTCGTCCTTCTAACACTTCGTTTAACTCGGACTATTTCCCTGTCAAGTGTTGTTATAGACTCTGACAAGCGAGCGATTTCAACGCGCGTTTTATCAATGTCATCCTCAAAGGAGACCATGTCGCTGCCTCTTCTTGAGAGATGCTTTTGGAGGGCGTTGACGGCTTCGTCTAAGCTTTTGATGGCTGCTTCGCTTGGTATGATTGTGGAAAAATCTATTGGAGCCCTGTAGTAACCGCTTTCAAAGGCGCAGCCTGCCTCATAAAGGTCTCCATTGACTGTGACTGCGCGATAGCCTTCACCAGAAAGCGCAAAAGCAGTTTTGTCGTCAGAGACAATTAACGTGTCGCCGAAAACGAAGTGGACAGCCGGCTCGTAATGCCTGTCATATTTTAGGAAGAAAGAGGCTGCGCCGCTTATGCCTTCCTTTTTAGGAATTTTTAACGTTTGAGTATTTAATGTTCCCTGAAGCAGAATTATCTTTATTCTCCCTAATTTCATTCTCCTCAATGTTTCTGTGCATGTGAAGGCCGCGTCAAAATCTTTTACGACTATCGCATCCAGCCATCCTGTCGACGCCGCCTCTATTGCATGTAAATAGTTTTTGTCAATTTTAACTAGATTGCGTAATCGACCATGAACGCCTGGAATGACGCCTAACTCCCCCAGTTCTTCTATGCTTCTTAGGGCTTTCTCTTCTGCAGCCACGGTTTCTGCAAGTTCTCTTTGAGTAACAAACTCTATGACTGCCTCGCGGGCCGAATCAGCTATTTTCCCGGCCTCAGCGATTTCTCTTTCGGTAGCTTCTTTTTGTGCGATTCTCCGCTCAAGCATCCGCTCCAGATTTCTGAGCTGAGTTTTCTGTTCCTTCTGCACCTTTTCAAGCTCACCCCATGATTTTTCAAGCTCACTGAGTGTTACGGCGAATCTTTCCCTGCGTTCATTTAAATCCTTAATTCTCCTTGCACGAAGTCTGATGGCCGTGTGACCTTTTACTTGCTCAGACCTCAGGTACGTAAGTCTCTTGTAATCGTCGTCAAGCTTCAGCTCGATTTCTCGGATTTTCTTGCTGTTTTCTCCAAGATTTTCCCAAAGTTGAGCCGCTTCTTGTGCTAGGGCATCATGTTCAGTCTGTTTTGCGGTTATCTGATTAGAGGTTGATTCATGCTTATGTCTTAGCCGCTTAATTTTTTGGCGGTTTTCGCGAATTTCCTTGCGAATAGATTCATACTGTTGACGGTTATTTTCTCCAATTCGCCTTAAACCTTCAAGACTCGTTTTTCCCGAATTTATTCTAGTTGTTAATTCGGTTAATTTTGATCTCAGCTCGCCTATTCTTATCTGAACCTTTAATACTTGAGAGCCGCCTTCTTCAACTATTTCTGAGCTCAGTCTTCGCCATTCACCTTCAATACCTCTTCTCTTTGACCTATGCTTCTCGCGTATCTGCCTTAATTTTTCAAATGTGTTCCGAACCTTATCCGCTTGAGATTTGTTTTGCTCTATTTTCTTTTGTATCTGCATCATCTCGTGCGAGATTTTGACTGTCTCAAAGTTCTTTATCTCACCTTGGATGAAGTTGGATCTCAAGAGTTCGTTGCGTTCTCTTTCTAGGTCGTCTACTCTTCTTTGTACTTCGTCTATTCTGCCCATAGCCGTGCGTATTGAAACGTCAGCTACTCTCAGCTTTTCCTCTGCCTCCGATTTCTCAGCATTGTATTGGGCTATCCCAACTAGATCCTCGATAATTTTCCTGCGTTCCATTGGAGAAACTTCTGTTAGGCGGGTTATTGTGCCCTGTAAAATTATGTTCTGGCTGGTGGAGCTCACTCCAGCCATAGAAAGAATTTCCAAAATGTGTGTTCTCGAGATTCTTCTTCCATTTAGCCTGTATACGCTTTGGCCGTTTCTATAAACCTCCCGGGAGACTGTAACAGTGGTTGTGTCAACTGGCAAGCGTCCATCTGTGTTGTCAAATTGAAGTATTACTTTCGCCACTTTTGCCCTTTCCAATCCTGCCTTTTCAGAGCCATGAAAAATCAGTTTAGCCGCACTTTCCGCGCGGAGCCTTCTGGTGCTTAATTCACCTAAGGAGAATAAGGCTGCGTCAACAATGTTCGTTTTCCCGCTTCCGTTTGGACCTGTTATTGCAGTGAAGCCCTTATCTAGGACTACTTTAACGGTTTGCGGTCCGAAAGATTTGAAGCCCTTGAGCTCAACTTTTTTAATGTAGGGCATTCAGTATGCGTCCTCTCATTCTGGAAACATAGGCTATGCTGTTACAGACAATTCTGTAAGATTTCTCTATAAAAATTATTGCATCGTCAAGTTTTAACGATTATGTACTTTTTAACGCTATTTTCTTGTTTCCGCCTCATACTTTGTAGCCATTTTCCTGACAAATTCTTTGATGCGCTCGTCTTCGCCGTAGACAAGCAAATAACCATCATTTTGGACCTTGCAAGAAAGTTTTGATTTTTTAGCCAACGCTTTTAGCTTCTCAGGAGGCAACTCTGTTGAAGGTTTAACGCGAATCCACTTGTGTTCGCGCGGAATCCCAGGAACAAATCGTCTCTCTTCTTTCTCTTCGTCAAAGGGTTTTCTGCTTGCTTCGTCTAGTCTTTTAAGCCATTTATCAACATATTCGGTTCCGAGCTTTTTCTGCCCTTCAGAAATAAGGTAAGATTCCACACTTCCTAGGTGTTCCTCAATCTTCTGGATAGTTTCTCCACGACTTGTGTCTGCCTTTAATATGGTAATCATTGTTTTGGCGGACTTCAAATTGTTCATGACTTCTGCTGGAATGGTTATTCCTCTCCTTCGAAAATCAGCAATCATTTCTTCCAGAGTTTTCCAAACAGCTGAATATCTCATACTAATGTCTCCCCATTCCAAAATTGTCTAGGCAGTCGGCATTATAAAGAGGTTGCCTCCGGCAATGAGAAATGATTTTCTTGATGAACGAGCAATTATTTGCGCTTTAACGAATCGGTAGTCGTGCACAGCTCGCACTTGCTGAAATCAATCGCTGGGTCAAAGACTCTATGCATCTGACAGAGCAATCCTTTTGCTCGCACAGTTCTGCAGATTTGACAGAACATTGAGATGAAGTCTTTATGTGATATTGCGCCTTTCGCCACAGAAGCCGCTAGGTTTTCTATTAGCTTAATGATGTCGGGGTCTTTTTCCAAGTCAATCGCATTTCCACGGATTTTTCGATAGTAAAGGCTTATGGCGGGTTGGCTTACTCCGAGAAGTTTCGCGGCTTCCGTTTGTTTTAGATTATATTTGGTAGTGAGCTCTTTTGCCATAATGGCGCGTACTGGGGGTAGTAAGCACTTTACTGCAACTTCACAAGGGACTAGCATTGATGTACCTTCCATCGTATATTGTGCAGTAAACATAAATATACTTTATTACAATTGTAATATTAAATTTGGTGTCGCGAATGAGTTGGCGAAACATAGCACAAATCTCAGAAGACGTGTACTGGGTAGGCATTAGAGACTGGAACCGCAGACTATTCGACGCTTTGATACCCCTTCCAAAAGGAACGACTTACAATGCATACCTAATAATCGGCGAAAACAAAAAGGCGCTAGTTGACACTGTAAACCCAGGCTTTGAGAAAGAGGTAGAAGAGAAAATATGTCAGATTGCTGATCACAGCGAAATCGATTATGTAATCATGAATCATGCTGAACCTGATCATGCTGGCACCATTCCGTAAATAATGTCAAAAAACAACACAGCCAGTCTAATAGCGACAAGTAGAGGCGCAAAGATGGCACAGACATATTACATGGTACCAGCAGAGCGAATACAAATTGCTAATGACCAGGAAACCATCAGTCTCGGGGGCAAAACACTGCGTTTTGTTGAAGCGCCCATGCTTCACTGGCCAGAGACGATGTTCACTTACCTTCAAGAGAACAGAACCCTGTTTCCATGTGACTTCTTCGGCTCGCACGTGGCTAAAGGATTATATGATGACGAAGTTGAGGATTTACTTGTTCACGCCCAAAGATACTGGGGCGAGATCATGATGCCTTTTAGAACAATGGCTCAAAAGGCGCTCGAAAAAATAAAAAAGCTGGAAATTGACATCATAGCCCCAAGCCACGGACCAATACATAGAAACACTGAACGCATCTTGGAAGCCTATGAAAAGTGGGCAAAAGGAGAAACTAAACAAAAGGCCACAATAGTCTACGCGACGATGTGGAACAATACAGAAAAAATGATTCACCCAATTGCCGAAACGTTAGCGTCTGAAGGCATAGAAACCGCATTGTACAATTTAGCTTTTGCTGACATAGGCGACTTGACAAAAGACCTAGTGGATTCAAGAGCCATAGTTTTAGGCGCACCCACAGTCCTAGGTGGTGCGCATCCATTAGCCGTCTATGCTACGTATCTCGTGAAAGCTTTACGTCCACCACTAAAATTCGGAGTAGTTCTCAGCTCATACGGATGGGGCGGAGGCGCCCTAAAACATGTTCAAGAAATACTGGGGTCATCAAAAATCGAAGTTGTTGGAGCAATGGAAATAAATGGTCCGCCAACAGAGGGTAATATCAAACAAATAGTAGAGTTTGGCAAGATGCTTGCAAGAAAGATTAAGGAGCAAGTGTGAGAGACACATGAATGAATACCCAAAGAAAAGAAGTGATTAGTCCATTGGGCGAGACTTTTCTTCCCGCATTATTGGTTGATAATAAAACAAAGCGAAAAGTCGAGTATATTCGGAAAGTGGCTTAGGCTTTTCCAGTTTCCATACTCGGGATGACTAGTCAGATTTGATTCAGCGAAAGGAGATTTCTCCTGCCTTGTTTCCTCTTTTTCTTGAGTACTACTTTGTTTCTGAAAAGATGTTATTGGCTACTGATACGGTTCTCGATTGCGCTTGCAATCGTACCTGCTGTAAGCAAAATAGGTTTGAACCCCAAACTCTCCCAGAATCCTTCACCTTCGGTGTTTCCCAGCACGTATCTCACATAGATATGCTCCGCTTTCTTCGCTGAAAAAAATCTGCACGCCTCTCTAACTAGTCTGCTTCCAATACCCCGTCTTCTGTAGTTCTCATGTACATAAATTGACGACAGGCTTCCAATAATTCTAGGTATATAGTCTGTTCTAGAACTAACTGTTGCTAGCAAGAAGCCCGCGATCTTGGCTCTAACTTCTGCTACAAGAACAAGGCTGTTCTCTTCCGCAAGTCGTTCAGTATACTGTTGCTTCAGCAATCGTTTTCTTTCCTTGGTGTATTTCCATATTGAAGAATTGCTATTTTCGAGATGTTCCTGCAAGGACAGGTGCATCTTGGCGATTTCAGCCAGTTCAGTGGCTTCTGCCTTCCTGATTATCACACTTTCCACGTACGGCACAACACACTCTGTTACATACTCAATCTTTGTGTGCGATCAATATCATATTACTATCGTTGGTTGGCGAGTAGAATTTGAACCCGTTCTCAGATGGTGATATCTCCCGCAAACCCCTCTTTTTCTGTTGTGCATGTATGTGCATGCTACTAGTGGTTTTGTTCGTCCCTCAGAGTAGTAGCCATATCCCTAGGGCAATTTCATACAGTATCATTGGGATGAAACCGATTGTAGAGACGAATGAGAGGTTAGGGTGCGCGCCCGCATATTCTCCACGTGATGCAAATACTTGGACACAGAAACATCCGCAACACTCTCATATACATCACCGTAGAAAAAGGACTTTTTCAAGAAACAACCGACGACCAATACCATGTAAAAGTCGCCAAAAACACCGAAGAATCCATCAAACTCATAGAAGTAGGCTTCGAATACGTTACCGGCGAATACAACGACGGAGGCAAAATCTTCCGAAAGCGCAAATAGTAGACTTAAACTAAAAGCAGGAATTAATAGGAAAAGGTTTTTAGTTTAGTTATCATATGAAAGTCTGCAAATAGTTAATTAACACTGTGAGGATGAAAAATGTCTATGTTTGCAGCACCAGGAGCATATGACCGTGCCATAACCGTTTTTTCACCAGACGGCCGGCTGTTTCAAGTCGAGTACGCTATGGAACTGGTTAATCGTGGAGCAACGATTTTGGGATTACGTTGCTCAGAAGGAGTGATTTTGGGAGCAGAGGAGAACGCTGAGCCTCTTGAAGAAGCAGAATATTCATGGAAAATTTTCAAAGTTGATGAGCATGTTGGCGCAGCTATAGTAGGTTTAAGCTCAGATGCGCGCATCCTTATAGATCAAGCGAGGATACATGCTCAAAGTAACAGATTAACCTATGATGAGCCGATAGACACGGAAATCGTTACAAAAAGGATATGCGATATAAAGCAGCTCTACACGCAACATGCTGGCGTAAGACCTTTTGGAGTGTCAATAATTTTTGGCGGAGTAGATAAGACAGGAGGCCGCATTTTCTACACGCATCCCAGCGGAACCTACAGGGGCTATAAGGCGACTGCCGTCGGTGCAGGGAGAGAAACGGTACTTGGAATATTGAAAGAGGAATATCGGGAAGAAATAGGACTTGAAGAGGCCACGAAACTCGCAGTAAAATGTTTGGTGAAGGCCTTAGAAGCAAGACAATTGCCGCCTCGAATAAAAATAGTAGTTATTCCTTCTGAAACCAAAAAGATGGAAATGTTAAGCGACGACAAAGTTGAAGGTTATATGAAAGAGCTAGGCTTGGGCAAGTGAAATTCTGATGAGTGAGAAATTCACCGTTGCGCGCATGACAAAGGACAATGAGCACTTCGAAGTCCTTGTAAAACCACAAGAAGCATTAGACTACCGCATGGGAAAAATTGCATCGATAACCGAGGTTCTAGTTACCGAGACCATATTTTCAGATGCAAACAAAGGCACGAGAGTCGCAGAAGAAAGCTTACGCAAAGCTTTTGGAACAACCGATTCCCTGAAAGTGGCTGAAACATTACTGAAAAAAGGAGTGTTACAGCTGACAACAGAGCAACGAAGAAAGATGATTGATGACAAACGAAAACAAATAGTAGACTTCATATCAAGACAATGCGTCGACCCAAAAACAAACCTTCCTCATCCGCCTCTCCGCATAGAGAACGCCATGGAAAAAGTACACTATGCGATAGACCCCTTCAAGTCGATAGAAGAAGAAGCAAGAGAAATACTGAAGTTACTAAGACCGATATTGCCACTAAAAATGGAGCAAATATCCGTGGGCGTCCACATACCCGCACAGTACTCAGCAAAAGCATATGGAACAATCAAAGCTTTTGGAACAATGAAAAGAGAAGAATGGCGTTCAGATGGGTCATGGTACGGGGTCTTAGAAATGCCCGCAGGTCTATACGCTCCCTTCCTAGAAAAACTCGGAGACATAACAAAAGGAAGCGGAGAAGCAAAAAAGATTTCCTGATAAAACGTTCATCATGGATGGTTAGGTGTAAAACATGTCAACATTTGTTGAAAGCAGACAACCTGTAACACCGGGAGATCTAATCGCAGAGGGCGAATACATAACCGGTGAGAACACATACAAAGAAGATAGCAAAATCTACGCTTCAAGAATTGGATTAGTAGAATATGAAAACAAAAGAGTGAGTGTCGTAGCATTAAGAGCCTTTTACATCCCAAGAATAGGAGACAAAGTCATAGGGACAATTGTTGAAGTGGGTTTCAGTGGGTGGACTGTGGACATAAACGCGCCCTACCAAGCCTTATTACGGGCCTCAGATGTTTTAAGCAGACCATTTAGACCACAAAAAGACGAGCTATCCCAAGTTTTAGACATGGGAGACTTGGTTGTTGCAAAAATAGTTGCTTACGACAGAGCGCATGACCCGCAACTGACAGTAGGCGAACCAGAGCTAGGAAAAATAACCCGAGGACAGATAGTAAAGATTACCCCAACCAAAATCCCTCGACTAATTGGCAGAAAAGGCTCAATGATATCCATGATCCAACAAGAGACAGGTTGCCATATAATTCTTGGGCTTAACGGAGTTGTGTTGATCACAGGTAAAACACTCGAAGATGAACAGTTGGCGATGATGGCTATCCATAGAATCGAAGATGAATCCCACACAAGCGGTTTAACAGATCGCATAACCAAAATGCTCAAGGAGGAAAAAATGAAAAAGGAGGAAAATACGAAATGAGCCGGAAACCTGAAAAATTAATCGATAAAAAAGGGTTAAGATTAGATGGGAGAAAACCAGACGAGTTAAGACCGATAAAAATTGAAGCAGGCGCGTTGTCAAACGCAGATGGTTCAGCGTATATTGAACAAGGAAAAAACAAAATTCTAGCAGCCGTTTATGGGCCAAAAGAAGTGCATCCGAAACACTTAGCTCTTCAGGACCGAATGGTGATAAGATGCCGCTATCACATGGCACCTTTCTCTGTTCAGGAACGCAAATCACCGGCACCTTCAAGAAGAGAGATAGAACTTTCGAAGGTTATCAGAGAATCTCTTGAACCATCAATCTTTCTCGAATATTATCCTCGAACAATCATAGACGTTTTCATCGAAGTCTTGCAAGCCGACGGGGGAACACGATGCGCAAGCATAACGGCAGCATCCATAGCGTTGGCAGACGCAGGCATCCCGATGCGGGATTTAGTGGTTGCATGTGCAGCCGGAAAAGTGGACGACACCATAGTGTTGGATTTGATGGACACTGAGGACAAGATGGGAACAGCAGACGTTCCCTTGGCTTTAATGCCAAATCTCAAAGCCTTGACATTGTTGCAGATGGACGGAATTTTAACCTCTAAGGAGTTTGAAAGCGCTGTAAACCTAGCACTTGAAGGCTGCAAGAAGATTTACACGTTGCAGAAAGAGGCGCTACGAACGAAATACGTGAACATGAAGGAGGTTGAAGAGTAATGTCCTCTGTGATTACTCGCGTAAAACAGAAGCAGATTGCACAGTTGGTCGCAAAAGGAAAACGCTTGGATGGCAGAGGTCTGATGGATTACCGTGAAATAAAAGTTGAACAAGGAGTGATCGAAAGAGCAGAAGGTTCAGCAAGAGTGCTTCTTGGAAGAACAGAAGTCGTGGCGGGAATAAAAATCGAAACAGGCGAACCGTTCTCCGACACCCCCAACGCAGGAGTTTTGACAGTAAATGCCGAACTTGTGCCTTTGGCTTCGCCGGTTTTCGAACCAGGGCCTCCCGACGAAAATTCAATAGAGTTGGCAAGAATTGTTGACAGGGGAATAAGGGAGTCAAAAGCAATTGATGTAGAAAAACTGTGCATAGAGCCAGGAAAGAAAGTGTTCATCATTTTTATTGATGTCTACGTGCTTAATCATGATGGAAATCTGATAGACGCTTCGGCTCTGGCTGCTATGGCTGCTTTGCTCAATACAAAAATGTTCAATTATGAAATTGAAGAGGGCGAAATGAAAATCAAGTCAGGCTACACTCCGCTTCCAATAAAAAGGCGTCCAATAACAGTCACTTTTGCTAAAATAAATGACGTGCTTGTTGTTGACCCATGGTTAGAAGAAGAACAGGTAATGGACGCTAGACTCTCTCTTGCAATTGATGATGAGGGTGACATATGCGCGGCACAGAAAGGGGGTGGCGGGTACTTCACACCGGAACAAGTACTAGAAGCTGTCAAAATAGCTAAAGAGAAAGCTGGAGAAAGACGTAAAAACTTGGACTGGTGAGAAAAGTGGGGAAAAGAACAAAAAAGGTAGGACCAACAAGAGGGTTAGGGGCTCGCTACGGTTCCAGTGTTAGAAAGCGTTACATTAAAGTAGTTACAGAAATGAAGAAGCCCCACCGATGCCCTCAATGTGGATTTCCGCGAGTTAAAAGAGCATCTGTCGGCGTTTGGGAGTGTAAAAAATGCGGTTTCACATTCACCGGAGGAGCCTATGTTCCAACAACAAAGCTTGGAATAGTGGCAAAGCGCTTAGCGAAAGGAACACCTTTGGAAGAAACCATAAATACGGAAGAAATTGAGTAGCACTTCTCAGTTTATGAATTGTGTTCTGTGTCAGCCAAAAAGGCGTGTTTGATAACGAACTCGTGAATCGACCAAATGAATATTCTTGTAATGATATCTCTCCATTTTAAATTTATTACATAAACAAACCGATACAAAATGTAGCGTGAACGTAGAGCTTTTAAAGTAAAACCATGCAATTAACAAATTGGGTTGCGTATGAGAGAAATACCTAGAAGAGTAAATCTTCAGAAACCCATAAACGTTGACAAAATCAACATAAACAAGGATTACTATTTCACAGACGCTTACATGATAGATCTTCCTTTAGATTCTACGCCAGGTCATATCTGGCAGAGCATTTTTGAAAGAGAATGGAAGTCTAGTAGGCACTTGTGGGATAGAAAACTCTTTGTTGTAGGTGATAGACTCCGGCTTGTGACAACGGTAGATAATATCGAAGGCAAAGTAAACTGGGTTAGAAAAGTTGTGGAGCGAACAAATAAGAGCATTGATGAGTATCGATTAGAGGCAGAAGCTCGTATAGGTCAAATAGAACAGGAACTGAAGAGACAAATGCTCGAGGAAGAAGAGCTTATTGAAAAGGTCAGGAATAGACTTAGAAAACTGACTATGTAGCAGTTTCAAACAATTCCCACAAACTTTGCTTTCCACACCTACATCTGCTAAAATGCCACTTCAACTTTTTTCTATGTTCATCTCAAACCAGTGTAATATCACAAACAATTTATTTGGTAAATCTTATTCTTCCACATTATGGTCATGTCTGCCAAATGCAAAATTTTGTTTCCAGATAGACGCTATTTGGAAATAGTTTCTAGAGCCCTTAAACCAGAAGTTGATAAGCTCACAACGATGCGTTCCAAAACAAGTTTAGAGAAGAAGGGCAATTCTCTTGTTTTAAAGATTGAAGCTAGAGACACCGTTGCATTGCGTGCGGCATTAAACTCTTACCTAAGATGGATAAACTCAATTATGAATGCTTTAAAAGTCTTGGAAAGTTTATCATAGACCTACATGATTTGCACATCAATAACTTGCGCTGAGTAACTTAATTAATACTTACAATCTAAGTCGCTTTTGAGAGTTTAACTATACGATGTGCCAGAGGCTCCGAAGACAGTTTTCGCCCCTATAGATGGATTGAACTTCTGGTACTTGGATATCATTGAAGCTTTCAGACTATTCTTTTATGGTAGTGGGCCATTTTAGAAAATGCTTAATTAATTGCTGCGCTTATTGCTGTGCATAATGGAAGGATACAAGGTGAGTGACGAAATTTCGAAGCTTCCGCCTCAAGTTCAAGAGCGCTTGCTTAGGCTTCAGCAGTTTCAGCAAACACTCACGACGGTCCTTGCGCAGAAACAGCAAGTAGAGTTTGAACTGACCGAAACTGAGCAAGCCCTAAGCGAACTGCAGAAACTGGCCGATGATGCGGTCATATACAAGGCAACAGGTTCCCTCATGATAAAATCGGAAAAAAACCGAATAATTATCGATTTGAATGAGCGAAAAGAACTGCTTAATACGAGAACCACGGTCTTGGGAAGACAGGAAGAGCGACTTCGTAGTCAAATGAAGGACTTGCAAACTAAGCTTCAACAGGACTTGAGTTCAGTTTCTAAACCTTTACCGTAGCATGTTTTAGGTGAAACTTGTGGAAGAGCTGGATATACCGGAGTTAACTAGCGAACAAAATGAACAGTTGTGCATGCTTATGGAAGAAGTTGCTAGAGAATATGTTCTGTCACAAGTTTCTCGAAAAGGAATAGAAACCCTAAACGCAAGCGTGGAGGTCGAAGGCACAAAACCAGTGACGCTTACAGTCGATATGGAGGTTGGTCTGTCGTCATCCATAAAAGGAGTCAAAATCCAAAAACTTGTTGAAGAGGCTGTAGAAGTAGCTTTCAAATCGGCTGAAAGATATTTGAGGGAACAAAAGTGTCATTTACAGAAATAGACAAAATCCTAGACGAACTAAACGCTAAACAAGTTGTTTTATTGTGTCATCATAACGCAGATCCAGATGCAATCTGCTCAGCCTATGCCTTCGCAGGTATACTAAGATGTTTGCGACAAGATCTTAAGGTTGAAATTGGAGTAGCTCAAGGGATAAGCCGATTGTCAAAACATCTCCTCAAATACCTGCCGATAGATGTGAAAACACAGCCAGACGTGGAAAAAGCAGACTTCATAGTATTACTTGACACCAATACGATTCAACAATTAAATGATCTAGCTGAGAAAGTAAAAACCTCAAAAGCACCAATAATAGTCATCGATCATCACGCAACCCATCCTGAGACTGAACGGATGGCAAAAATATGTATAACCAAAGAGGATGCATCATCAACATGCGAAATCGTATATGATTTCTTTAAACAGAAAGAAATCAAACCTGGCGAAAATGAGGCCAAAGCACTGTTTTTGGGCATAGCCTTTGATACGCGTCATTTTATCCTAGCCAATTCATCCACATTAAAGACTGTTGCAGAACTCATCGATGTCGGCGTGAACGCACAAGAAACATTATCAATGCTTTCGTTGCCCATGGACTTTTCTGAACGAGTAGCACGATTAAAGGCCTGTAGAAGAGCCAAACTCTTGAAAATTGGAGAATGGATAATTGCGCTTTCTCATGTCAGCGCATACCAAGCTTCTGCCGCAAGAGCCATAATCGACCTAGGGGCTCATGTGGCAGTTGTAGCAGGTCAAAAGAATAGAATCATAGAAATCAGCCTACGGTGCACAAGAGAATTCCATCAGAGAACTGGCATACATTTAGGTAAAGACATTGCCAAGCCTTTAGGTGGACATCTTAATGGCATGGGAGGCGGACACGCTACAGCCGCAGGAGTCAACGGTCTAGGCGACATCGAAACTGGGCTTAAGCGTTGTCTGCGACTCTTGAAAAAAAGGTTAACTAACCACAATTAGGTAGCTACTCTTAAATGAGACAAGAACCCGCTTAAATCAAGGCAGGCACTACGAGCATGGCGATAATCGAAACAAAAAACCTTACTTACACGTATCCAAGTGTGACAAAACCATCAATTATCGATGTCTCTATAAAGATAGAAAAAGGCGAATTCACGCTTATAACGGGCCCAAGTGGATGTGGAAAGACAACTCTCTGTCGTTGCTTTAACGGATTAATTCCTCACTTTTATCAAGGCGAACTGAAAGGTGAAATAGTTGTCGCAGAAATTAACCCTATCGAACACCCGATTTATGAACTTGCAACACACGTCGGGCTTGTTTTTCAGAATCCAGATAACCAGCTTTTTGCGCTATCTGTTGAGAAAGATGTAGCCTTTGGACTTGAAAATCTTGGCGTTCCAAGAGAGAAAATGCGGGAGAGAGTGGATTCTGCGCTAAATCTGACTGGCATTTTTGATTTGAGAGAAAGAGCGCCCCATGAACTCTCAGGTGGTCAACAACAACGTGTCGCAATAGCATCTGTCTTAGCCATGCAACCGGAACTGATAATCCTCGATGAGCCGACTTCTTTTCTTGACCCCTTAAGTGCTAAAAACATATTTGAAGTCATTTACGAACTGAACAGAAAACTTGGAATAACTGTTGTGCTTGTCGAACACAGGCTGGATCTAATAGCCAGATACGCTGATCACATCATTATAATGGATGAAGGAAAGGTTGTTTTAAATGGGGAAACCCGAGAAATATTGCGTTCCGAAGAGGCTCGCCTTATTGGAGTTGGGGTCCCTAAGGCGACACATCTTTATCAAATACTTAGGAAAGACGGAGTAAAACTTGCAGACACAATTCCTTTGACTTCGGATGAGATGGCAAAATTGTTGAGGGAGGCTCTCAAAGCTCAATGATTGTGGTTGAGGATGTTTACTTCACATACCCAAACAGCGTGGAAGCATTAAAGGGCGTATCCCTGACTATCCGAAATGGCGAATTCGTTGCCATAATGGGACAAAACGGCGCCGGAAAAACGACGTTAGTCAAACATTTTAATGGACTGCTTAAGCCAACCAAAGGAAAAGTGCTTGTTGACGAGGTCGAAACAACAAAAGTCAGCGTAGCAACTCTTTCCAGAAACGTAGGATTCGTCTTTCAAAATCCAGACCACCAACTTTTCAGTGAAACAGTTGAAGATGAAATTGCCTTTGCGTTAAGAAATTTCAGATTCAAAGAAAGTATCATAAAAAGGCGAGTGACATGGGCTCTTAACCTTTTGGGCTTGACTCAATACAGAAAAACCTCTCCATTCATGTTAAGTGGTGGAGAAAGAAAACGTGTAGCTCTAGCCTCTGTTTTGGCATGGAACCCAAAAATACTGATACTGGATGAGCCGACGATAGGACAAGATTATCAACAGAAGGAAAAACTTAGACAATTTATCCTACAAATGAAAACTCAGAAGAAAACGACAATAATCGTTACACACGACGTGGAATTTGTGGCTGAATGTAGCCCAAGAGTATTATTAATGCAAAACGGAAGGATTATTGCTGATGGGGAAGCGAGAAAAATCCTCACGGAACCGGAAATTTTGAGGCAAGCATCCATTGTACCGCCCCAAGTAGCCCAAATTTTTCTGCAACTAGCTGACTTAGAAATTCCGAGAAATGTAATTGACGTTTACGAGGCTCGAGAAAAATTACTTAATATGTTGGAGAGAAGGGGTAAATGAGCGTTTTTGATGGACTTAAGTTCCGCAAGGTTTACTCTCCCATTCATAACTTAGATCCTAGGATAAAGTTTGTTTATGTCTGCGCAATTTTTGTAGTAGCAATAATTTTCTGGGAACTCTTACCTCTAATAATCCTTTTCGTGATACAGATTCCTTTTGTTCTCTTAGCTGGTGTTAAGCGACAGTGGCTTCGCTCGATGCGAGGAGCGGCTCTCCTTGCCACAATAATCTTCTTGACAAATTTCATAGCTACATTCATTGGAGCCGGCTACACAGTAACCGCGAGAAATCTAGAGAATGCTATCGCTATGACTCTGCGTTTCATCGTGCTTGTTGAATCCTTCTCCATCTTTTTCTTAACAACATCTCCAGATCATCTAGGCTTAGCCTTAGAACAGACGCACATACCTTACGAGTTCTGTTTTGCTTTCACAACTGCTGTGCGCTTTGTTCCAGTACTAGCTGAAGAAGCACAAACAATTATGGACGCCCAAAAAGCAAGGGGTCTAGAACTTGAACGCGGAAACTTTCTAAAAAGAATCAGAAATTACATTCCAATCCTCATACCTTTAATCGTCAGCGCCATTCGCCGAAGTCTCGAATTGGCTGAGGCTATGGAATCCCGTGCGTGGGGAGCCACCAAAAAACGCACAAACCTCTATGTACTAAAAATGCACCGAGGTGATTCCGTGTTAGTGGCCATAACCATTGGAATTTTGGCAACTGCAATTTATGTCTACCTTTTCTTCAAGGTTCCATCTTTAAATGAGCTCATAGGAAGCTTATTTTAGACCGCAAGACTTTTAATACTGGCGTCAGTGTAATGGATTTTTCGGGAGAAAGAAAAAGTTGAAGTGGTTTGAAGCGGCGGCAGAAGAAATCATCGCAGGCATTAAAAGTTCAATTGAAGAACTTAACATAAAGGAAGTTGAGCGACTTATAGACCTCCTGCTTGAAGCAAAGGAGAAAAAGATATTCATAGTTGGCATGGGAAGAAGCGGATTTGTCGCTAGAGCATTTGCTCTACGCTTGATGAATTTAGGCTTTAGTGTCTATTTCTTAGGCGAGACCATCACACCTGCTGCAGAAAAAGGAGATCTACTAATCGCTATTTCAGGCACCGGCTCAACAAAAATGGTTTTGACCGCAAGCACAGCCGCCAAAGAAATAGGCGCAACCGTCATAGCCATAACGTCATTTCCAGAGTCTCAATTAGGCCAAGCAGCAGATCACATTATAACGATTAAGGGAAGGACAAAGATGGGTTGGCCGAGAGAAGAGGATTACTTGGCTAGACAAATTGTTGGCGAGCGTGAACCGTTAACTCCCCTTGGAAGCGTTTTTGAGAATAATTGCATGGTTTTTCTTGACAGTCTAGTTGTGGAACTGATGCATCGACTGGGGCGGACTGAAGAGGATTTGAAGCGTAGGCATGCAACAATAGAATGACAGTTTGGAGCGTGCGAACCATACGCGCTAAGTGGAAAAAGAAAAAAATGCGCAAACAGAAAAAGAAACGGAAAAAAAGACGAGCAAGATACAAGTAAAACCGTCCCTTAATGATTCTACTAGTGCACCTTGTCTAACCTTTCCCGTTAGTTTACCATTTCACGGAACAACAATAATTGAAGATTTTTATGCATGCGTTACCTGCCCATTTATCAACTAGAAAATTCAGCGAAACACAAAGTGAAAGCCTACAGAAATCATGCAGACCATACACGTTGCGCTCATAACATAGTAGTAAATATCGACGAAAAATCGACATTGCGAATGTATTAAGATCATGCAAAGTTATGGTTATGGATAAGGTCTCTTTTTCAATTTTATTGATTACTGTTAAGCATGCTAAAGATTAGGCGTGCATATAACTTATTAAGACTCACTACACACTATATTAACTGAAAAGCTCCACGCTACACCATAAACTAAGGAGGTACGACGCCAACGACTAGAAAATCAACGCTAAGAGCTTCCAAAGTCCGAGAGGAAGCAGAAGTAGGCATAATAATAAAGGGAGAAAGCAAAAAAACAACAGTTTTCAGAGAGGTCTATCCAATACAAGAGCCATATGTCTACGCTGCGATAGTGCAAGATCCTGAAATACAAAAGATACGTTATGAAGTTTTGGAACCTACCCTCCAGGAAGAAGAGGAGAACTGGCTTCATGAAATAAAAGCTTTCTTAATGGAGGAAGTAGATGTAAATCTAAAAGAAATAGAAACAAAGGAGAAAGCAGAAAACTATCTAAGAGAGAAAACAAGGGAAATAATAAAAAAATACCATGTAAAAATACCGGCGGAAGCAGTTGACAAACTTGTATACTACGTTATACGAGACTTCATAGGCTATGGAAAAATAGACTCTTTAATGAAGGATCGGTTAATCGAAGATGTGTCTGCAGACGGCGTAAACATACCGATCTATGTTTGGCACAGAATTTATGAGTCGTTGCCAACAAACATCAAATTTAAGGATGAGACAGAGCTGAATTCCTTCGTAATTCGGCTGGCTTATTTATCTGGAAAAAATATCTCAATAGCGTCTCCAATCTTAGATTCATCGCTTCCAGATGGCAGCCGCATACAATTAACTTATGGTAACGAGGTCACAAGAAGAGGCTCAACATTCACTATTCGGCGCTTCAGAGTGGATCCACTCACAGTCTCAGATTTGGTTGCTCTAAAGACTATTTCTTCGGAAATGGCAGCATACCTATGGTATGTCATAGAGAACAGAGCTTCAGTATTAGTAGCCGGCGGTGTTGCATCTGGAAAAACAACAATGTTGAACTGTCTATCAATGTTCATTAAGCCTGAAATGAAAATTGTAAGCGTAGAAGATACGCAGGAGCTCAATCTTCCTCATGAAAACTGGGTACCCTCAGTTGTAAGATTAGGATTTGGTCATGAAGAAAAGAGAGGCACGATAAACCTATTTGACTTGCTGAAGGCAGCTGTTAGGCAGAGACCCGACTATATCATCGTTGGCGAGGTCCGTGGAGAAGAAGCCTACACACTATTCCAAGCCATGGCAACCGGTCACTTAGGAATGAGCACAATACACGCAGAATCAGTTGAAGCCGTCATAAACCGACTAGAATCTGAGCCGATGAATATTCCCAAATCGCTTCTAGCAATGACAGACGTTATAATGATCATGGCGAGAACGGAAATTGATGGGAAACCAGCAAGAAGAGTAAACACAACAACAGAGATTGTGGGACTCGACTCAAAGAAAGAGAATATAGTAACCAAGGAGGTTTTCTACTGGAACCAAAAAGAAGACAGATTTACATTTTCTGGCAATAGCTCCATTCTACAAGAGCACATGGAAAAATTAGGTCTCAACGAGATTGACATCAGCCGTGAATTACATTGTAGAAAGATCGTGTTGGAGTGGATGGTGCACAAAGGAATACGACGCTGTACAGACGTTGCAAATGTGATTCGAGAATACTATGCGAACCCAAATCGTGTTTTTCAAAAGGCCAGAGTTGGATCAAAATGAGAAACAACAAAGCCTTGGTAAAGCTTAAGACAATCCATAACCGACTTATGAGGATGCTTAGACTGACTTCTATCAAACTTTTGAAATCCAGTCTAAATGGGCCTCGAAAAAGCCTTAAGCCAGAGTTTGGAAGAGCGTATTCAATGGTTTACCAACTTTTTGGCGAAAGAACCGGACGAATTTTGCCTCTTTTCAAAGATTTAGATCAACATTTGCAGAAATCCGGATTGAAAGTAAATTTCAAAGCCTATGTGAGCTTGACAATTTTCGCCACAATCTTAGTCACTTTCATAACATTTGTGCTCATTCCAGTTTTGCTGATTTTTGCTTTCAATACACCACTTTTTTCGGCTTTTTTGTTCGGTGTCGGGGGATGTCTGTTTGCATCAGTCTTCTCAGTTATTGGATTCTACATTTATCCAGTTTATCGTGCGGACATGCACAGAAGAGAGCTAGATGATGAGCTACCGTTCACAACGGGTTATATGGCAATTCTTAGCAGTGCTGGGGTTTCTCCAGAAAAGATTTTCTTTTCACTCTCAAATCTTGATGTACCTCTAGCAGCTTCTTATGAGGCAAAAAATGTTTTTAGGAATGTGAATCTTTTTGGTTTGGACATAATCTCGGCCTTAGAGAAGGCGTCAAGCCAGACCCCTTCTGAAAGATTCAGCGAAATGTTAGAAGGACTAATTTCTACGGTGCATTCTGGTAGCAATCTCGCTGCTTATCTTCGAGAAAAATCCAGACAATCCATGAAACTGAAGCGGATAAATCTAAAAAAGTTCTCAGACACTCTCTCAATGCTATCAGAATTTTACGTAGCTCTGCTTTTGACTGGACCTTTGCTTCTTGTGATAATGCTTACTGTCACGGCAATGCTTGGAGGAGGTTCAGGTATACTGAGCCCAGATCTTCTACTCAGCTTACTTACCTATCTAGGAATTCCGATCGGCGCCATAGTATTCCTAATAATTCTGGATGCTACATCGCCTAAGTGGTGATGAAAATGCCGAAAATAGAAAAACGCGCAAAAGAAATCGCATGGGCTGCTGCAGTTTCAATAGCTATCACTATAATTCTATTCGCATACCTTATGTTTTTTGGAACAGCAATGTTTGATGAGTTTGTTTTCTTCGCGCTTATAGTCGCCGTTTTTCCTCCTGGTGTTTTGAGTTACGTTGATTATAGGTGGAGAAAAGCCGTAGACGGACACTTGCCAGACCTTTTCAGAAGCATCGTTCAAGCCCAAGATACGGGTATGACTCTCACTCAATCGTTGGAGGAAGCCTCAAAGAGAGACTATGGTCCACTTACTGCAGAGTTGAAAAAGATAACCGCGCAAATTTCATGGGGGATGAGTTTTGAAGAGGCCCTTTTGGCTTTGGGAAGACGCGTTAACACTACGTTGGTGCAAAGAACAGTTCCAATGATGATTGAGACTAGCCGTTCAGGAGGGCACGTGGAAAGGGTTTTTGACCCGATGGGCAAGTTCATACAGACTACACTTCTACTCGAGAAGGAGCGACGAGCCCAGACAAGACCGTACATTGCAATAATTTATGTAGCATTTTTCGTGTTCTTATTCACGATCATACTGTTGTTCAAATCGTTCTTCGTGAGCGTGGAAGGTTTGCCGATACTTGGAGAGGCTGCAATGACTCCTCAAGAAATACAGCGAATGTTTTTCCACATGACGGCAATTCAAGCTTTCTTTGATGGGATCGTTGCAGGAAAAATGGGAGAGGGAACGATAAGCGCTGGGCTTAAGCACAGCTTGATTATGATGATTTGCGGCTACCTCTCCCTAAAACTTTTCTTGTGAGGTGAAAAACGATAGTCAAACCCAGATTTTTAAGAGATGAGCGCGCCATAACTCCGGTTTTGAGCAACCTTTTGCTCATGGTTGTGGCTGTGGCTGCAATGGCACTTGCCACAACAGCAACATATGTTATAACGACTAATCTTCGGGAAAATATGAGTGAACGCGTTATCGTGGAGGATTTATGGTTCAACAATTCAACTGGCAACATAAACGTTTATCTTCGCAATATTGGAAAAGTTGCCATTCACGTTTCTGGAGTCTACATCAATCACACTTCTCAATCTTTCAATTCGCCCTTCAATTTGGAGATGGGGGCACACGATTGGCTTAACGTTTCATATAACTGGGTTTCAGGCAGCCTATATTACGTGGACATTGTCACAAATAGGGGGACTCACGTTGAAGGTTATTACAAGACGCCTTAAGCGCGATAAGCGTGCCTTAAGTAACGTAATAGTTGTCATGTTAAGCCTAGTTCTGATAGTAATTGTCGTTGGTAATGTGGTGCTCTGGAGTTACCAAATGAACCAGCTAGATTTAGAAAGAATACAAGAGAACCTGAAAGTTTTAAATGCGACACAGATTACAAGGTCTTCGTGGTTTACCGCAGAAAACGAATTTGCAGTCACCTCAGGTAGCAGAATAAGCGGCAATTACCAAGACACGAAAGCTTTAGAGGGAACCTATGAGACATTCATAGAGCTGAATGAGACAACACAACTCTTCCAACCATCCGCTTACAATACTATTTACGACACAACATACCTTTCTGGAGCATTAGCGGACTTGCGAACTGACAACGGCGTTTACATGACTTTTCGAAGCTATGATAGTCTGACTTCGCCTCAAATAATTTACGCTCATCAGGAAACAACTGCTGTAGCTGGCACTAATTATTACCTGTTGAACCTTATCAATGCAGATGCCGAAGGCACAACATTATCTATAAGCGCTACAACGACTGGCAGAAAATTATTCGGAAAATGGGTTTATCCATTAACAGGCGTTTCTTCCATTCCTGCTTCCACCTGGACCATCTACTATAGAGCAAGTTTAAGTTCCCCTGCTGTAAATGCTTACTGCAATGTTGATATTTTAATAAGAAAAAACGATGGGACGATTAGAACGACGATAACTACACAAGCTGCGTCATCTCCTAATTTGAGCACAGAGTTCAGTACAGTTTCAGGGACTTACCCGTGGGCAAACTACACCGTTATAGATCAAGCGGACTATTTGGAAATAGATTTCTATGCTGAAGTTACCAAAGAATCACCGGGCAAATATTCTTACTTAAGAGTAGATGACGGCACTCTGGCTCTTTCGGAACAAACCCGCATGACAAACGTTTACCTTCCAAGTGAATACACTTGTGAAGTAGAGTTTACAGGTAAATCTGACACACAAAGCTGGAACCGACTTACATGGACTGCTGACAGCGCTTTGACAAAAGGCAGCGCGAATGTAACTTTACAGCTTTATGACTACACCCTTAGTAGTTATCCTACGATTGGAGAAGGCTACATTTTTTACACTTCAAGTGCTACAGCCAGCACAGATGAAACACACAACCAAACGATAACCACAAACCCGACAGATTTCCGAGATGCAACAGGTACATGGAGAATTAAAGTCAAATGTGTAAAGGCAACCCCCGAACATTTTGATCTTAAGCTCGATTTGATTGCATTCGAAACAACAACGTCCAATATATACAGACTCTGTATTGAGAATAGTTTTTCCATCGACTTATCACAATACCCACTAGCTTATGTTCATGGACTCGAAATACTAATCCGGTATAATGCGACTCAAAATACGGAAAAATGGTTTCTAAAAGCGTATAATTGGACAGATGCGAATTTTGGTGATTCGGAATTCAATAACACGCAAGGAAGCCAGCCGATTGTAAATGAGTGGAACGAGTATGCAGTTAGCATTAGAGATGGATGGAAAGACTATGTGTGGAACAATGGCACATTACTCATAGAATTTCTGGACGAAGGACTGAACGCGACTCAAGCAACTTTGGAGATAGATTTCTTGGGTGTCAGGGCGATAATTGATGGCACTCGCCTAGATCTAATAAATTCTAGCCCAATGACGACCCGCATTGTAGCCATATGGATAGTCAACTTAACAAACCATCAACGTTACAACGCCAACTTATTCCTAAATTCTGGAGAAGAGACAACTTACATTCGAGCAGACATAATCCTACCTAAAAGCAAGTTCATAACCAGAGTTGTCACAGAAAGAGGTAACACAGCCGTCTTTGCAGGAAATGAACCCACTACTTGATTTTGTCTTTTAATGCCCTTATTGCCTCTTCTTGGCTCTTCGCTTCTATTATTCGGATATTGTATAATTCCGCCATTTTCTTTCCGTTTTCACTGATTCTTGGAATTACAACTAAAAAGGCGTTGTCCGGCGAAACGTCGAATATTTTGGCGAACAGAGCAATTACTGGCTGCTCTGGCACAACGTCTTCTGTAGATGATGCAAAATCAATAACTGTTATTTTACGCGCAGTTTCTCCTTTGTAGGCGACGATGTCGAACATGTGGTTTGCTCCAGATTTGCCCTTGAGAAACGCTGGGCTTTCAACGTGAAATCCTTCCTCCAAAAGAAAATCCCTTATGGGACCAACTAGAATCCAGCCAATAGCAATTTCTTTTTTCGCTTCTTCTCTTAGAGTATAGGAATAAACATCTTTGATTATAATGTCTTCAAATGTGAAGTTTTCGTGACAATTCCTGCAGAAATGCGCCGGAACAGGGATGTCAAAGCTTTTGCTGCAATCCTTGCACGTGCACCATATTCCGGCCTTTCTATAATCAACATCGATTTTTTTCAATTCTTCATTGCATTTTGGACAGACGAGTCTGTTTCGTTTTCGGAAGTTTTCCTCCACGTCCATATATCCACATTTAACATGTTCAATCAACGAGCTCTTTTGGATATCAAAAGATTTGCAGTATGGACAACTGTAATGAATGGAAATATTTGCGGAACGGCACTTTGGACAATAAATGACTTTGTCATATAGGTTTCTTTTCAGTATTCCAGCCTCGTAAAGCTCGTTCAGGAAGACCTCGGCTTCTAAGGCTTCGCCAACAATCGCTTCAACAATTGGATATCGATAACCAATTTTGTGATCATAAACAGGTTCAAGCTTGCTGATTTCACCGCTTAAAAACTTACTTAGGAAAACTTGTGTATTACGATCCTTGTAGAGCTCTCCTCGCTCTATTTTGTCTGACTTCAGCATCTCATCCCCGAGCTAATCCTGTAACATGACCGATTCCTATGTTTTTAAATCACAGATTTAACTTCTTTTTAGATTTATTTGCTTTTATACTTTCTGCATTTATTTTTTTAAGCATTTCGAGAAAAGTTTTTAAAATCTCAGTAAAGTTTGATCCATAAGAAGTAAACTATGGTGAGTTTGTAATTGAAGCGTTTAGTGAAATGTCCAAAATGCGGTTTTGCTTTCGACATAACGTACGGTAGAGCATTCGCTTGTTCTGGTTGTCCTTCTTCTTTCCAGTGCAGAATGGCT
This sequence comes from Candidatus Bathyarchaeota archaeon, assembly GCA_029881805.1. Classification (GTDB taxonomy): domain Archaea; phylum Thermoproteota; class Bathyarchaeia; order Bathyarchaeales; family Bathycorpusculaceae; genus JAOULW01. The sequence continues at coordinate 42,174 of JAOULW010000009.1, forward strand.
AAATGCCCGCGATGCGAGCATGAATTTCCATTGTCATAGTATTAAGAACAAACTTCGTCACGCTTACTAAGTTTCTGACTCAATCTCAAACTCGCATATCGCGTCTCCCATGGTCGCGTATTTTAATTCAACAGCATCCATGGGTTTGCCAATAACTCCACTTGAAAATCTGCAAAGAAACCTCTTGCCCAATGTCAGATTTCCACTCAGGCCTTCAAGGATAAAGAGCGCGGATGCGTCAACGTCGGCTTTTGCGCCTGAAAATGCTTTTACTGTGGCTGCTACAGCCTTACAAACATTTCTTAGAGTTACGCAGACTTCATAGATTTTGTCGCCTGGATTAGTCTCAGCTAATGTAAAAACCTTCTTAGGGATAGAATTTTCTGTGACGCTATGCACCATATCAATTGAAAAGATATTGACCTAAAACAAGGAAGTTAAGGATCACCAAGTAATAGTCAAAATGGACACTCAGCGTTCACAGTCATGTTTTTTAATAGGATTACTCATATTGCAAGTCAATCTGGCGCAAAAGAAAAGCGCTGAAGCTTTACTGGTGAACTGAATGTCGAGTCAGAAACGTTTGGTTATCCGCTGGACAACGCTGAAGGGATTGGCAGCAATAATTTTGTTTCTAGTGATTGTTATACTGGTTGAATACGTTGTTGTTCTTTACGCCATAAACCTAGGCGTCAAGGATGAAACCCAATTTCGATGGAGTCTTACATTTCCCGGAACCGAATGGAGTCTTGTCATAGCTATTAGCCCTCTCTTTCATTTAGTTCCAGTAGCCGTCATAGTTTCCCTTGTTTTCAGTTGGACGTGCTTAACAAAATATGCTGCTGTGAAGCGTGTTGAAACACAAAAAGAAAAACCATACATTGGCAAACGCAGGCAGGAGCAACCATCGAAGGCGTTGAAGAAGTTTTTTGACAGAATCAAGTATGGATTATTAAAAGTTAAAGGCATAGCTTATGTGTGGCAAAAAATACACTTCGCAAGAGCCACTATAAAAAGCGCTTTAACCGTTTTGCTTGTCTTTTCGTTGTTCATAGTTGTAGCGTCTCTTCTAGCGCATCCTAGTCTGATTTACAAAACTATTACAGGCGCCTACAGAAATAATCAATCGCTGCTCGACTTTGTTAAAGGTGCTGGACATTTCTTTGCGCCCATTGGCGGGTTTTTCTCAGCCGTAAATGATGCATTACTTGGTGCTGCACCAAGCTTCAGAGACTTTGCTCTTTCAATTGGGTCAATAATTAGTCCATTGGCTAATCTAGACAATGTTGGAAAATATTTAGCGTTTCAGAACATTGCTGCTTGGATATCTGCCTTATCAACCCTGATTTATGTGGAGTATAGAAAGAAAGTCTACAGATACAAGAAAACTAGAAAGGGCTAAAAAGGGAAGTAAATGGCTGACCGCGCAAGATTTGGCCCTGCAGGTGTTCCTCCAACATTTAGGCTTATGGCGGCGACCTTAGCAGATGTTCCTAAACTTCTGCGAGAGGAGGGGCTTGACGCTTTTGAGTATCAAGCTGTTCGTTGGGGTGCAAAACCACAAATAAAGAGAGTAGACGCTGAAAAACTCGGTTTGATAGCAAGAGAAAAAGATGTTTTGATTAGTCTTCACGGTTCCTATTTCATGAATTTTTGCGGCAATGAGGAAATCATGAAAGCGAGTATACAGCGCCTGATTGCGTGTGTAACAGCAGCAGAATGGATGAAAGCATACATTGTTGTTTTTCACCCCGGTTTCTACGGCGAAAGACCACGAATAGAAATGTTCAGCAACTGCCTAGAAGGCTTGAAAGAGGTCGCTAATACCATGGAAATATTTGGAATCAAGAATGTTAAAATTGGACCGGAAACGATGGGCAAGCCTTCGCAGCTTGGTAGTTTAGATGAGATCTTAAGCCTATGCGAGGAGATCGAACAAGCACAGCCAGCAATCGATTGGGGGCATTTACACGCGAGGAACATGGGTCGTTTCAAAACGGTTGACGATTTTCGCCGAGTTATTCAGGAGATCGAAAGGCGACTTGGATCAGAGGCAGTCAAAGGTTTGCATTGCCACTTTACTAAGGTTGAATTTACGGATAAGGGTGAAAGGCGTCACCGTATATTGGGTGATGTAAAACATGGTCCAGAATTTGAAATGCTCGCGAAGGTGATAGCCGAATTCAAGCTTAGGCCCACTATTATAAGTGAAAGCCCAGTTCTAGATTTAGATGCGCTGAAGATGCGCGACATTCTCCAGAAAGAACTTTCAAGTTAGTTTATCGCGTGCGATTCTCAGTCTCGTATCATAGCTTAAGTTTTCTTGTTTTAGTCTCGTTGGGTTTCAGATATTCAATTTCATTCATTTCTAGTTCTAGCAATGTGTAACTTGGGTCGTCGGGGTTCTCCCAAAATTCATTAAAAAAGTCACAATACTTCGCGACTTTAATCTTTGTTTCCTTCTCTGCAACAATTTTGGCATACCCAACACCTCTTATGTAACCACGTTTTTCTCCTTCCTCAAGTAATAGGCAAAATTCTATCTTTGGATTCTTCATTATTTGCTTCACCTTAGCATTTTCTGTTCCCGTTAGAACCCAAAATTTTTCATCAAAATTGACGAGAGTCACGGGTCTAACCCTAGGCTGACCGTTTTCTGTGGTGGCCAAAAATACATGTTGGAAATCTTTCAAGTGTCTCCATATTTCTGCCCTGAAGTGCTTGGATTTCCCATTCATTTGATTATGTTCCTTGTGTGATTTGGCAATAATTAATCATCTAGTGTTTTAAAGCTTTAAGTGACTTTGATGCGATACCTTTTTTTATGTATTTTGCAGTGCTGTTTATGGGTGCGTATTTTTTGGTACGGCTCAAAGGATTCCAAAAACTCACATCAATTGAAGGTGCATTGCACTTGTTTTTTGACAAGCTAGATGTTGAACAGACAAGAGTGGTTACTGTTTCTTTGCATGAGGCTCTAAACCGTATTCTAGCAGAAGACATGATTGCAGAAGAGGATCTACCGAGATTTGACAGATCAGCTGTTGATGGATACGCAGTTAAAGCAGAGAACACTTCCGGTGCGTCGCAGTTTAGGCAAAAAACCCTTCAAATCACTGACAAAAGAATAGTAAATGACAATCAAGCAAAACAAGTTTGGACCGGAAATTGCATTCCTGGAGGCGCAGATGCTGTTGTAATGTTGGAAAATATCAAGCGAATCGGCAGTAAAATCGAGGTTTGGGCGACCTTAACGCCTGGCGAGAATATCTCCAAAAAAGGTGAAGACATTCAAAAGGGAAAGGTTGCTGTAAAGGCTAAAACACACTTAAAACCTCATCATTTGGGGTTGATTGCTGCTCTAGGAATCGACAAGGTCAGAGTTTTTGAAAAGCCTAAAATCGCTATTTTAGCCACAGGAAACGAACTAGTAGAATTGGGTATTAAGCCATTGAAGAATCAAATTTTTGAAGTTAACAGACTCGTTCTCTCTACTTTGTGTGACGAACTGGGCGTTGAGTCCTTAGATTTAGGAATTGCAAAGGATGACGTAAACGACATCGCTGGCAAAATAAAGTTTGGACTTGAAAAAGCAGACGCAATAATAACGACTGGAGGAACGAGCGTCGGGGCAGCAGATCTTGTTCCGGAAGCCGTTAACAAGATTGGAAAACCAGGTGTAATTGTCCACGGCATTGCTATGCGTCCAGCCATGCCAACGGCTCTTGCAGTGGTGGAGGGAAAGCCAATAATAATCCTTTCAGGCAACCCGGTATCAGCTATGATAGGTTTTGAAGTTTTTGCTAGACCATTACTTCAGAGAATGCTGGGATCGAAGCAAAAGAAGCTTAGGTCAGCTGTTAAAGCCAAGATAACGAGGAGAGTGACAACCGCCCTTGGGAGAAAAACCTTCGTTCGTTTTCACGTTCACCAACACAATGGAGAGTTTATTGCAGAACCAATAAGTGCTCGGGGTTCCAGCGTAATCTCATCCATGACGAAAGCTAATGGCTACGCTGTTGTGCCAGAAAACCGGGAAGGCTTAGAAGAAGGAGAATGTGTCTCCGTTTTCTTGTTTGATGATTTGGAAGTGACTGATGAAGATGTTTAGAAAATTATCCACTTTGGATGAGACGAAGCAAGTTATTCAACAGAATTTTAGACCTAAACCATTAGGCGTGGAGGAGACTCCTCTTTTAGAAGCCTATAACCGTGTTCTCGCAGAGAATGTGACCGCAATTTTGGATATTCCGCCTTTCGGTCGGTCAACTGTCGATGGATATGCAGTGAGGGCAGAGGACACTTTTGGAGCAGAGGAAAACAAACCTGTGAGGCTGAAAATTTGCGGAATGGCAAACGCTGGGAAATTGCCAAAGATGTCTGTAGCTCACGGTGAAGCAGCTGAAATTGTCACTGGGGCACCGATACCAGATGGGGCAGACGCTGCAGTCATGATTGAGTATACAATGCGAAAGGACGACGTGATCTACGTTTACAGTGCTGTGGCCAAGGATGAAAATGTCATGAAGGCTGGAGCAGACATTAAGAAAGGTGAAGTTATCTTGACAAGCGGTCAGTTGTTAGGCTCACGGGAAGTCGGTCTTCTGGCTGCACTGGGCATAGCGAGGACAAAAGTTTATTCTACCCCACGCGTGGCTGTTCTTTCGACAGGCGCAGAAATCATAGAGCCAGGCAGAAAGTTGCCTCCCGGAAAAATCTATGACATAAACGCTTATAGCCTAAGCACAGCAGTACGGGAGAGCGGAGGAAAACCAGTTTACTTAGGCGTTTTTCCAGACGAAAAGGCAGTACTTCAAAGAGCCCTGAAACAGGCTTTGGCGTCTGCTGATATCGTAACTACTTCAGGAGGGGTCTCTGTTGGTCCAAAAGACGTCATGCCCCAAACATTAAATTTGCTTGGAAAACCAGGCGTGATAGTCTGCGGAGTCGCCATTAAACCTGGAAAGCCAACCACTGTGGCCTTAATTGACGGAAAAATGGTTTTCTCGCTTCCTGGTCACCCGACGTCTGCATTGCTTGCTTTTCATCTGCTTGCTCGTCCTATTATCAAATCCATGGCTGGAATGCAGTTAGAGAAAGCTCCGGAAGTCAGGGCTTTGGCTTCAATGAGGATGTTTCCAGCGAAAGGTAGACGAACGTTCATCATGGTGAAACTGAAACGTGACAAATCGCAGCGATTGGTGGCTGAGCCAGTCTCAACTGGACTTTCAGGGGCTATAACGACCCTTGCAAGAGCCAACGGATTTGTGGAGATAGCCGAGAATCAACAGTTTATTGATGTTAGTGAAGAGGTCATAGTGCAACTCTTAAAGGATTAGGAACATTAATGGATTTAGTCCGTTGCTCAGCTTTCTAGGGTTTTCCTTTTCGCTATTGTATAAACTGTGAAAATCCATGTCAAAATGAGATATACAACGAGGCTTATGCTTAGGATTAGGTCGCTTCCAAAACGGTAGTAGAGCATGACTGTTGAAAATGTTGTGATTACAAACAATAACACTGTGACAAGCCAGATTGCCCAAATCCGCTTCTTGAACAGTCCGTAGGCCGTTATCAAGTTTAGTATGCCGATTATGCCAACGTGGGGTGGAAAATTGGCGAATGGCAAAATGGCAAAGCATATTATTCCAACAACCACATAAAAAGCGAGAGTTGTGAATGTTCCGATGTTTTCGATTTTGAGCTTGGACTTGAGTGACATCTGAGAGCCGCCTTTAAACGTTAATGCATTGACAGCAACGTTAATAAATTTAATGTTTAGAAGACTTTGGCATTACGTATCTGTAAATCCTGAAACTAAGTTTCTCATAGTCTTATTGCAGCCGTTTTTTTGTGAGAACAGTAAGATTCGTAGTTTTTACTCCTTTCATTTCTATTTTCTTTGTGCATTCCACCACAAGTCTCTCATCTGTGCCCTTACCGCGAAATTCGGGGAATACGTAAACGTCATTTATAGAGTTCATGCTTTCAGTAACTCCAAATGGATAGTTCCGAAAGATACTCGCATAGGCAAATCCTAAAACTCACTTTTATTCTTAGAAACTAGAAAGCTTCTTCCACTAGATATGCTGTCACGAACAAATTTTATCCTTTCATCACTATTAAACTGCAAATCTATCAGTTTTACAGTTTAACCTTCATTATAGGCATAATCGTATACGTCTGCAAAATTATAAAAGGAAGCAAGAACGAAAAAGCTTAGAAATCTGCGATAGAAAATAGCGGATTAAAGAAGGAAAAACAGATGGGCCATCCTGAACTTTTTGTTTCCCAGTCAAATGTTTTCAGCGGCTTCCAAAAACCTTTCGAAGAGGCAGACTACATAATCTTTGGTGTTCCGTTTGACGCTACAAGCACGTATCGCACTGGCGCCAGATTCGGACCAAACGCGATTAGACAAGCGTCACTTAACATCGAAACCTACAGTTTTCGCACCGATATGGATGTCGAAGACTTGAAACTGCATGATTTAGGCGATTTGCATGTGTCCGCAGACACGAAGAAAACGTTGGAAAGAATCGCGCTCGTCGTTAAAGACATTTTGGAGGCAGGAAAAAGGCCTGTAGCAATCGGTGGAGAGCATACAATCACACTGGGCATTATGAAAGGCTTAGCCGCTAAAGCCTCCGAGACAGCGATAGTTAGTTTTGATGCACACCTAGACCTGCGTAACGAGTTTATGGGACTTAAACTTTCGCACACAACTTTCATGCGTAGAATAAATGAAGAGATAAAACCCGCAAAAATCATTCAGGTAGGCACAAGAGCAGTCTGTAAAGAGGAATTAGTCTATGCAGGAAAGGCCAAAATAGAATTTTTGCCCGCTCATCGGATCAGAAGAGAAGGAAGTGTTCGAATTGCAAGACAACTGAATGAAAAATTGGCGAGATATGAAAAGATTTACTTGTCCATTGACGTTGATGTTCTTGACCCAGCTTATGCCCCTGCAGTACAGAATCCAGAACCAGAAGGCATAGAAACACACACTCTAATTGGAATTTTAGGCAACATTTGCGACAACCGAGTCATGGGCTTCGACGTTTTGGAAGTCGCGCCAGATTATGACCGAGGAGTGTCAGCGGTTCAAACAGCCAAAATAATTTTTGAAATTCTATGCTGCTTAGAAAAATCTCGAAAAGGGCGAAAAAAGCGAAAGAAGTAGAGTCTTATTAAAACAAAAAAGCCAAAAGTAATGAAGGGGCCTTTGATACCTTGTACTACAAGATCTTCGACACAATCACTTGGAAATATATAGAACCACACGTTCCAACAAACCCTAACGCCTTAGTTCTGGACGCAGGAGGTGGAACTGGCCGGTGGACGGCTCGGATGACAAAGAAGGGTTGCAGAGTAGTCCTGATAGATGCTCAGATTGAATGCCTAATGTTGCCTCTAGCATTAGCGGATCATTTACAAGCATAGCCCGCAAGAAATAAGAACTTTGCGGGTGATTAGGTTATCCTTTCAGTAATTTTGCGATAAAGGAGCCATTGCATTGATGAGTGTGCGGATAAAGTCTCTGGCAACTACTCAGTCCTCTTAAGCCTGAAGTGCCTATTTTCGGCGTTATTTCAACGAGCGAAAATTCGGGATGCCACTTTAGAAATCGTTCAATAAGCATTTCGTTTTCTTCAACTGTTATGCTACATGTCGAATAGATCAAGGTGCCTCCAAGCTTGACATTCTCCGCGCAGTTGTTTATCATCTGCCATTGAATTTCAGCCATCTTATCAATAGAGCGTCTTGTAAGTCTCCATTTGGCTGAGGGCAATTTCCTGAAAGTGCCAGTGCTTGTGCACGGTGGATCTAAGACAACTAGATCTGCCTCTATGATTGGTGCTAGTGGATTGCATGCGTCAGCGATTATTGGCAAACCAATTCCAACTCCCATGCGAGCAATCTCCCTCTTCCATATGTCCATCCTACGTTTTGAATAGTCAACAGAGTAGATGACCCCACGGTTTCGCATCAACTGAGCTAAATAAGTGGATTTGGCTCCGGGCGCTGCACAAACATCCAAAACGGTCATTTCAGGTCTCGGGTTTGCCACTTCAGCTGCAAAGCAGCTTGCTTTGTCTTGAATGTAGAATAGACCTTTTCGGAAACTGTCCGTGCGGGTTAGAGGCTGATTTGTGTCTAAAACCTTATAGGCATACCTTAACTCCTCAATCTTTTCGAGTGTAACGCCTTCCTTTACAAGCCTCTCTAGAATCTCTATTTCCATAGTTTTGAGCGTGTTCAGTCTTATGTAGGTTGGCGGCGATTGTGCATCTACTTCTAGCATTGCTATGGCTTCTCTTCTCCCTAAAAGCTTGAAGCAATATTTTACGAACCATGTGGGATGAAAAGTGAGAAGTCCGGCTCTTTCTTCATCGTTTAAATCTTCCAGGATAGATGCTGGATGCTGCGTCAGCAAAAAGCCAAAGATAGATTCAACTTTTTTGAGAGTTTTCCATCCCAGTATGGAACGAGCTAGCTTGGCTATGTTTTCTGCCTCTTTGATATCGAGTTTGGACCAGTTTTTAGCTATTCGAGTTTGGTAAACATAGAGCCGCAAAAACGCTTGAGTACCAAGGTTGAATTCGTTCAGGGATTTCGGTTTTAAAACATTATTTATGAAGGAATCTATGAAGTTTCTCCGTCTAACAGTTTCGCACACAAGCATATGCGCGAGCCGCGTGGCATTAGCGTCACTTATACCTAGTTGCTTGACTGTCTTTTCCAAGGCAAGACGTTCGCTTAGCCTTCGCATTTCTATCCAGCTTAGAGTTTCAATAGCAAGCGTCCAGGCTTCCTTACGCAATTTTTCTCACAAGCCTAAGACAAATGCGAAGTTGTAAATAAAAGTAGAGACGGTTCTCTAGAAGTAAAGACAGCACTGAGCATGTCCTGTTTTATTAATATTTTGACTACATAGAAAACAATCACGCTTAATTAAGCGATGTTTCTTTTCCTGTATTGCGTCTTGCTTCACCGTTTAGGTTTCTTATAGATTTTCTGATGGGCGAAAAATGGGCAAACACTTAAAAGTAATTGTGAACGGGATATTTGCTAATTGATGGAAATGGTGTAAGAGAATGCAAATTCGCCCAGCCATAGTCGCGGTTGGAAGAACAAAATTCGGGGAACATTACGAGAAAGAACCTGAAAAGCTGATTGAAGAGGCTTGGCTTAAGGCTTCGCAAGAAGCAGACATAGAACGCAGAGACTTAGAAGCCTGCTACCTATCAGACTATTTTCTTCCGATCACAAACAAGTTTGGATTGGAAGAGGGATTCCTATCAGAACTTACTGAGCTTCATGTTCCAATGGAAGTAACTCGCTCCTTCAGCTCAGCATTGTCAAACGCTTGCAACGCTATACAAGCTGGAAGATATGGCATGGTTCTAGTTGGTGGAATAGAAAAGATGACAGACCGCTGGGACAAAATACGTGACGACCTCATGTTGCTTGAAGATCCATGGAGCTATTATGCGGGATGCACGCCAGAAGCAAACCATGAACTAATGCTTCGGGCATACATCAGAAAATATGGCATAAAGGGCGAGAACATTGAAAAGCTAAACATTGCTCTGGCTCAAGTTTCATTTAAAAATCATTTACATGCTACAAAAAATGAGTATGCACAATACCAGAGAAAAATAACAGTTGAACAAGTTTTGAGCGCCAGAAAGGAGGCGAGGAAGCCTCTTGGACTTTACGACTTTGCACCAATTTCTGATGGTGCGACAGCTTTGATCCTCGCGAACGAAGATGTTGCCAGAAAACTCACCAGTAAGCCTGTCTACGTTCTAGGTTCTTCTTCTGCAACGGATTATCTAACCTTTCCTGCTCGAGATGAACTGACACATTTCCTTGTAAGCGAGATGGCAATGAAAAACGCTCTGAAAATGGCTGAAATAAGCTTGTGGGACATACAAATTCTTGAGCTTTACGATCAGTCGACAGTCATGGAGATGATTTCGCTTGAGGATTTGGGGTTCTGTAAGCGAGGGAAATCTTGGGTAACCATACATGAAAACTGCAAAGATTACAAAGGCTATTACGAAATTGATGGAAAGAGACTTTTTGTGAACATGAACGGTGGATTAAAAGCGGATGGAAATCCATTAGGTGCTACCGGAGGGGCTCAAATTTTCGAAGTTTTCAAGCAGTTAAGAGGTGAGGCTGGAGAACGCCAGGCTAAGAGTGATGAAGAACCAATGTATGGATGTATATTAGAGCTTGAGGGATTCGGAACTAAAGGTTATGTTTACATTTTTGGGAGAGACTAGGAATGAGTAGTGAACCAATTGAAAGAAGGGTTTCGTTTCTCGGCGATAGATTGAAAGGAAGGCGCTGTCAATTCTGTGGGAAAGAATATTTTGAAGTAAGGGACTACTGCGGAGCCTGTGGTAGAAAAAGTTTCGGAAAAATGGTTGACATGGATCTGTTCTACGAGAAAGGCAAGCTTGAAGTATGCACTTTTACAAGTGAACCGACAAACAAGTTTACAAAATTAGGCAGCTACATTTACGGTATAGTTTCCTTTCATGACGGAAAAATCCGTGTCCCTGGGAGACTTACTGACAGGATAGTGCGATGTAACGAGGAAATCGACTTTTCAGCTCTTGAAGGAAGAGAAGTTACTCCGAGGTTTAGAAGACGCTATTCTGTAGATAAAAGTGATGTCATTCCAACAATCTCTTTAACGTTCACTTTTGTTGATGAATATTACCCCCACCAAGAATATACCATTGTTAAACCGAATAAAGAATATGAGGCTGCTGGAATCGTTGGCTATGGAGTATACACTTCAAGGTTTAGAATAAAGGAAGGCAGCATAGAACGTTCAGTTCCATTCGTCGATGAAGATGCGATAACGGCAGCTGTTGAGGCTGGAAAACTTGCACTGATTCACTCTGGAATAGACAGCTCATTAATTGGCAAAATCTATGCTGGCTCAGAATCAAACCCGTATGCTGTTAAACCAATAGCTTCAAAAGTTGCACAGGTTCTGAAGCTCGGTGAGGAGTGTGAAGATGTGCAGGGAGTTGATGCAGTAGACACTGAATTTGCATGCAAGGCGGCTACAAGTATGTTTAAAGATGCAGCGTCATTAGTTAGTTATCCGAAATCGAACATTAATTGTGCCATGGTAATAGGGACAGATAATTCTCAAGCAGCTCCTAGAGACTGTCCAGGCGGAGAGCTGGACCTATTTGTTGGATACGGCGGATGCGCCTACATTTTCGGAAAGCAGGACGTTATCGCTGAAATTGAGGGCTGGTATTCCTGCACTTCAGACACGCCAGACTTTTGGCGAAGAGACGGCGAAACCTATCCAATGCACGGTGGACGATTTACCGGAGACCCAGCATACTTCAAACATATACGAAATGCAACGGAAAAGTTGATGGAGCGACTCAATCTATCCGTAGACGACGTCAAATATTTTGTTGCACACCAACCCAATGTTCAGTTTCCAGTAAGAATTGCAAAGGAATTGGGGTTCAAAGAAGAACAATATCTGCCTTCGCTCCAAGTAGCAAAATTTGGAAACACATACTCGGCCAGTTCACCAGTAGGCTTAGCGGCTGTCTTAGACATAGCAAAGCCTGAAGAACGCATTTTAATCGTCAGCTATGGTTCTGGAGCAGGAAGCGACGCTTATTCAATCATTACTACAAACCAGATACTGGATAAGCGACAACGCCAAAAACTAACGGTTGGATATCAAGCAGAAAATCCTTTTCTAGAGTATGTGGATTACACAACTTATAGACGACTAAAACTTGGAATGTAGCAAACCTTTAATAACTTTAATAAATTAGCAACAACCATTTACGAACGGAGCATAAACCATTGTTCGCTTACGGAATACTCAAACTCATATACGCACCTCACAAGGCATTCAAAGAAATGATCCAAAACCCAAAGTACCATGGGCCAATTCTAATAATGATTCTTTTTGCAGCAGCATATACTGGATTTGAGTACGTTGCTGCATCAAAGGTGTATGATGAACAAACCATTCCTACACTTTTAAGTGGAGATGAGTGGACAGAAAACCACACTTTATGGTCGTCTAACACTAGCATAACAATTACCACAAGTAATGACAGTCTAAGCGGAGGCTACTATGGAAACAAAAGTATAGAATACTCTCTTGTCAATGATAAACAAATCTGGGCTCAGCTAAATTTCACGGAACCTATAAATTGCTCTGGTTTAGAAGGCTACAAGAACGTGTCCTTCAGAATTAAGCCAGATTATCCAAACACAACCCAGCCCGTCAACGCAGACTTCTATCTGTTCTTCGATCAAACAGACTATTTTTATTATAATCTAACAGAAGATTTTGTTTCATTCACAGAACCTTTATGGTATAATTTGACAATAGCGGTAGGACCTGAAAGCGGATGGACAGAAAGCAGCACCAGTGCTGATTGGAGTAACATTAACATTCTAGGGTTTAGATTTGACTGGTCTGAAAATTCAAATATAACGATACGCATCGATGGACTGGTTTTTCGAGGTGTTTTCAAGCCAATTATTGAAAACGTTGGTTCATCAGTCTTCAACTATTCAATGGGTGCATTTATGCAATTTGTCATCAAATGGGTTTTTCTAAGCGGTTTACTTTACATTATGATTAGGGGTCTGGGAGGCAAAATCGTCTGGAAGCCTTTGCTAGTTTTAGTTGGATCAGTCCTCATAACCATATTTATTCAGGCAATGGTAAATGCTGCTTTGTTTTCAACTTTGCCTACTATCTACCGTCCGCTTGAATTATTTAGTGGTGTTGAAGGGGAATTTAATGTCGCCGCCATAAAGATTATGAATGATATATTGCTCGTCAACAATATCTATGGATATGTTCAAATGGCTGTGTTCGTCTGGACTATAACGCTGTGCGCGCTTGCCACGCGCGAAGTAGCAGAGTTTTCTTTGACTAAGAGTTTTCTCGTTGGCTCAGTGGCTTATTTCATTAGTATGATAGCTGCAGGCTTCATTGGATTTTCAATTTAATAGCAGAGTTAAGAAAAGAAAATATGCAATGACTTTGTTTTCTTTGGAGGGATTATTAAATGACAGCTATTCTTGGAGTCAGAAAAGTCAGAAAGAGTTATCGCATGGGTAAAGTAATCATTCCCGCATTGCGCGGAGTAAGTTTCGATCTGGAAGAAAGCGAATTCTTAGCGATTTTCGGGCCGTCAGGCAGTGGGAAATCAACTTTGCTGCATCTGATGGGCGGTTTAGACCGCCCAGATGAAGGAGAAATTCTGATCGACGGCTCTAACATTCTCGAATTAGACGATGATAGATTGGCTGAGCTTCGTCTAACGAGAATAGGATTTGTCTTCCAATTTTTCAATTTGCTGCCAAAACTAACTGCGTTGAGAAATGTGGAATTGCCATTAACAATTGCTGGCATATCAGAAAAGGAAACATTGCAGAAGTCTAGAGAGATCTTGAAGCTGGTGGGTCTTGAAGAGCGCATAAATCATAAACCTTCTGAGCTTAGCGGTGGAGAACAGCAACGTGTGGCAATAGCAAGGGCGTTGATAAATAATCCAAAAATTGTCTTGGCTGACGAGCCAACAGGCAATCTTGACACGAAGACAGGTTGGGAAATAGTTCAATTAATGAGAAAGTTGAATGAGAAGAAGGACCAAACCTTTATAGTTGTTACCCACGACCCCAACATTGCAGAAGCAGCTGACCGTATAATTCACTTGAAAGACGGCGTGATCGAAGGAATAAAAGAAACGCCAAGGAGGAAAAAACAATGAAGCCAAGCAAGATTTTGATCATTGCCTGGGAAAATATGACTCAACGGAAACTGCGAACGTCACTGACAACTTTAGGAGTCGTAATAGGCATAACAGCAATAATTGGCTTGGCGTCTTTAGGGTAAGGGTTCAGACTAGAAATAAGAGAACGAATGCAGCAAGGATTTGAATTAGACAGCTTGACAGTCATACCCGGAACCTTATTTGCAGGTTTGTCGAGAGATCGTTTCTATGATTATGATGTAGAAAACATCTCAAAAATATCAGGAGTCAAAGCTGCAACGCAGGTCATGCAAATTGGCAATGTGACATTGTATAATAGCAGAAACAACAAAACAGTAAAGGCTTTTGTTGCGACCGCAGTTAATTTTACAGATTTTGTTGAAATGTTCTCAGACAGATTCGTTTTTGAAAATGATGTACATCCAACAGAATATGAGAATGACACAATAGTCATTGGACATAAAGTCAATTACCCAACAGAAGATGATATAATACCATTCGCAGTTGCAAATGACACAATAATCCTGACCCTAGGTGTATTTAACCAAACACACTTTCCACCTTATTACGAATTGAATTACAGCTTTACAGTTGGCGGAACTTTGCAGAAGAAAGGTACACCTGGAATTACAAACTTTGATTATTGGATTTTTTTACCACTAGAAACGGTAAGGGATATTTATGACACTTTAGAGTCTGATCTGATTTTTGTAGAAGTCTCCGACTCGGAAGAATCAGAGAGAGTTGCTGAGGAAATTGAGGGGCTATTTCCTCCGTACAAAGTTACAATTCTAGTTCCATTGACGTTTATTAAGCAGGTTGATCGCATACTCACTATTGTGCAGATTTTTCTGATGTCGGTAGCTTCAATTTCGCTCCTCGTCGCTGGAATAGGTATAATGAACATTATGACCGTTTCTGTTGTGGAGCGAACAAGAGAAATCGGAATACTGAAGGCCATCGGAGCTAAAAGCAGCACTGTTCTGGCAATGTTTCTTACAGAAGCAATGCTAATTGGCGTCATAGGCGGATTAATCGGTATATCTACTGGATATGGGCTTTCCTATGCACTAGCTTATATGCTCTCAAGCTTCATGCAACCACAACATCAAGGCACAGCTTTTCAAACTCCAGAGACCCAAAAAATGACCATAACCCCTGTCTTTTCACCCGAATGGACAGCACTAGCCATAATTTTTGCCATAATAGTCTGCATAATCTTTGGTTTATATCCTGCGAGAAAAGCCGCAAAACTCGATCCCATTGAAGCCTTACGTTATGAGTGAAATGTCTAGCAAAATTTATATGGTGGAGTGGCTTTTCTGCATGTAACTAGCCTTGACCAAAAGCTACTGTGTCAAGACATGGCACATGGGTTTTTGGTGGGAAGGCTGTTTCCGCGACAAGGACGAAAGCACAATATGCCAAGACGGCTGCCAGAAAAAACAAGAAATGTCCAAAGAAGACTGAGACGTTATGGAAGCAAACGAAGGTTCCGCCCAAGCAGACCGTTTTTGCAAACCCCTGTAAAGGAGAATGAGGAATTAGAAGTAGTTATTGATGATGTTGGAAGCAGAGGAGACGGAATAGCTAAGATGCAAGGTTTTATGATATTTGTTCCTCATAGCAAAATAGGCGAACGAGTTAAAGTCAGAATTTTGTCCGTAGGCGGAAAATTTGCTGTCGCGGAAAAAATAGCTTGAAATAGGTGGAAAAAATTGAAAATAAAAGACTTACGAAATGGAATGAAACGTGTAAGTGTTGAAGCCAAAGTCGTAGAAAAATCCGACCCACGTGAGGTCATGGCCCGGTTCAAAGACGAAACATACAAGGTGGCAACAGCAATAGTCGCTGATGAAACAGGCACAATAAAACTAACACTATGGAATGAACAAATCAATAAAGTCAATGTCGACGACACAGTCAAAGTGGAAAACGGCTACATAACAAGCTTCAGAGGCGAAATCCAGTTGAATGTGGGGAGATATGGGACGCTGACAGTTGAGTAAACCGTGAAGTATGTCCATTACAAAAAGAGGTGAAACGAATGGAAGGAGAAAGAAGAAGCTTCGGCCCAAGAAGAGGATTCAGAGGCAGAGGAAGCAGATTTCCGCCAAAACCTGTTGAGATGGGACAAGAATATGAAGTCGATGTCTCGGAAACAAGCCGCAGAGGAGAAGGCATCGCTAGAATACAAGGTCTAGTGACTTTCATACCTGACACCAAACCAGGAGACCATGTCAAGATAAGGATAACAAGGATAAGCGGAAGATTCGCAGAAGCCGAAGTTGTTGGAAAAGGAGAAGCTAAAGAGGAAGAAGAGACTGAAGAATAATTGCAGAGCAAACCAAACAACATTCATTTTGACTAATTTTTGCAGTGTCACTTCTTTTTGAAGAATAGCCAATTTTTCTTATCTTTGAATCTTAAAAGCACATAAGTACCTTTTAATTTGTTGCCGTCAATTTCCAATATAAGTTTGTCTTCTTTTCGGTCTATTGATCTATATGTGCCCTTGTCCCAGATTTTCACGGTGCCCGCACCGTATTCGCCTTCCGGAATTGTGCCCTCAAAATTCGCATATTCAACTGGGTGATCTTCCACCTGCACTGCCAACCTTTTGACTCCAGCTGAAGTTGGTGGTTCCTTAGGGATCGCCCAACTTTTTAGCGCGCCATCCATCTCCAAACGCAAGTCATAATGTAGATGCGTGGCAGCATGCCTCTGTATTACGTAGATATTTCCTTCAACCATCTTCAATCCACCTTTCGGCTCGGTTGTCTTTGCAAAGTTTCGCTTTTTCCAGTATTCTCTTAGATTCAATTTTCAGGCTCTGTCCTCGAATTCTGATTTGCGCTTTCTATTAATTATATGGGCGAACAACAAATTTAGACTTCTACAATGTGGGATAGGCTTAGTTCTAATATAAGCGGTTAAGTCTGCGTGACTAGCTCTCATGATTGGCTCATCTGACTATAGGGGTAAAAAATGGAGAGAGGGAGTAGAGGGAAGATTATGTTCTTTTTCATTTCAAGTCTTCAAGCAATGTTGTGAAAGTGTCGTGATGTTCTTCTTCGTCTTTCAAAATATTCATGAATAGTATTTCTGTGGTTTGGTCTTTCTCTTTTCGCACTTGCTCTATTATTCCCTTATACAGAGTTATCGCGTTTTCTTCATCTTTTATGTCGCGCTTTACCATTTCTTTGAGCGTTTTACCTACAACTATTTCCGTGGGCTTTGTCGTTGGGATGCCACCCAGATAGAAGAGTCTTTCAGCTATGGCTTCTGCGTGTTTCATTTCTGCTATGGCTATTTTCTCCAACTCGTCTTGTACTGCGAAGCCTTTGACTCCGCTCCATTGAACATGCTGCCACATATACTGTATTGAAACTTGAAGTTCTCTGGCAATGGCTTTGTTTAGCATTCCCAATAATTCTTTTGATGCCATATTCTTTTACCTCATAATTTACCTTGTTACAACCATGCATTACTTTTTTCTTGTATTAAAATTTATTGTAGAAGTGTAAAATTGCTCCAAAACAGCTCAGACTGTGGGTAAGTGAAGATTTATTCTTAAATAGTAAGAATTTATTGTTTGCTGTCAGGTTGGCGCTTGAGATTTTGGGCTTCGAGTATCCTAAAAACGTTCGTTTCAAATGTTTAAGATGTGCCTTGTGCTGCGGCGACGTCAAAGATAAGGGGAGATTAATTCTTCTTTTGACTGTTGAAGCTGAGCACATATCAAAGAAGACTTTGAAAAGGGTTGACGAGTTTGCCGAAGAAATCAAGGGGTTTGAACCTTATGCTTTTCGGATGAAGAAAACTGAAGACGGGAAATGTATGTTTCTTAAGGTGAATTCATGCACAATCTATCAGATAAGACCGCTTATCTGCAAGTTCTATCCCTTCGAACTTAAGGAGACTAGGAGCAACAGATACACTTTTGCCCATACTAGCGAATGTCCAGCCATCGGAAAGGGTCCCTTGCTTAAACGGAATTACTTTGTAAGACTTTTCAAGAAATTTGCGAAAGCAATGACCGCTACAAGAAAATAAGCAAGCGATAACACTCTAGTGAGAAACGCAAGATAATTGAAAGTTTTCATTATTTAACTCACTCATATGCTGACCAGTTCCTTTAAAATCCATGCGATGAGGGCTTGAGGTAATATAACTGGCTTTCCAGTTAAGCGCACAAATAATTCTTTAGCCTTCAGATCAAATCCTATGCAATCAAGGATTATTAAATCAACATTCTCTCTAGCTAAAAATGTGGCTGCTTCTTCTAAAGCCTTAAGTTCGCCATAGGGATTTGCGGCTGTCATTACGATAGGAACTTTTCTATTTTTCCACTTTCTTCTTAATGTGGGAATTTGTTCCTTTTCTGGAACAACAACCCCAAGTTTTCCATGAGTTAGAATTGTCCAAACTATGTTGGAAATCAGTTTGTCTGGGGTTATCAAAAGTTTTCTTGCTTTTATATTGGAAAATTCCCCAGTGCACAGAAGTAGTGTCAAATCAACATTCATTTCTTCAAGCTCTTCTACACATTTCTGGATTCTTGGGAATATACACCTTTTTGCAACCTTAACAGACGTGCCGTCTTTTAGTCTTGTAACTAATAGGTAGTCTCGAGCGGCAGGGGCGAACTTTTCGATTTCCCCTTTTGTTAAATCGTCTAGAGCTCCTTTTTCGATGAGCTCAACTTCAGGGCCAAGCATTTCTTTCATAGCCAGGGTCACATCTGTTCTAGGTGACTGCCCTATTGTGACTAATCCTATTTTCAACTTTCTCTTTCTCCTCTAGCCTAACCTCCAAAGAAAGACACTACAGTGAACAAATCTCAAGAACAGTATGTTAATAACCAGAACTGATTAATCTTTGCGCGATTTGTTTTTTCTGGAAACTGCCTTTAGAAGTATTTCTGATTGACTTGCAACAGAAACGCTGAGTTCTCGCTCTTTCTGGCGTCGTTTTTTCTCTTCCGCAATCTTTTCGAATCGTCTCATATCGTAGCACATCACGTAGTCCCCTCGTCACTATGTGTGGTTCGATTGATTAGAACAGCTAATATGGGGAAGTGCGTGTTGCGGTGCTACGCTCAACTGCGCATTTAGTATGTCGCCAGAAAAGATTGCCTAGAACATAAAACTAACGAAATTAAACCTCTAGGTTTTGTGGTGGGGTCGTATAGGTTGGAGCCCACGTTTGAACCCTCGTTTGAGGTATCCTGCCTGGTTGACAGAAGCCTACGGGACCAGCTGGCAAAAGCCTATGAGACCAATGAATACTTCACAGATTCAAGAACTGACTTCTCTTTCTTCCTTTGATCGCTTTTGATAGTAGGATTTAAATAGATTGTATCTCTGCAGGCGTGGCCAACCAGTCTTTGCATAGATTAGCTTTTCCGGGTTTTTCTGTAGCCAGCTCATCATGTGGAAGAAGCTCTTTGCCTTTTTTTCATCTCTCTCTTCTACTGGCTCATAACCCAAGTTTCTGATTTCGTCAAGGTATGCTATCTCCGTAAGCCTCTGTGGTTCCCCGGTGACCGTGATTCTATCAACCTGATTGTCGCCATACATCTCTTTCAAACCGTTTACAGCTTCGTCGAAGATATACCCTCTGCAGACTTGAATCTGTTCATCTTTCTTAAGTTCAAGTTTACCCAGTAGTTGAAACACGACTTTCGAAGCCTGTCTCAGATACTCTTTTGATTGGAATCGCGGGTATCTGAAATATTTGACATCCAAGATATCGTATCTGAATTCCTGAGTCTCACAGCGGAAGGCACCTATGACCACTCCAAAAAGTAGGTCACCTACGCCGGCATCATCAACAATTATCGTCAGTTAAAGTCATCCCCTTTTGTAAGAGATAAAGGAACCACACACGCGCTTATAAAAACGCCTCATATGTGTCTTATATTGTTTATTTCTCGAATCTCTTATTCTGCTGGATTTTTGAAGGAGTCAAAAATTCTTTCATTTCATTGTAGAGGTATTCGAAGGAGTCAAATGCATCTCGAATATACTTTTGTCTCATATATAAGACCCGAGGCTTCATCTTTTCCAAGATGCCAGTGATAAAGATAAGGTCGTAGACCAGATGGGACAAATGGAGACATCACCCGCAAATCCCTATTTTTTCTATTTCATGGGCCTAAATTGGTGAAAAGTCTTTTAAGACTTTCAAAGTGTAATATTATCAATAACAACTATTGCTTCGTGGAGATTAGTGTATGCCCTCATTGAAGAAAAAGAATATTCAAAAGAAGAAAAAACATTCGGAAAAAATTGGGAAATAACACAGATTTCATATTTTGTGTCCATGCTGGTTTTCGTCGTTCATCTGCTACACCGTCAACGGGGTTAACCTATTCAGAAAACGGAAGATAGCAAACGCAGACTTAGACATGATGCTGATGACCCGGAAGGACTTAAACCTAAATAAGAGTGGGCGAGCATGCTCTCACTGGGCGAAAGCAAAAACTAGCTAAATCGCCACTATTTCAACAAATACTCGTCGAAACAATCTTTATTTCACGAAATAGGCTACTAGTGGGATCATATAGGTCAGTGCCCACGTTTGAACCCTCACAGAACCAGCCAAACCCGTGACCTTAGGACGACAGGGGTTCAAACCCCATCCCCCGCACTACGGTCAAAGATTTTCTTTTTGGCGGCTTTTTGACGCTATTTTGGTGTTTGTGCCTGCTGGTTATTGCTCAGATGCCATCGACTTTGAAGAACACGTTTATGGAACCTTAGCAACCGCTGATTTCAGTAGTCTGCTTATAAGCAAAAGTGCCGCACTATTGTCTTGGGTGAGAGTTGTGAGCAGAGAGATGTCTCCAACTTCTGAACCAAAAACTATCAAGAAGCTCGCAACGGCAGTTTATCCATCCTTTGCGATGCTCGCAGGGATGCAGCTCGATGTGTTTACGCCGCTTAAAAATGGACCAATGAGCGCCGAACAGATTGCGGACGCAATCGGTGTCAAACCTTCTAAACTAAAGCCGCTTCTTTATGCCCTTGTAGCCGCTGAGTTACTGACTGTGGAAGGGAACCGTTTCTCCAACACAGATGAAGCCAACCTTTTTTTGGTCCGAGACAACCCGTCATACGTGGGGGACCATGTACACCTCAATCCTTTTCTAAACCTCTGGATCTGGAGGGCCACACTCAAGACTGCGGAGTCAATTCGAACGGGAATACCGCAAGAGAAGTTTGATGAATCTGAAAAGTCGGAAGAAGAATTGGAATCTCTCTTTCGTGGCACACGTCCCATTGCAGTTAGAGCAGGTCGCGAACTTGTGGCAAGGTATAACTTCTCTTCTTACCGTACGCTCTTGGATGTTGGCGGTGGCTCAGGCGGACTCGCCGTCGCTATAATTGAGGCTTGTCCTTATATTCAAGCCACTGTGGTAGACCTCCCATCGGTTACGCCTATCACGCGACGCCTGATAGCAGAAGCCGGTGCCGCAGACCGAATTCAGATAATGCCCGCCGATGTGGTTCGCGGCCCCTTGACAGGCGCTTTTGACGTCGCAGTCTTGAGGGCGTTTATCCAAGTGCTCTGGCCCAATGATGCACGTGACGCACTCAAAAACGTCAGCGCAGTCATCAATCCAGGTGGCGCAATATACATTCTCGGTCACATTCTGGACAACTCACGAATCTCACCCCTCGAAGAGGTGGGGCATAATTTAGCCTCTGTAAACGCCTATGAAAGAGTCCCTGCAGATTACACGGAGCAAGAGCAGAAGGACTGGCTGACTGAGGCTGGCTTTGAGCAGATTGAACGCACTACGCTACCGAATGGGGACGGCGTTATGACCGCCAAAAAGCCTATGTAGCGCATGGTATTGGAGCAAGTATTAGAAACTCACAAATGCGTAAGATTAATGCTCTCTTCGATAAGGTTCAGATTCCGAGATTTGAACCTAATCCCCCGCACTGAAAGTCGAGATTAGGGTTTAAATTCTCGGCTTTAGCTCACAGTTTGAAAAGCGTATCTGACAGCTCTTTCTCATATGCTATTTGCATTCTTGCACTCTCTCGATCGTTTAATCTCTGCTGAACAAAACGGTCTCTTTATGTTTTTTATCTTTCAACTCTTTTTTGCGCAGCTGCTCGAATACGAAGAAGGCGACGATTATAGGAAGGATTAGGTAGAGTGAGGCAAATGTTACGTTCCAAAGCCCTATCTGATAGAGCATTGCGCCTATATTTGTGAGTGCATGAAGGAATACTGCTCCAACATAACCCATCAAAAGTCCTTTTCTACCCTTCAAGAAGCCACCTGCTGCTACGGCGGTCATGACTCCATGAATAAACACGACCACCATTCTCTCGCCAATGAAGCCTCCAAAATAATAGAAGGGATACCCAACCAACTCGGGAACCATTGAAAACTGCCAAGCTAAATACCATACTTCTCCAACGCCAAAGCCAATGCCCAACGCCATTCCAATCCAAGGAGCGGATGACCGATCAATCATACGCCTCACCTGTCTCGCCAATAAAGGAGAGAGCTTTATTGCTTCCTCATTGATAGGTGAGAGGAAAAGAACAAATAAAAGAAACCACCAAGGCGTGTTTATGCTCAACTCAGAAGAAACACTTAAAGAAGATAAAAGAAAATCATAAACTGGTTTTTTTATCCAAAGGTTTACAATTGTGCTGAAGGGAAGCGTGATTAACATCAAGGCAAGGTACTTCCACTTGCGTTTGGAAAGCCAGTAGACTAAGCCGCCCCATAACGAGACTGAAATGCCCGTGGCTATGAGGGCAGCTATATAGATTCCCTGTATGCCTTCAGTTTTTGTGGGCACAAACCATAACCCGGCTATTTTTGCTTCCTCGTCAAACACAATCTTTATGTCAAGGGAAGTCTTGGCAAACTCGCAAGTGACATAGACTACTCTGTATCCTTTCTCTTCGGTAATTCTGGTTTCAACAATTTCTTTAAACTCTCCAACATTGCCGATCAACCCGTTCCATGTTGTCTCAAGCTTTTGTGGAGGTAGCGCTTCAGCCATATTCGTGTTGAATAATTCTGCGGCATCCTCAGATTTCCCTTCTTCAAGGAGATTAACGAAAGTTATAGCCACTGTGTCTAAGTCGGGTGCAGCAGATGCAGCGATGAGCGTCTGGGCATCTAGAAAAGGCGAGAAAAGAACTAAGGTCGCTACGGCTAACGTTATAAGAAAGGTTTCGGATAGTTTCACCATTTTCCTCCTGTCCTGCTGCGAAAATCTGCTATGAATTCATCTTCGTTGGCAGGGGTAATACCATATAGACCACGATCAGTTTCAATGAGGATTATGTCTTTTGACGCCGAAGCGGCACACATTTTAACCTTGCCCAGATCCGCATAAAGAACCGTAAACAAGGCAAGCCCGGGCAATCTAAGGCTTGACCAGAGTGATATCTCTAAATCTCGTTTTGTAATCCTCTTGATCGAATCGAGAGGAACTACATACTTGAGTAAACCGCACTTCATTACGAGCTTTTCGTCGTCCAATTCGTACTTCATGAAAGGCAAACTGATGAGGATAATAAGGAATGGGAGTGCTATGCCGAGAGAGAGGAATATGGAAAGAAACAAAAATATGTGTCCTGTGGTCAAGTATAGGTGCACAAGAAATCCTCCTATGAGCAATAAAGGAAGAGTAATTAAGGCGAGGAAAAGCCAACCATACGACTTCCTGGCGACATAAACTTTTAGACTCATTTAAGCCAACCTTTTCTGACAACGTTTCAAACAGATTTATGATTTTACCCAATATACAGCTGCAATAAAAAAGTAACGTAAATATTAAGCGACTAAAATTTACGCAGAAAGAATCCATTCCATAAAAATTCCGAGAATTTAAACCTAACCCTCTGCACCACCTCTAAGGTTCAAACCTAGTCGCGAAATTGCCGAATATTTATTAGATGCTTGCAAAAGAATCTTAGTGAATCGAGCTTAATTCTAATAAAACTTCTCAAAAAATGCTTGTTTCTCGAAAAGAAGCTTAGTGGGGTCGTATAGGTTAGTGCCCACGTTTGAACCCTCACCTCTGTGTTTTTGTTTGCAAAAAATGTTGTTAGTAGGGCAAGAGTTCGAATCTCTCCCTGGCTACCAACAACCCCAAGTCAGGGACGACGTTCAAACCCTCGGCTCATGATCGTGCGGGGGGTTAGATCTAAACTTCGCTTTAAATTCTCGGAATTTTGGGCAGACTAGAAAAATCCCACTGAAAGATTAAACGGCTAGATTTTTCTGAGCAAATTATGTGATTTACTGATGAAAGGAAAATAAGATGCCTGTTCCAATCCTATGAAAGTGACGAAATATGATAGTGGCTCTTCACACAAGACCTAATGACTTTTCAAATCTCTTACATACTTCTCTTCTTTAGGATTTGTTGGAAGTTAGACTTTAAACATGAAAAAACGATATATTCAATAGAAGGACTACCGCGAGTTCGGTTCTCTAGAGAGCTTATTTCGGTCTTTTCTGGTTTATTGTTCTCTTATCACCTGCCTTTTACTTCTCGACCGCATCTTGGGCAGCTTAATCTTCCAAACAACGGTTTGCCAACATGTTCGCCACACATCCATATCTCGCAATGGGGGCAATAGTACATCTCGCTTGCTCCTTTGATCTTTGAACAGAAGGCGCACTTAACGAAAGACATGCTTTAACACCTCCCTCTGAATGCCGAATCTATAATACTAAATTATAAGCCTTTTCAAAGGTCTGGAAAGATAGACATTTCAAAGTGCGTTGATGCGTTAGGAGATAAATTGATTCAAAAATGCCTCGACCATCTGAAGGTTGTTTTGGATGCGGCACGAATTCTGCTTTGTGCAAAATATTGCTCATTGAGGGCTTCTATTACTTTATTAGCATAACATCAAGAATTTAGGGCGGGAATTTATATTCTCGGTTGGCTCATTTTCTGGGAAGCCACGCATTATCACTCGAATGCTCACCTAGAAACCCATCGGTAATAGAGATTTGTCCGCAAATGTTATGTTAAACATTATGGAAATTATTTCTTTAAGAGAGCAGAAATGTTGCGAAGAATAGTTTCTGTTTCTGCAATAATCCTAGCCTTTATGTCAGTAAGCACGCTACTATTGGCACCTTACTTTCGCGCAGCGGTGGAGGCATCCTCGACTTTCTATGACACTCGTGAGTATGCAGGTTGGATGAACCTTAAGAAGCTTGACGCAAGTTTTCTTGCGGGCAATCTGTGGCTAAAATTAGAGTATTATGAAGAACAGCCAAACATGCCTGACCATCGATTTAAGGGCGAAATACTCTTAGATATCGATCGAAATTTTACAACTGGTCGTTCTTGGTGGGGGGGGGTAGAGACCGAGGGATTGGCGCAGACTATGACATAGTATTTGCATATTCAGTTGCTGGAAGCAAATATCCAACAGGAGCTTGGCTCCAATTCTGGAATTCGTCCACTAACAGTTACCAAGGATGGGAATCTCTAGATCTAGCTGGATTCACGGATGGTGTTGAGATCAATATTCCTCTGAATTTTATCCAAAATCCCGAAGCAGTAGACATAATAGTCTATAGTCAATGTGAAACATTTGATCGCATAGACCAAGCCTTCAGCTATAGTAATAATCAGAACAGCATAATCGTAGTAGATGGAGCACCATCTGATTGGGACAGTATGACGCCAGCAATTGTGGATCCTGCGGGAGATGTCGATCCTCCTGATTTTGATTTCACCAGATTCTATACAACAAATGATCAGTACAGAATTTTCCATCGATTCGACGTGTCAGGAATTCTAAATTTGTCGATACCAGGCTCTGTCGACAACCCAAGACGCGCATTCTATTACATATACTATGACATCGACAACAACGCTTCAACTGGATGCCCTTCTACCTGGAGTGGGGGCGAAGGAGAAGGTGCCGAATATCGATTGTGGATAGGCCTGTATGACTCCTACTATAGTATGCTGGGCAAATGGGATGGAAACAACTGGATTCAAGCTTTTGATTGGGCTGAAGCTATGAAAGAAATCCCTGTGAAATTCGACGCAGTTGTGGAGGTTGCTGTGCCTCTCTCAGCCATAAACGCGACCCTTGGAAACACGATCAGGATCTTCGTTGGCGGAATACACGGTTTCTCAGCGATTGTTGACGATTTCTTGCCTGATGAAGGAGTCATAACGTTAGAGCGCGCTATGATACCATGGCCACTTGGTACAGTCTTGTGGATGCTTGGAGCAGTATTGGCAGTTGGTGGCATGGGGTTCGCCACGCTTGCGGGGGAATCAGCTAGGACACTTAGGAGGATACTCATGACTGCCATCATCTTTGAGCTCTCATTCACCATTTATTACCCGATTGCACAGCTTCCAGCCAATGCGCGAGATCCATTGCGAGACTTCTTCTATCTTGAATTCGCCACAGTATTGTTGGTGACGTTCCTGTTTTCTGCATTAGAGAAGGGCCTGGGTTGGCCATTCATTTTCGGAAACAGCCTCACATGGGGTCTGGTTTTTGGGTATAACTTCTTCTTTGGCTATCCATATTGGCTGATGGTCTTGTATCTAATTGGAGAGGGACTGCTTTTTGGCTTCCTCTACGTTTTTCTTGGAGCCGTTGGCCAGAGCTTCATTGGATGGATACGGAATCGGAAAACATCGGCCGGGCTTAGCGCGGCCGTGCTGACTCGTCCGACTCAGCCAAGAATTCATGTTATTCAATGGCCAACAATTCAAGATTATGTCGCTGCATTTCAAAACGTGCACATACACTTGACAGATCCCGAACTGAAACGAGGCAATGTTGAGGCAGACAAGATTGGTTTGCCAAGATCGATAAGCGGTAACTTTGCCTGCGTGTTCAAGATCCGTAGCGGGAACGGTGTCTATGCAGTCAGGTGTTTCTACAACTCGAAAATAATAGATCTCCAAACAAGATACAAGTCAATTTCCAATTGTATTGGAAAAGTCCGACTTCCCTGCTTCGTCAATTTCGAATATATACAGGATGGAATTTCGATAGGCAACAGAAAATACCCCATATTGAAAATGGAATGGGCCAAGGGAGAGATACTTAACAAGTTTATCAGCAAGAACTTGGGCAACAAGAACCTACTTGAGATGGTTGCAGAGAAGTTCGTTGAATCAGTGATTGAAATGCAAAAATGTGGTGTTGCTCACGGAGATCTGCAGCATGGCAATATCAAGGTTTCAGTTGACCAACAGACAAATTCAGTAAACGTATACTTTGTAGATTATGATGGTTTGTTTGTTCGAGATTTCCAAGGGAGTAAATCACCTGAATTGGGGCATTCGAACTATCAACATCCTAGAAGAACCGAGAATCACTACGATGAGAGACTGGACAACTTCTCCACCCTCGTGGTCTACTTAAGCATTCTAGCGATCGCTGAAGACCCCGCATTATGGAAACGCTATCACGATGAAGAGTACATAATTTTCACTAGGATTGATTTCGAAAACCCACGAAGATCAAATTTAGTTCAGAAACTCCTGAGAAGCTCTTCTTCAAGGATAAAAAGATTGACAGAGCTGCTAGTAGAAGCACTCAATTGTGATCCACTAAGCGATAAAACTAGACCAGACTATTTCATGAGACTATGAAGTCTAAGATCAGAATAGTGATGTCGTCATTTCGGACATTATTGGATGAGATCGATTGCTCAAAGAGAGGTCTAGATTCTTCGCTTGCAAGAGAGTCTAGACTCTCCCAGATATGATTGCGCGGCCAGCATGTTATACCACAAATATGGCATCTGAAAGATTCGAAAACAATTCTGCCAGTCCCCATACTCAAAAGGGTTCGAGCCCATTCTTGGCGCTACGCCAAAATTCTCGAGCTCTCGCCTGCATAGCGAAAATGCGAGTAAAAACTAATCGTTTCAATCGCAATTAAGCTATTTCTTACTCGCAAATTGCTAGTATACCGGAAAAATTTGAAGCTATCCGGGCTTGCCTGCAGATTTTGAGATAAACGACGGAAGAAATGCTTGTTCCTTTGTTGGAAGAGAGGATTTGGGAAAGCAAGTTTCTTGTCGGTTTTCAGCAAATGGGTTGCCTGGTAATTGCCTTGAAGTTGCTCAAAAATGTGGGGTCGCTGGGATTTGAACCCAGGACCGCCAGCGCCCCAGGCTGGTATCCTAGACCATTCTAGGCAGAACTGCACCAAGATACACAGATTCTGCAAACTAGACGACGACCCCGCACAATCATCAAAATATGAAGACCTAATAATAAATACTCTCATCAAAGCCCAAAATTCTGGAAAAGCGAAAAACACCCTAATCTCAATCTCACACAGCCTAAGACAAATTAGCAAACACGCAGACTTAATGAACCCCGAAGAAGTAAAAACCTATCTGGCACACCTAAACGTAAGCAACGCCACAAAAACAAAACTATGCTTTGGATATAATTGGTTCTGCAAAACAAACAGTATTCAATGGGAAAAACCAAAATACAAATGGGAACGAAAAATTCCACTAATACCAACCACCGAAAACATTGACAAAATAATATCCGCATCATCAAGAAAATACGCAACAATCTTTACAATACTAAAAGAAACTGGACTAGAAGCACACGAACTTGCAACAACACAAAGAAAAGACATAGACGCACAAAACGGAATAATCAACGCACAAGGATGTAAAGGACACAACTCAC
Organism: Candidatus Bathyarchaeota archaeon; assembly: GCA_029881805.1. GTDB lineage: Archaea > Thermoproteota > Bathyarchaeia > Bathyarchaeales > Bathycorpusculaceae > JAOULW01. Next base: position 70,674 of record JAOULW010000009.1, read on the forward strand.
GTTCTTTCAAACTAAAGCAACAAACTGCAGAAATGCTAAGAAGCTACCTCACAGAACACACAACAAACAACCCATTCCCAAACTCTCACGCAATGGGAGAAGCATGGAGAAAAACAAGAGACAGATTAGCCAAAAACCTCAACGAGCCACAGCTCAAGAATATCCCAATGCGAAACCTAAGACACTACTACGCCACAACACTATACGACAAAACCAAAGACATTCTGCTCGTAAAGCAAAGACTCGGACACAAGAAAATCGAAACAACAATGTTCTACACAAACTAATCACATTCAACGAAGAAGAGGAATACACGGTCAAAACAGCCACCAACATCAAAGAAGCAACAGAA
>JAOULW010000028.1 GCA_029881805.1 Candidatus Bathyarchaeota archaeon
AATTGATGGGGTTGATGGCGCCGATCACATACAATGATATCATTATCAGTGGTCCAACATAAATGAACGACCTAATTCCACCGCCGATAGATCGTCCAATCACCAACTGCCTCCTAGAAACTGGCAAGCTGAGCAGGTATTCGAAGACGCCGTGCTCTGCTTCTTCATAAATGTCGAAGCCAATGAAAATAGCCGCAGAGTAAAGGGTCATTATGGAAAGCCCAGAAACATAATACCGGAAGTAATCTGGCACTGCATTCACATTAATCATACGAGAAGCGATAATGCCAAACAATGCTATTTGTGAAAGAAACCAAATAGACCGTAATATTATCAAGAACTTGTATTGAAAGAATAAGCGGATGTCCCTTTCAACCACCAAAAGGATCTTATTCGTCTTCAATTCACACTCCAGTTTTCTGAGCCTCTTCAATGGTTAAGCCTGTATAATGCGCGAACACATCGTCGAGGCTTGGTTCACTCATGCGTATAGAAGTGACTGGAACATCCTGCTTCATGAGCAAATTCATTATTCGAGGCACAACTTCTTCAACTTGGTTTAGGTAGAGGCGTAGGCTAGATGGGTTTACTTGCATGACTTTCACAACTTCTTTGAGGCTTTTAAGCTCTTGAACAGCTTGAGTTGATACATCTTTTTCAAGTTGAATGTCAACGATGTCCCCGCCTATGATGCTGTCCTTCAAATTTTTAGGCGTATCACACACGAGAAGTTTGCCCCTGTGCATTATCCCAACGCGGTCTGAAAGCATATCAGCCTCATAAAGTTCATTCGTAGCAAGGATTATGGTGGATCCCTCTTCGCGAAGTTCACGAAGCATATTCCATATCCTATGCTTGCCCACAATGTCAATCTGTGCAGTGGGCTCGTCAACAATGGCGATTTTAGGTCTCTGAATAAGAACCTTGGCTATTTCAACCCTCTTGCGCATGCCACCTGAAAGGGCATGAACATTCTTACGCCGAGCCTCCCACATGTCCACTGCCTCCAATATTTCCCTAACTCTCCGCTTCCGCTCTTCTGTTGATAATCCACAAACTTTAGCATGCCAGTTCACTATGTCCCAGGGAGTGCTGACCCACAACATTTTTGGCTCCTGAAACACCAGTCCCAAAAGCCTTCGCACCTTGTTGGGTTGTTTTCGTATGTCATACTCGCCAACGATGGCCGTGCCTTCCGTAGGTCTGATGACAGTTGCGATCATCAGAATGGCGGTTGTTTTTCCAGCTCCATTCGGACCCAAAAGCCCCAGGATTTCTCCCTCTTCAATTTCTAGGTTCAGATGGTCCACTGCAGTTAAATTTTTGAACTTCTTGGTAAGATTGTCTGTCCGAATTATTGGAGGCATTTTAACATCAGCATGTCTGGAGCAAATACAATAAACAGAGCAGCTAAATAAGATTTACCTACACACCAAATCAAAAGCAGTAGTCTCAGCTTTTTCCATAACACTTTGCTCATCCAAAGTTGTCACTTGCCCCTTCTCCATTAGGATTTTTCCATCAACGATAACTGTATCTACATCACTTCCCCGAGCAGCATAAACAAGGCTTGAATAAATGTTGTGCAAAGGTTTTAAATGAGGCTTCGAAAGGTCAACTAGGACAATGTCCGCCTTTTTTCCTTTTTCAAGCGAACCAACATTTTTCTCAAGACTTAGGGCTTCAGCGCCATCAATGGTTCCCATTTTTAAGACATCATAAGCAGGCAGAACTGTGGGGTTCTTGTAGAAAATCTTCTGAAGCAAAGAGCCGATTTTCATGGCTTCAAACATGTCAAGCACGTTATTGCTGGCTGCTCCATCAGTTCCCAAACTAACATTAACACCAAAACGCAGCAAATCGACTATTTTCGCAACCCCCAAACCGAGTTTCATGTTAGCCACAGGAACATAAACCACATTAACGCCACGTTCAGAAAGAATACGCATATCGTTCATGGATAAATTTATGCAATGAGCAGCAAGAACATGTCCTTCCAAAAAGCCTGCTTTTGCCAGAGATTCCACCTCCGTAGGGCCGCGTTTTTTTCCAAGTTTCTTAAACATAGTATTTGATTCAGCCAGATGTAAATGGATGCCAACTTTCAGCTGGGAAGCCGCCACGCCAACCTTTATGAGTAGGCTTGGACTGCAACTGTAAGCTGCATGAGGACCAACCATCACGCCAACTCTGCCATTAGCGTGTCCACGAAAATTCTTGGCAAAATCAATGCTCCTTTCAAACATTCTCTCGCCTAACGCCTTGTTCCCACTTTCAATTATACCCTCTGCCAAAATACCTCTCAATCCACTCTTCTCAACAGCCTTTGCAACCATGTCCTCATGAAAGTACATGTCGGCAAAGCAAGTCGTTCCGCTTCTTATCATTTCTAAACAGCCTAAAAGAGCACCAGCGTAAACATCTTCAGGCTTAAGTTTGGTCTCCAAAGGCCATATGGTCTCCTTCAACCAACTATCTAATGGGCGATCCTCGACTAATCCGCGGAAAAGGGTCATAGGCACATGTGTATGGCAATTTATCAAGCCTGGGAGGGCAACCTTTCCTTTCGCATTTATCTTCTTTTCCGCCCTTATGTTTTCCACAGATGTAGATTTACCAATGGAAGCAATCACACCATTTTTTACGACGATGGCGCCGTTCTCTATGAAGTTTTTACCATTCATAGCCACGATAGCGCATCCGTAGATTAGGAGGTCTGCTTTTCCCAAGAACATCCCTGATTTTATGTAAAGTGTGGACTAGTCATAAAAGTTGTGCTAACAGTATTTGCTTGGAGAATCTCTGTTTTCTGACGTTCGCAGTTGCTGAAAATTAAGGTTGTTGTTAGGGTCGGAGCGTTAAATCAGTCTTTTAGAGTTTTCAATTTTCTTCATAAAGGGTCGGAGGGCTGGCTGCATGTGCTTTTCCGTGAGACCATTGTTAGAGAACCCGTTTGTGCCTATTTTTCTGCATATGAGATTAAGCGAGTCTTCTGTGAAATTCAGCAAGTTTTGCCCTTCACTTGTTAGCGTGTACACTTTTCTCGGGCGCTCGTTGCTCAGGTTCCATTCGCTTTTTACATGCCCTTTCTTTTCCAGTGTGCCCAAAAGGGGATAGATGGTGCTTGGTCCAAAATACACTCCGAAGGCTTTTCGAATTTTAGTGATGATTTGATATCCATGCATCGGCTGCGAACTAAGAAATTGTAGTACTATTAGGTCTAGTAGACCTTTCATTAATTTGACCTGAACTTCTTTTGAGTTGTTTACCATCATACTTTCCTTCCGTATTTGTGTTGAACATAGATACGATATGTCCTTTCTCGGACATATCGCAAGACTTTATAGAGCATAAACGATAATATAAAGGTTCATGCTTATCCCAAACATAAAAAAGCATAACGAAGCATAACACGACTATCTCGTCGTCTACATAACTTAAATATGCCATAACATGAAAAAGCAAAAACAGAGCATACTAGAAAGGGAGAATAATTGACTGAAAACTTCAAAAAGGAAATTGTTCAACGCATAATCAGAAACCTGTTAGATATTCAAATTCTAAGGCTTATTCTCGCGCAGCCCATGTGGGGGTACAGAATAAAAAAGCAGTTCGAAACAAGATTTGGCATAAAACTCAGACACGGCGCACTGTACCCACTGCTTAACGAGCTAGAACAGAAGGGATTCCTAACAAGTCAAATGCAGCAGCAAGGAGGAAGAACGAGAAAAGTATACTCAATAACCGAGAAAGGAGTTGACTATGTAGAAGCATACGCATTTGTACTAAGAGAACAGATCCGAAATCAAGACATACAATAGAACTTGCCAGGCACAAATCCTTGCTATCATGTTTTAAATAGAACTGATGATGAAAATAGAACCATGAACCTGAAAAAACTTGAGAAACAATCCCAAATAATTGTCGCAGAGCTTCAGAAAAGAAGCAAGAAGGCCCTCGAATTCGCCAAAAAACGTATTTTAACAGAAAAGATGGAATCCGCAAAATTACACGACGCATTAGAATATTACGTCTCAGGCTGGAATGAATTCACCCACCCAGGATTATTTTCTCTAGCTTGCGAAGCGGTCGGCGGAGACCCAGACGCTGCAGTGCAAGTTCAAGCGGCTATGACTTTGATGGCCGCAGCCTTTGATATACACGATGACATCATTGACAACTCGAAGGCTAAACACGGCGTACCCACAGTTTTTGGAAAATTCGGCAAGGACATCGCGCTGCTTTTGGGAAATGCATTCCTGATAGAAGGCTTTGGCCTCTTTAGCAAATCACTTGAAGGTTTACATCAAAAGCGAGCCAAAGTTTTTGAGATCCTTCAGACATCACTATTCGAGCTGGGTAACGCGCACGCTCTAGAGTTGGACATAAAAAGAAGAAGCGACGCCACACCAAAAGAGTATATGAAAATTGTGAAAATGAAAGCAGCAAGCATTGAGGCGGACATGCGAATTGGAGCCATAGTCGGAGGAGGAAATAGCAGTGAAGTCGAAGCTTTGTCAAGGTATGCAAGAACATTGGGGATGCTGGGTACTTTAAGAGAGGAATTCATAGATGTTTTTGAAGTTGAGGAATTGAATCAAAGAATTTACAATGAGTACTTGCCGATTCCAGTTTTGTATTCCATGCAAGATAGTGATTCAAGAAGAAGAATCAAAGAATTACTTGCCAAGGGAAAGGTAAGAAATAGTGACCTTGATGAATTTATTCGCGCAGTTCTTGAAGCAAAAAGTGTGAGAAAGCTCAAAAAAGAGATCGCGGAATTTTCAGCTGAAGCCGTTCAGTTGATCTCTAACATAAAGAATGATAAACTAAGAGACTTGCTGAGAAAACTAATCTTATCGACCCTTGAGGATTTATAGGGTCTACGGAATGATATATCGTACTGGAACTTTCCGTTTCTTAGCCTTCTTCATTTCTACCCCTCTGTTATATGTGTAGAACACATCTACTACTTAAGAGTTATTGTTGAACGTGAATACAGAATATCAGTTAAGAAGTGTTTTATCTGCAAGTACGCTTCCTAAATATCGAGTTGCCACGGGAAATGCGGCTTGCAGAGAATTTCAAATCAAAGATCATCTGGAAAGATGTTATCTCAGCATTTATTCTAGTGTTCAATAGTCTTGTATGGTACACCTTAACGTATGCTCTTTTTACTGATGTCATAAATGGGTTGCAGGTTTCATCAAGTGAACGATTGATAATGTTCATCGTATACTACGTAGGAGCAGGTTGCTCCGCCATCTTGGGATCGGTTTTTTTCTCACGTACTCGAAAAATCGATTTTCTCACGTGGATAATTACAGGGTCCGTCATGACAATGCTATTAGTAATTATTGCAAACAATAACATGCCAATTAACATTCTAGTCTGCCTTCTTCTAGGAATTTCAATCGGGGCAGGTCTTCCCTCTTGTTTGGCTTATTTTGCTGAGGCAACAACAGTCGAAAACCGTGGAGTCTGTGGGGGAATAACATGGACTGCCATTGGTTTCGGAACCTTTATTCTGGCTTTATTGATGAACACGCTTGATACAGCTATTGCATTTCTGATACTCGCTATCTGGAGAACATCTGGCCTTGTTGCTTTCTCGTTTTCAACAAGTAAAAACGCAATTGAACAAGCACACACTGTTCCTACTTACCGGTCTATTCTACAGAGAAGAGAAGTGATGCTATATCTAGTTCCTTGGATCATGTTTTCTCTTGTAAACTTCATAGAGGCGCCGATGTTGGACAGATTATTCGGAGATTTTCGCAATCTTGTTGTGCTCATCGAGTTCGCCTTGATGGGTCTATTTGCGATTATAGGCGGATTACTTGCAGATCTTGTAGGTAGAAAGCGGGTAATTATTACCGGTTTCGTAATGCTAGGCATCGGATATGCCGCGTTAAGCCTTTTTTCGGGGACACAAGTTTCTTGGTACTTATACACTACTTTTGACGGCGTCGCATGGGGGATGTTTGCATCTGTTTTCTTTATGGCTTTATGGGGTGATCTTGGAGAACATTATGAGAAAGAAAAGTACTATGCATTGGGGGGACTTCCTTTTCTTCTTGCTGGTCTTCTGCCTATAATAATTGAACCCTATACAGGGTCTATAGAAGTAGTTGCGGCTTTTTCTCTAGCCAGTTTCTTCTTGTTCTTGGCTGTTTTGCCTTTGATGTATGCTCCTGAGACTTTGCCCGAGAAAAAGATTAGGGAAAGAGAGCTTAAGGGATATATTGAGAAAGCGAAAAAGATTAAGGAAAAGGATACTTAGCTTAGGAAGAATGTGCTAGAAGAGGGAGAGTTACGTTCTTTCATGTGATATTGACAACTGAGTGCAACTTGCAATGCAGGTATTGTTTTGGTGAAGCAGTGGAGGATGTATATGCTGATTTTCCGGGTTTTGAAGTTGATTATTTCTTGCCTAGAAAAATAAATTATGATTTGGGCTTGCTGGACAGGTTTAGCAAGCAAGATCCTGAATGCGTTTTGACATTCTATGGTGGAGAACCATTGCTTTGCATCGATGAGATCAGGTGGATCATGGACAATGTGAAGGCAAGACATTTTCTAATACAGACAAATGGGCTACTTCTGGACAGAATACAACCAGAGTATGTCAACCGTTTCCATGCGATTCTCGTTTCCATAGACGGTGACGAACCACTGACAGATTTTTACAGAGGGAAAGGCACCTATAGAAAAGTCATCGACAATATGAAATTGATTAGAAAGAATGGTTTCCAAGGTGAATTGATTGCTAGAATGACTGTTATGGAGCAAACAAACATCTACAAGCAGGTTAAATGGCTTTTAAACAATGAGGAATTTTCGTTTTCTTCTGTCCACTGGCAGCTAAACGCTGGATTCTGGGGGAGTGACTTCGAAAGAAGAAACTTCAAAGAGTGGAGTGAAAAATGCTACAATCCAGAAATACGCAGCTTGGTCAAGCTATGGATTGACCGTATGGAAAGAAAAGGCACTGTTTTGCGGCTTTATCCCATCCTCGGCATTGCCGATTCTCTACTCGTTGGCGAAGATAGGAATCTACTGCGGTGCGGTGGAGGATGGATAAACTATGCAATACAAACAGACGGTCACATTGTCCCATGTCCAACCATGTGGGGGATGAAAGATTACTATGTTGGACACATTAGCAATGCAGATCCGCTGAAACTCAGAAAAGTCTTCGTTGATGAACCATGTACAAAATGCGAAATTCAAAGTCTCTGCGGCGGTCGCTGTCTATATGCGAACATTACGAAACGATGGAAAAACGAAAACTACGGTTTGGTCTGCAATACTGTAGAAAATCTCGTAGAAGCAGTAGAAAACGAAATTCCGAGAATACGACAGCTCATCGAAATCGGAAAAGTAAGCAAGGAAGACTTTCACTTTCTTAAATACAATGGATGCGAAATTATCCCATGAATTTTTATTGTTTGCTTTCCGCTCTTGACATGCATGAATTTGTTTGCTGAAAATCATGATTTTCTGAACGTTGGCAATGTAATGACGTGCAGAGTCACAGCAATGGCTATTGCAAAAAGGACTATTTGTAAAATGTATTCATTTAGCATGAAAAACACTGAGTAACATATTGTTATCCATAGCAAAACTAGCGTGAAGACCTTGCCCATTGGTGAGATTCCTTTTCCTTCTTTGTAGTTCCTTATGTAGTCTCCCAGCCACTTATTGTTAAGTAGCCACCGATGCATCCGCTCAGAGCCTTTGTAGTAACACGCTGCTGAGAGCAAAAGAAACGGAGTGGTAGGCAAGATAGGTAAAAATACGCCTACGACACCTAATCCCAAAGAAATGGTTCCAGCAACTACAAATATCCCTTTCTTGAATTTGCTCGTTCGGCGAATGCTACAAGTCTGACTCATGCAAATAAATTATGCTTTTAGACTTGTTTAATTTTGCCATGGTTCACTGCACACTTGCCCGTCAGTATCTTATCCAAAGGAAAAACCGTCTTCGGCGCCGCATGAGTTCAAATCCCACTCTGCCCACTACAACTGAATCCTGGAGGTTCCGAAGCATTTTCGTATTGGTTACTTTCCTGAACCTGACAATACAAAACCTGAAAATGTGTCCTTTTATATTTATGTCTTGGCTATTAGGACAAAGCATATGGTTTGTGGAGTAATAGGAATGAACGAAACATTGAAGACGATATATAACTTGAGATCGGTTCATGGAGATTTTTCTTCGAAAGAAGTCACCCCAGACGATTTAAATGCGATTCTCAACGCATGTATAAGGGCAGCAAACGCTTCAGCTCGACAAAGCTACTCAATCATTGTCGTTGAAGACAGATCTGTGATAAAAGAGTTTCTCGGTTATGATGGAGACAAAGCCTTGATCTTTTGTGTGGACTACAACCGAATCGTAAATACAGCTAGACATCTGAATCATTCGTATCAAGTCGAGGGCATGATAGCATTCATAACAGGAAGCGTTGACGCAACGCTTGCTGCACAGACTGCTGCAATAGCAGCAAAGTCTTTAGGAATTGATTCCTTGTTTACGAATAGCATTCATCGTGGGGACATGAGGAGAATCTACAAGCAGTTTGAGCTTCCGCAGAAGCATTGTTTTCCCCTAATAGCACTCATTCTAGGATATTCAGCAACAGAACCTAAGCATCTGAAAGGTCGACTAAAAAAAGGGGTCATCCACTATAATAGATATCACAGCCTGACAGATGAAGAACTAGAAAATATTGTGCAGGAGTATGATGACCCACAGAAACATTTAGGATCGATAGACAACTGGAAGGAGCGAGGATTCACCCACTACCTTGAATGGTTCTACAGCGTGTGGTCGAAAAGAGGCGCAAACGTGTTGCCGGAAAGACTGGACCAATTTTATGAGATATTGAAAAGAGCAGACTTCCTAGAGACTTTGGGAAAATGAGCATACCCCAGCGTGAAAATCAGATACATGGGAAAAAGGAAGCTACGAGGAAAGGCGCACGTGCGCCCAAATCACATTTGTCAAGTTTTAATGAGAAAGATACACAAAAAACGCACACTCTGAGCCAAAACAAAACCCAAGATTCAATCAAAATAAAACGTTAACAACACAGCCCTCTAGAGCTCTCTTAAGAGACTCAGGAGCTGGTCTTTTTTCTCAAAATTCCCGCGCTTCTCAGCTTCCAAAATCGCGTGCTGCACCCAACAGCGAAGCTCAGAATAAAACTCTGCTTCTAAAGAGTGCCTTCGCTTAATATTTTCACTCCACTGACGCGCAGGTTTGATTGTTTTTTCTTTCATTATTTCCAAGTTTTTTCACCTCACTCATGTCTGACATAGTAGAATCTTCAAGAAAAAAGGACAAAAGAACGACTAAACGTTGTCTTCCGGTCACTGTTCTTCTCTGAAACAATTCTACGTTTCCATATAATACGCATCGTCCCATATTAAGCTATTTGTGCTATACAGAGTGCTCAAGCGCTTGGATGCCCGATGCATGGACAAAATAACATTAATGCACCATAATCGGATAGTTTTCGTGTGATGTGGAAGTTGAATATGAACCGAGAATTCATAAACAAGATAATCATGTGGAGAGAAAGGTTCATCCATGCAATCGAAAAAAGCGGAATTTATTGTCGAACTTGAATTGTACGATGCCGAAAAGAGTTACCCAAGAAGCTTAGAGCTATACGAAGAATATAGTCAGAAAAATGTCGGGGAAACAATCAGAATTCGCAGAGAGAACTTTGACAAGGCAAATCTTAAGGCAAAAAGAGAACTAGCCACAGACGTTGAAAGTGAAGTTGAAAACTTCCGAGCTTGGCTGGAAGAAACCAAAGGTCTTCAAATCAACACTGCACACTACTACTCGATAAGCCTAAAAAGTCTGCTACTCGGGCTTCCGATTGGAGTGCACGTAGCACAACTTTTCGAGACCATACTAAAGACACGGATCAAATAACAACACGCTTGTTTTTTTTACGGGACATCAGGCAAGAACTAGAAAGGTTTCCTCATTCCTAGCTGATCTGCAATCGTTCGGAGGTCTTCTACAATTTTAGGACTCAAGGGGATGCCCTGCTTTGCTAGGCGTTCGGCGTTTTCAAACTCTTTCTCTCCATGAATGTAGATGCGGTCAGCTCCCTTAGCTTTTTGCGCGGTTTTCAGACGGCGTATAAGGTCATCCATGTCACGCTTGAATCCCTCTTTGGGACGAAAGGCGTCAATGCGCATGGCACCGAAGAAATGGCCGATTCCAGACGGTAAAGGCTTTCCATTCTCGTTTTTCGGATAGACACGGTCTGCATAGAGGGCACCAGGCAGCACTGCACTGAAAATCTCCATGGCCAACGCGAGACCATAGCCTTTGTGTCCACCAGTCTCTTCCGAGGCCCCTCCTAAAGGAAGCAAGCCTCCTCCGACTCGCCTGATGATGTTCTGAAGGACACGAGCAGGATCGTTGGTAGCAACGCCTTTTTCGTCAGTCGCCCAATTAATCGGAATCGACTTTTCCATCCGCGCATAAACCTCCAACTTCCCGCGGGTTACCGTGCTCGTGGACATGTCCAGCATAAACGGTCGTTCTTTAGCTGCAGGTATGGCAATAGCAATGGGATTTGTGCCTAGTATTGCGTTGCGGGCGAAAGTTGGCACCACTAGCACTTCGGAGTTTGTGGTGCAGACACCTATCATGTCATGTGCTAATGCCATCATGGCGTAATAGCCTGCAATGCCAAAGTGGTTGGAGTTTCTTACCGCAACAAATCCTAAAGAGTGCTTGCGTGCTTTAATGATAGCCCGTTCCATGGCTCTATAGGAGGTGGGCTGTCCTAATCCACCGTCTCCATCGATGGTTGCTGTGTTTAGAGTTTCTTCTATCAGCTTTGGGTTTGCTTTGGGCTGCATTATCCCTTGTTGAATGCCAGAAACATAGCGTCTCAAGCGCGCCACGCCATGAGACTCGATACCTCGCAAGTCCGCCTCTACCAACACGTTCGCTGTTATCTGCGCATTCTCGTGCGAAACTCCTAATCTTTCTAGTGCTTCGGAACAGAATACCTTCAACGTGTCTGCAGAAAAATGCCTATTAGCCTTTGTCATTCTTGCTCACTTCAATTTTCAACATTGCGTTTTTTGTCGTTTTTCTATTCTTCTCAGAAATTTTTCAGCTTTAGTTTTAGTGGCCTTTCCGGTATTGTTTAGCTGCCTTTTGACAAATGAAACCACTTCATCCTTAGCCCTGATATCATCATAATAAGCGTCAAAAGCTTCTATAGTTTTGCCAATAAGGATGTTTCTACATTCCTCTGTAGACAGGGGAACCTTTTCTACCTTCAGAAGTTCTTCTGTGATTTTATCCTGCAACATCGGCTTGGCTCGTGCAACTGTACTTGAATTGTCAACAACGTGTGCGGCAGTGATTAGGCTTCCTTCATAAAGATAACCGTAAAACTTCTCAAATAACTCGTCAAACCTGTTTTCAGAATCTACGTTTGTCAGGTTTGCAATTATGTCGATTGCATTCCATTTAAGAATTCTATTCTTGCTACCAAGAAGCTTTGCAAAAAACTCCCATTTAGGATAAAGCTTTCTAGGATTCCTTGCACTTATGATTCTCAAAATTTTTGCAGATCTAAATTTTACTCTTGGGGTCGGGGAAGAAATTCCGTCGAGGAGCTCATGCAACACGTCTTTATCCTTTATTGCTTCTTCAACCAGCTCTTCATCTCCAATCTTTTTTTCTTCAAGCTTACGAAAGAAACTTGCCCTACCCATTTCTACATCCTCGCGAACTCTGTTTTATACAGCAATGCATTTAGTTTTTATGCGCGATTAGACAATTCTTTATCCAGAAGACTAACACGGTAGGAGACTCGCAAACATGGGATTATTTACGCATACAAGTATTCGAACAAGTAATATGGACAGGTCAATCGACTTCTATACGCGGTTTATGGGGCTTAAGCTTCTGGGGCGACATGAGATACCTCAAAACAACGCAGAAATCGCATTCCTTCAAGATTCTGAAGGTAAAGGGGCAAAGCTTGAACTAACGTTCTACAGAGACCAGAAGAAGTTCATTCAAGCCGATTACGAGGATCGCCTTTTTGACCACATCGCATTAGAAGTCGATGACATGGAGCAGATAATTTCTAAGCTGCGAAGCGAGAACGTTACGATTACGGATGAACCTTTTAGGCTTAGACCAGGGGGAGCGCTGATAGCTTTCATTGAAGATCCTGATGGAACGCTCATCGAATTAATCGAAAGAACAGAGCCCAAGTAATGACGGCGAAAGTCGACGATTGCTCGGGTTCGCTTTTTGCCGAGCGCTTGGATGATTTGGCACCTTCGCATAGACGTAGGTAGAACTTTCGTCTGTACACGCGATAGTTGGCGCTCTAATGTTTTCCAACGTTTTTTGGCTGAGTGTTGAATTCTGCTTTTTTGAATAAGATCAGAATAGTTCCTGCAATTGGGGTGACGAAAAGGGGCAAGAAGTAGTAGAGCAAGGAGTGTGTGACGCTCGAATTCGGTATAATCATTGAGATGATCCAAACGCCACAACCTGAAAGTGCGCATACTACTGCGGAGGCAATGGTTAGCTTGTAGCTTCTTCTAATCAATGAAAGTGCGGCGGTAAAGAGCCCAGACAGGAACCCGATAAATGAGAAAGCTGTAAGCATTTGATCATAGAAGAACCAAATCTGTGCGACATACGGTGGATACCAGTGGTAAATGTTCCAAAGTGCATAGAATGAAAGAATGAAAAGCACTAGAGATGCTCCTGCTGCCGTAATCATCAGAGCTCCGCCGACTGACACCTGAACTGATCTTGATGAGGGTGCTACTCCATAACCACAGTATGCGCAGTAAACCGAATCGTCAGGAATGGTTTTTCCACATTTTGGGCATTTGGCAGCCATGAAACCAAGTGTCTCACAAAAGCTAATAAGTTTTCATAAGCTTACCTGTTGAAAGAAGAATCTGGTGAGCTCAAACTTGTTCTTCAAAATGGGAAGTTTGATTGCGTTTGCAGTCTTGTTAGTCTTCATTTCCTTAATCACTGTTGCTAATTGCGGAACAACAGATACGATTGAACTTGCTCCTACAGAGAATCATCATGTCACGGAGCTGAACTCAAATCAGCCTTATGTTGCTGGGTTTCACGTCAACACTCCAGATTTGAACACTATAACGCGAGGAGCGATCGCTACCGCTGTCACCGTTAGCTTTCCATCAACGAACACGAGCTATTTTCCGCAATCCAGTTGGTTGGGAGCTGGCATGTTTGTCCAAGCTCAAGACAGTCGATATTTACATATAGACTACGGATTCTACACCACGCTTGTGTTAGACTCAGCAGGCAATCTCTTTATCGACATTGGATTACACCAAACAAGAGAGGAAAGGGCTCCGCTACACATGCCAACTGAAGAACTAGTCTATGCATACTCTTGGCAGCTCTCAGGGATAGACAAAGAAACCCCTATCACTTTATATGCTAAATGGGATTCGGAGGGCTGGGTTCACTATTCCATTTATGTTTCTGGAGCTAACATTACTCTTAAGTCGATAAATGTGGCTAGCTTACCAGACTGTGAGAACATAATCAGAAGCTTCTATGCGGGCAACGTCATAAACAATCCATTTCCATATGGCTGTTTTGTTCAATACTTCCAATTCGGAGTCGTGAGCTCTGAACCAATAGCCAATCCACACTGGTTTGTAAACCTGAAAAATCCAATGTTCTTGAAAGAAGCTGAATGGAGACTCGTCGAGACAGCATGGTCCATACAAGGCGACATTTCCTACATGGACGGTAGCTGGATGTGGGGCGGAACTTCATATCCCGACGTGTCAGCACAATACTACAAGAATCCGCTTGAAAACCCCTGGGAAATCATCTTCTTCTATAACGGCCAGACTCTTCGTCCGGGAACCATACTCTGGCAATCCGAAAACGCTGGCGGAACGAGTACTATCGCAAATTCTCAGACATTTTCGCCAAATAGCTTGGTAATATTTAGCAACTATGTGCTCTGTTCTCTTACTTGGATACTATCGACATTGAAGCGAATACACGTACACACAAAAGAGAAAACGCAGTAATTTTCTACATTTAGAATAATGGTGCCTTTTGCTCTTAACAAACTACCTAAATACAAAGCATGGCAAAAAGGTGAGACTGGATGAATTTAGGGTTCTTGGTTGTGCGCTTTCAACCAGAGTAGACAAGAGTAGATTGCTAATAGAATCGTGGCTGTGTTTGCTATTACTGATACTTGTATGAAGTAAAATGGATTCCCAAAAACTAGAGGATAGATTACGTAGGGCATGGTTTCGTGTGTAAGCATGTCAAATAGAATGTGGCTAAAGCTGCCGAACAAACTCCACAAGTATATTGTTAAAAGCGAGTACTTGACCTGATTTGGCTTCAGTCGAAAGAATTTGTATGCAGACCATAGCTTTTGCTCGAAGTAGTGTTCTGCTATGTAAACTCCAAGCGCTGAAAGAACAGGATAAATTGTCAAAGTTAATGCGAAGCCGTGCCATATTCTGTGATCTAGCGGCTCTCCGATTAGAATGTAGTACAGAGGTTCCAAATCCACGAAAGTGGATGAAACTGTCAAGGCGAGAAGGTCAGTCCTGTTTTTGCCTTTAAAGTATAGAAACATTAGGGAAAGCGCGTGAACTGGAGTCAGGGGCATTTATGACACACTGATTGCATCAAAAAACTATTCTAAAGGTATTTTCCTACCGTTGAAGTCGCGCTTTGCGATTCCGAATTCGCCTTTAACTTCTCTCAGTTGGTTTGCCGTGAACACTGGACCATCTCTGCAAACGCGATATCTACCTATAATGCAGCTTCCACACAAGCCTATAGCACACCGCATTAAACGTTCCAAACTTGCTTCGAGTGGTATTCGGTGCTTTTCAGCTAAGTCAAAAACCTTCTGCAACATGTGTTCAGGTCCACAAGTGTAAACCATGTCAAACTTTTCTTCATCCAGCATCTTCTCCAAGGGCATTGTGGCTAAACATCTAATACCATAACTTCCATCCTCGGTCGTAGCAATAACACTGCTTTTACTGCAAAGCGCTTCTATTTTGTCTATAAATAGCAGTTCTTTTCTTGTTTTTGCTCCTATCACGAAGACCAGCTTTCTAGTTTTGGATGCTACTTTTTTGGCTAAGAACAATAATGGGGCAATGCCCGTTCCGCCGCCAACCATCAGTATTCTTCCATGCTTTTCTGTGAAGCTGTTGCCAAAGGGTCCCCGTATGCCGATAATTTCTGCAGCTTTCATGCTGTGCAACGCTTGGGTGGCTTCGCCGACTTCCTTAACAGCGACGGAAACCCTTCCGTCTTCTTGGGTGCTCAGTATGCTTAAAGGTATCTCGTCTACTCCAGGGATCCAAAGCATCAGGAATTGGCCGGGTTTAGCCCTTGAGCATTCTTTATCTTTGAATGTGAAAGTCTTCACTGTTGGGCTTTCGGTCTCTACCGTCAGAATGGGTGTGGTTCTTAGCTTGTTAGCGGCGATGTGATAGTCCGACAATTTCTTTCACGCTCTTGACGCCTTTTCTTTTTAAATATGTCTCCATTCCACGTGTAATTGCGCTAAAAACGTTCGGACCTCTTAGAGCTATTGCGGTGCCAATCTGTATTGCAGAGGCTCCAGCAAGCAGAAACTCTACTGCGTCACGCCAATTTGCTATGCCGCCGCAGCCTATTATTGGTGTCTTGACCCGCTCATAAATGTCATAAACACTTCTAATTGCTATCGGCTTTATGGCTGGACCTGATAGCCCGCCTCTTTTATTGCTTAGTATTGGCATGGCTGTCTCCGCGTCTATTGCCATGGCTTTAACAGTGTTTATGACCGTTAAAGCGTCTGCACCAGATTTTGCGGCAACTTCAGCAATATCCGTTAGATTTGTGACATTGTGAGACAACTTCACGAAAACTGGCTTTTCCATAACTTCCTTGACTTTCCGAACAACCTTTGAAAGGATTTCGAGGCTCTGGCCGATTTCTGAACCGGTCTCTTTAACATGAGGGCACGAAACATTGAGCTCCACGGCGTCAGCGCCAGCATCAGCTGCCTTTTTGGACACTGTTGCGTACTCTTCTTCCGAGAAGCCGTAAACACTAACGATTAGTGGAACGTTCAATGCAGTTTTGGCTGCGCGAATTTCACTGGTAAACTCCTCTATCCCAGGGTTTGGAAGTCCTATGGCGTTGATCAAGCCGCAGCTGACCTGAACAACTGTTGGGTTTGCGTATCCATCTCGCGGTTCTAATCCGATAGACTTTGTAACTACTGCGCCAGCGCCACCTTCAACAATACTTTCTAACGTCTCTACGGAATAACCCAAAATACCTGAAGCCAGCATGGTAGGATTAGAAAGATTCAAACCTGCCAAGTTGACGCCTAACCGATTCATGCTCAAAGCTTCTTTCACCTGCGACCAGCTTTTCAGTAACGGTTATCACCTTAATAAAATGAAGCTATGTTTTGAAGGATTATGATTAATTTCTCTCACCTCAAAGGAGTCAGCGAGATGTTGATTTGTATTTTATTGGTCCAATCCGCGTCATTCAACACTAGCTACCCATAGATTGAGATAACCCATAATAAAAGCACAACCCGTTTGATTATGTGCAATGCTCGTATGATGTCAACG
>JAOULW010000029.1 GCA_029881805.1 Candidatus Bathyarchaeota archaeon
TTCCATAGTGCTTGAATGTATGCCCGAAAGCTTGGCGAAGAGAATAACGGAAAGTGTAAAGACTCCAACAATTGGCATAGGTGCCGGAAAATACTGTGATGGACAGGTTTTAGTGATAAATGACATGCTAGGTCTCGACGAAACTTTCAAACCAAAATATGTAAAGACGTACACTAATCTTAACAAAACAATAAAAGATGCTGTAGCCAAATTCGTTGAAGAAGTCTCCGCAAGCACATATCCAGATGAGGAACATACGTACCATTAATTGGAAGGAGTCGTGAAATTGCAAACAAAGGGTGTAGCGCAAAAAACTGCTCTTAGAGGACTGCTCACCGAGAAATTCCTACAAGATTTAAATGATATTATCAATAGATCTGGAGGTTAAAAACGGAGGGATATTGTTGACGACTCATCCATCCAAGGATATAGTTGGAACTAAAGGCAAAGAATTGAAAGGCAGCCATATAGTTCTATGTGTGACAGGCAGTGTTGCAGCGATTCAAAGTCCAGAAATTGCTAGAACATTGATGCGACATGGCGCGGAAGTTTTCGTTGTAATGTCTTCGATGGCCCAAAAAATCATTCATCCGGATCTTATGGAATGGGCGACTGGAAACTCTGCCATAACTGAGTTAACGGGGAAGATTGAACATGTAGCATTGGCTGGAGAACATCCAGGAAGGGCTGACTTGGTTCTTGTTGCTCCTGCCACGGCGAACACTATAAGCAAGATTTCGTGTGGAATAGATGATACAACAGTGACATCTGTGGTTTCAACAGCTTTCGGCTCCCAAATTCCTATAGTTATTGTTCCGGCAATGCATGGGTCAATGTATAACCACCCAATATTGACCGAGAATATTAAGAAGCTAGAAACTCTAGGCGTTGAGTTTGTTGGTCCCCGAATTGAAGAAGGAAAAGCCAAAATTGCTGAAACAAGCGAAATTGTTGACGCAGTCATCCGTAAACTTTCAGTTGGACAAGATTTCTCTGGATTTCACCTGCTGGTTACTGCAGGCCCAACGATGGAACACATAGATCCTATCAGGGTTATTACGAACAGAAGTTCTGGAAAAATGGGCATTGCAATAGCTGAAGAGGCTGTAAAACGTGGTGCGGACGTGACAGTTGTTTATGGATCAGGATCAGTTGCTCCTCCATCAGAAGCCAGTACAATTTATGTTGAGACAACGGAGCAAATGCGTGAAGCAGTCTACACCGAATTAAAATCAAAAAAACACAATGTACTGATAGCCGTAGCTGCAGCAGCAGATTGGACACCTAAAAAACCCTACCCATACAAGATTTCAACACACAAGACAAGTTCGCTTAACGTAAAACTTAAGCCGACCAAGAAAATTATCGATCAGGTGAAAAAAGTTAGTCCTAATACATTTCTTGTGGCATTTCGCGCTGAATACAAGTTGCCGAAAAAGAAATTGATTGAAAGTGCATACAAAAGACTGTTGGAAGCACAGGCTGACTTAGTTGTTGTCAATGACATAGGCAAGAAAGGGGCGGGATTTGGAACCGAAACAAACGAGGTTTTAATTATAGATAAAGAGAAAAAAGTCACTCATGTTCCTTTGGCGTCCAAACGAGAAGTTGCAAAGAAGATTTTGGATGTAGTAAATGAAAAAATCAGACCAAAATAGTCTTATAGATATTTAATCTGCGTTAAATGTGAGGGCTAATGAATAAAAAGTTCAAAGCAGTGGCTGTTGGTGGAACATTCGACGAGTTCCACAAAGGGCATAGGATCCTGCTTATGAAAGCCTTTGAGGTTGGCGAAAAGGTTCTTGTCGGATTAAGTTCGGATAAGTTTGCGGAGAAGTTGAGAAGACAAAAAAACCATTTTATTGAATGTTATGAGAAGAGGCTTGCAGAGTTGAAAGAGTTTTTGAGGCAAAATGGTTTCCTTGAACGTGCTGAAATTATTACTCTAGATGATCCGTATGGAATTACGTTATCTCATGGATGTTTAAACGCGTTGGTTGTGAGCCGAGAGACTGAGTACATGGCTCAAGAGATTAACAAACAGCGAGAGAAAAAAGGTTTGAAACCTCTCAAGATCATAATTGTGGAAATGGTGCCTGCCGAGAATTGTTTTCCAATCTCTACAACGCGGATTCGCCGTGGAGAAATCGACCGTGAAGGTCATTTGCTTAAGATGTTGGTAAATTGAAAGGCTAAATGGTTTAAACTGTTTATAGTTACAATTATTGTGGAAAGGTGCTGTTGTGCGTAGAACAGGCTTTGCTAGGCTTCCGCTTCATTATGGTAAGGCGCCACGATGGCTAATTGTTCGCATGCAGAAACTTGCCAAAGAAATGGTGACTGTCATTGTTGATGAGTATGGTGCGGATGATTTTCTTAGGCGAATTTCTGACCCGTTTTGGTTTCAGGCTTTAGGCTGCGTCTTAGGCTATGATTGGCACTCATCAGGCGTAACCACAGTGGTTACAGGAGTCTTGAAACACGCTGCTGTTCCAGAAGAACATGGCATTGCTGTCTGCGGTGGCAAAGGCAAGGCTTCGATGCAGGCGCCCTTGGAGATTCAAAATGTCGGTGAAAAATTCGGCTTTTCAGATGGTAGAACTGAGGCTTTGCGTTATGCTAGTAAGATGAGTGCTAAGGTTGACAATGCAGCTATTCAGGCTGGTTATCAGCTTTATCATCACACGTTTTTTGTGGCTGAAGATGGAAAGTGGGCGGTAATCCAGCAAGGTATGTGTCCGCAGGATCGCACCGCTAGGCGTTATCATTGGCTTTCGGAAAATGTCGATAACTTCGTTGATGAACCACACAATGCCATAGTCGGCGATGTAAAACGTGAGATTGCCTTGAATATGACTGCCAAAGAAAGCGAGAACTGCAGAAAAATCTCAGTGGACATAGCTAAAGAATCGCCGAAAAAGACCATGCGGTGGATCATGTCTGTTAGACCAAAATATCAGAAGTCGCTTCAGGAATGGTTGCCAAAAGTCGCCGATGCTGTATGGAAAGAGTATCCAATGGATGTCTTATCAATGCCAAGAGGCATAAACTGGAAGACCTTACAAGAAGTCTACGAGTTTCAACCCAGAAGCTACGAAGAATTATTAGGGTTCAGGGGAATTGGTCCAGCCACTGTTAGAGGTCTAGCCCTTGTTGCAGAGCTTATATACGGCGAGAAACCGAGCTGGAACGACCCAGT
This sequence comes from Candidatus Bathyarchaeota archaeon, assembly GCA_029881805.1. Lineage (GTDB taxonomy): Archaea > Thermoproteota > Bathyarchaeia > Bathyarchaeales > Bathycorpusculaceae > JAOULW01. The sequence continues at coordinate 3,200 of JAOULW010000029.1, forward strand.
GAAATATTCCTTTGCGTATGGAGGAAAAGATGGCGTGCCCTACCCAGTGAATCGTAGAGCTATGGACGAATCGATTCAGATACTCAAGCAAGCCATACAAGAGGCCAAAGTTGGTTATAAAGAGAAAATGATGTCGCTGCAGAGACTCAGAGTCTTTGTTCCAAGTGACATATCACGTTGATGTTAAAAGGTCATTAGAAAAAAATATAAGGATAATCCGGCTCTTGCTGATGGGAAATGTTGGATGAAGATAGTTTCTCTCGGGCCAGCCTACGAACCCATATTCTGGAAGTACGTAATTCAAGATATTCCTTACTACTACTTCTTCGCCTTTGACTGGAAATATAACAGAGACCAGACGCAAATATTATTGGCTTTAGAAGAAAACCGAATCGACGGAATGATGCTAGTCTATAGGCAATACATAGTCCAATTCAGAGGAGGCAACAAAGCCATACGTACTCTTCTGAAAAAGCTAGATTTGAAAACGGTTGAACTCCAAGCACTGGAACAGCACAAACCATACATCCTTGAAAAATACAAGCCAACAGTAGCACATGAAATGATGCTCATGATTCTTCACAAAGGAGAAGAAAAGCCTAACATTGTACATCCATTAATCAGGCTGAACGCGTCAGATGCTGAGCACATAGCCACAATAATGACGAAGGCTGATCCAGAATTTTGGGGAAAAGTAACCGCTCAGAGCATCATTGAAGGCATCAACGTTGGCGTAATCTGGCTTGGAACAAAGACTAACGGAAAACTTGTTTCGATAGGCAATGCACGTTTAACGGAGTGGGGAGGCCTCATAGGCGTAGCAGCTACCGACGAAGCTCACAGAAACAAGGGCTATGCAACATCCATAGTGTCAGAGCTAACTAAGCAAATATTGGAAAAATCCCCTATCGCGATGATATATGTATTACGCGACAATCCACCAGCCATCCGAGCATACGAGAAAGTGGGGTTCAACCACTACAAGACATTCTTCTTCATGAGAGGAGAAAAACGCTAGTTCACAGTTGAAAGAGTTCTCTGTCAAAGTTCGTCAGAAATTCTGCACTTCGCAAACCAACTAGAACAATGTCTTCTACGCGAAGATAATATTCACCAGTATGCCACAGTTTAGGCTCTAAAGCAACGACCATGCCTTCGCGAAGGATTTCGTTATACGCGGGACTCAGCCACGGAGGTTCATTCACCTCCACACCGATACTATGCCCGAGATTTCTCGTAGGCAAGCGTGCACGCAAGTAATCGCCAAATCCCAATCTATCCAATGTCTTCTCTACAGTTGGGAAGAGGTCGCAAACTCGCAAACTAGCGTCATACATTTTATCCACAGTCTCAAGAACCGCTCGTTGCAACGCTTTATATCCTCTCTTCACTTCAAGATTGGCAGGTCCAAAATAGAAGCTTCTCCCAAAATCTGAGCAGTAGCCATCCATAACGAAACCTATGTCAAAAGCAATTGAGGTCCCAGACACTAATCCTTTATCCTTTGGATACGTGAATGGGTTGGGTGAGACTTCAGAGCCAGATTTGACGAATCCAGCCGTAGGACTGAAAGATATGTCTGATGCTCCGAACCGCCTTCCATAAAACTCAACTTCAAGCTCCAATTCACGCTGCGTGACACCTTTCCGAATTTTCGGGATTACCGCTTCCATCACCTTGTCCGTTAGCTGAGCAACTTTTCTGAGCCGCTCAACTTCCTCACGTTCCTTGATTATCCGCAAATGGCCCATTAACACCTCAGCGTTACAGAAATCGGCGCCCTTTAATGCTCTTGCAATTTTTACTATTGTCGATCCCCATAAATGGTCTCCTAATCCGATCTTACTTCCCTTCAAGTCCATTTCAGAGATGACTTTCTCAACCAGTTCTCCATAATCGGCCTCGTTCTTCAAAATTCTGACATCCATAATCCAAGTTTGGGTAGTTTGGGCAGAATGGGCTTCAGCCAACGTCAAAATCGGGGCTCCTTTCCTAGACACAAAAACATTGTTTGCTTCATTTCCAAGATCAATTCCACGTCGCCAATCGAGCAAAAGCCCAGTCAGATACTGGAAGTTCTGACAAGAGCCATAGACAACTAGACCAAGACCGTTCTCCTCCATTTTCTTCTGTAAACCTGCGAGTCTTCTCTTAAAGTCCATATTCGCACAGCCCGGTCCATAACTGAATGATGCTTTATCTGCTGGAATGGTTTAAAAATGTATCATCGTTGTTTGGGGAGCGGAAGAAATCTGAGTATGATGATGCTTGTGATTTGAAAGGCTACGCTGAAGGGAAAAATAAACCAAATGTCGGTTAATTCTATGACTCCAGCTGCTATTGTGGGGGTGAAAGAAGCTAGTAGCCCTTCTGTAAAAAAGTAAAGACTGTAACTCATTCCTCTCTCTGTTTCTGGCGTCACTCTTGCCACTATGGTATTCATTGGTGACCAAATAGCACTGCCAAAGAATGAATAGAATAGGTAGATTAATATGATAAGGTAAAGCTGTGAAGCTAACGACAGCATGAAAAGCGAAATCGAACTGCACAAAATAGCCCAAGCGAGCGCCTTTTTTGCGCCTATTCTTTCCCCTAGGTAGCCGCCGCCAATCGATCCAATTATTCCTATGAAGGGTCCTAAACTGAAAACTAGGCTAGCAGTAGCTTCAGAAAGACCTCGAGTATCCACGAAGTACGTAGTCATAAAGGTTGAGCTTCCCGTTGCTCCTAATTCTCTAACGCCTATTACAATCAGCAGAATTAGAAAACTAGTGGAAAAGATTAGGGACAACCGCGCGAATTTACGTTTATTTTCCTTATGTTCTGTTTTGGCTTTGGGCTTAGTTTTGAAATGCGAATACTTCAAGACTATAAATCCCCAGCATAGAATTGGGATAGCCCAGAATAGGTAGGTTAGTCTCCAACCCATTGATGACAAGAAAACTGAAAGCGTGATGAGACCCATAGCTGAACCCAAGTTTCCAAGAGCATTGTGAAAGCCTATTGATCGGCTTATCTCCTCTGGCTTGGCTAGTCGGCTGAGTTGACTCAATCCAGAAATGTGGTACATGGGAGAGGAAATCTTCAATAAGGACACTCCCAGCACCAGCGTCCAAAAATTGTTTGTCTGGCTAATGAGGAAGGTTGAAAGTCCTTCTATCAGCATACTGGCAAACAGGAGTTGGCCAGCGTTGAAGCGGTCTGCCAAAAACCCAGAAGGGATATTCATCAACAGCGTTATGAGGCTTGGGACAGTAGCTACCAAGGATGCTTCGAGGAGGTTCAATTGAAATTCTCGAATAACGACTGGAATTAAGGCGACTTGCATCAGAAGATACACTTCAATGAACATGTGCGTTGTGCAAATCATCCAAAGAGGCTTTTCCATACACTCTACTCGCCAAATTATTTCTCAGAATGTCAACGATAAAAGAGACCACAAATAAAAACTTGACTTAGAAAACTGTGCGTTACGAGATTCAATTAGCATGTTTTTGGTCATTATATTTTTTAAGGCAAAAACCAGAATAATCCAAATCATCCTTAAAGAGAAGAGTGTCTCCATGAACTCGCGTAGCACTGTTTGGCTCAGAATAGCTGGAATTTGCGGCATTATTGCGCCTTTAATTGCTTTCACATTCATTCTACTCGCAATAACCTATTCTCCGCAGTTCAGCTGGATTGAGAACGCATTAAGTGATTTAGGCATACAAGAAGGCGCAACTGGCATTTTATTTAATTCTGGACTAATCATTGGTGGAATTTTAGCCCTAACTTTTGCATCTGGAGTATTCATCTTTCTGTACGAAAAATTTCTTGGCAGAACTGGCGCGCTTGTCTTTCTCTCAGCGTCTTTAGCCTTGATTGCCATAGGTGTCTTTCCTGAAAATGCTAGGCCTATGCACTATTACGCTTCAGCGGCGTTTTTCGCTCTTTCTTCGGTGGCAATGATCGTTATTGGCGTAGCCTTCTTGCTCATGGCTAGACTGAAAATGGGGGTGTTCACCTTTCTCGCGGCAACGATCGCAGTAACCGTGTGGATTGCGCAATTTACGACGAGATTTGTCACAGGCGTTGCCATTCCAGAAGCAGTTTCCGCACTTTCAACGTCAATGTGGGCTATAGTCTTAGCATTCAAAATGCTCAAACAAGCTTGACGTCAAAACAAGTAGCATTCCCGAACGTCTTTTTCGTGAAAAACTCAGCTCACCTATACTACTTCGAAGCAGTTCGAAGAACCATAAACAATTTTATCAATACAACAAGGCTATAATAACATGAGAAAGATGGCGAAGAAAACCGGTAACAAGAAACCTAACGAAGACAGGTCAAGCATGAAAGAATTAAGCAGAAAGCTTGATTTAATAATTAACAGACTTGAGACTCTGGAAACTTTCATAATGAACAATCCAGAATATTCGGAACTGGCTCCCTACTTGCGTATGACTCGTGTTGGCGTAGGCTTGTATGGTGAACCATTAAAGGTTGCTGCAAGACTCAAAACCGCTGAAAAACACCTGAGGAAAAAATGGGTTGCTCAAGACGACATCTCCAGATGCATTGTTCAAGCTCTCGCATTGCAAGAAAGACTAAACATATCAGCAGTAACACGTCAAGTTCGAACGATGCGCGGAAAAGCATCAAGAAGAGTCATAAGAGAAAGAATTAAACGTCTAGAAAAAGAAAGCGTTGTCAGACGCTCTAAGGTTTATGAAAATACTTACGAACTTATAGAATGACCAGAAATCTGACCACTTTTTCCCATAATAAATAAACCCATTACCCAGACCTTTACGTATTTGTAGAGGTGAAGAAAATGAAAGAAAATAAAAGAATGGGAACCCCCGTTGAAAGGACCATAGGCGACCTTCTAAGTACGCTTTTAGGATTTAGAACAAAATCTGAGAAAGAACTGCTGGCGCTTCAAAATGAGACCAAACTAGCCGGAAATGCTAACATTGAGAAAGAATCGAAGATGATTTTGCTGGAAGCTGAAGCCCAGAAGGGTCAAGCAATTGAACTTATGAATAAGCTCCAAAAGTGTTAATTGCGACAAAATGAGAGTAAATAGAGGTGACAGCACAATGAGTGAAGAAAAGGAAAGGAAGAAGAAAGAAGACGTAGAAGAATTAAAAGAAGTCCTGGGCGTAGTCTCAAAAGAAATTCCGACTTTGATAAAGGGGATAATTTCAAGCGTTTTCTCCGAAGAAGCTGGAAAGCACATGGGCAAAGCAGCAGCCGCCTTCTACAAGCAATTGAAAGAAGCAGGTATGCCGGAAGAAACAGCGGTTAAAATGACTGAAAATTACATATCAGTATTCACAAACCTCGGCGATCTTCTTAAAAATGTTGGCAAGAAAGGGATAGTTGTAGGCGCAAAAGACAAAGACATAGGCGAAGAGATCTCGAAAAAAATCAAGCAAAAACTTGCAGAAAAATACGGCGAAGAAGAAAAAGAAGAAGACGAAGATTAACTTGCTCTTTTCGATGCTTTCGTAAGTGAAACGAAATGAAAATTCGCGGCGTTATATTGTCAAGCGTTTTTTTAATTCGCCTTTTACTCAGTCTTTCCGTTTTGTGGCTTACTTTGGGCTGGAAAGTGCGCAAAACAAGAAGAGCCTTTGAGATACAGCTAATCAGTCAAGGCATGACGAGAAAAGATGCAAAAAGATTAAGTGCTCAATATTCAAAGCTAAAAAATGAAATGCTAGGCACACTGAGGGGCTCAATTTTCAGAAGCGGCTAAGCCTTTTAAGTCATGATAGATCTGTGAGCAGCAAAACGATGAAAAAGCTGTTTCATACCCTTGTTTTTCAGCGAATTTTATGGCTTGTTCTGCTGGAAATGCTATAGCATCTACCCCAGCTTTTATGGCTAAAATGTCTGACTCAGTGCGGTGTCTGCCCTTTGGTCGCATGCAACCCAAAACCAATGGCGTTCGGGGAAACATTAGCCGCGCAGCCGCTATAACTTTTGCTATGTCTATCGGTCTTGGCGGTTTGAATGCGTCCATTTCTGTTCCATGAATGGGCATAAACGCAATTATGACCAATGCTGAAGGCTTGTATTTGGCTATCTTTTCCAACGCATTTAATTCGCCTTTCAGTTTTCCATAATGAAGTCCAACAATCACGTGAGGCACGAAGACTATGCCCGCCTCGTGCAGTGCTCCTAGTGAATTTTCGTAATCCTCAACTGTCACATTCAGATTATAAATCTCTTTTATGGTTTCGTCTGAGCCAATTATGTCTATTAATGCGGAATCAACGCCAGCTTTCTTGAGTCTCTTAGCGGTGTCCAAATCAATTATGCCTGTATGGACAAAAACTGTCAAGCTTAATTCACGTTTAACTTTTGCAATGGCATCTACGAATTTTTCCAGTGGCACCGACCCGTCAGGAAGACAGCCGCCACTTATTAGGCAGCCTATTGCTCCATTCTGTTTGAACTGGGCACATGTTCCGAACAGTTCTTTAGGAGTGACAGCGGGATACATCGTCTCTAGAACTTTTCCGCCGCAGTGTTTGCATTTTAATGCACAGCTTCTGCCCGTCACGGATATTGTTGGAAAATCCTTCGGTGAAGAACGGTAATAACTTGTTTTGTAATACATGAAGCTTGGAGTGTAAAAATGTATTCTTCTGGGTCTAGCAAGGGTTTGGTTCTTGTCTAAGATGTTTAGAAGTTCTGTTTCGTTCGTTTGCCAAACAGTTTCGGGTAGAATTTGTTTCATTGCCCTCTCTATGGAATGCTGCAGTAATTGTTTAATAGTTTTCGTTTTCACTAAGTCGAAGTAGCGTTTAGATGAATGGAGTTAGCTAGGCTATTCGCTTTTCTTTTTCTGCTCGCTATTGCGCTTCGAAATTACAGAGACCGTTTGTAACGCATCATCCAAAGCCATGACAGAGTTCATGACCTTCTCAAGGTACTTCTGGAAGTTAAGAGTTTTAAGTACGGCTATGCCCCTTTCTGTTATGGCATACAGCGTTTCCTCATTCGAGGATCTTTCCTCGACGAGGTCGTTTTTTATTAGAAAGCCTAGGTAGCGACCTAGAGCTGTGCAATCTATGTTTATTTGATACGCAATGTCATCTACAACTAAAGGCTCCTTCACCAAAACTTCAAGAACAGCCTCATACAATTCAAGTTTTGACCTACGCACTTCACACACGCCCTTTATTCTCGGTTCATCTTGCTTTGATAAATCATTTGTGAATTTCTCGTTCATATTCCGAGTATTTACTGGTCTGATGACAAATTTCTTCATAGGTCTTTCACCTCCGTTCTCTTGCCTCATTCTTCTCTGTTATCCAAAAAGTCGAAGCGAGTGCCGCTAAGTCACCAGCTTGTATGCGTATTGCTTACGTTTGCCGTTGCTTGTTTCAGTTATTCGCACTTTGCCTGCTTTCTGCAACGCTCTCATCACTCGCCTGGCAGCAGCACGGTTTTTGAATCCGAAAGCGTCTCGTATAGCAGTAGAGCTGATTTCTTTGCCACCTTTCTCTTTCATCCATGCAAGAACTTTCTCCTCGTCTATTGTACCTGTCCGGCATTCAGCAGTTGTTTTAGGTACGACATGCCTAGCGGTTTTCTTCGCTGTTTTACCTCGCTCTGCTGACTCCCACATTTCTACCTGCTCTTCAGGTGAGTGGTCTGCGAATTCCTTGAGCATTTGTCTCTTCGTAAGCCAGTATTCTCGACCGTGAACAATGAATTTTCTGCGTTCTTCGCGCCCCTTAACTTTCACTTCACCATTCTCAATTTTAGCTTTGACAACCTCCTTTTCAGTTGGGTTGTTCAATTTTCCACCTCCTTAACATGTTCGATTTCTGTCTGTCCTGCTCGTGGCGTTTAAAGGCAGGGTTCAAGGTCGCTTCGACAAAACAGACGGTAAAACAGCGGGAAATCGTAAAAACTCGAAGCAACGCCAAGCATATTGACCCATGCACTTCAACAAGACGATTATAGACAAAGGTGCGGAGGGCGAGACGGTAAAAACACGGTAGTCAATGTGCAAGATCGTGGCTTGAGGAAACTGATGAGGCAAAATGGCAAGACTACAACCTCGTGTTGAGCACATCGAGAGCTTGAATTCGAATTATTAATTCCACGCTGTTCTTAGGTTCCCAGAGGTCTGTATATTGTATGGTGTATAGGCCAGGTGATACCTGTTCTCCTTCATAATTTTTCTGATTCCATGAGAAGCCATGAAACGTTAATTCGGCTTCTTCCATGGGTTTGATCCGTGGAGGAGCCCGCTGGAGCATGATGAAGATCGGGGACCCGTAGGTCCATAAATGGTGACCCGCAGAATTATGCACCTTCCACCCGAAACGGGTACGATACTCGTTTATTGTTCTATTGCTGAGGTTTTTCTGGAATATTCTGACCCGAACGAGCTGGCCGGGTTTATATACATCCTGCTCTGTTTCAAATCTCAGCTGCCAATCGCCGAAGTCTATTATTCTCGTCATTGGCTTGGGTTTTTGAAAATCAGGAGGAGGAGCTAGCACTGATAGACCGACGACGAATGCAACAACAGCAGTCACTGCAATGTAATAAGATATTCTATTCACGGATATAACCAAGAGGATATATATGGATGTACTTTTATTTAACTCTGTCCATGAAAGCAACAAAAAAGGTCTCAGAAACCACAATCTCAAAAAAACTGGAGGTCTAAAATAGGAAAAAGGTTCGATGTTAAACGTCCATGGTGTAGTGCACAATAGCCATTCAGTCTCGATAAATCTTGACGGAACCTTGAAAAAACTTCACTTGCCAAAGGCAGTTCGGTGCGAGAGGATACTTTCTTTTCATACTTTTTTTAAGTGGAGTGCGCGCTTTTCGCTTCACTGCCCTCGTTCCCCACAAAGCCGATAACGCCAAACCGCACAGGAATCGTGCTTCGAATCAGTCTATCGCGTGCGCGTTGATTTCAAATAACGTCCTTCCTAGGTCAAGGCATTGTTTGAAAAATAGCGATTTTTTCCGCTGTTTTAGCGGGTGGGAGGGTGTGCGAAATGCGAGTTGAAAAAAAGTGAAAGTAAAAAAATTACTGTGCGTTTTCGAGACCCGCTTCCCCGCTAAACTGAAGAATTGTAGTGCACACTTGCGCGCGTGTCACGATAAATCTTGCTGGAATCTCAGGAAAGCGTCTGCCTGCCCGTGGCAGTTCGAAAACGGTTGATACTTTGTCTTGATACTTTGTTCTAGGTAGAGAATAACGTTCTTCTTAGGTCATGGCATTGTAAGAATGGTAATGCTTGAAAGTGGCGATTTTCTGCGCTGCTTTGGTTTGAAAGAAGTATGGCGGGTGAGCGGGGGACGTAAAATGCGTTTCACTTTTTTGCTTTTGCCCCTCTTTTACTATGCATTTGCAACACCCACTTACCCGCTGTTTCGCTCTATCTCGCGACTTCATGAAAACATTGGGCATTTAGCCATTCATTTGTAGCTTTATCATTCGGGAATTCACGTGGTTTCGGTCCGCTTTTTGCTGGCATCTTCTTAATCGCTGGGTTTTGCGATTTTTCACCATGTTCAACGGTGTTAGGTGTCCCTTTAAAACGATTCGGCTCATCAAACACATGATTTGATTCACGTTGTTTATTATGTATCACTCCTGTAAAACATCGGTTTTGCACGGACAAAATTGTGAATTTCAAATCTTTAGTATGAAAGCACACTTATTGTAACAGATATTAAGTCCAATCTAGCCTAATTTAATGCGTATACGCAGAGTGTGCGGAGTTGACCATTCCGAAAGAACTGCCAAGAAAAATTCGTGCTTCCTTAGGCTCTGCCATCGTACTTGAACTTTTGAAAGGAAAACTTGACGCTGCACCCACAACCGCTTATCTAATGACATACAGAAAAGACAAGTGCAATGCAAACTGTGGCTTTTGCCCTCAGGCTAGAGAAAGCAGCGGCAGGGCGGACATGCTTTCAAGGATTTCGTGGCCTGCCTTCACAACTGAAAAAGTTCTCAAAGGAATAGAGAAAGCAATCAAAGACGGCAAGATAAAACGTGTCTGCATCCAAGCCCTGAACTATCCCGAAGTTTTCACGCACCTATTAGCTATTGTTAAAGCAATTAACCAGAGCATCAAGGTTCCTATTTCAATTTCATGTCAACCTCTAAACGGCCAAAACATAGGGCAGTTGGCTAAGGCTGGGGTGGATAGAATTGGCATACCCTTAGACGCTGCAACATCTGAGTTGTTTGACAATGTTAAGGGGATGTCTGCTGGAGGTCCTTATAGATGGGAAAACCAGTTCAAGATGTTGAATGAGGCCGTCAGTGTGTTTGGAGAGGGTAAAGCCAGCACACATTTAATTGTTGGGTTAGGTGAAACCGAGAGGGACATGGTTAATGCTATTCAAAAATGCGTGAATATGGGAGTCTTGCCAGCTCTCTTTGCTTTTACGCCGATTTCGGGAACAGCGCTGGAAAGAAATGCCCAGCCACAAATTCAGAAGTATAGGCGAATTCAAATTGCAAGGTACCTAATCTTAAGTGGAATCGGAAAGTACGAAGACATGCATTTTGACGAAAGAAACTGCATAAGCGATTTTGGTGTTGAAAAAAAAATTCTAACAGAAATTGTCCAATCTGGAACACCATTTCTCACCTCTGGATGTCCGAACTGTAACCGCCCCTACTATAATGAGAAGCCAAGCGGTCCGATCTACAATTATCCAAAAAGCATAAGCCAACAAGAGTCATCTGACATAGAAAAACAGATGAGCTTAGGTGGAGCATAAAATTTTGACCGAGTTATACCTTCTTGATGTAGCACTGACAGAAACAAACGCAATAAAACTCAAATTTCTAGACAATAATGGAGAAATACAAGAGGTAATTGATGACAAATTCCAACCCTATTTTCTTTCCGCTCAACCACTAACAGAGGAAGAGAAAGGAGTCATCAATTATTTCAGCGGTCAATCAGAAACGGCGAAAAAAATTGACTTGTTAACCAATGAAACAAAAAGCTTGGAAAAGATTTCTTGGCCAAATCGTAGGATAGCCGCTAAAGCAGCTGGAAAATTTCGCAAACCATTAGAGAGCGAAGTGGACTTTCTAAAATCCTATGTTTACGATAGAGGTATAGTTTTTGGAACATTGCACTCTGAAAGCGGCTCGCAACCTCTCTTGGACGTGCCGTTCAAAGTGAAAGAAAAGCTTGAAGAAAACTTCAAAGAAGTGAAAGAGAAGGATCCGTTGAAACATGCTCAGATCTTTCAGTGGCTCAACCTGCTTCTCCAGCCAATTCCAAAATTGGATCCCGAATTTTTCGGAGTCAAAGAGGATGACCAGGAAAAGGTCTACGCTGCTTGGATGCTTTCCAGAATAGCCAACATCCCACTAACTGAAGCGTTCAGTAGCAAACGTGTAAGTGAATGGATAAAATCTATGATTTACACTTATCTGCGAAAGAACAATATTCTCATCCCCACATCTGATGAATTGAGAAGGGGAAGGCCAACACATAGAGTGGTAGGTGCATTGACCGTTGCGCCGACACCAGGAGTCTATTTCAACACTGTCGTGTGTGATTTCGAAAGTCTATATCCAAGCTGCATTGACAGCTTCAACCTATCATATGAAACCGTTGACTGTCAACACTCAGAATGTAAGGGCAACAAGATACCAGACGTTGATCATCATGTTTGCACTAGACGCAGAGGCTTCTATTCCATACTCGTTGGAGCTCTGAAGGAACTACGAATCAAACTGTTCAAGCCAGCTTCAAAAGACAATTCCTTGCCTGAAGAGGAGAGAAAAAAGGCAAACGTCGCGTCAAAACTACTGAAGTTGATTACCGTTTCCAGCTATGACGTCACAGTAAGAATCCACGGAGTAGCCTGTCCACCACTTGCAGATGCAATAACTGGTTACAGTCGCTATGTGCTTAAAGAAACATGGAAGATGGCTGAAACAAAAGGTCTAAGACCGCTTTACGGCGACACTGATTCCATATTTTTGGACAAAGCTTCAAACGAAAATGTGGAATGGCTAATTAAAACCGTGAAAGAAAGGTTTAGACTGGACTTGGCCGTTGAGAAGCGCTATAATCTATGTGTTTTGCCAAAGGCGAAAAAAGCTTATTTTGGTATAATGCCCGACGGCACACCGGACATTAAGGGAGTCACTCCAATAAAGTCCAACGAGCCAAAATTCATAAATGCCGTCTTTCAGCAATGCATCAAAGCGCTTTCCTCAGTAAAAAACCAAGAAGAATATGGACAAGCCAAGAAAGTAATCAGGGAAATTGCCAAGAGAGCTGTTGGCGATTTAAGAAATAGGCGGGCGGAGCTGGAGGATTTAGTTTATACTGTGCGGCTCTACTTCGACCCTAACGAAAAGACGGCAGACACGAAGACAGTGGCTCAACAATACCAATGTGCACTACAACTCATGGAAGCAGGTAAAAGATTGAAGAGATGGGACACTGTTTCCTTCATCAAAGTTAAACCATTCGCATATGATGGAAAGACGTTCACAGTAAAGCCAGCAGAGTTTGTGAAAAGCCTTGCTGAGATAAATGTAAAGGATTATGTACGAAACTTGTTAACCGCCTTGAACCAAACTTTTGAGCCGATGGGCATTAGATTAGAGACAGAGAAAGAAACGAAAATCTCAAGATGGTTGACAGGCTCATGAGATTTTTCAACAGCATCAAGTTCATGATCGGAATAAAAGCAAAAGCCAAACTAGTCTCCTATGAAACACTGCCTAGATTCATAGCATAAAACCAAAAGAGTAAAAGACTCAAAAAACATAAAAAAGAAAACATAATTTAAGGAAATACCTGTCATGGGAAAATTACTGTGGAAACCTTCTAAAGAACGCATAGAACAGGCGAATATGACCCGTTTCATCGAATTTGTTAATAGGAAATACGGTCTTGAAATTGACTCCTATTTCCAACTATACGAATGGTCAATTGGCAGTATATCCGATTTCTGGGCTACCATGTGGGAATTCGGGGGAATAATATCTTCCCGCGGATATGATAAAGTAATTGATGACCCTAGTGAGTTCCCTAGAGCAAATGGTTTGTGGGCGCAAGG
>JAOULW010000010.1 GCA_029881805.1 Candidatus Bathyarchaeota archaeon
ACCACCAAGACGTCACATTCCCATAGAATACATCTAACTCTATTGTTCCACTGACGTTCACGGCGATTCCGGTCGTGGGGTCAAACGTGTACCCTTTCGCTTCAAGGTAGGTCTTTATCTCAGTGTAACCTTCCAGTGTATCAGGTGGTACAAACGATAAATCGTTGTAGGCCGCTGTCCCTGGATACTCCACAATGTCTTTCAGCGTCATTGGTTCCCCAGGTCCTGGTGCTGCACGGGTATTAAAGTTCAGCGCAGTGAAAGCAGTGACAATAATACTGGCTGTCAACAACAACGCTACTAATGCTTTTAAGCTCATCGTTTTCATACCTCCTCCTCCTATTTTTGGAAATTTATTTCATCACGCCACACACTCGGCGCTCCTGAAGGGGATAATCGAAAAGTTCCGACAATCCACTTCAGTGACTATTCTCAGCGGTATCCCCAAATAAGCTTTGTGAAACAATTTTTCAGATAACAAACCAACACTCTTTAACGTGAAAACTCAGATATCATTAGTCACTTTTCGTCTTACCATAATGCTACTTCCTATCTCTAATAGTATGGTTGTAGTTGCTGGGCATCCGCTTCTGTTACTAGTTTGACAAGTCTCTTCTGCTTGTTTCATAACGAGAAACTGAACAAAAATGCATATATTTCCTCTATGCGCGGTCGAAAACTCAGAAAATTAAAAAGTAGTTGGTCACTAACTAATGGATAAGTGCATCACTGGCGTTAGTCCTCTTGCGCTTCTTTAGGTGCTCTTTCAATGTTTAGAATCCTGAGTAAGAAAGACAAGGAATCCCTGCAAAGGAAGGGATACATCTACGAACATCTCTTATGTTTATATTCAAGTGTCTCTGATACAACGGCTTTGTACAATAACTTCCCAATATTCTTCAACAGTTTCGGAGAAGCCGACATAATTCTATACGGTTTTGGAGAAGAAAAAGAAGACAGATATGAGTCTGTCGAAGAATTGTCTCGACTTCCAATCAACAAACTTAACATCGTATCTCCAACACGCTTAGATAGATTTCCCAAAGTTGAAGTGAGATACATTGATTGGGACTATCATATCAATCTGAAAGAGTTTGACCTAGATCTGAAAGGCAGCGCATACAAACACATCCGTGGCAGTCTGAAAAAAGCAGAGAAGATGGGTTACACAATTAGACTCTCAAGAGAATTCACTCCCAAACACGTCTACATAATGTCGAGATACTTGTCACGCCACAGATTTGAAGCATGGGATTATGAGGAACTGCTGTCTTTGGATAGATTCTTTAAAGAACATGATCATGGCCTGTTGATGGAAGTCTACAAAGACGATGGATTGATGGGTTTTGATGTTGTTGACTTCTTCGAAGACAATAGGATAATGGTCGTTCCTCTCGGAATATACCTCGAAAGTCCGTTCATATCTGACTTCATGATGTACAAGAACTTGGAGTTCGCACGGAGCCGTGACTATGAATGGCTTGACATAGGTCCAACGTGTGGAATAGTAGGACTCAAACGGTTCAAAGAAAAGTGGCTCGGCAAACCAAAATTCAAGTTATATGTTCAAGTCTTGAATATTAAGCCAAAACGAATAAGCACTGGCAAGTTTTCAGAGGAAATTCTAACATCTTACCTGTCGTGAAATAGAGTTGAAATAGTTCTTGTTCTAGTTGGACTATAATCTGTGCTTACCATTTTCTCTTCTCAAACCAGAAGACCATGATTTCTTCAAAGGTTTTCATCAAGTTTAAGAAAAAAGAGACTTTTATGATAATTTTTCCACCTAGCGCGCGCAGACATTTTTCCCAATACGGTAGGCATGGTTCGACAGAGTTATTAGTTTCTCTGATCAGCACTGTCATCATAGAGATGATGGAGTTTTTGGCAAGAAGATCTCAGATTTACTTGGTACTCGTACTAATAATAATCAGTGTAGCTGCTCTGGTCTACTACGACCAATATGTCCATCGATCCACGACCACGTCGCCCTCAAATTTGAAGCCGGTTGAGCAGCAAGTAACTTCGCTCGTTAATGGGTCAAGAGTGTATGATCTAATTCTGGAACTTGAGAATATTAGCCTGAGGCATCCCAGTTTTATTTCGGCTGGATCAGCCGGTGCGAACGAGACTGCGTATTGGATCAAGGAAAAGTTTGAAAGTTTTGGACTTGAGGCTTGGCTTGAGCCTTTCACATTCACTGGTTGGGACTTGCCGGAAAAGCCTTCCTTGGTTATTGATGAAGATGGAAGCAATTATACGGTTAATGACCAGGTCGTGGTAGGCTCTTTTCAGTGTGAACACTATAGTTGGCCAACCTCGGGTGAAGGAGTCTTCGCTGACCTCGTGGTCTTGCCTCTTCCCGTTGCGACCAAACGTAGTGAAATCGGAGTCAACCCCATAGATTTCGCATCATGGAACGCAAAAAATACGACTGGAAAAATCGTCTTGGTGGGACGGGAGATTAGTTGGAGTAGAACTTGGCAACAGGTTTTGGTGAGCAAATTGAGCCAAGAGCCGCCTGCATCTGTTGTCTACACTTGGTGGTACGATTGGATGTCATTTACTCCTCCGCTTTATTCTTCTGCTGGCGGACTTCCTCTTGGAGAGTTGAATTCATACTACTGGGATCTGGAGATTCCTGTGGGTTTTGTGAACTATGAAGATGGTTTGTGGATTAGAAGCAGAGAAAACGCATCTGCGCGTGTCATTGTCAAGTCAGTCATAAGTAGTGATGCAACCCATTTCAACGTCGTAGCAAGGCTCGCGGGCAACGCCAATCCCGAGAAAACTGTTATTATTTCAAGTCATTATGACACGGTCATGACAAGCGGATTCGCAGACAACTGCGCTGGAACTGCGGGAATCTTGGAACTAGCCAATGTGCTTCATGAAGCAGCTGAAAGCGGGGTCTACAAACCAAATTGTACTTTGCTTTTTGTGGCATTCTCAGCTGAAGAGCTTTATCTCGTTGGTTCAGCAAACTATGTAAGGCAGCACAAGAACGAAATGGTTAACACCAGTGCCGTCATAAATCTGGACTGTATTGGAAACGAGAGACTGTCTGTCTCGACAACTTCGGAGGGCAAATTGGAACAGACAATACAGGAAGCTGCGCAGGCGCTAGGCATCTCGATTAGTGCACAACCAGAGAGTGATTCAGACCATGAGGCATTTCGCATTCCATTGAACATAAACACAGTCATCTTTTCGAATTGGAAGGTTGATCTAGGAATTTCTGATGCTGAACCAGTGTCATCTAGCGTAATGCTCTTTTCACACCCTCTTCTCTACAGTGATTTGTGGGAAACGGGAACCGCAGGGTGGATTCACACCTCTTATGACAACTCAACTTCAACCGCAACACTCGGCTGGGTCAAAGCAGACAACCTTGGAAACCACATAAAAACTGTTGCGCTTGCCATAATGCGCATCTCTACGGACGCGACGCTATAAGAAACAAGCTAGAGAGAACCACACGTTATACTAACTCTCACGAATGATCAAGTAAAATGAGCCTCATGTGACCTCGCTGGCGATGATGGGATTCCTTGGTCTTCTACTACACTCAGTTTACCGTTTTTTCCTATCCTTAACTGCTGCTCACCTTTGAACATCGATGCACATGCGTTCTCGATCTGGATAATATCGCCTTCCGAAATGGAGCCTATCTGTTCGTTCCACAGACATAGTTTAATGTTTCCAGTCTCATCTGCTATCAAAGCGTTGGTTACAGCGGCGTAATTGCCAAATCTTGTGAAAACGCGCTTGGGCTCTGGGATTTCCACAACCCTAGCTCTTAAGTTGATCTGCTTCATTCCTGTTTTTAAGTCTGCTACGTGAAGAGAATTTGAACTTCGATTGGCTTTCTTAACTAAGTATCCGCGGATGTAGTCAGTATTTCGTGAATCTGCAATCGGATTGGTTTCCTTCAGAAAGAAATTCTCGGGTATAGGGAGTTGTGCAATAACCTTGTGCCCTCTTGTTATCAAGAAGATAGCCTTGTCACGGATTTTCTTGCGACATGTAATTGAAAGGTTTTCACATGTGGATTCTCGGTTTTCCAAAGCTGAGATTAAAGCGGCAAAAAGCTTGTCTGGGTCAACATCATATTTTATTGAAAGAAAAGCGAAGTATTGACCGACTGTTCCTTTGATTCGCAAAGTTTCTCTACTCTCTTACTAGTTTTATTTCCATTGTCGAAGTCATCCTTCCCCTGGTTTCTCCTTCCCTTGCCGGCATTTCCTCTGTTCCCAACGCGATTTCGCTTACCTTCAAGTCGTTCATGAAACGCCTTCTAGTTATTTCTGCTGCGTCTACCGCCGTCGAGATTGCCCGGCCGCGAGCCTTCAAAGTAATTTCTTTAGCGTTAGATGCGGATAGGCTTGTGATAATCGCTAGTACGTAACTCATTGGTGGTTTGCTTCCGATAAAGACGATGTTCTCTTTGGCTTGCCGAGTTCGAGGAGCTTCTTCGGTCTTCTTGTCGTCAACATGTTCTTCTTTCGGTTTCTCTTTTTTTTCTGTCGTTTTTACATCCCTCCTTCCTTGCATTTTTTTGTCCTAGTTCTACTACGGTGTTCCGGTTTGTCCCAAAAAACGTAAAACCGTCGTAACCGTTCTACCTTTTCCGGAGCCTAACTGCTTGACCTATGATTAAACACATGTTTATTAACCTTTGTACGCTAAAATTATTAACCTTTGTACACGAAAAGCGTTTTCTTGAATATTTCTGAGCGTGCGCGAAAGAGAAATATGTCAACTCAAAGCCGGCTTCACAGGGTCATTCAACAACTGTATTATTAATCACATCATATTCGAGCAGTAGATACGAGTTTTTGAGCTTCTTGCACTCTTTCAGTTTCAGAGCTTTCAGCAAGTGCAGTTGAGACTGATCTGTCAGAGAAAAACCATCGACCATTGAAGATGTGTCCTTTCCCCCAACAATCAATGGTGCTACTACGATTTTCACGTGATCAACTAGACCGTTTCGGAAAAATATCGCATTCAAAGTGCCGCCCGATTCGATTGTTATCTTCTCGATTTTATGCTGCTTTCTTAATCTCACCAATAAGTCGGTAAACCCCACTTCAGTTTCATAGTATATTGTCTCAATGTTATCGTGTTCATCTTTTAGTTCAAATGCGGGATGCCTTGGGTTGTTTGTAACAATGAACAGTTTCTCAAGCCAGTTACATAAGTAATTGATTCCGTTCTCGTTCAGATGCGGCTTTCTGTCTACGACCACGAATTTCAATTGCTCCTTCTCTGGAATCTCCTTCTTATTGTTGAACCCTACCTTTTCCAATACACGACCAGAGTTCAGGTAGTTCGGCCCCAACGATTGTTCCACTTCATAATATTGCGCAAATCCTTCTTTGACACCTGCAATTCTCTTCCAATCCAAATCAGAATCCAGATTATCCGTTGATCCAGTAGTTATTTTTCCATCAACAGAAATGACTAAACACAATGTTGTTTCTGCTCGTTCAAACATATAGTTCACTCCTAATTATGTCGTGTCTTCAACAAACCCATCGCAAACAATGGTTAAATTCTTTGCGCATACGCTAAATACGGCAGAATAACAGCAAGATTCCTACGGTCTACTCAAAAAAACACTTGCACCCTGCCCATAGGGAGATATCTCCCGCAAAGACCCCATTTTTATTTTGCTCCAAATGACAAATTAGAAAGCTTCACTCTCGTTCACCTCTTTTTCTTGCTTGGAGTAAAATGTGTCTGTTTGGAAGCCTAGTGGCTGGTTCAACAGTTATGCCGTAATATTTCAGATGCCTGTCTAGGGAAGTTAAGTTGATCGTATGTGTTATTCTAAATCCAGCATCTTGAACGAGCTTTTTAAGTTCTTGATGAGTGAAGGGCGTGTGAGTTTCACTCATTTCCTCTTCCTCAAGCTCGGAGTTCAGAGCCCAGATCTTTGTGACAAAATCACAGAAATCTCGCAGACTAATTCTGAGCCAACCTTCACTTGACTCATAATAAGTTATTTTGCGAGGTTTGAACTTGCGCTGAAATTCAAGCAGTTTATTTCGCATTTCTTCAGGAATTTTAAAGGAGATCGGAGCGTCACCTGGATTAAAATGGTCCAAGATGACAAGTTCACCGTCTTTCTTCAATAAACCGGAAACATTCTGAAGTGTCCTATTGAGGGCTTTCGGTCCCTTAAAATGAAATATTTCGTGAAGAACTTGGACAGCGACTACAAGATCAAAAGATTGGTTTCTAAACGGTAGGGTCGGCATGTCTCCCAATATTCTCGAAACGGTCTTTTTTTTCTTCATCTTGCTGAGAAGATATCTTGACCTATCAATACCGACCACCAATGTTGAAGGAAATGTATCAGCTAAACGAGTTGCCAGCGCGCCAATTCCGCATCCCAAATCTAAAATTGAAGAAACATCACGTGTGATACAAGCTACTACAGCTGAAAGCCTCTTGTTACGGTGAGCCTTCGCAAGAAGCTCAGCCATTTCCTTCTCTCTTACTGACATACTTCTCTACCGAATTGGCGGGTCATCGTTTTGTTTGGACATGTTTTGTTGATTCAACTTAATAAGCCGCACGTGTGCATTGCGCATCATAAGGAGTCAGGAGAGATTTGAACTTGTCAAACTCAGGCGACGTTAGACGTTGACCTGCTAAGCTCAAGATTACGAAATTGTTGTCTTGTATTTTCATCCAAGAGAAAAACGACGAGCGCTATCAACTTATAAGCAAGGTTTAAGAAAAACAGAAAGACCATAGGGTAGGTTGAGAAGCGTTTGGGGCGGCCACGTGAAAAATATTCCCACCGATACTTTGTCTTCACCGAGTACGAATTGCTTTTTCTAGTTATTTGTATAATGCTGGACATCAGTGAATACATGTTTGCTGTTCTACTTCTTCCCGTAGTTGGCGATCTTCTCGACGTTATTGGAATTGTTTCCTGCTTTGCCATGTTTCGCTTGATTGGAATAATATCCTTGTTTGAGCTGGTTCCAGGTGCAGATATTCTGCCTATCTTCATAATCACATGGTTGGTTTGGTATCTTGTCAAAAAGCGAAAAGAATTGATATAGCACGTTACTAACACAATAAATGAGAGGAGGAATAAAAATGGGTCAAGACAAAGTGGAGCCTTACGTTCATCGACCTGTCTGGAGCCTAGCAAAAACTGGCTTGATCGCGCTTGCCTTCATTTTGATCATCTTAAGCATAGTATTTGCTTTGACAATGGTTGTAAGCGTCGGTGTCGGTCATGCTGTTATTCTTGTCGATCCTGTTTTAAGGTCAATAAGCGACCCGATAATTGGTCCAACTTATGCGGTCAAGGCGCCTTGGGTTAGCGCTGTTAACATCTACTACGCTACAGATTCCTATGAAGCGACTGTACCAAATTTCTCTTCCGATCAGCTTGAGATGCAAATAGAAGTCTTAGTGAGATGGTCCCTTGACACCAGCAAAATCAAAGATCTCTACAATAACTATCCAAATCTGAACTATAAGAAAGCAATTGAGTCCATCCTAGAAGAAACCATGCGACTAATAACTAAGAACTACACTGCCCTAGAAACAATTGAGTTCAGGAACATTGTGAGAGATCAAATAGAAAAGGCGGTCCTTGAAGAACTGCAGACTGAATCGTCGTTGGCTGGAGCCTTGATGCAGTTGGAATTTGACTTGAAGAACATTGGCTATCCTGAGAAGTACACTTCTGCAATTGAAGACAAGCTGGTGGCTGAACAACAGAAGATTCAGGCAGACTTCGAAAGGCAAAAAATCCTGATCCTAGCGAATGCGACGGCTCAAGAAATCATCATTAAAGCGTCGGGCGAAGCAGAAGCAAAGGTCATTGAAGCGAACGCCACAAGAGAGGCGATTGAACTAATCCTAACGTCAGTTAATCAAGATGGGAATGAGACAAGAATCGCAGAGCTCTATCTCTGGGTCCAAGCATTGCAGAGGATAGCGCCTGAAGTGGAAATACTGATAGTGGGGACAGATGGAATTCCAGTGTTAATACCAACAAACTCGACAACTCCTTAGATAGCCAAAAACTGAACACCACTAATCCCTCTTTTTCTGCTTAGAAGTGCCTTTACTCTTATGTATATATTTCAATTGAGTCTATGTAGCGCGCGCAAGTAGAGAGTTTAAGAGGTAGTAACTTTATTGGGTCTAAGGTTAGTCAGAGATTATTCGTCTACTTCGCGTTATTTATTATTGATTAATCTTATAAGGACTCGCTAGTTTATAGATTCGAATATGAAAGGCCAAAAGCTGCTTGAGCTTCTTAAAGTGATGATGAAAAACTCTAGGCTGAGTGATCGAGAAATTGGCAGACGTTTGAAGTACTCGCAGCCAACAGTCACCAGATCAAGAACGTTTCTTGAAAAGCAGGGGTTCGTGAAATCCTACACGGTCGTTCCGAATTTTGGAAAGGTCGGGTACAAGATACTTGCGTTCACATTTAGCTCATTGAAATCTTACCCATCTCAAGAGAAAGCCGCAGAAATAGTTCAAAAATCAAAGAAGTGGCTGAAAAAACACCCAAACGTAATATACGCAGCTGACGGTCAAGGACTCGGTGGAAGAGATGTTGTAATGGTTTCTTTTCACAAGGACTATGACGACTACACAAAGTTCATGCATGATTACGCGTTCAATTGGGGCGACATCGTAAGCTCATTTGAAAGCTTCATAACAAACCTAACGTCAGAACTCGTTATGAGAGAATTTGACTTATCACACCTAGCTGATCATATCTAAACCGACTAGAAAACGCGCGCTAGTCTCAATAATGTCATTCATTGTTTTGTTGGGAGTGTATCAGTAGAGGTGGCGAGCGAGCGTCATCTTGGCTGAGGCTTCCAAAGGGCTTTACAGCGAGATACCCCAAAAAAGGAGAATCTTCAGGTCCTAGGAGATAACTTGCGCGTAGCCTGCACCAAAGTTTTGGAGAAAGGAGACAAGACAATCCAAGCTGACTTCTAGTTTGTCCGCTTCAACGAAAGATGTCAAGGTCGGACAGAAATCTAGACTGGTTTGAAGTAGTATCTAGGCCATTGCGGCCATTGTTGAGTTGAGACACATTCACCAAAGTCGATTGTTAAGGGCATCCCTATCTTTATCTGTTCTAAAGCCACGCCTCTAATCATGCCTGGAATCTGAACCCAATTTTCAAGTTGAACTATGCCGACGGCGTAAGGCGCCATCCCCTGAAACTGTGTTGGTGCCACATGAATAATTGTATATGTCAATAGTTTTCCTTTTTGCGGGATTTCTGTCCATTCCAATTCTTTCGAGAAGCAGTTGTCACATAATGGTCTTGGGGGAAGATGCACTTTTCCGCATTTTTTGCATTTTCCACCCATGAGTTTGCCTTGAAGTATGTATTTGTAGAATTGCTCTACTGTTAGAGGTGGTTGTTCGCTCACTCTTCAGCCCCTCCTATAAATGTGAACCGTGGCTGTCGCACCTGAGCCGCCCACATTGTGTGTCAAGCCTGTCTCCGCATTTTCCACTTGTCTCCTGTCTGCTTGCCCAGTCAATTGCAAGTACATTTCATAGGCTTGAGCTGTGCCTGTTGCGCCCACTGGATGTCCCTTAGCCTTCAACCCGCCGCTCGTGTTCACGGGAAGTCTTCCCTCAAGCTTCGTCTCACCGCTTTCTACGAGCTTGCCACCTTCGCCTGGATTGCAGAAGCCCAAATCCTCATACGCGATTATTTCAGCTATTGTAAAGCAATCATGCACTTCTGCGAGATCTATGTCTTCGGGTTTAGCATCTGCCATTTCATACGCTTTCTTGGCAGCTAGTTTTGCTGCCGCAAGCGACGTGAAGACTTCTCTTTCATACAAGCCTATTGTGTCGCTTGCTTGTCCACTTCCAACTATGTGCACGGGCGTGTCTGTGAATTTTTTGGCCAGCTCGGGCTTTGTTAGAATTAGACAGCTTGCCCCATCAGTGATAAGCGAACAGTCAAACAGTTTAAGTGGCCAAGCAATAGCCCGCGAGGACAAAGCATTCTCAAGAGCTATTTCCTTCTGCATGTGCGCCTTCGGATTCAGACTTCCATGATGATGGTTTTTCACAGCGACCATTGCCAATTGCCGCTCAGTCGTGCCATACTCATGCATGTGCGCAGTCGCCATCAAAGCAAACAAGCCTGGAAAGGTTATGCCATGCCACTGCTCAAATGGGTAATCAGAGGCCATAGCCAAATATTCTGTCACTTCAGGCGTCGTCCTATGGGTCATTTTCTCGACACCTCCGACCATGACGACGTCACATAAACCTGAAAGAACCGCGTAGATTCCAGCTCTCAGGGCTACTCCGGAAGAAGCACATGCGGCCTCTGTTCGCGTGGCAGGTATGTGCAGTAGGCCAGCCCAGTCAGCCATTGTTGCGCCCGTATGCCCCTGATGCTCATAAGATTCGCCCATGTGCCCAACAAACAAGGCTCGAACGTCTTCTTTAGGGTCTAATTTTGGACAGCGATCAAATGCCTCTTTTGCCGCCTCAGCGAAAATTTCCCTCGCATACAAGCCCTCCAGCTTTCCAAATTTTGACAAACCGGCAGAAACAATCGAAACGAGCGGATCGCCCTTCAAGTTGAATTCTCCTTCCAAGGTGCGTCAGAAGAGAAAATCGAATAATACCTAAACACCTATTTAAGTCTCCTCAACATTTCTTCAAATTTCTTTCATGACAAATTCGCAACGAGAAACTCTAAAAAGTGGGATAAGATTTGATAGAGACTGGGGCTACTTTGCGCCAAATGTCTTCTTGACCCATGCCCTTGTTTTTTCCATGTCTTCCCTAAAGCGTTTCAGCTCTTCCGGCGTGCGTTTCGGCGGTTTAGGTTCTTCAGCAGGCGTTGCGTAAACGTCCAAGAGATCGCCTTTTGGCTGTTTCTCAATGTGTATGTTAACTCTCAGACCTATGTTCACTTTTTCAGGGTCTACGTCTCTCATCGTCATGGGTAAGCAAGTGTTTGTTCCGTCTATTCTGATCATTGCACCGACTAGCGGCTGCAGATGCGCCATTGAAGGCCAAGCAATGGCCATAACAGTATGCGCGTGAACCTCCCCTTTCTTTGGAAGCTCAACCCATTGCGTCTCTGCAAGCCTACATTTGGGGTTAAAGCAATGCGCACGTGGCGGGCAATAAACTAATCCACATTTTGGACATTTTGTTCCATACAATTTTCCTTCCAAGAGTCCCGTGAAGAATTTTGAGACTTTTCCGTAGCTGTGATGGAACAGGTTACCATGTGGGCGATGCACGATCAGGAATTTTTCAGGCTTCAAGTCGTTGAGTGTTGGTCCATCGTTAATTTCAATTATTTTCCATCCTTCAGGTCTCCAGCCCCCCCTACGCTCCCAGTCTTTCCACCATTTCTCGTCGATTTTCTGTTCTTTTATTACTTTTTCTGGTCCGGGTTGCTTCATTTTTATACCTCCAAAACTACGGCGCCTGCTTGGCATCCTGTGCCGCCGTGTCCATGTATGAATCCTTTCTTTATATTGCTTAATTGTCTGCTAGGTGCGCCCCATTTCTTGCCAATCTGATTGCTTAGCTGCCAGTAAACGTCAACCACTTGAGCAATAGATGTTGAACCTACTGCGTGTCCCTGAGCGGTTAAAGCACCGCTGAGTTGGCATGGAAGTTCTCCAAAAGGCTGGATTACTCCATCCCGAAGCAGTTTCTTTCCTTCACCTCTTTTGCAAAAATCAAAGTCTTCAAGCCCTGCTAAAACAACGCCTGCGTATGGGTCGAAGATTTCGACGAGGTTAATTTCCTTTCGTGGGTTTTTGACCCCTGCGTCTTTGTAAGCCATTCTTGCCGACACTCTTAGTGCACCAAAGTTGCATAAGTCAGGGTATGGTGACATGGGCGGTGGAACGTGTTTAGGCCAGATTTTTTCGTCTTCTGGATACAAACCTTTCCACGCTGGGTTATCTGGTCTGTCTCCAGCCCTCATAGTGTCTGATCCAAAGCCTACGCCGGTTATCCAAATCGGATTGTCAGTGAGTTTTTTGGTAAGCTCTTCATTTGCCAAGAACAAAGCCGAAGCGCCTTCGCTTGTCATGGCGCACTCGTGAAGTCTATAAGGCCAAGAGATCAAACGAGACTTGTAGACGTCTTCCACCATGATTTTGCTGAAGCCATGTTGGGCTGGCCACTGCGCATAGGGGTTTTCAAGTGAGTTGTTATGGCATAAGACTGCGACTTCAGCTAAATCTTCCTCGGTCTCTCCGTAGACATGCATTCGTCTAGCCTCCATCGTCGCATAGAACGCATTGTAAGTGAAACCTGAGACGAAGTCCCAATCTGTGTCACCTGCGATGGCTATGGCTTCGTTGACTTTCTGAATTGGAAGTTCATCCATTTTTTCCCATCCAACAACTAGAACAGCTGGGAACATGCCTGAGCGGATCCACAGAGCTGCGTTTATTATTGCGTCTATTGGTGTTGCTCCGCCCGACTCAACTCGAAAACACGGCACGGCGCTCAGTCCTAGGTAGTCGTTAATTATCCAGTGCATACATTGCTGTTGTTCGAGGATGTCGCTGAAGTATGAGTAGCAGCACGCGTAGCCTTTCTTTACGAAATCTCCAAGTTCGAGCTCTGGCACATCATCAAGTATCATTCTGACTGCTTCTGCACACATTTCCTCCTGCAACGTGTGTCTCGGATTGTCAAACCTCGATATGCTCCCCGCGACTATACCGACTTTCTTTGTCAATTCTCCTACCTCTCATTTTTGAAAGATATAGTAATGAAATTCAACAACTATAAGATTTTTGTGGAAAGATTCGTTCATAACCAACATGGGATGCAGGAATGATTTTATAGTCTGTTTATTCATTTTTTCTTTCATGCTCATATCACAGCTAGCAACTGCCTTGCCTAAGAACGAGTATCTGACCGAGAAATTGTTAAAAGTCTTTCCGTACCAACTTCCGGAAGGCGTTAAACAAAATATACTAAACCTAGGAGTTTCAAAACGCTACCTAATTAACCATTACAACTCAGAAATGGTCATGAGTGAAACTGGCATCGTCGACCTCTGTCTAGAAGCTTGTAAAGAAGCTATCGAAAAAGCATGTTTATCAGTTAGAGACATAAGCTATTTTGTTGCAGCCTGCGATACAAACCCATTTTTATGCCCTGGCCTCAGCCATCTTTTAGTCAGAAAAATTGGTTTTCACCCTTATATTAGACACGCTAATGTCCAAGGAATTGCTAGCACAGCTTTTCCGAATGTCTTAGAACTTGCCGGAAACTATCTTGCAGCGCATCCAGAAGATTATGTTTTGCTCTGCGTTTCTGGAGTGAGCTCATATTGGTTCCAAAATCAGGTGCGAGGCATACGAGACGTTAGGGAGATTGACCAAATAAATATAATAAAGAACAAAGCAAAGAGGCAAACGGAGCTTAGAAAATGGATTGCAACCATGGAGTTTTTCCTCTTCGGAGATGGAGCGGCCGCAGCTATAGTAGCAAACAAGGGAGAAGGTTTGACGGTTAGGAAAATTGTGCAAGTTACAAACATTGGAAAAAAAGATTATCTGGCTGGCTACGCGAGACTTTCCGCTTTAAATGAGCCTTTCAAGTTCGGTTTTTACTCACATCTTGATAAAAAAATTCCTGAGCTTGGAGTGAAATACACGACTTTAGCCCTCAAAAAACTACTTGGAAAAAACCTTGAAAAAACCATAAAAACCGCAAGGAAATGGGCTGTTCATACTGGAAGCGAGAAAATACTCAACGCTTTAGCTGAACACCATGGAATTCAGCACGAAAAAATTAGAGAGTCCCAGAAAACCCTAAAGGAATATGGCAACTTGGCTGGCGCGAGTTTACCGTTTATTCTTGAAAAAATGCTTTCTAGCACCAGATTCACTAATGACGACGTAATTTTGATGCTTGGTTACGGATGGGGTTTTTCAGCCTCTGCTGCTCAGTTAAATTTCTAAAAACAATGCTGATCTTTACTATCTAAGCATGAAAGCTTGCCGTTTTCAAGCCGCCACGCACATAAACGCTTTTTTATTAGATTTTGTTGAAGGCTTGTTCTAGATCAGCTATTATGTCCTCCGAATCTTCTATTCCCAAAGCCAATCGAACTAACTGGTCAGTTATTCCTGCCTTCTTTCGATCTTCGATGCTGACGAAATAATGAGATGAGAGGATTGGTTGTGCAACAAGGGTTTCTGTTCCTCCCAAACTACCGGCTAAATAGCACAACTTAAGATTATCAACAAACCTCATCGTTGTCTCGAAATCTCCATCTATTTCAAAGCTGACAACTCCACCGAACCCTTTCATTTGTCTTTTTGCAAGTGAATAGTGTGGGTGACTCGGTAAGCCTGGATAATACACTTTTTTGACTTTATGGTGTTTCTCAAGATATTTCGCCACTTGCATGCCATTAAGGTTGTGTCTTGCCATCCGTAAACCCAGAGTTTTCAACCCGCGTAGCAATAACCAAGCGGCGAAAGGGTCAAGCGTTCCACCCAAATTTTTGCGCATCCCCTTCAGCTTTTGAACAAAACTCCTAGCTCCGCATACCACGCCAGCGGTCACATCATTGTGGCCTCCCAGATATTTTGTAGCGCTGTGAATGACTATGTTAACGCCTAACTCTGTGGGTCTTAGATTGTAGGGTGACGCAAAAGTGCTATCAACAACGACTGCTATTCTGTTTTTCTTACCAAGCTTGGCAACTTTGGATAGATCCACGACTTTTAAGGTGGGATTAGTAGGTGTTTCAACGTAGATGACCTCTGTGTTCTTCCGAATTGCCGACTTTATCAAATCAAAATTCGTGGCATCCACTAGGCTTACTTTTACGTCGAATTTCGGCAGAGTACTTTGGAAAAATTCGAGAGTGCCACCGTACAAGTCTCTTGTGGAAACAAGATGGTCACCAGATGAAACTAGGGTAAGTATGGTCGTAGTTATAGCTGCCATGCCTGATGAAAACACTGCTGCGTCTTCTGCTTCCTCAAGTTTCGCCATTTTCATTTCTACTGCTCTTACAGTTGGGTTGCCATACCTTGTGTAGACATATCCCTCAGCCTTCTCGCTCATGATGTCAATCATCTCTTTTGTGCTTGAAAAGGCAAAGACAGACGTTTCATAGATAGGAGGGACAACAGCTCCGGTGGAGGAATCTCGCACGCTTCCAGCGTGAACAGTCTTGGTTGAAAAACCTTTACCTTCAGAAATCATTTATTATCATCCTTCTTAGAAGTGAAAGAGAAACATATTTTACTTTTACCGTAGAATCGGCCGCCGTTTCGATAATTATGCGCAGACAACATTGCTCACTAGCTATAATTGGCTCTCATTTCTTAGGAGCGTTATGGCAAGGCTTTTGCTTATGTAGAGGCTGTCAATGCGAACGTTTTCTTCTAGCATGTCTACTCGTTTTGGTTTGTTTTCGTTTATGTTTGCCCAGATCATTCAGTTTTTTCATCCACGTGCCTCTGACATAAAGCGCTTCGACGCCTGGCTTAACGATTGCTTCTATGCCGATGGGTTTATGCTTTCCCTTCTTTTCCGGTTTCTTGCGAAGAGGCATACTTTCTTATTTGTTAGAAATCTATATAAGAATCGCTAATAACGCGTGGTTTTGTCTCAACTACAATGTTAAAGTTGACGATTCCGAACCGATAAGAAAATATCTTTTTAGGTTTGATACGGATATGTTAGTCAAACACTTAAAAGCCGATAATAGGAGAAAACAGAGCAATGTTTGACGGAGAAAAGATTAAAGAAATAGAGCGACAGCGAGAGCGCTGGGAAAACACAACACTTCCAAAATGGACAAGGCAAAGTCCTGAACGCAAGAGTGAATTCAGAAACCATTCAAGTATGCTGATAAAACGCGTTTACACACCAGAGGATATTGAGAAGTTGAGTTACATGCGGGATCTGGGATTTCCAGGCGAATATCCATTTACTCGCGGCGTGCATGCCACCATGTACCGCGGTCGCCTTTGGACCATGCGGATGTTTGCGGGATTCGGCACAGCAGCAGACACAAACAAACGCTTCAAATACTTGCTGAAGGAAGGCGAATCAGGCTTAAGCACTGCTTTTGATTATCCAACGATAATGGGTTACGATTCAGACCATCCAATGGCAAAAGGCGAAGTCGGTATTTGCGGAGTAGCCATATCATCACTTCAAGACATGGAAGTCCTTTTCAACGGCATACCTCTAGACCAAGTTACAACTTCCATGACAATAAATGGACCTTCACCTATGCTGCTTGCTATGTACGTTGCTGTTGGTGATAAACACGGCGTGCCCAGAGAAAAACTGGGCGGAACTACGCAGAACGACAACTTGAAGGAGTTTTTTGCCCAGAAGTTATGCATTTTTCCACCAAAGTCTTCTGTTAAGCTCACAACCGACATAATCGAGTATTGCGCCCGGCACTTGCCGAAGTGGAACCCAGTAAGCATAAGTGGCTATCACATCCGCGAGGCAGGCGCGAACGCGGTGCAGGAACTGGCTTTCACATTGTATGACGGAATAGCCTATGTGGAATCAACCCTCGAACGAGGATTGAAGGTGGATGACTTCGCTCATCGCTTGTCCTTTTTCTTCGCATCCCACAGCGACTTCTTCGAAGAGATAGCCAAATTCCGCGCAGCCAGAAGGGTATGGGCAAAAATAATGAAAGAGCGGTTCCACGCCAGAAATCCAAGGTCGATGTGGATGCGCATGCACATTCAAACGTCAGGATGTACACTTACAGCACAGCAACCGTTAAACAACATCATACGCACAACAGTTCAAGCACTTGCAGCAGTTTTGGGAGGAACTCAATCTTTGCACACAAATTCTTTCGATGAAGCTCTGTGCTTACCAACTGTAGAATCTGCAACAGTGGCATTGAGAACACAGCAGATAATAGCCTACGAAAGCGGAGCCGCAAACACCGCAGACCCATTGGCAGGTTCATATTACGTGGAAGCTTTAACAAACGAGATGGAAGAAAAAGCCATGGACTATATCCAAAAAATAGACGACATGGGTGGAGTCATAGCCGCCATAGAAAAAGGATTCTTCCAAAAAGAAATTGCCGACAGTGCCTATCGATACCAGCGAGAAATAGATGAGAAAAAGCGCATAATAGTAGGCTGCAACGAGTACATGATCAAAGAAGAAAAATACCCAATAGAGCTTTTACGTATCGACCCAAGGGTTGAAAAGGAACAAGTCGCCAGATTACAAAAACTAAGAAGGGAGCGAGACAACAAAAAGGTGAAGGAAGTCCTTGAAAAGCTTCACTACGCGGCGGAAAAAGATGAGAACCTAATGCCAACAATAATAGAAGCAGTGAAAGCCTACGTCACACTGGGCGAAATTACTGAGGTCCTGCGAAAAGTCTACGGAGAATATAAAGAACTAATCGTAATTTAGGTGGAGACCAGAACAAAATGCAAGGTGAAAGAAAAATTAGAGTTTTAATCGCAAAGCCCGGTCTTGACAGCCACGACAGAGGCGCCAAAGTAGTAGCCAGAGCCTTGAGAGACGCTGGAATGGAAGTAATCTACACAGGTTTGAGGCAGACTCCAGAACAAATTGCTGAGACAGCCCTTCAAGAAGACGTGGATGTGATAGGTTTAAGCATACTTTCGGGCGCTCACAAAGCATTATTCCCAAGGATAATGCAACTTCTAGAGGAGAAAGGCCTATCAGACATCATGGTATTCGCTGGCGGCATAATTCCAGAAGAAGACATAACAGAAATGAAAAAGACAGGGATAAAAGAAATCTTTGGACCTGGAACCCCGACAGACACGATAATACAGTATGTGTTAAACAACGTTCCAAAAAGAACCTAACCAGACAAGATGTGCAGTATCATTGACAAACGCTGAAGAAATAGCACATGGCGTATTGGCTGGAGACCGCAGAAGCATAGCAAAGGCTATAACTATTATCGAAAACAACACCGTAGAAGCCAAAAAGCTCATCGCCTCAATTTATCCGCAAACAGGAAAAGCCCACATAATAGGATTAACCGGCCCAAGCGGCTCCGGAAAAAGCACATTAATTGAGAAAATTGTGCGTGAATACAGGCGGAAAGGCAAAACTGTTGGCGTCATAGCCGTAGACCCCACAAGCCCTTTCACGGGTGGAGCCTTCCTAGGCGACAGAATCCGAATGCAAGAATTGAGCACAGATGAAGGCGTTTTTATTCGAAGCATGGCGACCCGCCATTACCCAGGTGGAATAGCCAAGGCAACAAAAGACGCTGTTAAGATCTTGGACGCTGCTGGTAAAGATGTCATCATAGTTGAGACCGTTGGCGCTGGACAATCCGAAGTGGAAATAATCAAGGTGTCGCAAACAACGGTCGTGATTCATGCTCCAGGCTTGGGAGATGAAATACAGGCGATAAAAGCTGGTATAATGGAGATAGCCGACATCTTTGCAGTGAACAAGGCGGACCGTGAAAACGCAGACAAAGCCGTAATGGACATCCAGGCGATACTGCAACTGAACAATAAAGAGGCCGCGTGGAAGCCGCCAATATTGAAAACAATGGCCCTGTCAGGTGAAGGCGTTCCAAAGCTCATTGAGAAAATAGAGGAGCATAAACGCTTTCTCGAAAAAGAATTGGGACAAAAAAGAATTCTGGGAAAAGCAGAGACGGAACTCATTGAAGCAATAAAAGAAAAGGTTACAAGCTCCATAATAGACGAATTGAAAAGAGGAGGAAAGTATAACGAACTTCTAAAGAAAATCATAGATAGGGAGATAGACCCAAACACCGCCGCTGACAAAGTTGTACGTGAGAAATTCAAGAAGGCTGAATAATGCCTAAAAAACTTGAAAAAGGCCTTGTGCAAGTTTACACGGGAGACGGAAAAGGCAAGACATCGGCGGCCTTTGGACTAGCATTAAGGGCGATAGGCAGAGGACTAAAGGTTTACATAATTCAGTTTATTAAAGGCGGATTCGACTACGGCGAACTCTACGTAATCGACAAGCTTCCAAACCTTAAATTGAAAGCCTTCGGCAGAGGAAAATTCGTAACGCAAAAACCGCCTAGGAAAGAGGACACCAAACTTGCTGAAGAAGCCCTTCAATTAGCCAGAGAGGTCATTGAAAATGGAGAATATGATATGGTTATACTGGACGAAATTAATGTGGCTTTGAACCTGAAGCTCGTAAACCTTGAAAGTGTCTTAAAGCTAATAAAGAATAAGCCAAAACATGTTGAACTTGTGTTAACTGGACGGTATGCATCAAACGAAATAATTGAAGCTGCAGATTTGGTTACAGAAATGACTGAAGTCAAGCACCCCTTTAAGAAAGGTTGCCAAGCAAGAAAGGGAATAGAATATTGAAAGAAAATGGCAGAGACCTGCATTCTCAGGAAGATTCCCATCAAAGTTTTTCAGACGCACTCAAAACTTCATGGATGAAATCCTCAATAATTTTGGGAATAATTTTCCTAGTCATAGGCTTCATATTGATCTTAGTTTTGAAACTTCTTAACATCGGCAACACACAGCTATTTTTGGATGCAAAAGCTTTCACTAGAGACTACGGGTTGTTGGGCATCTTCTTAGCAACTATTCTCGATGGAACCATTGTGCCTCTAGGAAGCCCGGCTCTGGTGGTGGCAGCCGCCCTTTTCGGAATACACCCAATTCCGCTCATACTAGTCGCAACCACAGGATTTACAATAGGCATGAGCATTAACTACGGCTTAGCATATCGCCTAGGAAGACCATACGTCATAAGGAAACTGACTGCAGAAAATCTTAAGGAAATCACAAACTTGTGGAGTAGGTGGGGCTGGCTTCTCTATACAATATTCGGGTTAGTCCCATTCTTACCAGTGGAGCTTCTTGCATTCATCTGCGGGATGCTAAGAACCCGCCTAGACATCTTTCTAATCCTGAGTTTTGCACCAAGACTCACAGTCTTCACGATTCTAGCCTATTTCGGAGAAGAAGCAGCCAACTGGATTGGACTAGTTTAGCTCTATCCATTTATTAAGCTATTTCAAATTTCGTGCTCTAGGATTCTACATATGATTCCTTTAGCCAGACCCTTGCTCCCTCAGTGTCCATGCTTGCTTTGAGCCCCATTGGTAAAGGCAGATTAGGCGTAAAATGCCCGAAATCCATGTTTGCGATTATTGGAAAGTCAAATTCGTTGGTTATGTTCAAAATGACTTTTTTCACTTCACCCGTCATGTCTTTTAGGGCTTTATCTTCTTCGCCTCTAATCTTACCTACTAGCATACCCTTAACCTTGTCAAATAAACCAGCTTCTCTAAATTGAACTAGTCTTTGATCAAGCACATCCAAGGGTTGTGTCATTGCTTCCCAAAAGAAAATGATATTTTCACTCAGTTTGGGAAAGTATGGTGTTGCAAGCAACGCTTGCAAGCTTGGGACATTTCCACCAAATAGTCTACCTTCAGCCTTGCCATCTCGCCACACCTCCCAGCGAGTAAACGCTGGCAACAAACCCAACGGTTCAGCTCTCTTCGTAACCTTGAAGAAGAGGTCGATTTCGTACTTTGCTTCTTTGCTGTTCATGTCTGTTCCGAACCCAAAAGTGACATCTGTTTGATGAAGACCAACTAAGCCAGTTTTAGCCAAGAAAGCCACGTGAAAGGTTGTAATGTCGCTCATTCCTGAGAAAATCTTTGGATTAGCCTTTACTAAGTCAAAATTCAAATAACGCAGAGTCCGAATTGCAACTTGCCCGCCTAATGCGCAGATTATTGCTTTCACTTCTTCATCTGCAAACATGTTGTTGATGTCTTCAGCTCTTTGAGCGTCGGTTCCAGCCATGTGGCCAAAATACTGAAGCCTGACAGTTTCTCCTTCCTTTACCTTGAAGCCAAACTTCCTGAGATTCTCAACTCCCTGAAGGTACATCTCGTGGAAAGGTAGAACTGGATAGGAAGGCGCAATGACTCCAATGGTGTCGCCATCATTAAGCTTTGAAGGTCTCAAAAGTTTCATTTCTCATCACTTTAACTGGGCAAAACTCTGCATTTTAGCTTTGTTGCTAGTTTTAGTTGTGTAACCACAACTCAGGATGCTGGATAATCGAGCTGAATAGAGCAGCTATGATAGTATTAGCGGATACACTTCCTTTGTCACGTATTCCAGATAAGCTTCCTTTTCTGTTAGGTTGAATATTGTCACTGAAGCGTCTCTTGTCACGCCTACTACGTACCCATATTTCTTCGCTCTCGCAACGACATACCACAAATCGCCATGCTTGCAATAGTCCTCGAAAAGAGAGGCGTTAATCAAATCTGGTCCGTAAAGCGACAGCTTATTCACATTTGGAATGTCGACATTGTCAAAAAAAGTTATTTTCGTGTCTTCAGGATTTCTTAAGTGAAATTCTCTTAGGGTTTCAGGCGGTATTCTAGCTTCGACTACGCCACCCACTTTTTCGAAGAGAATTTCACTCAGCTTGTTGGCCATGAAATTGGCTAGACGCTTTTTCTCCATAACCGTCAAAAACGTGGTGCCTTCCTGCTGAGCGAAGCTGAAAACGGCCTCAACTGTGCGCGGTAAAGGCGCCACCTTGCCTCTGTGGAAGACATGAATTACATAATCATGCGAGTAAATGCCTCTGAGCATGTCCTCTTTTGGCAGAAGTCCTACAACCTCTGTGACAAGAGTAAAATTGTAGTCGCCCTCTTCATATGGTTCTTCAGTGTGATAACCTTCCAGCCTTGACGCAATTTCAGCTACACTGAGCGGTTCCGAAAACTTGAAGATTTTGCCAGCAACGACCATGCATTTTTCCACCTATGTTTTGAGTACATTATTTGCTTGGAGATATAATATTAATCTACTTCTACTTTTTTCGCTTCTTTTCGGCTGTTTTCCTGTCCATCTCCTCGATGTCTTTTAGCATTTTTTCCCATAAGGGGTCTGCGTCCCATAAAGATATTCCGTCTTGCACTGCTTTTTCGTGAGTTTCATCTCTGCTAAATCCCCTGCCTCTATAGTATATTTCTCTTAGCTCATGAAAGACTATAAATTTTTCGTAGGGCTTCCACATTTCAGAAATCCAAATCTTATTCAATGGAATATTCAAATCCTTTCGCTGCGCCTGTCATAATGTGCTGGTTTTCAAAAACTACGTTGTACGTCGTGTTGTAGTCCTCTATGACTTTGTGTGGAACATAGCGAATCTGATAACCATATTGCGGCAGCAATCTCATTGTTTCGTCAGGATTCTTTACTGATTTCATGATATAATCATCCTTCAAACGATTCAAGGAAAAATGTAGTTTTAGACATAAACTTTGCCTAATTGTTTTAATATTGGTGTTCCGCCTCTATTTACTACCCGCGAGAGAGGCAAAGATCTTCAATGCTGATTCAGGAAGTAATCTTGGAAAACTTCATGAGCTACGAATACGCTAGGGTACCGTTTAAACATGGCGTAAATGTAGTCTGTGGACCAAACGGCTCCGGAAAATCGTCACTTTTGCTGGCCATTTCTGTTGCCTTAGGACAATCCTATACCGAGCGGTCAAAGAAGCTAAGTGATCTGATTCGTTGGGGAAAAGATAGAGCTCGCGTCACATTAATTCTGGACAACATTAAAAGAGGCGGAAAAAGACCCGTTCCAAAATTCAACAAAGACCAGATTTTCCTCACGCGTGCCCTGCGGCGAGATGGGCAATACTGGTTTGAGCTTCAAAATAGGGCCGTTACAAAGCAGGATGTCAAGAGGTTTTTGGCTAGACTGGGCGTTGACCCTGATAATATGCTCATCATCATGCATCAGAACATGGTTGAGCAGTTCACCGTGCTTTCTAGGCAGGAAAAGCTGCACATGGTGGAGGCGGCTGTTGGACTTGAACCTTACCGCGAAAATGTGTTGCAAGCTCAGAAGAAGCTGACACGCATACTGAGCCAAGAAGAATCTGTAGGCAAGCTTTTGGAATCGGCTGAGCAGACACTCAATTATTGGCGAGAACAATATGATAGATATCAAGAGAAAAAGCAACTATTGACAAAAAGAAGATTCTTGGAAAGAGAGCTTGTCTGGGCAGAAGTTGCCCGAAGAGAGGAAATAGTTAAGGGACTAGAAGCAGAAAGGAAAAAAGAACAAGACGTTTTGAACAAAATAGAAGATGAAAACGGAACCGCAAAAGAAAAATTACAGACTCAACAAAACGAGCTTGAAAAACTAAAAAACAACCTGAAAACATTCTTTGATGAACGCCTGAAACTCGAGGGCGAAAAGGCCAGAAGCGAAACAACAATTTCGTTGTGCGAGCAGCTGCTGAAAGAGACTACAAAGCTGGAAAATCCTCACCTTCAATTGAGTCAACTGCTGAAAGAACCTTCGCCAATAGAGTTTAGACTCCTAAAAAGTGACAACCTGAAAGATTTGATTCAAAGCTCCAATCAGCACCTTTCAACATTAAACATTGAAGTAGATGAAAACCAGGTGAAAACGCAAGTCTTGGAAAAGGAAGCTGAAAAGGCCATCGATCAGATTTTGGAGACCCGAATTAAATTGGCTCTATTGCAATACCGCAGAGAAAATGTAATGTCCAATCTGAAAACGTTGGAAAATGAGTTGAAAAATGCGAGAGCGCATTTGAATGAAGCTACCGTGAATGCGGAGCAGACTGGATCTAGAATTGCGGTCATAAAAAGCGCAGGCGAGATTCTCGATGAAATTCGTGTTACGGACGGGCATTTAGCGGCACTTGCCGACGTTTCAGAGGACATAGAACGCATGTATGAATCCTACTCAAAACTCTATTTGGAACTGAAAGAAAAGGCTCAGCTTGTCGCTGAGAACCGCGAAAAAACATTAGAAGAAGTCAAAACGCGGATGCAAGCGTGGCGAACAGTCATTCAAAGCCTTTTGGATCGCGCGAATTTGGAATATCAGAAAACCTTGGCTCAAGCCCAAGCTGTTGGAGGAGTTAGGCTTGTTAATGAGCATGACATGGAGGCCGCTGGACTGGAAATTATCGTGGGCTTCAAAGGCGGAAAACCTGTTCCGCTGGATGCCTATACACAGAGCGGCGGTGAAAGAACGACGGCGACAATGAGCTTTCTGTTAGCATTGCAGCAACACGTTCGCTCGCCCTTCCGAGCCGTTGACGAATACGACATTCATATGGACCCTATAAACCGTGAAGTGATTGCCAGAATGATCATTTCATCAGTCAAAAACGCAAGCGCCCAATACATCGTGATTACGCCGAGCCAAATAACATTTGCAAGGGAAGAGGCAAACATAATCACTGTTCAAAACATTGAAGGAAAATCTATCATCAGAGAGGTTGCCTGATGCTGCCAAAAAGAGAGCGAAAGAAATTTGGTAAAGAAAAACTCCAACGCATAATTGATATGTGCAAATCTATTGAGAACCGTTCACTCGATCCTTTTTTGGTAGATGTTGACGAAATAATCGACACAATCAAAGAGTATTTTCCAGAATGGGAAATCCCAGAGGACTTATGCTTGGACGCTGAAACAATACACCGCTTGGCCTCAGTCATAAGGCTTCAAAGTGAATGGGTCAAACATCGCTCGACTTCGCTTTACACCGATCCATTCCTCATAGAAGAGAAACTCGAACGAATGAGCAAAGAGGAAATTGTTGAAATATTCACTAGCGCTTGGTGCCCAATAGTCGAGTTTGAACAGATTTCGCTCCATAGTCTGGCAGAGGCAATCAGATATTGGGAAAGTCTGTTGCCGCTTAAAGATAGATGGAAAGAATTTCTTCCCGTGGAAGTTGAAACAGGTCTTGCAACTCGAGAAGAGCTTGTTCAACAAAGGATCTTGCGAGACAAGGCCTTCTCTGAGGAACTGGAGAATTTTTGGCAAGAACTAACAATGCGAACAGAAGAAATGGGCGAAAATGGCAAAATTCACTACTGGGATTTTGTGGGCGCAGAGACTTACGAAGAGACTGTGCATAGGGCTTTCATGGCAAGCTTCCTAGTTACATATGGCTATGCAACACTAGAAATCCATCTACTAGAAGAAGAGAATTTCATTAGACCGTGTGAAAAACCAATAACTAAAATTGGCGAAAAACAGCTAGTTTCCATAGCAATACCAATCACAACCGAAAATTGGATGAAGTGGAAGAAGGGAGAGCTAAAGTGAGTAAGCGGAAAGCGGTTTACGCAAGCAAACTAAAAAGGGCGACTCACATGCTTTTTTATCGGAGACACAAAAAACCAGGGGTAAAGGGTTGGGAACTTCGAAAAGCCTTAGGTGCGGATTATCCGAAAGTATTGAGCATCTTGAATGACTACTTAAAAGCGCTTGATTTACAGGTTAAAACCATTTTTGAAGAGGAAAAACCGGCTGAAAAACCAACGTTAGAACAGCTGGATAAAGCCAGATTCTATGTAACACTTAGGGGCGAATTGATGCCGAAAGAGACTAAGATGATTGGATGGCGAATAGATGACCTTGCAGGATTGGCAATAGCCATATCCTACATAATATCAAAGAAAGGAAAAACGCCGCGAAAAGAAGTTGAAGAATTACTGCGGGAAAAACTGCCCGGGTGGAAAGTTGGTCTTAACATAGACCGCTACGTTCGCTATGGATATTTGACACAGGACGAGAACGAACAGCTATACCTTGATTGGAGAACGAGAGCAGAAGTAGACCAAAGGGCACTGGTTGATTTGATTTTGTCGAAGTAGTAAAGTTTATATCTATCGTTTTGTATTCGGTCATCACCGAATTGAAATAGACAAAGATGAAGATTAAGAAGGTGAAAATCGAATTGTCTGAAGAAATAAAAGAAGAAATGAAAAAACTCAGAGAGGAAGTAGCAAGATTGAAGGAACAACTCGAGGATGTGACAGACAGAGAAGGAAGAAAAAGCCGTGGCATCTTCATTGACATTGGTAACGCACATGAATACGTGGAAGATGTTATGGAAAGCGTCGCTGAAGGCATCCATGGAGAACTCCACAAATGCATTCTTATTGGACCAGGAGGAGTCAGAATCGCCAAAAAAGAAAGACTTCCTCTAGGAGAGGGTGAAGCAGAGGTCAG
The DNA here is from genome assembly GCA_029881805.1 of Candidatus Bathyarchaeota archaeon. Taxonomy (GTDB): domain Archaea; phylum Thermoproteota; class Bathyarchaeia; order Bathyarchaeales; family Bathycorpusculaceae; genus JAOULW01. The sequence goes on from JAOULW010000010.1 coordinate 26,082, forward strand.
TTTCCCAAAGGCGGCTGAAGTCATGAGTGCTCTAGGACACGAGTATAGATTGAGAATATTAAAAGAGCTAGTGAGTGGAGGAAAATACGTCAACGAGCTACAGGAGAAACTTTCCGAGATCACTTCGAGCACGCTCTCAAGTCATCTCAAAGTGCTTGAAGAAGCGGGACTAGTGGTTCAAGAAAAAGTAAGGGGACGCTATCTGATTACGATACCAGGCAGAACTGCCTACAAAATGACAACCAGAATCACCAGATTCCTTGAAAGAGGGAGTCACGAATGATTTGGCAAAATTATCAGCTAGATAGCTCTGTTCTAAAGGTAACTGAGGGATTAACGTTATGGCAAGTGGAAAAAGGCAAGGTAGATATCAGCAAGGACTCTTTAGCTGTTCCAATAAAATTGGGCAACCGGCTTGAAGGCTACGTATTTCATGGACAAGGCGGGCTACTCCTAGATACTATAATTGAAACCGAAGAAGGCGCGATTGGAAAACCTATTGAAAAAGAACTCGACGAATCCTTTTTAATGCTTGGAAACACTGAAAAAATACAGCAATACCTTGAACCAGCGAGTAAAGACAAAATAAGAGAGATGAAATATGAAAACGAACAAAGCTTTGTAACAGAAGCAAAAGATTTGCTTGATCGATTCTTGGGAAATGGAAGAATTCATAAGCATCAATGTTGGAGCTACAATCGTGGCTCTATTTTTGCTTTCCCAAATAAGGCTAACAAATTCGATATTCTTATTGGTAACGGTTCCAAGATCGTCTATAAAGCGATTAATACTGTCTTCGTGTCAAGCGACAAGAACGTAGTCCTGAAGACACCTGACGAAGTGATTCTAGCGCGTAACAAAAAACCGTTCATTATCAGGAAGCAGTTCTTTCCTTAAAAGTGCTATCCCTTTTTCTTCAAAAATACGCTTTTATCATAAACGAAAACTACGTCTATTTTCTTATTTTGTGGTAAACGAAAGCTATGATGTCGATAACTATTATAGCGACGAGAACTAGTAATGGACTACCGATAAATTGATCTACAAATGGTTCATTGGTAGCTCTTGCAATGTTGGCTGATGCGAGTAAGAAGAAAAGCAGATGCGAAAATATCGCCATCAGTCTTTTCATATTTCAGCCTCTTTGAAGCTATGTTATGCTCACATTTTGGATTTGAAAGTATCTTTTTGCTAGGAAACGTAGACGCTCGGCATTTCTGCCATTCTTTCCTATGGCTACGCCCTTGTCTCTTGGGTTGACAGCTACAACAGCCATTGTTTTCCCATCTGACTTTTCTGTTATGCGAACCTCTTTGACTACTGCTGGTTTTAGGGCGTTCTTAATGAACTGCACAGGGTCTTCAGAGTATTCAATTATTTCATGTTTTTTCCCTGTCATTCTCTCTAAAGTGTGGATGTTTCTTCCTCCTCTTCCAATGGCGACACCTACCTGACCTTCACTGACAACGAATATTACGCGAGCTTGTTCTTCGTCAACTACGCAGTCTTTGGCGCTGGCACCGCTTATGCTTTCAAATAATGCGATGTAGCGCATTTCTGTGCTTGTGAATTTTATACCGTTAGTCATTCATTTCCTCCGTGGAATTCCTCTGGTTCAGTGTTTTTTACAGCCTTCATAATCTCTGAGTCACCCAGCTCTCTTATACTTAACGCCGAAATAATAAAGGGTTTACCACATATTGCAGCTAGATCCATCGAAGAGCCCCTGTGGACAAGTAGGGGAACATCAGAGATTTTACCATAGTATTCTACGTCATCGCGCACGTTTTTTGGGCAGTTGGAAGCCAAAATTATTAGCTTAGCCTTGCCTGTTTTAGCATTCTGGATGGCTGAATTTGCTCCAAAAGACACTCTACCTGTTTTCACAGCAGTTGCAATCGCCTTATCTATGTCTAGATCTGTCATTTCTGTTTTTGCTCCTTTTCAGGTTTAAATGTTGACATGTACAATTCCACTAATCCTGTTCCGATTGGTATCGACTGCCCAACTATTACGTTTTCAGTTACGCCTTCCAGCGGGTCGCTTTCACCCCTCACAGCCGCGTCGACGATGTTCGGAACAGTTATCTCGAACGCAGCCCTAGCCAGAACACTTGATTTCTTGCCGCTTATACCATGCCTGCCTATCTGCTGCACTCCGCCAGTGGATGTCATCATGTCTGCAACAAGCATAACATGGCGAACGTCAACATCTAATCCTTGCTCATCTAAAACTCCCCTAGCTTCATGTACTAATGAGCTTCTGGCAGCTTCTATCCCCAAGGTTTTAGCTATCTCATGAACATTGTTAGTTGTTGTTCGCATAGTGTCGACTCCATAAACTTCCAAAACCTTAGGCATGTTTGAGCCATCTGTCCTTATGACCCATTCTCCGTGTTCTTCCGTGACTAACACTCGCTTTATGCCAGGCACACCTTTAACGTGAAACGAAGAAGCTTTGTCAAGCAACTTTTTAAGTGTTTCAACCTTTTTGGGTTTTATGTGTATGTTGTTTCCTTTTAGTTTTATAGTGCAATTCTGTATCTGCAGTCTATCCTTCAGATCCTGCAATGTTACTTTTCTATCTTCCATCATCGTTTTGTTGAGCTCGATTACTATTTCTTCATGTACAGGATCCTCGTAAATTGCTTGTGCCAAGTTCTCTATTGTTGTGTACACTATGCTACGTGCAACTTGCACCGCAGCTTCCCTGCTTTTCTTGTGTTTCCCAGTGAGGTAAATCGTCATTATTGGCGTTGACGGAATTCTTCTGGCGTCAACAATTTCTATCAGTCTGGGCAAACCTAAAGTCACGTTTTGCTCTCTAACACCAGCGTAGTGGAATGTCCTGAGGGTCATCTGCGTGCCTGGTTCACCGATGGACTGAGCAGACACTATGCCTACGGCTTCGCCTGGTTCCATCAAGGCACGTTTGTAATGCTCAGCTGTCAATTCGATTGTCTTGTCCACACCTGCTTTGCTCAATTTCTCTTTAGTCAAACTCAGTCGAAGCTCATCCATCAGAATGGGTGTAAGTTGGTCTTCAACTTCTTTCAATCTTTTTTTAATGTGCCCAGCTTGAGCTGGTCTACCTTTTTTGGTTGCTATTTTTATCTGGGCAACTAGCCTATTCACATTCACAGCTTTTCCATGATCGCTCTTGGCTGGGTCGACACCGTCCTCACCATATTTAAATTGGATTATGTCTCCGGCCGAATTTCTAACTGTTCCATCGTATTCTAAGCGTATGTGCTCAAGCGCATTGATCAGCCTTCGTTGCATGTAGCCGCTCTGCTGTGTTCGGACAGCTGTGTCAACCAGTCCTTCTCTGCCACCCATTGCATGGAGGAAAAATTCAATGACATCGAGACCCCCTTGGTATGAGGAATACACGAACCCTCTAGCCTTAGGACTTGGGTCGCCAACATTGAAATGTGGCAACGCGCGATCGAGATATCCACGCAATATTCTTTTTCCACGGACTGATTGTTGTCCTACACACGCGCTCATCTGCCCAATGTTAAGACTTGAGCCCCTGGCGCCTGTTCGTGTCATGACTATGCCAGCATTTTCAAGCGTAAAGTCCTCGTCGGCTATTTTTCCTGCATCGTCCCTAGCTTTGGCCAGCTCATTCATCACATAAATTTCAAATGACTCTTCAAGGGTCTGTCCTGGAAGTCTAGGTAATGTGCCTTTACGATAGTTTTCTATGAGCTCCTCCACTTTACTCTGAACCCTTTCCATTGTTCTTTTTATCTTATTTTCAGCTGTTGGAGAAAGAACTAGCTCGTCATATGAGTACGTGAAGCCTCGCATCGTCACGAAAAGCTTCAGTAACTTTGTAATTTTGTTTAGAAATTCACGTCCGGCTTGTGTTCCATAATCCTTTATTATCCTGTGAAGCAGGCTTTCAGACTGCTCAGCTCCAATTGAACGTCTATCTATAACACCTGATAAAAGCTCGCCGTTTCTGACAACCACATAAGCGTCGTACTTGCATTCTTCCTCTAAACATTTTACGCATCCTTGACAAATGCTAGCTTTTAAAACATAGTTCATAGTTTCTGGCAAAAACAGGCTAAAAATCTGCTTTCCTGTCCAAAGCAGCTGCGGCTCTTTTATTTTTGGTTTCGGTAGCTGTCCTTCATAACCTGCGGCGATCAGCAACCTATTGACTTCGTTCTTTGTCAGGTAGCCTGCTTTTCTTGTAAACAGGTATGCAGAAGTTATAAAGTCTCGAATTGCGCCTATTATGGGACCTCCGAATCTTGGTGAAAGTATTTGGTCTTGAACCTGCATTAGCAAGAGTGCCTCTGTTCGTGCCTCCTCGCTCTGGGGAACGTGAAGGTTCATTTCATCTCCGTCAAAATCTGCGTTGTAGGGTGGGCACACACATAGATGTAAGCGGAATGTTTTGTATGGCAGAACACGCACGTAATGCGCCATTATTGACATGCGGTGAAGCGAGGGTTGACGGTTGAAGATGGCTGTGTCACCATTTTTGAGGTGCCTTTCCACAATGAAGCCGGGCTCTAGGGCCTCAGCAATCTTTTGCCTATCGACTACAAATTCAAGTCTTATGCGCTTTCCATCTGGTCTGATAATGTAGAGCGCACCCGGATATTTTTCTGGTCCATTGTTGACAAGTTCACGCATTTCTTCAAGGTTCCACTCTGTCACTTTGTCAGGAACAGACAAGCGCATGGCAATCTCGAGTGGGACACCAACCTCGTTTATATCAAGGTTTGGGTCAGGAGATATTACCGTACGTGCCGAGAAGTCAACCCTTTTTCCTGAAAGGTTGCTTCTGAATCGGCCTTCTTTCCCTTTCAGTCTTTGCGATAGTGTCTTTAGCGCTCTTCCAGAGCGATGTCTTGCAGGTGGTATCCCAGAAGCCTCATTATTAAAATATGTCGTCACATGATACTGTAATAGCTCTGACAAATCTTGAATTATGAGTGTCGGGGCTCCTGCATCCATGTTTTCCTTTAGCCTTTGGTTTATGCGGATTATATCTACGAGCTTATGAGTTAGGTCGTCTTCTGAGCGTATGCCTGATTCCAAAGTGATTGATGGACGAACATAAACGGGTGGAACAGGTATGACTTGTAGAACCATCCATTCAGGACGTGCAACCTTCGGATTGAATCCTAGAATTTCAAGATCATCATCTAGTACTCGTTCCATTCTTTCTCGAATCATACTTGGTGTTAGTTGTTCTGAGCCGCTCTCTGGTATTTGCTCGCTGAATTTTGTTGGTTTTTCAAATACTATTTTGATTTGCATTGCTCCGCAATGGGGGCATTGTTTTGTTTTTGTTTCTTGGGTAATTTCTTTGTAAACCTCATCTGGAACCATGCCCAAAAGCTGGCGGCTTTTATCAATTCTAGTTTGCACCCTTTGTATGGTTTCGTCTGGAAGTAGTATGCGTCCACAGTTTCGGCAGGTTGCTCTCAGAAGATCGTATATTATCTTCGTAAATTCGATGTGAACTATTGGAACCGCAAGTTCTATGTGACCAAAATGACCGGGACAGCGGATTGCCGTGTTGCCGCACGTTCTGCATCTTTGTCTTGGCTCAAGAGTTCCAAGTCTGCCGTCCATCAACCCAGCAGTGATTGGAGCGCCGTCCTCATCATAGGTATCTGGCGTTTGAATCTCTACAACTGAAAGTTTGCGGACGTCTTGTGGTGAGAATAATCCAAAATGGACTCCGTCAACAATCTTGTGAGTTATTTCTTCCATGCTCATGCTAAGCTTTCTCCTTGAGATTCAGTTTCGGGGCGATGCAAAGGCTCATCATTTCTTGAAGCAGTAGTTTAAATGCATAGGAAACTACAACTGGGGAAATTCTGGCTTTGTCTCCGCAGAGCTTACAGACATATTTTCTCTGTTTCATGTCATAATAAGCGATGTAGCCGCAGTTTTCACAGACGTGAAGCGTGTACTTGTCTGATTCTTCCAGCAGTCTGTCTCGAAGAAGCATCGTAGCTCCATGTCCGATTAGGCAGTCACGTTCCATTTCACCGAATCTTAGACCTCCGCCTCTGGCTCTTCCTTCAGTCGGCTGTCTCGTAAGCATCTGCACTTGTCCTCTAGCCCTAGCATGTATTTTGTCAGAAACCATGTGATGTAGCTTCTGATAGTATACTACTCCAATAAATATATCTGCAACAAATTTTTCGCCTGTCATGCCGTTGTAAAAGACTTCGCTCCCAGTGTGACTGAATCCCAGTTGGATAAGGGTTCTTCTCAGCTCCTTAGATTTTTCGTTTGAAAATGGTGTTCCGTCAACCGGATCTCCTCTTCCAGCGGCAACTTTTCCAGCTAGTGACTCAATAAATTGCCCAATAGTCATTCTTGACGGAATTGCGTGGGGATTGACTATTATGTCTGGAACTACGCCGTCTTCTGTGAAGGGCATGTCCTCTTGTGGGACAATTAATCCTATTACACCTTTTTGTCCATGGCGAGAGGCAAACTTGTCGCCCAATTCGGGAACGCGCTGGTCTCGGACTCTAACTTTTACAAGCTTGCTGCCTTCTCCAGACTCTGTTACAAAAATTGCATCAACAATTCCTGTCTCTGAAGGGCGCATGTCAACTGACGTATCTCGCATGGACGGTCCTTTCACCTCGAATTCCTTATATTCTTCCAAGAATCTCGGTGGGCTAATTCTGCCGACGAGAACGTCCCCGCCGGCGACTCCTGCTTCTAGGCTTATTATTCCGTCTGGTTCCAGCAGTCTGTAATATTGTTCCCCTCGGTATCCGCGTGTTCCAGGTTCGGGTAAAGTGAACTTGTCTTTTAATCCACCCAAATATTGGCGACATTCTCCCTCGTAAATTCTGTAGAAAGTTGAGCGCGCTAGTCCTCTCTCTATTGAGGCTTTGTTGAAAATCAGAGCGTCTTCCATATTATAGCCTTCAAAGGAGAGCACGGCCAAAATGCAGTTTTGCCCTGATGGACGGAGTTTATACCCCAGCATCTCCATCAATGCGGTTTCCACTATTGGCACCTGCGGATAATGTAGAATGTGTGACCTTGAGTCCACACGTTGTTGGAAGTTCGTGGCATAAACTCCTAACGCTTGTTTAGCCATTGCTGCTTGATAGGAGTTGCGTGGTGACTGGTTGTGCTCTGCATAGGGTATCGTTGATGCGCAGATTCCGAGAATTGTGTAAGTCGCAATTTCCATATGTGTGCGTTTCTGATCCAGCTCTTCAAGACTTACAGCAACATACGCATTTTCCTCTTCTTCAGCGTCCAGATACTCAATTGTGCCATTCTTTACAAGGTCTTCCCAAGACCAGTCTCCAGAAACTACTTTTTCTATATGTTCTGGCTGTAGTCTAGGAACGCCGCTTTCAACTATTATTAGGGTTCGCCTGACTCTTCCTTCGTCACAATTAATGTAAATTTCCTCTCGCTCACCGTGAATTTTTGAGAAATAAGCTATGTTAACCTCTGTTGAAAACTCTCCTCTTCTACGTCTTTCCCTAAATTCTTTTGCAAGTTCTCTCGGAGAGTTGCAGTAGCCGATAATGCTTCCGTCTACAAAGACCTTTGCTCCAGAAATTTTCGTGCTTTCGTTTGCTTCAAATATAGGCATCACGCCCATGCTGAAGAGCACTTGCTTTATTCTTTCTGGGTTCACACCAACGGCAATGCACGCAGATAATGCCAGGTTCTTGACCAGTCCGCAGTTTGAACCTTCTGGGGTCTCGTTTGGGCATAATCGTCCCCAATGTGTGGGATGCAGATCTCTTGCTTCGAAGTTCGGTTGACTTCTGCTCAGTGGTGACTGCAGTCTGCGTAGATGGCTCAAAGTGGATATGTGATTTGTTCTGTCTAGAAGCTGAGTTATGCCAACTCTTCCCCTTCCCCAGTTTCCAGTTGCAATTGCGTGCTGGAACCTTTCGCTAATTATTCCCGGCCGGACGGCTGCGGAAACTGTTATTATTGGACCTTTAACGCCTATGCGTTCAAGTTGATATTTTATGTCTCTAACGAGGTTTCTGAAAGCTACTCTGAACAGGTCAGCGAGCAACGGTCCTGCAAGTCTCAACCGTTTATTTTTGAAATGGTCTTTGTCATCTGTCTGTCGTCTTCCAAGTTTTAATTCGACTACTCTGCATGCCATTTCGCCCAGAAACAGGGCTTTGTCTCTTCGGCTTTGGTTTGTCCTGCCTATGTGTGGCAGAAAGTTTTTGTCTATTGCAGTCTCAGCTTTCTGAATGCGGTATTCTTCAACTTGACCGTGTGCAACACGATTTCCAACAAAGAGAATCGCGTCTTTTACCGTTTCTACCCCTAAAGCTTTCTCAAATGAAGGCTCAAGTTCACCCTGTATTTTCTTATCCAAGGAAATTGCTTCAGCTAATTCCTTATCCGATTCCAAGCCCAAGACCCGCATTATTATGGCGAATGGAATATCACTAGGCACGCCTGGAACGGAAACATATATGGCTCCGTCAGGCTTCATTTTCAATTCTATTCTTGCCCTGAAGCCAACGGTTGTTGAGAATATTTTAGCCTGATATACTGGCGTTGCTCCTTTCTCATCTATGTCTACTAGTATTCGGTTAGGAGCCAAGTCTTCCATTGCCACTATTACACGTTCTGAGCCATTCACTACAAAGTACCCGCCTGGGTCATCTGGGTCTTCTCCGCATGCTATCAGTTCTTCTCTTGAAAGTTGAGATAGAAAGCATAATTTCGATTTCAACATTACTGGAATGTTTCCAATGTAAACAAGTTCTGTGTCCTGTTCTCTGCCGTCTAGAACAGGCGTCATTTCAAGAGCTAGTGGCGCCGCATATGTTAGATTTCGGAGTCTCGCCTCCAAAGGATAAAATTCGTGTTTTGTACCATCTACCTCGGTCGCGTAAGGACCTGTTATTCTTGTCTGGGGATCTATTATCCAAACCTGTCCCAGCTTAACCTTGTATGGGTTTTCAGGAACCTCTATCGAGATCTCGCCGACTTCGTCGACCACTTCTTGGAGGCCATGATCTACAAACTCGTTGAAAGAGTCTAGATGTTGGCGGACCAAGCCTTTTTCTTTGAAGAAAGCCTTTAGCAGAAGATGGGTGTCTTCTTTTGAAATTTCAGCCAAATCTAACAAGCCCCCGAAATGTTACGTTTACACGCGCTGATGTAATTATGTGGTGCGGGTTTGCTCAAATCTTAATTTCCTCCAACTGTTGGGTCATCCAACTCGGAAAAATGGTCTCCAATATTTTGAAGAGCTAGAAACGTAAACTACATAGCTGTCTAATAAACTTTGCTTTTGAAGGTTCTGGTAACTTTTCGTCGGTTTGAGTCTTCATGGTAACTATCGTCGGATAGTTTCTTTACAAGATGTTTCTGAATGAAATACGCTGGATTTTCTCTTACCATGTTAATGAAAAGTTCGGGATTCTGTTCATATGATGGAGTATCAGATTTGTAATATCCACAATTCCAACATATCCACTCGTTCCAATCGCCACTTTTGTATAAGCACATTGGAGAATGGCAATTAGGACATTCAACCATTGGTCAAATCACCGTTTTCCTAGAACGCTATCATCTGGGATTTTTGCTTTCACATAAAAGTACAATTCTTCAAATGCTTTATTTACTGCATTCAGTTTCTCTTCAAGTTCCTCTAGTTTATCCTTAGAGCTATACCCCGTAAACGAACCCTGTATTCTGTCTCCACAACGAAAGTGCAAAATTAGCTCAAATAACTCCTCATTAACTTTCTTTTGTTGGTCAGGTGTTGTTGGTTTAGCACAAATCTTAATCAAATCAATAAGGTCTGACTTGGTTATTGCTGAAATGTCGCTTGCCATTTTGTGATCAATTGGTCTTTTTTCTTTTTTAAACCTTTGGTATATCTCATCCGCAGGTGGAAAGATGAGTTTGATCTCACCTCTAATCCAAGCCAAAACGAAATCTTTGATGATTGCGTTTATTTCATCTTCTGAAAATATTGAAGTTGTCATCTTTTTCTCTGATGTACTTGCAGTATCGGCTTGGTCTGTATTGTCTTTCTTATCGTTACTTTCCATGTTTTTTCTCCTCTGGTTTACATGTTTCTATCCAATGTTGGATAGCTTCTTCCAACGCTTCGCTTATGTTTCCTTTCTTCATTCCTTTTCTTTCAAATACTGTTTTTCTAAATCTCTCTTCAAGCTCATCTTTCAAGACAATATTCATTTTACCCATGCTTTATCATCGATATATAGTGGAGAGATAGAGCGATATAAAGTTTTCTCTATAAACAGATAGCTTTATATGGTTAGAGAGCTATAGAGATATGTGGCGATAGAAATGTTGACGAACAACCGAGAGCAACGTGGAATGCAAATAGCTCAACAAGAAAACCAAATTAAAAGAATCGACGCTAACACTTACCTTGTTAAGTCTCAATCAAATCAGGGTGAATATTGCGTTTCTAAAGACACTGATGGATGGAAATGCGAATGCCCCGACCATGTTTATAGGCATTTGAAGTGTAAACACATTTTTGCAGTCGAGTTTTCCGTTTCATTGAGAGCAGAGGTTGCAGTTAGAAGAATAGAGCCTATTGAGAATCTTACAGAATGCGTTTTTTGCGGTTCATCCAATATCGTGAAGGATGGAGTTAGACATAACAAGCATGGTGACTTACAAATCTATCTTTGCAAAAGTTGTGGTCATAACTTCACGATAAACTTGGGTTTTGAACGAATGAGAGCAACACCACAAATAATCACATCAGCCATGCAACTCTACTTCACTGGAGAATCATTAAGAAATGTTCAAAAATTCCTTAGACTGCAAGGGGTAAAGGTTAGTCATGTTGCAATTCTGAAATGGATAAAAAAGTACGTGAGACTCATGGAGAATTATTTGGAAAAAATCAAGCCAAATGTAAGTGACACTTGGAGAGCAGACGAGCTTTACATCAAAATCAAAGGCAACATGAAATACTTGTTTGCTTTGATGGATGATGAAACACGCTTTTGGATAGCTCAAGAAGTAGCAGAATCAAAATACAAACATGACGCAAGAAAACTCTTCCAATTAGGTGTGAAGGCTACAGGAAAGAAACCTATGACTCTAATAACTGATGGCTTGCCAGCTTATCATGAGGCTTACAAAAAAGAATTTTGGACATTGAAAAACCCCAGAACAGAACACATTAGACATATTACGAATAGAGGAGACAGAAACAACAACAAGATGGAAAGATTTAACGGTGAAGTAAGAGATAGAGAAAAGACAATGAGAGGATTAAAGAAAAAGGATACACCGATACTCTCTGGCTATCAATTATTCCATAATTACATCAGAGTTCACGAAGGATTAGATGGAAAGACTCCAGCAGAAGCATGTGGAATCAAAATAGAAGGAAAAAATAAATGGATTACTTTGATTCAAAATGCACGAATGACAACCAAAAGGAAGTAGTTGTGTTTATGTAAAGCAGTATCCTTGTGATTTTAATTCTTTTAGATAGTCTTCATTCGTTAAAGGGCAATTAATCAAATCTATGAATTGGTTTTTTTCCAATTTTACCTGTATGGCCATTCGGTTAATCAAATAATCATCAATCTCGTTGCTTCCATGACTTACGAAAGTGAAAATCGATGTTTTTTTACTATTGACATGAAAAACAAGATGTTTATGGTCGCTTTCTGATGGAGAAAACCCTTTCCGTTTTAGACCATTGACTACTTCCCTTTTTTTAAGAACAGTCATTAGGGCAACTATCCCCTTGTTATTGCTTAATATGACTCAAGATTTTTCCTTTAAGTTCCTTTGCATCATCTGTTAGTTTGCTATCATCTTCTTGTCCGTATTCTTTCCAGATAAACAGAATTTCCTCTTGAAAGTTTTTGATACAATCTTCCCTTTTAGCTGAGATAGAAAATATGCCAAACTCCTCGTTTTGACAAAAATAAGCATTATCATGATAGGCAATACTAGCGGTAATGGGTTCCGCAAATCGCAGTTTTGCACCATCCACGTCAATATGGTCTAAGGCAACAAGGTAAACTGCGTTCTCATCAAATATTGGAGTTCGTGTAAGCGTTTTCATAAAATCGGGTATGACGTAATTTCGTGTAGTAGTTGCATTCGCACTACTCTCGCCAGCAGTAATATTATTAGCAGACCACGTTGTTTCAGAAATAGTCATACCTTGCCCAGAAGAGCTCCATGCGACTATCTCCATATCTGACATTTTGAACGGATATTTTGGTATTGACCTAACAACAGTTTGTTGAGCCATTACGCTCACTTTTATTTCTTTTCCTCAACACTAACCACGGGAACTGACTTTACGAAATAGTTATCTCTACCTATTGCTTCCTCTTTCTCATCCAAACGATAAACTTCCGCAAGAATAACTCTCATTTTCATTATTCTGCCATCGCTCAGTTCATATTCGCTGAATCCCTCATTAATTACCTTAAAGCTTAATTGTTCCGCATTGACCATTTGACCTTTCGAACCTCTTATCTGCATTACATTTCACCAGAAGTACTACTACTAGACTCTAAAGAGATAAAGGTATTTGGGGTATTATAAGCTTTTATGAATCTTAGTTCTATGTCATTATGTTATGACAAATGGTTAATGACAGACTCCCGTTACTTTTCTTCTAGCTTGTCTCCTCTTATGTTTCGTGTATTTTCTACCCATTCACATCACCAAAAGAAAAATCATCCGATGAGAGTTAACAGCCAAACTTCTCCGATGACAAGTTACCAGAACCCTTTTGAAGGATACTGTTAACTTATTAGGGATAGAGAGTCTGAAGCGTTTGTTATTAAATATGTGTTATGGAAGTAGGAGAAGAATACTCAAAGGAACGATGGCATATTTTTTACGAATTTCAAGTCGGTTTTTTGATGTAATTATGCCAAAGTCATGAGAACAGCTAGTTTTCATGAAATCGTATATTCCTTGTGCGTCATTTTTCTGGATGTTATCGGAATATTTGACTTCTATAGGTAGGTATTTACCATCTAGGTCTATTGTGAAATCCATTTCTCTTTTCTTACTTTTCCAGTAGTAAACATAGTTTGATGGATCGAAAAGAGAACTTGGGTTCAAATTAAACATGAAACGTGAAAGGTGATTGCTAACTACACATTCTATCAATTTGCTTTTGTTTTCTTGTGAACTCATGAATTTCTGTGAGAGGTCAAACGCTTTTTTACCATATACCCAACTCCTGCAAGCATGAAATATGAAGGGGTCCTGAAAGTAGATCTTTTTGTTGCCTACATAGTCAGGGGAAGATTTCTCTACGCTTAGTTGATAAAAGTAGGTGACTACAAAACTGTCTTTCAGAATATTAACATAAGATTCAGCTGTCTTCGAGTCTCTAATGTCTGTTCCATTTCTTAGATCATTCCAACTTACATGACTTGAGAGAACTTCAAATATTCTTCTCAATACTTGCCTTGCGTAATTCTCATCATATCCCCATCTGCAAACATCCCTAATCATTTGACTGACAAAGGTTGCATAGGTATCTTCTGCTATCTTTCGCTTTGAAATATATTGATGGGTAGCTTGTGCTATTCCACCAGTTAACAAATACTGATCCAGTAACAGTTCTAGTTCCTTAGTAAAGAGAGCTAGTCTTTTTAGTTCAGAGGGGATTTCGCCATGTGCTAAAGCTAGGAACACGTCTTTTCGGTTCTTAAGAGACAAAAGCCACAAATCCTTGATTTCATTAGACAATTTTGGTTCAAGCGTTTCTACATACTCTGAGAATTTTGCCGAAAGCAATATTCTATCAGGAGATGCATACTTCAATTTATCAACTTTGCCTCTTCTACCTGCAAGAGACTCAGAACCCTTTCTAAGATCAATACTATGAGAACCTGTTAAGATAACTGTGCAATCTCTAAATCTTCCAGCATCAATAAGCAGTTTAGCTGCCTTTTGCCACTCTTTCAACATAGAGATTTCATCGATGAAAAGGAAAGCCCATTGATCTCCTCTCCTTTGTTGGTTTAAATAAGTGTCAATCACAGTCATTAACTGTTTGGGAGTTTCTACAGCATCGCAAGGGAAAAAGAAAATGTTGCTTGGCGACACTCCTTCTTCTTCTAGAAGTTTCTTTATCTGCAATTTAAGTAGAGTAGTTTTGCCTACTCGTCTAGGTCCTCTGAGAATGTAGATAACCTCTTCATCTTCAATTGTTTCGCTTAATCTAGGTTTCCATTTGAAAGCGGATTGCAGCCAATCACATATGTTTACATCATCTGATGGAAACTTGTTTGTTTGCCACCACTTGTTCCAATAAACAAGTTCACTTATGCTCATGTTATTAAAGGTCATATTTGGAATCTATTCCGAATCTCTTTATAAAAGCTTTCGGAATCCATTCCATACTCATTTATAAAGACTTATGGAATTAATTCCTAAAGTTGAAGATCCCTAAACCTAGTCTTGCCTTTGCTTGCCTCAACCTTCGCTTTTATTTTTCCTTCCCACTCTTTTTGAGTGAGAACTCCTTTTTCTTCCAAAAGCTCAACCAAAGCACTAAGCATATCATCAAAAACGTCGACTTCTTCAGCTATCTCACGTAGAAGATCCTTATTCTTTTTTGCCATTATGTCCAACCTTCTTATTCAGGTATCCCTTTTCAGAAAGATAAGCTATAACAACATTTCTCACGATTTCACTATCACTCTCACCAATCTTGCCTTTTAGATCGCCATTAATAATTTTCCATATTCCACTAGGCAGACTAACTAAAATTCTCTTCATTTAACCATCACCTCTACAGCTAAAGGTTCTTTCTCTGATAACTTTTCTTCTGCCCTATTCTTGATAGCTTTCTTGATTAGACTATGCCAGCTACCTTCCATGTCTATTCCCGACGCTTGAGCTGGCGTTTTACCGAGAGATTGATGTTTTCGCACATAATTATAATGTGCAACCCAACCTTCCAGCAATATTCTCACAGTTTCTTCTCCTTTCAAACCCCTCATAGGTTTTATCCTATCTTTCAATGTTCCGTGAAGCCTCTCTACAGAATTGTTGCTATTAACAGCTCTAATGCCAACTTTCCTAATTAGCTCAGGTCTTGTATCTTTCCTTAGTGTTCTAAAAACTTTGTTATAGCCTTGTACATATGCTGGCAATCCATCTACATAAATCGAGATTGGTTTTCTCTTAGCGATTTTCAAACTCTTCCCAAAAAGGGCGATAGCATCTTCAGCAGTTCTAGCACCCGACAAGTGACTAGCTACTAGAAACTTTGTTTGTTCATCTATGATTTCCCAGAACCACTTCTGAACACCTTTACATTTAATTGCAGTTTCATCTACTTTATAAATCCCCACAAGGATTGGATTAAGAGTCTCAACAAACTCAGATACAAGCTCTGAATATTTTTTCATCCACTTCCAAATGCTTACCTGACTAACCTTAACATCAAAAATCTTGTCAATCTGAGCCTGAACTTTACGAACACTAAGCCCTTCAAAATAGAGATCAATTGCAGTAGCAATAATCCTTCCCTTAGTCCTCATTTTGGGATAAGCCTTTGGCTCAACAAATTTGTGACCACAATTCTTGCAGAGATAAAACTGCTTTTCGTTAACATGACCATTCTTCACAACATTCTCAGAGCCACAGTATTTGCATATCATCTCTATATCGCCTATGATATATAGGCGACATAGGCATTTATAAAGCTTATGGTTGTTATAGTAACGTATAAATAAGCATAACCATGATAGAGAGTATAGATGGTATAATGACTGGGGATTTCACAACCATCCGAATCTCAAAGAAAATGAGAGACAAACTTAAAGCCTTAGGGAAGAAAGGCGAGACTTACGATGAAATTATTGAACGTATGTTCACAGTTCTAGAAGAGAGAGAAAAATGTACACGATAGAAAAGGCTAAACAGTTGAAAGACAATAGTAGAATAAAAAGGCTAAATCATCATGATTTGTTGAAAAAAGTGGTTCTTATGCCTCATACAACAGAGACCGACGCATATGCATGGGTCAAGCGAGACCTAAAGGAAAAGGGTTGGGATGTTAGAAATCCTGCTAGACATCCTCACGGAGAAGTATACACCCAAAACGAAGTATTTAGTCATGAAGAACTTAGGAGGCAACTAGAAGGCAGTCAACCTGAGAATGTTGTTAAAGTAGAAGAGGCTCATTTTTGGGTTATCGAAGCGAAGAGAGAACATACTCAATTACAGCAAGCCTTGAATGAAGCTAAAGAATATGCCAATAGCATTAACAGAAGTCAGACAATCAGAGCCATAGTCGTCTCTGGTGTTGCTGGTAATGAGTATGATGGCTACATAACAAGAAGTGCGTTCTTCGATGGAAACGAGTTTAGACCAATAACAATCAATGGAAGAGAAGTTTCTGGTCTATTACAAAAGGAAATCGCCAAAAAGATAGCAAGAGAGAACACGCCAGATTTAGAAGATGTGCCAATAGACAAAACGTTGTTTCTATCTAAAGCAGAGAAGATCAACGAAATTTTGCACTTGGGTGCTATAAACAAGAATTATCGAGCACGAGTCATGGCATCCTTATTGTTATCATTAGTTGATGAAACTCCGCCAAACAGGAATAACCCACCGTCAGTACTAATTGGGGAGATCAACAGTCGAGCAAGTAGAGTTCTTAGATTACAAGGCAAAGGCAATTTTGCAGATTTTATCGAAATCGCCTTGCCCCCCACAGAAGACAATCACGCAAAGTTCCGAAACGCACTGGTTCAAACTATGCAGGAATTGGACAGCCTAGAAATAAGGTCTGCAATGAACTCTGGAACCGATGTCCTAGGCGAGTTCTATGAAGTCTTTCTGAAATATGGAAATGGAGCAAAGGAAATAGGAATAGTGCTCACACCAAGACATATAACAAAATTCGCTGCTGAAGTTCTGAATATAGCTTTGCAAGACATAGTTTACGATCCTACATGTGGAACTGGTGGCTTCCTTGTTGCAGCTTTAGACTATGTTAAGAGAAATGCGAACGAAATCCAGTTGAATAGGTTTAAGCAGAATAACGTATTTGGAATTGACCAAGAACCCGAAGTAGTGGCATTAGCACTTGTAAACATGATATTCAGAGGAGATGGAAAAACCAACATTACTGAAGGAAATTGTTTCCAGAAAAATCTGAAAACCGCAATTATTGATGGGCAACCCTCTGCGAGATACGTAAGTGTGGAAGAATCCAACGAAAACCAAGAACCTATAACCAAGGTTCTTATGAACCCACCGTTCGCACTTAAGACAAGTGATGAAAAGGAATATAAATTCATTAATCATGCTTTGAAACAAATGCAAAGTGGTGGCGTTCTTTTTTCTGTTTTACCATCTTCAATAATGATTAAAGGTGGCAGAGTATTGGCTTGGAGAAGACAACTTTTACAACAAAACACCTTATTAGCAGTGATAACATTTCCCCATGATCTTTTTTACCCAATAGGACAACATACAATAGGCGTTTTTGTCAAAAAAGGCATCCCACATCCAAGAAATCAAAATGTATTTTGGATACGTGCAATAAACGATGGACTATTAAAAAAGAAAGGCAAGAGGTTGCCAAATCCAAGAGCCTCTAACGATTTGGAAACAATAAAAAATGACTTGAAATCCTTCCTCGCCAACCCAGACGTACAGATAGTGAATATCCCTGAGTTCCAGAAAGCATGTCCAATAGATTTCTCTGATAGACATTTAGAACTAGTTCCAGAAGCCTATCTAGATTCAAAAATACCCAATAACCAAGAGATAGAGGAAGGTATAGAGCAACTTATCAGACAAAGTGTTGCTTATATGATTAAATCTAAAAGGGAAATAACGGTTAATGGCTAGAATAACTGACTTGTTCTTTGTAAAAAGAGGAAAAGGTGAATACCGAGAAAACCTTGAAAAAGGTGACACGCCTCTTGTTTCTGCCACCAACACCAACAATGGAATCGTAGATCATGTAGACATAGAACCTACATTTCGAGCACCAGCAATCACGGTTGAAAGGGTAACTGGGCAAGCATATGTGCAATTGTTTGACTTTGCTACAGTTCCAGATGATATATCGGTTCTTATCACAAAGGAAGAGATGAGTCTGAAAAAGTTGTGCTATATCGCCTCTCAGATAAACCTCTTAAAATGGAGGTTCAGTTATGCAAGGAAATTAACCCCCACCAGATTGAAATCTCTTGAAATTGAATTAGCCAAATTTTATGATGAAGAGCTAAATCTTTCAGAAAGATTTCCAGAAAGCTTTACTAGAGAAAGTATAGAACATAATCGGAATTACCGTTTTTTCAAAGTTGTGGATTTGTTTGACATTACTAGAGGAGATTTTCATGCGTTAGATCGACTAGATGATGGTGATGTTCCTACAGTATCAAGAATTTCTGAAGACAATGGGGTCACAGGGTATTATGAAAAACCCAGTGAAGCAGAAATACACGCAAAGGGTCTATTAACGGTATCTACAGTCACTGGAGATGCCTTTGTTCAGTTAGAAGATTTCATAGCCACAGACAATGTGCTTATATGTAGACCTAAAAGAGAATTTCGAATCACCACATTGTTCTTCATTCAACTAATGATTAACTTTGAAAAGTGGCGATTTTCATATGGGAGACAACCTTACAGGAGAGTGTTTTCTAAAACAAGGATTTTTCTCCCCACTAATGGTAGTGGTGAGATAGATGAAGATTATATTCAGAGACTTGTGACAAACTCTTATGGATGGAGCATGATAGAAAATACACTGGCGTCAGAATAGTAGCTTTATCCCTAGTAAGTTAACAGTATCCTTTTGAAGTAACTAGTTTTACGGCGGGCTTTGTCATTTTTATTAATTGAAATTAGGCTCAAGCTTTCAAATTTGCGGTATTCTAGAATTCATTTTGGCGCTTTGGCTGATTTGAATTGAGAATTAGGAGTTTGTGTTCATAACAGATATGCTTCAGCACGGACACAAAAATATGTGACTCCGTGATAGAATTGAGAAGCAAGCAGCATGCAAGAGTGAGTCTAATAGCTATGGGCATGATTCTAGCGGTCGCCTCATTATTCGGTAGTCTGAATCTCGGAGCTAGAGCAGAAAACTTTCCCGAGTATCAAAGGTACGTGCATGACTATTTGAATTCGGGGGTTTTGGGAAACTGGACTTACATGGAGAAACCGATGTTTCCAATACTTTTTAATGATTCTCAAATCCTCATAGGCGAAAACTGGAGTATCGTATGCCCTCTTGTGGCTAATCACAGTTACCATGTGTACTGTTATGGCGAGTGGGTAAACAAAAGTTCGGAACCCAAAACGGACTATGACATCTACGTCTACAATCCTTCAGGGGAGCTGGAAGGCTATCACACTGAGTCTGCAGGACTTCCTGAACATTTGGGCACCTCTGTTGAAAAAGCCTTCTTCGCCCCAAAATACTCTGGCAACTACACCTTCGTAATGGTGAACGACCAGAGAGAAAGTAAGGGAGCCCAACAAGCAACGTTCATGATAATTGAGAACGTAGAATGCGATGTTTGGCGTGAGCATTATATCGAAGGAAAAGACGAGTATAGTCAGCCTATTTTTAACACGAGTTGGGCTTTTGAGTTCATGACAGAAAGCCAATACATAGAAGTGTGGGTTAAGGTTCCAGAAAGTTTGGACATGTATGAAGCTAGGCTTTACCTGATGACTGATCCCAAACAAGCGAACAAGACAGTGTTGAATGGTGTCCCGCTGGCTTGGGAGACTGGGCTTTTCGGCGAAAGAAATGGCACTGTTGGCGGATACAATTTGGAGAGCAAGGAATACCGCGGAGTAGCCTATGCGAGTTGCGAACTCCATGGTCAAGACATGTTCTTAAATTACACTTTGCCATATTCTGGAAAGAATTTGTATCATCTGGTTTTTGTGGGCGAGATCGGCGCTGGATCCATAGAGTTTCTTGTGAAGACGGAGTTTGGCAACGTTTGTTTGAAGCCTTCGAGTGTTCCATCAAGGGTTTATCCATATAATGAGACTGCAATCGCTTATGCTTCAAGCTCGACGAACTTGGTGAGTGCTACTATAAACTACACTGTTGATGGATGGAGAAACATGACTGTTTTGGAAATGGAAATTGTTGACAATAGTACTTGTATAGCGGTTATTCCTGGACAAGTCGCAGGCACCCTTGTTAGCTATAGAGTTGAAGCCCTTGATGCTCTCGTGAACGTTCTTGTAGTAAACGGAAGCTATTCAGTAAAGCATCATTCGGCGTTGAACATATCTCTTGTTCAAGAAAAAGTGTATCTAGGCGAAAGCATGACTGTTAGAGGCCATTTAATCCCTGAAACCAAAGACGTCCCAATCACAGTTCATTTTGAATCAGCAAATGAAACAATAGAGCTCATGTGTCGTACATCAGAAAATGGCACGTTCATGATCGCTTTTCAACCGAACGCGACAGGCATGTGGGGCGTACAAGCAAGATTCGCTGGAGATAGTTATGCCTACGAAAATCTAAGCCCTCAACTGATGGCAAAAGTCGAGGAGGCACCACTATATGTTAAATATGCCCCATACATTGGGGGAGTAGGCATAATAGCCGTAATAGGCATAGTAATCTACCTTAAGAAATCAAAAGGATAGACTCGCGGTTCAGCGAAATAATTAATAAGAAAAAGACAGTTTTGAAATGACTGCAGCGGTAGCCAAGTCAGGTCAAAGGCGAAGGACTCAAGATCCTTTCCTGTAGGGGTTCGCCGGTTCGAATCCGGCCCGCTGCACCAAATCACTCAGAATCGTCGAGTCTTTGCTTCAATCACAAATACCAAAGGCATGGCTAGGCCACCCCTAACGCTTTTTGCCTCTTTATCCTTTGTAGTTGAGTTCTACAATAGCTAAGCAAGGTTTATTAATACTTACGATATAATAGGCTGAAACTTCAAAAGGTGGATGAAAACACGAAAAGGAAATTTGACGCAAAACCTCTAAATAAAGAAAACCTGAAATTCAGCGTATTTATTGAGAACTATAACGACTTTATGATATATGAGACCTTAATAAGAAAACCTACATAACCAAGAAATCAAGCAAAGCCGCAGAAAAATCTTCGGATTTTTAAGGCACGCTCAATACAAGTACGCATCAAAAAGGAGTTCCAAAGCTTTGGTTGGCAAAAATCTCGTCGGCAGATGTAGACTGTATTGCGGAGCCTGCGGAATCTACAGAGCCTACAAAGATAACAGAGAATTTCTGACAGCTTGCAGAACACCATAAACGTTCATCAGAAAAAGTGCAATACAAAGGATGCATGGCTCTAACACCAGACAGCTGGGGATACGACTGCAAAATTGTTCTATGCCTAAGAGCAAGGGCTTAGAATTCTGCAATCAATGCGGTAAACATGAAAACAATTTTTTCGAAAAATTTGGAGAACTAGCCCAAAAATATTTAGAAGCAGAAGAAGACATAAGGGCAAACCTTGAGAGAATCAGAAGGCGAAACCAAAGAATGGCTACGCGAAAGCAAAGAAAAGTACAAATGTCCAACATGCGGAAAACCACTGCCAGTATATGAGTTGAAATTCAAGCGCTATCATTGCAGGGTAGAACTCACCAAAAAACATTGAAGAGGATTTAGAGTGAAAAAACCAAAAATTCCTCCAGCTCTTACACTTTTCGTTATAGCCCCAACAATAGGCGAACTTCTTTCAGGCTCATCGCCACCCTTAGAATTCTTCAACCCCATAGCCTTCCTGTTGTTAGCTTCATTATATGGCAGCGGGGCAATTGTGATGCGAGAATTAAAAATTCGTTGGAAAAAAGACTTCAGATCCTTGCTCTTGCTTGGCGCAGCTTACGGAATATTGGAAGAAGGGCTGATGGTAAAAAGCCTTTTTGACCCAGACTGGATGGACCTGGGAATTCTCGGGTCATTCGGAAGATTGTTAGATGTAAACTGGGTTTGGGCTGAAATGCTAACGATTTATCACGCGGTTTTCAGCATAGCAATTCCAATCGTGCTCGTTGAACTTGCAAATCCAACAAGAAAAAATGACAGTTGGATAGGTAAAAAGCTATTCGCAAGTTTAACAATAATCTTAGCGCTGGTAACTTTTATTGGATTCTATTTTGGCCTGACCCCCTACACCTACTATCCTCCAGCGCCACAATATCTGTCAGCGATAGCTGCAATGAGCCTATTTATCTACGTAGCCTACAAGCTTCCACCTAGAAAAATTAATGAACGTGCAGTAGAGACAGTAAGAGCAAGAAGACTATTCATCGCTGGTTGCGCAGTCTCAACTATATTCTTCTTACTGTTTTTTGCTGGACCACATTTTATCGCCAGCCCAATCATAGTCATGCTACTAGCCATAATCCTAGTGTTTACCGTCGCAAAGTATCTGGCACGTTTTGATTGGACAAACCCAGAATCAGCTTTAAACCGTCTTGCAGTTGTCGCCGGCGGCCTTTCATTTCTTATTATTCTGGCTTTTCTACAAGAATCTAATCCATCAGCAAAAGGCATGTTGCTCGTGGGCCTAGCCGCAGTAATTGGGATTTTGCTTCTGAAACGCAAGATTAAGGTGCATATTTAAGCAAAACAATATATTTTACGCTATAGTTAGCTGTTGTCTATAGCAAAAGAATGAAAGGCGTACACCCGTGAATCTTGCCGACAAAATCATCAAGCTGAAGAAAGAGAAAAAGGCAGTAATTCTGGCTCACAACTACCAGAGACAAGATATACAGAATATAGCGGATTACGTTGGGGATAGCATTGAGTTGAGCAGAAAAGCTATGGAAGAAAAAGAGGCTGAAATAATCGCTTTTTCCGCTGTGGACTTCATGGCTGAATCCGCAAAAATCTTGAATCCTGACAAGAAGGTTTTGTTGCCCAGTCTTGGTGCTCGTTGCCCAATGGCACAGATGCTTACTGTTGACGAAATTAAAAAGGGGAAGGTGCTTCATCCGCATTCGCCCCTAGTCTTGTACGTCAACACTTTGGCTTCAGCCAAAGCCTATTGTGATATATGCTGCACGTCGGCAAATGCTGTGGAAGTCATAGAGTCTCTGAACGCTGAAACAGTGCTTTTTGGACCCGACCGCAACTTAGCTGAATATGTCCAGAAAGAAACTGGAAAGACTGTCATTCCAATTCCGGAATGGGGATTCTGCCCAACCCATCTGCTTTTTCAGCCAGAAGATGTGCAGATATTGAAGATGCAGTATCCCGATGCTGTTGTGATGGCTCATCCAGAATGTTCAGCAGAAATGCGCGATGTCGCAAATTTCGTTGGAAGCACCTCACAAATGTGCAAATACGCAAAACAATGCAATGCTAAGACATTCATTGTAGCCACTGAAGAGGGACTTCTGCATCGCCTGGGGAAGGATAACCCCAAAAAACAGTTTATTCTGGCTTATGAGGAAGCTGTTTGTCCAAACATGAAGTTGAATACTCTTGAGAGGCTTTACACGGCTTTGAAGGAAGAGAAACACGTAGTCACAATTCCAGAACCAATAGCAAAGAAGGCAAAAAAAGCTCTGGACAGAATGTTTGAGCTAAAAACTTCAGGAAATTAAATGCATACAAACATTGTTTTTAGTATTTTCACCCCTCTCTTTGCGGACAGTTCATCGCTTAGCTTTCGAACTTCAGCGACATCACCTTTGACGGCTATTGCTTCTAGACAGTCCCTTTCGCTTATGTGTATATGCATAGTCGAACAGATTATCTTGGCATAACGATGTTGCACCTCGGTTAGCGTGCTTTCGAGTCCTCTAACTTCATGGTCGTAAAGCATCATCAAAACTCCGGCTTGAGTACCTTTTTCATCTTGAAGCCATTTTCGCTCAGAAACAAAAACTCTAACAGCGTCTTGAACCGCCTTGGAGCGATTTTCATAACCCATTTTGCCAATTATCTCGTCAAAATCCTTTAAAAGGTCTGAAGGAAATGTGACTCCGACGCGGATAATTTTTGCCATACGGTTCCCATTATAGGTTTAGGATTTTATCATAAAGCTTTTATGTGTTATGGTAACACAAAAGTATACAGAAGTGTTACCGAGGAATAGTCGTGCACATTCCTGACAGTTTCCTAAGCCTACCAATCTGCACCTTCATGTACGTAGTATCAGCTTTTTTTCTGATTTGGTCATGGAGAAAAGCAAGAGCCACGTACCCACGTTCTCTTGCTCCATTGTTAGCAATTTCAAGCGCTTTCATATTCGCGGCACAGATGATAAACTTCCCAATCACTTACGGAATAAGCGGACATTTAGTCGGCGGCACTTTTCTTTCAATGCTTTTGGGACCGTATGCGGGTATTCTAAGCATGACCATTGTCTTGCTGATGCAGGCATTATTCTTCGCTGACGGCGGCATATTCACGTTTGGAGCAAATGTCTTTAACATGGCCGTTATAGGTGGATTAAGCTTCTTCATAGTAAAACTCCTCGCCAAAAATTCTGAAAAAAGTGGTTGGCTCTACCTGGGCGTTTTTACTGCTTCGTGGTTTTCAGTTGTACTGGGAGCTTTAGCCTGTGGCCTGCAAATAGGTTTTTCTCCTTTTTTTTCAGACGCAGGTGGAATAGCAGTCACTGTCCCAGCAATGTTGTTTTGGCACGTTTTAATCGGGTTCGGAGAAGCTGCAATAACCACCACGCTCACATCCCAGCTACACAGATTACAACCCGCAGTCCTTAGTGGTTTAGCGATTCTCAGAGGGAGACAAAATGAGAAGATATTTTAAAGCATTAGTCCTGATATTAGTCTGCCTTGCAGTTCTGATACCCTTCGCCTCAAACGCTCCAGATGGATTGGAGAAGGTGGCTGAAGCTCTCAAAATTGAAGACAATGAGCCAATATGGAAGGGCTTAATGCCTGATTACACTTTGCCAACAATTGATGATCCCTATCTTTCAACACTTCTTGCAGGCATCTTCGGAACCCTTTTGGTCTTATTCGTCGCTTTCATACTTGGAACGGCGTTAACTAAGCTGAACAAGAAATAGTCTCGGGTTCACGCAATCAAAAATATCGAATACACCGTCTTCTCACAGACGAAAAGCAGTGAGTATTTTTTGGTGATTCCGCAATTTCCGATTGAGAAAGCCATGCAGGATTTAGAGATAGCCAAAAAACGTCTGAGCAAAAAAAGCTTAACGTTTTCTAGCGTAAAAATGGCAAGGCAATTTTTGAAGCCATCTCACACGGAGTTTCCGGCTTTTGGAAGCAATCGAGAAACTTAGTTATAGGCTTAGATGGGCTTCGGTTGTTGATAGGGTCGTTGAGAAAGTAATTGCACTTTTATGCGTCCATGCTGGGGTTGAGGCAGTGTATGCGTGCGCCTTCAGTGAAAAAGCTAAAGCAGTTCTCAAAGCAAGTGCAATCTACCATGAATGGAATAAGTTGGTTGACAATGTACAAGACTCGAAAAAATGGAGTTTGCCCTTTCGAGAGATTGGCGGCAGAGTTTTCAAATCCAAAAGATGCCTACGGAAGGCTTAAGCCTTTGCAAGACTCTTTAGAGCGTAGAAGATGAAAAAATAAATGAGCGACGAACGCGAACAATTTATATCCGACGAAGATGAAGAACTGAAGCGTATCAAAGAAAAGAAACTTGTAAGACTCATAAAGGATGAGGAGAAGAGAAAGGAGATGGGTGCTGAACTTATTCATGTAACTGACTCAGACTTCAATGAGATAGTCAAGAAGCATTCTTTGGTTCTAATCGATTTTTGGGCGTCTTGGTGTGGTCCATGCAGAGCTTTAGCTCCTACGATTGACGAATTGGCAAAGGTGTACCAAGGCAAAATTGTTGTTGGCAAGCTTAATGTAGACGAAAACCCAAACACTGCAGAGAGCTTCAAAGTTTTCAGCATTCCCACCCTCATCATAATGAAAGACGGATGCGAAGTCGACAGAGTCGTTGGACTTGTTCCAAAGAATCACATTGAAGCCCTCTTGAAAAAACATCTAGGATAGTGCATGACGTGGATATTCCAGAACGCAGAGTGATAGGTGCACTACTACTTCTTTTAGGCGTCTCCTTCTTGGCCGTAAGCATATACACTGGTCAATTAAACAACGTAGTAGAGATGTTGAAGACAGCTTTTAAAACCGTCACAACTTGAAACTCGTGAACAATTCTAAAATAGATTTCAACTAAAATAGTTCCATTGAAAAGTAGGTGTGAAAATGGGCCCGCCTATAATTGAGAACGGAGGCGTGGAAAGGGAGTTAAGTTTGGACACGGTTAAGCTTATGCTTTAGCTGCAAGGACTCCTCTAGATAGTTCTGTCTTAACTTCATTTTTTCATTTTTTCATACATCTTCTCTAATGTCCAGCGAATGCTTGATTTGAGTTCTCTCAAACGATCTGCGTCGAAATTTTTGACCGCTATCTCTCGGACTATGTCGCCTTCCTGAATAATGTTGAAAGAAAAGATTTTATCAGGTAGTAATTGTCCGGTTCGGGCTAATTCATTGTCTTTCTCCTGCATTTTTACAAAAACTTTTTCCAGGAGAAAGTGTGTGAATGGTGATGTGTTAACACTGAAGTCTTTACCTTCAGCAGGTACCACGCGCAGTGAATTTTCACTTACGTAAAGATTTGCGAGGGCCTCATCATCGAAGGTTTTTAGATGAATGATATTTTCATACTCCGTTAGAGGCTGAGGAGTGGAAGGCGCGGACTCAGCGATAACCTCCTCTCTCGGCTGTGGAGTCTCTGTTGTGGTGGGTCCCTTTAGGATGTCAGCACGTTTGAACCCTTTTTCTAAAAGCATAGAATTCACTGTTTCAAGCATAGTTTGGAACTCTTTAAGCTCAGACTCTAAGTCCCTGACTTTTTTTTCAAGTCTTTTCTTAAAAGCGACAAGTCTCTTTATTTTCTCAGCATCTTGAGACATGCTCCTCACAAACAATACTTAGAGTTTCTCCTTTATCAAACCTTTGAGAAAGTCAAACGCGTAATTAGGTCAGTTCGCAATGGCAAGGTTTTCTGAAGAAGAGTCAGGATTAGAAATTGGCTTAACCTTGACTTTCAATTCGTTTTGGAGAAAACTTTCAAACTCGTGGAAAACATGGCTATCTGTGTGATTCAGTTTAATACAGTGGTTTTTCCCCTTCAAAATGGGGCTTAAGTCATATACGGCTATTCTCTTTGAAAAATCTGGATTGTCAAAAATTGTTTTGACTAGAACCTCCGGTGGAGATTCTGAAAATAGCCATGCTGTATAAGATGCCTCAACAACGTGATACAGTAAACCTTCTCGAACTACGCATTTTCTGTTAGAAGCTATGGTTTTAAAGGAAGAAGGATGAATGTCTCTGGTCCAAAGAAAATTGTGATATTTATCTTCAAACTCTACCCAGTCTTCGCTTTCAGATGTTTTCCAACCATGAAACTCACACGAGTCCTTGAATCTTTTGAGAATTTCCCACACTCTAGGCATTTTCATCTTTTCTCCGCAAACCTCTGTTAGAATGTTCTAGAACAATATTCTATTTATCGACCACAAATTTAAACTTATTTGCCGATTTATTCGCAAAAATGAAGGGTAAATGTTGCTTTAATTGAAATTTAGTAGGTAAAGGAAAATCTTTATCGACAAATTTCCGAAAAGATGAGAATAGAGACCGAGTAGAATTTCGACGGAAAGGTTCGAAGAATTTCGCCATTTTTCCGACGGCAAACAATAAATCCAAACACTATGTAATATAAGTGTGTCAGGGGCGGAGGTGGCGTTGAAGCTCAAAAACAGTTCTTTGACTTTAGATGATATGGATTTGAAAATTTTAGATGCGCTACAACAGGATGCCAAGCAGACGTATACAGCTATTGGTGAACAATTCGGATTAGCTCACTCAACGGTTTACGATAGGATAAAGAGAATGGAGCAACATGGAATAATCAAGAAGTACATGGCTGTGATAGACGCAGAGAAGGCAGGGTCGAAAAATATCACAGCGATAATGACAGTCTACACGGATCCGAAAGAAAGTGAAAAAGTTGCGGAAAATCTGTGCGATGCACCTGAAGTCTTAGAGGTTTATACATCGCTTTCAGAAGAACTTCTTATAATGGCGAAAGTGGTCGCAGAAAACCAAGAAAGCTTACACAATTTCATAGCTAATTCGGTTGCGCCTCTACCTGGAGTTTTAAGAATTCGTACATCAATTGTTACAAAGAAGTTCAAGGAAACACAATTTTTAATAGTAAATGACCCGAAAAAGTTAACATTTATAAAAGAAAAACATAATAAATTGGGAGAGATCGAGCAGTGAAAGAGGAAACGAATTTAAGAATTTTCGGAGCTGTTCCCAGAGAAAAGGCATTCTATTTTTTCACATCTATTGGAAACTACACCGGCGAGAGCGCGACCTCCTTGAAAGAGTTTGTTGAAAAAATAAAAGATGTAAATGTGAAATCTTTGCAGTTTCATCTCTACCGTGGAGACTTTGAAAAATGGACATTGGAAGTTTTGCGGGATGAAGAGTTAGCATTGGAAATGAGAAAACTGCAAAGGTTTAATCTGGCCGTTGACATTCTGCGCAGCCAATTATATGAAACCGTTTCGAAACACTTGAAACACTTAGAAAACAGAATGGAACCGATCTAGGCCCAAAATTACTCATTGAAGATGCCGTTAATACGAACATGGCACTGCCCGAAATTTGTGTTTGCCTATAATCGGGAATTGTGTAATTTGAAATGTCAAGTGGATGACAGCGCAGCTGACATTCAGGCCAAAATGAAGAAACGTATACAGGTATCTTCTTAACTGATTCTTCAATTGTTTGGTTTTCCTCAATTAAATACTGTAGTAAGAGAGTGATTCCGTCGTCATTATCGTATGTACTAATCCATCCGTTCCAGCTTATGAATGCCTTGGCACCTTTTCCTAAAAAGGTGTCTGCAGTTGTGTAAAAGCCTTGTCTTAGCCCATTACAGCTCATTAAAATGATAACGGTGTCTTCGAATTTTCCAGTCATAACTTCCTGAATAAATTTCGGATTTATTGCGTAATATAGGTTGGGATCATCAGTAATATTGCACAATGTAAGCTGACCGTTTTTTAGGTATTGTTCGTAGTTTTGTGAACCGTATTTTTCCGAGGAACATATGGCGATGTATTTTGATTCCAGATTTAGTGCTGAGTGAGTTCTCCAAAGTATCAACTTGTAGTTTAAGGCCGAAAGAAGTCTATACCGGTCTACTGTAGCATTATCCGAGTAGTAGTCGACTTCAGAAAAACGCTGGTACAGCAGTTCTTTTGCTGCTTCTATGAACGTCTGATTAGGATAGCGGAAGTCATCAGTCAATTGGGAACTACTCAGTTGATCTATTATCGCTGCTTTCGGTGGGTCAGGTTGATGGGGGAAAAAGTAGAAGGCCGTGCCCGTCAGGATTATTATGCTCACAGTCGCAACAGCAACCCAGATTAATTTTCTATTGTCTAAAAATTTTCTGCCTTCAATTTTCTTGTCTTTTGCTCTCTTATTCTTATTCATTAAGTAAGCTCCAAGCAGCTGTTGAACAATAATAAGAGAAGAAGCGGGTTATTTTTCCGTTTTCCTATTGCTTTTTACTATGCTCATCGCCGCGCCAAATAATGCGATTAATGCAATATAGGTTGATATATGGAATATTGGAGTTTGTTCAGTCAATGAAATTGAGTAGCCTCCTACTGGTGATGGTGCTGACAGGACTTCAATCCTTGCTACTTCAGATTTTGCTGTAGCACCCTTGGAGTCTGTAACATTCAAATGCACATAATATATGCCTATTGTTGTGGAAGTGAATGTCCAACTGCTGGAGGTCGCGCCTGAAACAGGATTATTGTCTAGATACCATTGGTAACTGTAAGGTGGTGTTCCTCCGTCTGGTGTCGATGTAAACGTCACCGATTGACCTACGTAAATTGATGCTGAAACTGGGTCTATGGACACTGAAAGCGGAGGCGTGATGGGATTCACAGTGACGAGGTTAGTGCTTCGGCAGGCATTGTCACTTGTGTCTTTCTCACCTGGTATTACCGACGCTTGAGTGTTTATGAAGTAGGTTGCTGGGGGAACTTCTGATGTGTTCCAAAGGAAGCTGAGTGTTTGGGTTGTGCTGGACGGTAGATTTGTGATAGTTTTTGTTTCTAACAGTGTGTCATTGTAGTAGCAGCTTACTGTAAACGTTTCAGGTTCTGTGCCTTCGTTCTTGACAACTACGCTTATTGTTACAATTTCTCCTTGAACCACAACTGTGGGTGATGGAGTTTGACCTAGGATTGCGATGTCATGTATCACGATTTTGACCGTTGATGGAGAAGTGCAGACGTTGTTTGTTTCGTCACTTTCGGAGATTTCGTAGCTTGAATCAGCTTCTGCCACAATTGAATATGTTCCTGGAAGTACGCTAGTTGTGTCCCACGCAAAGGAAATAGTTGTTTGGGCGCTCGCTTCTAGGTTGTAAACCCGCATGACACCAATCAGCGTACTGTCATAATAGCATGCCACGTCGAAAGTCAAGGATATATTGCCTGTGTTTTTTACGGTCACATATATTGCAGCTGTGTCGCCCTGACAAATAACTGTGCTTGATGGAGTTTGGCTGATTGCAGCTACATCACGTATTATCGGAGTCACTGTGATATTGTTGTCACAGGTGTCAGAAAGTGGAGTGCCGCTCGGAACATCTATTCCTGTGGCAATAGCATCTTCTTTATGATTTACGTAGATTTGGCCGAGGGTGGTTGGCGTTACTCTTATTCTGAAAGTTAATGTTGCATTTTTTCCTGGGTTGAGAGTACCTACAGACCAGATAATTTTTGGTGGTGGAAGCATGACAATTGAGCCTTGGCTGGGGATGCCTGCACTTACAAATGTCACGTCCGAAGAGATCGTTTCATTTACTTCGATATTGGAGACGTCACTGCCTCCAGTGTTAACTATGATTATTGTTAATTCGTATACTGTTGAGAATCCGACTACTGGTGGATCCTCACCGCTTATTACTGCAGTTTTCACCTTATCTACAAAAAGTTCGCCCAGCTCACCTGCACATACAGCTACTGTCTCTAAGGTTGTGCAGTTGTTATTGTTTTCGTCAACTTCAGCTATTGCATGGTTAGAGTCAGCCATTGCTCGAATGTAATACATGCCCGCGGGAACTCCTATTGTGCTCCATACAAAAGTTAGGCTAGTCTGATTTTTCTGTGGCAGATTCGTTACAGTTTGATAGCTTATCGGGTTGTTGTCATAGTAGCATGTTACGTTAAATGTTTCAGAATAGTCTCCAAGGTTCTTCACAGTTACGTTTATGTTGACTGTTTCGCCTTGAACAACGGTCCACTTGTCTGGAACTTGCGCTATAGTGGCTACGTCATGAAAAGGGGCTTGTTCAATTTCTACTGTTGCGGGCGATGTGCACCAGTTATCCGTCTCATCTGTTTCGGTTATTTCTGCGCTTGAATCGGCCCATGCCTTGATTGAGTACGTGCCGGAAGGTATTCCTGTTGTATCCCAGTCAAAAGTGACTGTTGCTTGGTGTCCTGCATCTAGGTTTGTCACAAGCTGCGTTGCAAGCGCGGTGGTATTGAAGTAGCATGTAACATTGAAGGTTTCCGCTTGAGTTCCTTTGTTTTCCACAACTACGTGGATTGTGACGTGTTCGCCTTGTTTCACAACTGTAGGCGTGGGAGTTTGACTTATTCCAGCGACATTGTGAACTGCTATTGGCTGTTCCTCGTCTATGCGATCCGAACAAGGACTCTGGTCTAGGTTTGGATTTTGCTGGTCCGTTGACCACATAAGCCAATAGGAGGATGGGTTTCCGATGGAATCCCAGTTGATATACATTTCAATCTGATATGGAGGAACTATTCTAAATCCGCCAATATCTGTGTCAGTAATTTCATAGTTGGCATGACTTGATGGTGGCCATGGCTCATATTCGCCAAAATTGTTGTCGTTGTTCGTGTCGGAAACTAAGTATATCTCGCCTACTCCGTCGTAGTCCGTATCTTCTACAAAAAGAAGGTATTCAGCATCATATACATTTCCACCGCTGAAGTACATGTTGCCCTCAAGGTCGATAAACCATTTGTATCGACCATCTTTGTGATTAGTCCAATACTTGCCTGGCAAATCGAAGCATTTAAGCTTCAAATACAGGTAGCTACTATCATATTGGTAATAAGCGTACTCCACGTCTCGCCAATCGTCTCCTGCGCCATTTTCGTTTCTGTCTTGGTCGATTTCGATCCATGACGATGGCCAAGAAGGTTGAGCATAGACCCATATTGTTCTGGTGGCTAGGTAGTGGCCGGAAAGAATGAGCATCAGAAAAATAACTAAGAATACTCTAGAGTAATTGAATATCCTCACAGTCCGCCCTTCTCCCTCGGCACTATAGTTATTCATAACAGACTTTTTAAGGATTTTGGAACTAGATTCTATATCCTGCTCTCATTTTTCGATGAAATTGCTGTGGAGATAATAAGAGCGCGCGCGGCGATTTTGCTCTAGACGATTGTGAATGAGAAAAGTTGCAATTTCCTTGGTTGGTGTACTCAGTTAGCTTCTAAAGACTGTTGCTTCTAGCGAAAAAATGAGAGAAGAAAAGGAGGGAGTTTGAGTCTGTTTATTTTCTCCGCGCTTGAATCATGTTGAAGATCGTGCCTAACGCTGCAATCAGAGCAAATGCTAGCGTAATGTATATTACGTATGTCAATGCTCCCATGTTTCCACTTAGGTTTTCCAGGTCGGCAGTTGCATCTTTTACGTCTGAAACATCAGCTTGCACCGTTCCTAAGTCAGTTTCTATGGTAGCTATGTCGCCTTCGATTGTTGTTATTCTTCCTTCAATCGTCCCTAAGGATGTTTGTATCGTGGCTATGTCTCCGTTTATGGCAGTTACGACTAGATTTATGTTTGCTACATCGGTTACCAAAGTGCCTAAAGCTGACTCAATAACTGCAAGTCTTCCATCAATGCTGACAAGCGTTGCACCTATGTTTGCTACATCAGTCACAAGTGTGCCCAGCGATGATTCGACGACTGCAAGTCTTCCATCAATGCTGACAAGCGTTGCACCTATGTTCGTAAGGTCGTTTACTATGGTGTTGAAGCTGTCGCTGATTTGAAAACTGGCGATGCTCGTACTTGTTACATTCAAGTATTCTGCTTCGGCGAGAAGCGTGTAGACTCCTGCTTGGGCATCTTGGGGTATGATGTATGTTATTTGATAGAATCCAGTAGAGACAGTTTGAATCGCGCTGCCTAGATCTGCGTACAGGCTTCCGTTGAAGTATAACAGTAGTTTGGTGAAAGTCACGTCTAACGTTCTGCCAAGTTGTGAAGTTAGGATGTAAAATTCGGCTGTTTCTCCTGGATAGTAAAGTTCTCCAGCTTCGATTTCTATGTCGATGGGTGTGTACATGCCTATCGTAACTAGCTTTGATACACTACCGATAAGCCCGAAATTATCCAACACGCTGAGAGTTACATTGTATGTTTCTGGTTGTTCGTACATGTGAGTCACTGTTGTCTGATCTGTGTTGAGTGTTGTTCCGTCACCGAAATCCCATTGATATTCGGCTATTGTTCCGTTTATGCTGCCTTCAGTGTAGAATACGTTGGGATCTCTGCTTCCAGAAGCGTCGAAAAGAATAGTCTGTGCTACCAGTGGATTTTGAGGCTGATATGTGAATGATGCCAGCGGGTATTTCAGTGGCTCTGGAGATTGATAAAGAGAGATTGCACTAGTGTATCCAATTTCTCCGCCTAGGTCGTCAATTAGTATTATTTCAATGAATCTCAGCACACAAACTGGGAGGGATTCAGGTTCCACTGCCCGATAATTCACTCTGAATCTTATTGTTGCAACTGTTCCGTTACCTTCAGGATATGGACCAGGCCAATGCCCTGTCGCGTTGGGGAACAATATTTCTCCAACAACCAAGTGAGGTCCGAATACTCCATCGTCTTCGGTAGCCCAGACAAAGAGCGTAGATGGAGGAGTTGATGTTTGATTGAATTCGGGCAGAAAATCGCCTTCGGAAACGCTGATAATCTCTAGCAATTCCGGGTCATATGTCATTCTGAAGTGTATTCCAACGAGATGCGAGCTTGCATTCACATCGTAGATGGTTACATTAAGTTCGAATTCTTCTCCCAAGACTTTAGCAAAGTAGAAGTCAGGTTCAATTTTGAGTTTTGGCAAAGTTTGCGCAAAAACTGGAGTTATCCGTCCGCTTAATAGAGCAGTCATTGTTAAGCTCAACAGCATCGCTGTCAATGTAAAGGCTAATTTTGACTTTTTCATTCTGAACACCTAGAGTTTAGTTATGGAACTATTTTCTATTTCAATTTTGCTATGTTTTATATAAAACTTTTTTAGTTGAAAACTGAATTGAGAATACGTCTACCTTTTTTGGACTGCTGCAAAAAAAGAGGGGAATCGTCTTTTATTTTTTTCTTTTGGAGCCAAGTATGGCTATGAAGGATGCTAAGCTGAGAAACGCAATTGGCAGCCATGATATGAATTCTGGTACAATAGGAGTATTCCATACGTCTAGTGGGTCGATCTCTACGTTATCTTCGTTTAGCGCGTATGTTTTGCTCGTTTGCGGATGATATCCAGTGGATATGTCCAATACGCAACTATATGGCCCTGGAGCAATTACTTCGAATTCTACCCATGATAGGCTTCCGACACCGGTCGCATTGGGATTATTTGGAATCATGGGGCTCCATGCTTCACCGTGCAACGTATAATTGCGGGTGGCATCATAGTATGCGTTTATCGTGGGTGGCAACGGAAACAGGTTTGTTGTCCCTGAATTTTCGAAGAATTCACTCCTTAACCCACCTGTCCCAGTGTAGCCAGCTGCGGTGGATTTCACGATGCTTTTATCGTATAGCATTTGGAACTGCCAGCCCAAACAGTAGCCTGAAATATTTATCCATACGGTGACGTTAAACTTGTAGCCTACCGAGACTCCTGTAAGGTCTATTATTGCGGGTTCCACCCACATAGCGTCCGCATCATGGGATTCGCTTGGTTCAGCTGCATGTGCATAAGGTATAGTTAGGTAAGGCATGACTAGTAGACTAGTGAACGTAGCAAGCGCGATGATTGCAATTATTCCTTTCTTCATCATTTTCCCTCGGCTTATCTTTTATTTTTGTTCAAAGCATTTAAGGTTTTCTGACAAAGCGCGTTTAATATCAAAGGCATCCTTTTCCGTAGTTCAACGCTATGATGAGTAGGTCTTTTATGTCGATCACAAGGTTTTGGTCCAAGTCGAAGATGGGGTTCCAGCGTGGGCTTGATGGATAGGAGCCATAGCTATCTGCAGCGGCCAATATGTCTTTAACGTCTACAAAGCCGTCACCAGTTACATCTCCCATGTAGTTAATCTTGATTTTTCCATCAATGAATATGTTGTCTGTTGTGTTGAATTCGTAAGGAACTAGTGAAGCTTCTGCACTTATCGTATAGTTTATGCATGCAGTCACGTTCTCGGTGTCCCATGAAAATGTGATGATTAGCTCGGTTTCTGGTGGAAGATCTGTGACGGTTACATTTCCTAGCAAACTACTATCGTAGAAGGTCTGCACAGTGAAAGTTTCGGTGAAGTTTCCTTTGTTTCTGACTGTGACCGTGACGTTTACCTCCCACCCCTTATATGCTATATCTGGACATGTCACATCCAGTATGGCGACATCATGAATTTGTGTCATTATCCAGATCGTGCCGTCTATTAGTGTGTTGTCATCTGTGTTAAGCTCGTAGGGCACTATTTCAGCCACAGCTTTTATGGTGTAGTTCCCTTCAGCCACACTTGTTGTGTCCCACTCGAATATTGTGTTTCTCTCTTCGCTGGGCGTGAGGTCAGCCACTATCTTCGTTCCGATTAGATTGTCGTCGTAGTATGCGGTAAGCTCAAAAGTTTCGGTGAAGTTTCCTTTGTTTCTGACCAAAACGGTGACGTTTACTTCCCACCCTTGATATGCCCAGTCTCTGGAAGTCGCTATGCTTGTTACTGCTACGTCTCTTATTAGGGTGCAGAAGAATCCATCTACCGCCGTATGTTCTATTGGTTGACCCAAAGAGTTGAGAAACACAGTGTTGTTTAAGTCTAAGGGTGTTGCGCCAAAGGATTTTACATGGAAATCGATCCTAAGCACGGGCGCAGGATCAATTGCTGAGACCGCTGTGGGATATTGTAGTTTTACCCATATGAAGCCGTTTTCATCGTCAACCATGGTCTTGATGGTCGGCGTTTGATTCTGGACGCTTTTGAGAGCCATGCTGATCCAACTTATCACGGTGGAGTCGTATGTCAGATTGAACTCGAGGGTTTTTAAGTCGACGACGTCAGCGATCGTTATGTTAATGCTGAAAGATGAGGAGCAAGGCACCAGCGTGGGATCGATTATTTCAGGCGGATCTACAAAAATCTTTGTTCCCTCAACTACTACGGGTACGAAAACAGCCTTCAGTGCATGGTCTTCATCCATGAGGACTTCGTAGGGATTAGTTGAGCCTACATTTATGGTGTCGAGTTCCCAGTGATCGAACAGATAGTTTGGATTCTGGATCGCTGTGACTTGAACCGTTGTGCTGGCTGGATGGCTGTATATTCCTGGAGATGGGTCTGTTGTTCCTCCAACTGTTGTAGTGATTGTTAGATCATATGTTAATGCCGTTGGCGACTTGAATATGTAAGTGCAATCA
Source organism: Candidatus Bathyarchaeota archaeon (assembly GCA_029881805.1). Taxonomy (GTDB): domain Archaea; phylum Thermoproteota; class Bathyarchaeia; order Bathyarchaeales; family Bathycorpusculaceae; genus JAOULW01. The sequence continues at coordinate 62,816 of JAOULW010000010.1, forward strand.
TGCACGTCTAGTGGAATTTCTTCTTGATTCTCGTCCTGTGCGTATGTTTTGCTCGTTGGTGGATGATGCGGGGTGGAAATGTCGATTTCCGTAGTTAGTATTTGACCTGCTGGGGGTTCGGCGATTACTTCGAATTCTACCCATGATAGGCTTCCGACACCGGTCGCATTGGGATTATTTGGAATCATGGGGCTCCATGCTTCACCGTGCAATACGTAATTGCGAGTAGCGTCATAGAATACGTCTAGTGTAGGTGGCAACGGAAACAAGCTTGTTGTTCCTGCATTTTCGAAGAATTCACTCCTTAACCCACCTGTCCCAGTGTAGCCTGCGGCAACGGCTTTCACCATGCTTTTATCGTATAGCATTTGGAACTGCCATGCCAAGCAGTCAATCGAAACATTTATCCAAACGGTAACGTTGAACCTGTAGCCTATTGAGAGGCCTGTGACGTTTACAATTGATGGTTCTATCCACATTGCATCAGCGTTTTTTGGTTCACTTGGGACAGCTGACATGATTGGAGTTATTTTCGCGTTGGAAATCAACGTTGCGGCAATTGCTGCTAAGAGGATTATAAGAACTTTGTTTCTTTTCTTCATTCTTCTCCCTTCCTCACAATTCATTCATACAGTTTTTGAGTTTAAACCTTTTGGAATTTTATTCTATTTTTGGCTTGGTATATGATAGGAAGGTGTTAAAAAAAAGACTATGGGTCTTGTCCGTAGTTTAGCGCTATTGCGAGTATGTCTTTTATGTCTATGAAGCCGTCTCCGTTGATGTCGGCTCTTGGTTCCCAGTTGGGGTCGCCTGGTCTTGATCCGTAAGCGAAAGCTGCCATAAGTAGGTCTTTCACGTCTATGAAGCCGTCTCCGTTTACATCACATGTTTTTAGCGTTGTATTCAAGATTTCGATTGTTTTCATTATCGTGTCTGTTCTTCCTACTGCATCTTCTATGGTCAGGGTTACGCTGTAGTTACCTTCCGCTATGTACTTATGATATATTATGGCATCTGATGTGGAGTTAATTGTTCCGTCTCCAAAGTTCCAATCATAGTCTACTATTGGACTGAATTGCTGTGTTGCGGCGCTCCAGCCTAGTTCTGAGGTTGACGCATCGAACGTTATTGTTTGGTTTATAATTCCTATTATTGGATTGAATGTGAAGTTTGCTGTTGGTCCGAATTCTGGCTGCACCAGCACTGGCTTGGATGTTGTTGACCACAATCCTTCATTGTCTGTTACGTTTAGTTCCACAATAAATGTTCCTGAGTATTGGAATGCGTGGGACGTTGTTGGGCTTGTTGTTGTTATTTGTCGCGGGTCGTATGGGTCATTTATTGTCCATTTGTAGCTTGTTATGTAGTCGTTGAAGCCTTCTGCTGAGGATGATGACGCGTCGAAGGTTACTGTCATGTTTTGGTTAATTTCCAGCGGCGAGTACGTGAAGGCCGCTTGAGGTGGGCAAGGATAGACGTTCAATGAAAATGATGCTATGTTGTAAATCCTTACGGCAGGACTTATTCGTCCAACCGCGTGAACCATGTATGTGCCAGGTCTCGTGTATCTGTCTGGTGGAGCACTAAGGTAGACTTCATAGCGTCCAGCCGACGAGTTGAAGGACACTTGTTGCTGCGGGTAGGATGGCTCAAGTAGAAGGTTTCTGACTATGTAGAAGTAGTCTATTCTTTCCGGAGTGTAGGGAACTCCCTGGTTTTCAGGTAGACCGTTGTATGCGTTTATGAAAACAAGTGCTTTTCCTGGTTTCGCCCATCCTGGAATCTCTAAGATCCATTTGATTGTCGAGCTGTCTCTCCCAGGTAGCGTCGATGCTGACCAGCCTGAGAACAATGGAATGAGGTTCTCATCGCATATGGTTATGGCTGTCGTCACATCTAAGGGGTTTAGAAGTTCATTTTTTATTGTTACACATGCTTTCACTTCTGAATTTGGTGTTGTTTTTGTCAGTGGGTTTTCGCTGGGGTCTTTCAATGAAAAATCTGTTATGTTTATGGCCCATGTTTCCGATGGGTTTCCAATCGGTATTGTTCTGAAGTAGAATGGGTTGTTTCTTGGGTCTTTGATTTCCACTGCGACCAGTGCGTTTTCTATTGGTGAGCTGTCTGATGTCAGGTTTCCAGTGATCGTTATTTTTTGTCTAAGATGGTACCCGGGTTTGTCGGTTGACATAGTGAGTGTAAGGGTTGATGCGGTCTCAGCTGATTGTGTGGTAATGACTGCAGTTAAGATGAATAGTATCATTATCAGGCTGAGGATTCGTGCTTTTTTGAACGTCAGAATGTTGAAATTGTTCATCTTCAAGCCTCAACTATGATTTTGTGAAGTTTCATATTAAGTCTTTTGGAATTTTCTTCTATTATATATGACAAACAAAAAAGGGGGAAGTTTATTTTAGGTTCTAGTATGGCCAGATGAATATTTCTGGTGGCGGCGTGAACTCTGGACAGAGCGCAATTCCGCCGTCTACTGGTTCTTTGTCGAAGCAGTTCACGTGAACTGTTGCTAGACCCGCTGCTGCATACTTCGGTATCTCAATTGTCAATTCCACTTCGTACGTGTTTGGTGTACAGAATTCTGCTCCTCCGATTGTTATCTCTGTACTGGCAAATCCTATGGTGTAGCCTAATTCGTCAACGATTGCTGCGGTAATTAGAACAGAGTATGTCTGCTGTGCATGGGATTCGATTTCTATGCTGACTGTGACGGTGTCTCCGTGTGCGTATTCAGGTGCATCGGTTGTGACTTTGACAATGTTGACCAAGTAGTCGTAGTGGAATCTCAACGTGTCAGTGATAACTTCGCATGCGATGTCCACTGTTGACGTGACGTTCCATGCTCCGAATAGGGATTCTGGATCTTCACATGGCCACGGCATTCTGAATCTTACTTCAGCGATTCCGTCTGCGTTTGTTATTGCTGTCTTCTTGTCCCAGACATGTCCGTTTGGATCAGTGATTTCGTAGGCTACGAGTTTCTGTTGTACTGGCCAGTAGTTGTATGATACGTATGCGTACAGAATCACTTCTTTCTGTGGCCAGAACATGTCGCTTGGCGCGTCTGGTCCTTGTCCGCCGTACGGACTTGGATACTGCGTGTATAGGTCAATCTGTCTTCCTGGCAGGTCGAAGCCCAATATTGTGTAGTCGCCGTCTACTTCGGGTGACAGCGGTATTTCTGCTCCGACGTCATCTACCATGACTATGTCGAA
>JAOULW010000011.1 GCA_029881805.1 Candidatus Bathyarchaeota archaeon
CAAATCACTTCTGAGGTTGGAGGGCTGCCTCCTGAAACTGTGAGCGGGACCGAGAAACGTTCCTGCTGTGAAGCTTGGAAAGTCTTGATTTCAGCCCTGCGGAAAAATGTCGTTGATGGTTCTGTTATGGTGCCTAGAGATGAAGCGTCTTTTCAATCAAGAAAGGAAATTTGGAATCAGACGGTAAGAGAGATGACGGATCTGTATGGTGAAAAGATGAGTGAGGTGTATTTGGAACAGTTGGTTAACTTACGTACAAGAGCCGAGTTTACAAGAATAATGTATCAACATGCAGCACTCAAACAGTTTGAAAGGAGTCAAGGATATGATTTTGTATTACCTAGCAAGTTTATCATAAATTATGATGAAGATGGAGAGTTTGCAAGACAATTATGGTTGAGTGAGTATGTGCCAAGTATGATGAGTGTCATTGATGACATCACTCATTTTGCCCACTCGTGGAGAGGCAGAAGAATTGCGACTAGTACTCAAAGAGGCGAGGAGATTATTCTAAAACGATTAGAAAAAGGACCAGCAGATCATGGTGAACTTGAAAAGCTTGTTAGGGAAGCTGGCATAACGGCATCATTACTCAACAATTACATTCTTCCTGGCCTGATTCGTAAAGGTTTGATCTGTAAGCCTACCGGCTACAAACTCTACCGGGTGAGAGACTGTAAAAACTGCCAATATAGGGAAACTTGTCCACATAAGGAAAACGAAAATCAAAGATCTGCAGGAGGTGGTCTTCATGGATGAACGTGTTAATTCCGTTGACGAATGGAAACAAATGCTTTTTTGATCGTTTGACAGGGGAGTGCGAAGAGTTAGTACCTATTAGTCGCTCCAACTTGCCACACGGGCAGATCATGAGAAGACTTTTTTTGGTTGTGCCCACGATCGTTTCTAGGCATCCTGAAGGGATAATTGATGATGATCTCTTGAGAGAGTTGGAACAAAGGGGAATCAGTTGCTTTAAAGGAACTCTTACAGAAGTCTGCAAAAGGCTCGAAGCTGCAGGTTTACTGAAAATAGAAGAATGGAAAGAATCCTACTGGTCCGGAGATTATCTTTCAAGAAAAAACAGACGCAAGTACTTCACAAAAGAAAATGAAGGCTAAAACTATCTTTGACGTCGGAGGTTTTTAACTTTCTCTTTCTAAATTAAGAAAAATTTTAGAAACTTTCATTTTTTATCTAGTTTAGAATCCTAGAAAGTTAGAAACCAAACAATGCCTACTGACTACTGAAGACTACTCATTGAACCGCGATTTTTTTCATGAGACAACTTGAACAAATATGATACTTTGCTAAACACGACTTCGCTGTGCCATGTTTTTTGCGAATGCACGTGTTTACAAAACATTAACTTTACACGTGAACAATGATCATTACACTAAAAATGATTCTAAGAAACAATATAAAAATGATGTCATGATAATAACTAGGCGAGATGTTGGTATGTCCAAGATTAACTTTTTTGACAAGATCGCACAATATCTCTTAACTGCTCTCAAGATTTCTGGTGACAAAAGAATAGCGCCATATTGCGCGGAGTACCTAGTCGCCAAAAATCTATCTCTGAATGGACATGATGTAGAAGTTCTTCAAAAGAAACGTGGACCGGACATTCACCTTAAAGACATAGGAAAGTACATTGAAGTAAAATCTGGTCATAGCGATCTCTTGTATTGGGATTGTGGCGCTTCTTTCTACAATGGAGATAGCATAAAGAAACATAAGTTTGACTATTGCATATTTGTTGTATTCAACAATCTTGAACCTAGGGAGTTTCTCATTTTCAGTGTAGAGGAACTAAGAGAAGTTGCTGAGAAACCACGACCGTATCCCACCACCGCATTTCCAAACAATCGGTGCGTGTTGTTTTGGTATGGCAATCCTAAGAAATATAAAGAAAATGTGAAAGGAGACAATTTAGAAATTGAGGTTCAACTTCATCAGCATCCGGAGCAGTTCATAGACAGATGGGACAAAATAAAATGAAGTACGCTACTATATTGTATGTTTGTGAAATTCGACGCTATATTTCCGACAGAAATTCTTGATATAATCGGGAATCAACCACGCAATCATAATCGCTTCCACATGTGATGAAGTGATAGGCAATCCGAGTTCTGCACACTTCAGTATCTTGTATTTTAATGCTTGGAAACAACCAGGTAATGGATTTGTCGTTTCTATCTCAACGACTGCGTAACGATTGCCTGAAAGGTTAAAGACAATATCTGCTACGTCTCCAGACGGAAAGATGTATTCCAATTTTGTCTCTTCTACACCTTTTAATCCAATGGAACCAGGATTTTCTGCTATGAACCTCTTAAGTTTCTTGTGTTCTGCGCCTTCGCCTCCTGGTCCATATTTTCTGACTATGGGATTTCTTTGTATTCTAACGATATTTTCTTTAGCCTTACTTGTGTTAATATCCAGTTCTATCAGATCATTCCAGCGTCCTGTGTTAAATTCAACTTTAGACAGAGCGTTATTAAATCCATTAAGGCGACGTGGCAGGTGAAAAGATTTGTCATACTCAAATTTACCAATCCAATCAACATCTCTTACGTGATCAAAAAATATGTGCTCAGCAGAAAGTTCTTTCTTATATTGATAATTGTCATTGAGGATTTCTGCAATGCCTAGAAGAGAATCCCAACCATCGAGAACAAGAACAATGTCCCCAATTTGCATTTCTCTGCAAAACAAGTCGAATTGTCTAACCCAAATCTTGGATAATCTATTTTTGACATATTCCCGTATCTTGTTCCAGCTATTCGTAACTATTCTAGGAGAATCGAGACCGATCTGCTTGTTCTCTTTCGCGTAATTCCAAAGCCTAATTTTTTCGCGTCCATTGTAACTCAAATGCATTATGTAGAAATAGTCCTTGCTTGTTTTGAAAAGAAATTCTTTAAGTTTCATGTTTTCACTCATCCTACCCCTAATTATCCCTCTCAGTTGCAGATAAATAATCGATAGTAAAATACTACAATCAGCTTGTTCACTGAAATGGTGGGTTTCTCAGGCTTCGTTTTCTGCGCGCTTCGCGCGCTTAACTGCCTCTCTTCAGTCTCTTAGTTCTCTTCAGCCTCTCTGTTCATCAATTTCATTTTCTACTATAGTCTCTAACATCTTGTACGATACCGACAATATTGAAATACGACAAGATTCTATATTATCTTACGTAACGGACTGGTTTAAATCAAGGATGCGATTGAGTGGGATTAGAAACAAAACAGAAATTCGAAAAAACTGCAAAATGTCAATATTTTCAAGAAATATCTTCAAAACACAATTCTTCACATAACGTTTTGTTGGCGCGGGGTGCGGGATTTGAACCCGCGCGGCCATCACTGACCACAGGCTTAGCAGGCCTGCCCCCTACCAGGCTAGGGCAACCCCGCAAAGGTATCCCTAAAATCTACCTTTAGTCGCTTCAAGTGACTTTTGGTCTTGGTAGACTTTAGATCATGAGCTATTTTTGTCTTTTGTGGGAAGCTAGGAGACTAAGCAAAGCGCACGCAACTATCCCCTAACTCACTTTCTTCGTCTTTTCCAAGAGTCATTTGACAGATTCTGTAAACGCACGCGCCACTATGAAATCCAACCAGAGAAACAATAGCCCGATCTATATGCGTCTCTTGAATTTCCCTCTATAACGCACACATAAAGTATTTAATTCTCTGGGCTGAATTCTAGGGTTAAGGTGGCTTGAAAAGTGAAGGTTGTTGGCATTGTTGGCAGTACTAGGCGTGAGGGCAACACTGAGATTCTAACTCAAATAGCCCTGGAAGAAATAAAGAAGGAAGGCATAGAAGCAGAACTAATCAGTTTGGCTGGTAAGAGAATAGCGCCCTGCGACGGCTGCAGAAGCTGCATAGAAACTGGAAAATGCCACATCAAAGACGACTTCGATTCTGTATTCGCTAAGATGAAGGAAGCCGATGGCATCATACTTGCTACCCCGGTTTATTATGGCGCGGCCACCCCACAAATCGTCAGTCTCATCAGCAGATTCTACTCAACCGAGAACAAACCGCTAAAACGCAAAGTAGGCGGACCCATCGTCATAGCCCGCAGAGCAGGACACAACTTCACTTTGGCGCAGCTCATGTTCTTCTTCATGATCAGCGAAATGATCGTACCCGGCTCATCATACTGGAACATAGCCTTCGGACGCCAAAAAGGAGACGTCCTCAAAGACAAAGAAGGAATCACCACAATCAAAAACTTCGCCCACAACATGGTCTGGCTACTAAAAAAGACACACGCAAAGCCCACCCGTACTCCGCGGAAAGCCATTCGGAGAACGTCCAAGGAAAGATCTCACTCACAAATCAAGAAGTGAATCGACCCATCACAGGGGTTATCTATTAGAGGATTGCCGATCAATCACTTGTTTCTTTGACCATGCAATCAGCGCGCGCATTCCACGATTGGAAAATTGACGTATCACAGTCTAATTTTCAGCCTTTTCTCGGAAGCATTGCGGTAACAGAACAATACGGTTTGGCGCCCCGTCGCGCGCGCAATTTCGGGAGATATCTCCACTGGGGGAAAGGATTCAAATCCCGGCGACCACCGCACAGCAAAACTTGGGATAGACCTTCAGATGATCTTATAAGTGTATGGAGCATGGATGGTCTGGAAGGAGAAAAAGGCGTTAAGTGTAATTGCTGTTTTGGCAATCGTTCTTGGAGTAGCTTTACTGTTTAATGAAGTTTTCAAGAGATTGAATCTACCTTCAGATGTTGGACAGATATTGGGGGATTAAATCCTTGGTGTCCCGATCATAAAATCGTTCATCTTTCAGAGTAGTGAATCATTTGAAATCGTCGACCCGCTTGCAACACTTGCCTCGTTCAGCCTGACGATTGATTGACAACAAGGAATTTCTGCATCCAGATGACATCGAATTCCTTTCCAAACTTTGTGCCTATTCTTTTGAAACTTCCACAGCGTTTGAAACCGTTTTTCCTATGAAAACGCAAGCTTTGTTCATTTAACGAAGAGATGTTTGCAAGCAGTGTAGTGATATTGTTCTCACGGGCATCTTTTTCAAGCCGTTTCAGTAGTTCGGTACCGAGCCCCCTTCTAGTGTGTTCTGGAAGTATAAAATATGATATTTCAGCTGTCTGTCTAAACGTGTCTCTGTTCCTGTAGGGCTGAAGAAACCCAAAACCCACTACTTTTCTCGATTCAGCAGATTCTACCACGTAAAAAGGAAGATCGACAGAAGCCCTCCTTAGTTTGCTGTAGAAATCAGGACCAGCTTTCATGGTTTCGTATGATGCAAAGCTGTTTTCCACGAAATAGTTGAAGATTGAAGCTATTGATCCTGCATCTTCTTCAACCGTTTTTCTAATAGAATAAGTTAGCTTCACTGTTCAATCCCTCTACTCAAAGACCAATACCTTCGGAAACAGCAATAAAGGCTTGACTGCTCTTTTCCGATTTTTTCATTAATTTCCGAATGTTATTGCCCGCCAGCCTCATATATGATCCACTTAACAAGCGCGTAAGGCTATTCTTCTCTTCTTTCTGGTTCTCTCACTAGTAGAAGTGTTAGCGCAAATGCAGGCAAGACTGTTGCTGTTGCGATCAGAAACGGTGCCTGCGGAGACACATGCTCGTACAAGTATCCACCTACGAAGCTGCCTGCTGCCATTATTATGAAAGTGACGAAGTTGATGAAGCCGCTCACTTTTCCCCGCTGCTCCTTGGGCGTCAAGTCAGTCTGCAATGCTTGGAAGGAAGCCATTAGCATAACTTGTCCAGTGCCTAAAAGAATGAGCGAAGCAATGACTCTTTCCAGATCTCCGTAGACAAAAAGCCACATCGACAAGCCAAACATAAGTATAGACGCCAGAATAGGAATTTTGCGCTTGATCTTGTCCACAAGCTTGCCCACTGGTATGGCCAGGATTATAGTTGTTACAGGAATAGCGGCAACGACTAAGGCCCACACAACCTCGTCGATGAGAAGAACTTTTGTCGCGTAGACGGCTGTCAAGAGAAAGGTTGATGAGAACCCAATGATCATCACTGAGAATGACAGAAACAGATAGACCAACGACCGCGGCAATTCCTTCCAAACGCTTACGCTTTTTCTCAGAGCTGTTGGATAGCTTTGCAGTATCTCTTTTAGGCTGGGTTTGGAGGCGTTTACAATTGTTTCTTTAAGGAAGAAAAACCTGAAAAACGCTGCAAACAAAAAGAGCACAACTACGATTCCATAAGCTATCCGCATGCCATCAATTAATCCGAATCGTGCTCGCAAGAGAGCAGCAACAACTGGGCTTGGAGTCGTGGAAGCGCTTGATATTAACATAGTTATGCTGAATCCCATACCTCTTCGCTCGGGCGGTAGCGAGTCAGAGACCATCGCGGTCAAGGCTGGCTGATAAACTGAGTTGAAGATGCTCATCAACACAACGCCGATTAGCACAACTGGCCATGAAGGTGCAATTGCATAGAGTATGAAGCTGAGCGCTACGCCAAAGGTCATAGTCGAGATGAGCCACTTTCTTCCATATTTGTCGGCCAAGTAGCCTCCAGGAAACTGCAGCGAAGCCAACGCAAGAAACTGAGAAAGACCCACAACGCCCAGAATAGTCTCGGTCGCGCCGAGTCCGAGCACATAAAGACTGAAATACGCGGCTGGCAGTTCACTGGCAAAATCCACGATTATCCAGCTCGTTAGCAGGACTGCATAGTTTCCCCTAACGAACGAGAATTCCCGCTTTAGAGTTCCAAGAAAGTCCAAGCTTCTTCATCTTCCAAGAGCGCTTCCAAGAAGGTAACAAATATCCTATTTTAGTGTTCGGATGGAAAACACCAAAACAATGAATCAGCACAGCCTAGTCTAGAAATTTCTCCGATAACAGAAAAAAAGGAGGTTATGTTATTTCTTTGCGAGTCCAAGTGCTCCGCCGATTATTCCCAATATTAGGCCTATGATCAGTCCGCCTGCCGTAAAGAACAAGCTAATAATAGAGAAGACTATCACAAGTATGCCGCCGATTGTTTCTTTTCCTGGCATGTATATTAGAATAGCACCGACTATCACAATGATACCCATGACTAATCCGATTCCGCCCCAAACCGCTACGACAGTACTGAAAAAGCCCGCTCCAAAACCGCCCATGTATTCTTCGAACCCTGCCATCAAAGAACCAGCAGCTATTAACATCATAGCAACGACCGCATCTATGATTCCGGCTATGAGCGAAATAATGAATCCTGCTGTAGCCTTTCCCATTGGTTTGACTTCTTGTGTCAAGGTTTTTCCTCCTTTTGAATAGTACTGACCTGTACAAATATAAATTCTATCATTTTCTATTCAAATCTAATGCGCAGACTTCATGTTTAAATTGCCAAAACAGTGCGCGCGACAGCAAAAACTTCAATGAGACTGAGTTGTGAAAAATCGAAATGCGCGCACGCTAGTCTAATAGCCAGAGCGACCAAGTTCATTTCGTATTGGTTTCAAGCAATCACTAACACCACTCAAAACCTGTGTTAAGTGAGGTTAAGAAGGAAACCCACTTCTTGTAGTTGCATTTTGACCACTGCAATACGCGTCTAAGAGTTTATAAGTGTGTCTCAATTTTTCAAATACGACTCTTAGGTCTAGGAGGCTGTGGCGAAAATTGGCGGCGAAGATTCGATCTACAGGCATGTTGGCCTTCACTTTTGTCTGTGTTGGTCAGGTGTTTTCACCACTTGGCACTGAGTCGATTTTGATTTGGCTTGTTTGTAATAATTGAGAAAGTCCTGTTTCTTAGTAGCCATTGATTTTCTGTTATTTTCGTTATCGGTATGATATTTCAATGTTTTTATCGCTTGTTTGTCGTGTTTTCGGGAGATATCTCCATTTAATGACGTTCTGGAGGAAGGTAGCAATTCTTCAATTACTTTTTACCTAGAAGATAAAGAAGTACTGCAGGAGCCGCTCCGAATAGCAATATCTTCCAAGCTATGTAGAGTGGCCAAAGTTCTTGAGGCAACATGCTAAGACCTAATGGTATGGTTGCCATTCCTAATCCAATACTAGAGGCAACAATCCATATTTGTCTCAGTTTCATTTTATTCGCCCTTTTTTCTGGGTTCTAATGCCTAATTGATTGAGCAAATCGTGTGTGGTTTGTGTTCTTGAACCTGTTAGTTCTCTCCACCTCTCCCTTCCTGCTCATGTTAATCAAAGATTTAACTCTCCTAGATAAATCTGCATGGAACAGTCTTCTAGAAGATTTCAGAATGCAAATCCAAGATTTAGAGATTGCACATCATATTATTTTCAATCGAATATTCTCAAAACCTAAAAAGTGCAAAATTTATAGCTGAACCGAAACAACCAGTTGATTGGCGTTTAGATTGCTTGAAGGTAAGACTGTGAACTTGCGTGTGGCAGAGAAAGAGGATTTGCCACTGATTGGGGAATGGAGAAACAATACAAAATTTCAAGGCGAATATAATATGCTCATGCAAGAGTCAAAATCAGAATTAGAGAAGAGATATGATAATTTTCGTCCCGACGAGAAGTGGTTTCTGATAGAGAAAAAAGATGGCGCCAAAATCGGTTTAGTAATTCTTGAGCTAGAAGGCGGAATTCAAGAAATAGGCTATGGTATAATTCCAAAAGAAAGAAGGAAGGGATACTGCACCGAAGCCGTCAAAATTGCTGTCGATTACCTTTTCCTTTCAAAACCAATAACCCGTATTCAAGCTCATACTAACGTAGAGAACACGGCTTCTCAAAAAGTGCTGGAAAAAGCAGGTTTCAAAAAAGAGGGAGTTGTCCGAAAACGCGTCTTCGTAAGAGGTAACTGGAGAGACGAGTTTCTCTACAGCATTCTAAGAGGAGAATGGAAAGAACCCAAAATATTGACAAAGGTGGTCCAGCATTAAAAATACTTATGTCAAATGGAATAGTCTTCTATCAGTTCTCATAGGCTAGTTTGACCAATTGCTTAAATTGGAATAAAGCGAAATCAGAACTCAGCTTCGCTTGCGGAAGAAATCGCCGTTTGTTGTGCGATTTGAGCGGCCCTGCTCTGAAGCACATGCTATTGACTTATGAGCGTAATGGAAAAAGCTGATTCAGCGTGTGATATCTTAGTTTGTCTTTGGTTCAGATCTCGGCGAACGAGCGGAGCCTAAATTTGACTTTTTTGGAAAATATTCCAGTCTGCGATCTTTTGGCAATCAGTGCATCAGCTAGTAAGCGGTGTTAATGTTTATATTTAAGAAGCTTGGTTCCTGTGAAAACCATCCAGATTGCCAGAATGAAGGCTTCGATCATCTCCGGAACCGCGAATCCGGCTTTGAATGGCATTGTCAAAATTATGACTGGCAATACTAGAATGGATACAAGAGCTGCAATTCCAGTTACTATGCTTAGCTTCTTGAACTTGTTTTCCTCGGCTCTTAAACCTATCAGAATAAAACCGACAGGCGACAATATGAAATAGCCTAGAGAGACTATACCATGTGATATTGGATCTTGTATCGTGAATATGCCAACAAGAGCCAATGACACACTACTCAACATTATTGCGAGAGTTCCAGCATTGACCAATTTTCCCCCAATCATATACTCACGAACTCCAAACGCGAAGAAGAAACTGAGAACACCGCCAATCATTACGGCACTGTTGAAAAGCAAAGACACTTCGCCGACGCCTAACTCGCTCAAGGCGTTTGTATCCCACCGAAACCATGGAGACAAGACAGTGGCCGCAAACACCATAATTATAGTCAATACCGAACCTACAATGCCACACAACCCACTTAAACGTATAAGCGCCTGATTCCTTCTATCCACTCTAGATATGACCACACAATTCCCATCTGCTTACAATTCTGTTGCAGTGCAGATATATAATTTTGAGTCAATCTTGCCGCACTATTCCCCCAAAGTACTCAAAAGCGCACATTCACAGATATAGACAATACTTTTCTTCCGTGACCTTCTTTCCCCAAATCTCGTGCGTTTTCTCTTCAGTTTTTCCGAAGCCAAAACACGTGTAAAGATGCTCTGCTGCCAATAATTCGCTTGTGGTCCAAAGGAATATTATTTTGTACTTACGCTCTTTACAGAACTGAACTGCTTCCTGCATGAGTTCTTTTCCGATGCCAATCCTTCGATAATCGGGATGAACAAGGAACCAGCGAAGTTGTGCCTCTGCTTTTGAATGTCCGACGATGGCGATTGAGCCAATAATCCGACCTTTTGTCTCTGCCAGCCAAATCCGATCTTTATTAGTATTGAACAAATTAACAAATTCCGCAAGTCCACAAGCAACATAGGCTTCGAACGTTTCATCATAGCCGTATTCCTTTGCATATAAGGTCCCGTGAAGATAAGTGAGATAGCCTACATCCCCTGGCTTAATACGATGCCGTATCTCCCACTTGACTTTCATGTTGATGTCTCCTGACATTTATCATGGCATCTTGTTCAGCTACGCTAAACGTATTGCATTGAATCTATTTATAATTGGGAGTCCTAGATCAAGAAACTTCGCTATTTGACGCTAAATGCAAACGTAGTCTCCGAACAATCATTTGCATGTGCGTTTGATTGATTTCTAAAAAGATTTTTATTTTTCTCTTTAGAGCACTATTATTAGAGGATGAATTCTGTGAAGGCCAATCCGAACAGAACATTGGATTGTCTGGGGTTATATTGTCCTGAACCTGTCTTTAGGACAAGAATGGAATTGGATAACATGAAAATCGGGGAAATTCTCGAAATCCTGGCCGACGATCCAGCAGCAGAGGCGGACATAAGAAGCCTCGTCAAGCATTTGGAGCAGGAAATAGTAAGTGTCAGCAAAGAAGGAAATGTCCTGCGGATGGTTATTAAAAAGGTAAAATAACAATTAGGAGTGTGAACTGTAAATGAACGATAAAAAGAAAATTTTGTATGTTCAAACAAGTGGGATTGATAGTCCAGAACGCGCATACGCCCCGTTCATCCTAGCCACGACCGCTACAATGATGAACATAGATGCGACCATCTATTTCCTAATAAAAGGAATAACACTGGTCAAAAAGGGGGAAGCGGAAAAAATCAAGCTCGGCAGCTTTCCATCTCTCAAAGACGTGATGAACCAAGCTGTAAAGGCCGGAGTAAAACTGCTCGTCTGCGAACAAAGCTGCAACCTTCTAGGCATTCCACGGGGAGATTTCACAAGCGAAGCTAACGTTGTCGGCGCAGCTACTCTGAACGATCTGACACTTTCCGCAGATGCGGTTCTCTGCTTCTAACTGGGATAGTATGTCAACCTCAAAACGCGTCTACATGGATTATTCTGCAGGAAGACCATTGGACCCTCGGGCGATAGAGGCCATGCTGCCCTACATGGAATCTAGGTGGGGCAATCCGTCATCACTTCATGTTTTCGGTCAAGAAGCGAGACAAGCACTGGACGAGGCAAGAGCAAAAGTTAGCCAGCTAATAAACGCTGAAAAGAAAGAGTCCATCATCTTCACTTCGGGAGCCACTGAAAGCAACAACCTAGCGATCAAGGGGGTCGCCTACAGATACAGAGACCGTGGAAACCGCATACTGACTTCAAGCGTCGAGCACATGTCAGTTGTCAACTCCTGCAAGTTCATGACGACAAAGGGCTTTGAAACTGTTTTTCTTCCAGTGAACCAGTATGGTTTTGTGAATCTGGAAAGCCTCGAGAAGGAGTTGACGGACCAGACAATTCTCGTTTCCATAGTCTATGCGAACGGCGAAATCGGAACCCTCGAACCAATAAAAGAGATCAGCCAGATAACGCACAAAAAGAACGCTTATCTGCATGTCGACGCTGCAGCCGCAAACGGACAAGTTCCAATAGACGTCAAAAGCGAAGGCATAGATCTACTCACCTTATCATCCAACGACATGTATGGACCGAAAGGTGTGGGAGCGCTATACGTAAAAGAAGGAATAAGAATAGAACCGTTGCTTCACGGAGGCGGCCAAGAACGAGGCTTGAGATCAGGAACAGAAAATCTTCCAGGCATAGTTGGTTTTGGAAAAGCTGCAGAAATAGCGCAGAACGAGATGCAAACCGAAGGAGAACGACTGACTAGGCTACGAGACAAGCTCATTAAGGGCTTGCTTGACCCAATTCCGTATTCTTTCCTGAACGGACACTCAACTAAACGGCTGCCTGGCAACGTTTCCGTCCGATACAACTTCGTAGAGGGCGAGTCGATTCTACTGAGTTTGGACATGATGGGCGTAGCAGCTTCTTCAGGATCAGCGTGCACTGCGAAAACCTTGGAACCATCCCATGTGCTTTTGGCCATCGGACTGAAACATGAGGAAGCTCATGGATCGCTTATGTTCTCACTGGGCAAGCAAAACGTGGAAGATGAAGTCGACTACGTAATTGGTCTAATGCCAAACATTATTAAGAGACTGAGAGAGATGTCTCCACTAACACCAAAGGAGCTTAAGAAATAATGTACACTGAAAAAGTAATGGATCACTTCAAGAATCCGCGCAACATGGGAGAAATACCGGACGCCGACGGCGTCGGCACGGTTGGAAACCCCGTCTGCGGAGACTTGATGACAATCCAGATCAAGGTCAAAGACAATCGCCTCAAAGATGTCAAATTCAAAACCTACGGCTGCGGTGCAGCAATAGCAACGAGTAGCATGGTAACTGAATTAGCCAGAGGAAAAACACTCGAAGAAGCAATGAAAATAACCCGTGCAAACGTTGCAGACTCGCTCGGAGGGTTGCCACCGATCAAGATGCACTGTTCAAACTTAGCTGCAGACGCATTACACGCTGCAATAGAAGACTACTACAAGAAACAAAAAGAGGTGAAAAAATGACGACAGAATCAACTAGATGCGAATTCTGCAAGATTGAAATTCCCTCAGAAACCTGCAAGCTTGCAGCCTACACCACGATGATCGACGGCAGAGAATACAATTTCTGCTGCAAAATATGCGCCGAAAAGTACAGACGAAAGAAGGCGAAATAAACTCTACTAGCAAACCACAACTATTTCAAAATACGTAAACCATCTTTAGATCAAAAACCTTGGTGTTCACTTCAGATCAATTTATGTTGCTGACTCTCGGTTCAGAATGCCGGTAAGGCAGCCTATTCCTCCAGCTGCTTTATGGATTTCCTTCATCTCAACTATCTTACATTGGATGCTCATGTCTTCGTAGTAGGATTGGGTTCTCGGATTGTCAGCAGGCATCAGAATTGTATTTGGCCTTAATGTCACGAAGTTGAGAGCCAATCCATGGATAGCTTCATCATCTTCAGGAATAAAGGACACTGTGAAACCGTGGCTTCGAAGAGCCCTAACAGCTACTTGGGGCATTCTGCTCCGCCAAGAAATGGCATGGTCTCGGTCAACAAAACGCAAGACCCCCATCAAGTGCATTGTGCCCCGGGGTAGACTGACTCTTACAACCTCTACACCCATTTCTTGCAAGAGACTCGTCACTTGAGCTGCTCCTTCACTGTTTGTACGAAGCCCTGTCGCAATCATCACTGTGTTTGGATTAATCCAAGAGGCATCTGACCCCTCGAATGCTCCTCCTCCTCTCACACATCGCAGGATCGGTATACCCAGTTCAGTGAGCCTTCGTGCAACGATACGTTCCTCACCTGCACGCACAGTTGATGCTGGTCGCGCCAAGATCACTCCTTCAGGGGTCATGAAAAAAAGATCAGCAACAAACATCAAGTTGGGAGGAGGAACACTGTTTGGCCTGACATAGAGTACTTCTACGTCGGCTTCGCGATAGGCTTCAACCAAACGATCATGTTGCCCTTTAGCTATGGTGGCATCTGGAACGTCAAGCATAAGGACATCATCAGCTTCACTAATGGTTTCGATCTCAGGTCCCGGTCTATGCATCAAAACTGCCTTAAGGGGAGTCCATTCTGAGTTTACACCACAGTTACTCCAGATCTTTCCGATTTCCTGCAGCAGCGACTCCGTTCGTTGAGGCCATCCTGGACCGCCATGTGCGGCGTCTTCTGGAACTCTGGGCAAGTCTATTCGCAGCCTCCTACTTGAATACGTGTGTGGGAAGTCATGGTATTAACTTATTCTGAACGCGCCTTTAGAAAAGCGGGTTGAAGTGAGTTAAGTTGTCATTTCAAGGGTTTAATTGCGGAAACATTGATGCTAACGGTTGCTGCCAGAGTTTCTTTCACTATTTCTACTGCTTCTTTATCTAGTTCAGAGACCATTTTCAATTCTTCAGTATCTTTCTTCTTATCGGCAACGACAACTTTCACGTTGGGATTTTCAACGATGTCTTCAAAAGAATGTTGCGTTTCGCTAATGATCTTCACATCTTCGAAACCTACTTGTTCTATTGCCGCTATGTACTTGTCTTTCATTATCGCCCCTTGAACACAGCTAGCAGGATGTGCCCTTTCTTTTATGGCTTCTGAGAGTTCCTTCAATAAAACAATGTCCGAAACCATTAGTCTTCCCCCCGGCTTCAACACTCTGAACGTTTCTTCAAAGACTCTCTTCTTATTCGGAACAAGATTGATTACACAGTTCGAGATCATTACGTCAGCGGTATTGTCTGCAACCGGCAGATTCTCGATTTCTCCCAGTCTAAACTCAACATTTTTGTAGTTGCCTTTTCGAGCGTTTTCTCTCGCCTTATCTATCATTTCAGGAGTCATGTCTACGCCGATGACTTTCCCGTTTTCCCCAACTTTTTTCGCCGCAAGGAAGCAATCAACACCTCCGCCTGAACCAAGATCGATGACTGTTTCACCTTCTTTCAAGGATGCTATGGCGACAGGATTTCCGCACCCGAGTCCAAGGTTGGACCCTTTTGGAATAGACTTCAGCTCTTGTTCAGTGTACCCCATTTTCTTACTCACTTCTTCACATTTAGTAGAATGGTCGCAACATGAAGTCGAAGAGCTGCAACAAAGTCCCTCATTGGCTATCTTGGCGTATCCTTCTCTCACATTTTTCCTAATTTTTTCCTCTTCCATCATCAGCACCTCTTTTTCATCATCCCTTTGTAAGTGATCTCTTTGCTTGCTCCTTTAGCTCTCTGATCTTCTCAACAGTTGGCATTACCTTTTGAAACAAGTCCTTCCGAGCTTCTATCCCCTCTTTGATAAAGAACGCTGCAGCCTCGGACCTACTTCTGAAGGCTTCAACCTCTACAAGGGCATCTATTTGCGTTAGGTCTTCATCATTCAGTCTTGTCATCACTACGTTGCTTCTACCCTCAAGGTTCTCGCCGATTTTCAGCAGAACCTCTTCTTTGATTTTCTCAACATCCCCGCCTTCAGGACAACATGCCACCATAACGACTTTTTCATCTTTTCTGGGCTCAACTTCTTTCTTTTCGACTTTTTCTTTACCCATCCGACATCACTCTGTATCGCGTAATTTGTAATGAAGATACCCAACAGCAAATATATAAATCTTTCCTTACATGTTACATAGAATCACGGTTCTGAATAAGCACATAAAAGAAAAACTTGAGAAACATCATTTCGAAGTGGCGAAAAAAAGTTCAAACTTGATATTCTTTTAGCCAGTTCAGTCACTATTTTCGGCATTTCTTTATAAACAAAGTATTTACACTTGAAAACTTTCTAAATTCAGGGAGAGAACTGCCTTGTCTTCCACAAATTACGCCATTAAGCGAATCAGCGAGGCGCTTAGAATTGGAGCTTCACGCCAAGTTTTAGATTATGAACAGCGCTTTTCAACGCTCGCGAATTTATATACTGATTTGCTTTCAAATCTTGTAAAGATGGATTTTGACCCCAAAGAAGCTTGGAAAACTGCAAAAGAATTCTTCGGAGACCCATGTGTTCGTTTTGCTGGGATTGACGGCACAATGTACTCGCGGCCATTGTTTGATCTGGTGATTTTCTTCGGCGGTGCCTATGCGTCAACCGGCACAATAACCTTCTCAGAAAAAGACGAGCTCAGGGTTGAATATGATGAAAGAACAGTTCAACAAGGCGCAGGCATATCAAGTGTTGTCCCGGTCTACGTCAACGAGATTCCAGACATAGATCAGACTTTCTTTGAAATTAAGCAACCAGGAGAAATCAGTCTAGTTAGGCCGTTGACGGATGAAGCGATAATTAGTAATGCCACGATTGCGAATTGGATAATGACTTTCGCGGAATATTACCTCGCCTACAAGCTTGCCGCAGACCAGAAACAGAACTTCCACGTCATATTTTTGGATAGAAGCTTGTCAATTGAGCGAGCAAGTCTGCTTTACGACACTTCAAGGCGCATGTTGTGGGAAACAAAAAGTAGCATAATTGGATACAAGATTGATGGAGAGCCTATTGATGCTAATGATTTGACTATTGCCAGGCAGTATGTTTGCAATCAAGATTTGAGTTTGCCTCCCCCTAGGGCAGATTATCTACGTTATGCAATAATTGATTTAGCCATTCAAAAGGAAGCCCTAACAGAAAAGCGGATTCTAGAAGAATTCAACATGACAAGCGAGAAAAGAATAAGCAGAGTGAAACGATACCTCCAATATTTGGTTAGACAAGGTATTCTTGAGAAGAAAAATGAAACTTATTTCTTGACACAAAAATATATGACAACTTGGAATCGTATCAGAAAACTTGTAATAAGTTTAGGTGACCGCTTCTTTTTCGCAAAAACCCAAGAAGCTCAAGTGGCGAATTTGATGAAAATTTGGAAAGATGGAAAGGAGCATTGGCTAACAACGCTTGACGTTGCCTTTTTGACTCTTTTCTCGTTACACTTGCTCATTGAAGAATGCTGGAAAAGGAGAATTTTGCTAATTGGCATAACGAAGGATACTGCTGCAAGAGATTTCAAGCGACAACTAATACCGATAATGCATAACGAAGGATTATTGAAAACGCCTATTCGCCAAGAAGAGTTTGAAAAGCTACCGAACACGGACCGAATGATACTTCAGTCAGCTAGCATCTTCAACCTGGAAAAGATCAAGCCGCCGTGGAGTCTAATCGAATACGATTCTGCTTTCAGAACAATGATTCCAGATAGGCAAAACCGCAAAGGCCACGTTTCAGGCGCAATAAAAAACAAAATTGGTCTAGAAAAAACTTTCCTAAAAACTTACGTGCAATTGAGCCAAGCCAAAACAGACCCGATGCTACGGAGCAACGTATTGTTGGTAGACCGTCTGGTTTATCCGAGATATGATTACAAACCTGAGAATGTCGTTGAGTTCTGGAATGAGCTTAGTGACGGCACCAAAGAACCTTTTGAAACCATCTTGTTTATGCACAAAAGTGTTCCAAACAAACTTCAAAACTTAACCATGAATGTCCTAGTGGCTATGGCTCCTTCCAACATTCCTGAGGCCTTTGGTCACAACAAACCCTTATTTATAGCGGATAAGGTTGCGAAGTGGAATTACGGCCAATTCAAACGTGTTGTGGACACTACTGCGGACTGGATACTCAATAATCATAAATTGAGAAAGTTCATATTTTATATGAGCACGTTTAGAGAAAGGAGAGCTTCAATTGAAGCCGCAAGAAGAGAACACACCTAAAAGTTTCTGCTTTACAGATTTTGACGGCAGATTCCACGCTAGACTTGCAGCTGTCATTCCAAGATACTTCGCTGGAACAGAAGAAAGCAGACTTGCAGGCACAAGCGCCCGCTACCAGTGCCGTGTCAAAACAGAATACCAGAGGGATTTGATGGGACTCCTAGAAGAAGGCATGCTCTTAGCCATCAAGAACTTCAAGCAAGCAACACTGCAAGATAAGCAAAGGTTTACGCTCATGGAAGTCAGCCGAGTCTGGCCAGAGCATTTTGGTCTACGCGGCTTATCTGAGCATGGTTATTATCCTATGCAATTCGAGATTATTGAACAGTCTGAAGATGATTGGCAAACTGACGATAAGTCTACCATGATGATTCAGATAGACGCTATTCCGGTAAACTACGATTTAGTTTTAGACGAAAAGTGTGAATTCGAGTTCGTTAAGGGCTTTTCATATCCAGTCATAGGCAGTCCAGCCTATTTGCTAAACAGCGGAATGATAAACCGCATGTACAACCAGAAAATAGCCAAAGCATTCGGCTTAGACCCATCCAAAACCATGGAAGATGCTAGGGTTGACCCTAGACTCGGCTTAATAAAAATGTTTCAAGCGAGCAAAACAGTTATTCCTATATACGTTGATTTCGAGAAGCTTGTCCGCTACCATTTCGGCGTCTTCGCTTTCACAGGTGGTGGAAAAAGCAACTTAATGTCAAACATTCTTAGACGAATTTTGCTGCACACAAACAACACCAAAGTCATAGTTTTCGACATAAGCTGCGAATACCTATTCCTACTGCTTGATTTACTTGCTGATCGCAACGTTTCTGCGAAGGTTGTTCTGGAACACAAAATTGACTCATTGGAACAATTCTTTAACTCTGTAGTAAAGCCACGAGATTATGAAACAGATGACCGGATTAAGGCAGGGTTACAGGGCGTAATGGAACAGGGCAAACTTTCCTATTACACAAGACCTAAGCATAAAGTGCCAACCTTTAGCCAATTTTTGCATGAGCTTAGCGCTCAGAGGAGAGACAGCGTAGACAAACCCCATTACATGAACGCTATTGACAAAATACACGATGCTATACTTGAATACGTAGAAAAAAATGGGTTGAGCGAAAATCAAGAAGTAAGCGAAGATTTCGTGGAATACATAGACCAGCTTGCTATAGATACCATGCAGCAGTTCAAAGTTCACGAAAAAAGCGGACTTTACGCATGGGCAACCACGAGAACCGCAATTCTGGACATAATCAAAAAGACCCAGCAGAAAGAGCAAGAAGAAGTGGGCGGACTCACAGCGGAAAAAATCCGTGAACTATTGGAGGACAAGACCACAAACCTTGTTTGCATTTCGATCTCGGACCCATTCACAATAAAGGACCTTGTCATAACGCTCACACAGGACTTGCTCGTGCGAAGAAAGCGCAGATTCCAAGTAAAGCCATATATCCTACTTGTCTTCGACGAGGCGCAGGAGTTCATACCAAGCAACGCTTCAGGAATAGAAGCTAAATGCTCAGGGCATGTTGAAACTCTCCTTAGACAGGGAAGAAAATATGGTTTAGGCGTTTGCATAGCCACCCAACGCATAGCTTACTTAAACACCAACGCACTACAACAGCTTCACACTTACTTTGTCGGCACTTTGCCACGACCATACGACCGCACGTTGGTCAGCGACACGTTCATGATAGATAAGGGCATACTGGAAAAAACGTTAGAATTCGCGCCTGGAGAATGGCTTCTGTCAAGTTACATAGCTACGGGCATAGAGAACGTGCCCATATTCATAAAAGCAGACAACGCAGAAAACGAAATAGAAAAGTATCTAAGAAATATTGCCTGAAAAAATGGAAATCAGGGTTTTTGTGCTTCCCCACATTTCTTGAGCAAGCGTTGCCATCTTTCGTCAGTTGTTCGCTGTATTTCTTCTGTTATTTTCTCGAATTTTGGCGTGAATAGATGTCTAAAGCGTCCTTGCACTTGCAAGTATTCCTTAACTGGTTTCTTCTTTTGTGGGCTCAGAGCGAAGAGTCTGCTCGGTGTCGAGAGTTTGTATTCGCCGTTTACTGCCTCCCACAATGGGAATATGCATGTTTCCACTACCAGACGTGAGAGTTCTATTGATTTGGCTGGGTCGCTTCTCCATCCTCTTGGGCAAGGAGCAAAGACATGTAAGAATGCTGGGCCATTTACTTCTAAGCCTTTTCTAACTTTTGTGATCAGGTCTCGCCAATAGTATGGTGATGCTGTACCCACGTATGGCATGTCATGAGCCACCATGATATCAGCTATAGGTTTCTTTCGCTCCAGCTTTCCCGGAATAATTGTGCCAGCTGGTGATGTGGTGGTGGATGCTCCCAAGGGAGTTCCGCCGCTTCTTTGAATACCCGTGTTCATGTAGGCTTCGTTGTCATAAAGCACATAGAGAAAGTCATGTCCTCTTTCGACGGCTCCGGAAAGTGCTTGTATGCCTATGTCGTATGTGCCTCCGTCTCCGGCAAGTGCAATAACGTCTACTTGCTCTTGTTTTATTCTTCCTTTCTTCTTTAGGATTTTTATGGCCGCCTCTATTCCTGATGCATTTGCGGCAGCGGTTTCAAAAGCTGTATGCAACCAAGGAACGGCCCATGATGTGTAGGGATAGATTGATGAAACTACTTCCATGCAGCCTGTCGCGTTCGTCACTATTGTCGGTCCACGCGCAGCCTTCATAATCAATCTCAAAACCGTCGCTGGTCCACAACCAGCGCACGCTCTGTGCCCTGACAGAAATAGGTCTGGTTTTTCGGCAATGTCTTTTGCGGTGAATTTCCATTCAGTTTGCATTTTCATCTTTCCTCCTTTTTTATTCTCTTAATCCCACATATTGTATCGGGTTTTCGACGCGTTCTGTTTCAAGAATCTTTTGCATGTCTTCGTAGATTTTGCGTATTTGGTTTGGGCTTGTGTCTCTTCCGCCAAGTCCATAAATGTAGTTTATAACGTAAGGATGCCTATCCGAGTCGTAGAGAACGTGACGAACTTCTTGATAGACCGGTCCACCGTTTCCTCCGAAACTCATTGCTTTGTCCATTACGGCTACTGCTTCAACGTTCTTGAACGCCTTGGATATTCCTTCTACTGGCAATGGTCTGAAGGCGCGAATCCGCAATAGTCCTGCTTTAACGCCGTCTGCTCTCAACTCATCAACAACTGTTTTAACAGTTCCAGCAGTTGAACCTAAACATGCGATGGCTATTTCTGCATCTTCAAGACAATAAGGTTCAAGCAGTCCGTTTCCGTAGCTTCTTCCACTTATTTGTGCATACTCCTGATGCACTTGCTGAATTACTTTGAGGGCGTTTCTCATTGCTTCTTCCTGTTGCCGCTTAAACTCAAAATAATAATTCTGTAGGGCAATGGGTCCCATTAACATTGGGTTTTCAGGGTCAAGCCTGAAAGGCACAGTTTTTCCCTCATGCGTTAGCACTTTAGCCAGTTTCCTGATTCCAACAAATTTTCTGACAACATCGTCGGATAGCACGCTCACGTTTTCCAACGTGTGGCTCAGGGTAAAACCGTCTAATCCGACAATGGCCGGCAACAAAACCTCTAAATTTTCCGCTATCCTAAAAGCCTGAATCACAGAATCGTAAGCTTCCTGCGCGTTTTCAACGTAAATCTGTATCCAGCCACTGTCCCGTTCAGCCATCGTGTCAGAATGGTCGCCATGAATGTTTAACGGAGCTGACAAGGCTCTGTTGGCAATCGCCATAACTACTGGTGCGCGGCATCCTGAACTCACAGAAAGCATTTCGTGCATTAACGCTAGACCAGCAGAAGCTGACGCTGTAAAAGCTCTCGCGCCTGTGACTGAGGCTGATAGGCACGCTGCCATTGCGCTGTGTTCGGATTCTGTGCAGACGAATTCTGTTTCAACTTCTCCATCAGCAACGTATTCGCTAAATTTTTCAACGATTATGGTTTGAGGAGTTATAGGATACGCCGCAACAATATCCACATCTGACTGCTTAGCCGCATATGCGACGGCTTCGTCTCCATTTAGGGCTAATACCTCTTGATTAACAACACTTTTCATTTTGACATGCACCTCTACTCAAGCTTCATTTCAATTGCTTTTGTTGGACATTCATTAGCGCATATTCCGCAGCCTTTGCAGAAATTAAAATCAAATTCTATATCTCCCACTTCAGGTTTCCAATGTATTGATCCGTCTGGGCAAAACAGCACGCACAATAGGCATCGGGTGCATTTCTCCAGGTCCCTCACTGGCTTGTAGGTTTTCCAGTCTCCTGTCAAAAACTGAGTGCTCGATTTCCAGCATACTCCTGCTGGCGAAATTTCTTTCCAGCTTTTTTCTTGTGATGTCATTCTGATTTTGCCTCCTTGTAGGCTTCATTTATAACAGCGAAGTTTTTCTCGGCAAGGTCTCGTCTAAAGCGTTTTTTAACAATTTTCTCCATACTTTCCAATTTGACTATTGCAGTTGCGCGTGCGACGGCTCCTAGCATGGCAGTGTTTGTTATTGGCCTTCCCAATATTTTTATGGCAATGTCTGTTGCCGGTACAGTCCAAAGTTTTCCTCTGTCTGTCTTGAGCGTATTTCTAAGTTCTGATGGGCCATCTTTTGAGTTTATTATAATTGTTCCTTCCTCGTTTAGTCCGTCAACAATTGGAACTGTTTTCATTAAAGTAGGGTCTAAGACAGCCACGATGTCAGGGTTATAAACTGCACAGTGTATTTTGATTGGCTCTGAGCTTATTCTCGTGAATGCCGCTACTGGCGCGCCCATTCTTTCTGGACCAAATTCAGGGAAAGATTGGATATATTTCCCTTCGTAAATTGCTGTTCGTGCCAACAGTTCGCTGGCAGTCCATGCCCCTTGGCCACCTCTACCATGCCATCTGACCTCTAAGATTTTCTTCAATTACTCTTGCTCTCCAATGGTCTTTCAACCTAATTGGAAAATCTACCATATACACTTTTCTAGAAAAAAGAACAGAACAATACGTGGCAATGATCCTTTATTAGTAATTATCTCCAACTATTTATTGTCAATACGGTGTCAAAGGTTAAATTTGTTGAAGTCCGCATTACTAGAATATAGGAACTTCGTTCAAAGGAGCAATGGGATGCCTGAGATACTATTGACTGCCGATCGAACTTTGATGAGTGATTACCATCACAATGAGTTTATAGGCTTTGGAACGTGCGCTCCTCCAAACTTTATTCCAAACTGGCTTTATGGTCGTCTTTTTTTCCCACCTATAAAAACAAAAAGAGGCATTCCAATTGCTGCTCCATACGGTTTAAGAAAAATTGAAGCCCAGCTTCTAGGCGAAGGCTTCGATGCATTGACAGTTGATCCAGATCATATTAGGGAATATATAAATGAAGCAAAAGTTTTAGGCATTCATGTCATGGATCCTTTCGGTCTAGGTCCAGCTTCAAGCACGCTTGCCGCTATTTTCAAGAAAGAGCCCTTCCTTGCGCAATACTTCAGAATTTTGATGGAGAAGACGGAAATCAAGAAGGCAAAAAGACGAGGACTAAAAATTATTGTAGGCGGTCCAGGTGTTTGGCAGTTTCGGTTCAGACCGAGATTTGTTAAGGAATACGGAATAGACTGTATAATTGAAGGAGAAGCCGAAAAGGTCATTGCCAAAATTGTTCGCGCAGCATTCAACGACGGGACCCTTCCGCAGTATTATACCACGGGCATTCAAGAAATACCCAGGTTAGAAGAAATCCCTGACATTGTAAATCCTTCGATTAATGGCTTGATAGAGGCTGGTCGGGGTTGTTGCAGAGGGTGCGAATTCTGCAGTGTAACATTAAGGCCTCTACGGTGGTACTCGTATGAGAAGATACTGCGGGAAATAGATGTCAACATAAAAATCGGTCGCATAACATGGTGTTGCCTGCAAGCGGAAGACATTATGCTCTACGGCTCCAAGAACACCTTGCCAGACGAGGATAAGCTTATTCGACTCAATGAACTGGCTGTAAAGAAATGCGAAGGCCTGAGTTGGAGCCACTGTTCGCTTGCATCCATTGCGTCAAAACCGAAGCTTTTCTCCGAAGTCTCTGAAATCATACTGCGGAAGCAGCCTTGGTGGGGCGCGGAAGTTGGCATAGAAACAGGGTCTCCAGAACTCGCCAAGAAAGTCATGCCAGCAAAAGCACATCCCTTCAAGCCTGAAGAATGGCCAAAAGTTGTTCGAACTGGCATGGGTCTGATGCATGATAACAAGCTGATTCCAGCATGCACATTAATCGTAGGTACGCCTGAAGAAACAGAAAGCGACCTCATCAAAACAATAGAGCTGATGGATGATCTAAAGGATATTAGAAGCCTTATAGTGCCTCTGTTTTTTGTTCCCTTGGGTAGATTAAAAGACGAAGGGTGGTTCAAAGAAGCGCAACTGACCCAGTTGCATAAAGAATTGTTGATTAAATGCTTTGAACATGACTTTCATTGGATAGATAACCTAATTGACTTAGCATTTCCTGAAAAATGGTACGCAAGCTTTCTTCAAATCTTCTACAGATTTTTTGCCAGACTAGCTGAGCACAGAGTGGAAAGAGCAGGAATCAGCAGAAATCGCAAATGACTAAACTTAAATATTACAGCAAAACTCAAACTATAAGACGCTTTACATGAGCCGCCGTAGCTCAGCTAGGTAGAGCGGCTGGCTGTTAACCAGTCGGTCGTAGGTTCGAGTCCTACCGGCGGCGCTAGAAAATGTCTAACATAAATATCTGGTATGTCGCTTG
Source organism: Candidatus Bathyarchaeota archaeon (assembly GCA_029881805.1). Taxonomy (GTDB): domain Archaea; phylum Thermoproteota; class Bathyarchaeia; order Bathyarchaeales; family Bathycorpusculaceae; genus JAOULW01. The sequence continues at coordinate 24,353 of JAOULW010000011.1, forward strand.
TTTTTCTATATGTAAAAGCTTATTTGTTTTCCAGACAAGATTGGAAAGTGGATGACGATTAGACATGAAAATTTCTCTCGTAAATGCTAGTCCAAATACGGGTTTTGATGAACGTGAACGAAGGAAATCAATTGCTTCATTTCCACCATTAGGGATTTTGTATTTGGCCTCTGTGCTCAAAGAAACAGGCATAGAAGTGTCTGTTTTGGACCAACCAGCCGAAGGTCTTACAATGGGTGAAACGGTTAATTGGGTGGAAAAGGAAGACCCAGACATTCTCGGTTTTTCAACATTTTCGAGTTCAGGTCGCACAGCCGCAGCAATCAGTCATGAAGTGAAAGAGAAAAACCCTAATGTTATCATTTTGTTCGGTAACTATTACGCCACTTTCAATGCGGAACGAATTTTCAAAAAATATCCTTCTTCTGTCGATGTTACCGTTCGCGGAGAGGGGGAAAATACGATAATTGAACTTGTAGACTGCTTCGACAATAGAGGCAATCTCAAGGAAGTTCATGGAATAACTTTCAAAGATGGGGAGAAAATAGTTTCCACACCTGACCGCCCCTTGATAAAGGATTTAGATTCAATTCCTTTTCCAGACCGTAGACTAATCGACGCAGAATACCACTGTGATATTGCAGGGGCAAATGTGGCGCCAAAGAAGTTTACCAGCATTGTGTCTTCACGTGGATGCGTTTACAAATGTCGGTTTTGCAGTTGCACACGGTTCGCTCGTAACATGTGGAGGCCCAGATCTGTTGAAAATGTTCTAGAGGAACTGTGTTTTCTCGCTGGCGAGGGATATGAACAGTTCATCTTCACTGATGACAGTTTCACGCTGAACCAGAAAAGAGTAATCAAGCTTTGCAGAGCTATAAAGAAAGAAAAAATCGATATGGATTGGATTTGCGAAGGAAGAGTTGACAACTGCTCTTATGAAATGCTGCGGGAAATCGCAAAGGCAGGTTGCAAAGTCCTCTACTTCGGCATCGAGAGTGCAAATCAAAGAATCTTAGACTACTATAACAAGCAGACAACGCCTCAGCAATCTGAAGCTGCTGTAAAATCAGCCAGAAAGGCTCAAATAGACATTGTGGTCGGATCGTTTATTGTTGGCGCTCCGAACGAAACAAGAGAAGAAATTCAGAACACAATTGATTTTGCAAGACGAATATCGATAGATATACCTCAATTTAACATATTAGGTGTTTACCCTGGAACAGATCTCTGGAATGAATTTGAAGTTGCGGGGCTTCTGGACGGAGGGGAATATTGGGAGACAGGCATCGCGGTTTCTGAGATCTGTCCGACCGCGGTTCCGCTCGCGGAAATCAAACGGATGATTCATGATGCGTTTTACGGGTTTGTTCGTAGACCAAGCTTCATATTAGGGCAAGTAGCGAGAACGCTAAAAAGCTCATATCGAATGAGAGTGTTAATGGACAACCTGAGCCAGATAGGTGAAATAAGAGAGGGTATACGCGCTGTTGCCTAGTTTCGAAGTCTCTTTTTTCTCTTTGGTTTCTAGTGTTAAAACCTGTTTTGATTTGGAAATGGTGTTTGGTTCATGAAGCGTGGCGGTTTGTGTTTCGATGCTATGTGTAGTGCGTTAGTACTACACAATCACGTTAAACTGCTGAAGCACATCCGCTTTCTCCATGATGTAATTACAGTAATGGCACTTCAGCAGTAGCGGGTCCTCATCTTCCACGTAGAATTTCGCTAAGACAGGCTCGTTGCTGTTGCTTATGCAAGCGGGATTAGCGCATTTAATAATGTTGTCAATTACTTTTGGTAGTTTGACTCTCTGCTTCTCTATGACCTTATAGTCGCGAATGATGTTGATGGTTGCGTGTGGAGCCAACAAGGCAATTTTGTGCACTTCCTGTGGCTTAAGCGCTCTCCCTTCAACTTTAACTATGTCTTTGACTTTGAAGAGCTTGCTTGGCACGTTGATTGCGATTGTGATCACTCTTTTTTCCCGACCGGTTATTCCTAAAATCTTAGCGACATCCAAGGCATGTCCGCCTGTGATGTGGTCAATGACCGTGCCGTCTTTGATTTTGGAAACGCGTAACTCCGTTTCGCTCATACTCAGCCCCTATTTAGGAAGGCTATATCGCAAACAGGGATAAAAGATTTTAATTTTGACGCCGGTTTGGACGGTTTTACGCTTTTGATAAAAAGTTATTTAGAAGTTGCGCTGACTTGTTTTAGGTGGGAGATTGGAGTTCAAAGGCAGAGACATAATATCAATCAAGGATTTTTCCCGTGAAGAAATTGATTTTGTTTTGAAAATTGCCCAAGCCATGGAACCAGTAGCTGCGGAAGGCTCAGATATGCTTAGGGGAAAAATTCTTGCAACGTTGTTTTTTGAACCTAGTACGCGCACGCGTTTAAGTTTTGAGGCCGCGATGCACAAGCTTGGCGGGTCGACGATAGGTTTTGCAGAAGCAGAAATCGCATCAGTCAAGAAAGGTGAAAACATTGCGGACACTGTGCGTACCGTGGAGAACTATGCAGACGTAATCGCCATGAGGCATCCGCTTGAGGGTGCAGCCAGACTTGCTGCGGAATTTGCTAGAGTGCCAATAATTAACGGTGGTAGCGGCGCAGAAGAACATCCGACACAGGCGCTTCTGGACTTGTATACTATAATGAGGGAAAAGGGAAAAATTGACGGATTAAAGATAGCGCTTGTTGGCGATTTGAGATATGGAAGAACCGTGCATTCGCTTGCATACGCTCTCTCTTTGTACGACATTGAATTGTATCTGGTTTCGCCTGGATCTCTGAAAATGCGGCGTGAGGTCCTGCGAGTAATAAAAGAGAAAATACCAGTAAGTGAAAGAACAAACTTAGAAGGAATAGTATCACTGGTTGATGTGCTGTATATGACTAGAATACAAAAAGAACGTTTTCCAGACCCAGCAGAATATGCCAAGGTTAGGGGTTCCTACAAAGTAGACTTGAACATCCTGAGAGAGGCGAAGAAAGACCTTATTATTCTTCACCCTCTGCCACGGGTTGACGAAATAGCCGCTGAAGTTGATAACAGTTCGCATGCACGTTATTTCAAGCAAGTGTGGAATGGAATAGTCGTCAGAATGGCTCTCTTGGCTCTGATCTTGGACGCAGTTAGGTAGCAGAAACTCATGTTAATGCGAATCTGTCTAAGGCAGTCAACGTGCCAATTGAGCCGCATGAAGGACATTTACGCAGTAAACCAAACCAGCTTTTTTTGCAGTTTTGGCAATAAGTAAATTTGCGGTTGTACGTGAAAAGCTCTACGTTATGGTTTTCAATAAGTTGTCTTGTCAAGGAGGCAAGATCATCGGATTTGAATTCCACTCCTCCAAGCTCTATTACAGTCATGCTTCCGCCCACGTTTAACCCGCTTAGTCTTTGATCAACGGCTAGCGACTCAGGAGAAATATTGCCATTCTGCAAATTTAGCTTCATAATCGTGGAATAGAATGGTTTTTCTCTTGTTCCCGAAAACTTCACTCTCGCAATGCCACATTTTTCGATATCCAACTCCGCCAATCTTGCAGAAGCCTCAAAACTTGGCAATATGGCCGGAACCACACGTTTTCCCCGCCTTCTACCAATTTTGTGAGTAAAAGCCACTATGTTCTGGATGATTTCTCCAGCGAAATCTAATGTTTTCTTGTTGTGGATATTTTCTTCGTAAAAGAATTCTGAGGCCTCCTCAAACCCTGCGAAATTTATTATTCGAGAACAATTTTCGAGTCTGAAGTACTGGTCACCGTTGGCGCTTTGCATGATAAACGGAAGCACGCCTTTACCGTAATGTCTAAGCATTCTGTACTTGATTTCTAAGGCGCGCATTGCCATCTCCAACCTCTCTTTTAGAATCTCGAAAAATTTTGTTCTATCCTTCTCGCACTCGTAGGCGATGCGTGGCACGTTGACTGTCACGACCCCAAGGCAACCAGTGCGCAAAGTGTCTGTTTCCCAGTCTTCGTTCAAATTTGCCTCGAGTTTGCATCCAGCAGCAGAAAAAACAGAGTGTTTTTGTTTCTTTTCGGACAAATTGGCAAAATACAGCATTCCTTTTCCAGCGGCTAAGGTGTGTGCTTTTCGAAACAGGGCGTTTGCTCGTTCATCAGTGAAGACTTCTGGGCGGATTTTCAGAATCAATTTAGCATTAGTTAACGATTTAGCTGCACTTTCCTCGGCGAATATTTCAAGGAAAAGCGAGGCTAAAAGTTGGCATTTTTCGACAAAATCCCCGTATTTGCCGGCAGGTTTTCCAGAAGGACCTAGAGCCGGTTTCTCGTTGACAAAATCTGGAACAGTAAGCTCTAGGCCTAAGGAAGCATTCACATGTTGGTTTATGTTTGAAATGAATAAGCGTAAAGAATCTTTGATTCTGGCTGAATCTAAATTCCTTACGAAAGGAGCGAGAAAAACGTTAAGGTAATCAAACGTCTGCGTTTCTTCCAATTCCTTTGCCGAATGTAGAAGAACGTTGAATATTAGCGACAAGGCCGACTCAAGGCTTTGGGGTGGTGGATAAGCAGGTTGAGCAGCGTCCGTCTTTTCTAGATTTAGACCATTCTGAAGGAAAAATCGTAGGTCGTGCATTATTTCAGTTGGCTTGAGAATCCAGCTGCTTAAGCCGTTTATATGTAGAGAACCGGATAAATGTGCGTCTGCGATGTCTCTTGGAAGAATGTTCAGAAGGATGTACTCTTCGAGAACAGTTTTTCCAGCCATCTCGTGTAGTGATGCGGAGGTGAGAGGTGTTTTAGCCTTGGTGTCCATTAAAGAGGCGACTTGATAGACAGGCAGGCCTAAGCGAGTGAGCTTGTGGCGATATTCTTCTAGGTCCTTCTCGATTAAGATTGCATTTACGACTTCTCTGATGAGGGGAGCTGTCAAGTATTTTGTTTTTGATTTGAGTAGCCGTTTTTCTGCTTCTTTGGCTACTTTTTTGGCTAGCTCAGCGGGCATTTTGGCCTCTTTTGTGAGAGCATTCGCGATTTTGTTTGCGTCAAATTCTTGCAGTGCAAATCGAGAAGTGCGGACAAGCATGCCTTTTGGTTTGAAGGCTTTCTTTTCGATTTTGTCTGCGATGTCAATGACCATTATGCCGAGTTCGGTTAGACAATATTTCCTTGATTCTATGTCTACTTCGATCAAATCTGCCTTGAGCAAAAACTTCAGGTGGTAAGCAAATCTTCCTGCGTCGCTGGTCGGGTTCATCTTGAGCGAACTCATCAACTCGGTATAAGAGAGAGAGCCTCTGTCAAAAAGCAGGTTCAGAATTTGTAGTCTGATAGGTGATGAAACAGCCTTGAGTATTTTGACTCCTCGCACTCGGCGTGCAGTAGACAAGCCTATTCAGGTCCCCCTCGCGGTAAGCGTATTATTTAGAGGTAAGAGTTTAAAGGTGTTAGGGAACACTTATTTTTGTGACGTTTACATGATGAGTCTAATCTGATGGGGCTGTCGGCTAGCTTGGTCTAGGCTATGAGCCTCGGGCGCTCGTGACCCCGGTTCAAATCCGGGCAGCCCCATTATCGACTATGAACCCGTCTAGGTATGGGGATATAGCGACTCAAATCGATTCAGACTCAAATCCCGTGAGAATTACTTGATCATGAATCAATCTGTAAATCTCTTCTTAACGTGGTGCACTGAGAAAAAGAATCCTGAATAGTCACTTATTTATGTGGACTCAGCAACGGAAAAAGATGTCATCCGCCGGAGAGGTTGCGCTTGCTGTCGTGATCATAGCGGTTTACACGGTTGTTTCCATTTCGATAGCGAGTGTCAGACTCTTTAAGTCATATGAAGCAAAAAAGACTGGTTAACATAAAACTTAGGAATTGCTTCTTGACGCTAAACTTCGGCTTTGGTTAGGAACTCAGCTGCGTTTTTAAATGCCATTCTATAAAACACGAAAGTTATGACAAAAGCTATGACAGCGCTTATAGAGATTGCAACGTAGACATCTATTTCTGGCAGAGGTATAGTGAAGGGTAGGCTAATCAAAGACATTGCGTATGGAATGAGAGGAGAAACTGTAACAACGGCTAGCAGCATGCACATTAATGTGTTGATGACTGATGTTAAAGGTCTCACCATCCTGGGTCTTGGAGTTTCAACGAAATCGGCGCCTTTTATTCCTGCTCTGAGAGAAACAGCCCCTAAAGCGAAGATTAGAAACGTGGACTCTATCAATAGCGTAAAAGCTAGCTGCAGCGATGGACGAGTCACCAGAATTCCAATAGCACCACAGATTAGCATTACTGCAAATGAGAGAATGCACATGAAGGCGTATTTGCATTTGACAAGGCTGCGTGTGGTGATTGGTGAAGAATAGAAAAGCCACACTGACGAGCCTTCCTCACCAATAATCATAATGCCCACCATCATAGCCATTAACGGTCCAGGCGCTAATAGTATCCATGCGACTAAGAAGAGCGAAGCTTCTGAGGGTACAGACGCACCTAACATTCCTAAATACTGCATCAAAGGTGCAATAATAATAATTATGGGCATTATGAAAGTGTACATAAGTTCCCTTCGTCTTGTGAAAGCCTTAAAATCTTTCCTTATCACAGCTGCCTCTAACGAGGAAAAACCAAATTTTCCCAATAAACTAGTTTTTGGAACGTAAACTCCTTTCGAGACAGTTATCGCTGGCGGCTCATACAACCCAAATCTGGTGTTAAACTTGACAGCCAAATAGAATAGGAGTAAAATAAACGCAATTGAAGCCAACGAAAAAATAATTGTTTGCACAGTCAGTCCGTTTATGAAAGAAGACAAAGTCATGCCCAACCACACATATGGAAAGAACCAGACAGCTCCTTGGACACCAGTAACTGTTTCAATAATTGTGATTAAGCCAGAGCCAGATGAAATGGAAAACCAAACAATATAGAAGACTACTAGGAACAGCAGAGAACCGAGAAATCTCACCCAAATAGCCACTTTCCCAGAAGACTTGTAAACAGAGCCTGTAATTCTAACCTGCAAGACTCTGAAAATTTCTGTTGTTGTACTAGCCAAGAAGGCACTGGCCAACAAGGCGAGAATTGTGATCGTGGCTAAGGGCAGTTCTGCCAGAAAAATGGATAAAGAAAAAACGGCAGTGCTCAACAGGACAATGGAGGCCAAGGGTAAACCAATGATGTGAGCAAAGGAAGCGGCCAAGGTGTGTTCTCCCCAAGTGATGGGTAACCAGTAGGGAGGCTGAATTGAAACCTTAATTCCTGACCGTTGGATCTGTCCCATCATGGTGAAGACTAGGCTGTAAAGAAGAACTATGGTCGGAAGGGATGTGAAAAGTTGTTGAGCAGTCTGATGGAGCAAGGTTTTCTCTTCGGAGACAGGCAATCTTGAATACAAGTTTCCGACGGCTAATCCCACCAGTAATCCTATTATGCACGCTCCACCATACAGCAAATACTGATAGATTCTCCTTTCCTTGTATCTTCTGAAAATCCCTGCTCTAATTAATCGTCCAGATTTTACGTCAACGCTTATAAGCCTAAGAACGTTTTTCAAGTTCACTTCAAAAGCGCCTCGACAATCTCTTTTATGGCTCCTGTTCCTGTGAGTTTTAGAAAAACATCTTCCAGATTTGACCCGGGCAGCTGCGCCTTCTTTCTAAGTTCTTCCATGTTGCCTAAAGCCAGGATTCTTCCTTCGTATAGGATGGCTATGCGGTCACACATTGCTTGGGCAATTTCTAGAACATGTGTGGACAAAATGGCTGTTACTCCTTTAGCGGCTAGTTCGCGCAAGAGGTCCTTTACAATTCTAGCTGACTTTGGATCTAAAGCGTTCAATGGTTCATCTAAGATGAGTAGTTTTGGTTTGTGGAGGAAGGCTGAAATTAGGGCAATTTTCTGTTTCATTCCTTGCGAGTAGCTGCTTATCATGTCGCCTTCTCTTCCCTCTAAATCAAGAGCCTCCAAATACTCTTCTATTCGCGTCTTCTTGTCTGAGGCGTTTATTCCGTAAATGTCACCGGTAAAATCGAGATATTCAAGCCCAGTTAAGAATTCATAAAGCCGTGGGCTTTCAGGAACATATCCTACCAATCTTTTAATCGCCACTGGATCTTCTTCTGCATTTATGCCTAAAACCTTCATGGATCCAGAGTCGGGTTTAACTAGTCCAAGAATAATTTTCAGTGTTGTGGATTTTCCTGAACCATTCGGGCCTAGAAGACCAAGGATTTCTCCGTATTTGATGTCTAAATCTATGTAGTCTACAGCCACTATGTCAGCGTAGCGTTTGGCAATTCCTCTCAATTCTGCAGCGTATTCGCCTGTTGCAACCATACGCCATCATCTAATAATGAGTAGAGAAAAAGAGAGTATTTAACGGTTCAATGGAAGATCACTTCACGCCCCTATTTTGGTATTAGCCCCGTCGGACCAGCTCTCGAACATCAGCTAATGAAGTTTGATGGCAAGGTGAACCTTTCTTTTCTCGCGCCCTGACTGTCTGCACCTGCAGGATCCAATCACCCTGAGTTGGGTTCTGAACTCATTTGGGTATGGGGACGGACAGCCCCACTGAAAATTGGCTTCTTTCTGAATGCGATTTTGATTGGTTCTCAGGAGGTGTCTGTTTAAACGAAAAAGTCGTTAAAGCGGCTCTTCACTTCCCAAGCGTGCAATCTACGAGGTGATGAACCTTGTCAAGGTTGCCCAAGATGCCTTGGATTTCTTCTTCTCCCATTTTAGTTAGCTTAAATGTCCTTTTGCCTTTTCTTATGTCTTCTTGAACTAGGTTTTCTCTCTCCATTGAATACAGCATGGAATACACTACTCCAGGAGAAAGAACTACGCGGAATTTGTTGCGGAACAATATGATGATTTCGTAGCCACTCATACTTGAGTGGTTTCTCAGTTCTTTGAGTATCAATAAGTCCAAGAAGTTTTTGACGATGCGCTTACGCATTTCTATGGGAAACCTTAATCTCAAGTTTATTCTCCCCCTTCTTTTTTGCAATCTCTGTTATATTTCTTGCAAATTTGAAAATAAGACTTTCGCAAGAAGAACATAGTAAAATGCATCAGAAACGTCAAGATGTTCTGCTGATGTCTTTCAGTTGTTTGATTTTCTCCTCGAGGTTGTATGTCCATTTTCCATTCTTGAAATATTCGTAGGATATTGTCTGCCTTCTGTAGGATGTTGGGTCTAAGGTCACGTAAAAAAGATCTTTGATTAAACCTTTGGAATAGAGGCGGTTCAGTGATTCGATTAGGTTTGGGAACTCTGTTTTCAGAATGTACATGTTAGCGATTAGCGAGTTTTCGTTTAGGACTTTTGAGCTGCTTACCATGAAGGGCTTTTTGTTGGATGCGTTGACGAATTTGACTAAGGCTTTTCCATTTTTGAAGTCGATGATGAACGTGTACAGGTCAGAGAGTTGTGGTGGATATGGGTAGACGTCGATGTTGTAGTTGATGATTAGGTTTCTTTGGATGATGTGTTTTTTGTAGCGGTTGCCTATGCTTTGCGGAGTGATGTTGACCACTTTTGTCAGTTCTTTGAGGCCTGCGGCTCCGTTCTTCTCAAGTTCTTTCAATATTAGCAGATCGGTCTTGTCTGCCATGACGGAGTAGTCCTTTGGGTCTTTCAAGGCTTGTGGCAAACCGTCTGAACATTTGAGGATTTCGTCGATCCATTTTTTCCAGCGGAAGCGCCATTCTTTTCTTTCGAAATCGTACCATGAGAAAATGGGGGGATTGACTTCTGAGTTGGTGACCCAGAGAAATCGGTGGTTTGGAAAAATCTTCATTTGGGCGGCTTTTTCCCAGTATTTTTGCAATTCTGTTTTATGCGTGAACGGAAACGCAAAATAGGCGCAGTATCCGTCCATTTTTCCGTAGCATCTTATTATGTACGTCCAGTAATCCGTGTTCAGGATTGCCTTGAGCAGTTTTTCGTGATGTCCGATGTGGGCCTCGGCGGCCAAGAATCCCTTGATTAAGCCAAGCTTGGGCATGTTCAAATTGGCGTTGATTAGAAGTAGGCCGTCCTTGACCATTTTGTTTAGTCGAAATCGAACGGTTGTGATGGGTAGGCCTAGTGATTTGGCTAGGACGCTCAGGTTTCTTGGACCGTGCTCTGCGAGTCCCTCAAGTATGGCCGCGTTTGTGCGGTCTAAAAACTTGAAGTAGTAGAAAAAGCGTTGCACGTCTTTTGGTGGCATCATGGTGCTTCAGCCTGGTTTTGAATAGTTAAGTTTCATGGTGGTCCAGGTTCAATATAAGGTCTACCGCCTCCTCCTTCGTCTCCGTTTGGCGTGATTATGACTGCTGTCAGGCTGACTAATTTTGTTGCGGTTGCCTTGAAATTGGAAATTGCTTGTGGAATGGCGTTGATTATGGCTATGCCGTATGCAGCTAGGAATATGGCTAGGCACAGTAGCCCGACAATGAGGGCTTTTCTCATCTGTCTTCACCTCCTTAAGATATTGATAATAAGGTTCTATTAGAAGGTGTTCTTACTATTTTCAAAAAATTAAAGAAAAATTGCAAAAAAGAAGATGCTGAATAGTCAAGAGGCATGCATATCTTAGTAATCAATAAGTCAAAAATTCGTTGATGCCGATTCAAATATAAGCTGTTGCAATTAAAAAAAGAATATTAAGGCTTTGTTAGATTAAGCAGAAAACAGAGGGACATGATGGTTTTTGGGCTTTGTTTTTTGGGTTAATTTTATCTCTGGATTAATGCTATATTGGTATTTGGTGTCAGATTCGAGATGAAGAGGAATCGCACGGAGCTCATCGTGGCTATTCTGAGCGCTTCAAAGAAGGAATCGTGTAAGACTAGGATCATGTATGATGTTAACATGAATCTTGCTTCGTTCAATAAGTATTTGCGCGAATTGACTAGGGCAGGCTTGATTGCGAAAGTTGGCAATCCTCAGAACAGGATTGTTTATAGAATTACTGATCGCGGAATAGATCTGCTGCAGTTGTTGGAGAAGGCTGACCAGTTTATTTCTCTATAGTCTTTAGCTGATTTTGTTTATCGTGACTTCTTTGAGGTTTCCGTTTATTCTCACGTTTAGTTCAAGCGGCATGTCGGTGAGGTTCGCGATGGTTGTGTTTTGAAGTCTGACGTCTTTTTCCGGAGGGACTATTATTGTGGCTACGGATTGTTTTTCTTCTATTTCGTCGTATTGTTCGCATATGATTTTCCATTCTGCGTTTATTTTGACGCGTTCTTTGTCTTGTTCATATTCAATTAGGTCGTGTTCGGATAGGAGTTTTGACATTTCCGATAGCCGGTTTGATGGAATATCTAAAGTTTCAGATATTTCTTTTATGGTGTGCCATGAGTTGTCTCTTATCAGCCCGAAAAACGAGCTTAGTTTTGCCATTTTGCCATCTCTAGTCAGTTAGATTGGCGGATTTGCTATTTTAGGCTTGAGAATGAATGATATGGTTTATTAGTGGCAGAATTCCAGAATTTCTAAGAGGTTTTCTGGAACAATAGAGAAAAGTTCTAGAACATTTATATGGTTTTTTCTTTCTTATATGTTTTTAAAGGTGAAAAGCCATAAAGCTGTCACACTTTGGGGGAGAAAAACAGGATTAACTAGAAGGCTCGGATGTGAAAAGTTGACTTTGAGGCGTATTCCTGTCCGCTCCTGTCAAGGAGGGATTTGCTAGTGGAGATTCCAGCATACAAAGATATCGTTGAAGAATTGAGAGAAGAGTGGAAACGATTGTGGCGGGAGCGTATCGACGACAAGGTGAGAGCGGAAGGAATTGCAAACGCGGACTTTTCTAATTTGTTTGTGGATAAGGGCACGATTATTTTTGCCACGAGAGATTTTAAGCAGTTGAGTTTCAGGGAGATTTTGCAGCAGCATAAGCTTGTTGACTTGGACAGGATTCTTCCTCCAAACCCAACTGTTGGCGGATGGGGCAAGTTCATAAGGACGGTGATTGCCAAGCAGAGGTCCTCCCGGAGAGCTAGACGAGCCCATCAGTATGAGCGTGGTGAGAAGCAGCGGCAGCAGTTGAAGAAGGGAGGAAGGGGCTGGCTTCACTTCTAGTTTTGCTGAAACTTTGAATGTTAAAGCGTAGAGAAGCCGTTACGGTTTCGCGTTTCATGGTTCTATTTTGAGGGGATAAAATTTGGGTAGTTATAGGAACAAGCTTGATATTCTAGCTGACATACTGCGTATTGCGAGCAGGGGCGCTAAGAAAACACAGATTATGTATCAGGCCAATTTGAGTTACAAGCTTTTGATCAAATATCTTGCCGAATGCAGAAAAGCGTACTTTATTCGTCTGGAACAGAGCAAGCGGCGTTACGTGCTCACAGACAAGGGAAAGAAGTTTCTGGAAGAGTATAAAGGCTATGCGAAGAGCAATAGGCATGTTGAAAAGAGGCTTAAAGATATCCGTGCCAAACGAAGAGTTTTGGAAGATTTGTGCTCAAGCGGATAAATGTGGAGAGGAAGTGACAAGGAATATTGAGAACGTGTTTTGCTGCATCACTCTTTTGCTTGTTTTTGCTGTTGGCCTCCGCAGCGATTTGCATGGCAGCTAGCGAAGAAGAAGCGTTGTCGAAGATTAGCGAAGCAGAGAATGCCGTGCGTTCGGCTTATGATGCGGTTTTGAAGGCTGAGGAAGCTGGAGCCAATGTTGCGTTCTTGTTGAATGGTCTGAATGAAGCTGGAATGTTGTTGTGGAAGGCTCATATGGCCTATGACATGGGCGATTTTGATTCTGCTTTCAATTTGGCTAATCTAAGCAAAACAGAATTGGATGGCTTTGTTTCTGAGGCAAGCATTCTTGCGGAGACTGGGGCACAGCAGAGTTATATGGATTTTATGCTTAATGTTGTGGGTTCTCTCGTAGGGGCTGTTGCTGTTGTTTGTGGGGGCTTCGTCTTTTGGTTTTTCTTGAAGAGGAAATATGAGAAGCCTGGAGGCGTCGCTTGATGAATCTTCGCGAGTATCATCTGTTTTTTGTGGTTGTCTTTGGGATTGTGGCTTTGATTGTGGCTTCGCCTGCTCTGAGCAGATTGTTGGTTTATCCTCGGACGGTGTTTTTCACTGAGCTTTGGTATGTTGGGTCGAATCACATGGCTGAGGATTTACCGTTTAACATTACGCGTAATGAGAATTACAGTATTTTCTTGGGGCTTAGTAATCGTTTGGGATCTTGTGCTTACTATTTGGTTGAGGTGAAGTTTCGCAATCAGACGCAGCCAGCTCCGACGAGTTTTGGACCAATCGAGAATCGTACTCCGAGCAGTTTGCCATCTCTTTATAACATCAGTGCTTTTGTTGAGGATGAGGGAGTTTGGGAGTTGCCTTTGACTTTTTCCTTTGATTATGAGTATGATGATGTGTTTTTACAAGTTCGGTTTTATAACATGGCTTTGAATGGTGTTGTGTTGGATATGACAGATTATGTGACATCATGGAATTCGACGAGAAGTGACTTTTTTGGCAGTTTGTTTTTTGAGCTTTGGATTTATAATACAACGGGTAGCAACTTTCAGTATCACGGACGGTTTGTCAGTCTACGGCTCAACATGACGGGATAAAAAGTTGATGCGTTTGGAAAAGTACGAAGTAAGAAATTTCATGAAGGGCGATGAGGAAGAGATTGTCAAATTTTCCAATGCAACATATGAAAGATTCGGAGGTTATGTTCCAAGAACTACTGAATACTGGCGTTGGTGTTGTCTGAAAAGGCCTGATGTTAAAGAAGATGGCATCTTTCTTATTTTCAGCAAAGAAACTGGAAATCTTACAGGATACATCGTTGTCGGATCTTCTGGTAATATATGGGAATTCTGTTCTAAGTCAGGCACGGAAAATGTTGCGAAGATTCTTCTTGAAAGCGCCGTAAAATATTTGGAAGAGATCGGCGCATCGTCAGTAAACGTCAACGTTCCCTACGATGATGAAGCTCTGAATGGTGCATGCAAACAGTTAGGTTTTGCCAAGGCCAACGCTCATAAAATGTTTGTTGGCGTCCTGAGCTTCAAAAAGCTGATCTCTATGCTTGTTGCCGTTGGGTCGATGGAGTCCATCAGAAAAATCAGCGAAGAAATAATAATAAAAGTGAAGGATGCGCCTTTTTGGATCGAAAACGCTGTTTCTTTTGAGGTCCATAATGGAGAAGTCAGAGTTCATGACGGTTTGTCTTTTTCGCCTACAATTCTCGTGCAAACGGACTTGGCAACGTTGACTTCTGTACTTTTCGGGACTACGAGTCCGCATCGCGCTATTTTGACTCGAAAAGTGAAAGTAAAGCCTTTCTGGAAAATTACAACGATGATAAAGCTTCTCCTGTCTATGCGTGTAACTTATTCTTGGTTTTGGCCTTTGGGCGACTTCGGTTGAGAGGCAGGGGCATTTATGAAAGGGAAATACCTCTGTCGTGAGCTTGAGGAAAAAGATGTGGAAGCTGTCAGAAACTTGCTAGAATCCACGTTTAGCGGTTTCTTGAAGGGAAGATATTGGGATTGGAAGTATAAGCAAAATCCACATTTTGACCCTTCACTTGCGATTGTCGCTGAGGAAAACGGTGAAATGATAGGATGTAACCACTGGCTTTTGAGAGACTTCAAGATTTCGGGCTCTCTTAAAGATAAGGCAGTGTTGGCAGCTGACATAGTTGTAAAACCTGAGTATAGGGGAAGGGGAGTAGGCAAGGATCTAATGCGCTTCTTGAGATCTTCAAAAGTCGTGAAAGACAAAGGTGCTGCAATAATCTATATGTTTGCTGACCCAGACTCGGCTAGGCATTTCCACACACCGACTGGAGGATACATTCCAGCCCCAGACAAAACAGTTCAGTACTTGAAGATTCTAAATTGGAAGAAAGTGAAACAAACCGCAGATTACTTGAATGATGCAATAAAATCCGGAGAATTTAACAGAAAATTTTCCGACGTTGACCTGAAGGTTCTTTTCAAGATTTCGTCTGCTCCACCACTTTATGTAAATATAGATGGAAGTGGCATAAAGGTCGATGAAAAAGAAACTTGTGGAAGCACGCGTGCAGATATAGTAATATCAGGTGATTTGGCTATTTTTGAGAAAATTAAAATGGGAAAAAATAGAAGACGCAATCTGCTGAAGGCGTTAGTGATTAGAAAATTAAGAATTGGAGGCAGATTGATGAGATTTATGGATTTTTACAGAAATCTGTGGATTTTTGAAGAGCTTTTCAGTAGAAAGATGACTTAAAGTTGGTAGTGTAGGTTTGGTGATGCGTATGGTCATTTGGAACAGAAAAGTCCAGTTGGCTTCAAGCGAAGAGCTGAAAAAGTTGCAGTTGAAGCTTCTACGAAAACAGATTAACAGAGTCTATGAAAGAAGCAAGTTTTACCGTGTGAAGTTTAAGGAAGCAAAACTGAAGCCTACGATGGTTAAAAGCTTGGATGATGTGAAGAGGCTTCCTTTGACTTCTAGAGAGGAGTTGGAAGAGAATTATCACGATATTTTGGCCGTGCCTCTCTCCGAAGTTGCGACAATACGCTTGACAAGTGGGACTACTGGACGCCCGCTTAAAATCGCACATACCCGCAGAGACGTAGAGATGGTGTCTGAGGCATCAGCCAGAAAGCTTACTTATCATGGAGTGACAAGTAGGGACGTTGTTCAGGTCACTGCTTCTTATGGATTATGGCAGGGTGCCTGGTCGGTGCATTGGGGTGCTGAAAAGATAGGTGCTTGCGTTATTCCTGTTGGTCCTGGAGACACGGAAAGGCAGATTCTCCTGATAAAACAGTTTGGGACAACGGTTCTTTATGGAGTTACAAACTATCACTTGAGAATACTTGAAGTTGCCAAAGCGTTAGGGGAAGACCTAAGTAAGTACAACCTCAAGCTGGGCATATGCGTTGCAGAAAAACCGAGCAAATCTCAGATTAGGATTCTTGAAAAGGAGTTTGGATACCAGAAAGTTGCAATTGATTACGGGGCCACAGAGTTCCCAGGCTTTTCCGTTCACTGCGAAGAAGAGGATTCCCATCATGTTTGGGGTGATTACTATCTTGTTGAAGTCGTGGATCCTGAAACTCATGAGCCTCTTGGAGATGGGGGGCGAGGTGAACTTGTAATCACGAGCCTTCAGAGGGAAGCTTTTCCATTGATAAGGTATCTTTCAAGAGACGTAACCAATTACTTCGGTTTCCATAAATGTAAATGTGGAATGGCTCATCCTAAAGTCGGGGTTGACATAGATAGAGAAGATTTCATGACCAAGATTCGGGGTGTCGCCGTTTTTCCTGGTCATGTCGAGTTCATACTCAGCATTTTTCCAGAGCTCACAGGTAGATGTCAGATAATTGCTGACAAACGCACGCCCAAGCATGAAGCCACTTTGAAAGTGGAAGTTAGCGGAGATCCCTCGATGGCTTTGCAGAAGTCCTTGAGAGGAAAAATAGTTGATGAGGTTAAAAACCGAGTGGGAATAACCTTTAACGAAGTGATTTTTGTTCCAGTTGGAACATTTGAAGGGAAATTCAAGAAAGCAATCGTTATCACATAAAGGACAAGCTTCTCTTTTCGAGTTTTAGGTGTAGCACATGATAGTTTGTCTTTCTGCATCTCATAAAAAGGCAAGTCTACCTATGCTTGAATCCCTTAATGTTCCAGATGAGAATGAAACTATGAAAACTCTTTGTGCAGAGGGCTCAGTTCAAGAATGCATTTTTCTGCAAACTTGTCATCGAGTTGAAATCTACTGTGTAATGGAGGATTCGGCTCAAGAAGACGTTGTAAATCGGATATTGAAACTGTGGAGCGCTAAAGCAGGGGTCAGCCTTGACCTTTTGAAGAAAATTGTCGAGTTTTATCAGGGAAGAGAGGCTTTGATTCATCTTTTCAATTTGACTGCCGGGTTGGAATCTGTGGTTTTGGGGGAAGATCAGGTTCTCGGTCAAGTGCGATCAGCGTATGTGAAAGCAAAGAAGCTTGGGACAGTCAAGTTGATCCTCGGCAAAGTGTTCATGAAAGCCGTGAATACCAGTAGGCGCGTCAAAACTGAAACTAAAGTCAATGAGGGCTCGGTTTCAATAAGCTCAGCCGCGGTCGACTGTGCTGAGAAAGAGCTGGGGAATCTGAAGTCAGTGAGGGCTCTTTTGATAGGTGCTGGAGAGGCTGGAGCAATCACTGCGGAAAACTTGAGAAAAAGAGGAACAAGAACCATTCTTGTTGCTAACAGGACGTATGAGAGAGGATTGGAGCTTGCATCAAAGGTTGCGGGAAAAGCGATTAAATTTGACCGCATGTACGAGGTTCTTCCAAAAGTAGACTTAGTCATTGCGGCTGTGTCGGTTAGTGAGCCCGTTCTGAAGGCAAATCAAATTAGAAGAGTGCTAGCTAAGGATCGGGGCGCAAGACGGCTTGTTGTGATTGATATATCGCAGCCGAGAGCCGTTGAAGAGAAGGTGGGCTTGCTTCCTGGTGTGTCTCTCAGAAACATAGACGACTTGAAGGAAATAGTTGAAGACTGTATTAAAACTAGGCAGATTGAAGCTGAAAAAGCAGAGAAAATAATTTTCGAAGAGTTGGAGAGGTTTGAACGGCAGCTGTCAAGGTTTCTGGTTGAGCCTGTTATTTCGGAGATTTTTAGGAGAAATGAGGAAATAAGGCGAAAAGAGCTTGAGAGAGCCATCCGTAAGATTGGGGAATCCGACAAAAGAAAGTGCGTGATAATTGACAGATTTTCAAGAGAACTTGTTGAGAGAATTATGCAGCTTCCCATCGAAGAACTGAGAGAGGCTGCGCTTCAGAACGACGGTACACTTCTCTCGGCGGCCGAGAAACTGTTCCGAGTGAGGAGGGAAAAAACTGTCTAAATCTGAAAGACTCTTCGAAAAAGCGAAAAGGCTGATTCCAGGTGGAGTGAACAGTCCTGTGAGGGCTTTCGATCCGTACCCGTTCTTCACGAAGTACGCGAAGGGTTCGTGCATAGTTGATGTTGATGGCAAAGAGTACATAGATTATTGTATGGCTTATGGACCGCTGATTTTTGGACATGCTTATTCTTACGTTATTGAAGCTGTTAGGGAACAACTTGAGAAAGGAACGTTGTATGGGACGCCGACGGAACGGGAGGTGGAGCTTGCTGAGTTGGTTTGCGGGTGTGTGCCTTCGGCTGAGATGGTTCGTTTGGTGACGACGGGTGCGGAGGCGACGATGAGTGCGATTAGAGTGGCGAGGGGTTTTACTGGGAAGAAGAAGATTGTGAAGTTTGAAGGGTGTTATCATGGGGCTCATGATTGTGTGCTTGTCAAAGCGGGTTCAGGGGCAACGACTTTTGGTGTGCCCACTTCTCAAGGGGTTCCAGAAGAAACGACTAAGAACACGATAGTTGTGCCATACAACGATTCTGAAAGGTTTGAGGAGGCAGTGAAAAGTGAGAAAGATGATTTGGCGGCGGTCATAGTTGAGCCTGTTCTCGGAAACGTAGGCTTGATCCTGCCGAAAGAAGGGTTCTTGGAAACCTTGAGGGAATTGACCGAGGCCTATGGTGTCGTTTTGATTTTTGATGAGGTGATTACTGGGTTTCGGTTGGGTCTTGGTGGGGCTCAGGAGTATTATGGTGTTACGCCTGATTTGACGACTCTTGGTAAGATTTTGGGTGGTGGTTTTCCCATGGCGGCGTATGCGGGTAAGGAGGAGATTATGCGGTTGACGGCGCCGTCTGGGAAAGTCTATCAAGCTGGAACCTACAGTGGTAATCCCCTCAGCACAGCCGCGGCCTTGGCAACGCTGAGAACAATTAAAGAAAAGGGAGCAGCATTTTATGAGCAGCTTGAGTCTAAACAGAAAAAGATAGCTCGGGTTTTAGAAAGCTCTGCAGAGGAGCATGATATTGAGGCGCAAGTCAACGCGGTGGCCTCTATGTTCCAAATATTCTTCTCTGCTAACCCGGTCTACGACTATGAAACCGCTAAGGCAGCGGATAACAAGAAGTTCATGGTGTATCAGAGGAGTTTGTTGGAAAACGGAGTGTTTGTTCCTCCTTCGCAGTTTGAAACATGCTTTGTTTCTACGGCTCACTCTGAGCAGGATTTGGGAAAGACGGCTGATGTTTTTAGGGAGACATTTTCGAAACTCTAAATTCTCTTAGATTTTGTTTGCATTGTAGAAACTCCAGACGCATGGTACATAAAGGTGGCTAGATAATATGAAAAATAAGTATTCCAGTGTCCTCGTAACTGGTGGTGCAGGTTTCATCGGAAGTCATCTTGTAGACAGGCTTCTAGAGAATGGCTTTGAAGTGAGAGTTATTGATGACCTTAGTACTGGCAAATCTGAGAATATAACAGCGCATGTGGGGAAAAGCAGTTTTCGTTTTGTCAAAGGTGACATCAGAAATTTTGAAACCGTGAAGAAAGCTGTTGAAGGTGTTGAGGTAATATTTCATGAAGCGGCTCTTAGCGGTGTCCGCCAGTCAATTGATAAACCGTTACTTACGAATGATGTTAACGTTAATGGAACATTGAATCTTTTGGAGGCGTCGTTGAAGTTTAGTGTGAAGCGGTTTATTTATGCTTCTTCAGCCGCCGTTTACGGGATGCAGGAGGCTGTGCCGATCAAGGAGGACGTAGTTCCACGTCCAGATTCGCCTTACGGGGTTTCTAAACTGGCTTCAGAATATTATTTGACTGCCTATCACAAGAATTATGGTTTGGAGACGGTTTCGCTGAGGTATTTTAACGTTTACGGTTCTAGGCAATCGCCGTTTTATGGGTTGGTTATAACGGCTTTCGTTGAGAAGCTAGCGAGAAATGAGTCGCCTGTTATTCATGGAGATGGTGAGCAAACCAGAGATTTCATAAACGTTGCAGATGTTGTTGAGGCTAACATGCTTGCCATGGAAAAGAGTCATGCGGGTGAGATTTTCAATGTTGCCACTGGTTCCTCTTTGACTGTTAACGGGATTTTCAAGCTTTTGCAGAGTATAATGGGGAAAGAGCAGATTGAACCTGTTCATGGGGCGCCGCAGCCGCTTGATAGGCGTCAAAGCTGCGCTGACATAACTAGGGCAAAGGAAATTCTAGGTTTCAAGCCGAATATTTCCATCGAAAAGGGTCTTACAGATTTTGTGGAATCTTGGAAGCAGACTGTCCGTAGTTACTGATGATTCCTTGCATGCCAATAGTGAAATAGAGTCAAATGCTTTCGCCCGCGATATAAAGACCAGAGACGCACATGCTAGAATTATCGTCAATATGTCTTTCTAATTCATAATCCTTAATTCGAATCCAAGGCTGCATAGGAAATGCCAAGCTTGGATCAACTTGCTCTCAGTGATTATTCCCTGCCAAGAAGACGGTTTCTTTCTTGTTCCCACTTTGAAGTCTATTTTTTCGAACGTTTTTCCTGTGAAGGATTTCGAAGTGTTGCTAATTCGCAGCGAAAATGAGTGTGTTTCAGAAAGGGTTAATGGTTTCCCAATTGAGCAATATGTGGTTGCCTCAAAAAGTCAAGCACAAGCCCTGAATTGGGGCGTTGAGGCTGCAAAAGGGGACATAATCTGTACGACGAAGCCAGGGTGTATTGTGTCTTCTAATTGGTTGGAGGCAATAGCCGTGTCTCTTCGGCGCAATCCAGATGTGGACGGAGTGGGAGGTCCTGTTCTTCCATGTTGGGAGTGTGGTACAAAAATTCAGAAGCTGGCTTCTCAGATCTTCTATGAAGAGCAAGGGTTTTCTAACTCGGCTACGATCACAATGCCAGGTCACTATCAAACTTATTTGCACAGCACGAATAGTGCTTTTCGAAAAGACGCCTTAAAATCGTTAGAGTTTGATGTATGCTTCACTTATGATTATGACTTTGACCTCTGCTGGAAAATGCTACAAAACAATAAGCGATTGATGTATAATCCTGAGATGAAGGTACAGTGTGTTTTTCCTTCTAGCTTGCGCAATCTTCTACGTCGATATTATGTGTGGGGGAGAGAAAAGGCTATTTTGCGAAAGAAATACTCTTCTCGGTCCGAACTAAAATCATATTTCTATACGCCTTATAACGCGGTGCGTTCATTTTTGCAACCATCATTGAGAGGACCAACAAAAAAATTGCTGAGGCTTGCTCAGCACGCAGCATATAATTTAGGTAACATAAGCGGGTACGGCTATACTTCTGAAGCCTAACGTCCGAAGACATTTCTAGAATTGAAAAAAAAAAGAGGATCACGAGAATTATGTTTCATGGTATTTTTTCTTTAACATATAGTGTAATGAGACGCAAGATACTTTATGCTTCTCTTCCAATTTTTATTACTGACCGATGCAATTCTAGATGCTTAACGTGTAATATCTGGAAGAAGAGACCGAAAACAGATCTAGGTGTGGAAGTCATCAAGAAAATACTGCAAGACAAAGTCATATCAAGACGCACTTGGTTTTGTATAGCTGGTGGTGAGCCATTACTACATCCAGATTGCCGAGAGATACTTTCTTTGTTTCGAGGACGCAACTATCTCTTTTTGTCCAACGCAATATTGGTTGACAGATTGATTGATCTGGTTCGGGAATGTGAAATCAAGCATTTGTCTCTTTCGCTTGATGGTCCGCCAGAAACCGACAAAAAAATTAGAGGTGCGGCTGGTTATTCCTGTGTTGAAAAAGTGGTTAGCGAACTTAAAGATGATGATGTGTACATCTATGTGAATTTTACAGTTAGCCCTTGGAATACGAGAGAAGACTTCAAGCATGTAATCGAGTTCTGCAAAAAGCATCGTGTACATCTTTTTGTAGGATACTATGAAAATATGGAGTACTTTGACACAACGACGCCAGCAGGGCGCTTGTACAAGATTGACGATCTTATCACGTGTCCACCTTTTGGCTCTATTTCGCATCCATATTTTGGATTGTATCCCTATTGGGCTATGGGTAACCTAAAGATACCTTGCTTCAGTGTTTTCTTGAAACCGGTGATTAGACCGAATGGTGATGTGGAACTGTGTGAAGGAAAAGCGATAAAACTGGGTAATCTTTACGAGCAAAGCTTAGGGGAAATCTGGCATTCAAAGAAGACTGTTGAACTGCAAAGAAGATACATTCGCTGCAATGCTTGCTGGGCTGACGGTCAACGTGCCAGTGATGTTAGAGTGGCTTCAATTCTGAGAACGCTCGTTCCATCAGGATTGCTAAACCGGTTTTTCGGAAAATGCGACTGGAACAAAATCCCATCGTTGCGCAATAGGTGAACTTCGGTTTCGCTCGCTCCCAAGCAAAACAACATCGGTTGTTAGTGGCAGCGCGACAGCTAGAAAGGTGAAGTAGACAAAGGCGGGTGCTGAGTGAGAATTCTGCTTTCTTCTTCCTACCTAGGCCGAGGAAAACCTGAACCGGTGATTCTTCCCATAGGGCTTGCATATCTTGCATCTTTGATTATAGACGATCATGAAGTACATTGTTGGGATCCCAATGTCGTCGAAGATCCAGCAAAAGAATTGTTGAAAGTTTTGGATAAGATCGATCCAGAAATTGTAGGAATTTCATTCAGGAATATTGACAGCGTGTTTTCTTTTTACCCCCGGTCATATTATCCACAATTTGTCTCTATGGCCAGAACTATAAAGCAAAGGGTACCTTCATGCAAGTTGATTGTGGGAGGTGCTGGCTTTTCCATCTTTCCGAAGGAAATAATGCAACGAAATCCTGAAATAGATTTTGGAATATTTTCGGAAGGAGAATACTCTTTTGCAGAACTGTTAAAAAATATCGATAATCCCGAAAAGGTCAAGAATCTCCTTCTCCGAAAGAATGGTAAAGTGGTTTTTACGGAACGTGGAGAGCCAGTTGACTTTGATTCTCTAACCTTGCCCTCAAGAGAGCTTTTTGATATGGCTCTGTATAGAGAAAATCCTTACTCTACAGGTGTACAGTCAAAAAGGGGTTGTTGCTTCAACTGCATATATTGTCTTCACCGATTTTTCATGGGCAGCTCTTACCGTCTGAGATCTCCAAGAAAAGTGGTAGATGAAATTGAGGAACTAGTCGACAAATATGGCGTCCATAGTTTCTATTTTACTGACCCGGTTTTCAACTTTCCAGTGGGTCACGGCCAAAAAATATGCCGAGAAATTTTAAAGCGAAAAATTGACGTTCAATGGGAGGCGACTTTTCGTCCCGAACTAATAAATGCAGAGTTCATGAAAGAAGCAGTGAGGGCTGGCTGTCGACTGTTTGATTTTTCTCCTGATGGAGCTTCAAACGAGGCAATGAAAGCGCTCGGGAAAGACTTCAGAGTAGAACACGTGGAAAGAACGGTTGATCTGATCAGTAGAATAGAAGGTGCAAATGTCGCATACGAGTTCTTGTACGACCTTCCAAGTAACAACGCTAAACATGTTACAGGGCTCTTACGTTTATTCCCAAAAATTATGCTTCGCTGCGGCTCTAAATTACGGTCCTTAACGTTGTCAAAGATGCGAATATACCCTCACACGCCGCTTTACAATATTGCGCTAGAACAGGGGAAAATAAATGAAAAAACTGATTTGATCTATCCAGTACACTATGAATCTGAATCATCAATAAACATGACAAATCTTCTGCCTTACTTGCTGAGAGACTCTTCAATTGTGTTTCTGAAGTTTATGAAAAAGATTCAAGGTCAACGCTATAGGAGATGAAAACAATTCTTTTCGGTATTGTTTCTTTGACATACACTGTATTTAGACGCAAAATACTCAATGTGCGTCTTCCAATTTTCATTACTGATAGATGCAATTCCAAATGTTTGATATGCAATATCTGGAAAAAAGAACCGAAGACGGATTTGGATGTGGAAATCATCAAAGAAATACTGCGAGACAAGGTCATAACAAATTTTACCAGCTTCCTGATAGCTGGTGGAGAACCGATGTTGCATCCCAAATGCAGGGAAATACTTTCTTTATTTCAAGGACGTAACTACCTCTTCTTGTCAAACGGGATACTAGCTGATAGATTGATTGATCTTGTTCGAGAATTTAGGATCAAAAGTTTGGCTCTCTCACTTGACGGTCCGCCAGAAACCTATGAGAAGATGAGAGGTGTTGACTGTTATTCCCATGTTGAAAAAGTGGTCGATGAGCTGAAGAGTGACGATGTAGACATCTATGTTAATTTTGTAATTAGCCCTTGGAATACGAGAGAAGACTTCAAGCATGTGATCGAGTTCTGCAAAAAACATGGCGTATATCTTCAGTCAGGATACTATGAAAACATGGAGTACTTTGATACAACGACACCAGCAGGTAAGTTATACAATATTACTGATCTCCTTAGCTGTCCTCCTCTTCAGTCTAAGCCACACCGCTATTTCGACTTGTATCATGATTGGATTTCAGGCAGCCTAAAAATACCTTGCTTCAGCGTTTTGTTGAGACCAGTTATTAGACCCAATGGTGATGTGGAACTGTGCGAAGGAAAGGCCACAAAACTCGGTAATCTTTACGAGCAAAGCTTAGGAGAAATCTGGCATTCAAAAAGGACTGCCGAACTGCAAAGAAGATACATTCGCTGCAATGCTTGCTGGGCTGACGGTCAACGTCCAATGGATGTAAGAATAAGTTCTCTCCTGAAAACGTTCATTCCCTCAAGATTGCTAAACCGGTTTTTCGGAAAATGCGACTGGAACAAAATCCCATTGTTGAGCATTCGCTGAAATATACGCGTATATTCATTGGTCTGGAGGATTGACAATTCATAAACTCTTCTTGACATTTGACGTTGAAGACTTCGTCAATGTACGATCTATTGAAGCTTTGTTTCTTATTCTGAGACTGTTGAAGAAATATCATGTAAGAGCATTGTTTTTCATTACAGGGCATGTCGCTGAAAGACTAAGTTCTTTTCCACAGGTTTTAGATCTACTTGGAAATCATGAAATCGGTTACCATTCAAGTAGTCACTCTGTGCGTCCAAACATTTTCGAATATACTGATTTAGAAAGTTATCAAGACGCTTATCTGATTTCCTTGCGCAGAGAGACTTCTCATATCAACCCTTTGTCAGGGGAAATTGAAGGAGAAGGAGGAATCAAAACATTAAGGAAGCTGTTCTGCCAAAAGGAGATAGAAGCGTTTAGAGCTCCAGGTTTTTCTTGGTCTCCTCCACATTTAGAAGCCTTGAGAAGCCTGGGTTTTGAATATGATTTTTCAACCGACTTATCTAATGTTCCTGTTTTTCATAAAGGTACTACTTTCTTTCCCTTTCCGGTTCTGATTGATTGGAAGGATTCTTTCAACTACTACAAGGATTTTTTCTGGTTCGTCTTGAGTAGGGAAGTTTCGGTTCTGGATTTCCATCCTGATCTTTTTGTTAATCAGAGCTACTGGGATTCGTTTTTCCCTAGAAATGCACCTCAAAAGGGGCGACGACAGGCAATGCTTCTCCTATTGAAACTTGAATTTTTGTTGAAGACAATTCAGTTTCTAAAAAAAGCAAAATTCGTGGAAATCACACCGAAACCAAACGAAGCAAAAATCAGATTGGATACCACTAGGATTGATGTCGAAAATGTTTTGAAGCGAATATTCGTAGCCCCAGTGACGCAATTCAACTATAGACCGAAATTTTTGCGCCGTCATATATTACAGTTTTTTGATATACTGCCTACCATGCACTAAGGAGTGGAAAGAATGATTTCAGTGGTGATTCCTGCATTAAATAGCGCTGAAACAATAGCTCATACTCTCTCTTCAATCTTCTCAAACGAGTTTCCCTCAAACAATCTTGAGGTTATTGTTGTTGACAATGGCAGCGTGGACGGTACAGAAGAAATAGCTGCAAAGTTCCCTGTGAGACTATACTACTGCTCAAAAAGAGGATATGCCCCTACACTAAATGTAGGCATCAAAAAAGCCAAAGGCGAGCTTGTTTGCTTTACTGCTTCAGACTGCATTGTTTATGAAAATTGGCTGGAAAAAATCTCGGAATTCTTTGATAAAAATCCAGACGTCGACGGTGTTGGAGGACCAGTTCTATCCCCTCAGACTGGGTTCAAAAATGACATTGAAAAATTCACGGCGGAACTTTGGATAGAGGACAACAAGTTTCCAAAGAAAGTCCAGAATGCACAATACATGAGAATGTATAGTGGAGGTATGCTTGGCATTACGAATTGTGCATATAAAAAAGAAACTCTGGTTTCCGAGGGATTCTTTGATGAGTCAGTAGGGCATTCATCAGATGTAGATTTCACTTGGAGACTTATTAAAAAAGGCAGACTCTTAGTATTTGACCCTAGCATAAAGGTTGTGCACATAGGATTCCCATACAGTTTGCAAGGGGTTTTTAATCAGCAATTCAGATGGGGCAAAAACTTCACAAGAGTATTGAAGAAATATCGTTCGTTTAACATTGTGGATGATCTTAAAGTAGAAATAATGTGTTTTCGCCAGTTGACAGCAGCCTTTTTGATCTTGATGTTGCCCTCACGTCAATCCATAACTAAGCGAATGCTCAGGTGTTATCACTATATTTGGTTTCACTTAGGTCGAATCTATGGGCGTGGCTAATCTCGTTTACTTGTGAGATGGATTTCTAATGTTTTTACCTGGACACTTGGCATGGGGATACGTACTTGGCAAGGTTTCGGCAAAACTACTAGGGCAGGACACTAACATACCGTTGCTATTTACTGTTTCGGTCTTGCCAGATTTCGATGTGTTTATTTCCGGATTGGCTCACCATGGACCTACACATTCAATTATTGCCATTATCCTACTCTTTATCCCTATTTTCTTCATATATCGAACAAAAGGCATCCCGTATTTCGCAGCTCTAGTACAACACGTAATAGCTGACTTGCCAAGTTTGGGGGGCATAATGCTCTTGTGGCCTATAACCTCAAATTGGTTTACAGAGGTAAGCGAGTTTGGAAGGGCCATTTTTACATACTATTCGAATTTCATGATATTTGACACTTTTCTTGAATGGATTGGCTTCTTACTGTCACTGGTCTTGCTTGTGAAACATGGTGACATAGTCAACCTATTGAAGCCCCATTTGTCTAATCTGGTTCTACTATTTCCCGCTGGAGGAATATTCCTGTCACTTTTCTTCTATATTCCAATCCAGATGGTAATTCCTAGCCTTGCTTTCTTACTGATTTTCTGTCTATCAGCTTTTTCATATGTCCGGCATTATGCAGGATGGTCAACCAAAAATAAACACTGAATCTTTCGAACCAAAAGTGAACGGTTGTTGCGATAGAAACGAGTTGGTCTGAATGGGCAATAAAATAAATCCTCTAGATTTTTGCAGTGCGGCGACTGACGAAATCGAGGAAGCATTTAACACTGGTGCAATTACTATAGCTGTGATTGGGACAGGCCATATAGGACTGTTGCTGGCGTGTAATTTCGCACAAGCTAACGCGAACGTTATAGGTGTCGATGTCAATCAAGATATTGTCGATAGAATCAATAGTGGAAAAGGCCCTTTTTTCGAGCTGGAATCAGAGGAATTGGTGAAAAATAACGTTGCCAGAGGAAAACTGAAAGCAACAAAGAATCTTTCGCAAGCATTAGATGAGGCAAATGTAGTTGTCATATCAGTTCCTACACCACTTGACGAAAAGCGTGAACCCGATCTGATGTATATCACACAAGCGGCAAAGGATGTCGGCAAACAGTTAAGAAGAGGTTTCATGGTTGTCATTGCAAGCACCGTGTACATCGGGGCAACTCGTAATGTGATTTTACCAACACTCGAAAGGTATTCTGGTCTAAAGGTCGGAAGAGATTTCTTGCTAGCTTGTGTCCCGCAAAGAATCGATCCGGGAAACCGCATTCATAGATTAGACAACACGCCTTTGAACGTTGGAGGGATTGATGAAAAAAGCACGGAGATGGCCGCAGTTTTGTTCAGGCGAATCGTTGAAGCAGAAGTAAAGAAAGTTTCCAGTGCGGAAGTAGCGGAGTGTGCGAAGCTTGTTGAAAATACTTATCGGGATGTTAACATTGCTCTTGTAAACGAACTGTCAATATTTCTCAGAAGACTCGGAATAAACGTGATGGAAGTCATTGATGCTTGTTCTACAAAATGGAGTTTTCAGGCTCATTTCCCAGGAGCTGGCGTTGGCGGGCCATGTATTCCAATTAATCCTCATTACTTGCTTCACAATGCGTCTTCGTCAGAACTAAAAATGGTGAGGCTTGCCCGCGAAATTAATGATGGTATGCCAGACCACGTGGTTAATATGATCGTCAAAGGTTTGCAGGAACTGGTTCCCAAGAGTCCAATCCATAAACCCAAAGTCGCAGTTCTAGGATTAACGTACAAAAAGGATGTAGAAGATACGAGAGGAAGCCCAGCTGAAAGAGTCATCAAAGAGCTCAATTATTTGTCTTTCGAAGTAGCCGTTCACGATCCCGTACTTCCTCTTTCAACTGTAAAGTTCGGCTGTCAAAACCTACCATTAGAAGAAGCTGTCAAAGATGCAGATTGCCTTCTTTTCTTGACAGACCACACAGCCTTCAAGAAGCCCGCTTTTAATAAATTTGAAATTCTTGTGCATGACCCTTGTCTGCTGGTTGACACAAAACGGATTTTTAGTCCCTCAGATTTCTCGAAAACGAAATTCCATTATCAAAGTATTTAACGAAGTGATTCTGACAGTGAAGCACAATTGTAACTAAGGTTGTCGCCTAATGGATAAATATACTACTGCGTTGGTAACCGGCGGTGCTGGTTTTATCGGATCACACATTGCTGAGTATCTCTACCGCCAAAAAATGAAGGTAATTATTGTAGATAACTTGATGAGAGGAAAGGTCGAAAATATTTCTCATCTTCTGGATGAAGGCATAGAGTTTGTGAAAATGGATGTTAGAAATTACGATGTTATCAAGGATCATTTTAAAGGGGTCGATCTGGTTTTTCACTTTGCGGCAATGGTAGGGGTAAAATTTGCAACTAAACGTCCTCTAGAGGTTATGGATAGCAATATCGGCGGTTTAAGGAGCGCCTTAAAAGCCAGCGTCAAGGGCAAGGTCAAGAAGTTCGTATTTGCTTCTAGCTCGGAGGTCTATGGGGACATTGAAGTTGTTCCCATGAGAGAGGATTTGCCACTTTCACCAATCTCTCCGTATGGCATAAGTAAAATTGTGGGAGAGGCATATTGCAAGGCTTTTTCTCAAAAATACGGCTTGAATACTTCGATAGTACGGTACTTCAACGTCTATGGACCTCGACAATCATCTGAAGACAAAAGCTGGGTTATCCCGACTTTTCTGACAAACGCAATCGAAGATAAACCTCTTGTAATACATGGATCTGGCAGTCAGACAAGAGATTTTACCTTCGTCTCCGACGCTATAGAAGGAACGATGCTAATAGCCAAAGGAGGCGAAGGAATGACAGAAAGTTACAATATCGGAAGTGGAAAGGAAACATCGATCAACGCCTTAGCTGAACTAGTGCTAATGTTGAGTGAAAGCAAAAAAGATATAATCCACACGAGACGAAGGGCATTTCATATAAAAAGAAGGTGCGCAGACATTTCCAAGGCTAAAGAGAGATTAGGATACAGACCAAAGGTTAATTTGAAAGACGGGTTGGGAATGACCTGGGATTATTTCGTTCGGCAGAAGAAGAACACGAGCCCGCGTGGAACATGTCATAATACTACTTAGTACAGAGAAACAATGTTAAAATGTTTGTTTGATTATCTACATTTGGTTGATGACTTTCGTGTTCCAAAGGAACAGGTAAGGAGGTTATAGAATGCGTTTGACTACTAGGATTAAGAGATCAAAGCAAATGATTCGTATGGTTAGGCCCGTAGAATTGACTACAAGCGACCTGATTTATCCAATATTTGTTAGAGAAGATGGAAAGAAATTTGAAATAGCATCTATGAAAGGGCAGGATTATTTCTCTTTGGAAGATGCTGTGACGACATGCAAGAAGACAATTGAGTTAGGGATTCCTGCAGTTATGGTTTTTGGGGTGTTGAAGGAAAAGGACGCTGATGGCTCAACGGCCTTGCAGAAAAACGGTTTTCATCCGAGGGTCTTCAGAAAGCTGAAGAAGGAGCTGGGCGATAAGCTGGTTCTAATATCTAACCTCTGCTTATGTGATTATACTGCTGACGAGTTTTGTGTTTACACCAAGAAAGGCAAGGTTTTGAATGAGAAAACTGCAGAGATGTTGGGCAAGATTGCCGTTGTTCATGCTGAGGCTGGAGCTGATGTAGTTGCGCCTGCGGCTATGTGTGACGGGCAAGTAAGACACATCAGATCTGCCTTAGACAGAGAGGGCTTCGAGGATGTTCCTGTAATGACTTACGTCAAAACGGATAGTTGCCTCTTTCAACCATTTTTTGAGGCTATGACTTTGTCGAAGACGCCGAGGAGTGGAGTTGACTCAAGTACGTTCAGAACAGACATCATCAATGAGAAGATGTTTATGCAGAAAGTCGACTTGGACGTTAGTGAAGGAGCTGACATTGTTATCGTTAAACCAGCTTTGACAAATCTGGACCTGATACTCAGAGTCAGACAGGAACACCCGACGATTCCGATAGCTGCGTATCAAGTGAGCGGCGAGTATGCAATGATAAAGCTACTTGGCGAGAATGGACATTTGGACGAGGATGTCTTACTTCTGGAATCTTTGAAATCTATCAAGAGGGCAGGAGCGGATATGATCCTGACGTATTCTGCTCTGGAAGCAGCCAAACTTTTGAAGGGAAAAGCGTAGGTGCGAAATTTGGAGCCCCTTACCACAGCCTTATGTGAATTTGCAATTCATAGTTTTTATAGAGAAAGCACGCGAAAATAGACTTCATACTTAGACTTAGGACGCCTTCACATGAGCAAGAAGATAATAGTGTTTGCCCCCCATCCAGATGACGAAACACTTGGTTGCGGAGGAACAATAGCTAAGAAAATAAGTGAAGGATACGAAGTCTTGGTAGTTGTCATCACGGATGGTAGGCATTCTTTTTCCAAAGGTTTAGGTATAGACTCAGATCCTGCGCCTGAAGAGGTGAAAGAGATTAGAAGAGACGAGGTGAAAAGAGCAACGAAAATTTTAGGAGTGCAGGAGGAGAATTTGGCGTTTTTGAATTTCGTTGATGGAACGCTTGAGGAAAGTGAGAGCGAAGTCCAAGAAAAGGTTATTAATATTTTAAGAGAGAACACTCCTTTAGAAATTTATTTTCCATACGAAAAGGATTGTCACCCCGATCACCGTGCAACTAATCGCATAGTGAGCAACGCGGTTAACAAGCTCGGTATTGAACCAATAGATTATAGATACATGATCTCGCACAAATACGCACGTGTGGGTCCGCTGATAAACGCCTTACTTGACCTCTTCAGACGCAATATTGTATACGTTGGTGTGTCAAAGTATCTGCCGCTGAAAAAAGCGGCACTGAAAGAGTTCAGGAGTGAGTTATCGATTATATCGAAGAGACAATCAAAACCTCGCACCAAAAATTTCAAGAAATTTTTGAAAGAAAAGGAGAAGTTCTATATCAGCACTTGAGGGCGCGCTTACGGCGATTTGACTTGACGATTGAGCCTAGGTGAAGAATTTTGGATCGAAATTTGAGAGTTGCGATTGTTGGATTGGGAAAGATGGGGCTACTTCATGCCAGCATTCTGAACGTATTGCCAAATGTTCAACTCGCAGCAATGTGTGAAAAAAGCAGCGTGACTCGTAGACTTTGGAAGAAAGTGTTCAGGGAGATTCAGATAGTAGATAATTTGGAGAAGCTCTCAGACCTAGATCTCGACGCTGTTTATGTAACTACGCCTATACCTTCCCATTTCTTCATCGCGAAGACCTTGTACACAAGGCATTTGACTCACAATCTGTTCGTCGAGAAAACACTGGCCTCAAATTATGACGAGGCAAAGGAACTATGCGGCTTGACCCGTCGTTTTGGCGGTGCCAACATGGTCGGCTATCTGAGAAGATTCACTGTTACCTTCCGAAAGGCTAAGGATCTACTAAGTGAAGACTACGCAGGAGATGCGACAGGCTTTACAGGGTATGCATACTCATCGGATTTCTACGGTATGAACAGAGGCTCTAAAACGCTTGTATCCAGAGGAGGTGTTCTCAGGGACCTTGGTTGCCACGTTATCGACTTGGCAATATGGTTTTTTGGCGATTTAAAAGTGGATTCAGCGAACGTTGAATCAGTAGCTGATGGCTGCTCAGGGGACGTTTGGCATTTCGCAGTCAGAAAACCCGGTGGTTTGAAAGGTGATTTCAAAGCTTCTTGGTGTATGAATGGGTATCGAATGCCTGAAATAGCGTTGCAGATTAGCTGTTCGAAGGGAATTATTGAAGTGAGTGATGACGTTGTAAAGTTGCAGCTGAATAATGGACAATTATCTACTTGGCATAGGCACGATCTCAATGACACATCATTTTTCTGGCTAGGAGGACCCGAGTATTTTCGAGAAGACGACTACTTCATTAAATCTGTGAGAGAGAATCTCCACGCGGAGCCAGACTTTGATATGGCTTCAAAAGTTGACCGCCTCATCGACGAAGTACAATTCAAGGTTGATAAGATAAGTGATTAATCGAAAAGGAAAGATGTTGTTGGTTGGGGACAACCCTTTTCACAATATTAGCCATCTTTCACAAGACAGAGCCAGAGCCCGAGGCAACGCTACAAAACAACCAGAATGCGCTGCTGATCTAGTTATGCTTTCATTGGAAAATGGAGCTAACGGCTTCATGTTTTCTGTCAGTGATACAACTCTTTCAATTCTGAGAGAAATACGTGAGAGAGAAGCAATTGAACATCTAAGTCTTTACGCTATAGTGCCCTATGCCTACGAATATGTCCGAGTTGCCACTCAAGTCGGTGGAGTTACCGGATTGATTGCAAAGGTTGCAAAGGAAATAACCATGTCCAGAAGTGCCGGAACAATTGCGATGGGCCTAGGAGCGGTAATAAGATCAAATCCACTATCACTGATGAAGACATACCTATCATATGAGATTTCGAGAGTGAAGTCATCGGCAGGAAAGAAGGCGAATCTAATCTCATTGATGCTTCACGAAGTTGTAACCGATATGGCTCTGGCCTTAGACTTGGACTGGCTCTTCAGGTCATACATTGATTTCACACTGAGACGGGGATTAACACCCGGCTTCAACACAGGCAATTTCACATATTTTGTAGACAAATTCAAGACGTGGAACTTGGACCTGGACAAAATAGCAATAGCCGCCCCTTTCAATAAGATAGGTTTTCAGATGATCCCATCGAAAATAGCGTGCGAGAAGACTCTAGACAGCCTTCTCCAACCGATCGTGATCGCAATAAGCATTTTAGCCGCTGGCTATCTAAAACCCACGGAAGCGATAGGTTACATAGCAGCTTTGCCCAATATAAAAGGAGTTGCGATTGGCGTGTCGAGAGAGTCCCATGCTCGTGAAACATTTAGGCTCTTCCACAAAGAGTTGAACGGCTGAAATGATATTTTGGTGTCCTTCGCCTCTATTGTAGTTTGTAAGTGTCTCTCAGATCTCATAAAGTGTTGAAGGTAAAGCTCACTATGAAGTTTGAAAGGGCAGATTTAGATGTTTGAACTGCTAATCTTATGGCTAGTTTTTTCTTTCTTTTCTTTCGGCCTTTTGGGTATCAGCTTTTTATTCATGAGAAAGTCAGCGACTAAACCTTGGCAATTGGCAATCAAAGAAAACTACAGGCCAAAAGTTTCGATAGTCGTTCCTACATATAATGAGTCTAATGTTATTGGGTTAAAACTTGAGAATTTGAGCAAGATCGAGTATCCAAAAGAATTAGCGCAGATAATAATAATAGACAGCAACTCCAACGACCAAACAGTGGAAATTGCACAAAGCTTCGCGGAAATTCATCCGAAAATGAACATTCAAATATTGACAGAAAATAAAAGAAGAGGGAAATCTGCCGCTTTGAATGTTGCTTTGAAAAATTGCGGTGGAGACGTTATAATTGTGTCAGATGCTGATTGTTTTTGGCCTTCTGACATTCTTAAGAGGGCGTTACCATATTTGTATGATTCTGGTGTAGGAGCGGTTTCGGGTCCAAAGATTTTGCTGAACGCAGCTGCGTCATGGGTGACAAGAACTGAGAACTCGTACTTGAACTCGATGAATTTAATGAAACTTGGTCAATCAAAGCTTTGCTCTACTCTATTCTTCGAAGGAGGTTTTAGCGCTTACAAAAAAGAAGCTTTGGCTTCCTTTGATCCATACAGTACGGGTTCAGACGATTGTGGCACGATAATAACTTTAGCTGAGAAGAAATTGAGAGCCCTACTTTTGCCTGAAGCTCAGTTTTACACTACAT
Organism: Candidatus Bathyarchaeota archaeon; assembly: GCA_029881805.1. Lineage (GTDB taxonomy): Archaea > Thermoproteota > Bathyarchaeia > Bathyarchaeales > Bathycorpusculaceae > JAOULW01. The sequence continues at coordinate 58,670 of JAOULW010000011.1, forward strand.
TTCCAGAAACTTGGAGAGGCAAATTCAGCATGAAGATTCGAAGAGCTAATCAACTCGTACGAGTTTTTTGGAGATATCTCTCATTGCTAGTTGGGGGGAGGATTAGTTTTTCAAGAGCTGTTATTATCCAGAGCATATTGAATTACCTCTTAGGACCACTAATGTTCTTTGCATTGGTTATTATAACCGTTTTATTGTTGCTTAGTTCTCCTTATTTTGCATTGTTTTTCTTGGTCATGCTGATACCCAAAGTCAGAGTTTATTTTTTGGAAGCTGTTCAAAACTATCTCATACTTTTGCTTTCGATTTTCTCAGTGGTTGTCAACAAGAGGTTCTTAGTATGGAGTCAGCCGAAAGATAGATCCTTGCTTGATAGAAAACTGTTGCAACAATATAGCTTGATTTAGAGATTCAGTACTTGAAGAGACGTATTCTTTGCAATGGAGTCTCTGCGATGAAGCCCAAAGTCACTATCGGAATTTGCGTAAGAAATTGCGAAGAGTACATCGTAGAGACGATCAAGAGTGTGTTAAATCAGGATTTTCCTTGTAAATTTATGGAAATCATTTTCGTGGATGATGGTAGCCAGGACAGAACTCTTGAAATCATCGAAAAATATGCTTCAAGTATGAGCATCCCCTCCAAGGTATTTCATACTTCATGGAAGGGAGTAGGTCACGCCCGTAACGTGGTTATTGGCAATGCAATTGGGAACTATATCATATGGGTTGACGGAGA
>JAOULW010000001.1 GCA_029881805.1 Candidatus Bathyarchaeota archaeon
AAGCACTATGGAAAACACTCCATGCATTTCTAAATCTAAAGCGTCTCTAAAAATTTCTTCGGCTTCTTCAGGTTTTTTGCCCTTCACACGGTAAATTTCGGCCATTTGAGGAAGCATCCCTACATGCCCCATCACTGGGATTTCCGCGTTTATCAATGTTTTTACAACATCTGGTCTATTTCCTTCGATTTTGACTCCGTGAGCCCCTGCCTCCAGAAACTTTTTCGCGTTTAGTAAGCCGTTTTCTGTTGTATTGTAGCTGTTTATCGGCATATCTCCTACGATCGGCGTTTTTCTAGCTCCTCTTGCCACAGCTTTTACGTGATAGAGCATGTCCGCCATTGTGACGCTTTTAGTGTTGCCATAACCCTGCACAACCATTCCTAAACTGTCGCCGACGAGAATCAAATCAATAGTCATTTCATCGAGTATTCTTGCCATTTGAAAATCGTACGCCGTTAGTATTATGATTTTTGCTTTACCTTTCTTTTGTCTGATATTCTTTTGAAAGTCCATTTTTTTCCTCCAAGAATTTTATGAAGTAGACGAGCGTCTCGTTCATAGGTGTTGAAATGTTATGTTTTTGACCTAACTCAACTATTTTACCATTAAGAAAATCAATTTCAGTTCTCTTATTTTTCATGATGTCTTGACACATGGAAGAAAAATTCTCGTAGTTGAAGAGTTCTTTGTCAATTTTCTCCTCCAGATTTTGCGGTAAGGCTATTCCCTCAGCTTTTCCAACTAAGATGCATTCCTTAGCTATTTGATGTCTAACCGGTTTAAGTGAATCAGCGGCAATTTCTCGATTTCTTGTACGGAAAATTGCTGTTAATGGATTTACAACGCAGTTAACAACAAGCTTGCTCCAAACTTCCTTGTGAATGTCTTTGGAAAGAGTTGTCTTCAATTTGCACTGGTTGAACACATCGGCGATTTTTTCCGCGATGGAGTCTTGCTCAATTATTGTTTCACCATTCCAAAATCTTATTTCGCCAGGCTTGAAGAACTCTGCAGCCATGTTTGTTATTCCTCTTAGAATTTTGACTCGGTCACCTGCTGCACGCTTGATGATTTCTTCGTTTCCAAGACCATTCTGTAAAATCAGAATAACCGTATCTTTCTGAAAAAGTTTCCCTATTTTTCCAATAGCTTCTGCTGAGTCATACGCTTTTGTTGTAAGAACAATTAGTGTTTTTTCAGGTACTGTACGAATTTCTGTGTCAGTCTTTAGGTGGAAAGATTCGTTTACGCTTCCATGAACTGTTAAGCCATTTGATTTCACAGCGTCAATGTGGGCTTTGTCTCCGATTAGTGTCACCTCATTTCCTTTTGACAACAGGGCTCCGTAGGCGCTTCCTATGGCTCCTGCGCCTAGAACAAAAATCTTGTCGAAGCTCATATTGCAGATTCACCAAAAGACAGGGTTTCACCTTTTTCTGCAAGCTCCGAAAGACTCTCCTTAATCAGAGCTATGATTTCAGTTAGATTCTTCCTATTGTCAAAGTTTAGTAGAACCTCCTTGAGCTCTGATTTTCCTTGGCATTTCAGTTTTTCTACGGTTTCTACGAGTCTCGGCATTGCTCTTACAACATTGTCGACTATGGTTATGGTTGCGTTTTGCGCTGTGCGTGACAGCGGGTTCAGGTCTATTGCTACAACTTTCTTTCCCATCTTGACTAAGGCTTCTGTGCGATCTCCATCCTCAAGGGGCACCAAAACCACGTCAGCTACGAGTATTCCGTTTGGGTCTACGCGTCTTCTTTCGCTGCTTAACTCTGGGATCTTCGCAAGGGCATTTTCGCCCACACCGAGAACTTCATGAGCGCCAGCTTTTTTCAATCGCTTTTTGATAACTAGCTCCCTTTCAAGCGACCTATAGAATAAGTTGACTTCGATCTTTGCGTTTGTAACATGGGCCAGTTTTACGATTTCTTCAGCTACTAGCGCTGCAGTATTTCCGTTGACGGAGATCACGGGTTTCTTAGCGGTTAGAAGCATCACTGCTGCTGCGTTTATAGCTTTTAAGGCTGATTTGGTTGTTTTTTCACCTAATAAATAGTCGAAGGTTTCTCCTCGACCGTGGGCCATTAGGCCTGCCACTGCAACCATTCCTTCGCTGTAATAGGCAATCAATTTTTCTCGTATTCGTAATGATTCTGCTCTTGGATGATCTGGGGGAATCTTTATGTCCGTCATTGAAGCAATCGCGCTCCTACATGATCGATTTCGCTGACTAGGATTTTTTCTGCATCGAATTTACGGAAAATTTCCAATAGTTTTTCGGTATGTTTCCGTTCAATTAACGTGAATACTGATTCGCCGAACATAGGCATACTGCAAATGAAGTTGGTTTCATCTGCTGCTTTCAGGACGCTTCTAACTTTGCTAGTTATTAAACCCACATGCTCAGCAAATTGGCGAGAAAACTTCATGAAGTTGATGAAGTCTGGCTCTTCAACAAGTCTATCAACGAGTTTCCCCCCAAGCTCGTTAATGCGTCTGCAAGCCTCTTCATCTGTTAAGAATTTTCTTGTTGGCAACGGTGCAAAAAAGAGACAAGCAACTACTACATCTCTCGGCATTGCTACACGTTGTATTTCTCCGATTCCTGGCGCTCCGGCCTTAACTCTGATTTCTAGGCCCCCGAATGTTTCAGCGATTACTGTTCCAAGTCCAGTTCTACATTCGACTTCAACTTTGTGTGCTAGTTGAGCAGCTTCGATTTTGGACATGCCTAAATCAAATGCCTCGTTTAATGCTAGTGTTAGACTTAGTGCTGCGGCTCCGCTGGTGCCGAAACCCGCCCCAATTGGAACCTTAGTGTAGTGTTCGACAGTTATTACCAGTTTTTCTGTTTCTTTAAGTAGGCGGCGAAAGGTGTTAACGACGTGGTGAGAAACCCTTGCAGAATTTGAAACAGAACCATTAATTTTTACTTGTAAGGAGTTTTTTGACGATTTCGTAACCATTGTTGTGGTTTCAACTCCTTCGGTCAATGAAACGCCAGCTCCTCTCGAACCCACATGCGAGGCGTCTGCTGATTGGTCGAATATTTCGAAAAAGCCAGTAATATGACATGGTGCGAATGCTTTGACTTTTTTCATATCTGACGCCTAGCAATGCGGAAAGTCGAGGAAAGCCTTCAGATAAGAATTCTGTATAGCTTCTTTAAACAAGTCTAAACTTTCCAAAAGCTCCTTGAGTTCATATAATTCTTCATTGCGGATCAGAAGACAGCCTAAATTGTTGCACGAGTGTACAGTTATGTGTAGCTCTGTTCTACGCACAAACCATCATATTTAAAGAAAGAGTGATTCTGGTGCACGGAGAGAAAAAAATGAAACTCCTGAAGAATAAAAAAGCATTGAGCACAGTGGTAACTACTCTGATCATTCTAGTGGTTTCGGTACTTCTGGCAACTGTTGTAACCTTCTACGCCATAAACGTTACAACCACAAGAGTTCAAGAGGAATCACTATTCTTGACAAAGCCACACGTATGGTATAGCACTTCTAACACAACGGCAACTGGAGAAGCCGGTCTCATCATAATTAACACTGGTGGGCGGGACGTTGTCATAGACAAGATTACAGTGAGAGGACAGGACAGTGAGTGGACGGACGTTTATTACAACATAACAAGCGGCAGCATCTCAGCAGATCTTGCATTCAACTCAAGTCTAGCTGATGGTGGCTCCATCGACATAGGCGGCACTGTCTACACATTTACACAGGGCACGGCCAACACAGACATAACATTGAGGTCAGGCTATACCATGATACTCTACGTCGACGATCCGGACAGCATAGCGCTAAATGATATTGGAACCAGTTGCGGTATAACAGTGTTTACTGCAAATGCACAGTACTATAGAGAAGCAAACGTACAAGCCACTGACTAAAATTCTCAATCTTTTCCTTTTTTCTTTTCCCTGTTTTTTTGGCGCAGTAGCTATTATTAGACTTATTAAACTTTGAAGAGATGTGAAGGGGGCATCAGATTTTTGGCTACTGATTCTGTATACTTATGTGTAGTTTTGTTCTACGCACACCATCTTATCTTATTCTGAGTTTGAGAAAGTTTGATTAGATATGCAAGAGAGGAGACTGTTAAAAATATTGTATACTTGGGAATCGAAAAAACAGCTAGGAAAATTATTGAAATCAAGAAAAGCTTTGAGTATACCTATAACCTACCTGATACTCTTTGTTTCGCTTATTGCCGTAATCTCCGTGACATACAGCTTTGCGGTGATTAGGATAAGCGTTAGGGGCGCTTTGCTCAAGACTTCGGTTGCAAAGCAAAACATGCAGGTTTTGGATGACGCAGTGCGTTCTGTTGCATGGAGTTTTGGCGCTTCTAAAGTTGTCTACATGGATGACTGCGGCGGCACTTTCCAAACGCGACCTGCAGCAAAAACTCTTGTCATCAACTTTACTGATGAACAATCTTTCTACGACGTAGTGTTCAACAGTTCTGTTGGCAAAGCTTTCTATGAGCTTGAACCTTCAGAATCTAACGACGACGGTTTGTTTATCAGAGGCGATGACAGGGCAATAATCAACCAAAGCGCTTTCACCATGACACAGCTGCATTTTTCAGGAGGCAGTGATGCTAAGGAACTGGTATTATGTTACCGACCCTCTGCGACAGCGACATCGATCGGCACAAGTGATAGAAAACCATTAAACCTTATCCGCGTATACATCATTAACCTCAATTCTTCTCAGAGTCTGATGCTGAAGGAAAAGTTTCACCTGAAAGTAGCATCTATGAACGTCACGACAACCACAAGTCAATATGAGTTCAACCAACCTATCTTCTCTCTTGCATTAAAATCGACGCTTGATGGATCTCAAAACATCGTCTGGCTTCCAATTTCAAGTATCGCAGAAGGCGCCATCGTGAATGTGGAGATAGTCGTCTGCAGTGCTAAGATCCAAAGAGTTGAGGTGTAACGTATGCCATCTATAACGCTAAGCTATCTGTACACTTTCATCGCTTTACTAGCTGTCAGCACTATTCTCGTATTCTCTTTCATGGCTTATGCAAACACTCTACGATTTTTTTCAGAAACAGAGCAACTCAAAAATCTGATGGATCGCGTGGCAATGAAGAGCACACAACTGCTGACACTTACACTATCCACCAACGCCACGGCCGAGGTCTCTCTTCAAATGCCTGCAACTATAGGAAACAAACAGTATTGGCTTAAGCTTAGCAACGATTCCGCAAAGGCATGGCTGGAAGGGGGTCTTGGAAATATGCCAATTGAGGAAACAGAATTGCGCGTTTATCTCCCTAAAGAGGCGTCTGCAACAGGACATTATGTTGGAGGTTATGGTACAGCTTGTTTGAGATGCTACATCAGTTCGGGAGTTCCCAGAATCCAGCTTGCAAGCTTAACCGATGGTGACTAAGATGAAATTCAGTCTGAAGCCAAGCAAAAATAAATCTCAAAACGGAGCCTTCCAAGAAGCGATGAAGGAGGAAGGTGAACTAGTCGAGTTTCTAGATGTCAAAAGATGGAGTGTTCCAGAAGGTTACGGGGAAGTTGAATATTATCCACTTAAACCACCTTTCTCTTATGCTGCGGTCATTCAAGACGAAGAAACTTTAGAATATTTGTATGTCCTTGACGAACTTCCTTTAGCTAGAGAAGAACGCGACGGCTATTTCAGATTAAGGAACATTTTGGAATATGAACTTCAGGCTCCAGAGGGCGAAGAGACTCTCTCTGAATCCTTCAGAAGACAAATGCCCCTGATACTTTCTAATCATCAGAAAATGTTTGTCGGAATTTCTCCGGTTGGAATGCGCAAAATCCTGTACTACCTAGAAAGAGACATTGTTGGATATGGGAAAGTAGACCCTTTAATGTACGACGCCTACGTTGAAGATATCGGATGCGGTGGAGTAAATAAGCCAATCTTTCTGTGGCATAGGAAATATGAGAACATAAAAACCAACATACTTTTCCGAGATGAGCAGGAACTCGATGACTTCATAATGCGCATCGTCCACAAAGCTGGAAAACATGTGAGCATAGCCTTTCCAATAGTTGACGTCACATTGCCTGAAAAGCATCGTCTAGCTGTCTCTTTTGGAACAGAAATAACTCCTTCAGGGACATCCTTCACTATAAGAAAGTTCCGTAAAGACCCATTTACCATAGTTGATCTAATTGAAAACGAAACCATAAATGAGGGCATAGCTGCGTACTTATGGCTTTTGATGGAAAACAAGATGTCAGTTATGATCATGGGAGCCACAGGCGCAGGAAAGACAACAGCTCTCAACGCGATCGCATGCTTGGTACGGCCAAACTACAAGATAATTTCAGTCGAGGAAGTTGCCGAAATAAACCTGCCACATGAAAACTGGACATCCACAATTGCCCGTTCAGGCTTTGGAGTAGAAAGCGAAGGAGAGATCACCCTATATGATTTGATCAAATCGGCTGTAAGACACCGCCCCGACCTCATAATTGTGGGCGAAGTCCGAGGTGAAGAAGCCTATGTGCTGTTTCAGGCGCTCGCAACGGGACACGGTGGTTTATGCACCTTGCACGCCGAGGATGTTGACACGTCGATTAAAAGGCTTACTCAGCCGCCCATGAACATTCCGAGTTCCATAATTCCGCTGATGAACTGTGTAATAAACGTGAAACATGTGAGAACACCAGTTTTCTTAGAATCAGGGAAACGTTTTTCGAGCAGAAAATTTACGAGCATTTCGGAGATAAGAGATGCAAACACGTTCCAAGAAGTTTTCAGTTGGAATCCTTCAACTGACACGTTTCAAGAAAACCTTTCCGAAAGTTACTTGCTGCGAAAGATGGCCACTAGCCTAGACATTTCCATTGAGAAACTAGTAGATGAATTGGAATATCGCAAGCGAGTGCTCATTCACATGGTTGAGCACAACATTCGTGACTACAGAAATGTGAACAAAGTTCTAAGCAAATATTACAACAATCCTCAGCTTTTCCAAAAAGAATTTCTGGAAAAACCCAAATGGTGAAAATATTGCAGACCATTCTTAAAAAACCGAAAATATTTGGCTGGCTGCTAGACCTTCTTCGCGCAGAGGGCGCCAGCGAAGTTAATCGCGAATTGCCATTTGCTGCGCTTCTTTTTACGTTGCTAGCTGCCAGCGGAGTGACAATCTATGAAAGCTGGAAAAAATTATGCAACATAGACTTACTGCCAACATTCAAGAAAGAGGCAAAAGAAATTGTCAGACAAGTGGAGGTCTTAGGTTATGACCCTCTAACAGTTATGTACAAGCGGGCTGAGAAAACAAAGTCGAGGAACTACCGCGAGTTTCTGTTGGGATATGTTTCCTCAGTCAGAAGTGGCGGAAACGTCGTAAATTATCTTAAAAGCAAATTGCGCTCGATATTTGAGGTTCAAAGCGCCGCTTCAATTCGTTCTATTGAAAGACTTAGCACGCTTGTGGAAGCCTACGCAGTAATGTTAATCGTGACTCTCTGTTCATACATACTCTTCATAATATTCGCAACAACATCCGTCTTCGAACCGATGAATGCAGGTGGAACCCCAAGCTTATCTCCGACCACTGTGTGCATTCTCATATTTTTCGTGACTCCTCTAATTTCGATATTTTTCATGGCTATTGCGCATGTGGAGAGAAAAAGCAACCTTATACGGGTTAAGCAACCTTATTACGCTGCCGTATTGCCCTCAGCAGCTGTCTCATGCTTCATAGCAGTACTATATTTTGTGCCGCAACTTCAATACTTGACAAGTCCAGAAGTATTCCCACTCGTTGTTACTGCCTGCCTCCTTGCGGTTTCAATTCCTCCAGCAACAGTCTACATGAAAATAGCGAAGGTCAACAGCGACGCTGAAAACTCCATGCCAAGTTTTCTTAGAGACGTAACGGAAGCCAGGAAAATTGGGCTTTCGCCAGAAAAAAGCATAATCCACGCTACGAAGCGAACGGGTTATGGAAGGTTTTCCGAAACACTGTATCTCATCCGCAGTCAAATGGAATGGGGAGTCTCCCTCAAGAAAGTATTCACAAACATCAAACAAAAAGTCCAAACGTGGCCCGTGCTTGTCAACTTTCTGATACTCGTTGAAACAATCAAAATTGGTGGTGGCTCAGCCGCCGCTCTAGAGACATTGACAGATTACAGCGAAAAGCAAAAAGATGTCGATGCAAATAAGAAATCGCTCCTGAGACCTTACGTGATTTTGGCTTTCATATGGAGTATTCTCATAGCCTTGACAACGACAATGGTCGCAATGACAATTTACGCTTTGACGCAAATATCGCTTCCTGGATCAGCCGCCATGCCCTTTTCAGTAATGCAAATTCAGATAAACCTCTTTTCCACAGGCATAATCTTGCAGTGTTGGCTTTCCGGTTTCTTTGTAGGTAAAGTAAATGAAGGCACATTTGCTGCTGGCTTCAAGTATTCAGCAATGCTCGTCATAACAGCGTACGTATCGCTCATGCTTTCGCAGAACTTTCTAGGTGGCATGTATGGCGCTGTTTCTCACTAAAATGTAGAAAAAAGGAGGTCCGCCAGAATGCCTGCAATCTCCATTGACACGTTCTTTGCATGTTCGCTAATGGTTTTGCTGGTGCTTTCAGCAATGGCTGGCGCCTCAAAACTACTGTATCCACACATAACCAACACAATCGGCGAGAACATGGGCGAAAGATATAGAGAAACTTCCAAATACATCCTTCTAAATGATGGAACACCTTCAAATTGGGGACAAAACAATCAGACAATCCCAGAAATATTCGGGCTGGCCAAGAAGAACTCGAATAACCCATATGAGTTGGATATAGACAAGGTTTCAAGGCTGAACAGTGAAAACGTTTATGCTTTTAGCTATGCCCAAATGTTTACAGCACTGAAGTTTTCTGACGTGTCCCTTAGGATAAAGATGGAAACTTTTTTTGACGTTGCCATAAATCTGACCGCGGTTTTTGAAGCATCAAATGAAACAACCTATCAATTTGAAATCTTGTCTCGAAAATACGGAGTATCTGTTCAAACAGAGCTAAGATGTTATGTGATTGCGGAAAGCTACTTTGAATCTTATTATGTCTTTGCTTCGAATGGCAGGAGTAACCTAAACATAACAATTCCGAATGACGTTGACGGACCTGCCTTGTTAGCCGTTCTTGCAAGATCCACAGATGACACTCAAATCGTGTCTTTCGAATCATACAGTTTAGCACATAACTCTACAGAACCCCAACCTGGTGGCGCTTTTCTGAGGCTCAGCCCCCTAAACTATTCTTTAACTGCGTCTTTCGTTTACCCAGAGACGATGTTGTCAAATGCTTACGCTTTGACTTTTGATTACAGTTTAACATTGACGCAAACTTCAATCAGCAACGACTCCGCCACATACGATGTTGCAAATTTCCTAGACTTCAGCCCAACATTACTCATCGTGACTGGCTGGAATTCCACAAACTTCTTCACTGAATGGACAGCATACCCTCAGATACCTCTTGAGACAGGCGCAGACTTTGCAGATTCGATGACACTCTCAGATGTCTATGCCTATTCATACATTGTCACGATAAACTCTGTCCTTTACAAGTGCACAATATGGCTTGGAGGTCCAAGAAATTGAAGCGTCAAAATGAGGGACAAATCAGGATAATCGAAGCCTTTCTAGCTGTTCTAATCATTTTTTCAGCTTTCGCTGTGTCTGCGAATCTCGCGGCGACTCAAACCATGGCGAAAAATGATGATTTGACCTCCGTGGGGTTGCAGGCGCTTTTGAAATTGGATTCTGATGGAAGCTTAGGAAAGCACATAGATGGCGGAAACTGGAGTGCTCTCAGAGATTCTCTCAGCCTTGTTTTGCCGGTCGGTGTGGCCTTTAATCTGACAGTCTATGATGAGCAAATGCAACGAGTCAACAACGCAGTCGTCTCGAATGGTGCTTTTGGCAGTCAAGACGTCGCTTTCGTGGAGTATGTTTGCGCAAGTAGCGGATCTGTTTTCCGTTGCTACGAGGTTCATTTGTGTTTGGCGGTGGCCAAATGATGTGGCACAAGAGAAAACTCAGAGCAAACAGTTCAGGGCAGCTTCTTATAGTGGCTGCCTTAGCCATAGCCATACTGATTTCTTCAACCACGATTTACGTTTATGAAGTTAGTAAGGAAATAAACAGTGCAAATTCTTGGCCGATGACTGATTATGTCTTAGCCTTAAAGCAAAGCACAAGAAACACTGTGGTGAGTTCTCTTGTCAATGCTTCAAATGGAGGAGAAGAAACAGTGTTAACAGCAAATCTGAACGAGCTTTCTGAAGTTCTAAGGAGCTTGGATCAATTTGGGATTTGTCAGCTGGATTTTTATGTTTCAAATGATTCGGCGTATGATATGGGTGTGCGGCTTTCGTGGAACACGAGTGACTCTGGAGTTTCGAGCGCTTATGCAAATTTCACTTTGAACGTTTACGGTATAGCAGCAAATTTGGCGGTAGAATATACCATCAATGTAACGACATTGATTGCAGTCAATGGCTACTATACTAGGCTTGCAGGCGATGAAAAACTGGTTAATCTAACATGCAATGTTTTTAATGAGGGAAAGCCGGCGCTAGCCAAGAACATAAGTCTGTTTTACGAAACGCTTGGAAGCTGGATACCTGTCAATTCGTCTAACAATCTTTCCGTGATTGATTGTGGTAATGGCACGTACACCGCGTCTTTTACCGTTGACATCGCGTTGGATACTGTGACAGTTTCGGCACACATTTTTGACCTACGCGATGTTTTTGTTCAAGCAAAGACCACTTGCTACGAAGCCTAGTTTATGCAAATAGGTTTCGAGTCACTTAAATACAAAATGCGTCATTTCTAAGTAAACGGAAAATGGGGCTTCTGAATGACTGAAAAGCCTGACTATCGTCATCTCTTCGTTCTGCTGAAACTTGCAGAGATGGGCGCCCATAGAAGGACGGCAAGAATCTCGACAGAATATTTGGCTGGAAAACTAGGCACGTCGCAGCAGACAGCTTCGCGCTATTTAATAGAGCTCGATAACAAAGGATGGATTAAGCGAACTGTAACGCCTGAAGGCTGCCTCATTAAGATTACGGAGGCAGGCGTTAAAGAACTTCAAAAGCTCCATTCAAACCTGCGTTTTTTAATGGAATCCGCCTATCCGCCTTCAATAACTTTAGAAGGCACAGTTTTTACCGGATTGGGCGAAGGAGCCTACTACATATCAAAAGAGAAATACCAGAAGCAATTCATTGAGAAGCTGGGCTTTGATCCTTATCCTGGCACGCTTAATCTTAGGCTTACGACTGATTATGATGTTAAGGCTCGTTCAGAACTTGAGGCTTACCCGGCCATTGAGGTGGAAGGATTTAGAGATGAGGACCGCACTTTTGGACACGTGAAATGTTATCCTGCAACAATCGAGAACAAGGTGAAAGGAGCCTTGATCTTGGCCTTGAGAACGCATTATGATGTTTCGGTTTTGGAGATCATTGCGCCTGTTTTTCTTAGAAAGCATCTTAAATTGAGGGATGGACATAAGGTTAAGGTAGAAGTTTTAACGTTGCCGTAAATTCCGAAGTGCTCCTTTTAGGTTCTAGTTGAATAAGTGTAGACAAATTCATGTGTTGCTTTTGGTTTGCGTTTCGTTGCCAACATGTACCCAAACAATAATCCAATAACCAAACCGCCCAAATGCGCTAGATAATTAACATTTAGCCCCGAACTAATCATCAATAAAAAGAAGGAATACAATAATGCCCCTATTATCGACTGGCCGATTGTACGTCTGACATAAATCGTGACGGCACCAAACAGTCCGAAAAGAGCGCCCGAAGCACCCGCTGAAGGTCGTGCTAACGGTCCGAAAAGCAGAGACAGCAGGTTGCCAGCTAACCCGCTAAAGAGATATATGGAAAGATATTCTTGAAGGTTAAATATTTCTTCCGCCCTAAGCCCAAAAATGAGCAGAAAAAACATGTTACCCAGCAAATGAACAATGTTCACGTGCACAAACATGGCTGTAAAAAGTTGCCAAAACCAGCCTTTTAGAACAAGATCATTCACTTGACCAAGCTGCTCGATAACGTGATAATTTATTTCTATGAAATCACCGCTGAGCATCGATGTGTAAGCGTAAACAGCTATGTTTAGTATGATTATAATGTATGTTGGAAAAAATTTCTTGGAGTCTTTAAGAAACATCAAGCTCATCGTTCGAAGTCCTCAATGATTTTCTTTTTGATTTTTGACGAACTGTCCAGTTCGTCCTCTTCAAACTTGCTGATTCTAACAATTTTTATCTTTAATCCTTGCTTTTCTACGTAGTCTCTTACGTTTTTTTCCATGCCGTCTTGATCGTATCCGAAAGCAATTACATCTGGTTTTATTTTTTCGATGACCTTTCCAAGATCAAATTTTTCGTAGCCAAGAACTGCTTCGTCAACGACTTTCAAGGATTCAACAAGGGTTCGCCGCTGATTTTCGAACATAACTGGTTTCTCTCCTTTCCTTTTCTCCATGGTGCTGTCTCTGGCTACAATAACTACGAGCTCTGCATCTTTCCCGCCAGACTTTTTTGCTTCTTCTAGAAACTTGACATGTCCAAGATGCAATAGGTCAAATACACCGGAAGCCAAAACTATTGTTCGTTTGCTCATTTCTTTTTTGCTGGCCATTCAAATTTCACTACTCCTAGCAGTTTTAATGCATCTAGCAACCCTTCACAATAGGCGACGGAAGCTAGACTTACTTCATTCTTCTTTTTATCCCTATAGTACTTAGCGTCCTCTAGATAGGCTTTGGCAACTTCCACAATCCTTCCAGCGGCGTCAGCACCAACCTGCGTGTGAGCATCAGCGATTTGCACTTCGCTAAGAACGTGTTCTGCAGAAGCTATGTACTTTGAAACAAGCTTTTCCAAACTCATTTTGCCATCTCCATTACTTTCTTAGGAGCGCCAGCCAGTACTATGAGGGCTTCTGCTTCCATGAAATGAAGTTTTCCGGGAAAAATAACGCTGTAGGGTGGGGCCCCAAAATCGTAGTTTAGCAAGTTTTCCAGAAAATCAGCCTTGACAATTGGGTTCTTGCTTCCGGCCCTGGCTATTCCTACTCCAAGCGTTTTCATTGTGATTATGCGCTTTTTATTTTTCTCTTCGATTTTCAAGAGAGATTCCAGGCTTTCTTTGATGCTCAGACAACGTTTTTTCTCAACTTGGATATCTAGCAGACAAAGTGTGTGTAGTTCCAGTTTCCTGTTTTGGGTTATGACTTCATATGGGGTTTCGGAGAAGTTTTCCGGGAATGGAACGGTTACACTTTTTCCGAATTTGTAATTGTGTAGGCCCGATAAGCCCTCGACAGCAGAAATTATGGAAGCACCGTGAATTATGTGTGTTTTTATCCTCTTCTTTTCAGCCTCCAATCGCAAGGCAATGTGGGTTGTTGCTATGAGCGGGTCGCCTGGGACAAGCAGCACAGCCTTGCCTGTTTCTGCTGCTCTCAAAATCTTTTGTCCGCCTTCTTCCTCGAGCTCCTTCCTAGAGACGGAAGTTAGTGTTTTTCCAGAAATTTTTTGAAAGTTCTCTGTTGAAAAATTTGGTAGCAGATTGGTGTAAAGCTCTATGAAGACAGTGTCTGCGGTCTTGATTTCTTCTAGACCTCGTAGACTTATTCCCATTTCGTCGTGTAACCCGAGACCAATGAATACAATCTCAGTCATGGTTTCTTCCTTCTAGTCAAATTGGAATTAAAGCTTAAAGCTGTTAACTCTAACTAATGCTGACAAAGCTAAATTTATTAAAGCGTGACTGAATGCATATTTACAAAAGCCTATCGGGGGCCCGTAGCTCAGTAAGGTTAGAGCGGCGGACTGACCGCTGCACGGGGTCGGGTTGAGGCTCTTAACCCGTAGGTCCCGGGTTCAATTCCCGGCGGGCCCGCCACCTTTGAGATCTCCAACAAGAATAGAGAAAAGAGTGACATCGCAATGGTTGATTGGATCAAGCTTCTGGAGAAAAGTCCGCTTGATTGGCTCCTAGATGAGGCCAACCCTTCTGTGCGCTGTTTTACACTGCGCGATGTTCTTGGTATGGAGGAATATGATTCTCAAGTGAAGGATGCGAAGCGAGAAATTCCCAAATCTACAGTTGTCCAGAAAATACTGCAGAAGCAAAATCGTGAAGGTTATTGGCAGGAGCCATCGGAGCCATACCATCCCAAATACAAGTCTTCTTATTGGCAGATAATGACGCTCAGCCAGCTGGGCATCGACAAAACCGACAAGAGAGTTGGTAAAGCCTGCGAATACATTTTTCAGTTTCAGCTAAAAGAAGGCGGCTTCTCCTCACACACCCAACTAACAGCATCAAAAGAATACGATTGGCTTCTGAAAAAAGGAAAAAAACTTTCACCTCGCGATGAGTTTGTGCAATCCATTATGTTTGAGCATCAATACTCGTGTCTTACAGGCAACATGGTAGCTGCGCTGATCAGAATGGGCTACGCAAACGACCAGAGAGTAGCTAAGGCTCTAGAATGGCTCTTAGAGATTCAGAACAGCGACGGCGGATGGCTCTGCCCCTACTGGAGAGCTCATGTTAGGGATAAGCATGGCTGCTTTCACGGAACAATCTGCCCGCTGGAAGCTTTCTCCGAAGTCCCAAACAAGAATCTAACAAAAAAAATGAAACAAACAATAGAACGAGGAGCAGAATTTCTACTCATGCACCGCTTGTTCAAGGCCGACCACCATAACTACAAAGTGATCAACAAGTCTTGGTTGCAGCTAAGTTTTCCATGGTTCTACGGATACAACATCCTAAGAGGATTAGATGTTCTGACCAAACTTGGATACATAAAAGATGAACGCTTGAACGACGCAGTCGAAATTCTTTTCCAGAAGCGGCAGAAGGATGGAACATGGATCTTGGAAAACGCCCCTATTGGAAGAATGCAAACTAACATAGAAGCGAAAGGAAAACCCAGCAAGTGGATCACCCTCATCGCCATGCGAGTGCTTAAGCGCCTATACTCGACAGATTCGAACGCACACAACTAGAGTGCCAGATTATTTCTCAAACATATATCATTGATATAGTATGTGGAACTCTGGTCTTTTCGGAGCGAACCATTAACTAGCAAAAACGAACAAAAAGGCGATAATGCTGAGGCTTCCTTACCTTCAGAGCGCTACACGATTTTCCACGCACTGTTCCAAGACTTAAAAGAGAAAGATGAAAAACGCAAGCTAAGATGAATCGTTACTTCCCTTCCGATGATTTCGCCGCATTTACCGTTCTTTCCAGAAGTATTAGGGCAGCCTTTTGAGACGGCCAACCGCCCAAGCCGCAGTCAGGCCCAGTAAAGGCCATTCTGTCTCCGTATTTTTCTCTAGCAATCTCAAGCCGTTTTTGAATGGTTTCTTCGCTTTCCACCAACTGCTCCTCTTGTGGTTTTGTTATGCCTCTTTCATAAAATTCAGCCATAATTGAGTTTATGTCGGTTCTTGATATGCCAACTCTTATTTGCTTGTCCGCTTTTTCTAGCATACTTTTTGACACGCCTTCTATGTTTTTTGGAGATGCTGCGTATTCAAATGAGAATACATCGAGATTTCTGACGTTTAGTAAGTCTGACGCTCTTGATGGAGAATGAAGGTGAATCTGCTTTACAACACGATCGAAGTCAAAGGTTTTCTCCAAGATTTCTATAAGCGTGTCTCTGCCAGTGGTTATGTCTTGAAATCCAAAGCTGGGCTCGTCTATGGATACAACTTCAGTTTTAATGTATTTGGAATTTAGAATCGAATTTTTTGCAAATCGTCTAACGGTTTCCGCAAACATTAGAAGGATGTCCATGTAAGCTGTAGTTCCGACCTCTTTAAGATACAATTCCATCGGTCCCGTGACACACACACGAAGTGACACTTTTTTTTCAGTTTCTTCATAAAGCTGTTTAGCTTCTTTTTCGACTACATGCAACTCCGGTATTACTGCTTGCTTTTCCTCAACCAGGTATGTGCCCTTATTCATGGCATTGTGAATAACATCTGTGAACTGCCGATGCATATCGTAATGCTGTGGATAGTTAACTACGTCTAAGCCAGTTTCACGTTTTTTTCTAAAGGAGCTGATTACAACTCGATAAAAGTTTTCCAGTAAGAACTTGTCTTTTTCTATACTTTTTCCACTGGTTATTGCTTCTCGTGCAATAGAATATGCACTATCGAACGTTTCTCTACTCACGTGGGACGGCAGGGGAAAACTTCCTGCATCATCGACAAGCGTATCCATACGGACATGTTAGCTGTTTGGGATAATTTAAAGCTAACTTGCTTTCATACAGTAAAGAATATATGTTACCGTTGTTCGTGAACAATAATTGGTGTTGAACGATGAGCATTTGGAAACTTCGCGCATCTATGGTTGGGACTCTAGCCATAATAATTAGCCTATCTACGCTAGTTTTTACTGTGCTCCTGACACTGTTCAGTAGTCTGAATCTGATAACTCTGGCAATTTTTGTCGTCACTTTCAACATTTTCCAGTGGCTCATATCGCCATACATAATCAACGCCATCTACCGCGTACGGGAATTACCTCAAAATGAGAACCCTAAGCTTCATGAAACAGTTGAAAACCTAAGCAGAAAAAGCAACATAAAAAAGCCCAAGCTCATGCTTGCCCAAATTCCCATTCCAAACGCGTTCGCATACGGCTCACCGATAGCAGGAAGTCATATAGCAGTCACAAGCGGATTATTGGACACGCTGGAGTATGAGGAAGTAGAAGCCGTTCTCGGCCACGAGCTTGGACATTTGAGACACAGAGACGTGCAGATAATGATGTTTGTTTCCATTTTGCCCGCATTACTTTATTACATCGGCTTTTCGCTCATGCTTTCATCTATGTACGGAGGAAAAAGACAAGAAGGCGGTGGAGCTGCACTGTTGGGCATAGGCTTCATGGTTTTCTCATGGATTCTAAACATGTTTATACTCTACCTGAGCCGCTTACGCGAATATTACGCCGATAGGCACAGCGTATCAATAGTTGACGATGGTTCACGTAAGCTTTCGGAAGGTTTAGCAAAAATAGTTCACAAAACCCGCAACATGGGCAAAATCAGAAAAGAAGCAAAACAGCTAAACGCCTTCAAAGCTTTGTTCATATCTGACCCTGACCGTGCAGAAGCAGATGCAGCAGAAGTGACCAGATTTACAGCCTCGAGCGACCAGAAACTCGTCCAAGAGATTCTGTCAAAAGAAATAACGTCAATTGATAAGATCGTTGAAGCTTTCTCCACACACCCCAACATAATTAAACGACTTACAGCCCTCCAAGAAACACGCTAGAACCAACATTTACTATTTTTCCTTCTGCAAGGAAAACTTAAAGCCAACAATCGCCAATCAATTCTAATTCACTAAAAAGTGAACTACAATGCAAATTCAGAATGTTTTCTCACAAATCGAGAAGCAGAAAGCCGAAGTTACGGAGACCTTGATGGAACTGATTCGCATTCCGGCAGTCGCTCCAGAAAACGGAGGAGAAGGCGAAACAAAAAAAGCCGAAAAACTAATGCAAATATTGGCTACGATAGGCTTCGACAAAATAGAACGCTATGATGCAGAGGATATCAGAGTCCCAACACAAAAGAGACCAAACATAGTAGCCTATTGGTATGGAGGAAACGCCCCTGAAAGACTCTGGATAATAACGCACATGGATATAGTACCTCCAGGCGAGGAGACTCTTTGGACAGTTACAAAACCCTTCGAGCCAATAGTCAAAGAAGGACGAATTTACGGACGTGGCAGCGAAGACAACACGCATTCTATGGTAGCGTCAATCTTTGCTCTCAAAGCACTAAAAGATTTGGGCATGAAACCAAAACGAACTGTAGCCTTAGCCTTCGTCGCTGACGAGGAGCAAGGAAGCAAATACGGAATCCAACACCTCATAGAGCAAGAGCTTTTCAGAAAAGATGACCTGATAATTGTGCCAGACGGCGGAAACGAGAACGGAAGTTTCATAGAGATAGCTGAAAAAAGCGGCTTGTGGTTCAGGATTCGCACGGTTGGAAAGCAAACACACGCCAGCAGGCCTCACGCGGGCTTGAACGCGCATCGCATAGGAATGGAATATACCCTAGCCTTGGACAAGCTGCTACATGAAAAATATTCGCTTAAAGATGCCTATTTTGATCCCCCGGAAAGCACAATTGAACCGACCAAGAAAGACAAGAACGTGGATGCAGTAAATATAATCCCAGGCGAAGACGTAGTATACTTCGACTGTAGAATACTCCCAGACTACAATTTGGATGAGATAGTCAGCGACATCGAAAAACTTGCAAAGGAATTTAAGGAGAAAACAGGTGCCGAAGTGAAAATTGAGCTCTTGCAGAGAAGTGTCGCTCCAAAACCAACAGATGCCAACGCCAAAATAGTCCACATGCTAGAAGATGCCATAAGAAAAGTGAGAGGAATAGAGCCGAAGGTTGGAGGAATAGGCGGAGGAACATGCGCGGCCTTCTTCAGAAGAATAGATGTCCCAGCAGTTGTCTGGAGCACAATCGACGAAACAGGTCATCAACCAAACGAATACACAAAAACAGAAAACATAATCAGCGACACCAAAATTTTCGCTTCCCTAGCGATTTCCTGATCACCAAGCTGCGCTCTCAAACAATCGATTTCTCTCACAGCCTGATATCGATACTTTCGAAAGTTTTATATGGATGGATAATCCATCCAACATTATGCAAAACAACACTAAAAATCCCTTAATAATCGCGTTGATGGGTGTTTTGACAGCTTTATGTTTGGCGGTTCAGTTGTCTCCGAGACCGCCGAATGTGGAGTTTACTTCGCTTTTTACATTTACTTTTGGTTTTTTGTTTGGTCCGTTTCTAGGGGTATTGTTTGGCAGTTTTGTGATGTTTGTTAATGGGTTCTTTTCACCGTGGGGATTTGCCGGACCTAATTTGCCTTTTCAAATCGCGGGAATGGCTATCGTTGGGTTGGCTGGAGGCTTGTATAAAAGATACGTTAAAGGTTACAACGCAGCTGGGTTTTGCATTGAGGTGGCTGTTCTTGGGGCGTTTCTTACAGAGCTCTATGACCTTGTAACCAATTTCGGAGTAGCTTTCTCTTACATGATTGTTGGAATGAATCCCAGTTTGGCTGTGTTCACCGCTTTGGCTTATGGCACACCGTTTTCTTTAGTACATGTGTTTTCCAACATTGCAGTTTTCGGGATAATGTTCTTTCCGTTAATTGGCTCTCTAAATCATGTGTTGAGGGTGGAGAATCTTGGTTGAAAAACGGACACTCTTGTTTGCGTCTTTACTGATGTTTGTTTTGGCAATGTTGACTTCAAGCCTAGCAGGATATTTCTATCTTCAAAACGCAGTAAGCAGTGAACAGAATGCTGAAAACCTGCAGTCTATAGATGCAATGGCAACGCGTTATAATGATGCGATGACTAAGTACAATAAGCTATTGAGTGACTATTCCATGTTGTACGGAAGTTATTCTCTTTCGCAAGATACTGATTTTACCTTGCCTACGGATTCGCTTAACGATCTGCTAGATCATGCTGAAGGTAACTTTAGTTCGCTGTTAGCAAGCCAGAAGGACCTGAATGAAACTTGTTATGAATTGCGGGGTAAATGCCAAGCGCTTCTTGCCAGGGGCAACGTAACACGAGAAGAGTTTGGAGAGCTGCTGAATGAACTTTACGAACTGCTAAATCTACTTGTAATTAGAGAACTTAACAGCGCAATGAGCGAAGTCACAACCTTGGCTATAAACATGTGCATAGACTATGGAAATGAAACAGTAAAGTGGTATAATAACACGGATGTATCCCCCGGTTCTTCACTGTTTCAGGCGATACAAAAAGTTGCCACGGTCAACTACACTTATTATGCTTGGATGAAACCAGGGCACATCCGCTTGACGGCGATAAATGATAAAGAGGAATATGCTATTGGCTATTCTGAGGGATGGTCTTGGATTTGGTATTATTGGAATGATGATTTGCAACAATTGGTTTCAGGACCTGTGGGCTGTGATGCTTGGATGCTGAAGGATGGTGGCACTTACAAGTGGAGATTTGAACATTGGTCTTGGCCTTAACGGTTTAAAGGCAAAAATACCTCCTTGTATTAACTTGTTGCCAAAGGTGTTTCAACTATGAGTGCAGCATCAAAAGTGTTTGAGAAAGTCAGGAAGGAAGGAAGAAAGTTCCTTTTGGAGCCAGAAGCCAAGGCTGTATGCGTCGAATACGGGATTCCCGTTACAGATTTTAGTTTAGTCAAGAGCGAAGCAGAAGCCCTAAAGTCTGCAGAGAAAATTGGTTATCCTGTAGTTTTGAAAATTGTCTCACCAGACATTATTCACAAATCGGACGTTGGCGGTGTCATAATTAATCTAAGAAGCACGAGCGGCGTCAAAAACGCCTACAAGCAAATATTGAGGAATGTGAAAAAGCACAAGCCAAAAGCGAAAATAGTAGGCTTGCTTGTGCAAGAAATGGCACCATCCTCAACCGAAGTCATCGTCGGTGCCATTAAAGATCCTCAGTTTGGTCCAGCAGTAATGTTTGGGCTCGGCGGAATTTTTGTGGAAGTTCTGAAGGATGTGACTTTCAGGGTTGCACCAGTAACAAAGGATGAAGCTCGCGAAATGATCAGTGAAGTTAAGGCTTATCCGCTCCTAAAGGGGTATAGAAATTTGCCACTAGCAGATATAGACACTATAGTGAAAATATTGTTAAGCACTTCAAAGCTAGTAATGGATTATCCAGAGATTAAGGAGCTTGACCTGAACCCCATTATGGTTTACAAGAAGGGAGCAAAAACGGTCGATGCAAGAATCATCCTTGAATAAACCAGTTTTTAAAAGCCACTTTATCATAAGTGCACACCACGTGTTTTTTTCGAAAAACTGCTCTAAAGGAAAATTTTGTTCACTTCTCCATCATTTCGACATGGACATGATGGAAGAGTAAAGAGACTAGGTTCAAATGTCGTCGGCGCAAAATCTGAGTTGACGACGACAATTGAGCAGCTGTAGAGTGGATTGCCCTTCCTCAAACAAGTTCTGAAAGTTATGGCTGCGGCATCATGTTCTTCAAGAGATTCAAAGCATATACGCGCTAAATCTTAATAGACTGTCCTTTTGACTGTTTCTTTCTGCATTGATCGAGCATATCCACCGCACGACGTAAGTGTGGAATTACAATCGAGCCGCCGACCACCAACGCAACGTTTAGGGCTTCGAAAAACTCTTGGTCAGAGACACCTACTTGGACGCAGCGGATGACGTGGTAAGTTATGCAATCGTTACAACGCAAAACAGTAGAAGCAACTAAACCCAGTAGCTCTTTTGTTTTGACTTCTAAAGCGCCTTTTTCGTATGCACGGCTATCCAACGCGAAAAACCGTTTGATTCCAAGATTATTAGCCGAAAGAATGCGTGCGTTCATACGTTCTCGATAACACCTAAATTCTTCCAGATCGTCCAACGTAATTCCCCAACTTCTTAATTGTCAACACTAGGTAAAATCCTATTTGCTCTCTGAAGGATTTCTCTTACATGCTTTTGCTATTCCTTTCATCTCAGAGTAAACTAGTGTTAGAACAGGGTTGCATCGCTCATTTTGACTCTGCAATTCTTGATTGGCACGCCTTCTTTTTCTACTTGCTTCCTTCTAGACTCAGCTGCTTTCTTCTCTCCTCCGAACCCGCCATCAGACCTGACGACACGATGGCAAGGAACAACGGGGTGAAGTGGGTTCTTGCGTAATGCGCTAGCAACTGCACGATAAGCTCTCGGTCTGCCTATTTTTTCTGCTATCCTCTTGTACGTGCTGACTTTTCCTTTCGGAATCTTGAAAGCGCCGACCAGGACATTTCTCTCAAATTCTGTCTTGTCACTCAAAAAGCGAATCACATCCTCTTCTGTCTTGATTTCATCCTTCTCCCTTGGAGCTGTGCCCTGGGATTTTAAGAATTCTTTTGGAATGTGTATGGCAAATTTGCAGATGAGATCTCCTTTCAGAACAGTTTTGATGACATCAGCTTTCACAGACTGATCAAAAATAACGTCCCAAGGTCGCTTTTCAAAGCCAGCGCTACAGTAGCAGAAGTTGGAAGAGATTTTCAAATCTGATTTTATGGCTTCGCGCACCCACGGACAATGGCAGTAGTAGTATCTCTTCTTCTTTTCATCTTTCTCGTGTAGGTACTTCTTTACCATGTAGGGAATCTTCGTGACATAGATCGTGTCGCCTTCTCTCACGCCGTTTTGACATGTCGGAGTTTTTCGAACGTATTCAACAACTTCTTCATCGATTTCCTGAGTAAAGAAAAGCGTCTTTTCTCTTCTGTGTTTTTCGAGTTCGTCAACAAACTCTTTGTGTCGTTTTTCGAGAAAATCGTCTATACTCTTGGATTTTCGAAATTTTTTTCTCTCGGGCAGAAACACTTTTTTTGGAATCGGTCCGTGAAGTCCGCTTGACAAAATTTCTCTGCATGCTTTTTCATCAAACTCGGCTTCAAGTCTTTCCATGACTTTCTTTGTTATTTTCGGTTTATCCTTTGAATGTGTGCCTAAGGGCGGCAACTCAATTCCTTTAAATATCGCGTCACGCTTGGTCTCACCGACAGTTCGTCTCACGGCGTCCGAAAGGTTCTGTAGAACCTCACTGCCATCCATAAGCTCTAACAATGCAACTTCTACTTTTCTGTTGTTTGAGAAACGACTGTATCTGAGGAGAGCCAAGAAATTTTCCCACGTGTTCTTCTTGTTCTTCATCAAATGAGCCACAAAGCTTTGTAGGTCGGGGGCTGTAGCGTTGCTCAAATACTTATTTTTACCTTTCTTTTTCAGAAAAGCCTCAAACTCTTTTACCATTTTGATGTGCGCTTGTGTCACTTCTTTATGTAGGCTTCTTTTGGTGCAGAAGTCTCTGAATCCTTCTTGATCCAAACTTCTATTCCCTCTTTCGCTGCATTGTTCTCAATTCCATATTTAACCTTTGACGAATTAGAAACCAAAAAGAACATCGCTGCTGACTGTGCCAAAACATTGTTGCATTGAACATCTGTGGTTTCAGCAGATTAAGTTATCATTTCTTCTATTTCGTCTTGTTATGTGCAAAGGGCAAAACTTAACTTTAGAAAAAACATGAAAAGACGGTGGGTAGGTGTCTTGTCTAAAGAAATCGAGCTGCTTGGAAAACTGTCGAACGCTTTCGGGCCTTCTGGAAGCGAGGAGGACGTGGCTGAGATCCTCAAGAAGGAGCTTGAAGGACACGCTGATGAGACACGTGTTGACAAGCTTGGAAACATATTTTTCTACAATAATGGAAAAGATGGATATTCCAAAATCATGCTTTCGGCTCACATGGATGAGATAGGCTTCATAGTCACCTTCATAGAGCAAGATGGCTTCCTCCGTTTCGACACCCTCGGAGGCATAACCAGCAACATAATGCTTGGGCAAAGAATACTTCTTCGAGGAGACAAAGGTTACCTTAAAGGAATAATCGGGACTAAGCCTCCTCACATCATGACAGTTGAAGAACAGAACAAGGTCATACCTAAGGAAGATCTCTTCATCGACATAGGCGCCGACAGCATTAAGCAAGCGGAAGAAAAAGGCGCGGATGTAGGGGTGATGGGCGTCTTTGACGTCGACTTCACAGACTTAGGCGGCGGATATTTCAGAGGTAAGTCGTTTGATGATAGAGCCGGATGCGCAGTTCTCGCTGAAGTGTTCAGGTCTATGAAGGATTCTCCATACAATCTTGTAGCCGTTGGATCCGTTCAGGAAGAGCTTGGAATCAGAGGGGCAAGAACTGCAGCTTGGCAAGTAGACCCGGATTATGGGCTTGCCTTAGAAGGAACATTTGTCGCTGATGTTCCAAATACCCGACCAGACAGAGTGTCATCAAAAATTAAAGGTGGCCCTGTCATAACAATATTGGACAGGACAGCTTTCACTCATCCCACGGTTCTTAAAACATTGATTAGAATAGGAAGAGAGGGATCAATACCTTTTCAGTTCAAGAAAGTACCAATGGGTGGAACAGACGCAGGCGCAATCCACCTGACAAAAGCTGGAGTGCCAAGCGGAACAGTAGCCGTACCCTGCAGATACATTCATGGACCAGCCTCAATCATACATATCGACGATTTAAAGAACACCATAAAACTTGTAACCGAATTCGTAAAAACTATCTCATCAAGATAAGCATTCGCTGTTGATTGGAAAAAACTCATTAGCCCTAGAAATTGTTCAAAAAACTTTAAGAAACGTAGTGATGCTTAGTTTTAATTCTCAGCGGTGAACATCTTGGAGAAGCGCAGCCACCCTTACATTCCAAACTCTCTGCCAGAAATTAAACAGGAAATGATGCAGGAAATAGGCATAAAAAGCATAGACGAACTGTACGCAGATATATCGCAGAAATACCGCTTGAAAAAACCATTGAATCTGCCGCATGCTTTGTCAGAGTTTGAGGTTAAGAGACACGTAGAAGCCTTGCTCTCCAAAAATAAGACTTGCAACGACATTCCTGTGTTTTTGGGTGCTGGATGCTGGCCACATTATGTGCCCGCAGTCGTAAGGGAAATTGTCCAACGCAGCGAACTTGTCACTTCATACACACCCTATCAGCCTGAAATCTCGCAGGGCATGCTTCAAGCACTTTTTGAATACCAAAGCATGATTTGCGAGTTAACAGACATGGACATTGTTAACTGCTCGATGTATGATTGGGCTTCAGCCTTAGGCGAAGCTGCTCGCATGGCGACCCGCATAACAGGACGAAAAGAGATTTTGATTCCTAAACTCATCCATCCAGAAAGAGCTGTCACACTGCAAGTTTATGCTGAACCTGCGGGAATAGTAACCGAAAAATTGGTCTATGATAAAGAAAACGGACAAATCAATACGGATGATTTGAAGGGAAAAATCTCAAACAAGACCGCGGCTGTTTACATTGAAAACCCTTCGTACTTGGGATTTATCGAGGAACAAGTTAAAGAAATTAGCAGAGAAGCACATGCACACGGTGCTCTCTTCATAGTAGGCGTAGATCCTACTTCTCTTGGGATCTTAAAGCCGCCCGGCGAGTACGACGCTGACATTGTGATTGGCGAGGCGCAACCATTAGGTAACTTCATGAATTTTGGCGGTCCACTCTTGGGAATCTTCGCTTGTCGCGATGATATGAACATTATTAGACAGATGCCCGGGCGCATCATCGGAATGACAACCACCCAAGACAGTAGCAAACATGGCTTTTGCATGACCTTGCAAACCCGTGAACAGCACATCAGGCGAGAGAAAGCAACATCAAACATATGTTCTAATGAAGCCTTATGCGCCGTAGCTTCAGCTGTTCACATGGCTCTGCTTGGGCCAGAAGGTTTCCGCGAGCTTGGAGAAACAATCATGTATAAGGCTAATTATGCTATGCAGCGGATTTCAAAGATCAGCCGTGTCAAAGCTCCAATCTTCAATTCTACTCACTTCAAAGAATTCACAGTGAACTTTGATGAGGCTGGTCAAAGCGTTGAGGAAGTCAACAAAAAACTCCTGCAAAATCAAATTCACGGTGGAAAAAACATTTCAGAAGAGTTTCCAGAATTTGGCGAAACAGCTCTTTTCTGTGTAACTGAGATTCACTCGAAAAATGAAATCGAACGTCTAGCAGAAGCATTAACAGGAATATTGGAGGGCAAAAGTGATGTTCAAGCAAGCAAGCTGGGATGAGCCAGTAATCTTCTCCCGCGGAAGGAAAGGAAGAAGAGGACATATTCCACCAAAGGCTGAACAAGAAATTAGGCAAGCTCTAGGCGACTTAAACTCACTTCTGCCTAAAAACATGCAACGCACTAGTAGGCCTAGACTTCCTGAGCTTTCTGAAGTTGAGGTAATGCGCCACTTTCTGCGATTATCGGAAATGAACTATGGAGTAGATTCAGGCTTGTATCCGCTTGGAAGCTGCACAATGAAGTATAACCCGAAAATAAACGAATTACTCGCTAGTCTACCAAGCTTAAACATGCTCAACCCATACCAAGACGAAAGTACCGTACAGGGTATACTTGAAATTCTCTACAGGCTTGAGCGGTGGCTCGCTGAAATTACAGGCACTCATGAGGTTTGTCTGCAACCTGCTGCTGGTGCACATGGTGAGTTGCTGGGCACACTACTGATGCGTGCACATCATAAGCTGAATGGAGACTACGAGAAGCGAAGTGAAATTATTGTCCCGGACTCGGCACATGGCACAAATCCCGCAAGTGCAGCAATGGCTGGTTTCAACGTGGTTGTTGTTCCGTCCGATGATGACGGGTGTGTTAGTTTGGGAGCGTTGAAGGCCGCTGTCTCGGAACGAACAGCGGGTTTAATGCTCACAAATCCTAACACGTTAGGCATATTCGAGAAGAACATCGACGAGATAGCTAGAATCGTTCACGAAGCGGGCGGCTTACTCTACTATGACGGGGCAAACCTGAATCCGCTATTGTGTAAGGCTAGACCAGGCGACATGGGCTTTGACATAGTCCACATTAACATTCACAAAACTTTCAGCACACCCCACGGCGGAGGCGGTCCAGGGGCAGGTCCTGTGGGAGTCACGGAGGAATTGGCTAAATTTCTGCCTATTCCACGAATAGGCTTCAATGGCACGCGCTACTGTTTGGACTATGATAAGCCGCACAGTATTGGAAAAATTCGTGGATTTTACGGGAACATTGCAGTTCTCTTGAGAGCCTACGCGTACATCCTAAGCTTAGGCAATGAGGGGTTAAAGGAAGTAGCTGAAGTCTCCGTTTTGAACGCGAACTACCTAATGAAAAAGCTCCAAGGAGCTAAAGGCTTAACCCTCCCATACAACAGCGTAAGACCTAGAAAACATGAGTGCGTCTTCAGCGCTAAACTATTGAAGAGTGAAACTGGCGTTTCAGCCTTGAACATCGCTAAACGTCTGCTTGATTTTGGACTGCACGCGCCAACTATTTATTTTCCGCTAATTGTTGAGGAGGCGTTAATGATTGAACCCACTGAAACGTTTGAAAAGGAAGAACTTGACCGCTTTACTGAGAACATGCATAAAATCTGTGAGGAAGCCTACACGACCCCTGAGACCGTCTTGCAAGCGCCCCATAACACTGCAGTTTCAAAACTGGATGAGGTCAAGGCTTCGCATCCTCGGACTATGGCTTTAAGTTGGCGCATGCATTTGAAGAAAAATGCGCAAAAAACATAGTTTTGTGGCAATAGTTTATATGCTGCATGTACTTTTATCGCCTGTATTAAGCGGGTGCGTCAGAGTTTGACGGAGCTAGAAAACAAAGTACGTGAAGCTGTTGGTAAAGTGATCGACCCTGAGACAGGCTTAACCTTCGCTGAAATGCAGCTGATCGCAAATGTGAAAGAGGAAGAATCAGGCGTCGTTGGAGTGGACTTCATTCCTTCAAGTCCTTTCTGTCCGATCGCTTTTAAGCTTGCTATGGATGTTAAAAACGCTGCTTTGAAGGTTGCTGGTGTCAAGAAAGTCTTGGTCCATTGTCGTGGGCATACGATGGAACAGCAAATTAACGAAATGGTGAATAAATAGGGCAGAAACAGCAGAAACCCTCCCTTATTTCTTTTGGGAAGAAAGCCAACGTCAGGATCTAATTTTGAAAATCAACAGAAAGCGGCAGTGAAAACTTAATTAAGACAGCGAGAGAGTAAAGTCAGAACGGAGAAGGGTGAAAGGATTGTGAGGAAGATTAAAACTATTTTAGTTTTGCTAGCGATCTTGTGTGTGGCACTCCCATTTGCCGCTGCAACACTACTTACACAGACAGGCGCATCAGATGCAACACTCTACGTTGATCCGCCAAGTATTGAAGACCCGGCAATCTTGCTAGGCGACAATATTGTTATACACATAATGATTGACAGCGTATCCGACATGAAAACTTGCGAATTCAACTTGACGTTTAGTCCAAGTGTGCTTTCAGTTTTGCGCATAACCAAACTGGCCGTTCAGGGTCAATATCCCGATTCAAAATTGGATTTGGACAGCGACAACGGATACATCTGGATCAGCCTAGTATATAAAACAGCTTTGACAATTACCACAGATACGGCGATTCTAGAAATAGAGTTCTATGTAAAGGATTATGGAGCCACTGATTTGCACTTTCAATCTTCAGAACTCTTAGACACTGGTGGAGCCCCTATTCCGCATGAAACGCGTGATGGTTTCGTGAGGATCATCTTAAGAAACATTGTGGTAAAACAGATTTCACCTACGTACAGCGAAACCTACGTAGGACGCATAATTCCAATAAACGTTACGACTCTAAATGACGGAAACATACCTGAAACTTTCACTGTCAGCCTCTTCTATGATTCGACCCTCATAGACACAATGGATGCGGTTGATCTGCCACCTACAGAAAATATCACAGTGACCTTCAACTGGGACACAGCTTCCGCGCCTCCTCTGATGACGCCTTACACTATCAAAGCAGAAGCAAGCACAGTGCCGTACGAAGTAAACACGACTGATAATACGTTAGTGGATGGAACAATAAAGCTCAAGATTGTGGGTGACGTGGACGGCGATGGGGCAGTAGACATAAACGATTTAATCGCATGGGACGATGCCTATGAAAGTCATGCTGGAGACCCTAGCTGGAATGCGCAAGCGGACATCAACAATGACAGCGTAGTTGACAAAGCTGATGCAACTCTTATATTAGACCACTATAAGGAGACGCTGTAATCTTCTCTCTCTTTTTCTTTGTATGATACGGGCTGGTTTCTATTACACTAAAAAATAAATAGTAGAACTCGGTTAAACTAGTAATGGGAGAAGATGTTATTAAAGATAATTGTTCGAGTGATCGCACTAGTCTTTTTGCTGAGCATACTGACTGGGTCATCTATCGGCAACCCATCAACTATTGACTGGAGCTTAGCAAGCAACGAGATCGCGGTGCCTTCTGCGGCTTGTTCTCTTCTTTCCAAAGCAAAAGAGTACCAGCCCAGTATTGGTGTAAGCTCTGTTATCGATTATGGTGGACTTCCAAGAGTCGATGAAATTTTATATAAAGCATATCCAGGCGCTACTGTAGACACGATGGTTGATGAATTCTTGCTGGGAGTCACCGACTGGATGGCAGGCCCCGGAAGAATAGACCTATATGACCAATTGGTCGCGGCTGGTGAGAAGATTTCACCTTTCGATCCTCTACCAGAATTCTCTTTAGCAGCGATAAACTGCAGAGATTACAAAGAAACATCGGGGACTGAAAATTTTCCCCTGAATGATAGCGCGTTCAGGTTGGCTTTGACGTGGATTTATGGTGTTAACGACAAGCAAACCGACATTTTCGGCTATGTTGGGGCTCCATGGACTTTCGCCATCGGCAACCCTGTGCCTCCAGCGCAGAAGCCTTGGTACAACGAGAGCATACAAATGCCAGACACTGAATGGACCACTGCGTGGGATATTCTACAGGAAGCTGGCTATTATGTTAATGCAACGGACAATTGGCTATACAAAGGTCAAACAAAACTAAGAAACATGAATATTTCGTACTCTGGCGATCTGTTCTGGGAACAAGGACCTGGAAAAGGATTTAGTGACTCTTTCAACGAGTTTATTACCACACACGTCGGCGCCACAGGTCCAATAATGACTTTTACGCCGACATCGTTCTCTCACCTTGTTGAGGAACTTATTTTCGTCCGCAATTACGATTTTATCTGCATTGGTTTTCCGGAAATTGGAAGATACGTCTACTGGCTATACAACTACCTACACTCAGACAGCATAAAAAGTGGAGCATGGAATTTTGCTGGCATCTCAGATTCACTATTTGATCAATGGACAATGTCGATTTTGACAAGTGTAAATGAAGATGAAGTGATTGGAAATGCATCGCTTGTGCAAGCGCGATTCGTGTACGAACTTATGCCTTGGCTACCTATTAGCTGCGAAATGACATTTTGCACGACAGCAAATGATAGTCGAGGAGAGTTAGTTGGCATTGTTTCAATGCCCAATCTTGGACCTGCAAACGATTGGAGCTGGATGACAGCTCACTGGAAGGATTCAACTGGCGGCACAGTAAAAGTAGCTTTAACCAACACAGTTCACTCAATGAACCCGTACAATGAAGACAGCGTATATGGATGGCGGATTTTGGACAGGTCAATAGCAGGACTCTTAGGCGTCAGTCCAATAACGTTAACAGAGACGCCTCTAGTCGCCACTGAATGGTCATGCACTCCATGGGTCAGCATACCTGAGCTCGGCATCGTAGACGGAACTATATTAACATTTTATCTTAGACAGGATGTTTACTGGCATGACGGCAAACAAGTGACAGCCTACGACTGCGTAAATAACCTGAAACTTCTAAGAAAGTATAGACCAGGAAGATACGCAAGAGTTTGGGCGTCGCAGGCCTACGAAGAGGTGCAAGGTCCATACAAATTTAGCACATACTCCTACACCCAAGGTATATATTATGCGTACGACGTTGCAGATGTAGCTTTGCTTTCACCCAAACACATCACAGACGCTGCTGAAGCAATGTACGGAAGCATTCTTACAGGCTGGGACCCAGCCTTCAATTCCTACAAGGCTCTCCTAGGGGTAGATCCTCCGACTGAATATCCATTTATGAAACAGATTGTAGGATGTGGACCTTACGTCTTTGACTATTATGACAAGGACATCGACCTAGGTCGTGTAGTCAAATACGACGACTTCTTCGTTAAAGCTCCAGTCATAAGTGCGGTCGTCGGCGATTGGTGGATCGGGTCAATAGCGGCAGGGTGGGAACCATCGTTAAGTTACCCATACACGTATAAGGTGTTGGTTCAGAACATTGGAGCCCAAGCAAACTCGTCCGACAGTGAACTAGTCTCTGTGACTGTTGACGTCAAAGTATACGAGGACAATGTGCTTATGCACACTGAATCTGACATCGTCTTAGACCCATGGAGCTATACCTATCTAGGACCATACACTACAGACCCAGTAATCGGTCTACATGAAATTAAGGTTGAAATTCTCGAGTCTGGAAACGTGATACACACTTACATCCACAAGTACGTAGCAGTTGTTAGACAGGACATCACGTCATATTCAGGCGATTTCGTAGACTGCTTCGTAGACGTCAAAGACTTGTTACGGGCTGCCATCGCATATGGAAGTTACCCAGGAAGCTCTAAATGGGATGCAGCATGTGACATAAACGACGACTACTTCGTCGGCATCAAAGACATACTTTCAACCGTTTTTGTATACGGTTGGCATGCATAGATGCCTTGCTTAATCTTAAGCGAAGATGCTCAGTCAGTATTCTCCAGCATTTTTCTATAGTTTTATATTGTACACCACGTAAAGTCGTCCAAATATTCAAATCTCTAGGTGGTTGTATGGAAGATTCTAAGAATAACCGTAGCAGCATACAGGGTGATCACGAAATCTATTGTTGCGGTGCGCGCGTGCAAATTTCCCCAAAGGGCGTGAGAGTCCTAAGCGAGCCTACTGTTGAACGTTGCCCTCTACACGCAGCTATGTATGGAACCAAGAAAATCGATTCTGAAGCCGTACGGAAAAGTGTGGAAATGAAAATAGCTGGCCATGTTTTTTGCTGTGCAAGTCGTGCTTTTGACGCTGAACCCATTGTGGCATATGGAGCTTCTGAAATGATGCACGTTTGGCTTAGCGAACGACTCATCGACTGCGCCGTTGTCGTCTGTGAAGGGACAGGGACGGTCATAACTTCAAACGGAGCACTTGTCCAAGCAATCGGCGCACGACTAACCGGCATGATCAAAACTTCGCCTATACAACAAATTATTGAACGCATAGAAGTGGATGGTGGAGTCATTCTGGACAAAGCTAACGCACGAATTGATCAACTTGAAGGCGTGAAACGAGCTTTTGATTTAGGCTACAAATACATTGCTGTCAGTGTTGCAGGCTTTCAATCGAAGACCATCAGCGAAATTAGAGATTTTGAGGCTAGCGTTAAGGCAGATGTCTTTGTCTTTTCAGTGTGCAACACGTGTGTACGCGATGCAGATGTGAAGCACATAGCCAAGGCGGATGTTGTATGTGCAAGTGCTTCGAAAATACTTCGAAAGGAAATCGGGAGCAAGGCACTACTACAATTGGGTGTTACAATTCCAGTCTATGCCTTGACAGAGAAGGGCAAACGGCTCGTTTTGGCCTATTTAACCGAACTCAAAGACAAACTTGTTATTTTCAGAACAAGCAAACTGCCTTATTTGACAAAGGATAAAGGACCAAAACTCAAAGACTCTGTCAATAACCAAAACACTTAAGAAGAGAAAACAATGTTATGTGTTTTGTCTAAATATAGGTGGTGAAGTATTTGGCTATCGAAAGTTTTTCAGGAAGCAGACAACCTGTAGACGTGAAAGTCGGCGAATTGACGACCGATTCTAGGGCAGTAAACGTTACAGCTAAATTAGTTTCAAAAAGCGAGATTAGGAACATCGCTGCTGGCAGAGATGGAGCACCACACCGCGTCTGTGACGCTCTGGTTGGTGATGAAACAGGATGTGTTTACCTAACCCTATGGGATGACAACATCGAGAAAGTAAATGAAGACGATACACTAAGCATAGGAAATGGTTACGTGAGCCTGTTCAGAGGAAACATGCGCTTGAACATTGGGAGATACGGCACGCTAGAAATCGCCAAAGAAGCACTCGAAGGCGAAGTGAATACAGAAAACAACTTATCTACCAAAGTGTATGAGCAGCCCAGACGTCCATTCCGAGGAAGAGGCGGAAGAGACTTCGGCGGAAGAGGCGGAAGAGAAAGAAGAGGCGGATACAGGCAAAGAAGATATTAGGTGCCATTTGCAGCGAAAAAGCTTCAATCATTTTCTTTTAGTTAGCAAGTGTCTTTCAGCCGGCATGCCAATTAAGGCTGCTAACCGACTTGCTACTGAGTTAGATTCTTATTGATGTTCGATTACGTATTATCTGAGGAAAACCAGTGTCTTTCGCTGACTACTTCATATTTTCTTGGGCGACTTCTCTCATAGTGGTTGGCCTAATTTTCACAGCGTCTGGCTTTGGCATTTTCGTTGTAAGTCGCTTAGAAGGTTTCGTAATGATCTTGATTGGATTGGCCATGTTTTGGGGAGGATGGGTTATGAGCGGCGCACGAGGCTTTCCTTGTGCAGCTGCTGCCCTTCTCAACGTCTTTGACGCCGCATCGACAGTTGCTTTCTGGAATTTCGAATTGAACCCTTTTGTTCTAAAACTGGGACCCACACTTTTTTTGATAGCCAAGATCGCTGCTTCATTAAGCATTATGCTGTACGCAAAGCTTTACTCCAACCCAAAAAAGGGAGGAATTCTACTGTCTGTGTTTTTCGCCATAATCGTAGGATGGAACCTAAGTCAGCATCTGAGGGCTTATCTGGATTTAATGGTTATAGACTACGCGCTTTTCCTCGGTGCCGCTTTTAGCTTCACTGCGTCAGCAATAGTCTTGTTTGCCATTTTTATCAGTGAACGTCTAGAAAAAAGGACTACTAAATTAGTGTCGCCAGCGCGTTAAGTCTCAATCGGCAACATCATTTTTTTCTGAGCAAGGTTGTCGGTCTGTTGAAGCTCGCTGCCTTTTCTAATGGTTGAGTGAGGTCAAAGTTGTTGTACCATCCCACGAATTCAAATTTTCCTTGTTTCTCAACCAGTTCGAGAAATTCTTGTGGAAAAATAATTTTGCCAACGTTCTCCATTTTCAGAGTTTTCCCCTTTTCGCCTTCAATGACTTCAAGAAGTAGTCTCTCAATTATCTTTTGTCCAACGTGGCTTATTGGAACAGCTTCCCACGTGACATTTATTGTCAACCCATTCTTTATTATAGTCCAGTTCTGAGGACTCAACTTTGTCCAATCAAATTGGATCGAAGCATCAATTAAGTATAAGCCACCGCCTTTCAAACAACCTGCAACAGAATCTAGGTGAGAAAGAAAGTCTTTATTCGATTCAACTTCAATGGAACCAAGCATACAAAAGGCAAAATCGAACTTTTCTTTTGACCTGAAATTGCGCATGTCCGCGAGAATAGTCTTTATTCTAATTCCAGCCTTTCTAGCCTTCTCCAAAGAATAGTTAAGCATCGCCTTGCTAATGTCCAAACCCGTGAAAGCATAACCACGTTTAACTAGTTCAAACATGTAGGGGCTAGGTCCACATCCGATGTCAATAATCTTCTTAACTCTAGTTCTGGAGATATTTCTGATGCATTGCTCAAAAAAGTCAACTTCTATTTTTATGTCTCTGAAACTAAAAGCAACCTCATAATAGAAAGGACTAGCATACACTTCAAGCGTTTCTTCTTTCTTTCCCATAACGCGTCAACATCGCTATGTAGCCAAATACTCATATGCTTTACATCATTTAAATATGCCAGATTGTATTCAACTTCCAGCAGAAGTTGGATTAAAAACGTTTGAGAAAGACAAAATAAATCTTTGGATGGCAACTCAAATTTCAAAAGCGCCGTTTCTTTTGGGTTTCTTCTTAATTATCGACCGTAACATTTAAAATCTAATATTGAAGACATCAACTTCTCATTGGGAGGAGAGAAATGTAATGAATCAAGAGAAAAGAGAAGATAGGAAACCTACTGTGGAAGAATTATTGGCTAAAGCCAAAAAACCTTCACTTCTTGCTCCGCCAATGCACAGGTTTTATGAAGGCAAGGTTCAGGTGATGCCCAAATGTGCAATAAGAAGCGCTAAAGACTTTGCAATATGGTACACCCCAGGTGTCGCCACTCCATGTAGGGAAATTCAGGCAAACCCAGACAAATCTTTTGAGCTTACCAACCGGTGGAACTACGTAGCGGTAGTGACTGACGGCACCCGGGTATTAGGTCTGGGAAACATAGGTCCAGAGGCGGCCATGCCGGTTATGGAAGGAAAAGCTTTGTTGTTTAAGTACTTGGGCGGCGTAGATGGCTTTCCAATCTGTCTAAGAACCAGGGACCCGGAAGAAATAATCCATGCATGTGAACTCATTGAGCCATCCTTTGGAGGAATAAACCTAGAAGACATAGAGAAACCTAAATGCTTCTATGTTTTGGAGGAAACAAGGAAGCGGCTGCAAATTCCTGTTTGGCATGATGATCAGCAAGGGACAGCCACAGTGATTCTGGCAGGCTTAATGAATGCATTTAAATTAGTTGGCAAAAAACCGAAAGAAAGTCTCATAACCCTAGTCGGTGCAGGGTCGGCCAATCTACGGACAGCCTACGTTCTAATAAAGTGGGGAATGAAAACTGGCAACATAATACTTGTGGATACTAAAGGCGTGATCCACGCTGGCAGAAAAGACATAACAAAAGAAGAAAATCCATGGAAATATGAATTGGCCCAGAAAACAAATGAGGAAGGAAGAACGGGTGACATAACCCAAGCTTTCAAAGGCGTAGATGCAGTTGTGGCAGCATCAAAACCTGGACCAGACACCATAAAGAAAGAATGGATAACCACAATGGCTGATGACGGAATAGTATTTGCATGTGCCAATCCCATACCTGAAATATGGCCGTGGGAAGCTGAAGAAGCCGGAGCCCGCATAATTGCCACAGGTAGAAGCGACTTTCCCAATCAAGTGAACAATAGTTTAGGTTTTCCGGCGATATTCCGCGGCGTCTTGGATGTAAAAGCTAAAACAGTAACTGATGACATGTGCATAGCGGCTGCAGAGGAACTTGCAAAATTTGCCCAAGAAAGAGGAATACACGAAAAGGACATTTTGCCCCGAATGGAAGAATGGGAAGTCTTCCCAAGAGAAGCAGTGGCATGCGCACTAAAGTCCATAAGCCAAGGTGTGGCAAGGGTAAAGCCCAGCAGACAGGAGTTGTACGAAAAGGCTTCTGCCATAATCAAAAATGCAAGAGAATCAACATTACTGCTAATGAAAAACGGTTGGATAAAGCCGCCTCCACCAGAAGAGAAACTACTGAAATAAACGGTGAATACTAATAAACTCTCCAAAATTTTCGCTTTTTTTGCTCTAGGGAGCAGAAAATTATTTAAACTATTCCATAGAACATAGATGGGTTAGGGAGAAAAAATATGCGCTCAGATTATGCCCTCTACGTGGTGGCGATAATCCTTTTCATTTTAACAGCTATAGTGCTCGCGTACCAAGTGGAACTCAGAGAACTGTGGAGTATCACAACCGCCGTACTAGGACTTCTCTTCATCGGAATGGGCTACTCTCAAAGACCAAAACCACAAGCCACCGTAAGCAAGGCACTGCCACCTCCGATCCCACCGCCACGACCGGCAGCGGCAACCGTAGAAGCTGTGACAGAAGAAAGAAAAGAAACTGGTGTCACGGTTACAGAAGCCAAGCCGAAAGCTGCAAAACTCACAAGGATCAGAGGCATTGGAGAAAAACGGGCAGAACAACTAAAGACTTTGGGAATCGACAACACCGAAGACTTGGCTAATGCTTCAGCAAAAGACCTAGCCAAAAAACTAGAGATTTCATCGAAAACCACAGGAAGATGGATTGAAAACGCCAAAAAACTCGCCAAAAAACCATAAAAAATGGAGCTAAAGAGAAAGCTCTGCGTTACAAGTTCAAGATTCTTACTATGTTCCTTCTTTCTAACCTTTTTATGGCATCTAAGAACTCGTTCTTCTTTTTCCCGTTTAACTTGAAACTGTGAAGCATATCCATGACGGAGGTTTCTGATTTTCCGAAACCTTCAGTTCTTCTATGAAGATGCTTCACTATTACGCGTTCTAGCTTTCCACATCTCCATGTCGTGTTTCTGAGAAGAACGACGATTGCCCTGCCAAGCCTCTGGGTTTCACCACTCCTTCTTCTAGTCAAGAGAATTCCCAATAAAGAATTTGCTGTTTGACACATTTAGAGTTTGCGTTTCGGTCTTTCGGGGCCTCAAAATTTAAATAAAGTCTTGCCAAACAGTGACGTTCGAGAGAGGCAGCATAATGAAAGGACAAATTGGAAAAATGTGTTTTTTCCGCATATCGGAAGGGGAAGATTTGGCAGAAGCCATAGAAAGAAGAGCCAAAGAATCTGACATAAAGGCAGGAGTTTTCATCTTAATTGGAACCTTAGAAAGGGCTACTTTGGGATACTATAAGGAAGGTGAGTACAAACACATCCAGCTTGATTGCCCTTTGGAAATCGCTTCATGCATGGGAAACGTGACGGTTGACGAGAAAGGTGATGTCATAATTCATGCGCATGTTGTTGTTTCAAATGAAAAAGGCGAAGCCTTTGGCGGTCATGTGATGAAGAATTCTCCCGTAGGTGTGACGGCAGAACTGGTCATCATCGAATGTGCAGGTATAAACCTGCAGAGGGCTTTTGACGAGAAAACAAAGTTAAACCTTTTGAAGTTAAATTAGAGCCTTTTCAAGATATAGCCCATGAGCATTTCCGTAATAGTTCCTCAGTTTTCCAATTTTTTTGTACCCAGATTTTTGGTAAAGTCTCAGTGCAGGAATGTTATCTTCTCGCACTTCGAGACGGCATGCCTCAACGCTCTTTTCCCTGAATATTTTTTCGATCTCCTGCAAAAGCATTTGGGCGGTCCCTTTTCGGCGATATGCAGGCAAAACGTCTATTGTTGATATATGCCCCATCATCGACCTTCGTTCAATGTGCGCTTTGCCTATTACGAAACCTACTATCTTGTCATTTTCTTTTGCGATCAAACCTATAGAATTGTAGTCAGTCAGCAAGTAGGCGATTTGCTGCTTTGTAAACGCCTCTGTTTTGAAACATTCCAGTTCAATTTCACAAAGTCTTGCTAAATGTCGCATTGACACATTTTCTATTGTAACCGTCATCTGAGACATCCATTCAACATAAAGTCGAAGCAAAATTTAGGTTTTCTGTGCTTGCTGTTGTCTTATTGTTTGAATCTCAAGCCATTGCTGAACAACGAACCCTACAAAAAACCTAAGCCACAGCGTTAAAATTCTTGTCAAGATTGTTGCTGTTGCACTCACGTCAAACGGAACACCCAACAATGTATATAATGTTGTCATCGTTATTTCCGGAAGCCCTATCTCGAAAGGCACACCCAAGGGCACGGCTTTCACAGCAACCACTATCGAGCTCGTTACAATGATTACGCTCCAAGGTACAGGATATCTCATGGCTAAGAAAACAAAATATGCAACTCCCAAACTGAAAACCCACGCAATGGCGTGAAGAAAAATCGATGCGAAGAGGGTTTTTGGAGCGCGGACGAACTCATTCATTGAATCGTGAAAAATCCTTGCTACTTCAAACGCATTTTTTCTAATTTTCGCAAGTTTCCAACGTCTTCTACTCACATATTCAACAAACCGTATTACGGCGTCAATAATCCTTAAAGTCCATTGTTCTTTAACACATAAAAGAATCAGCAACACCAGAGATATCGTTGTTACAATAGCCAAGAATAATGTTAAGTTAAGTACATCTCCGCTAACTCGACCTCTGAGCAATAGAGCGCTTATGCCTATGAGCAAGGTTGTGATGTTTGTTCCCATGCCGATTAGCCTATGAGTAACCAGAGATGCGATGACTTTTCCGCTAGTTCCATCTTGCTCTCTTGTAACTAAATATACTCTTGAAATCTCTCCGCTTATTGATTCCGCTGGAATAATTATGTCCATGAACACTCCGTACCAAACGTATAAGAAAGACTTCACAACAGACAGTTTCACGGAGAGAAAGTCAAGCAGAAGACGCCATGATAGTGCAAAGAAAAAGGCTTCAAGCATTATAAGAACTATGCCGAAGAAGTAAATTGTCAGGTCTATCTGCTGAACCATTGCAATTATTGTCGGAATGTCCACATTAAACAGGTAAAGATATACGAAAAAAGACAATAAACCCAACACTGGAAGGATAATAGCTTTCCACGTGACTTTAAACTTCATCGAAACCATGCGAGCTTACACCTAACATGGAGCAGAAGGACTTAGACCATGATTATATATTTTGCCTATTTCCGCTTCAAAATAACGAATCCGTCTCTATCTCAAGATTTAACTATGTTGTCATATTAATGTTTAAATGGTGCCATTGTTGGAATTGAAAGGTGTACACTTTCTCCTCACATACAAATGTGATCTGGAATGTGATCACTGTTTTGTCTGGGGAAGCCCTGAAGCAAGAGGCGTTTTTACCAGTCGGCAAATAAAGAATATTTTGAATGAAGCAAAGAAGCTCGGAACCGTGAACTATGTTGCAATAGAAGGTGGCGAGCCTTTTCTATACCATCCAATCGTGGTTAAGACTGCCAAGGAAGCCGTGAGTCTCGGTTTTCGTGTGGAGATACTCTCAAATTGCTATTGGGCCACCTGTCAAGAAGATGCAATAGATTGGTTACGTCCATTAGCCAATGCCCACGACGTAGAATTAAGCCTAAGCAGCGACCTTTATCATGGAGAAAAATGGGAAAGCGAAGCGGTTAGAAACGCTGCAAAAGCTGCAAACGCCTTAAACATAAAAGCAGGAGTAATTTCTGTCAAACATCCAAGTATTGAAACACCTTCTGCAAGCCAAATTGAGGGAGTAAAAGTTGATTTTTGGACGTTGATGTATCGAGGCAGAGCGGCTTCAAAATTGACCGAAAAGATTGAGAAAAAAACTTGGCGCGAATTCACAAAATGTCCCTATGAAAACTTTGCCAAGCAAGAAAGAGTGCACATAGACCCCTTTGGACATGTACATGTCTGCCAAGGCATCTCGATTGGCAACGCTTGGCACCGACCATTTTCAACAATAATCGAAGGGTATAATCCTTATGTTAATCCGATCCTTGAGCCTTTGGTTCGAGGCGGTCCAGTTGCGTTGGTGGAGAAATTCAGCTTACCCCATGATGAAGTTTACGCGGATGCATGCCACTTATGCTATGTTGCACGTTACATACTGCGGGAGAAATTTCCAAACATACTGGCTCCGGGTCAGATGTACGGAGAACCTGAATAGCAGTTTCGAGAAGTTATAAGTTAGTATGTTATACATTAATGAGTCTAGGCGATGCTTATGCTGTCGCGGGATGACGCATTTAACCTAGTTAAAAAGCATGTTTCGAAAAGAAACGTTGTTTTTCACATGCTTGCTGTGGAAGCCATAATGAAAAGTTGCGCCAAACATTTCGGCGAAGATGAAAAACTTTGGGGTTTAGTGGGCTTGCTTCACGATATTGATTATGAGAGGACTGAGATTGCGCCTGAAAAGCATAGTCTTGTGGCTGAAAAAATTTTGAAGGGACTGCTTTCAGATGAGCTCACTAAAGCTATAAAAACCCACAATTTTCTGCACACTGGTGTTAAGCCAGAAACTAGAATGGAAAAGGCGCTTATTGCATGTGACGCTATTTCGGGATTGCTGGTAGCCTGTGCTTTGGTTATGCCTTCCAAGAAGCTGGCAGATGTGAAAGTTGAAACGGTTGCGAAAAAGTTTAAGGATAAAGACTTTGCCAGAGGAGCAGAAAGAGACAGAATTCTCGTTTGCGAGGAAATAGGATTTCCACGAGACAGATTCTTTGAAATCGCTCTAGACGGACTGAAAAATGTCGCCAAAGAAATAGGTCTATAACACACAAGTCGTCTACAATCATGTTGATAGAGACTATTTTGGCCGTTTCTCTTCTTGTTTGTCTAGGATTTTTCTTTTCAGCTAATTTGCATAACATCCTTGTAGTGCATAAACGCAAGGGCGGCGTTAAGTCTTATGCGGAGGTTGAGCGTCCTTCAGAGTTCTGCGTGAGCCTAGCTGCGGCGGGACATTAGTGTATTTTCTAGAAGCGTTATTGTATCCTTTTTTCGTTTTCACTGGTTTCGTTTATACGCTTCGCGGTTTCCCTTTTGATTTCGAATTTCCATTCATTTTTTATACACAGGTTTCAGGTTTGACTTTCACAATTGTCGGATACTTCTTGTTCATCTGGAGCGTTATTGCTCGTGGTAAACATGCAGTTTCTTGGAAAATGCCAGATAACCAAAAGCTTGTCACTTGGGGTCCATACCATTATGTCCGGCATTCTTCTTATCTTGGTTATTTTCTCATGTTCTTCGGATTGTTCTTTCTATGGCCTAATTTGTTTACGCTTTTTCCTCTGGTAGCTATCCCTGGATACTTTCGAGTTACTTTTGAGGAGGAAAGGCTCTTAATTCAGCGTTTTGGCAAGGAATATGAGAAATATCAGCGGAAAACTGGGCGTTTTATTCCTAGGTTTTGATGATGCTTTTAGCTATTAGGGCATTTATCTGCATTTAAGTTATTCATAGATAGAAGAATATATTCAGGTGGTTAGAAAATAAGTGGAAAGGTGTGGGATCTATGCAAGAGATGATTAAAGAGATTGAACTAAAAGACATTCATCCGAGCAAACTTAATCCGAGGTTAGAGGTCAACTTGGAACGC
This sequence comes from Candidatus Bathyarchaeota archaeon, assembly GCA_029881805.1. Taxonomy (GTDB): domain Archaea; phylum Thermoproteota; class Bathyarchaeia; order Bathyarchaeales; family Bathycorpusculaceae; genus JAOULW01. Next base: position 41,523 of record JAOULW010000001.1, read on the forward strand.
CTCAATGAATTAGCTGAGAGCATAAAAGAAGTTGGATTGCTTGAACCGATTATCGTCAGACCCATAAAAAGTGGATATGAGGTTGTAGTTGGTGAAAGGCGTTATAGAGCATCTCAGCAATCTGGCTTGAAAACGGTCCCCGCCATCGTAAGAGAGTACAGCGATAACGAAGTAGTCCAATTAAATCTTATCGAAAACATCCACAGGGAAGACCTCAGTGCAATTGAAAAGGGAAAAGTCTGCAAATATCTACTTGAAAATTGTCCAGAAAAATATTCTTCTCAAGCTGAATTGGCAAAGAAAATTGGCGTCAGTAGCGATGCAATATCTCTTTGGCTAAGAACTGTTGAGGTCATTCCAGAAGAAGCCCAAACATACGTTGCACCATCCACTGTTTCTGGTCAAGTGCCAGAAGGCAAAATTGATTATTTAACAGCGGTTAAAGTTGGCCGGTCGGTTGAGGAACCAAAAAAGCAAGTAGAGGTCATTAAGACATTGGCTGAAAAGCGGCTTCCAGTCAAAGAAAGAAATCAAATCATTAAGAGAATTGCGAGGGAACCGGAAAAGTCAGTTGAAGAAGTTATTAAAGAAGTTGTTGAAACTCCATGTGAACTGCAGTTTGCCGCCATCGACAAGCAGGCAATACTGAATGGAGCCAAAACTCAGACTTCGAGAACAAGCCCTCCAGACCCTAAAGTTAAGGCAGGAGCAATAGTTCATGCAACTATTTGGGAACCCCATATTGCAGATTTGAGCATAATATCTATTGAAAGAAAACGATTAAAATACTTTGACGAAGAAGACGCAAAAAGAGAAGGCGGTCACACCCTAGAAGAGTTTATGGAAAAATGGAAGGAAACTCATGGAGAATGGGATGAAAATCAGCTTGTTTACGTAATACACTTTGAAAAGATAAAATGAACAAGAAACAGGTCGTTAATCTATTAGCATATATTCTTCCTCAGTCTTCACCCCTATTCCAAGCTTTACGGCTCTGCGAATCTGAGTATAATTCCATGGATCAGCCTCCAAGCTAGAGCCCTCAAAGTTTTGAATTGTCTTTATTGCTTCCACATCTATTGCTGTTCTGTCTCCAGAAGCAAGCACAACATTTGGGTTCCGCAGTTCACCACACGTTGGTCCACCGCTTATGAAGCATTTTCTCCCGTCCATGATCATCAGGTTGGGATGCACAACTAGGTTTAAATCTGCAATTTTTTCCTCCAAATGTCTCATGTGTAGTTGCATTCGTTCGGTAGGTTTCATAAAGCCCACAGCTAACTTCAGGCTTAGCGTAAATTTCGCCCACCTATGCGTCTTCATAGTGCAAGCGTAAACAAGCTTCTTTGCGTTTAAGGCTGTTTCGGGCAGGCTTACCTTTTTTAAATACTCTTCACCTGTGGAAACTTTCACCCACTTGCCCTCATCGAAAAAAACAACTTCAGCTCCTGCTTCCATCGCTTTACGCATCATTTTTGTCTCTTCAAAAACCTTGCGAGTTGAAAGCGAAAGCATTGATGATTCGCCCAGAATACCCTTTGACGCCTCATGCTCATACAGCAATTCAATAACTGCCTTAACAAATTCTGGGTCACTCGACCCAGGCGGAGCATCACCAGTGTTAAAATTAGGTTTCAGCCATATTTCATCGTCTTTCTCAACGACCTTTCCAAACCCGCCAATTAAGTCTACGGCTTTCAAAATGCTTTTCTTCAAATCATGTACATTCGCAACTTTGCTAACCAAGGCTTTGTCGTGCCACTTGTAAGGATTCTCTCCTGCCCTGCCAATACCCACGTCAGTTGTCATGCTAACCACTAACGTATACAATACGATTATCCAAAATAGCCTTAACCTCATATAAAAACGAACAGGTGCTTCCCCTTCATCTTGGAATTTTGCTTTATGTGATGGACTCGCAATAAATTCCCTTGGTCAAATAATCCTAAATTTGCTCAGGTCTTGGAAACTTCGAATTACTCTAGAGTTCAACATATATGCGCAGGAGGTCTGGGCTAATGTCACAGAAACTCGCCGTCACTTAAACAACGCTAGGACGATGGCTCTAATAACTAATGACACGCCAACAAGCATTATTATTGTAGCCCAAAAGGCAAACCACATCGCAATATCGGTGTCTTCATTAAGGAAATTAGTGACGAGGAAACTGCTTGCCAGCCAAAAAACAATGTCTGACGTGTTCTCTGCTTTCTTCTGCAGTGGCGAACGGGCAAAAATCCTTATCATAAGCAATCCTACTAGGAAGATGCCCCATGCAAGACTGAAATACATTACAGCAGAGTAAACTGTCGTGTGATTTGCCAGGTGCGACGGTGCAGGAAGCATAAATCCTGGAACATGAGGCACCTGAATTATGGTAAAATCCTTAAAAAACTGTAAAACGGCATCAAAAATGCCTGGTATTGCCACAAAAATTATGCCAATCAAAATCAGGAAGACTCCTGCAGAAAACGCGCTAATAAAGCCTTCTCTTGACTTCCGAGACGGATTCCAGACAACGACTTCCCTGTTCATTCCAATATCTCCATCAAACTATTTTGCAATGGTAGCATATAACATTTCTTAAATACTAGATGCGCAGATAAAATGTAAATCAGAAAGATGGTGAAAAGCAATGCCGGAATGCAAGAAATGCGGACATAAGATCCAGGAAGAAATGAGCTTTTGCCCAAATTGCGGTGCACCACTAAAAACTGAGCAACCGACTGTTGAACAACGTCCGTCAGCTCCAGTGCGCCCAAGAGGTGAAAAAGAAGAGAAGCACGAGAAACAAGAGAAGCACGAAAAGCAAGAGAAACAGGAGAAGCACGAGAAAGGCGAATACGCATTCATGGGTCCACTGATCGGCGGAATAATCCTCACAATCATAGGCTTAATGTCTTATCTCCAAGTAGCTGGTATAATTGTAATTGATTCAAAAATCTTGGGGGCGTTCTTCCTAATCATAGTTGGAATAGTGATAATATTTGGGGCACTTTACGCCATGACGAGGACGAAGAGGAGAAACCCACCAACCTAAGTTAGCCATCCCAGAAGCAACCTGTAAAGCTGATGCTCCAAACGCGTCAAAAACTGATCCCGTCCAAAAACACGGAAATAACTTTTCCCAGCCGCCTCTATCAAATCTCCAATGTCATATCTGGGAAACATACAAGAAGAAACTAATAACTTGCCCCATTCTCCACGTTTAAGTTCATGCAACATCTTTATTCCTTTACTAGTTTCAACCTCAAGGAAGTACTTGTCATAGTTCGGCGAAATATACGGTAAGTCGTCGAGTTGCTGTCCAAAGACACCTTCAGTAGCGCTGTAAATTTCGACAACGGGGACCTCACCGTACAACATGCGCAGTTTTGGAGCATACTTGAATTGTATCTTTCGGACGCTCGTACAGAACAAAGCCCGAAGCTTCCACAAGTCTCCAGGTTTTTTCCCATGCTTCTTTTTAACATATCTTGCGAACCCCAATATAATCGGCGTCACGCCCATGGCAGCAGTCATATCCGCATCCAGCGCCCGCTGATAAGCCAATTCAAACCTGTTTTCCCAGTCACGTTTAGTGATACCTGGACCTAACGCATCTATCTCCTCCTGTCGGGGCAGGAGGCTGACCTCACTAAGCATGGGGTTGAGTCTTGCATACGTACCGGAGCTGTAGCCATAAGTTACCTCTCGCCCATCAGCTATCATAGTGTGAACGTTGGAAGGAAAGTTTAGGTTGAGAATCTTCCCTTTAAACACGTCAAAATCGTTCTTTCGGAGCGCATAATTTACAAGTGCCCTTGCCCCGCACGTAAAAATCTGTTCAATATGAGTGCTAGTTGCTGGCAAAACCTTTGCGGCGCTAGTTGAACCTCGAGTCATTACCCAGCACAGAACGGGTTCAGGAAGAATAACGTCATAACAGCCTTTCATGACTTCAGCAAAGAATGAACTGAGACCTTTATAATTTATAATGGGAAAATTTGCCCGAAAGTCTGCGATGTCCTTGACCTCAGATACGCTGTGGCTTTGTCCATAACGAGTCGTACTATATTGCCTGACAAGATCTGAGAGAACTGACGCTTGATAATTCTCCGGATTCCTCAGGGATTCGTACCATGAACCAATTATAGGCTTGAAGATTCCGAGGTTACTGTTTTCTTGGAACATGTGAAATACAGAACGTAATCTGATCAGGCCAGTTATATATGTCTCGCCATCCATATCTGCGCTTCTAGACTATGTATCTGTCTGTTTTCTCAAAATCCTTCACAATCTCCATAACACGCTTCGGAACACTAACTGCCTCAAGCGGAATGCCTTTAAGCAAGGTCCATGGGCTTTTCTCCGCAATCACCGTTACAATATAATCTTTATCAAAACATCTTTGCGCAATCTCATAAACCATGTGCCTGACTTCAACTTCAGAATACTCGCCCAAAGCATGCAAATACTCGTGCAAAAGCAAATTGTAGACTAAAGCATTAACCACACGTTTCGACTCAATCGCAGCTTCCACAATTTGAACCAAACGTCTATTCAAGACAATGTTATTCGTTCCGATCGGGTGATAGGCGCCCAGTTGAATGGGCAGGTCATCGAGGAAAAGCATCATACCGCTCCTACGCTTGTGCAGAGAAAAAGCCACCGTGTCCTTAACAATCTCCCAGACTTCACCATAACCCGCGGCTCTCTCCAAGCGAATACGAAACTTTTCTGCCGGAGTGGGACTACCTTCGTCCAAAGCTCTTTGCCCTCAGACTAAGATATGTAAAACCAAGCCTTTAAACGAATAGCCCGAATCTGACTCTGCCGCTATTGTTAGAGCACGCGTGCACAAACACAAATAAATGACTGATCCACATGAATGGTTTGGAGGAAAAATTCGATGGCAAGCATAGTTCTTGTAAGAGACATAATGTCAAAAGACATTAGGGTGGTTCGACCGGACACAAGCATGAAAGAAGTTGTAGCCACAATGAACAAGTTCAACATAGGCTCCATAGTAGTTGTGCAAAGCAAAAGACCCGTAGGCATCATAACAGAACGCGACATTCTGAGAAGGCTTGTAGAGCCATGTCTAGCGCCAGAAGCCTTAGCCGCAAGGCAAGTCATGACCAGCCCGCTGATAACAATAAGCGAAACAGCAAGCATAGAAGAAGCAGCCAGACTTATGGCAAAGAAGAGAATCAAACGACTTCCAGTAGTGAATGATAGCCAGCTTCAAGGAATAGTGAGCTTCACGGACATAGTGTTCAAAGTGCCGACACTGCTCTCTTTACTAGAAGAAATCGTAAGACCATATCACCGGACATACTGAACTCCGCAATGACTCCTTCCTATTTTTGGAACTCAGGCTTATGCCTACCCAATTTTCTATCTAGACATGCCTTGATAAAACCGTAGTATTCTGGGTCTGGTTTTCCGGGACGGCTTTTGAATTCGCCATGAAATTGTGAGGCAAAAAAGAAGTATCGATCAGGCAGCTCCAATGTTTCCATTCTTCTGCCGTCTGTGCTTTTTCCGGAGAAGACCAGACCATTTTCCTTCAAGGTTCCAAAATAGTCTAAGTTAACTTCGAATCTGTGACGGTGGCGCTCATAAATTTCCGCATTCTTGTAGAGTGTGTGTGCCATGGTGTTTGGTTCTATTATTATCTTGTGGGCGCCCAATCGCATTGTAGCTCCCTTAATTGCTATTCCCCGCTGCTCTGGCATGAGGTCAATTACCGAGTAGGGCGAGTTAGGATTGATCTCGGTGCTACTCGCATCTTTTAAGCCACAAATATTGCGTGCAAACTCTATTACAGCCAACTGAAAGCCATAGCATATCCCAAGGAACGGAACATCATTTTCTCTTGCAAAGCGTATTGCCTTTAACTTTCCCTCAGTGCCCCTTGGGCCAAAACCATAGGGAACAAATATCCCATCAAAATTCTTCAAAGCTTCAATGTTCTTTTGGTTTTCCTCAAACTTTTCAGCCTCTATGTGGGTAATGCAGACCTTTGCCTTGCACGTGGCACCTCCATGTCGCAGAGCTTCATTCATGCTCACATAGCTATCAGACAAACCTGCATATTTACCAACTAAAGCAATGTTCACTTCATGCTCCGGATTTAATACAGCGTCGACAAACTCTTTCCATTCTTTAAAATCCTTTTTCTGTTCAAGGAAGCTTAATCTTTTGCAGACAAATTTACCCATCCCTTGGTCGTCCAAAATAACCGGGACCTGATAGATGGATTCGACATTATAGGAGCAGAAAACTGCGTTCTCTGGAATTGTTCCAAACAAGGCTATTTTTCTCAACGCCTCTGCGTCAATCATTTCAGGGCTTCTCGCAACAATAATGTCAGGTTGAATACCGATGCGCCGCAATTCATTGACGCTGTGTTGAAGTGGCTTCGTCTTCATCTCTTTCGTAACATCTAAAATGGGAACCAAGGCAACATGCACATATAACGTATTTTCATAGCCCTCTTCCAATCGCATCTGCCGAATAGCCTCAAGAAATGGTAAACCTTCGATGTCGCCCACGGTGCCTCCGACCTCAGTCAAGACTACGTCAACATCCGAAGCCTTCGCGACCCTGCGAATGCGATGCTTAATCTCGTCTGTCACGTGCGGAACAATCTGAACGCATCTTCCCAAAAAGTCGCCGCGCCGTTCCTTTTCAATGACTGCCCGGTAAACCAAGCCCGTGGTAATATTGTTCTCCTTTCGCAAGTTCAAGTCGAGAAAACGCTCATACCAGCCTAGGTCTAGGTCTGTTTCGCCTCCGTCATCAGTCACATAGACTTCGCCGTGCATGTAAGGATTCATTGTTCCAGCGTCAACGTTCACATAAGGGTCAATCTTTATTACTGTGACCTTCAAACTTCTGGTTTGAAGCATTTTGCCAATTGAAGAAGTTAAAATACCCTTACCAACCGAGCTCAACACGCCGCCAGTGACAAAAATATACTTAACCATTCCTGATTTTCCTCGCAATAACCTAAAGCTTTTGGACTGTAGTAATATAACTTTTTGCGTTCATGACAACAAGCTGTTTTTGACCTATTTTTTCATCTGATAGATTATGGATTTATTGCTATCTTTATCTCGCTCTTTGACGTAGCAAGTATTTCAAACGCCTTTTTGATTTCTTCCAGCCTCATCTTTCCAGTTATGAGTGACCGAACATCAATTGCCCTTGATGCTATAAGGTTTAGGGCTTTTCTAAAATGCAAAGGGGTGGTGTGGAAAGTGCCGAGGACTGTGAGCTCTCCGTAGTGAAGCATTTCTGCATTAACTTTGATTTCCGTTCCGGGTGGGCAGCCGCCAAACTCCAGAACGGTTCCGCCTTTTCTGGCTAGTTTAACAGCTTGTTCCCACGTGGATGGCAATCCTATGGCTTCGATTGCAACATCGGCACCATACCCACTTGTCATTTGCTTGACAGTTTCTACCACATCCACTTTTCCTGCGTTGACTGTTGCATCTGCGCCCAGTTTTTCCGCAAATTCTAGCCTTTCATCAACAAGGTCTATGATTATCGTCTTCGTAGCCCCAATCTTCTTGACGGTTAATAGGTGCAGCAATCCTATTGGTCCAGCGCCGACTATCGCGACTGTATCGCCGAGCTTGACCCTTGCCTCCTCAACACCATGTAAAACACACGCCAAAGGCTCCGTGATCGCCGCTTCCTCATAAGAAATGTGTTGCGGAATCTCCTGCATATTCACTAAGATCATGCGCGCTGGAATCTTGATGTATTCAGCGTACGCGCCCCAAAGCCAAATCATATTTTCGCATAGATTGTACTTGCCCTTTTGGCACATCGAACAACGTAAGCAAGGTGCACTATTGCCAGCACGAACGCGCATGCCCTTTCTCGGCCATTCCAAGCCTCCCCCGATTTCAACAACATCTCCAGCCCACTCGTGTCCAAAGATTGCAGGAAGTTTTATGATTTTTTCAAGGTATCCTCTTTGGAATATTTTTAGGTCCGTGCCGCACGTCGTGGCCGCTTTGACTTTTACGAGAACCTCTCCAGTCGTAACTTTCGGTGTCTCAACATCCTCAACTTGTAGGTCCTTTACCCCGTAAAGCATTGCTCCTTTCATTCTTATCACTCATTAAGAACTATCACTTTCAAGCTTTCTGTGCTTTCTAAGGCCGTCGTAAACGCTTTCGCCGCATCAGCAAGCCTGAAACGGTGAGTTATCAATTCTTTCGCATCAAGCTTACCAGATTTTATGAGCCTCAGAGCTTCTCTCGTCTCTAAGTGTGATGTCGAGTACGATGGGATCAGTCTAATCTCAGATAAAAAAAGCTCTTTGGGGCTTACCCGCAAGTACTTTCCCGGTTCTGTGGGGGCAAAAACGCAGAGTTTTCCGCCTCTACGACAGACGCTTAACCCAACCTTGTACGCCTCGAGATTCGGCGCGGTGACAACCGCTATGTCAACGCCCCTTCCATCAGTCTCAGCCTTGACAGTCTCAAGGATATCTTCATTTTTTGGGTTGACCACAACTTCTGCACCAAACTTTTTAGCCACATTCAAGCGGTAATCAATTAAATCGCTCACGATAATTCTTGTAGCGCCAAACACTTTCGATAGAGCTGTATGGATTATTCCAGTTGCCCCCGCTCCAATTATGACTACTGAGTCGCCTTTTTTGATGTCACACTTTTTAAGGGCTCTCAAACAGCATCCAACAGGTTCTATCAAAGTGGCTTCTTCAAAAGAGATGGCATCAGGAATTTTCAGAGTATCAATCTGTAGGTTTGGCGCTGGAACTCTGAAGTATTCTGCAAGCCCACCGGGCTCAATGTTAGTCTCGTGAAACTGCTTGCATAATGTGTAGTCGCCATGCGCGCAATAGTGACATCTTAGGCAAGCCACATGATGATGCACGAAAACTCTATCACTCACGTTGAAGCCCGTGACGCTTCCTCCTTTCTTGACGATTATTCCTGCTGGCTCATGACCAAGAACAAGCGGAACCCGCGTTTCGAGATACCAATCCATCAAATCGGAGCCACATATCCCGCAGGCCTTCATATTTACTAGGATCTCGTCTTTTCCCATTTCCGGTGTGGGCATTTCTTCTATCCTTATATCTTTTGGGCTGTAATACATGGCGACCTTCATTTCGATTCAATCGTTTCTCTATCGTCAGACACTTAAGATTTTCCGAAGCGACATGGTGTGTCCGCACATGAAGTGTGTGTGAAAAGACCTTTTCATTCGGGAATAAAGCAATTATAAGAGAACAAAGTAAGCCGTTCCTATGAACACCAAAAAAGCACAAAAAATAGAGAAAACTACTGGGTATACACTGTTAGTCATCGGGCTAATCTTGATGATAATTCCAGCAGCGCTATTGCTATGGATGTTCTTGAGTGGAGCACAGATTCCGCAACTCGTTCCAATTTCGACCGAAGAAACAAGCGAAATCGTCAAATCCATAATTGTATTCAGTAATGCCTGCATCATGTTCTTCGTCTTTATCATCATAGTGTGGGCTGGCTCCATAATTTCGAGCCGCGGCGTAACGATGATAAAAGACGTGAGGCTGAGACTGATCAGAAAAAGCCTCAGAGAATCTGCAGAGGCGGCAGATAAGGCAGGAAGCGAAGATTAGCTAGACTTCAGAATCTAGGGTTTTCTCGATTTTTCCTTTAACGTTTCGCAGAAATTCAGCAGCCGGAGCGCCATCAACGACTCTGTGATCGTAAGAAAGACTCAAAATCATCACGAGCTCAGCTTCAATTTTTCCATCGACTATAATTGGCTTTTGTGTTATTCTCCCCACGCCGAGTATGGCGCCTTCTGGAGGATTAATAATTGGCGTGAAAAAATCAACGCCGTACATACCTAGGTTAGTTATCGTGAATGTCCCCCCAGCTACTTCATCCTTTGTCAATTTTCCTCCTCTGGCCTTTTCGCTCAACTCTTTGATGGATGTTTCTATTTCTTTCAGTGACTTCTTGTCAGCATTTTTTATGACTGGGACTACTAGACCGTAGTTTGTGGCAACGGCTATGCCTATATTTACGTCTTCAAATAATTTTATCTCGCTTCCATCCAAAGTCGAGTTCAGTATTGGATGTTCAAGCAGGGCTTTCGCAACGGCTTTCACAATAATTGCTGTATAAGATACTTCAAGTTTCTTATGCAGTTCTGTTGCTTCTGAAACGTTGACTTCCATCATTATTGTGCTATGTGGGGCAGTTCTGAAACTAGTAGAGACGCGGTCTGCGGAGGTTTTTCTGAAGCCGCTTAAGGGAATGGTTTCCTTAACTTTTGGCGAAATCATCTGAGATTGCTCGACAAAACGTCTCACGTCTTCCTCTACTATTCTTCCTTCTGGTCCGCTGCCTTTTACAATGGATATATCTATCTCGTATTCTCTTGCCAATCGCTTTGCTGCTGGAGAGGCCAAAACCTTTTCGGTCTCTTTGACCGCTTGAGGAGCTTCGAAAGCTATTTCCGTTTCTAGTTTTTCGTCAGGTGCAGTTATTACGGCTAAGACAGCGTTTACGAGTGCATCAACGCCTTCTTCTACCATTATTTTCCGCAGTATGCCTGCCGCAGGTGCTTCTAAGTCGTATGTGGCTTTTTCTGAGATTACTTCCGCTATCGGTTCTCCCTTCTCAACGTTGTCGCCTTCTTTCTTGTACCATTTTCCTACGGTGCCTTCTTTCATTGTTAGGCTAAGCCTTGGCATGACTACCGTTGTCACCATTTTTATGCGATCTCCTTGACTGCTTTAATTATGGCTTTCTCGTCTGGAATTACATACCGCTCAAGGGGTGGGCTGAATGGTATTGGCGTGTCAGGTTCGGCCACACGCTTTATTGGAGCATCTAAATAATCTATTGCCTCTTCAGCTATGATTGCAGCGATTTCAGCGCTTACGCCTGCGGTTTTGCAGTCTTCGCTTACTACGACAATCCGCCCAGTTTTTTTGACAGATTTCATCATTGCCTGTTTATCTAAAGGCGTCAGCGTTCTCGGGTCAACAACTTCCACGCTTATGTCTTCTTTCTCAAGATGTGCAGCCGCGTTTAGAGCTTTGTGAACCATGAATAAAGTGGCCACTATAGTCACGTCTGCCCCTTCCCGTTTTACATCTGCCACTCCGAACGGAATTGTGTATTCTTCTTCCGGAACCTCTCCCTCGATTGGATACAACAGTTTATGCTCGCAAAAGAAAACAGGATTTTCCCCTCTTATGGCCGTTTTCAGAAGACCTTTAGCATCATTCGGTGTTGACGGAACAGCCACGTTAATGCCAGGCACATGCATGAACCACGCCTCTAAGCTTTGTGAGTGATGTGAAGCTATGTTCACTCCTGCGCCAAAGGGCGTTCGGATTACAAGCGGGCATTTTGCCTGACCTCCGAACATGTAGCATATTTTTGCTGCTTGATTTGCAATCTGATCCATGGCTAAGGCAGTTAAGTCTCCAAACATTATTTCGGCTACTGGGCGCATACCAGTTATCGCGGCGCCTACGGCTGTTCCGATGATGGCGGATTCAGATATGGGTGTGTCTCTTACTCTTTCGTCTCCAAATTCTTCTGCCAAGCCATCGGTCACCTTAAACGCGCCCCCCCAGTATCTGCCTATATCCTCGCCCAAAAGGAAGACTGATGGGTCTCGGCGCATTTCTTCTCTTAGAGCTTCACGCAACGCTTCTCTATATGTTATTTTACGCATGGCTTTTTCCTCCATTTAGGCGTAAACGTCCTCTAAGGCTTCTTCGGAAGATGGGTATGGGCTCTCTATTGCGAATTTCACTGCTTCCTCGATTTTGGTCACAACTTCTTTCTCAATCCGTTGAATTTCAGTTTTTGTCAAGGTATTTGTTTGTAAAAGTTTTTCTTTCAGGCGTTTGATTGGGTCTCTGGCTAGCCATTCTTCAACTTCTCCTTTTGGCCTGTATTTAGCTGGGTCAACTCTTGAATGCCCTTTCTGCCTGTAGGTCTTACATTCAATTAGGGTCGGTCCTTCGCCTTTTTTGGCTCTTTCAACACCTTTCTGTACAGCTTCATAAACAGCTAGAACATCGTTTCCGTCCACGACCACGCCTGGAATTCCGTACGCCACAGCTCTATCGGCTATGTTTTCAACATTCATGGCTATAGATTGACGTGTACCCATAGCGTAAAGATTGTTTTCGCATACAAAAATTACAGGCAATTTCCATGTTGACGCCAAGTTTATGCTTTCGTGAAACGTCCCTTGGTTTGAGGCGCCTTCACCGAAGAAGCACGCCACGATCTGGTCGGTTTTTCTGAGTTTTATTGACAGACCGGCCCCAACTGCTATTGGTAGTCCTGCTCCAACCACGGCCGTTGCGCCTAGCATTCCTATGTTGAAGTCTGCTATGTGCATGGAACCGCCTTTGCCTTTGCAGTAGCCTGTCTCTTTGCCCAAAATCTCTGCCATTGTTCGTTTCAGATCTGCGCCTTTTGCTATGCAGTGTCCATGTCCTCTGTGCGTGCTTGTTATGTAATCATCTTTCCCTAAATTGCTGCAGACGCCTACGGCGATGGCTTCTTGTCCAGCGTATAGGTGGATTGTGCCTGGAACAAGGTTTTGACCGTAAAGCTCGAAAACTTTTTCTTCGAAAAGGCGGATTTCAAGCATTTTTCTGTACATTCCGATAAGCTTCTCTCTTTCTAGATTTTGAGCCAACTGTTTCTCCATCCCTTGGCGTGTCGGCTTACTTCTTATGAATTGGACACTTTTATATTATGCTATTCTGCAATTATTCCAGCTGTCTCACGCGTAAGACGGTCTTTTGCTCTTTTGATATCTGACAAGACCAGAACTCTCTTGAATAGATCGAGTATTTGATATGGTTTATCGGAAGTCCAAGACTATAGCACGAACAGATTGTTGAGGCATGAAGCCAAGACTAATATATCAAATGAAGTTTAAATTACGATTCTCATACCAGTGAGTTGCTCAAAAATGAAGGGGGAAATTTCAATTTCAGATGGATTAAGACAATTGCCCATAAGACCTGTCTATTTAGTTTCGGTTGAGCATGATGGAAAAAAGAACATCATAAGCATCGGTATGTTTGCTTACTTTTCAGGGAAACCGACGCTAGTTGGCGTTGGCATAGCACCTTCTAGATACTCTTTCGAACTTGTTCGCCAAAGCCGAGAATATGTAGTCAATGTTGTTGATGAAGAACTTATGGAAGCCGTGCGCATTTGCGGAGAGAAATCAGGTCGCGAGGTAGAGAAATTTGAACAGACAAAACTCACTCCAGCGAAAGGAGTCAATGTGAAGGCTCCGCTCATTAAAGAAAGCCCGCTGAGCATAGAATGCAAGGTCGTAAAAGAAGTGGAAACTGGCGATCACGTCTGGTTTATAGGGGAAGTAATGGCAGTCCACATCCGCGAAGGCTACGACTGGAAGGATGGACTTCTATTCAAATGGATAGGTCAAGAAGGATTCTACTACAAGATAGGAGAAAACACAGGCAAGTATTAACGTATTAGCTATAGATTAGATTCTAGTGAGTTCAAATTGGAACAAGCTTTCAAGTTAATGTACGAACGTTTAGCCGACTTCATGATGAAAAATCGAGATTTTGACAAAGCCTCCGTCATTCTTGAAGCCGGATGTGGAATGGGACAACTCACGATACCTCTCGTCAATAGACTCAGGAACATTAAAGAAAGTTTCAAGATTATCGCTTTCGATATTTCTGCTGTGCCTTACGAAGGTGATTTGGAAATTTTAAGGAAAAGAATAATGAAAGAGAAACTTAAGGAATTTATCACACCCATGAAGGGCAATGTTAGAAACATGAAAGCAATAGACGACGCGAATGTTGACTTAATAGTTTCAAACGAGCTCTTTTGCGAATTGAACAGAAATGGTCTTGAACAGGCACTCAAAGAGTTTTACAGAATCTTAAAACCTAACGGTCAAATGGCTCATGGAGAACTTAGTCCGATTCCAGAAAATGAAGCCCAAAAACTTGTCGTTCAAGCAAACGCCCACTCTCTAGAGACCATGGAGCCAAAGCTAGAATGGTTCTCGCCATACTCAGACGAAATAGCCGTTCTCATGCACAAGATAGGCTTCAAGAACTTAGTGGTAAAGTATTTTGAAACAAACCTTAAGATGGATTTTGACACGGCGATAAGGAAACTTGGAGAGTGGAAAACGGACCCAGTTTTCATTGAAGAACATCTGAACGACCTTCAAAGATATGGCTTAGAGTACCCAATCGAACACGTCATCTTTTGCGAAAAATAAACAGAGGCAAATATGGCTTATTTTGTCTGCACAGATTCAATAATGACGAAAGCATGTCCAACTCTGAGAACTCGTGAATCAACGCGTGAAGCCTCTATTTCTTATTTTGAGTAATTATTTACAGTTCATAAAACTAAAAAGGATTTCAACTGACTCTAATTGTGCGCGCGTTGAAAGTGGTGATGAAATTTTGGCTGTATCGACTTTAGTTGAAAAAGAAGAAATGAAGGCAAAAATAGAGAAAAGGAAGCTTATAGTGCATAATATCGCTTTCGACCTTGAAACCGTAAAAAACATTATAGAGAAAGACAAAACTAGATTCTTTGCAAGATTAGGCTTATTTAAGCCCAAGGACGAGGAGATCGAGTGTGAGTCAGTTCAACTATTCTACGAACCTTTTATAGTGGCAAGGGCAAACTACTTCCTTGATTACTATAAGAAGAAGACTTACATAATTGAAGTAGGCGAAGAGGTTTGTGAAGTCATCGCTTTTGGGCAGACTTTTAAGCCCAAAGCAGGGACAGGAGGGGGAATCCTGAAACGAGCTTACAAAGCAATTGCCTTCGACGCTCAAGAAAGGGTAATTCATAAAGCTGCGACACATATGGGCTTGAATAGAACTGGACGCGAAATTGACCCAACAAGGTTGCCATCTGGTCCCACAGAGCTTGAACCCGAGAAAGCTTTGAAAAGAGATGGCAGCAGCGTGCGGGAACTTAAGGTTTCACCCGATATCATACTAGATATGATTCGCAGCAGAACGGCCAAAAGACCCCCAGACGCCAAAAAAATTGCAGAAGAGGTATTTGAAGTAACGGAATACGCTTTAGTTTGTACACCAATATACGAAGCTCGCTGTCGAAGACTAAAAACAGGAGAAACCAAGATCATTCCAGTAAGTGGCGTCACAGCTAGTGTGTTGTCATTATAAGGACAGAATCAATCAGATGAAGGACATTCGTTGAGTGACATAGAAACCTACAATTCTAGAGTTTGCTTCTATTTTGTCTAACCCTTTTCGCCCCGTCATTCTTCTGCTGCCCACTATTTGCCGCTTTTCCTTCCAATATTACAAAACTCATGCGTACTACATATCTTGCCTTTTGTCCCACAAGTCCTTTTCTCTTTTCTATGCTAACGCTGTTTGGTTGGTATTATGAAGAAAACTATACCTCCGAATTGGCTGATTCGCTTGCCTGTTGGCGTTTCCGCGTTGACTGTTCTTGTTTTCACTTTTCTATTCTGTGAAATCTGCAATAACCTATGAATACTGTTCTTGTCCTCACTGTCAGCAATATACTTGTCAGTAAGCATCAGATATTCCGTTCGAGAGTCATTGTTCCTTTCTCGGTTATAGACCATGTCTTCGATTTCTCTGAGCGAAAACAGAACAACGCAGTTACTGTCGATGCTGTAAAGATATTTCTCCAAAATATTGAGGGTGTGATCAGCTTCTTCGGAGATCGTCTCTGCGATTAGCTCGCGGAACTCTTTGGTTTTCACCAGTTCGGCCACCCTCTGAGGCTGGTCTGCGGAACCGATTAGCATGGCGAAAGTTGCCCTATTCGGACTCTTTGATTGCATTAGATAGCCGTGATGTTTTCGCATGTGGTCCAGAAAGTCTGCGGCATAAGTGGTTTTCATTGGAGCTGTTACTACGATGCTTCTTACCCCCTCCTTGAGCATTGGTCTCAACGCGTCAACTACAGATTCATGAAAGTTGTATAGTGCTTTCTCATCTGTCCTCTTTCCTCCAAGCTTCAACGTAAGGTGCAGTTTTACGACATGACTAAATACCTGCCACAGAACCGCATAACCATCCTCAAAACCAACAAGAAGTGCTACCGAGTACCCGCGTCTATAGCCTTTTTTCCGCTTCACTTCTGTCACCGAATTCTCCTAGCCGCTCTATATTTTCATTGCAAGGCAGTCTTTTATTATGTTCTTATCGTGCGCGAGAAACTGGCTACATTGAACTTTTCAGAGAGATGAGGTCCGAGTGATTTGAATTCAGAGTTCATTCAACTCCATTTGGATGCTTATTCATCCAATCCATAGCAAATGCTTCTGCTTTTGATTCGGTCGCATACTCTGGTGATATCTTCTTGCCTTCTTCATCATCATTTTTTACCATAGGAAATAGCATTACTAGGTAGCGCTCTCCAAACTCTGTCTTTGTAACAATGAGATTCTGTCCTGTTGTGGCATTTATATATCCTCTCTGATTATCTATTCTTCTCCAACCTTTTACTATTTTCATAAATCATTCCTCACGCGGACTATGTACTTCTTTTAGTTGGTAGCCCGAGTCTTCAATGTTACTGAGCGTTCCTGTTTTTCCAAGGCTCAATTGTCTTTCCCCCCTGAATGTGGACGTTCGTGCGTCCTCAATCTGAATGGTGTCTCCATGGGAGACGGAGTTTATTTGCTCATTCCACAAGCACAGTTTGATTGTTCCGGTTTCGTCCGCTATCAAAGCGTGAGCTACACTGGCGCAGTTTCCAAACCGCGTAACGACAAGTCTGGGTCTCGGAATTTCCAGAACTTTAGCCCTCAAGTTAACATGGCTCATTCCAGTGCGCAAGTCTCTGATCAAAAGAGAATGTGACCCCCTATTCTTCTTAATTAGATATCTGCGAGGCAAGTCGGTTTCCATAAAATTCTTAATTGGATTGCTTTGTTCTAGAAGGAATCCCCTTAATACTGGAAATTGCGCAACAACTTTAGAGCCCTTCAAAATCAAAAAGATGACTTTATCTCGTGTCTTACCGCGACATTCGATTGAAAGGTTCTCACATTTGGACTTTTGATTTTCTTCTGCTGAGATTAACGCATAAAAAAATTCGTCAGGATTAACTTCATATTTTACTGAAAGAAAAGCGAGATATTCGCCCGATGACACCCTGTTTCTCAAAGCTTTTCTACCCTTTTTTTCATGTGTTATTTTTATGCGGAAACCATCCTTGGACAATTCAAAGATCTTTCAGAAGGCTTAAGAGATGATCTTGCTTGTTGAAGTCTTTGTTCTTTTTGGCTTCTAATATGGCACGTTGCACCCAACTTCTCAATTCAGAATAATAGTCTATTTCAGGCGGATGCATTCTTTCCGCTCTGCTGGTCCACGATAGCGCTGGCGTGCTTACCTCCTTATCTACCAATTCCATAGTTTTCACCTCATGTTCTTTAGTAGAATGGTTAAGAAAAATGACAAAATTTGTCATAGTCCATTTTGTCAATATTTTTCTCTGCGAGAATTCTACCCACTAATATAATACACTTGGTTGCATATTAACATATGTGAGGGTGTGTTCAATCGGGCCTGATTTTGGGGCGCTTCTCCAGTCGAAATGGCTTTTGTGTGCAAGGTTAAATTTAAACGGAGTATAAATTATCGGAGGTAACAAATGCCAGCGTGTTAAATTAGGGAGAATGCAGAAATTCTAGGATCAAGTAGCATAACCATTTTGTTATATATTTTTAGAAACTCTCGGCCAGCTTCTGTTCTTTGATAGGTAACTTTTCCCGCAATTGTGGCTATCCGAATAAGGTAATTTGACTTCATAAAACTCAAGTATTCCCCTGATTGCAAGGAACTCATGTTACAATGAGACATGATATTCGTTCTACCAGTTGGCTTGCGCAACTGACTCAGAATCTCCGCTATGATCTCAAATTTGCTACGGTTTCTGTCGGAGACTTCTCTCATTCTTAACATGTTATATTACTTCTCAGGCAAAAGCAAACGACTTCTAGGAAAACAGTTTTGCAATAACCTATCGGCACGCCTTCACACAATGTATCTCAGCGTACCTTATAAAGATGAGCGTGCCAAGATTGGTTTTCTACCTTCTAACGCACGCTAAAAACATGTATATAGAAAATCTAATGATTTTAAAGAGTGGTCATCAAAATGTCAAAAGATATTAAGCTTGAACGTGGAGTCAAAGGATACAACATTATTAGGAAAAAATGTCCAAACTGTGGTGCTGAATTCGTCTTCAAAATTCATAAGAACGCAGTTCACGACGTAGGCGGAGACGCGTTATATTATCCTGAAGAAAACGTTGTTCGCTGTAAAGTCTGCATGAGCACGTTCAAATATGAATCTAAGCCTAAGGGCTGAAAACCAAATAAGTATACTAAGTTGCTAAGCTCACAGACTTCTTTAAGTGCCGATAGTGAGTACGCACTAGTGCGCCAACATTGTGTTTTTACCTTCTTTTCTGTTTCTTTCCTCCTCAAGCTCTTCTCGTTTGATGCCCCCTCGCTTTGTCACGACGAGCGGTCTCCTTGGCTTTTCTACGGGAATCCTGTTCTCTACTCATGTTCTGTCACCTTACCTCTTAATCATCAGTAGTATCCCTTCAAAAATAAACCTGTTGTTCAAATAGCGCACGTTTACCTACACTTCAAGAAGTGAGGTTACATTAAACTTGAGCACGCGCTATAGCGAGAGTCTCTCCATAATCAAGCATCTTCGAGTTTGCTTCAACGCATGCTTGTGCTCTAAATAAGCCTATCTGGACTGTTGCCTTTCAAGTCTTGCAAGCTTTTTCTTCTTCCGCTTCGCTTCTCTTTCTTTCTTTTTCTGAGGCTTAGGTTTTCTCAGGTCTTCTTCTCGTGTTTCTCCTCTTGTGCTGCCCATGTAACTGCCTCCTTCTTACATAAGGGCAAAGATTCTTATCTTCTTTTCTTGTGTGATTAAAATATTAATGCGTGTTGACACAAATAATGAACTAAAGCAAAATGGTTGAGAAAGGTGTGAATAATGGAACAAACCAAAAAGGAAACCTTGCTAGAGCGTTACTGGAGACTTAGAGGAGAGGCGGACGAATTGTATCAGAGACGAATGAGAGAGATCAAGCAGAGAATTAACGAGGAAATGAGAAAGTCTGTACAAAGAGAACTTGATGCATTGGAAGATGCCATAGAGAGAGCAGACCTTGCTGAGGTTTTACGTCACAAACTGATATTGGAAGTCCTGCTAGGATAGCAATCCGCATCACGCGCGCAAGGTGTGTTGGACATAGAAGGTGTTAATAGCTTATCAGTAAGCTATTCTCCTGTTGATAAGCGTAGGAGGGCAGGTGAGGAAAAGCTTGAATGGCCTAATGGCAGGTCAACTCTTTGGCGGAGTGCTTTTGCTCATTGGGTTTGTGCTGGTAGCATGGTCTTACAGCAGCGACCAACTGATGGGCCAGCTCTTTGGCGGAGCGTTGATTCTTATCGGCATTGTATCAGCAGCGTTGGCTTATAATAAGAGAAAACGTTTTGTTGGAACGCGTGAAAGAACGTCTCCTGACGCATTGAAACCTGCATGAGTAAAGCCGACCGAGCCTTCTTGTGTTTTCATTGATTAATAAGCGTTAGCAAAGAGCGTAGATCGGTAGGCCCGCGCAGGTCACATAAACATAAATTTGTGTTTCAGCTTGAATTGTAATTATGAACTTAGAAAAACTGAAGTGTTTTATTCCGATTGGTGGTCAGGCTAAGAGGTTAATGCCCCTGACACACGACATATCAAAGCCTTGTGTCAGATTCTTGAATAGACCGTTAATCGAATTCTCAATGGCGACCTTGGCTGAACAAGGCGTGAGGAGTTTCATCTTCGGGGAGTATGGTTATACTAATTATTCGAACCTTTTCGATCAATATGGAGAAGGAGTTGGGTTCTCAGCAAAGTATAAGATCGAGCCGAGAGTGCACATCAGACATCAACCCAACCTAGACGACTTGGGAAGCGCCGATTCTTACAGGCTAAACATGGAATACTATGATGTCCTGGATCCGGTTCTTGTTGTACAGGGAGATAACCTCTTCGAGATCGATCTGAACGACTTCACTAAAAGGCACGAAGAAAAAGGAGCAATGATGACCATCGCGTTGACGAAGGTGAAAAAGGTAGAAGAATATGGAATAGCCGAGTTAGACAACAATCTGAAGATTAAGAGGTTTGTCGAGAAACCTTCAGAGGAAAAAGCACCAAGCAATTTCGCCAACGCAGGAATCTACCTGCTTTCACCAGAAGCCAGAAAGATAGTTGAAAGCGAAGAAGTAAAGATGATAGCGGAGGAAAGGGGGAGGCTCGATTTCGGTTTTGATTTCATTCCGTATCTGGTGGATAAAGGATTTCCAGTCTATGGATATGAATTAAAAGTTTGGTACGACGTTGGGAGTCCAGAAAGCTATCTAAGGGCAATGCATGACTTTCTCCATGGAAAGTTAAACATAAGAGTCTTGGAAGAAAGAATTTTGCCAAACAGAAACGTTTGGGTTCAAGGATACAGCGAAGAGTCTGTCAAAAGGCGGGAAGACATCGCCAGAAAATATAAAGAAAACAAGTTGTGCTTGGATGCTGCTGCTCTAATTGGCAGACACACAAGAATAGGTGATTATTCAAAGATTTCAGATTCAAGCATCGACAATTTCTATATATTGGGTGAACATGTGAGCGTGAAAGGCTCAGCAATTATGGATGCTGCAAAGATTGGAGATTACGCCAATTTGTCAGACAGCATTCTAGGCAGGAAAGTTGTCGTAGAATCGAGTCGTGAAAACCCTACTTGCATTGAATCGACTTCTGTGATAGGCAACTCTGTCTACATCAGGAAAGGATGTAGACTCATAAAAACTAGGGTCAATCCGAGTTTAACGATTCCGCCAAGCATGATATATAAAGATAAGTTCCTGCAGAACTACGAAGATGTTGTTAGATT
The DNA here is from genome assembly GCA_029881805.1 of Candidatus Bathyarchaeota archaeon. Lineage (GTDB taxonomy): Archaea > Thermoproteota > Bathyarchaeia > Bathyarchaeales > Bathycorpusculaceae > JAOULW01. The sequence continues at coordinate 62,516 of JAOULW010000001.1, forward strand.
AGCATCTTAGTGCGCGCACTCAACCAGAGAAGAGAAAATCAATCTGATCGCCATTATCTTAAATTGAAACAGTCTGAAAAAAAAGGTTCTCCCTTAAGTGCTCGCCATCGGTAATCATTAAGCTTTTTTGTCATTTCCGTTTTGAATGATACGTAGCCCTGCTTTCTCTCGCCACTTCTCTTTCCAGCTTTTCCATCCTGTCTTTACGAGTCTTTCTCTTAGCGCAGGTCTTTCCGCAACCCATTCTAGAAATGTCCAGAAACGTCTTGTGTCTTCTAGCCTTTCTGCTGGAACTCCCATCTTCTTGCACCATCTTATGTAGCCTCTTTCAACCTTTTCTTGGAGTTCACCTGTGACTTTCACTTCTTCCACCTTGAATCCCCGTTCTCTCAAGTGTCTACGTATGCTGGAGAGAACGTATCCTGAGCACACTTTGAAGTTGGTTTCCCTGTCAGGCTGCAAAACCTCAACGATCTCCTCGGCAATCTTCAGGGCATCATCTAGATACTTTTTATTCTCGAAGTTTGGCGGCTGGAAGGATGAGACCGGGATCCGGCGTTCCATATATCTGCAGTCTGGAGGTTTGAGGGCGCCGATTACCACGCCTAAGATAAGGTCTCCCCATCCAGCATCATCTATCAAAATCACCTTTTCAGACATAAACCAACCGTCACTTCCATATTTGAAATCAAACTTTTAAGGTTGTTTTTAAGAAAGTGGAATAAGCGTTGCCGCTGATTGTCCTTATCTCAGGAATTTTCCCGCACTTGGCTTTAGCTTTACATAGATCTTCTACTATTCTTTGGCAACCCATGTTTTTACGGCTTCTTCGACAGCTTTGGATAGGTCACCCTTTTTCCCGCCAAATCTCTCGATGGTCTTGAACCTGAGCTTCTTTTCCAGTTCATCTGGAAGCTCAGCACTGATTCGGCCCATTTCAATTACCAACCATTATCAATTTTTTATGCACGATTCGCACGTGTCAGATGTTTTCCCAATAAGCAAATTGCCATACGCCAAGTGTTACTTTTGTTTTTGTTATCATTTTCCATCCACCTTAATTTTGCTTATCCACGTAAGATACTATATGCGTACCAGCTTATAAAGGTATTGGTTTAAGCATTTAAGCGCTAAAGATATGACCTGATGCATAATACGGTAAACGATCGATCATAAGAGGTTTATTTTGGAAGGACGTTATTGACAATTGAAAGGTGAGGTGATAGAACATGAGTAGAGAACAGGATTCCCGTAGAAAAGCCAAGGAGGCCGCTCGTCGTGACAAAGCGAGGGGGCATCAAACGAGAAGAGCTCGAGGAGGAAAGAAACAGAAAAGAAGGTAAAAACGCAATCAATATTACATACATACAGAGGACTCATAAATAGGGTGAATTTTATGCCCAGAAAGTACTATGAGCGTCGAGAAGATTGGTTAGTCACCTGTCCTGCATGCCATGGTACGGGCACAACAGGTGAAGGAGTTTCCAGAAAACGATGCCCAAAATGTGATGGAGCAGGAAAACTGAAACGCTAGCAAAGGCAATAATTGAAAGTTCTGGTTTCAGCTTGTTAGTCACTTCATTGTGAGGTTCAATCATCTCAGGTTAAATGCTCTGTTATCATCTGATTCAGTCAATGAGAAGGAGAACGTCAGATAGAAGGAAGACTTTCTTCATAGCTCACAATTAAGCAAACTTGAGTCATAAAACTTTCCCATGATTTGCAGTTCTAGTTACACACAATCCATGCGCGTTAAAAAACCACATACCATCTACAATGCCATAGTCTTGCCTACTTGTGAAAAAGTAAAACGTTTCATAAAACGTCATTTCCACTGCTCAACTAATCCCGATGTTCGTGGGATTCCTCTTCAGATTCTTCTTCGCGCTCTTCTTCCTCGGCGGCCGCTTCTCCTGCAGCTCTTGCTTCGTCTTCAGCTTCTCCTTTTGGGGGATAAGTCTCATCTAACCAATCTTTAAACTGTTCTTTGCTTTCAAGATCGGAAAAGGCCCACTCACATAGTTCACTGACGACGGTGTTGAGATCAACTTTGTGATCGTCGGCCAAATGCTTCAGAAATTGTTCCCACTTTACAGGCAAAGATACCGTAAGCCCAACCATCTTGCGTTTTCACCATCGTCTCGTATCATTCAAGTCGTATTTAAACTTCAGCGCGCGGCTCTAGTTCTTACGGTCTATCTTCATTCTTTTCGGAGTCGTTTCTCTTTCTCTTCCATCCTCTTAATAGTATCGTTGCGCGCTTCTAGAAAATCTGTCACTTCTTTCTGAATAGCACCAGCAGTAACAGGCGGGCGAATGTATCCGCTCGTTTCGAAAGGCTTGTCGTACATTCCATCATACATATCTCTAGAAACTCTCAACCCATATCCTTTATCAGTCAAATGTAAAAAGAAACATATTTTCAGCCCCACATGCGTGCCTGAATGAATAATAGGAACGCTTAAACACGCTCCCCAATTGCCGCTTTCCACCTTCGGTTGGTCCAATTCCTGCTGTGCTGATTCTTTGAAGACTTCTTCGACCTTCGTCAACTTAGCGCGAAGTAGCTCTATTATTTTTGTTGGTTCATCTTTGTATTTCTCCCGTAAGTGCTGTTCTGCATAGCGGCTTTCTCGAATTTCTTTCGCTGTCTCTTCTTTCATTTTCCTGAGTTTCGCGACCCATTCATCTTCAGCCAGTTCAGTTCCCCCTTTTGCCTTTTTAACTAATTCGTCTGATTCGGTTTTTAAGTTTTCTGCATTCTCTAGATTTTCCAAGATAAAAATGTATGTTTGAGGCGAAATTTGCGCGCTCCTGGAATTTCCTGAAAAAAGGAATAGGCCAGGTTCTATCTTTGTTCTTTCAACATTAACAGTCTCTTTGCAATTTCGAGATTTTTTCAAGACCCTTAGCTAAATCTTCACGGGTACCATCATCTATTGAATACACTTTCCCATCCTTATCAACGAATGCAAGTTCCAACTTCCTATCTGCCATTGTTTCACGCCCCATTCAGATTATATCATCTGTTATTTTAGTTTCCCGCGTATGCTATTTTCGGCCCGTCCACATAAGCCTAGGCGACATGCGATATAGGTTCAGCGCGCGCTAACCTTCACCTATGGTTAAACATATAAATAGTCAAGATAACTTTCTGATTGGGGGAAGAAGTGAATGCAGGAAAGGGCTAAGCGAAAGTGTAAAGGTTGTGGAAAACTGTTCATGCCAGACAATGATTTTCAAGGCTTCTGCTCAGAAAGATGCTACCGAGTTTTCAAAGGGGAAATAAAACCAAGTGCTTAGTATAATCTAGCCTTTCGCGCCCATTTTGCGGCAGCTCTTCTAGGCAAGTTTAGCGCATGCGTCGTTGCTCTGTGTGATAAGCCTTGCTTCTTTGGTTTAGAGCTTTTGCTAGCTCATCAATCTGTGTTGCTCTATAATCCTATGCTCAGACTTGGAATTCTGATTTCGAAATCTTTGGCCTTTTGAGAGCTTGGGCCAGTGAGAAAGGCGCTATTTGTTGTTAAATGATAGACGAAAAGTATAAGTTAACTGAATCAATCAGTGGTAATGATACATGGAGGAATAAAGGTTTGTCTGCGCAAGCAGGTGGTGTGCCTGTTCTAGTTCTGAGGGAAGGATCTGGAAGATCTAGGGGAAGGGATGCTCAACGCAATAACATTATGGCGGCAAGAACAATAGCAGAAGTGGTCAAGAGTTCATTAGGCCCCAAAGGTATGGATAAGATGTTGGTGGATAGTTCTGGCGATGTAACCATCACCAGTGATGGAAGGACTATCCTTGACCAGATGGATATTGATCATCCAGCTGCTAAGATGATGGTGGAAGTAGCTAAGGCTCAAGACGCGGAAGTGGGAGATGGAACCACTACGGTGGTCATAGTGGCAGGCGAGCTCTTGGGAAAGGCTGAAGACTTGATAAACAAGGGCGTTCATCCAACGGTAATCGTTGAAGGATACAGTAAAGCAGCTGATAAAGCTCTTGAAACCCTTGAAAACATTGCGATTCTAGTTAAGCCTACAGGAAAGGAGTTCTTGAAGAAGGTTGCTGCTACATCTATGGCCAGTAAGCTGGTGTCTGAGAACAAGGAGCAACTTGCCGAAATAGCTGTTGAAGCCGTTTTACATGTGGCCCAAAAAGTTGGAGACGAGTACAAGGTAGACTTAGACGACATAATGGTGGAGAAGAAGCCCGGCGAATCTGCGGCTGAAACCAAGCTCATTGAAGGATTGGTTCTCGATAAAGAAGTTGTGCATTCAGGCATGCCTAAACGTGTCGAAAAGGCCAAGATAGCATTGTTAGAAAGCGCACTTGAAGTTAAAAAGACTGAGTTCGATGCTAAAATCAACATCGAAAGCCCAGAACAGATAGAATCCTTCATGCGTGAAGAGGAGAACATGCTAAAAGAAATGGTTGAAAAGATAGTTGCCTCAGGCGCTAACGTCGTTGTCTGCCAGAAAGGCATAGACGACATGGTCCAGCATTTCTTGGCCAGGAAAGGAGTCCTGGCCGTGCGACGGGCTAAGAAGTCAGATATGGAGAAACTCGGAAAGGCAACAGGTGGAAAAATCGTCACTGACCTGGAAGGACTCACCAAAAGCGACTTGGGTTATGCCGAACTCGTGGAGGAGCGGAAAATAGGAGACGACAAGATGACCTTCATCGAAGGATGCAAGAATCCACACTCAGTTGCTATTCTAATAAGAGGTGGAACTGAACGCTTCGTTGATGAAGCTGAACGCTCAGTTCACGATGCATTATGCGTAGTCCGAGATGTAGTTCAGGAGCCCAAAATCCTCGCGGGAGGAGGATCCCCGGAGATGGAGATCGCAAGAGCACTAAGAGGCTATGCTGAAACTCTGCCAGGTAGAGAGCAACTTGCCGTCCAGAGCTTCGGCGAGGCCATAGAGATCGTGCCCTTAACCTTAGGTGAAAATGCCGGCCTTGACCCAATTGATATTCTGTCAGAGCTCGGGGCTCGCCATGAGAAGGGCGAAAAATGGGCAGGCGTCGATGTCTTCGCAGGAAAAATAAAAGACATGTGGAAACTAGGCGTCTACGAACCCCTCGCCGTTAAGAAACAGATAATCAAGTCTGCCACTGAAGCTGCCACAATGTTACTGAGGATCGATGATGTCATCGCTGCTGGAAAGATGAAGGCTCCGCCAATGCCTCCTGGTGGACCAGGCGGCGGTTATGGCAGTATGCCTCCGGAATACTAAGCGCGCCAGCGTTGTGTCCCTTCACTGGGCAACAACAGCCAAGACCAGCGCTAAATATGTAGCGTGCGAGTTGCTTTTTTTCCAATTTTCACTTTACTCATGGCTCAGTACCTTCTCGTGCGATGCTTGCAGGCTAAAACTACAAGTATGACTACAACTCCAATAACCCAGATAGACGCAATTGGAAAACTCGGGAAAGCAAGTGCAGCGCGCTGCCGGTTTGGCTTTGGCTATGCTTAAATTTCGCGGGTGCTCTATTGATTCCACGTTAGATATGAGTATTTCCATTTTCTTTTTGATCTCAACGCAGCAGATCCAGCAAACAACAACAGGGCAATACCGCTAGGATTCACCCATAGCGGACGGGGGTGGGATTGAATCCGTTCCATATTATTAAATTCAAATAGCACGTTAACAAAGGGGCTGTTAAAGGCTAAAATCAATGTCCTTTGTTCAAAATAGCCCAGAAACGAGCGCTAAATGGTAAAGTGGCGCCGGGGAAGGGATTCGAACCCCTGCGAGCCAAAGGCCCACTGGCTTACTTGTCTTCTTTATTCTTAGCCCTTCGTCTATGTTCGATATTGGGATCTCGAGGCCAGCGCGTTAACCACTCCGCCACCCCGGCTTGATAAACACAGTCGTTCTTCTGTCTAAAAGAGTTTTCACCGTTTAGCTAAGAGTGATGGAAAAAGCCAACGTTTTTTCTTTTTGCGCTTTTTAGCGTCCCATTCATGTAATATCTTTGTGGCTTCGATTGCGATTCTTATGGCGCTTTCCTCTCCTGCTCCCTCCTCGAAGTGGTTTGTACATCTATTGGCATAAACAGCGCATATTGAACCCGCTCTTAATCCATAAAGGCTTGCCATAGTGTACAACGTTGCAGTCTCCATCTCAAAGTTTAGCACGCCAATTTTCTGTAATGTTGGAAGCAGGTCATCCATTCTAGATGTGAACAGTTTCGCTAGGCGGCTTTGTCCAGCATAGAAATCTGCCGTCGTAGCTGTCACGCCTACATGATAGTTGCTTATACCTAGGTTTTCAGCCGCTTCAATCAAAGCTAACACAACTTCATAGCTTGCTACTGCAGGATACTCAGGCATTACGTAACAGTTGCTAGTGCAGTCGAGGCGTACGGCAGCAGAAGAAATGACCAAGTCTCCGCAGTTAATGTGCTTCTGTATTGCTCCAGTGCTGCCTACGCGGATGAAAGTGTGCACACCCACACGAGAAGCCTCGTTAACAACTATTGCCATACAAGCTGGACCGATCCCGCTTGACAAGGCGGAAAGTGAAGCCCCCTTATATTTGCCCGTAAAACTACGGAACTCACGGCGGCAAGAAACTTCGTCAGCGGAATCCCAAAAACCGACAATTTTCGGAACACGATCTGGATCGCCAGGTACAAGCAGATACTTTGCCAAGTCACCTTTACCACATACAATATGATATTGTTTTTCACCTGAATCCGCTTGATGCACTTTACTCACCAAAATTAAGATTAAGTATGCCGCATTTAATAATAACGTAGATTTGAGGAAAATCCTTGCCTACCGAACAGAGAAGAACGAGATATGATATTTACGCTGACGTGATAGAGGTAATAGCGAAGAAGGGATTGTGTTCTTTGACTAGAATCTCTTATGGAGCAAACATGCCAGTTGATCGAGCAAAAACTGTTCTAAAATTCCTGGTTTCACGCGGATTTGTGCGGGAGATAACTGTAAATGACTCAAGAAAATACAGAGCAACGAAATGGGGATTAGAATACGTAGAGACTTTCAAGCGTATGCGGAAGTTCCTCGCCGCTTTAGGCAATGAATAAGAGTAACAAATTGTGACTACAATAGGTGTTCTCTTCATGCGCGTCGCCTTTTAAGGGGTGAATCAGGATATTTCTTTTTCAGATGAAAACGAGGTGAATAAAATGACAAGTCAAATAAAAAATGAGTTAAATTGGGATACGAGGGGAAAACTGAATGCAACTATTAGAGCAAAATTGTTTGGGATTCTTAGAAACGTCTGTGTTAGACTAAGTTCGTCAAAATTCTCGACGTCTTCAACAGGCAAAGTGACTGAGGACTACGAAACAAAAGCAGAACTACAGAAGGCTGAAGTAACAGAATTTCTAGCGAGAAAGGCATTTCTAATCCAGTGATATAGGGTAGTCACTAAACGTGAGTTTTCCTTATAAAATGTCACAAGCTAATTCAATAGGCAGGATGGAAAATGAATAGCCAAAAATCTGTTCCATCAAGAAGCACCGTGACTTTAGACACCGTAGAGGGAGATCTACTGACAGGCCAGAGCTCAGTAATAAAAGGAACTGGAACACCGCCTAGGTTGAAGGTTTTGGGAACAGTCTACTGCGAAGGAAACAACATCTTCGAATGTCATCTTTCAGCAGAAAACTTGGAGGCAGAAGAGGATGTAACAATCCGTGGAGACTTAGAAATAAGAAACAGAGTGAAAGTTGAAGACGGCAAGCTCGAAGTTTATGGGAAAATGACAGCAGAATATATCGATGTAGACGAGGCCCTGTTTGTCAGCAAAGATTTAACTTCTAAGAAGGTAGATGTCGGCGGAAGCTTAAAAGTGGATGGAAAAATAGAGGTCGAAGATGTCGACGTGGGCGGAAGCCTCAAAGTTGAAGAGGAGGCAAAAGTGGATAGAATTGATGTTGGCGGAAGCATTCTGATTGAATCAAAAGTCGACATAAAAACACTTGAGGTGGGAGGAACCGCCAAGGTAAAAGGCGGCAAAATTTGTGATATAGATGTTGGTGGAAGCTTTGAAGCAAGTGACCAATTAGAATTTGATACCATAGATGTTGGTGGGACAGTTCGGCTGTCAGGCAAAAATAAGGGATGTAAGATTAATGTAGGAGGCTCATTTAGGGTCGACGGCGACTTAAATTTTAAGGAAATCGACGTAGGCGGTAAGGTCGAAATAACAGGCTCAGGAGATGGCGGCGAAATAGATGTTGGTGGCAAATTGGAAGTTGGCGGGTCTTTAAAGCTGTCTGGAAGGCTAGATGTTGGAGGAAAAGTGGAAGTCGAAGAAGAAATTTCAGCAGAAGACATCGAAGTCGGTGGAGTGCTTCGCGCGAAAAAGGCTACCGCAGAGGACCATGTGGAAGTAGGTGGTTCAATAAACACGCTAGAAGGTACAAACGCTCGTTTTGTTGAAATAGGCAACAGAGGTGAAGTTCACGGAGCTATAAAAGCGGATCAAGTAAAAATAGGTAAAGAAGCTCACGTGGAAAACATTTTTGGAAAGCAAATTCTGCTAAGAAAAGGGGCATACGCAGAAAACATTTACGGCGAAAACGTTACAATCGAGCCTCGGTGCCAAATAAACGGCGAAATTCAGTATACCAATGAATTACGACTAGGAGATAAAGTCTCACTTGCGAAAAAACCGCAAAGAGTAAACACGATTCCCTACTAAAAAATCTGGTAAACTATAATCTTTTTGGTGCCACCAAGTCTGCTATGTCCACGCTGTGCTCGTAAATTTGCCTCAAGAATGAGGCTACCGCTAGGATTTGCGGCACAACATCAAGCGACTGTGTCCTTGCAACCTTCTCAATGTTGGTGAATGTTTGCTCCATTTTTTCCCGCATACCACGTACACCTTCAGCTAGCACTATATCACCCATAAAAAAGGCTTTCAAAGCGCTCTCATGTGCCTCGAAGCAGAACATGTGGAACTCCACGAATAGCTTTTGTAGGTCTTCAGTCAATTTTGCCCCTTTCAATTCAATCGTTTTCAGTGCTATACGTACACATTCGTCACCTATAGCCTCCACCAAGCTTGCTGCCAGACGATAATCAAGGCATTCAATCGGACTGACTCCTAGCTTAGCACTTAAACTTGGATTCTGAACTATCGTTCGTAAAATTCGCACCAAAAGGAAGTAAAGCCTGTTACTCTCGTCATCGCGTACTATAACGCTCTCAGCCAACTGCGCATCTCCATCTACAAAAGAATTTACAACATCACGATGCATGCCAGCAGCAATACCATAGCCCCGGCGAAGAATTTTCTCAGGTGGAAAACCAGAAGGCTCCAGTAAGCACTGCAAAATAATGCTTGCATAATCCTCTTCCACAATTTCCAAACCTATTAAACGACCAACAGTCTTCTTAACAGTGTCACGGATCTCAAAACTAATTCTTTCCTTTGCATCAACACGAATAATGTCAAAACCAAGTAGATACTTCCCTAGAATTTCGCGACTCAAAAGGGGCCCGGGCCTTAAAGTTATGATCTGGGGGGATGGCTCAGCCCCATATTTTGGGTCAACAAGAAGCCTACCATCACTAGTTTCGCTGAGTGACACCACAGATCCTCGCTTCAATCCGTAGCGTTCGCCCCAAGACTTGGGCACAGTAATAAAAAATGTACCGCTTGCTGTACGTTGAACATTTCGCACTGAACTCATCTTACGTCACGAGCAATAAAGAGAAGCAAACTCTAATATTAACTCATCTAAACAAAAAGCCAATGTATAAACTTGAACGTTAGTGTTAAAATTGAAAGGCAAAGTTATAGTTGGTATAGACATCGCTGGGAAAGCAGAAAATCCAACAGGATGGGCTTTATGGAAAGGTAAACGGGTAAGAACAGATTTATCCTATACTGATGATGAACTCTTGAACTGTATACTCCACAACAAGCCCGTAATGATAGCAATTGACGCCCCCTTAGTCTCCCAAAAACAGGAATGCTAAGGAAAACGGATAAGGAAATGATAAGAAAAGGATATCGCGTTTTCCCACCAAGCCTTCAAGCCATGAAAAAATTAGCAGCACGAGTCATAAAGCTAAACAAGTTAATAGTAGAAAATGGATATAGAACAATAGAAGTGCATCCAACGTCAACACGTAAAGTCCTAAACATGCCATTAAAAGAATGGGAAAAAATCCAAACAATACTAACACAGGTAGGCTTAAAAGGGGATTTAACTGCGCGCACCTTAACACCCCATGAAATAGACGCTATAACAGCGACCTTAACAGCATTCCTTCACATTCAAAACCGAACAGAAGCAATAGGAGATAAGGAAGAAGGGCACATCATCATTCCCTAAAAAGCAAGATTGGAGAACCCTTGAAATATGAGTACCGTTGACAAGTTGCAAAAAGCAGTCGAGGCAACGATCGCGGCAGGATATCAACTTAACAAGGACGCTTTCGAATTCTTAAGCCTAGTAGCCGCAGCGGAAGACCCAACAGATATCATTAATAGAGCAATACAAAAAATAGAAGGCCTCAAAGAGAAGCCATTTTTCATTGACAGAGACTTATTAGAACAGTTGGTTAAGGAGTCGGAACCCTCAAAAGAGATTTCAGTTAGACCGCCGGAGGAAACACTTCCCGCGTTGCCAGAAACACGAATAACGGAAGGAAAAAGAGAATTTCACCCCTACGCAAAGGAAGTCGAGGCAAACATCAACATAATCGAGGATCCTTCCACTAAACTGAGTTCAAATGGAAAAATTGAGGATTATTTAGAATATTTTCGGGATAGGTACAGACGACTGGAAAGATTGCTGAGGCAGAGAATTGACGTTAGAGCGGCTGCATCAATAATCGATGCTTTGAAGGCTCCAGCAAACACGAAACTCAAAATAATTGCCATGGTAACAGAGAAAAGAGAATCAAAAAAGAGACTGATACTGAAAGTCGAAGATCTGTACGCAAGTGCCACTGTGCTATTTCCACAAAATGTTCCAAAGGAACTGATGAAAAGCGCGCGCTTGCTTTTGTTAGATCAGGTTGTCTGTTTAAGTGTTGTGAAAACAAGGAGCACCCTTTTGATAGCTGAGGACATAACCTTGCCTGACATAGCCCAAAGACCTCAGCATAAAGCTTCATCCCCTGTCCACGCAGTGCTTACTTCAGATATGCACATAGGCAGTCTGAAATTTCAGAAGGAATCCTTTAATCGCTTCATCTTATGGCTGAATGGCAAGTATGGAGACGAAAAAATGAGGGAACTGGCCGGACATGTCAAATATGTTCTAATAGCCGGTGACATTGTCGATGGGATTGGAGTTTATCCCAATCAGCTAAAGGAGTTAGCAGTTAAAGATGTTCATAAACAATATAGACTTGCCGCAAAATACCTAGAGCAAATCCCTGATTATATAGAAGTGATGTTCATACCAGGAAATCACGACACGCCCAGAAAAGCCCTGCCTCAACCAGCAATATCGAATACTTTCATAGAACCTCTTCAAGAAGCAAGAAAGGTCTACTCTCTTGGAAACCCATGTCTTCTGAGTCTGCACAATGTAGAGGTGCTACTATATCATGGTCGTAGTTTGGATGACATTACCTCAACAATTCCAGACGCAGATCATAACCATCCAGAAAAAGCAATGAAGTTATTGTTACAAAGTCGCCATTTGGCGCCAGTGTATGGTGAAAAAACAATGTTGTCACCCGAAAACAGAGACTTTCTTGTGATTGAACATGTTCCCGACATTTTCCATGCTGGGCACGTACACGTACTGGGATACACTAACTATCGCAGCGTTCTAATTGTGAATTCAGGTGGATGGCAAGAACAAACAGAATATATGAAAATGCTTGGACTAGTTCCAACACCTGGAAACGTACCTGTGGTGAATCTTCAAACATTAGAAGTCACTGTTGTTCCATTCATCTGAGAAAGCTTTTAGGCTGACAAATCGTGCAACACGGAATAATTTCGTCCTCAACTTCAACAATTTCAACAACTAGAATGGTTTGAGAGGCATTTCATCTCATAATCTACTAAACGTCCAAGTCGGGTGTCGCCGGCAAAAACATCACTAACAAGAGTGCGTACAATCTCCAACCTAATCCTTTTTGTGCGTCCGTACCTTCCCATACTAATGACCTTTGTACTCAATATGCCCATAGAATCAAGTTCATTTACTAGAGTGCTCAAACGCCGCTGTGTTAATGGGGCAACACCCAATTCCCCAGAAAGCTCACTGTAAACCTCGTAGATTTCGCCTGTAATTGCACGGTGAACGTTAATCCTATTCAATTTAAGGACGCTTAATACCACAAGTTTCGAATGAAGAGTCAGATTCTTAAGGGTCTCAACAACGCGATTGTGTTCAATATTTTTCTCAGCCTCCCTAACGTGCTCTTCAGTCACGACATTCGTGTCTTTTCGTTCAGCAACTTCACCGGCAACGCGCAAAAGGTCCAATGCTCGCCTAGCATCACCGTGTTCGGCAGCAGCTAGAGCTGCACAGAGACATAGAGCCCCGTCAGAAAGAGCCCCGTCAAAAAATGCAGACTTAACGCGTTCAAAAAGAATACTCCTCAATTCACTGGCGTCGTAGGGTCTAAAAACAATCTCTTCTTCACTTAGAGAACTCAAAACGCGCGGATCAAGAAATTCTTTCAGCCTGAGGTCGTTTGATATGCCAATAATGGAAACCTTGCTTTTGCCCAAAGTTTCATTTATCCTTGTTAATTCATAGAGCAAACTGTCGCCACGCGGTTTTATTAATGCGTCAACCTCGTCTAAAACTATAATAAAAATAACCCTCGAAGAATCCAACCCCGCCTTAAATCTATCATAAACTTCCCCTACAGATAATCCTGTAAACGGAACGGGTACGCCTATGTTTTGGCATAAGCCTGCAAAGACCCGATACTCAGACCCAGTTATTTGGCAGTTTGTGTAGCAAAACTTGACTGGTGCACTAGATTCCTTTGCTTTAGCCTCAAGGTGACTGAGTACATATTTTGTTACTGCCGTCTTACCTGTTCCGGTTTTTCCATAGATAAAGATGTTAGAGCTCCTCGCGCCCTTCAAAACAGGAGCCACTGTTTCTCCGAGCTGTCTAATCTGTTCTTCTCGGTGAGGTAACTTATCGGGTAGGTAGTCATGCCGCAGAACCTCTCGATCTCTAAAAATCTTAGTTTTATTAAGGAATTTTTCGAACACATCTTCAAGTATGTCAGTGTTATCCATTTCATTCCTCTCTTTCCGAGCAAAAGGTAACGCCTCATTATGTTAGAGAAAAAATAAGCTATGCCATACAAAAAAGTAAATCTCTCACATAATAATTCTAAAAGAACAACATTCCCAGCATAATTAAAAATTACATAATATGGGGGCCGCACCCCTTAATTTCCTGTAGAAATATATCTATACTTAAGAGATTGTAATGATTTCTTTTATTAAGAAATATACCTTAGAAGGTAAGTAAGTAACACCTTTTATAACCATTATACTAAAAAAATTTATACAATTTCAAAGCTGAATAAAAGACAGAAAAAAGAGATTCTACAACACCAACTGCTTTCCAAAGGAAATAGGCGGGTGCCCGAGTTTCTAATAAAATAATGAAATGTTTTGGATTTTGAAATGCAAGTCGGTTATTGCAGTTATGGTTTATTATTATACAATGATTTTAGGAAATGATATCCCTTTCTTTCTTCGCTTTTGAGTGAAGACCTTGTGAAGTTAACTTGATAATGGTTCTTATATTCACATGTTTTTTCTCTAATTGACTGTTTCATGTCTCTTCTCTGTGAAAAAGTCACCCCTTCGCTTCTACTGGAAACTGGAGGTCACTGTTTCTTTTGTTCTCTTTTTTCGTTTTGGGAAAGCTGTGAATGCTGTAAATGGGAAAACGCTAGAAATATGTCTTCTTTTCTTTATTTACCCTTTCTCATGCCTTTTCTTCATCTCCCTTGTTCACCATAACACCTATAACTTGTGAACTGGAAAATTGTGAACACCTATTCCAGGTGTATGCTGCTAATGCCGACAAGAAGGATGCGAGTTGAAGTGTTCGACGGAAACGGTAACAAATATACTGTTGCCTTTGAAGGACAAATAACTAGAGAAAGAGCCACGCGCCTTTTGGATTTAGTGGAGCTATTGGGTGGAATGCCGAGTGGCAGTAGCAACCCTGGGATAAGCTCCACAATCACGGATAATGATTATTCCAAATATGAAAAAGTTCGAATGACCATCCAAAAGCATTTTCCAATTGTTTGGTTCTATTCCAAAGAGGTTAGGTCCGTCTATGAACAGGAATTTAAGGAACCAATAAACCTCAGCACCATAGCGACTTACCTCTCCAGAATGACAAGTAAAGGAGTGCTCACGAAAGCAGGGGCGTCTAATCGACTAAAATATAAGATGACGCCAAGTGCTTCGCAGACCACACTGAAACAACAAGTTCCATAACAGGGAGAATCATTAAGCTTCCCAAAAGATAATAAGTAAACATAAAACAATTATTATAAATACACTTTTGAGTGTCAACTCGTTATCAGAAGAAGGCGCCGTAGATGAACTTGGATATTAAAGCAGACTTCGCTGAAATGGAAAAACGCCTCAAACAGTTAGGTCAACAACACTCTCCGATGCTGCAGTAAAGTTATGCGGCTTCACTTTCCGCCTTTTTCAAAATGTTTTCCATCTCTTTCTTAACACTGTACTTAAATGGAATCTTGCCATTATTTCTTTCCAAATAGCCTTTTTCGTAGAGTTTCTTCATTAATCTTGCCGTGTGTTCCCTACTAAGCTTAATTCTTTCCTTAATGTATGGTGCCGTTTTAGGGCCCTCTAGCGCCAACATCTCCAACACCGATAATTCGGTATCTGTAAGTGGAGCTAGAGCCTTCTCTCTTTTAATAGGGATTGCAGCTTGAACCCTTGTCTCGGGAACTGGCAGAAACTGTCGGGTTTGTTCCTCTATACTAGAAATTTTCGCAGTTAACGTTTCTTGTGACGCAACAGTGTCACGTAGCTTCTTGTAAATTTCGTCCATCCTTGCAGGTAATACATCTCTATTTTCCAAAACAGTCCCAAATCTGGTCTCTAAAAGCTGCAACTTCTTCTCCACCTCTTCTATCCTATTTACAGTTCTATCAGTCTTCGAAGTAGTTGCCTCTGTTCGATAGGCAAAAAGTTCAAGCTTTTCGGCTTCCCGTCTAAACTGTCTATTAAAGCTTAGAACAATGTCCTCAACAGCGTCTCTCGCTTTCTCATACTCTCTTTTGGTTCTACTCAATTGTCTGTAATATTCAACCGCGGCACCAATGGTCATAGCAAGTAGGACTCCTACGAGGATTAGTAAAGCTTCAGTCATATGCCACACCTTTGTGATGCACATGTGAGCCTGCGTGATTCGGACATGTGGCATCACACATCACAGTATTCCATTTAACATTTAAAGATTATGCTATTCCTATGCCTTTCTGAGCTCTATGACGTCACACATCACACTGTGAAAATTGGTATCATGTCTTCAGATAGCTTTCATGCCGCCAAAACTCCTTCCTTAGCCTTTTTTTTTACTTTTAATTGCCTTTTCTGCCTTTATTACTGATTTGTACTCGTTTATTTGAGCAATCGTTATTCTTAACCTGTGATTTGTGACGTCACACGATGCCTTCGGAGGGGTCTGAAAGGTTTTTTAGGCTTGTTTCAAGCTCTTCTCTTAACATTTCTATTACTTTTAGGCGGTCATTCAGTTCTTTATCTTTGTTTGGTATGTTTTTGTACGCGTCCATGTATTCTTGCAGTTTGTTTGCTATCTCGAGATAAGGGTCCAGAGTTGTGCTTTCAAAGATGCCTAGGTACCCTAGAAGTAGTACGGTATAAATGGACTTTATGACGTTTTCTTTAGCCTGTTTTAGTGTTCTATTAAATGCTCCGCGGCTTATTCTTGCCTTTGTTAGCCGTAATCTGGCTTTATCATCGTATTTTAGCGATTTCCCCGCTATATTTTCGGATAAAACGTCAATCAGCAACGTCTCGAGCTGTGTTGTCGTTAAGTGGCTATTCTTGGCGAGTATTTTTATGATGGGGTCTTCTAGAGAACGCATTAGCCATGATTGAACACCTTCTCTCAGTTTCAAACTCCTCTCTCCACAATTATACTCGATGGATACAGTTTTGTATACCAGCTAGCTTTTTAAGATTATCGAAATCTCACCTTGCGTTGATACGTTTACGAACGTAAACATTTTTATGCTGAAGAAAACAATGCATGATGAGGTATAGCTCTTGGTTTCAAGCTTTAAGGCAGCAGAACGCCTGAAATGTATTAAAAGCTCTGGAATACGCCGCTTTTTCACTTTAGCCAGAGAAATACCCGATATCATTAGCCTAAATGTAGGCGAACCAGACTTTACGCCCCCAAAACACGTGTTGGATGCTGGTTGGCAGGCCGCAAGAGAAGGTAAGACGCATTATACTCCCACCAATGGTGTTCCGGAACTTCGGGAAGCCTTAACGCATAAGATATACAGAGATTATGGTTTAAGCTACGACCCAGACTCTGAAATACTAATTACTGTTGGCGGAACTGAAGCAATTTTCTTGGCACTACTTGGTCTAGTGAACCCGGGTGATGAAGTGCTAATCCCTGATCCGGGATTTGTGTGCTATGAGCCTGGAGTCTTATTGGCCGGCGGGGTCCCCGTGCACATCCCTTTACTAGAGGAGAGAGAGTTTAAGCCGTCTGTTGATGATGTGACATCACTTATCACAGACAAGTCACGCGTGATTATTCTGAATTACCCAAATAACCCCACTGGCGCAGTTCTTTCTCATGATGAAATTTCCAGTTTGGTGAAAATTGCAGTTGAGCGTGACATGATTGTGATTTCTGACGAAGTTTATGAGAAGATAATTTATGATGCCGCCAAACACTATTGCCTTGCAACTTTTAAAGGAATGCAGGAACGCACATTAGTTATCAATTCCTTCTCTAAAACTTATGCTATGACAGGATTGCGCATTGGGTATGTTTATGGACCAAAGGATCTTGTTTCCCCCCTCTGGCTTGTACACCAATATGCTGTTGCTTGTGCAAATAGTCTAACGCAATATGTTGCCCTAGCCGCACTAAGTGGACCACAAGATTTCGTTAAGAACATGGTGCAAGAATTTGATAGGCGGCGGCGATTGGTTCATAAGAAACTTGATGAGATTAAAGGCTTTAAATGCGCGCTTCCAAAAGGTGCTTTCTACGTCTTCCCAAACGTCAGGAGCTTTGGTTCATCGTCTGAAGAGCTTACTGAATTTCTTGTAAGGGAAGCACATGTTACAACAGTTTCCGGCTCTGCTTTTGGCAATTATGGTGAAGGCTATATTAGAATCTCCTATGCAACAGCCTATGAACAATTGGAAGAAGCGTTGACCCGCATAGAAAAGGCTGTGAAAAAACTTCACTAGCCTCTTACAGTTTCTCTGCACTTTCCTTTAACTTGTCAAACAATTCGGGGCGTAGGTCCTTCAAAGTAGGAACAAACGTTTCGACGGGTCCTATGTCAGCATAGTCAACTTCGCCAAACACCAAGTCTTCCTCGTCATACTTTGCCTTCGTGAGGATTTTTCCTTGAGGCCCTATGAGTCTGCTTCCTCCCCAAAACTGCAATCCATCCTCTATTCCAACAAGATTCACGTAAGCTAGAAAAGCCGAATTTTCAATTGCCCTTGCAACAGTTAATACTTCAAAGAACATTCGTCGAACTGCAGGTGATGCAGAGATACAGACTATCAATTGTGCGCCTTCTAAGCGTGCCAGACGACTTACCTCTGGGAAAAAAATGTCGTAACATGTGATTAATCCTATTTTTCCAAGCTTTGTGTCGAATGTCGCCGTTTGATATCCGGGGCGGAAATACCTTTTTTCTTCAAAAACGCTGTGGGTTGGGAGATACATCTTCCGATATTTTCCAATCAATCCTTCTGGTCCTATCAGGACAGAGGAATTGTAAACTGTTGCATGGGTTTTTTCGCTGAGTTCCGGCATGCCAAAAACAACATGCATTTCGGTCTTTCTCGCTATTTTCTCTATGATGTTTGTTGACGGTCCAGGTATTGTTTCTGCAAATTCATATATTTGATCTCGAACAGTATAGCCAGTTAATGAAAGTTCCGGAAAGATTATTAGTTCAGCTTCGTGGTTTTTTGCGCTAGTTGTACGTCTTTCGATTTTCCTTATATTTTCTGTTTTGTTTCCTTGTTTGCAACTTATTTGTGCAAGGGCTATTTTGATTCTTTCCTTCAGATTTATTCCTCTCCAAATAGGCTATTGGGGATTGCGCACAAGTCTGAAGTCCATCCCTATTGTTCGATATTCAAGCTTTGGGGTTAATAACATTCGCCTTTTATGTTCTGTGTAGAGCCATCGTTGCTTCAGCTTGTCCACCAGTTCCTTCTTCATGTGCACTTGTTTTGCTATATTCTCTGTCTTCATGAAGTGTTCCAGTCCATAAAGGACTAGATCGAGCTTGTCATATTTTATGCCAAGTTCTTTTTCAGCAAGTTGCCCTGGCCACAAGGCTGGTGAAGGTGGCTTTCCCACGATTTCTTTTGGGACACCAATATGTCTTGCAAGTTTTTGCACTTGTGTTTTGTACAAGTCCATTATTGGTGATATATCTGCTGCTACATCTCCCCATTTTGTGAAATAACCCATCATGGTTTCTGATTTATCCGAGCTTCCACAAACAAGCATGTTGAGTCTATTAGCATAATAGTAAACGTAAATCATACGTGTCCGTGCCTTTATGTTGCCTTTGCAGACATTATCTGTTGAGTCAAAAATGGGTATTGATTTATAGAAAGCCTTCAAGGTTGAAGTTATGTCAATTAGTTTTGTTTTGAATCCAAACTTCTTAGCGACAAGCTTTGAATGATCAATATCGTGGACATTGTGCGTTTCTTTTTCTGGTAGCATCAAACCTAAAACTTTGTCTCCGCCTATGGCTAAAGCGCCAAGTGCGGCTGAAACAGAGCTGTCAATTCCTCCAGACAACGATACAATAATGCCTTTTGTTTCGGATTTCTCAAAGTAGTCCTTAATGAATCGTGTTACTTTACCTTCTACTTCTCTCCAATTCAAGTCTAAGACGGAAGGAACCAATCTCAAAGATATACCTCTCCTTAATGTTCTATTGACGTAGGGCAAATATTTAAGGGCAAACATAAATATTGAAACAATATATGTTTTAAGGGTATAGAAGGCCTCAGAAATGGGACGAAGAAGGAGAAAAGTTGTTCGCATTCCTAAGAAACGTTTGCCCAAATTCTTCTCTTGTCCAAAATGTGGAAAAGAAACAGTCAGTGTCTCGATATTTCGAGACGAAAGACGGGCCGTCGTAGGCTGTAGCGGCTGTGGTTTGAAAGATGAATTCCAAATAAAACCCGCTCAGGGCGAGATCGACATCTATTGCATGTTTACAGACAAGACTTATGGGAGTCCTAAAGCCTCTCCTTCGCCAGAGATTGAAGGCTCTTAGTCAGGTCGGTTTTTATGGTGGGGCACGTTGAAAAATATTTGCTTGAAAAAATTGCTACAGAGGGTGCTATTCATATAACCCTCATAGATCCTGAGAAAGTGACACCTCCACAAGCCTCTCGTGTAGCCAGTAAAGCGAAGTCAAGCGGGACCGCTGCTATAATGATTGGCGGTTCCACATTTATTTCTGCAGCGCATCTTGATTATACTGTTAAGGCTGTTAAGCGTACTGTGAAAATTCCTGTAATACTTTTTCCGAATAACGTGACTGGTATAAGCCGTTATGCTGATGCTATATGGTTCATGTCACTCCTGAACTCTGTTGATCCTTACTTTTTGATGGGCGCTCAAGTTTTGGGCGCCCCTCTCATCAAGGATTACCGGTTAGAGCCACTTCCTCTTGGGTACATAATTGTTGGTGAAGGAGGTACTGCTGGTGTGGTGGGCAAGGCGGTTCCTATACCGTATGACAAGCCTGAACTTGCTGTTGCTCACGCCCTAGCGGGACAGTATCTAGGTATACGCTTCATATATTTGGAAGCTGGATCTGGTGCAAAGAAACCAGTCCCTGCGGAAATGGTTCGCGCTGTCCGACGTTATATTGATGTTCCCTTGATCGTTGGAGGCGGAATAAGATCTAGAGCGCAAGCGTTGGCTGCGGCGTCTGCTGGGGCAAACGTAATTGTTACAGGAAATATTATCGAGAATGCAGAGGTTAAGCACAAAGTTTCTGAGATCATCGATGGCATAAAACGTTGCCGAGCGTGAAAAGCTATTTGACAAGTTTTGAAAACTACTTTAACGCCCTAAAGAAGATTACAGGAAATGAAGTTGCATACGAGATCTGGCCGGATTTTGAACCACAATATGATGAACATGAATATGCATGGGCAGCACTTAGAGGTTTAGGCGAGGTTCTCATCCTCAATTGTGGCATATGCGATGGGCCATCTGATCTGAGACACGTACGTTGCAAAGAATGTGTTGAAAAACGGAGTAAGGCTGCAAAAGAGGCCTATCAAAAGGCCACAGGCCACTCCAGGGAGAAATGGCCTACGTTGTTTTTGTGTAGAATTCACACGGAATAGAGACTCCAGACAGCAATCGTTTTGATTTATTCATGTGAGAAAACCAAAATAAACGATTGTTAAACAAAAGGTCAGGGAGACAGCTTGAATAGCAGAATGAGCGAAACATATCGACGATACGTCGAAACCCTAGAAAACAAGCTTGAAGAATTATACGTCATAAGCGAAGAGGCGAGGGAAAAAGGATATGATCCAACGCTGGAGCCTGAATGCAAGGTTGCAAAAGACTTAGCTGATCTGGTTGAAGGACTCGTGGGACCGAAGGGCGTTGCTGAAAGCATTAGAGAACTAAGCAAGAAGATTCCTAGAGAAGAATTGGCATTCAAAATAGCCGAAGAAATTGTTTACGGCAAATTTGGGCATCTGGAACCTGAGGCTGTTGCTGAACAGGCCATACGCACTGCACTTGCGATTCTTACGGAAGGGCTCACTGCCGCGCCCTTACAAGGAGTTGCAGAAGCAAAAATTAAGACAAACCACGATCGAACGCATTACTTAGCTATCTATTTTGCTGGTCCGATAAGGTCTGCGGGTGGAACAGACCAAGCTTTGACGCTAGTAATTGGAGATTTCGTGCGGCGACTGATTGGACTTGACCGATACAAACCT
Source organism: Candidatus Bathyarchaeota archaeon (assembly GCA_029881805.1). Taxonomy (GTDB): domain Archaea; phylum Thermoproteota; class Bathyarchaeia; order Bathyarchaeales; family Bathycorpusculaceae; genus JAOULW01. Next base: position 83,737 of record JAOULW010000001.1, read on the forward strand.
ACGGAAGAAGAGATCTCAAGGTTCGTTGAAGAAATGAGGCTTTACGAACGTTCTGTGAGTCGCTTTCAATATCACGTATCAGATGAAGAACTGCGAAAGGCACTCGAGTGGCTTCCTGTGGAAGTAACAGGCACGGAATCTGACCCAGTAGAAGTTTCCTCTTTCCGAAATCTTCCACGAGTGGAGACCAACCGCGTGAGAGGTGGAGCGCTCAGAGTCGTAAACGATGGTGTTGTTGGGCGTGCCCCAAAAGTCCTAACTATTATTGAAAAGTTGGGATTTCAAGGGTGGGACTGGCTTAAGGAATTTCGCAGAAAGTCTGAGAAAAAATCCGCTGGGTTTATGGATGACGTTATTGCCGGGCGCCCAATATTCTCCTTTCCATCTAAACGCGGTGGCTTCCGCCTAAGATACGGCCGAGCACGAAACACGGGTTTGGCTGCTGTGGGGGTTCACCCAGCGACAATGCTCGTGCTTCAAGGTTTTCTGGCTGCGGGCACACAGCTGCGTTTGGAACTTCCAGGAAAAGGTGGAATTGCGGTCCCGGTTGATAGCCTGGAGCCCCCTATTGTCCGGTTAAAGGACAGTTCTGTTGTTCGGGTCTCGGTGGAAAACTTCCATGGAATGAAGAATAACATTGAGAAAATTCTGTTCTTAGGTGACATTCTGATCAGTTTCGGCGATTTTCTGTATAATAGCAAACTTCTTGAGCCTTCAGGATACGTTGAAGAATGGTGGGCTGAAGATCTACGGAAAGCTATTGTGGAGAAGTTTAAAGGACACCTTGAGAGTGCCTCTGAAACGATAGAGGTTCCTTTAGAAAGGTTAAAAGTCTTTTTGGAAGATCCATTTATGAGCAAGCCTTGCGTTAAAGAAGCCATAATCTTATCATTAACGCTAGATATACCTCTTCATCCGTCGTTTACATTTTTCTGGCCAAACCTTAGTTCGCTTGAACAGCTTAAACAATTAAGGGAATGGCTTCTTAACTCCGAAATATACCATGAAAAGGACGCTGTCTGCAAAATTATTGGAAAAATGGAGGTAGAAATCAAGCATTCTTTGGAAACAATATGCCTGCCACATAAAATCTCAAATGAGAAAGTTATCATTGAAGGAGAGGAGGCGCACACATTTGCGTTTTGCCTTGGCTATAGAAAACCCCCTAATTTAGACTTTTCCTCCACCTCTTCCATTCTAGAAGCGATTAGTTTGCTTTCCAACATGCAGATCCGGAAAAAGGCCCCAACGCTTGTTGGTTCGAGAATGGGGAGACCAGAGAAGGCAAAAAGGCGCGAGATGAAGCCCCTTGTTCATGTTCTTTTTCCTGTTAGTTTAGCTGGAGGCGCCAAGAGAGACATTGTGGAAGCGGCAAAAAGAGAGCCCGTCTTTGTGGACATTGTTAAACGTAAATGTTCAGCCTGCAAGACATTTACGTTCAGGGCTAAATGCCCTATTTGTGGATCTGAAACAGTCTTTGAGAAAAGCTGTCCCCGCTGCGGAAAGAGTCTGAAGGGAGATGAGTGTCCAATATGTAAAGTTTCCGCTGTGACTTATAAAAGACAAGTCGTTAACTTCAAGGAGTTGCTTGAGAGTACATGTAGCAATTTAGGTGTTTCTGTTCCTAGACTTTTGAAAGGTGTTAAGGGTTTAACAAATGAGACAAGGAACCCAGAGGTTCTGGAAAAAGGGGTTCTGCGTGCTAAATATGATCTATCAGTATACAAGGATGGGACAATTCGCTTTGATGCCACAAATGCTCCATTGACCCATTTTAAGCCCTCGGAAATTGGGGTTGCAGTTGAAACGCTCAGAAAACTCGGTTACACTCATGATGTCCAAAGTATGCCCCTAGAGAACGTATACCAGATGTGTGAACTAAGGCTTCAAGATGTTGTAATTCCCATAAAATGCGCGGAATACTTTGCGCAAGTTGCAAATTTTATAGATGACCTTTTAATGAAAGTTTATGGACTTTCTCCCTTTTACAATATAGAACGAGCTGAAGACCTTGTAGGTCATTTAGTCGTAGGTCTAGCTCCCCACACTTCTGTGGGCATCCTTGGGCGAATCGTTGGCTTCACAAATCTGAATATTTGCTACGCGCATCCAGTGTGGCAATCAGCAAAACGTAGAGATTGCGACGGCGACGAAGACTCACTGATGCTTGCGCTAGATACGTTGCTCAACTTTTCCCGCGAATACTTGCCGACACAAATAGGTGGAATAATGGACGCTCCATTGCTTCTTATTCCAATTGTTAACACTGAGGAGGTGCAAAGACAAGCTCACGATGTCGATGTCGCTGACGCTTATCCAGTTGAATTTTATGAGAAAACATTGGAGACTGTAGAATCTAAGCAGGTTAGCCCACTCATAGACATTATAGAATATCGCCTCGGCACAGAAGCACAGTTTGAAGGCTTCAAATTCACAACACCTGTCTCAAACATCAACATGGGAAACGATGAAAGTTCCTACAAACGGCTCAGAACAATGATTGAGAAACTCGACAGCCAACTTGAGTTGGCTGAGAAAATTGAGGCTGTTGAAGCCAAAACGGTAGCCTTAAAAGTTCTAACCACACACTTCATCCGCGACATTGTCGGGAACCTTCGAGCTTTCTCAACACAAGGCTTTAGATGTAAATCATGCAACAAACGTTTTCGCCGATTGCCCCTTCGTGGCAAATGCCTGTCATGTGGCGGACAATTATCGTTGACCGTTTATCGCGGTGGTATCGAAAAATATCTTGAAGCAGCGCAGCGCTTGGTTGAGCAGTATGAATTGCCGCAGTATTATGCCCAAAGAATTTCGCTCATGAAAGACGAGATCAACGCATTGTTTGCGAACAAAAAACCAAAGCAAATTAGCTTAACAGCTTTTGCGTAAAAAGAAACCTTTTCTGTGTAAACTAGCACATTTAGTTTAGGTGGGCATGTTTAAAGAAGTTTATCATCCCAACGCGTACTTGACAGATATAAAAAACGTCAAGCTTGGTCTGCGGGCTAGAACTCAAATACTAAACATTCTGGAAAAACATTCGGTGGACGCTCAAACCATAGGAAAGGAGGCGGAAACGTCCTACCGTGTTGTTCTGCACCATTTGAGGCTTTTAGAGACAGATGGAACCGTTAAGAGAAAAGGAAGCAGACCATATGTTTGGGTGCTCACTGGATTGGGACAGAAGCGCTTAATGTACTAAAGCTAAAAAGTACATTGACAAGGTGAGCGTTTACACTTTGGGCACTCATTATCATACTTCTTAAGGGCTGCTTTTTCAAGATCTATGTTAATAATGTTTCCCAGTGAAGCCAACCATGCGATGACGTCGGCAAACTCGTTTTCTAACGTCTCTTTGTCATTAGATTTCAGAACTTGACCCAGTTCTTTAACTTCATCCACAAGCCAATCATATGTTCCTTCTATTCCGCGGTTAATATCTCTGTGAAAATATAAGCGTCGCATTAGTTCTTGGAACTCGCGTATGCGCAAACTTTGCACCTCATTTTTGAAGATAGATGCACCTACTTAAAGAAGAAGGTCTGTTTTCCAATCACATACACCACTTTCACTGCTTGTTTTTCCACTTATTAAGTATTTAATCTGCCAATGTGTCTATTGTCTTTAACCACTTCATCCTCCATTAATGTTCCGTATATGGAGTCTTGACCACACTCAGCGGGTTGCGACAATTTCGCTGATAGTGGATGCTTGCAGTTATTGTGGTCTAGAATGATCTTGTGATGTGCAAGGTCACCACCTGCTGAAATATTCCCTACTACGATTAATGCCACAATCTTGTCTAGTAGCTTCTTTTTGGATTCTTCGTGCCTTTTGATTATTCCTTGTCTTCTTCCTGCAAAAGCATAATATAAACTTGCGACTCTGCAGCCGTACGTTGGGACTGCAATCACAGTAATATCAGATGATTTCATTTCCTATAAATTCTTGAGACGTCGTCCTAAATCGAGGACTCTTCACAGGTGCCTCTCAATTCATGAGCGGAACATTGATAATCACAATGGCCACATGGCCTTATCTCATTTTCGTACGCGTTGATACGCTTGTTTCGAACCCTTGTTCCTTCAGTTTTCTCAAAACATATTCTACGCAATTTATGTAATTGCCCTTTCCTTTCGGCGCTAAATATTATCCCTAAGACCGTCGTGCCTGTCCGCTTTAGCGGATTTTTATGTATTTGTAGGCTTCCGTTGAATTTTCAAAGCAGTAGTGCACTTTTTGGTAATCTTTTCGAAACTTTTCCACATCCGCCTTTACCTTTTCCAATGGCTCCTTGTTCATTATAGCTCGTCTGATGAATTCTGCTATTTCAGTCATCTCGGACTCTTTCATTCCAAGCCTTGTGATTTCTGAAACACCAAGTCTTATGCCGCCTGGGTGCATGAAATGTCTTCCTTCTTTGATGTCCCAAGGTAGCAAGTTTCTGTTTATTATTATGTTTGCTTTCTCCAATGTCTCCTCGATTGTGCCTCCGTCACCGTGTTTTATTATGTCTATCAAGAGTACATGGGATTTCGTGAAGCCCTTATGTTCTGCTAGAACATTGAACCCTCTCTCGTAAAGTGCTTGACCCAACGCTTTGGCATTTTTAACTATCTGACTTGTGTATTCTTTTCCAAATTCAAGCATTTCTGCACATGCTATTGTAACGCCCGCAACAGCATGCAAATGGTGATTGCTCACCATACCTGGAAACGTTGCTCGCTTTATCTTGTCACTATATTTATCCCATGATAGAACTCCACCGTGTTGGGGTCCAAAAAATGTTTTATGGGTGCTTAAGCTGACGACGTCTGCTCCTTCTTTCAGAGGGTCTTGGAATTGCTTTCCGGCAATTAAACCAGCGACATGTGCTGCATCATATCCCACTGTTCCATTTACCGCATGTATTGTTTCTGTCAATTCTTTGACTGGATGTGGAAATGGGAAAACACTGGCGCCAAACATAACAAGTTTTGGCGGTCTCCCATCAGCCGCTAGTTTGCTGATTCTCTCTTTTGCCCTGTCAACATCTATGTTTAGCTCTTTGTAATCCAGTGGCAGATATTCAACGACTAAACCGCGAACTGCTCCAGCAGTTCCACCCAGCTCCTTCTTGCCTGTTGTGATGTGTCCTCCGCATGGAATAGACAAAGCCATCATAGTGTCGCCTGGCTCTGTAAAGGCTGCATACAAAACTAGGTTTGCAACAACACCTGAGATTGGTCTGACATCTACGAATTCCGCGTTAAAGAGTCTCTTCATAAGCTCGATACATTTAAACTCCACTTGGTCTATGAAGCGACAGCCTGCGTAAACACGTTCTCCAGGCCACCCCTCTGCGTAGCGGTTTCCAAAATCTGTTATGATAGCTTCGCGTACAGCTGGACTTGGAGTGTTTTCGCTTGCGATAAGTGGGATGCATTTCTGAAACCATCTATGATGTTGTTGGAGAAGGTTAAACACGTTGTTATACTCGTCTTTGCCAGTTGGCACAGCAAACAACCTCTTGCATCAATTATCATCAATTCAAAATAAAAACTCTTTCGAAGTGGCATAACATTAATAACAGGGGAAAACAAACAGAATAAACTGCAAAGGAGATGGGGGCTCTGATATGAGCAGAAGAAAAAAAGAGAAGTCGGGGCCAATGCCTGCTGCAAGCGCAGGATTGCTCAGATTCTTCGAAGAAGAAACCGAGGGGGTCAAGGTTAGACCAGAAATACTTGTAAGTCTGGCAATAGCCCTAATCATTGTATGCGCTCTTGCACAAGTGTTCTTTTAGAATTGTAATTATTGACGACGAGAAGATGCATGCATAACTTCTAATCGCTGAACAGAGTTAAGGTGAACGAATATTTCACTTCTTTCTTCTCTGCTTGCAACTTGCGGTATGGGCTGAGCGATAGTCGCACGCAGTATAACGGCTTCGGCATTTGAAAGCCATATTCCTGCAGGTTCGCGGGTCACAGCAACCAATATTCCCTCGAAACCATAAGAGGGATCCAAAATCACACGTATTTGCTTACCTAAATTCTTCTCTAACATGTGGAATATTGTTGGGGGTAAGTTCTGCTCTGGCATGAGACTCGCAAAACTCTATAATTGTAACTTTAAAGATAAAACAGTTGCCCTTTCCAAAGTATCATGTTACCTACGTCGAAATAGCGCTCACGGCACTTTTTCGCCTTTCATTTCTCAGTTTTCGTGTCAAAACCGGATGGTAGCCTTATGTAGCAATTGTTCGAAGCATGTTTCTCTTCTCCCAATAGTTATTCCAAAATTCACGACAATTTTAATATGCCTAAGCTTCATTTAGAGAATCTGCTCGAGTGGATGATACGTGGCTACTGAAGGTTCATTAAGTCAGTCTATGGATAAGGCAGTTAAGCGCTATTCGTCACTATTTAAACTTCCTTCGTACAGAAGAACAACTTCCCTTTTGGCGTTAATTTGCTTGGGCGGCGGCTTATTTCCTGCGATAATCCTTTTTCCTTCCTTTGAAAGATTAATCGATGGATTATTTTTCGGTTTTTCCTTGTTTTTTGCGAATCTGATTATTGATTACATTGTGAGTATGGTGGTTTTAAGAGAAGACCCACTCTACGATTTGCGGAGAACAGCGGCGCTTTCACTATTTTGCTGGGCTTTGTGGCTTTTCTTCATTCTTGTAGGTGTAGCTATTGCTACAGAATTCGGTTTATCATGGTGGGTTAAATCATGTCTATTAGGCTTTTCAACAGTGCTGATCTTTCGCTTAGTAGTAATCTACTCAACATCATCGCTAAACTACAAACGACTTTTCGTAGCCTCCATTCTTCAACCGTTCTTCTGCATAATACCTTTTCCAATGTTTTGGGCTGGAATAAACTATCCTGTCACCTGGTCTATGTTTCTCTTCTTAATCGTTTCACTAGTTATAGGTCTTCTCTCGGGATCCTTCTTTGTTCTTCTCATAAACCGTGTCGGTGAACAAACGCTTGGAGTTTTGTCCTTTTCTCTTTTTAAAGCGTTTCTGCTCAACTGGGTTGTCGATTTGAATGCTCCCTTTGAGGAATTGCTTGAAAAGTTAGGTGAAAAGAAAGATGTTGAAGTTTCCTTGATAAAATTTGGCTTTTCTAAGCCTAAAGCAGTCATGGTTGTTCCTTCAGTCCATCCTGGACCATTCAAAAACGTGGGAAGCAGTCTTTTGCCTTCAATGCTTAAATCCGCTTTAGAAAAGGAACTAAAATGTGATGTGGGGGTTCCCCACGGTTTGCTTGGTCACGAATTTGATCTGGCTTCACAACTTCAAAACCAAAAAATAGTAAACTGTACAATCGAACGTGCGAATTTCGAGACTCATGAAGCAAAGGCAACACCCTTTACGAAACTTGACAATGGTTTTGCCACAGCATGTTGTCAAATTTTCGGCAAATCCGCTTTCATTTCATTCACACTTGCGCCCAAGACCACCGAGGATCTACCATCAGAATTAGGTTTTTATGTTCGTCAAGAAGCAGAAAAGCATGGGCTTTCCTGCTGCGTAATTGTAAATGCGCATAACAGCATTGATGGAAAAACAAACATACACGAAGCACTAGACTCATTGAGGGCTGTAGCGATTGCTTGCTTAGAAAAGACATTTTCTCAAAAACAGTTGCCTTTTAAGGTCGGCGCTGCAACCGTTATCCCTGACGAATTTGGCCCGAAAGATGGTATTGGACCGGGAGGCATTACCGTAATCGTGGTTGAGGTTGGTGAACAGAAAACTGCTTATGTGGTTATCGACGGCAACAATATGATTTCTGGACTACGGGAAAAAATTCTTTTAGCTCTTCATTCATTAGGAATTGATGAAGGCGAGATTTTTACGACAGATACGCACTCGGTAAATGCTATAATATTAAACGAACGTGGTTACCACCCAATCGGTGAAGCTATACCGCATGAGAATTTAGTTAAATATATCAAAGAGGCAACACTTACTGCTATATCTAGTCTGGAACGTACAAACGTTGCATGTTACAGTATAACAATTCCTGACGTGAAGGTTATTGGAGAAAAAAAGCTTGAAACTCTATGTCTACTCATAGATAGAGCTCTTCAAAAAGCAAAGAACGCGTTTGTCCCAATTTTCGCGGCAAGTGGGCTCCTTCTAATGTTGTTTCTGATGTTTTTATAAGCGAACACTAATAAAGACGAAACATTCACCTTTTAATTTCTCATAGAAGGGAGAGCCTGTGCTTAAAGAGATTAGGATTCATGGGCGCGGTGGACAAGGCAGTGTCACTGCTGCGGAACTGTTGGCGCATGCCGCCTTCATTGAGAAAAAATGGGTCCAAGCTTTTCCATACTTCGGTGCTGAGCGGCGCGGCGCCCCTGTGAAGGCGTTTGCAAGGATAAGCGACGAGCCTATACTTGTACACAGTCAAGTATACAATCCTGATTATGTAATAGTGCTTGATCATCTCATTTACAAAGTTGTGGATGTCACCGAAGGTTTGAAAAAAAACGGAGTAATAATCTTAAATACAACGAAAAGACCAATAGAAGTAGACTTGGAAGGTTGGCGACTCGCCACAGTCGATGCCACAGGAATAGCTCTTGAACTTAACTTGCTTGTTGCTGGATCACCCATTGTTAACACTTCAATTGTTGGAGCGTTTGCCAAAGCAACAAATGAAGTTAAGCTGACAAGTGTTTTAAAAGCCATAAAGGAAACATGGACCGGCGGTGCTGGTGAGAAAAATGCTAGGGCAGCGGAACTGGCGTATGAACGTCTAGTAAAAGAATGGGATGGTGAGGATTGATGAGTAGCTCCTTGAAATCTCGTAAAGAAATGCCTCTTACGCCGCTATCTTCTCCATCGGTCGGTAGCATGGGAAAAACAGGGTCTTGGAGAACTTTCCGCCCAGAGGTTGATAATTCAAAGTGCACACGATGCACCATTTGCTGGATTTATTGCCCAGACGCAGCTATAACCAGGCAGGATGATGACTCTCCAAAAATAGACTACGACTACTGTAAAGGCTGTGGTATATGCGCCAATGAATGTCCGGTTAAAGCAATAACTATGGAAAGGGAGGAAGGGTAAATGGCACAAATGATAATTGACACAGCAAATCATATAACAGGATACGCCGCGAGAGCGGCAAGAGTCAAAGTTGTCGCTGCGTACCCCATAACCCCCCAAACAACCATCGTTGAAAAAATAGCCGAATTCGCCGAAAGCGGGAAGATGGACGTTGAATATATTCGTGTGGAATCCGAGCACAGTGCCATGGTAGCATGCATAGGAGCTGCAGCGGCAGGAGCGAGAGCCTTCACAGCCACATCTGCCCATGGCTTGGCACTCATGCACGAAGCTTTGCATTGGGCTTCTGGCTCGCGCCTGCCTATAGTGATGGCTGTTGTTAACCGTGCAATGGGGGCTCCTTGGAGCATTTGGTCGGATTTCAGCGACTCGCTTTCTCAGCGGGACACTGGGTGGATGCAGTTTTATTGCGCTGATAATCAAGAGGTTTTTGATACAGTAATTCAAGCGTACAGACTTTGTGAGGACGGACAAGTCTTTCTACCGGCCATGGTCTGCCTTGAGGGCTTTATTCTATCACACACGTATATGCCTGTAAAAATCCCAGATCAGGACAAGATTGATGGTTTTCTACCATCATACAAATCAGGATGGATTTTGGACGTCAATCGCCCTGTGTCTCACGCAAATCTCGTCTCGCCGGAATGGTACATGGAGTTTCGTTACATGATTCAGAGCGCCATGGAAAATGCTAAACGGATTATCCCGGAAATCGATAGGGAGTATGGCAAAATCTTTGGGTTTGAATATGGTGGTCTAATCGAGAAATACAAGTGTGAAGACGCAGATTTAATACTGCTCACAATGGGAACAATGGGTAGCGACGCTAAAATAGCCGTGGATCAGCTGCGCAAAGAAGGACTGAAAGTGGGTTCCGCACGAGTTCGAGTTTTTCGCCCATTTCCAGTGGAACAAATAAGAAAGCTTTCAGAGCAAGCACAGATGCTTGCGACGATAGATCGCCACATATCCTTTGGAATGGAAGGTTTTCTCGCTACAGAGACTAAGGCTTCTATTTTCAGTCTGAAAGACCCGCCTTTAGTTGCTGGCTTTATTGCCGGTTTAGGAGGAAGAGATGTGACCTCTAAAACGATCGAAGAAATTGCCAAGAAGTCAATAAAATGGATGCGCCTTGGACGGGTGGAGAAAGAAACTGAATGGATTGATTTGAGGGAGTGAAAGAGATAGTGACGATAAAAGAGCTTTCTAAAGAAGAATATCTGCTTAAAGGGCATGCTGCGTGTGCGGGCTGTGGACCATCTATTGCGCTTCGCTTGCTCTTTAAAGCGCTAGGAAACAATGTCATTCTAGTAGTTCCAGCGTGTTGCACAACGGTGATTCAGGGAACTTACCCGTATACTTCTTTTGCGGTTCCCCTTCAAAACATATTATTTGAATCTACTGCAGCCGCTGCTTCAGGAATTGTTGCTGCGTTGCGTCAAAGAAAACTGGAAGGTACGACAGTTGTCGGCTGGGCTGGGGACGGTGGGACCGTCGACATTGGTATTCAAGCCTTGTCTGGAGCCGCAGAGAGAAAAACCGACTTTATCTATATCTGCTACGATAACGAGGCTTATGGCAATACAGGAATGCAACGAAGCGGAGCAACACCATACGGCGCTTGGACCACCACAACACCCTCTGGCAAGAGAGAGCGAAAGAAAGACATGCCATTAATCATGGCGGCTCATCGAATACTTTATGTAGCAACGGCTTGTCCATCCTTTCCGATAGATTTTGTAAATAAGCTTAGAAAAGCTAAGGATATTGAGGGAACAAAGTATATTCACATTCTGACACCCTGTCCGACTGGTTGGCGATATGATACTAGCAAAACCGTTGAGCTAGGACGCCTTGCCGTACAGACTGGTTTATGGGCACTTTATGAAATTGAATATGGAAAGTTTAAACTCAATCCTCCAAGCGATCGACTAGTCGATGAAGCTAAACGTAAGCCGATTAAGGAGTATTTGACTCTGCAGGGTAGATTTCGCAACTTAACCGAAGAAGACATTGGACAAATTCAGAAATGGGTTGATGAAGACTGGGAGCGATACCGTAAATTAACATCAAACAGTACGTCTGATTCCACACTGTACGGAAAAACATAAGAAGCGCAAGAGATTATGATATAGTCTGCTTTGCGATACCATCAATCTTTCAACTAAGAAAGGGAGGTAGAACATGACCGAAGAAAAACATAAGAAGGCAGCTCCGGAAAAGTCAAAGAAAGTTGCACGAACTACACTGACCAATAACAACGTTGTGTTTATTGGCAAAAAGCACTGATGAACTACGTTGTTGCTTGCCTAACCTTCTTTAATTCTGGTGTAAAGAAAGTTGTTGTAAAGGCAAGAGGGCGAGCGATTAGCAGGACCGTCGACACTGTCGAGCTGTTAAGAAGGGCTTTTATGAAGGACTTACACCTGCAAGGAATCGACATATGCACAGAAGAGGTCACAAGAATCGAAGGACAAAAGGCAAATGTCTCAGCCATTGAGATTACAGTAACTAAACCGTAACATGTCTTCTTTCCAGTGCGGATCAGAGTGCTAATCTGGATTTCTCATGTTATTTTCTACGGATGGGTATAGGTAGCTATATAAAACCGTCTTTTTTAATCGTTAATCCCCTTAGGTGATCCGAGATGAGCGGTTATCCTAAAATAGTTGTTACTCCACCAGGACCCAAGGCACGGGAACTGGCTAAAAAAGATGAAAACCTAATTTCGCCTTCTTATGTGCGGTTTTATCCGCTTGTTGTTGAAACTGGAAAAGGTTGTATAGTGGGAGATGTTGATGGAAACGAATACATAGATCTCAACTCTGGCTTGGTATGCTTAAACGTTGGGCATAACCATCCTAAAGTGATTTCTGCCATAAAAAACCAGTGCGACCGCTTTCTACATTATTCCAATACAGACTTCTACTACAAAGAAGTCGTTAACCTCGCGGAAAGACTTGCAGACATTACACCGGGCAACTTTGAAAAGAAAATTTTCTTTGGCAACAGCGGAGCCGAAGCAGTCGAAGCGGCAATAAAGCTGGCAAAATGGCATACTCGCAAACAACTGTTTATTGGTTTCATAAGCGCCTTTCACGGACGCACAATAGGAGCCCTCTCTTTCACTGCAAGTAAACCTACCCAAAGACGCTATTTCTCCCCCTTGATGCCTGGTGTCACCCACGTTCCATATCCATACTGTTATCGGTGCCCATTCAAGCAAACGTATCCTGATTGCCGCTACTGGTGCGTAGACTTCATTGATGAGTTTGTCTTTCAAAAATACGTGCCTCCCGAAGATGTTGCAGCGATACTCTTTGAACCAATACAAGGTGAAGGCGGATATATTGTTCCACCACCAGAATACTTCCAAAAACTGAAGAAGCTCGCTGACAAATACGGCATTCTACTCATCGACGATGAAGTGCAAGCTGGCATAGGCAGAACAGGTAAATGGTTTGCAATTGAGCATTGGAACGTTGAACCAGACATCTTGTGCAGTGCAAAGGCTCTGGCATCCGGGTTGCCATTAGGCGCAACCATTTCTAAAGCAAAGGTTATGGATTGGGTCGGCGGTTCTCATGCAAACACCTTTGGCGGTAATCCTCTAGCATGCGTTGCAGCAATGGCTGTTATTAGCGCAATAAAAGAAGAGAAGCTTATGGAAAACGCAACCAAACAAGGCGCATACATCATGAAACGACTTGAGGAGCTGAAGGAGAAGAGCGAAATCGTCGGCGACGTGAGAGGCAAAGGATTGATGATAGGTATGGAACTCACAGAAAACAAGGAAAGCAAAAAGCCCGTACCTAAAAAGGCCAGCGAAGTCATGATGCGTTCATGGAAACGTGGGGTCGCTGTCATTACATGTGGGGTTTCAACTATCAGAATTGCACCACCACTCAACATTACTAAAGAACTTACAGACGCAGCACTCGAAATAATTGAAGATGTTGTAAAAGAAGTCGAAAAAGAAGCTTAGCTTCTCAGTGTTTTCTAGATGAATTCGGGCAACATAGTCCTAGTAATACGTTCCTCGTAGTTCACCTGCAAAGTCCATTGGGATTCAGCTTTTGATTAGCATTAGATAGTTTCCTTGGACGATGGAAAAACCGTTTGTAAGCTTCTTCGGTAGTTTCAACTGCATGTTTCATCCTTTTGAGATGTCTTCTTTGCTTTTTATTCTTTTAGAAGTTCTGCGGTTTTGCTATAATTTCTTTTATTCTTAAATCGAAGAATCTTGCAGCATTTGCGGGGCGTATTCGAAGTGCTGTGTCTGCTCCTCTACCTGTCCCACCGATAGCAACAATATCGTTATCAGCGGGGATTAGACCAGCATCTTCTGCCATCAAAGCGATTTCTACGCAGACTTTTGTTCCTTCTCCCAATAGTCTGAGCGCATTGGCGATAAGCTCTAACGTTTGGATTGCGCCAAAGTCTTTGCGAATTGCCCGTTCCGCACTGCTCAGAGAATGGATCCCTGTAAAAATCTTCCCTCCATTCGTCAAAATCTCATGTCTGTATTCTTCCAACAATTCTTGTTTTCCGGGCTCTCGGAAACCAAAACAATGTGTAACCACAACAACATTATTGCCTTTGAAGACTTTTGATGCTTTAGCTCCAGTTTCACCAGTTGTTGAAGCGACCACAATGTCTTTTATACCCTCTTTTTCTACGTACTCCTTTACAAGGTTCAATACAGTATCAGTATTCTGCACACCCGCTTCTTTAAAATAAACTACTTTTCTTTCAACAATGCTCACGGTCTCGCCCTCACACTAACGCTTTAATTCAACAACGCTTAACCATATTTTATATCTTTGGTAGAGTCACCGAAGTTTAAGTCGCTTTTTTCTCGATGGGTTTTCTCTTTAGCTCTGTACCGCATACTTCGCATCTTCTAGACTTATAGTCTGCCTGATATCTTCTATGGCATGCGGGGCAGTATCTTATCCATTGTAAACGGAAGCGTATGCCGAAAGTAGCTAGAGGAGTGAATTTTACGCCCACTTGGTTTGCAACATTTTGTATTGAATAATCGTCTGTGGCTATCACTGAAGAGTAACCGCACATCTTAAGTTCAAGTGCCAATGCAAGCACTTGAAGGTCTACTTCTGAGAGGAAAAATACATCTCCAACAAAAGCAGCTGATGCTTCCATTTTATCCACAAAAATCCTTTCAGGCGTTCTAACCTTTAGTTTTCCGTTTTCTACAGCCATTTTAAACCTGACCCAAGCCATAGAATTCTCTCTTATCTCCTTCTTCACCATCGGAACTGTATACTGCTCTTCAGCTATTGAAAACGGGTCGTAACCGGCCAAAAAGGCGGAAGTATCCAAAACAACGGCTCTCTTGTCTGATTTATGCGTCAGACTTTCCTCCAAGCCCTTTGAAAAGAAGCCTGCTTCTTAACCGATTATAGAAGTTTTTCCTAAATCTTATGAAGGACGTTTCATATTTGGAACGCGTAACTGTCATGTTTGGAAGTTTAGAGCTTACAAGTTGGCGGTAATGACCATCAATTACCAGAAGCATCTTTCTTGGTCTGAGAACCTCGATTTTGAGGCTGGAATCCGCTGGAAAAACAATTGAACGTAAAACACTTAGAGCACATACTGGTGTCAGAACAAAAGCATCTACGGTTGGGTCCAAAACAGGTCCTCCTGCTGAGAGTGAATACCCCGTTGAGCCAGTTTGTGTGGATATCATCAACCCGTCCGCCTGGCAATCCAAGACGTGTTTCTTGTTTTTTATTATTCTAGCATAAAGTAATTTTGCTGGTTCGTCAGCTGAGATTAGTACTTCATTCAAGGCGTCTGGAAACTCTGCGCCATCAGCAGTTATCGAAAGCTTCATGCATTTTTCAATAATGTATTGTCCCGTCAAGCACTTGTCTATCGCTGTTAAAACCTGTTTTGGCTCCACTTCTGTTAAGAAGCCACGAATGCCCATGTTTATCGCAAGTATTGGCGGTTCTGGCTTCGAAATTGAAACACAGGTTCTTAGAATTGTCCCATCCCCACCAATTGTAATTATGAAATCCGTTTTCATTCTTCTTAATGGAATACTCTTTTCTCTTGTGCTCATCTTTTCCGCTAACGTGTCTTCCACATATACATCTAATCCTTTTTCTCTTAGGTGCTCAGCTAAATCTTCTGCAAGCTTTATGGCTTCTTTTTTGTCGTATCGGGCGACTAAGCCGACGCTTTTGAACAAAAGTGCCACCTTTAGTTTATTAGCGACACCTTAAGCTATATATGGATGTGGTTTAAATTTGCTCTGGATAAAGACCACAATAAGTCGGTGGGCGTGTGAGTAAACCAGTCGATGTCGGAAGTCTGCGTGTTGGCGGTTATATGATTGTTGACGGCGAACCATGTCGAATAGTCGGCATAACGAAATCAAAACCTGGAAAACACGGCTCTGCCAAAGCCAGAATAGTGGCCATAGGTCTTTTTGATGGAGCAAAAAAAAGCATTGTGAAACCTGTGGATGCAAACGCAGAGGTGCCCATGATTGACAAGAGAGCCGGGCAAATTTTTGCTGTTTCACCCTCTGGCGTTCAAATAATGGATTTAGAAACGTATGAGTATTTGGATTCTCCTTTCCCTGAAGAAGAGGAACTGAAAACGAAGCTTGTTTCCGGTGTGGAAATCGAGTATTGGCGGATACTAGGTAAAGTAAAGATTATTAGGGTAAAATAAGAAATGATAAGATGATTTTGGGCGAGGCATTTCGCGTACCCTATGCTCCGTATTTTGAGGCTGTGTCTTCTTGGCTGTCTTTAAAAATAGATTGAAAGACGGCAGAACCGTTCTGATAAAGGAACTCGGGATTGAAGATAAAGAGAAACTCGTAGAAATGTACGAGTCTCTTTCAGGTGATGCTGTACGCTGGGCAATGCCACCTTATACAGCGGAAAGAATTGAGAGATGGCTGAGCAACCTACAAAATTTAATTTCCTTAGTGGCTTTTTATGATGACAAAATCGTCGGAGATGCACATATCCATAAGCTTCCTCATCCCCGAAGGAAAGACACAGGCGACATGGCCATTTATCTTCATCAAGACTTCCACAATGTAGGATTGGGCACAGTAATGGTCACTAAACTTATAGAACTTGCGAGGAAAGAAGGACTACACAGAATAGGCTTGAGCGTTATCGCAGACAACAAACCAGCAATTAGGCTTTACAAAAAATTGGGCTTCAAAATTGAGGGAGTAATGAAAGACACATACTTTGGCGAAGATGCAAAATACCATGACGAATTGATAATGGGCTTGATATTAAAATGATAGGAAATCAAAAACTGTTAAGGCTATTCAGGGATGAGGATTCAACTCCACCAGTCCCAATTGAGCTTCTTAAAGCCCACATAGAGAACTAGGAGGGCTACCCCCCAGCTTAAGGCTATGCCTGCAATCTTCAACAAATCGTGCGGCACATAAAAATAGCTTGCCCAAGCGCTTATGCCGCATAAACCTACCAGTAAAAGGACAAACATCGTGAAGTGAATTGCCCGCTCCCCAGCCAATGTTTTTCACCTACTGAAACAGTTCTAGAACTAGCGGACGTTACTGTTAAGATTTTCCATCAAAGTTTATTTTGCCGTCTTGTGTAACATGTTTTGAAGCCGATGATGTAAGAAGAGCCGTCTGAATTATGAGGACTCTTCTAAACCCAGCGCTGAGGCTTCAGCAGTTATTCCATTGAGATTGTATGTTCGTGCTTGCGTGGTAAGTGAATCTCCAAGATTCCCCTCTTAAATTGTACTTCCATCTTTTCCATAAAAACTGGCACAGGGATTCTTGTTTGACAGTGGAATTTTTGAAATTCACCTTTGTAGTGTGTTATACCAAAGTCGTCAAACCGTATTTTTCGTCTCATCTCAGCTGATATTTCGATGGTATTTTTGCTTAGCGGTTTGACTTGTACAGTGTTTTCTTCGGTATAAGGCAGATCAACAGTCACTATCACTTCTTTTGGGGTCACTGTAACGTCTCGGAGAGGTTCTATTGTGCAGGCTTTCTGGTTCCAGCTTGGTCTTTCAAACAATGTTTCTTCTATTTGTTCAGCCATTTCTTCTAAACTGTCATAATATTCGCTTATAATTTCAAATATTGAGCGTCTTCTTCTTGTTGACACTGCATTCTCCTCCTTACGACACGTACAGTGGAATGTCATATTCCTGCGTCTTCTTCATTTTGGACATCTCTTGCTGAGTGCGCCTCATAACATCCCTTGCCCTTAAACGAATTTCCTCGCCCTTGTCTAGAAGTTTTGAAACATCCACCTTCAACGCCGTTATTTTTTCCAGTTCCTTAAGCACTTCTGCTGCTGCCTCCGGGTCTGGATAGTTAGGGAAGCACTGTGCAAGTAGCGTTATGGCGGGCAACCCTGTTTTTGCGCATTGTTGGAGCATAATTGCTTGAGGACCAACCATGTATCCTTCGTTCATTATTTCTGTGCCTTTTTCTTTAACCATTTTCAGCATTTCTGGTGTTGAAGCAGCAGCAAACACCTTCAATTCTTGTACATTTTGTCTGTCTTGGATTGGAATCCCGCTCAGAGAAATCATGACCTTGACGTCTTTGCTTTTTCCCCAATCAATTAACGCGTTCATTATTGGGTAGATCGTGTCTGCAGAAATGGCTGTTTCTGACACCGCCAAGAGAACGTTATGATTTCCAAAGATTCTTATCGGCGAATGTGGTAGTCCTTCATGTAAAACGATCAGTGGCGGTAGTAGCTTTGAATCCATGTACGCTACTTCACCTAAACCTTTAAACTCTGATATCAAATGTGAAGCCGCAATAACGCCAACTAAGCCAACATCCGGAAAACCATAGAGCATGATAGCGCCTGATGGGATTTCTTTTTTCTCAATAATTTTCACTTCGTCACTCAAATTTAGACCCTCAAGTCACTTCTTAAAAAAGGTGAAGCGTAAAAAGGTTATGGAGAAAGCTTAAAGACCGGAATAGCTTTTAAATGCATGAAAACTTTTAGATCTGGAGAAGAACCATGGCTTTAGAACACTTGGGTTCCTCCCTTTACGAAGCTCTAAAAAAAGTTTTCAGAGCATCCATAGTAGATGAGGCTACTGTTAAAGAGCTTGTGCACGACATACAGAGGGCTCTGCTTCAAGCAGATGTAAACGTAAAACTTGTACTCGATATGTCCAAGCGAATAGAGGAAAGGGCGTTAAAAGAAAAGGTTCCGCCAGGCATTTCTAGGCGCGAACATTTAATAAAGGTTGTTTATGAGGAACTCACGCGCTTTCTGGGAGAGAAACCAGCCCAAATAAAAATGGATCCTGGTAAAAAGAAGGTAATAATGCTTGTTGGCATCCAAGGCTCTGGAAAAACGACGGCCACAGCCAAACTTGCAAGATACTTCCAAAAAAGAGGGATGAAACCAGCTTTAATCTGCACGGACACGTATCGACCAGGCGCCTACGCCCAACTCCAGCAACTAGCAAGCAGAATAAACGTGCCAATATATGGTGACTTAAAGACAAAGGATCCTGCCAAGATAGCCTTTAGCGGTCTGCACCAATTCGCTGACAAAGATATAGTACTAATCGATACTGCGGGTCGCCACAAAGAAGAGCAAGAGCTAATAAAAGAAATGAAAATGCTTGAGGGGAACATCAAACCAGACGAAGTTATGCTGGTAATCGATGGAACAATCGGTCAACAGGCGATGGTTCAGGCAAAAGCCTTCAACGAGGCAACACCTATAGGTTCAATTCTCGTGACCAAACTCGACGGATCAGCGAGAGGCGGAGGAGCCTTATCAGCTGTTGCCGCAACTGGCGCTCCAATAAAATTTATTGGCACGGGCGAGAAGATTGAGGATATAGAGCAGTTTATCCCTTCCCGGTTTGTGGGTAGGCTTCTTGGAATGGGCGATTTAGAAACTCTACTTGAAAAAGTGCGCGAGGCAGAGATAAAGGTTCCAGAAAAGAAGGCAAAAGCAATATTGAGTGGAAAATTCACTTTGACAGACATGTATGAACAGTTTGAAGCCATGAAGGGGATGGGTACATTCAGGAAACTTTTGAAAATGCTTCCTGGAATGTCCTACGATATACCGGAAGAAATGTTGAACATGGCTGAAGACCGTTTAGAAAAATGGCGGGTCATGATTCAATCTATGACGCCTGAAGAAAGAAACAACCCAAAAATTTTCAATGCGTCACGAGTAAAACGCGTGTCAAGAGGCTCGGGAGTAACCGAAAAAGAAGTCAAAGAGCTTCTGAAGCAGTATTCAACGATGCGTCGGATGTTAAAGACGCTAAGGCGGAAGAAGAAACTACCATTCTTCGGAAAAGGATTACCACTCGATTTCAAGTAGACTTGGGCAAATCTAGAAGGACTAATGCATATGGACATTTTTGAAAAAGCGTTAAGGATGCTTGCGAAATACCCTTTATGCGACCATTGTTTAGGCAGACAGTTCGCTCTGCTCGGACATGGCATAGAAAATGATGAAAGAGGTAAAGCAGTAAAATTAGCCTTAACACTGAAAGCGCATGCACTGGCTTCTTCAAAAAGCAAGGAAAGCATAAGCATTCTCAGAATCCTTGCAACGAACGGTTTTTCCTTGACGGCAAAAAAAGTACTACAAAAAATGAAAAAACCTATTTCACGCAGAGTATTTCCGAAGACGTGCTTTCTATGTGAAAGTAAATTCATCTGCATTGGTGACTTGGCAAAAACAGCGTTCAAGAAACTTGAAGGTTATGAGTACCATAGCTTCTTGGTAGGCGTAAAGTTGCCCGTGGGGGCTGAGGAACGTGAAGACGAGTTTAAAGCCGAATTCGAAGTAGATTACGGCGAAAACCTGCGAAATGAGTTCGGAAGACTGATAGGGAAAAAATTTGCTGAACATAGTGGAAAAACAGTGGACCATAAGAAACCCGAGATTGTTGTTCTTGTTAACCCGCTGACCGAAGAGGGAAGCCTTCAAATAAACCCTCTGCACATTGCTGGGCGATATAGAAAACTCGTGAGGGGTATACCTCAGTCGAAATGGTTCTGTTCAAACTGCCGTGGAAGAGGCTGCGAAAAATGTAATTGGACAGGAAAAATGTATTCTGAATCAGTGGAAGAAATAATTGAAAAGCCCTTTCTAGAAATGACAGAAGGTTTAGGCGCCTCGTTTCACGCGTCAGGAAGGGAAGACATCGACGCCAGAATGCTCGGCACAGGTAGACCATTCGTAATTGAAATTGTGCAGCCAAAAAGGCGATTTTTGGATCTTAAAAAACTGGAAGAGGTAGCGAATGCTTACGCTGAAGGCAAAGTTGAAGTCTCGGACCTGCAATTTGCAGACAAAGATGATGTTAGGCGACTGAAAAAGGCAGAATCCACGCAAAAGATGTACCGGGTAATTGTGGAATTTAGAGACAAAATTACAGCCAAAAGTTTGACTCTCTTAGCGGAGAAATTAAATGGCATAACAATCAAGCAGAAGACGCCTCTTCGTGTTCTGCATAGACGGGCGGATTTACTGCGGGAAAAGTACATATATGAGGCGAAAGTAAAGAAGTTGTCGCCTAGACAAGCTGAAATGAAGATAAGATGCCAAGGAGGACTTTATGTCAAAGAATTGGTGACAGGAGATGCGGGAAGAACAACACCTAATGTCTCAGAAATCCTCGAAAATGAAGCGAAGCCTATAAAGCTTGATGTTTTAAACGTTATTATGGAAAATTAGAGGTAGAAATTAATGAAAGGGTCAAAAGGATATCGTTCAAGAACGCGGCGTCTCCTTAAAAAAGGGCCTAGGGAACGGGGTAAAATGAAACTGAGCAAACTGCTGTATGAGTATGAGCCCAAAAGTCGAGTAGTCGTCAAGATAGACCCAAGTGTTCAAAAGGGAATGCCTCACAGACGTTATCATGGAAAGGTCGGGACAGTAATTGCTAAGCGTGGACGAAGCTACATCATAAGTGTTACGCAAGGAGATAGCACGAAAGAAATTCTTGCTAGACCTGAGCATTTGGAACCATATAAAAGTGATTAAAATGTCGGAAAAAGACACAATGAAAAAGATACTCACACTCCCACAGGCTAAGAAGTTATTAGAGTCCATTGGCGAGGAAAATCTAGACCAGTTCCAACGCCGCACATTTGATTACGTATCAAAATTTTCTAAGGTAGACGCTGAAACAGCTGAAAAGCTCGCAGAAACACTTGTGACAGAGTTTGGTCTAGAGGAAGAAGAAGCAGTTCAGATTATTAACTGCGCACCAAAAAGCGTTGAAGAGTTGAGAGTTTTTTTGGCAGGCGGTCGCAAGATTATTGAAGCGTCAAAGTTAGAAGCTATAGTTAATGTTTTGAATGAACATAGAAAATTGAAATAAGTAATCAGCTACTATTTTTTAAGGCGATAAGAGAATAAATAAGGCGAAGACGATGGAGAAGCGATACGAAGAGTATGCTCATGTTCTAGATTTCCTACCGCACGGCCGTCCTGGAATACACGTTTCAGGGAAAGCTGGTTACCGAGCAGGAGCTCTAGTTCAGTTGATAGGCGAAGAATTCTTTACGCTCTTGGAGGCTCTAGCCAAGGAAGGAGTAATGCTTAAACCCAATGATCGCGTCTACGTTGGAAAGAATGCACGAGAAGAAATTACGTATATCATCGGTCGCGTGGGCTATAATGAGTTAACTACAGCTGCGAGGACGGAACTTCCTGCAGTGATTAATAGGATAGTGTTGAACCGTGAAAGATGGTTCATAGCCTTCTTCAACACTGCGCATGCTGTAACACCACGGATGCACGCGCTTGAACTTATTCCTGGAATAGGTAAGAAGTACATGTGGCAGGTCATAAATGAACGTGAGAAGAAACCGTTTGAAAATTTTGATGATCTGCAGAAACGTACGGATTTGCCTAGTCCAGCTAAGTTGATTACTAAGAGGGTTTTGGAAGAGCTGGCTGGCGAAAGTAAGTATCGATTGTTTACGAGAGCTCAGTAAGCATAATCGATCTGGTTAATGGTTAATATGAGCCTCTTAGACGAAACGAAGTTTCTACTTCGAAAGTATCGCATTTTTCCGAAGAAGCTTCTGGGACAGAACTTTATGGTTGAGAATTCGATTTTCCAATATACTAGTGATTATGCTGCGCTGAATCCAGAGGATGTGGTGCTAGATGTTGGTGCGGGATTGGGGATTCTGACTCGTTTTTTGGCAGATAGGTGCAAGAGAGTTTTAGCCGTTGAGTTCGATGCTAAGCTTGTACAAGCTTTACGTGAACAACTTCAGAATGCAGTTAATGTCGTAATAATCAAGGGTGACGTGTTGAAAGTGCCTATTCCAACGTTCAACAAGGTAGTTTCAATTCCACCATACCGCATTTCTTCGCGTTTGCTTCTGTGGCTTTTTAGTAAGAATTTTGATTGCGCAGTTTCTATCTTTCAAACGGAATTTGTCAATCGTCTCGTAGCTTCTATTGACAGTAATGACTATGGTTGGTTGACGGTCTTTGCATATTACTATGCAGAAATTGAACTTTTGGACGCTGTTCCCCGCTGGATGTTTTATCCACAGCCGAATGTTGATTCGGTTATTATAAGATTGAGACCTCACAGGCTTCCACCGTTCAAACTAATTAATGAAACGCTATTCAAGCAGATGGTTAAGTCACTTTTCACGGAACGCAATAGGAAGGTTAGAAATGCCGTGTCAACTTTCTTGAAAGGAGTGCGTGGTATTGCAGCAGAAGATGCTTTTAAGATGGCTGAGGCTCTTCCGTTTCGCGATAAAAGGGTGAGAGAATTGGCTCCCGAAGACTTCGGAGCGCTGGCAAATGCACTCTCACATTAAGAAGGTCTTTTTTGAAGACTACGTCTTCTACGTTTGGGAGAACGTTTACGAACCTGCCGAAGACTCATTTCTTTTTGCAGAGCGTCTAGCGGTCAGTATGAATGATTCTGTTCTTGATGTTGGAACGGGGTGCGGAATATTGGGTGTAACTGCAGCAGCGAAGGCGGCGAAGGTGGTTGCAGTTGACATAAACCCGTCTGCTGTTCGTTGCGCAAAAGAGAATGCTGAGCTGAATGGCGTTGCGGTCAAAATGTTCTTTGTTCAAAGTGACTTGTTTGCACCACTGAGAAGCGAGGAAAAGTTTGATTTAATCCTTTTCAACGCTCCTTATGTGCCCGTAGATGTTGCGGAAGATGATTCTTGGCTTGGTCGGGCTTGGGCTGGGGGAACGTCTGGCAGACAAATTATGGACAGTTTTATCTGTGAATCACCAAAATATTTGAGGCGGGATGGACGTGTGTTTTTGATGCAATCCACGTTGTCGGATGTTGAGGAAACTTTGCGGAGATTCGCAAAATCTGGTTTGAAAGCGAGTGTTGTTGCAGAACGTGCTTTACCGTTTTTTGAGACAGTTGTGCTTGTGAAGGCAGAACGGTTAAGCTGATTTAGTTACTCCTCTACTCATAAGTGGGTGTTTAGAGTGGAGAAGATGGTTGGATATTGCGGGATAGTTTGTTCTGATTGCGCTGTTTTCATTGCGGCGCAGAAGAATGATTATGCTGAAAGAAGGCGTCGGGCTGAGTTGTTTACTGGACAGTACGGGAGGGGATACAAACCAGAGGATATCAATTGTGATGGCTGCTTAGGCGATGGTCAGCGTATTTTCAGCTATTGCGGTGTTTGTGAGATAAGGAAGTGTGGAAGGACAAAGATGGTCAAGAGTTGTGGTTTCTGCTCAGGATATCCGTGCGAAAGATTGTCTAAACTGTTT
Organism: Candidatus Bathyarchaeota archaeon; assembly: GCA_029881805.1. GTDB lineage: Archaea > Thermoproteota > Bathyarchaeia > Bathyarchaeales > Bathycorpusculaceae > JAOULW01. The sequence continues at coordinate 107,593 of JAOULW010000001.1, forward strand.
GCCGAGTATTCTAAAGCTAAAGAAACTTTAGATTCGGTAAGGCGTCAATCTGGAGCAATTTGAGAATTTTTACTAAGAGAGGGTTTTCTGCAGTCTTAACTCGTCTCTTATTGGTAGTCCTCCTATACCTTTAAGGACTTTTCCATGCTTCTCTGCTATGACATTGGGTTTGACTTCGTAAATCTGGAAGCCGAGGCTCTGGTAAAAGGCTAGGGCTGGCAAATCATCGTTTGAGGCTGAAACCAGCAGTCTTTTCCTTTGTAGTTTTTTGACTTCGTCTTCTACTTTTTTAACCAAGCTTTTGCCGATACGAACGTCTTGATATTTTGGTAGTACCCCTAAAGCCACAATTATAGTGGCGCCTGCTGTTTCAGCAAAGGAGATAAAACCAAAAATGTTGTTGTTTGATTTTGCGATAAATGTGGGAAGCTCTGCAACAGTGAATTTCTTGTCAAAAGTTAGTTGCTCTTCTTCTCCCCAAAAACGTTTAACAAGTTCTCGAGTAGCCTCTCTTTCCCTATCGGTATTTACCTTATCGATAATAAATTTTGAAGTAGTTTTTTTATGCAGGCTGAGCACATTGTTCGTAGCGTCACATGTTCTCCGCACGTCAGCCTTCCACAGACGCTACATTTGTAAACCGCGTCGTTTCTGCAATAGCTGCAGCTCATGAACTTGACCTCTCACTGATGTCTAGTCCCCATTCATATATAGGTTGAACTCCCCAGAGGCTTCAGTCTGCATGATTTTAAGCATTTGTCAAAAACTATATAATGTGAAAGTTCACTATTGCCTAGAAAATATGTGAGGCGCTTGTGAGATGTGCATCTTAGGTAAGAAGAAGCTGAAGAAACTTATTGATGACTATAAGTGCATATATCCGTACGACTATAATCTTCTCGATGGAGACGGATACATCCTAACGGTAAAAGAAGAAACAACCCTCCACTACCTAGAGCATAAAAACCTAATAACCTACGAAATCGTTTTCACCCCACCAAACTACGTGGCTCACTTAACAGCCAAAAGTAAATACGGACGCATGGGTTTATCTTTTCTAAACGCGGCAAAAGTCCACAGCGGCTTCATCGGAAGACTCGCCCTAGAACTAGTAAACCTAAGCAACGACCGCAGCTCAATAACAATCAAACGCGGAGACCCCTTCATGCACATAGAATTCGTAACAAGAGAAGGCGAACCCTCACCTTACATGGGCGAATACCAATTCCAATATCTAACAGACGAAGAAATACAAATGTACATCCCAATCCTGAAAAGAACTTTTAACAACTTTGACGAACTCGCCAAAACATGGCTCAGAAACAAGCGGCTACAACTATAAACGCTATGCCGAACCGCGTATTCTGATCTTGAAAACTGATTTAAAATTCATAACTTTAATCAGAAGAATTCATCAACAAATCGTTTAAATATTACGCTTATGGTATGCCAAAAGGGGAATAAGAAATGCGCGCAAAAAATTACAGAGCCGTTAAAGGGCAATCTTACACGAGAAGAGAGTTTGTCAAGGGTTTCCCACCCCCGAAGATAACCAAATTCACCATGGGAGATACCAAAGCAAAGTTTGAATACGAAGCTCGACTCATAGCCCTGAAAAGGGCTCAAATCCGCCACAATGCCTTGGAAGCGGCGCGTGTGGCAACAAACCGTGTTTTAATGGATAAACTCGTAAGCAATTATCTCATGCGGGTTCTTCCCTACCCACACGTAATTCTTAGGGAAAATAAAATGATTTTTGGTGCTCACGCAGACCGTCTACAAGATGGAATGCGAAGATCTTTCGGTAAACCGATAGGAACAGCGGCGCGGATAGAATCTGACCAAGCCCTCATAATCGTTAACGTCAACGCCGACCATGTTGAACTCGCCAAAGAGGCTCTAAGACGCGGAAGCTCCAAACTTCCAGTTCCATGTAGAATAATAATCGAAAAAACAGAGATGGAAGAGGCGGAAACAGTTGGCTGAAATGAGAAAAGATTTAGTTATGTGGTTTGAGAACCTAAAAAAAACTGACATTCCCTCAGTTGGCGGCAAAAACGCCAACTTGGGTGAAATGATAAGTGTAGGAATCCCTGTTCCACCAGGCTTTGCCATAACGGCATACGCCTATAAAAAATTCATAGAAGAAGCAGGAATAGCCACAAAGATCTACGATATCATAAAAGAAACCGTAACCAACCCAAGCGACCCAGCGCAATATGAAATAGCCTCTAAAAAAATTCGCGAATTAGTTGAATCAACGCCAATGTCAAAGGATATCGCAGATGCTGTAAAATCAGCTTATGAGGAACTGTGCAGAAAACTCGACGCAACAGATGTTTTAGTAGCAGTAAGATCAAGTGCAACAGCCGAAGATTTGGCTGATGCGTCCTTTGCAGGACAACAAGAAACTTACTTAAACGTTAAAGGAGTCAACGAAGTTCTCGAAAAAACTGTTAAGTGCTGGTCCAGCCTATTCACCCCTAGGGCAATATTTTACCGAACAGAAAAAGGCTTTGCTCATGAAAAAGTTTTCATAAGCGTTGGAATTCAAAAGATGGTAAATTCTAAGGCCGCAGGTGTCATGTTCACAATAAATCCTGTGACGGGAGATCCCAACCAGATAGTTATTGAAGGCAATTATGGTTTAGGCGAAGCTGTCGTTTCCGGCGCCGTCACTCCAGACGACTTTATTATTGATAAACGAACGATGAAAATAACTGAAAGACGTGTGTCAAAGAAAACAATACAATACGTTCGTGACCCAAAAACTGGCAAGACTATACACTTAGAAGTGCCTCCGGAAATGCAAGAGCAACCATGTATAAGCGATGAAGAAATTCTCAAGCTTTCAGAACAGGGAAGACTTATCGAACAACATTACAGAAAAGCTCAAGACATCGAATGGGCAATCGACAGCGACTTAACGTCCCCGGGCAATATGTTCATAGTGCAGTCGAGACCAGAAACAGTTTGGAGCTTAAAACTCGCAGAGACACCAACAAAAGCTGAAGCTGAGAAAATGAAACCTACCGAAATGCTGAAAGTTGTTATCAAAGGAATCGCAGCTGGCAAGAGAGGATACGGTATGGGCACAGCAAAGGTTGTGCTAAATCCAACAGAAGCCGCAAAAACGATGCATAAAGGTGACATTCTCGTTACAGATATGACCAACCCCGATTATGTACCATTTATGAAGCTTGCAGGCGCCATAGTCACCAATAAAGGAGGAGTAACATGCCACGCAGCCATTGTAAGCCGCGAACTGGGCATACCGTGTGTTGTTGGAACGGAAAACGCCACTAAACTTATGGTTTCCGGCAAAGAATACACCGTTGACTCGAGAAGCGGCGTCGTTTACGAAGGCATATTACAGACGTTAACGGAGCAACTGGAATCTTCGGCAGGAGCCACCGCACCTTCTTCTACAGTTGCAGGAGGCGTGTTCCAATCAATACCAGTGACAGCGACAAAAATTTACATGAACTTAGGCGTTCCTGAAAAAGTTGAGGAATACAAGAACCTGCCTTTTGAAGGCATAGGGTTAATGCGCATAGAATTTATCCTCGCCAGTTACATAGGTGAGCATCCGATGTTGTTTGTGGAAACTGGTCAGTCTCAAAGATTTGTGGACAAATTAGCGGAGGGAATAGCAACTGTTGCGAGGACTATCCAACCTCGCCCGGTGGTTGTGCGTTTCAGCGACTTCAAGACAAATGAATACAGAGAGTTGAAAGGCGGAGAAAAATACGAGATTGTTGAGGCCAACCCGATGCTCGGATGGAGAGGATGTAGCCGCTACATAAGCCAATGGTACGAAAAAGCCTTCAGACTTGAATGCCAAGCAATAAAGAAATGCCGCAAGGAATGGGGCTTGAAAAACGTCTGGGTGATGCTTCCCGTTGTCCGCACGGTGTGGGAAGCCGAAAAATGTCTTGAAATCATGCGCGAAGAAGACCTAGAGAGGTCAAGGGACTTTCAAGTCTGGTTCATGGCAGAAACTCCGTCAATCGCTGTGCTTGCAGATGAATTTTCGAGGCTGTGCGATGGTTTCTCCATAGGGTCTAATGACATGACTCAAGGAATACTCATGATTGACAGAGATTCCGAACGCTTAGGACAAATGGGATACTTCGATGAAAGAGACCCAGCCGTGAAAAGGATAATCGCTCACTTGATCAAAGTAGCCCATGAAAACGGATGCACGGTCTCCATATGCGGTGAAGGGCCGTCAAATCTTCCTGATTTCGCTGAATTTCTGGTAAGGAGTGGAATAGATAGCATCTCCGTAAACAATGACGCATTGATCGCCACTAAAAAGCTCGTTGCAAGCATAGAACAGAAAATAATACTTGAGCGACTTTCAGAACTGCGAGGAAGAGCCCTCGGCAGTTTAAAGCGAAAACCAAACAAAGATCTACAATGGACATTAGAACAATAATAACTACAACGCTCTGGCTTCAAAGCTTTTTCCGTTTCATGTAACATTTCAGGCGTGAAAGTATGAAGAATTTTGATTTCGAAGAAGAAAGAGTAAAACAGGAAATCCTGAAACTCGGTGCAAAACGCGTTTTAATCCAGCTTCCTGAGGGTTTAAAACCTGAGGCTCCCCGCTTAGCAAAGGCAATCGAAAAATGTGATGTATTGCCCCTAATTTCCGCAGACCCGTGCTATGGAGCATGCGACTTGGCAACAAAAGAAGCTGAGAGTTTAGGCGTAGACCTAATAATTCATTATGGGCATTCAAAGCTGGTCAAATATGAAAGGGTTCCTACAATCTATATAGAAGCCAGAACAACCGTCAACGTGAATGACGCTGTTCAGAAAGCCTTACCCATCTTGGAAGAATGGCGCAAAATAGGCTTAGCCACAACTATTCAGCACGTACAAACCCTTGACAGCGTTAGAGAAACGCTCCTCCGCTCAGGAAAAACAGTTATGATAGGAGATGCAGGACGCTTGGGCTATCCTGGACAGGTAATTGGATGTGATTATAGCAATGCTAAGTCCATAGCCAACGATGTTGAAGCCTTTCTCTTCATCGGCGGCGGAAAGTTCCATGCCCTAGGCGTAGCCCTTTCAACCTCGAAGCCGACAATAGTTGCTGACCCATATGAGAAGAGAGTATTCTTAGTTAACGAGGAAGCTAAGAGGATACTCAAACAACGCTGGGCGAGCATAGAAGAAGCAAAAAAAGCCAAAAGTTTTGCAATACTTGTGGGACTGAAATCTGGACAGAACAGGCTCGAGGAAGCACTAAGCTTCAAACAAATGTTAGAGAAAAGCGGAAGAACGGCGTATCTCTTTACTGCCAGAGAGGTTCTCCCTGAGACGCTCATGGATTTCCCAACAATAGATGTCTACGTAAACACTGCTTGTCCAAGAATATCCCTTGACGACGCTTCTAAATTCCAGAAACCAGTCTTGACTACAAATGAAACGTCAGTAGTCATTGGCAAACTTTCTTGGGAAGATTTATGCAAAGAAGGCTTCTTCGAAAGTTAGATTTGGAAATGCTGCTTTCCCAAATTGAACCGCATCCGTCTCCCAGACCAAGCCTTGAACAATACACCATTCCAGTTAGCCTTGCAGCTACAATGCTTTACGTCGCGGCATACACAAACAACGACATCGTTGGTAAAACAGTCTTAGATTTAGGCTGCGGCACTGGAAGACTAGCTCTAGGAGCGGCTTTCTTGGGCGCAAGGCAAGTCGTGGGAGTAGACATAGATAAAGTTGCAATAGAGACTGCCTTTGAGAATTCTATGAAGACGAAACTAAAAGATAAGGTGCAATGGATTGCTGCTGATGTGAACGTCATACATAGAAGCTTTGACACGGTTTTGCAGAACCCACCATTCGGCGTGCAAAAGAGCAGAGCTGACCGTAAGTTTCTGAAAAAAGCTCTGGAAGTCGGCAAATCAGTGTATTCCCTTCACAAAGATCCACGTAGAGATAAGCAATTGATCAAGCAATTGAAGGCAAGCAGGATCAATACTACATCGGTCTCTCCAACACCCTTCATTGAGAGGTTCATCGAAGAGCATAACGGAAAAATCAAAGCAGTTCACGCCACACTAATGTCAATCCCCCACATTTTCAGCTTTCACACAAAACCAAAACATGAGTTTTTGGTTAATCTATACATCATAGAGGCAAACTTGACTCAAGATGCCAAAAGGTTTATTGAGGGCGTAGAAAAGTAAAATATACTCTACTTAGCCAACGTTTGCGCTTCATAACGGGTAAACGTTTGACTATGTGACCTACCAAATAGTGAGGGAACTATGATGTGTTCACAATCCTCTGAACAACAAAGCGACAACTTGGTGCTTCCAGGAGAACGCCTAGGCGTGATTGAAGAGTTTATTCCTGATGCAGGAACATACGTGAAGGACGGAGTAATCCGTTCTGGAGTTGTCGGGCGTTCCCTACATGATAGTCTGAATAAACGCGTTTCAGTTGTTCCTTTGATTCATGGAGCAATGCTTCCAAAGGTTGAAAGTGTTATTCTTGGACAAGTTTCAAGTGTTCAAACCCAAAATGCCATTGTGCGGATATTTAAAATAGGAAAAAAGCAGCTGTCTGGAGTCTTCACAGGCATCCTGCACATTTCTGATGTGCAACCAAGATACGTCGAATCAATGTTTAATGTCTGCAAGCCCGCGGACATTATAAGAGCCAAAGTGATTAGTGAAAAGAACAAGACTTATCATTTATTCACTAAAGACAAAAACTTGGGCGTGGTTTATGCCCTTTGTTCCCAATGTGGCTACTCATTAGAATCGAAGCGGCAAAGCTTGTACTGTCCAAGATGTGGAAGAATTGAAAAGCGTAAAACTGCTTTAGATTATGGAAAAGATATAACATGACACGTTGAAAGGAGATTATGTAGATGAAAATTAGAGTATTGAAAAGATCTTCAGACGAGCTTAAAATAGAGATTGAAGGCACTGGGCATACTCTTTGTAATCTTGTGCAAAAGAAGCTGTTGGAAGACGAAAATGTGGATTTGGCTGGATATAACATACCGCACCCTTTAGCCTCCACTTCTATAATTTACGTCCGCACAAAAGGCGATGTGAAACCCGAAGTTTCCCTACAAGGGGCTGTGAAAAAAGCGCGCAAGATGAACAAAGAATTCGGCAAAGAATTTCAAAAGACCCTCAAAAAGATTTAATTCTGTTTTTTATTGTTGTTAGTAGTTCGTTGAAGCCCTCAACAGGGTCGCTTGACTTTTCAAGTATTGCAATGCTTTCTTCTAATGTGATATGGTTATGGAGCCAAGCATACACTGCTATAGCTTCTGCAGCATCAGCTAGCATATGACGGCTCATTCTTGAAGGCAAATATCTTCGCAATCCAGACTTTTTGAGTGCCTCCGCGAGTATATTTCCCTTAACTTTTGCGCCTACGGCTTCTCCCCTTTTAATTGACAAAACGAGTGAATACGCAAAGTTTAGGTAGCTGTCTCCAAGGGAAGCAAGTTCATGGTCTGTTAAAACCCCAGTCAGGTTTCTATAAGTTTTCATAAAAGAAAATACTTTTTTGGGTTCTCTCAAAGAGACATCTCCACTTTGTTTTTATTTTTCGCTAAATTTATAATGTTTTTTCTCATACTAAAAGCGCAGATGAGGAAGTATTTTGTCTTACAAAAAGTTTAGAGTGATTAAACCTGAAATTCGCGTTTTGGGAGTTGATGACGGAGTATTTATTCCTCACACGAAAGGGTCAGCATTAGTTGTTGGAGTCGTTTTTCGTGGCGGATATTGGCTTGACGGACTTATGCGGACAAGAATAGAAGTGGACGGATTTGACGCCACAGATAAAATAGCTTCCATGATAATTAGTTCGCCTCACTACAAGCAATTAAGGGTCATAATGCTTAATGGAATAACCTTCGCAGGTTTCAATGTCGTCGACATCAAAGCACTCAACAAGAAAACAAAGCTCCCCATCATAACGGTTACACGCGAAAAACCAATCTTTGCAGAAATCCGCCGCGCTCTGAAAAACCTGCCAAAAAGCGAAGAACGCTGGGAAGCCATCCTCAACGCTGGAGAGACACTCGAAGTATTCACAAGAACTGAAAGGGAGAAGGTTTACTTTCAATTCTCAGGAATTCTTGAAGAGGACGCAAAAAGAATTCTGAAGTTGACTTCTACGCGAAGCAGTGTTCCCGAAGCTTTACGCGTAGCTCACCTTATTGCTTCTGGGATAAGCGCTGTATAGCCTCAATCTTTATTTCAACAAGAAAAGGTTTAAAAGAGACCCTGTTAAGGGAAAACAAACGGATGACGGAGCGCCAAATAATGCAATTTTGTCCAAAATGCGGATCCCGCCTCGCACCAAAGAAAGGAAAAGCTGCAAAAGAAGATTCTATAATGCTTGTTTGCCCCAAATGCGGTTACAAGAAACGCGAGTCAAGCAAGAAGGTCGAGCCGAAAGTAGCAAAGGTCATACAGCACAATCCGCAACAGCTCGTGGCCGTGATAGGCAGGGAAGAGCAAAAACTGCGAACGTTACCTACTGTTAGAATTGAATGTTCCAGATGCGGGAATAATTTAGCTTACGTCTGGCAGGTGCAGACAAGAGGTGCTGACGAGTCCTCAACACAATTCCTACGCTGCACAAAATGTGGATACACTTTTCGAGAATACAGCTAAACCACTCTTAATTCTTCCATACTTCGAAATCACCATTTATTGGTTGATGGAGAATTTCCGCAAGGAAAGGTGAAAGCTAATATGTGGAATCTTTTATTAGCAACAACAAATATACGGAATAGAAAGGAGATCGGTAATGTTCAAACTCAAAGTTTCAGATGCAAAACTCCTTAGAGATATGACCACGGCTATTTCCATCCTCGTAGACGAGGCCACGTTCAAAATCGACCCTCACAGCATAAAACTGCGGGCAATGGATCCCTCTCGGGTTGCAATGGTTGATTTTGAATGGTCTAAAACAGTTTTTGAAGAATATATATGCACAGAATCGACAAAAATGTGCATCAACATAAGTGAACTACTGAAACTGCTTAAAAGAGCTGGAAAGGACGAAGTAGTGGAACTCTCTCTTGACGAAAAAACTGGGCGTCTTCAAGTGAAAATAACCGGGAAATATACAAGGAACTTTACAATGCCGACACTCGAAGCATCAGAAGAAGAGGTGCCGACACCAAAACTCACATTCAACGTTAGGGCTAAAGCCACAACTGGCGGCTTAAGTCAAGCAATCGAAGACGCACAGCTTGTAAGCGACCATGTCCGAATCGAGGCAGACGCCGAAAAGATAGTATTTAACGCTACAGGTGACCTTATGGGCGCGACGATATCACTTCAAAAAGGAAGCGACACCTTGCTGGATTTGGAAGCAAAAGAGTCTTCAAAAGCGACATTTAGCCTAAGCTACCTGTCGGAAATCATAAAGGCAGCCGCAGCGACGTCCGACATTGCAACAATAGAATTTTCAACTGACATGCCTATAAAACTGGATTTCCAACAGGCAAAAGAAGGAAAACTGATGTTCTATCTAGCACCAAGAATCGAAACAGAATAACGTGAGAAATAAAATGCGATATGCGTTTTCGAAGCTTGCAAAGAACGACTATGCAAAATATCCTTTCTTAAAAGCGGCTATCAAGTATGTGCAAATACCTGATTTAAGAATTCAAGATTTGGCAGATTCCAACAGAGAAAACATTCTCAAACGTGCCCAACAAAGACTAGAAGAAGCGATATTTGATAATATTGTGAGCCGAGACCTGCATCATGAGGACATTGAGATTATATCTTTTCCTGTCGCAGTAATGTTGGCCATGGCAACTAAAAACTCCTTTATCCAAAAAAGGTACGCCCTTGCAGAAGCAAACCAAACCTATGAAGATTTAAGAAAAGAATCCGAGGAAAAGACTCTTGAAGTAGCAAAGAACTTTGGATGGGAACTCGCATCGAACAAAGAATCTAGGATGCCCTACAGGTTTGCATTGAATCTTGTTGATTACCTCAGAAACACGACGCATTTACGAGAAAAGCCGTGGAAGCTTGTTAACCGTATGTTATCAAATGGTAATGTTTACTTAGGAATAGATGAAGTTGCAAGGCTTTTGAAAGAAGAAGTTCGGAGGCATATTGAGAAAAGATTAGAGCTAAAAGAACTACCAGCTTTTCCACCAAAAATAACCGAGATTGCTGAGAAAATAAGAAAATTATCAGAAGATACAATAGGCAAGACTGAAATGGAAGGTTTTCCAAAAGCCATAGTGCAAGTAGCCTTTCCCCCATGCATAAAAGCTCTTTATGAATCCTTCTCTTCCGGGCGCCACCTCTCGCATGTAGGTCGCTTTACATTAACTTCGTTTCTGATAAACATTGGAATGCCACCAGAAACCGTTGTGGAATTTTTCAAGAGCTTTTCTGATTACAATGAAAGGATGACACGTTATCAGGTTGAACACATTGCGGGAGAGAAAGGTTCTAGAACGCGGTATATTCCGCCAAAATGTGACACATTAAAAACTCATGGCGTATGCACAAACCCAGATGAACTGTGCCAAAGAATGCGCCACCCACTGAGTTATTATCGAATAAAAGTCAAAGCCACCTAAACGCTTAACAAATTTGAACTGGGAAAACGGTAGGATTTATATAGTCAGTGCTGAGTTACTGAACACTATTTGAGGTGACATGGTACCAATGAACACTCAAGTTTCCTATTCTATAGGCTCAAAAAATGAGACCTCTTCGCTAGTGGGAAGCTTGAGTCTGGAAAATGACTCGTGTGGAGTTGTTGAGGGAAATCTGAAAATAGCTTCCGAAATTGGCATAATTCTTCCGACATACTGCGAAGCAGCAAACATCGAAAGACTAGTTAATGAAATTGAAAATTTGGACATGAATGTTTCTCTATTAGTTATAGATGATTCAAGCCCTGATGGATCGGCAGACATTGTTCGAAAGCTTCAGAGGAAGTATAATAACATTTTACTTTTAGTAAGATCGAAAAAAATGGGACTTGGAACGGCAATAACGGATGGATTTAAATCGCTTTTGTCCTTGGTTAATCCCCCCGAATATATCGTTACGATGGATGCTGATTATTCTCATAATCCAAAAGATGTTCCCCACGTTGTCTCTGCTGCGAAGGAAGGAAAGGGACTTGCTATAGGAAGCAGGTACTGCAAAGGAGGAAGAATAATAAACTGGAGCTTATTCCGTCTCGTGACCAGCCGAATAGCAAATCTGGTAGCCTCTTCTGTAGTAGGCGCAAAGATACACGACTATACAAGCGGTCTGCGATGTTACTCAGCAACACTTGTCAAAGCAATCGTCAATGATCTACACAGTCAAACATATGAAATACAAATCGAAACAATACGACAAGCATGCAAAAGAGAATTTAACATAAAAGAGGTTCCGATAACCTTCATAAATAGAAAGAAAGGAAAGTCAAAATTAACTCCCAATGAAATTAGAGAGTTTATATCATACATTTTAAATCTCGTGCATTGCTAAAATCAGAAACAAAAACGCCAGCGACCAAACTTGCTGGTGAAACCTAATGAGCATACCCAGAATCGCAGTCGGAATCTGCGCCTATAACGAAGAAAACAATATTGGGCGCGTTCTGCATAGGGTTCTAGAGCAAGATCTGCCTGAAAACAGCAAAATTTTGGTCGTCTGCTCTGGATGTACTGATAGAACACCGCAAATTGTCGAAGAGTTTCAAAAGAAAGACTCCAGAATCGAATTGCTAACCGAAAGCGTTCGCACGGGAAAAGCAAATGCTCTTAACAAAATCTTTAAGATAGCAAAGAAATCCGCTGAAATGTTAGTTTTAGTGAATGCGGATGCTCTGCCAAACCATGGGAGTATAGAAAGACTAATCTCAAAACTTACAAACGACAAAGCAGGCGCAGTGTTTGCGCAGCCTGTTCCTTTCGAGAACGTTCAAGGATTTAGTTATAGAATTGCATGTGTGATATGGCGTTTGCACCATTTGATTTCGCTCCTGCAAAGACCTAAACTATCAGGAGAGCTCTGTGTGATACGGACTTCTTGTCTTCAGGAAATCCCAGAAAATGTCGCCACAGACGAGCCATATATTGAACTGTCTATAAGAAAGCAAGGTTACGATATTGCATATGCTCCTGATGCTTTGGTGTATATACGCTGTCCGACAAGTGTTGTTGACCTGCTTAAGCATCGAGAGCGTATATTGGCCGGACATATGCAATTGCAGACGTCCACAGGCTTCAGAGTTTCAACCTCAAGTCTGAGAAATATTATGCTCGCAGTATCAGCCCTGAAACCAAGCGAAATCATATACGCGTCGTTAGGAGGATTTCTCGAAGTAATAGCCTATGTCCATGCGAAAATCGCGTTCGGTAAGTTAGCCTCACACGTTTGGGAACCGATAAAAAGCACCAAGATTTCAATATGAATTAGTAAGAACTTTCCTAGATGGTTACCTATGCATGTTTTACAAATTACTCCGCGATATTTTCCGAATATTGGAGGTGTTGAAGTTGTTGTTCAAAAAATAAGTGAGATGCTCGTGGCAAATGGCATCCAAGTGACTGTTTATTCAGTTGATTTAATTCATGATTTATTACGGCAACAAAAAGTCAATGAAGTTTTAGTTAAACGCTTCACTCCTGTTTTTGGTGATCCACTCTACTTGCCTGAACCAAAATTCCTTAGATCTTTGTTACGGGAAAATGTGGATATAATCCATGTTCATAATGTACATACTCTTCTACCTCTTTTTGCAGCGTTATTTAAACATAAAAAAACAAGATTGGTGGTGCAGTCGCATTATCATCGTTTTGGGCAGTCAACCCTTCGACATTTCTTATTGAAGCTTTACAGGCGCGCGCTTAGCGGTTTAGTATTTTCTCGTGCAGATGTAGTGGTAGTCAATTCTATTTATGAAAAAGAGATACTTTGCGAGGACTTTAAAGAATGTAAAAATGTCCTTTTGGTTCCAGAAGGCGTTGATGTGGATGAGGTTAAACGTATCAAGCATGACCCCGTGAAACCCAGAAGAATCCTCTACGTCGGCGCGTTAAAAGGTTATAAGAACGTTGATAAGATTCTTGAGAGTTTCGCGCGGCTGATTGGAAGAGTCGATACCGAGTTCAAGCTTGTAATTGTGGGTAGAGGCTCCGAATACGACTTTTTAGTTAATCGGGCTCGTGAATTGAACATCAGTTCTCTTGTGGAGTGGAAACGTGATTTATCTCGACAGCAATTATTAGTCGAGTATGCAGAGGCAAGCACTTTGGTTCTCCTTTCGCCTTTGGAAAGTTTCAGTAGAGTTGTTTATGAAGCGTTGATGATAGGTCTTCCGGTAGTCGTTCTAAACTATGGAGCAACAGCTTACCTAGCTAGAAATGGATTTGCGGAAGGGGTTGACTCTCTTGACCCAGAGGAGATTGCAGATGCAATTATCAGGGCTACGAACAGAACTCATCCCAGAATATCGGATGGACCTTCGTCTTTCCTTAGTTGGGAAGCTTATTCTAACCAGATTATTAGTATCTACTGTAGATTATAGAAAGTAGAAACGTCAATTTGATGTAGGATGACTTTAGTTATTAAGCGCAGAGGGGTTTGAGTGTGCAGCGTGTGAATAAGGGGCGCCTGAGGGAATTCTATGAAGAAGAGGCTAGGCGCTTGTCGCATCAAGAAGTTATGTATCTGAAAGGGAATAAGCATGAGCTTTGGTGGCATAGGAAAAGGTTGCATTACATTTTCTCTTTTCTCTCGGAAATATTTGAAAACAATCGAGTTACGACGTTTGTAGATATTGGGTGCGCTGAAGGCTTCTACATAAAATATGTTTCATCAGTTTGCAGCGGAGTCTTTTGCGTAGGTGCGGATATCGCACGCGCGTATGTAAAAAAGGCTAAAGTGAGTGGCAAGAAATTAAACACTGAATATATCGTTTGTGACATAGAGAATTTGCCGTTTCAAGACAATTCTATCGACATAGTACTTTGTTCTGAAGTACTTGAACATGTGCATAATTACCGTGGTGCACTTACCGAGACATGTAGAATTGGGAAGAAATATTTAGTGATATCATTTCCAGGACACTCGCTCCTTTATAGTGCTATTAACAAAATGGAGTTTGTAAGAAACTTTGTTGACAAGCTTAAGCTGGATGTAGGGCACGTATCAGAAGTGACTGTGGAAGACGTTAAAGAGTTGTTAAAAGGCGAATGTGACTCTTTGAAAGTGAAAATTGGTGGGGCTCTTCCATTACAATTGTTTAAAATTATTCCTTCAGTTGGACTAGTTGAGGTAATTGATAACTCGTTCTGTAAAGCGCTAGAGCGTTTTGGCGCTGTCAATCATGCAACAATACATGTGATAAAGATAGTAAAATGATTCGGGAGTGTATAACATAAAACAACGCGATAACTAGATTGAATATTCAATAAGCGCATTCGGATACTCTTGCGCTTTAGAAAAGGCGGGTTTGTGGTAAATGGCCTTGCTCGCATCGGTGGGAGTTTGGCGGAAAGCCAAACTTTTTTCTAATATGAGCTTGGTAAAGCGCACACTATTAAGAACTGAAACGACACTATCGCGGTCATCCTGTGTGATCTTCAAATATAAATACCCTGAGTGCAAAATCTTTTCTCTGCTTCTACCCATAGTGGTATGGGTGCAATATGCGTACAGATAGAGAGCTTTTCAAGAGCTGTAGCGCTGAGAAAGCAACAAAAATTATAAGAGATCATTTAGGCGGCTTGACTTTGGATGTTGGGTGTTTTGATGGTTTAATCGTTTCGACGCATAGAGAAGCTATTGGGATAGATATTATTTTGAATAAGTCATATGTTCCATTCGTTTTGGCTGATATGCATCATTTGCCGTTTAAAGCAGTGAGCTTTAACACTGTTGTAATGTGTCATGTGCTTGAACATACAAACAAACCAGATCTAGCTTTGAAAGAAGCTGGAGGAGTTTTACAGGTTAATGGAAAGCTTATAATTGCGATACCAAATGCCAGAAATCCTGCAAGCGTGTTGCTTAGGTTTTTGATTGGTTATGATGGACACGCTTTCCCAAAAGAAACTGCAGAATCATATGCGAAGCATAGAATTTTTTTGGGGGCTAATGATCTGACGTATTTAGTTCAGAAACAAGGCTTTATTATTCAGAAAACCTTCGGGACCACACCATATCTTCCAAAAATAGAGAGAATTTTTGAACTGCGCTTATTCAGAAGTTTTTATTGGGAGTTAGGAGACGTATTTAAAAAGTATGCGAAAGATTTGATTTTCATAATAAAAAAATCATGACACCATCATCCATTCACATTTCAGTTGGGGGTGTATCAGTAGAGGGGGAATGTCGAAAAAGTCAAGGGCATAAAGCCCCGCAGGGAACCCACCACTTCGTGATAACCCCCTGCGCCTTAGGTTGACTTTTTCGACAGATTCCACCTCTCGCACGAAGAGACTAGAGGGATAGTCTAGTTCTTCTCAAACCGTTCCTAGATCATTTTTCTATTTGGTCTAGGTCTGTGCGCATTTCGCTCAATTGCTTCTTGAGTTAACTTTGCTCTATGTACAAATTGAAAGTGCGCTCTTCCAAAACACATCTGAAGATTTCACTTGCAGAATCGCTGAAAGTCAAGATCAGATAAAAGAACTCATCGAGGCAGGATTTGAATTCATAATGCAAAAAGACAACATGGCTTACTTTCGAAAGCGAAAATGAATGAGTTTAAGAATACTCTTGAATAATCAAAGGTTGTTCGGCCAACCTTTAAGCGACCACAAATCTCATAATATCCTTCAGGATTTAGTTGCGCCGTTACGATACTTGCGTGTAAACTATGTATCCCATGGGAAGGAAATGATAAAGACCGAGCTTACTAAGAAAACTTCCGAACGGTAAAAATATCCCCTCGTATTTCTTAACATCGTATGTCCAAAAGCCATATTCTTTCAAGGAGCGGATTACGCTTTTAAGGGAAGGCACAGCAACATATCCTCCTCTATAAGCAAATAAATGCATACTTGAAGACAGAAAGCCGAAAAAGGGGAGGTAAGTATGACTTTCAACAATGAAATACCTATTTGGCAATTGAACCACGAAACGCCCTCCTTTTCTGATAACTCGCCTTGCCTCCTTATAGAACATTTTCCTCTTCTCCTTAGGAATATGCTCTATAAGACTGAAAGCAGTCACAAACGAAAAAGCGTCATTTTTGAAAGGTAACCTCGTTGCGTCCGCAACTACATGTTGATACAGATCTTGCTGGTTCTTTATCAAGTCGACGCCTACCAAAAGCTTGGACTTGGTGGATTCTGTGATGGCGTCAAGGAGCGATCCTCTTCCGCAACCTAGGTCAAGAATAGAGTCAAAATCATGATTAGAAATGAAAGATGAAAAATATCCTATTCTTTCCTTTTCGGTTCCGAATTTTGCGTTCAGAAGTTGAAAGAGATACGCTCGAATTCTGTTGTATGTGTTGTACGTTTTACTATTCATCTCACGCTGTTTTGAAAATGTGTTGCACCTACTTGCTTTTAACAATATTGAAAATATGTGTTTAGAAGCGAGTTCCATGTTCGTAGATTTGGGGAAAAAGTTATAGCTAGGTCGTTTTTATGAATTGTGCCTTGTAGGAGATAAGATTGAAATCGGTTGAGATAATCCTTCAACTCCTATTCTTTATGTTTTGCCTATCTTCTTTAGGTGAACCTTTGAGAATTTTCATTCGAAGATTTTCCAGGATTTTCAACGGTCTAGATTTTCTGCAAATACTTCTACTCGATGTCTACCTAGGCGGTTTTCTTTTGTATATTATCGCTGTTATTCCATTGCATCTTTTTAATCTGATTACACTATATACAGTCACTATTCTATGCATTATAGTTACCTTATATGTTCATCGAAGAAAATTCAGGAGCTTTATTCAGAATTTACATTTACATCTTAAATTTGCACCGCAAAGCCATCGTTTAATTGAGATTGGCTTGGTCGCTTCAATGTTTCTGTTTAGCCTTTTTGTACAAACCTTCTCGTTTAATTATCTTATATTTGGAAGTGTCCGCGATACTTCCATTCATTCGTTATTTGTTCAAGTAATCATGGAAAACAACCAAGTACCAGAAACAGTGTACCCTTATTCTACTGCGGGGATCGTTTATCCTCAAGGACATAGTCCAATAGCAGCCTATTCCGTTTTCATTTTAAATTATTCCCCACCCCAAGCAATTTTTTACTTAACGTCCCTTTTTAATGCACTTACAATACTTGGCGCCTATTTTTTGGGCAAAACTTTATCTGGACGATGGAATCTAAGCTTGAGTTTGGTATTTGTATTTACTTTTCTCGCTTTCTGGCCTAGATATATAACTTGGGGAAGTAACGCGATGGTTGTAAGTTTTCCATTCTATTTTATCTGTCTGAGTCTCTTTCCTTTTCTCGCTAAAGAAAAATTAAGTATAAAAACAATCTTGGCGATTGGCTTTCTCTTCGGCTATTTGTCGGTTTTGCATCTGCAAGTGTATGAAGTGCTGATTGCTGCCTTATATGTGGTGGGGTTCTACATCATACTCAAGAGAAATAATCGCAGATGCCTCTCATTTATAATAATTTCTTTCATAAGCCTACTGGTTTTAAGCCCATTTATTTATAGGGCATTAATTTTCTATTCATATCCCTATCACAACATTGGGCTACCAGCCGATGTCGAAATTCCGTCTTCTCAACTTGGGTTTTCACTAATCTTGTCAGGTCTCAGTTCGTTATTTGAACTCATCGCTGTTAACACCCACCTCAGAATTGCTTCATTCGCCCTATTTTTTGTAAGCGTGTTAATAATAGTGTATTTTCGCAGAAAAGAGAGGTTTAGACAAACTAATGAACTTACCAAGCTAGGCATAGCTACTCTTCTTGGAGAATTACTTATCTTTCTTTTTGGCTCGTTTTCTCCCTACAATCTGCCCTTTTATCCCCAACCATTGCTGCTATACTTTTCGTTCTATTTCTTTGTCGCAGTCTTCATTTGTGCTTTATACTACTCTATTCATTTTTATTTGTCGAAGAAAATTCTCTCAAAAGCACTTGAACCTGAACTTAAGAAAAGAAAGTTTTTAGCCGTAACACTTTCCTCATTATTGTTTGTCGGGATATTTTCCCCCTTTCTATATCAAAATATATTTGTTGACGTTGAGGGAATTGGGGGGTCTTACTCTGTTTTTAGTGTGACTACAGAGCAAGACCTTCGTCTGCTCTTGTGGACTAAGGAGAATCTGGACAAAGATGCCACAATATTAGTCAACACATTCCAGAGTGGAACCTTTATCCCGAGCGTTTCCAATCGTAAAGTTGTGTTTCCGCCTTCTGCGGAATCATACTCTGTTTCTTACCAAAAGCTTGTGACTTTGCTAGAAAACGACATTCTTAATGCGACTGCATTTGATCTGATGGATCACTTAGAAATAACGCATGTTTATGTTGGAGCAGGAGTTAGCTCTTGGGACAACTGGTCGCATAAATGGAACTCCAGACTGTTTCTTGGAAATCCAAACTTTGAATTAGAGAAAAACTTTGGCAATGCTTTCCTCTTTCAATTAAATTACATTAATATGAGCATAATTTTTCTAGATGAATTTGAATATGCCTTTTGGGGTCAAAACGGATGGCAAACGTATTTTCTTGGAAATGGTTTAGGAACTGTAACATTAGCACCCAACTTCGGATATAATGTTTCAAAGTGTTTGAGAATAAACACACAAGTAGTTCCTACAGTGGCGGAAAGAGAGTATGCCCGTTGGGTTGGTAGAGAAATTTTTGTATTGAACAACTCTCGCGTCACCCTTTCGTTCTATTTCAACGCGACTGAAGGCTTTCACGACAGAGACACATTTGCAGTTATGGTTTCCAACACTTATCGCAATCAATCAATGGTGCTTGCCACACCCAATGGAATTTATGAGAACGGTAAATATGCTATCTCTTTAGGCGGGTTCGAAGGTTTTGTCCAGGAGTTAGATTTGAGTGAAACATGGCATCAAATTTTCGATTCGCCTTTGCCCAACCTTTTTATTTTGGAGATCGCAAATTACGATTTTGATGGTATTGAAAATGTGGCTTACATCGACAACATCACAATTACATCTACACCCAATACTTAGTTTTAAACGCTAAATGAGGAAAACTAATGGAAATGTCCTCAGAAAAGCCCAAGGTTTCAATAATAATACCCACTTATAACTCGGAAGGCACACTTTCAGAGTGCCTCAAGGCAGTGTTTAATCAGAGTTACCCTTTCTATGAAGTTATTATTGTTGACAACTTCAGCAATGACGGTACCGTAAGGATTGCCGAGGAGTTTCAAGTTAAAATTTTACGGCAAAAATGCAACCCCGCATTGGCTAGAAACATTGGAATAGTCAATTCCACGGGCAAGTACATGCTTTTTCTGGACTCCGACCAAATATTATCTACACTAGTCATTAGTGAATGCATTGAAAAGTGTGAAAGTGAGGGGGCGGGCATGGCGCGCATTCCAGAAATTTTCACCGGAAAAGGCTTCTGGAGCTCTTGCTCCGCTGTTTGGAAAAATTATTACATTGATATCGAGAAGCTGAATACTATCGTGGATGACATAACCCTCGGTGAACCACGCTTTTTCCTTAGAGAACACGTTACACGTGTGGGAATGCTCGATGCCCGACTATTCTGGGGCGAAGACTATGAACTCTATACCCGACTGAAAAAGATGAACATCCGAGAATCTTCGTGCAAATCCAAGTTATATCATTACGAACCTGCATCAGTCAAGGATATAATAGTTAAGAATTTACATTACGGAAAATCTGTGCGTGCCTTCCTGCAGAAGACTAGAGAACTAGTCTTCCCGTTACTATTCAGAAACGCGTTGCTAACTTTTATGAAGGTTTTTAGAGACTTCAAGAAAACTCCTTCCATTATTGTGGGGTGCGCTATCCTTCTCTGTGTGAAAACATGTTCTATGACTATGGGTTTAATAACTGGATTTCTGGAGATTTTCTAAATGAAAACTAGGGATAAAAACCTGCAAGAATACTACATGACTTGTAAAGACTATTTCGTTGAATTAGACAAAAAAGATTTTGATTTCTGGTTTTCAGCATATCACTCCACCTTAAGAGGAAGAAATAGATGGATTCTAGATGTAGGGTGCGGAACTGGTCAAGTTGTTGACAAGTTCACGCATGAGAATCTTGATGCGGTTGGCATAGATATTTCGCCTATTGGAATACGAATTGCTTCCAAGAGAACTAGGGGGATTTTTCGTAGTAGCAGGTGCAAGTAACCTTCCATTTCGAGACGATTTTTTTGCGTCCGTAGGATTCTATGATTTTCTAGAACACACTTATGATCCATAGACTTGTTTAAATGAAATGGTAAGGGTCCTGATGTATGACGGAAAACTCGTTGCATTGTGCCCAAATTTCTTGCGAGTAATAGGTCTAAGTCGCCCATATCACTGGCACATGAGAGGCTATAACCAGAAGATGTTAAATCTCTACGATTTGCTTCGAAAAGCTGTTATCTCTAGACTGGTTCCTCAGAAAATGGGTTTCGAATTTATGCAGCCACTATTAGACCCTAAAGGGCGAGGTGGAGACATCGACGCGGTCTGCATAACCAACCCAATTGACCTAAAATTTTATGTGAGGAAGGCGGGTGCCAAAGTAGTAAAAGAATCTGCGATCCCGAATCACACGAATGGAGCTGTTAGGAAATTCGCAGAGTTACGTATCATTAGAAGTGCTTCCAGTTTTTACTTTCTCGTAGGAATTAAAATGACCTCTCAAGAAATGAAGGAGGCAATCATGGCGAAAAAGTAAAGGCGCTGAAAGGCGTGATTTCACACTAGTTTTTCTTTCCAATCTGTGAACAAAATGTTTTATTGCGCCTCAAGAAAAATAAAGTTGAGCAAACTTGGATTCACTTACTTACGTGCAGAATACATTCCGCGACTATTATGCTAATAATTTCTCTTTACAATCTGCTCTTCAAATGATTGAGAAAAGAGAATTTGGCTTCGCTTCTTTCGACGGTTGGATGCTTCGCCACAGAAGCTTCAAAACCAAAAACGAATTGACAATGTTTCTGCAAGATTTCGCCCCGCATGACGCATATTTTTCCTGCGCCTATTATGAAGAACCTGAGGCTGAGATGGAGAGAAAGGGCTGGTTGGGTGCTGATCTTGTCTTTGACATTGACGCAGATCACATCCCTACGCAGTGCAGCAAAATCCATGACGAATGGACTTGTGGCAATTGTGCTTTTTCTGGAAAAGGTATAACACCTGAAAAATGTCCTAAATGCGGTAACGAGAGGTTTGATACGCGCACTTGGCCCTGCGAAGTCTGCCTAGATTCAGCGAAAACTGAAACTGTGAAGCTACTTGACTTTTTGATGCGCGATTTCGGCTTTTCTGATAAAGAAATCCGAGTGTTCTTTTCGGGGCATCGCGGCTATCATATCCATGTTGAAAATGAAGCGGCCAGAAGCCTCAACTCTATGGCTCGCAAGGAAATTGTTGATTATGTTACTGGTTTGGGTCTGGACATTACCTATTTCGGTCTGAGCGATAGAAAAATTTTGCAGGGCCCTAGCACAAAGGATCAGGGTTGGCGAGGACGAATCGCAAGAAGCGCATACGATTTTGTTCGAAACGCAAATGAAGACGATTATAAGAATGCGGGATTACAGACTAACGTTGAACTATTAATTAGGAACAAAAAAGCGCTCTTGAAAAGTCTAGATGGTGTTGGAACGTGGAGTACCGTCAAAGGCGTCGCATTTGGAACATGGAAAAGACTAGTGGAGCATTCAATAGGTTCTATTTCGGCCAAAGTGGATACCGCAGTCACGACCGACGTTCACCGTCTAATAAGGCTGGCTGACACACTGCATGGCAAAACGGGCTTGAAAAAAGTCGAATTTGCCCTGTCAGCGGTATCTACTTTTGACCCATTCAAAAGTGCAATAGCTTTTAAGGCTGGAACAGCAAAGGTTATTGTCTCTGACGCCCCCAAATTTAGACTTGACAACGAAATATTTGGGCCGTATAAATGTAAAAAGATTGAATTGCCAACAGCAGCAGCTTTACTGCTTGTTTGTAAAGGTAGGGCAAAGGTCGTAGAGTAAATGTATAATGATTTATATACAGCTTGGAAGCAAGAACTTGGAAATGAAGAACTTGGAAAACTTCCTTCCGATTTTTACACCAAAATCGCCGAATATTTGAAAAAACTCAGAGAGGAAGACAGAATGCTTGACAAGAGAACAACAAAAGCGACCCTTCTCAAAAAGGAGGAAAAAAACGCTAAACGAATGCTTCGTGAACTCGTACAGATCCGCTACAAGAAGCTGGTGGTTAATTCAGCAAAAGGCAAAATAATTTCTACCGGTTTTTTGACAGCCGAGGAGGAGAGGATTTACGCGGGTCTCATGCCTCTTCCTGAAGCCTGCAAGAATTTTCTCAAGAACCTAATCCACGGACGTGTCCCAAAGATGGATGTAAAACAAGAGCGGAGAAGAGCGGTTTTCCGTTTCTTAAAGGACATTCCCGCAATAGTCGGTGCAGACATGAAAGTTTATGGACCCTTCAAGACCGAAGATATTGCAGCGTTGCCAATAGAAAACGCAAAGATACTAATGAGGCAAGGCTTGGCCGAAAAAGTCGAAGCTGATTGACTATAACGGAAGGAATTTACTCAGGAAGCTTGGTTCAAATCGGAAAATCGGTGCTTTTTTTGGTCAGTTTTCCAGTTTCTGATTCTTTTCCAAAGGGTTCGACTCCCAATAATTATTAATGGATAGGATATAATCCATGTGATTGAGTATAGCATGCCATAATAGTCATGGAAATTCTGCGCTTCAGGAGAAGGCCAACCATAATCTATTGCAAGCAGGAAAAGTGTAATTATCCTAAAAACGTTGATAAAAAAGGTCACTACAGCACCTGCTGAAAAGTAGATTATCCTGTGCTTCCAGGAAATATCAGTTTTCTTCAGAAATATTAAGATTGTAACAGTATAGATTAAGAGGCTTTCAATACCTGAACATGGCCAAGCGATTCCAAATCCAATAGATTCACCTTGTGGGCTAGTAACACTTAACCGTGGATAGGAGCCTTGTATGGGATCATTGAGTATGAAAATCATGCTCGTTGTGTATCCCATTAGATTGAAAACGTTTGCGGCAAGCCTGGCTGTTGTAGGAACAAGAATCTGCAATGGTGTGAATTTTCCAAACGGATATAGGTTGTCTATTGTGAATAGTATCCCTATAGTACCTGCAAAGAATGTAGAAATCGAGAAATCTGTTAAGCCGCCTATCCCATATGCCAATAGAACTATTAAGCCAAGAAACACTGAAAAAACCATATATTCAGTTGAAACTGGTATAGAACTTGCATGCACATCCTTTAAAGGGTCGTTTGGTGAGATATTCTGTTTGGCTAAATCCTCAATTATTGCGTTTAATCCACAATAGTTAGCAACAATTACGTATATGGTGGGAAGTAAAAGAACTATAATGAGCAAAGCTGTTCTCATGGATTTTAATCTGTTCACCTTGTTTTTTTGAAGTTTTTCCCAACATAGTATGATCTCCAAAACAACTAACCACGAGAAGAAAAGTAGGAATGTTCTTCCCTGAAATGTCTTTTCAAAGGACCATGCATACAAAGAATATAGTATGAAGAGTGGTGGTATAAACGAGAGGATAGGTAAGAGTCTTGTTAGGACGTTAACATTTCTCTTTACTCTCTGCAAAATGTCCAGCATCAATGGCTCTCCTATCCTTTTAAAATCGACATAATGTCTAACACTCATTTAAAAGTGATGTTTAGTGCTACAAAATTGATCCCATGCGTTAGAATTAAAATCTAGAATTGCGGCTAAGTTGACTAGACGTTGTGAATGATATAACCAACGCTGAAATGGAAGAAATCTCGGAAATTCTTTAATAGAGAAAACTGTTAATGTGGTCATTAAATTGAGGATGATGAAATAAATGAATTTGAAAGAGGGTTTCATGGGCGGTTTTCTTGTATTGGGATTCGTAATTTTCACAATTGGTCTTATAGCTGGAATGTTAACAATTGCCATGATACCTGTGAAAACAGATTTTGCGACGGTATTTATGATTTTTGTGCTTGGATTTATGACAGGAATGATTACGATTGCCTTAGTGCTGGTGATAATGAACTTTACTGAATTGACCAAGAAATCCTAGTAGTTTGTTCTAATTCAAAAAACCCACATGTAAACAAGTTTGTAAGACTTGGTTAATTAGAGTAGCGAAAAAGTATAAGAGTATGCGTGTTTTCTTTTACGCAAAGCTGGTTAGTGACGACATGAACGTTCCAAAAGAGATTAGAACGTATTGCCCCAAATGTAAAGTGCATCAGATTCACACGGTTAGCCTCTACAAAGCTGGGAAGCGGAGGGCCTTGGCCAAAGGAGAGCGTCACCATAATAGGGAAAAGAAGGGGTATGGTGGACAGAAGTATCCGCTCCAGAAAAAGTTTGCAAAAACAACCAAAAAGCAAACATTGAAACTTAAGTGCAAAGTCTGTGGTTACATGAGACATAAAGATGGCGTGCGATTGAGAAAGTTGCTAATTGTCTAATTGGGGAGGTTGGTGTTGTGACAGAGTGGGAAAAGCTGATTCCAAAACCTCGAAGCAATTTTCTTCGAGTAAAATGTCTACAGTGTGGAAACGAGCAAATAGTCTTCAGTAACGCCGTAAATAAAGTCAACTGTAATGTCTGTGGAACTGAACTCGCAGAGCCTTCTGGTGGAAAAGCGAAAATCAAGGGCGAAATAATCGCAGTTTTTGAATAGAGATGAGTTTAGAATGGCATTCAGAAAACAAGAATGGCCCGAAGTTGGAGATTTGGTAATAGCGACCATTGATACAGTTACAGATTATGGTGCCTATGCAAAATTGGATGAATATGACAAAAAAGGGTTATTGCACATCTCTGAGATATCCTCTTCTTGGATTCGGAACATTCGCGATTTTGTTCGTGAAGGGCAAAAAACTGTTCTGAAAGTCTTGCGTGTAGACGTAGAGAAAGGTCACGTGGATTTGTCTCTCAGAAGAGTTACAAAAAGAGAAAAAATCGAGAAAGTAATGTTCTGGAAAAAAGAGAGAAAAGCTGAAGTCCTGCTTCGAAGCGTCGCAGAAAAAACTGGTCAATCGATAGAGAACGTGTATGAGAAGGTCGCGGACCCCGTGGAAAAAGAATATGGGTTATATGAAGGTCTCGAAAAAGTTGCGAAAGAAGGCGCGGAAGTTCTAACAAAAATAGGCGTCCCAGAGGAATTTGCATCGGTTCTTGCCGAAGTTGCTCGAGAAAGAATACGTTTGCCAACGGTTAAGGTGAAAGGCATAGTCGAGGTACGATGCGCGAAACCCAATGGGGTAAAAATCATTAAAGACGCATTTTTAAACGCGAAAAAAGCCGAAAAATCCCGCGACGTAAAACTTCGCTTTTATGTTGTGGCTACACCAAAATACTGCATTGAGGTTCTTGCAGAAAATTATAAGCGTGCAGAAGGGATTTTGCAGAAAGTTGCCCAAAACATAGTGTCAAACATTGTGAAGGCTGGGGGGCAAGGCACCTACCGAAGGGAAAAGTGATGGGTTGGCTTTTAAGAAAATGCGGGCAATGTGAAAAATACACATTAAAACAGGATAAATGTCCGTACTGCGGTGAAAAAGTCCGAGTGCCTCATCCACCCAAATTTTCGCCTGATGACAAATACCTTAGGTATAGGATGGCTTTGAAAAGGGAGGCTTCTACAAAATGAAAGAAACATTCATTAAGGAACTTGTAAAAGTTGAGTTGAACAGCCCTGTTTTGATTGAGGGGCTCCCAGGATTAGGTCTTGTTGGTAAGATTGCAATTCGCTATCTAGTTAAACAATTAAAGGCTGAGCGGTTCGCGTATCTTTATTCCCCTCATTTTCCATATTTCGTGCTCGTTAATAAGAAAGGAAGTGTTCGGCTTCTACGTGGAACTTTTCACTTTTGGAAGAATAAACGAGGAAATAATGACCTCATATTTTTTACAGGCGATAGTCAAGCACAAACAATTGAGGGGCAGTATGAAATTTCTGACCGCATCCTAGGCTTCGCTAAACAACACGGTGTGAAGACAGTTGTCACTATAGGTGGTTACCGAGTAGAGGCGGGGGACAAGCCCGGAGTTATTGCGGCAGCTTCAAATGAGGGGTTATTGAACAAGGCCTTAGGAGCAGGAGCCAACGTAAGTCCAACAGGAAGCCCTATCGTTGGAACTGCCGGCTTAATAATGGGTTTAGCTCGTTTTCAAAAAATTGAAGCTGTTTGCCTTCTCGGTGAAACCAGAGGATATTTGCCGGACCCAAAGGCTACCAAAAGCGTTTTGGAAGTGTTAAAAACGATGCTCGATGTTGATGTAAATTTGGCTGATTTGGACGAGGATATTGTTAAGGCAGAGAAGATGGTTACCCGTTTACAGAAAATTGAGGAAAAAAGAGCTCTGCAATCCGAGGAGTTACGAAAGAAAGAGGATAAAAAAATAACTTATATTTCATGAAAACGCTAGAAGGTCAACTTTTCCTTTGCTATGTCGACAATTTTTCAAGCAATATTTGTTGTGTAGTGGGATTATTTTTGTTAAACACTGATTCCAAATATTTCTGTACGGTTCTAACTTTTAATCGACTATAGGAATAATAATCACTAAATTGCTTAGTTTTTGTGACATACAAAGCGTCTTACTTTTGTCTTCCATTTATTTATCAGCAAAATTTGAGTCAGGAGGATAATATATGCGGCTACTTAGGAAAAAGAAAGGGTTGAGCACTGTAGTGACTACGTTGATAATTCTGGTAGTATCCGTACTATTAGCAACCATCGTAACATATTATGCAATAAACGTGACCACAACACGAGTGCAAGAAGAAGCATTGCATCCTCATAAGCAACATGTCTGGTATAATACTTCAGGATGGGCTCAAGCGGCCATAGTCATCGTGAACACCGGTGGAAGAGATGTTGTCCTCGACATGATCTCAGTGCGGGGACAAGAATGCAATTGGACAAACATTTACTATTGGAGAACAAATAACGTTACAGTCTCCAACGACCTAGAGGTGACTTCAACAAACATCACGGGCACAACCTTCGACATCACTGTTCAGGGAGCAGTGCGAACTTTTCAACAAACTACAGATGATCTAACCTTGAAATCTGGTTGGACAATTGTTGTTTACATAATGAACCCTGACAGCATAGCCTTGAATGATGTAGGTATACCAGTGGGCATAACAGTATTCACTGCGAACGCTCAATATAAAAAAGAAGCCATTGTTGAGGCAGCGCAATAGCAACGTCTTCTTTTTCTATTAGAGATCCATCAGCAGAGTTTTACGTTTTCTTTAAGTAGCCCTCCCTAGGCTCGTAGATTGTTCCTTCGCGCAACAATTGCCCAATTAGGCGTTCCGCCTCACCTCTTGAAGTTTGATATTTTATTTCTAGTTCGTTCAAAAGCGCTGTTTTTTCAGCCATTCCCGTTTCTTTTTCCATTTCTATCACTGTGGATAGCACTATTTGCAGTTTGTCTCTTACACTTTTAGGTTTCCCAGTCATTATGATGTCTATGTCTATTTTGTAAGAGGTCAGATCTATTCCCACTTCTTCGAGTGATTTTTTCATTATATTGATGGCGGCTTCTGCATCCTCGGCTTGAATTTCTTTTCTGAGAGCTGCGCGTGCTCTTGCCTCCGTTATACGCACAAGAGATTCGAGTTGACGTGCCGTTATTGCAACTGGCGAGCCTTCAGATTCGCTCGCAGACCGCATTGCCAAGTAGAAATCGTTGAGGCGGTTTAGTGCTTCTTGGGTTAAGACCGGCCTAATTCCTTTGGCATAGCTCACATATTTGCGCAATAGCTCCAACGATATTGGCGGTTCCACGGGACTTAGCCTTTTTCTGTGAATTTCCAGAATGTGCTCTGACATCTTGCTATCAGTTTCCTTATTTGGCACATCCTTCAAAACGAAGATTAAATCAAATCTTGAAAGTATCGTGACGGGCAATGAGATGTTCTCGGCCACAGTACGATGCGGTTCATATCTTCCTAATGCTGGGTTGGCTGCGGCAAGTATCGCGGTTCTTGCGTTAAGTGTGGCGACAATACCGCCTTTTGCAACTGAAACTGTGTGCTGTTCCATAGCTTCGTGAATGGCGACCCTGTCTTCTGGGCGCATTTTGTCCATCTCATCAATGCATGCAATTCCCTTGTCAGCCAATACCAGCGCCCCCGCTTCAAGAGTCATCCCTCCACCTCTTTCACGCAAGACAGCAGCAGTCAAACCAGCCGCGGTTGTTCCACGTCCAGAAGTGTATAATCCTCGCGGTGCTACTCTTGCAACGTATTGCAGAAGCTGTGATTTCGCCGTTCCCGGGTCCCCTATGAGAAGAGCGTTCATTTCCCCTCTAATTGTTATGTCTGGGAGGGTTTTTGGCACGCCGCCGAATAGAAGATACATTATCGATTCTTTTATATGGTCATATCCGTAGATGGAGGGCGCAATTGAATTCATAATTTTCCTGTGAATCCACGGGTCTTTTGAAAGTTCAAGGATTTTTTCCTCTTCTTCAGGCGATGGAAGCGCTATGTCTGGTTCTTTGCCCAAAATTTCAACAGAATTCGCATCTAAGTGTAAAATGAACGTTCGGAGTTTTCCTACTCTCGGAAGTGTGGGCGCAGCGGCACGAACAATTCCAACTGTGGAAATGTGATCACCCGGCCTTGCAATGTCAACAATTTCGCTTCCCACTAGCTTGACATGCAATGTTCGGGGAAGCTGTCCTGGCGGAAGGTCCTCGGGTCTCTCTTGAACGCGAAGGTCTTGGGAGTCTATGAAAGCAGACTCTTCCTGAAGAAAATCGAAGGGGCCTTTTCCTCTGCATGATGGGTCTGTGCATTCAAAAGGCGCTCTCAGGAATTGTCCTGTTTGAATTATGTACGTCGTTGTTCCGCAGCGTTTGCACTTGAATGCTGCCCGCATCACCATGGGACGTACAGGTGTTGAACGCACAATTATGCCTTCGACCAAAACAAGTCTTCCAATGTGATCTGAGCCAAGTTTTCGCAACTGTGTAGCTTCTAACAACCGCACAATTCTGACAGTTATTGTTTCTAACTCCTCTGCATATTCCGGTTCTTCTATCTGCAATTGTGAATAAGCTCCGTTATTTGCGTGTTTCAGATACTCCTCTGGTTTTTCTAAAAGTTCCTCAGCAAGCTTTTGGTCAAATGCTAGGACGTGTTCAAAATCTACTGCTAGCGATGTTTTACCTGCAACTGCCATCTGTGAAATTCTTTGACGGTATTTCTGTGTCTTAAAAAACTCCATGAAACGCTCTTGCGGGTCTATGACTTCCAATTCTTCAGTCATTTCTATTCGCCCTCATACTTCACTATTTGTGTTCGCCATTCATGAATAAGCCCATAAAGTCGCTCATAGAGAAATCTTTCTTCATGCGCAAAATTCTTTAGAATGTGTTCTGTTTGGGCTGGTGCCGAAGCAAGTGAAACAATTTTCTTCAACCTCGAATTCACGACGTCCTGCGTTAAATGCGTAATTTTTTCGTACTCTCTCATTTTTTCTGGAGATTTGGCGGCTTCCTTCTTCAAATCTACTAAATATCTTCGAAGCTTAGGATAGAAATTCTGTGGAAGTTTGACTATATGTCCAACTGCTTGAACGCGTTCTGTCCATTGTATCTTGTAAAGCCTAGTCGCGTCCAAGCGTTCTTCTTCGCGAAAACGTGCAATTCCAGACTTTTCGAGCTCTTGGGCTACCCAAAATGGGATGTCGTATTCATTTCCTTCTTCAAATGGACCGACAATTAGTCCGGCAAGCTTGATTTCTGGACAATTTCTATTCGCAATAACCTTTACAAGGGAATTTTCAAAAGTGAACTCCATGTTTTTAATCTTCATTGAAACTGTTTTCGACATTTTACCCCTTCTCGCCCCTTCAAAGCTACTGTTAAAGAGAAGATATAAAAACAATAGTTTAAAAACTTAGATTAGTGAGTTTAAGAAATTCGGAATTGCGAAACTCAGCTGTTTGTGCAAAGGTTAAGGCATTAGATTGTTCTAGGTTATGGCCATAGTCCCAGCGTTTTCATTGCCTCAGCCACTCTTCCAACGCCCAGCATTAATGCTGCGGTTCTCATGTCGCTTTCCTCTTGTTTTGCTGTCTTGTAGACATCATTGAAAGCTTTGACCATTTTTGTTTCTAATTTATTGTTTACCTTTTCCAAAGTCCAGTGTTCACGCGTTAAATTTTGAACCCATTCGAAATAACTTGCCGTGACCCCACCCGAGTTGGCTAAAATACCTGGAATGAGCATTATCTTTTTTTCTTGAAGGGCTTTATCTGCTTCGGGAGTTGTAGGTCCGTTTGCTCCTTCTGCTACTATCTTGGCTTTTATCTCGCCCGCATTGGTCCCGGTTATTTGATTCTCCAAGGCAGCAGGTATTAGTATGTCGCATCTTGTCTTGAGCAATTCTTCGTTTGTTATGTTTATGCATCCCTTGTAGTTAATAACAGACCCTGTCTTTGATTTATGTTCGTATATTTTATAGGGGTTCAATCCCTTCGGGCAGTGGATTCCACCCACAGAGTCGCTCACTGCTACAATTTTGCAGCCAATGTCATGCGCAATTTTAGCCGCGTTCCAGCCAACATTACCATAGCCTTGAACGGCCACAGTGGCGTTCTTAAGCTTTAACCCTAGAAGTTTGGCTGCCTCTCTTGCACAAATGACAACACCATGAGAAGTGGCTTCCTCTCTTCCTTCAGATCCTCCTATGCTGAGTGGTTTTCCAGTAACACATTCGGGAACGCTGTATCCCTTGAACTGGCTGTATGTGTCCATTATCCACGCCATTGTTTGGGCATCTGTGTAAACGTCTGGTGCAGGCACATCACGATATGGCCCGATAAAATCTAGAAGTAGACTAGTGTACCTTCTTGTAAGTCTTTCCAATTCGCCTCTGGACATTTCTTTAGGGTTGCAGCATACTCCGCCCTTTGCCCCGCCATATGGAATATCTACGACGGCACATTTCCACGTCATCCACATTGCTAACGCTGTTACTTCATCAAGTGTAACATTAGGATGATATCGGATGCCTCCTTTGAAGGGTCCTCTTGCGTCCCAGTGCTGTACTCGACAACCTCTGAAGACATCTATTCGTCCATCGTCCATTCTTACCATTATAGAGACGACTAGCGACCTTTTTGGATGTCTCAGCATTTCGTGTAATTCTGTCTGAAGATTTAGCTTTTCAGCAGCTATCCTTAACTGCTCGCATGCGACTGCCAGTGCTGTCTTCTCGCTCATAATAATTCAGCTTCCTTTTTCAACATCTATTTCGTCGATTTCTTTATAATAAAGTTTAAGCTTAGAAGCATTTTTACTTTGTCTGCTGTTGCAGCTTTTTGTATAGAAGCTATCAATAACGCGTACGCTCAGCTAGGGATACGAAGTCTATTGATTCTGTTGTGTTGAAGAGTTATTCTTGACTTCTGATATAACCTAGCCTAAGATCTTTTCCACTTCTTCTTTGTCTGCATCGATGACATAGCTAATTCCTGATATTCGTGCAGCTTCTGGAGTTAAAGCTACTAAGTCGTCTCGGCTGATTAGATTAGTTGCAAATTTTCTGGCGCCACACATAAGCTGTTTCAATCCTTGAGCCAATCTCTGATTATATGTGTAGATTCCAATTGCTCCTAAAGGTATGCTTTCGAACTTTTCTTTGACTTCAGTTCTTAATCTGCCTGCTTCAACGAAAACCGCGTCGATTGTATTTCCATATCTGCCGTAGTATACTGGAAGATTGCCCTCTTTTATCCGATTGCCCACGTTCTTACCTACCATTGCCGCGGTGAGAGGCGCTCTAGCCATGCCTACGAGTTTAACATAGGGTGCACCTAAGGCCAGTGCCTTGAAGATGTGATCCTCTAAGGTGACGCCACCAGCAAAGGCTATACTAGGTACATAATCTCCTCTTTTTGCAAGTCTGTCTGCGTATTGATATGTTAGTGACCAAATTTCCACGCTTGGTATTCCCCATTCATTCATCATACGCCAAGGGCTCATTCCGGTTCCACCGCCTGCGCCGTCTATAGTAAGCAGATCTATTCCTGCCTCAGATGAGAACTTGACAGCCCTTGCAACGTCTGCAGGTCGATATGCACCTGTTTTCAGGAAAACATGCTTTGCACCTAGGCTTCTGAGCTCTTTCACCCTTTCGATGAACGCCTCTCTTGTGACCATGCCGACTCTGGAGTGTCTTTCGAATTCTGTAAAGTGCCTTCTTTTGAACGCTTCTATAATGTCTGGGTTTTCCGGATCTGGGAGAACTATGTATCCCCGTTTCTTAAGTAGCTGCGCTTTTTTAAGATCTTTGATCTTAACTTCACCACCAATGTCTTTGGCGCCTTGACCCCATTTCAGTTCAACGGCATCTACTTCCAGATCTGAAATAGCGTATTCAAGGACTCCAAGTCTTGTATCTTCTATGTTGGACTGTACAACGATGGCTCCATATCCTTCTTCCCTGAATTTTTTATAGGTTTTTACTCGCCATTCCAATTCAGGTGAGTGAACTACCTTTCCTTTATCGAGTTTTGAGTCGACGTCCATGCCGCATACATTTTCTCCTATCACTTGCATAGTTCCTGAGACTGCCGCTCCGATTGCTAACTCTTCCCAGTTATCTTTAGCGATCTTTGTTGACCCGAGGGCGCACGTGAACCATGGAATTTTCAGCTTTATGCCTTTGCCTTGACCAATGCGAGTCTCTAAATCAACGTTGGGAAATATGGCTTTGTCACTATCGGCTTCGATTCCAACAGCTCCTACTGTTGTTCCCATGATGTTGAAGTGGGAAAGATTCACTGGGTAGTTCTTTTGAGAGCCTGTGGTGATGATGCCGAAGGGTGCTGGGTAGATGACTTCACTGCCTCTTATTGCAGATTTGGCGACTTCGCAGGACCCTGGGCATCCATCTACGCAGGTGACGCAAAGTCCACTAACAGGAGATCTTTCTGTTCTATTCTTTGTCAGGGTTGCTGCACTTGCATTTGGGTTTGAGTACGTCATACTATTTTTCCTCCTTTTGTACACACTTTCCACATGATTCTAGTGTACACATGACTTGTTCGTAACGTTCCAAACATTGTGGAGTTATTATTAGACAAGAGTTGCAGAGATCTCCTGGGGACTTTGTCCCGCGACATTGTAAGGTTACTATTGGACAGATATACATACATGCTCCGCAGTTTCGACAGATGTCACTGGACTCACGGAATGGAGTGATAACCTCTCGTTTTTGACCTCTGCCAACAAAACCTATAGCTCCTCCACTCATCTGCTCAGCGCACATTCGAATACATAATCCGCATAATATACAATCTTTATTTTCCATCTTAAACCTGACTTTTTCTAATCCAATTTTGGAGGCTAAATCCTGTAGGGTTTTCGAGTTCGGGCATCTTGCAATCATCAATTCCAGCAGTAATTTTCGCCTTTTTACAACTTTGTCTGAATTAATTTTGACTTCTATTCCATCTTTGATGGGGTATAAACAAGAAGCTACAAGTCTTGTCCTTCTTCCATCTTTTACTTCTACCATGCATAATCGGCAGGCACCATAAGGAGTTAAATCCTCGTGGT
The DNA here is from genome assembly GCA_029881805.1 of Candidatus Bathyarchaeota archaeon. Taxonomy (GTDB): domain Archaea; phylum Thermoproteota; class Bathyarchaeia; order Bathyarchaeales; family Bathycorpusculaceae; genus JAOULW01. The sequence goes on from JAOULW010000001.1 coordinate 141,386, forward strand.
AGCAAAGGGTCGGAATTTCAAATCCATAGAATCTTGCAACTTCCAGTATGGTTGAGCCTTCTTCTGCTTGAACTTTTGTTCCGTCAATTATGAGGGTTACCATTCTATCACACCTTATCTTACTGTTATTGCTATAAATGGACATGAATCTCGACATATTCCACATCTAATACATTTAGTTGGATCTATCACGTGAAGCTTTTTTTGCTCACCTTGTATGGCTTGTTGAGGACAGAGCTTTAAACAAGCGCCGCACCCAGTGCATTTATCTTCAAGAATTGTATATTCAATCAGGCTCCTGCAAACGCCCGCAGGACATCTTTTTTCTTTCACATGAGCCTGGTACTCTTCACCAAAGTATCTAAGAGTTGACAAAACCGTGTTCGGAGACGTTTGACCAAGACCACAGAGGGAAAAGTCTTTTATCATTTCCGCTAATTCTTGGAGAAGACCTAGATCTTCCCCCCTTCCCCTACCTTCAGTTATACCGGTCAAAATTTCTAGCATTCTCTTGATTCCTTCACGGCAAGGAACGCATTTCCCGCATGATTCATACTGTAGGAAGTCTAGGAAATATCGCGCCACGTCGACCATACAAGTATTTTCATCCATCACTATCATTCCACCTGATCCCATCATCGAGCCTGCCTCAGTTAACTTGTCAAAGTCCACAGGTAGATCAAGCAGTTCTTCCGGTATGCAACCCCCAGAAGGGCCTCCTGTTTGGACTGCTTTAATCTTCTTTCCTTCAGGTACCCCTCCACCTACATCATAAATGATTTGTTTGAGGGGAGTTCCCATAGGAACTTCGATAAGTCCAGTGTTGTTGACTTTCCCGACTAGAGAGAACACCGCTGTTCCTTTACTCTTTCCAGTCCCTGTTTTTGCGTACCAATCTGCACCATTATTGACAATGAGTGGTATACACGCCCAAGTCTTAACGTTATTCAGATTAGTGGGTTTGTTCCATAATCCCCGCTCGACCGTATGGATATATTTGGCTCTCGGTTCACCCATTCTGCCTTCTATTGAAGCGACAAGTGCAGAAGATTCACCACATACAAACGCACCTCCCCCGCGAACTATTTTGATGTCAAAGTCGAACCCATAATTGAGTATGTTCTTTCCAAGAAATCCATATTCTTTTGCCTGGTCTATTGCTATCTGAAGGTGTTTTAGTGCCAGAGGATATTCTGCGCGAACGTATAAGAAACCCTGATTTGCCCCTATAGCGTAAGCTCCGATAATCATACCTTCCAGAATGCTGTGAGGATTGGCCTCCATCAAGCTTCTATCACTGAAAGCCCCCGGGTCTCCTTCATCGCCATTTCCAATTACGAATTTAATGTCTCCTGAAGCTTCACGGCAAGTTCTCCATTTTCTCCCTGTTGGGAAGCCTCCTCCGCCAAGGCCGCGCAGTCCGGATTTTTCAACAGCATTAATAATTTCCTCTTGAGACATGTTTGAAATAGCTTTAGCTAGAGCCTGATAACCACCCACGGCAATGTAGTCAAGTATGTTTGTCGGGTCGATTCGTCCATTGTTTGCGAGGATTCGTCGAGTCTGCATTTTGTAAAATGGGACTTCATGTTCATGCTGAACCTTTTGTCCTGTTGTTGAATCTTGATAAAGAAGACGATCAACAAACTCCCCGTTAAGCAAGGTTTTCGAAACGATTTCATTTACATCAGTTGCCTTTACTTGCTGATAGAAGATTTCTTTTGGTCCTATTACAACGACAGGGCCTCTTTCACAGAATCCGTGACAACCAGTTTGCTTGCTTTCTACTTTGATTTCCAGAGATTGTTTTCTTATTTCTTCTTTAAAAGTCTCTAAAACATCTAGACTACCACGTGCTCGGCAACCAGTTCCAACACATACTCTCACATATTGCTTGTTTGGGTCTCTTTGGTTTAGCAAAGAGTTTTGAAGGGCTTGAAGTTCTTGACAGGTTCTAATCATCTTCTTTTTTTCCTTGAATCTGCTTCAACACCTTACCAGCTCTTGTCGGAGTCATTTTGTCAAAATAGCTTTCACCGATGACCATAACTGGTGCTAATGCGCATGCGCCGAGACAGCGGACTGATTGAATTGTGAATTTCAAATTACCAGTAGTTTCACCATCTTTTATGCCTAGCTCGTTTTCAATAGCCTCTAGAACTCGACTCGAACCTCTCAGATAGCATGCTGTTCCCAGACAGACACGAATGAGATGCTTACCCCTTGGTGTCAGATGAAATGCATCATAGAAAGAGGCTACGCCGTATACTTGAATCATAGGGATTTCAAGTTTTTTGGATACATACTTCAACGCCCAAGTAGGGAGATAACCATATAGATTCTCGATTTCTTGTAATATCGCAATTAGTGCTGATTTTTCACCAGAATAGCTTCCAATAATTGCGTCTATCTTACCATATTCGAGATTAAGTTCCACAGATTTTTGCTCGGCATCCATATTGGATACACACACGCATACGCTATGAGGAAACCTTTACATTTGTAAACTTTTCAAGGATATGCACATATCAAAATGGGCTTTTAAAGATTTCTTTTGGAGTTGTCATCTTTGAACATTCTAGTTTGACAAAATCAAAGTTCCTACTTCAAAACAAACAACTTGCGAAGACGCCATATTCCTGAGTTTCTTGAGAAAGAATGACCTCTCCTGAAAAATAATGACCGCCAACAGAACTTTCAATGAAAAACTGAGTTTATTTTTTTTGACAAACTTAAATATTCGCTTAGAAACTACCTTCCGAGGTACGTTCATGAGTTCACACGTAGAGGAGTTAATGGATAAGGCTATCTGGCACGGATTGAAAATTGGAGCAAGCTTCGTGGAAGCAAAGAGCGAAGATGCCATAACAAGAAGAATCGAGGCCGTTAACAAAGAAATCCGGACGGTCTCAGAAATCCACAATATTGGAATTGGTGTAAGAGTCTTCTATAATAAAGGAAACGGCTTCTCCTTTTCCAACATTCTTGACCAAGAAAACATCGCCAATGCGGTTGAAACAGCCATGAAAATAGCCAAGGCGTCAACGAAAAAAACATTACTTAAACTAAAACTTGCAACAGTTAAACCTGTCACGAATAAACAAGTCACAAATGTAAGCAAGCATCCGAGAGATGTTTCACTTGATGAAAAGAAAGATCTATGCTTAAGACAGTGCAAAGTAGCCATGGGAAAAAGTAAACTAATAGCAAACGTTACAAGCATGTTTGCAGAATATCATGGAACAATTCACTATTCAAATAGCGAAGGAACAAGAGTTTCCTACGAGCCTTTGCTAATTGGTTTGGGGGTTTCTTGTGTAGCTAAAAAAGGTGAAACAATAGTCGATGCCAGAGATCGACATGGTGGAAGTGTTGGATTAAACACATTCGAAGAGGAAATGCACACTCCTGAAAAAATGGCTGAAAATGCAGCCGATTGGGCCATAGAAAAACTAAAGGCAAAGGCTGCCCCAGCTGGAAAATTTGAGTCATTTATTGATCCAAGACTCGCTGGAGTGCTGGCTCATGAATCCTTTGGACATTTATCTGAAGCAGACGGCGTCATCATCGGGATGACACCTTTAGCAGGAAAAATTGGTCAGAAACTTGGCACAGAAATGGTAACAATAATTGATGAAGGTTTACCAAGAAAAGGAGGTTATAACATATATTTCGATGATGAAGGAGTACCCTGTGATCGCGTTGAAATTCTAAAAAAAGGAACATTGAATAGCTATCTCCATAGCAGGGAGACAGCGCACAGACTTAAGATGAAGCCAACTGGAAACGCGAGAAGCCAAGATTACTCTTTTGAACCCATAGTGAGGATGCGAAACACCTACTTCGACGTTGGAGATTGGAAATCTGAAGAAGCTCTCGATGAACTGGAAGAAGGAATCTATGCGATAGACACAGCAGGAGGACAAGTTGAAGCCACTGGCACCTTCCTGTTTAAGGCCGTGAGAGGATACTGGGTTGAAAAGGGAGAAATAAAGTATCCGCTACGTGACGTGGCATTAACTGGAAACATCCTGGAATTTCTTAAAAACGTCGTTGCGGTTTGCAATGATTTAGAAATATCCAGTACTCCGTTCGGTGGATGCGGAAAAATGGAGCAGAGAGCTTTGGTTGGTTCAGGTGGACCGCATATCAAGGTGAGAGATGTTCTGTTTGGAGGTGTCCGCTGATATGGAAGAACTACTGGAAATAGGGAAAAAAGCCATTAACCACGCTAAAGAACTTGGTACAGATGAAGCTGAGATATTTCTTTACGGACAAAATCTTACATCTGTAAAATTTGCAAGCGGCATTTTTGCCTCCAGAGGAGGTGCGGTAAAAGGAATAAAAGGCGCATTTGTACGAATGGCTGAACCGTGGATCAAGAAGAAAGGGCTTCCGATGATAACCAGTGGGATTAAGGCAGGGGTCGGGGTAAGAGCCGTGATAAAAAAGGCAATAGGATTCGCCAGCGTCTCAAGCTTGGAAGAGAATAAAGTTCTTGCAGCAGTAGAAGAAGCCACCAAAATAGCCAGAATTAGACCACCCGATCCAAATTGGGCTTATTTACCTGAAGCTAAAGAGCCAAAAGGACGGAGCGGGATCTTTGACAAAAGGATTTCAGAATTGGGCGTGGAAGAAATACTGGACTTGTGTGCTGATTGTTGTGTAACCATGGGGGATCATGATAAGAAAATTACTCAAGCAATTGCAATGCTTTCTGCTGCTCACGGGTCGTTTGCAGTTGTGAACACGAATGGAATTAGTGTCTCTGATCATGGGACAACTTTTGTGGCTTATTTTGGTGCAAAGGCAAAGTCGGGAAGCGAAGAAGTATCAAGTAGCGATTTCCTCAGTTGCAGAGCCTTCACTGAAAACTTGCAATCTACCGCTCTTAATACTTCCAAAAGAGCTATTGAATGTTTTGGTAAAAGGTCGCTGCATGAAAAGTATGTTGGCCCTGTTTTGTTTGAAAACATGAGTTGGAGTGAACTGTTTTCAAGAATTTTCACTTATGGAATCTCAGCTTCGAACGTGCAAGAAAATCGCTCCGTATATAAGGGAAAAATAGGCGAGCGCGTTGCAAACGAGGCAGTCTCCATAGTGGATGATGGAACAATGCCTGAAGGCTTTGGAACAGCGAAAATAGATGATGAAGGCTTCCCTAAAAAGAAAACTGCAATAATCGAAAAAGGTGTTCTCGTTGACATTTTATATGACAATTACGCTGCAAAACGCGACAAATGCGAGAGCACTGGAAATGCAAGCAGACAGGGATGGGTTGCACCGCCATATGCTAATCAACCGGTAATTAAGCCATCGAATCTTATGCTGATACCGTGTAAAGGCAAGCTTGAAGAACTGGTAAGCGAAATGAAAGACGGTGTACTCTTAAAAGGTTCTTTGATAGGGGCTCACCATTCGAATGCTATGACAGGTGATTTCTCTGTGACTGCCGAAAACGCCTTTCGAATAGAGGATGGAGAAGTTAAGTATCCGCTAAAAGCTTGCACAGTCGCTGGAAACCTCTACACGGCCCTAGGCTCTGTGAAAGCCATTGGAAATGACGTTAGAGACTTTGGATTTCTTGGAAACACTATATGTCCATCGCTTGTTATAGACAAAATCGTCGTCTCAGCTTAGAATCCGCTTTGCTTTCTTGCACCGTCAAATAGCATTTATTAACAATCCTGCCAATTTATTGCTATGCTAAGGAGGCTTGACTGCTTGAGTTTTGAAATGTGGGCCGAAAAATACAGGCCAAAAGCCTTGGACGATATGGTTGATCAGAAAGAAATAGTCGAACGCCTGAAGAGCTTTGTCAAATCAAGAAACGTGCCACATTGTATTTTCGCGGGACCGCCAGGAACTGGAAAAACCACTGCTGCGCTTTGTTTGGCTAGAGACCTTTACGGTGAAGTCTATAGGGAGCACATTATGGAGTTGAACGCTAGCGACGAAAGAGGCATCAACGTTGTGCGGGAAACTGTGAAAACTTTTGCGAGAGTTCGTTCTATTGGGGAAATTCCTTTTAAAATTATGATTTTAGATGAGTCCGATAATATGACGACCGACGCTCAACAAGCCTTAAGACGAACAATGGAACGCTACACCGAAACATGCAGATTCATTCTTATCGCAAACTACAGCGGAAAAATAATAGAACCTATTCAATCCCGATGCGCGCCTTTCCGCTTCACATTTTTACCTAGAGAAGAACATGACGAATATCTGAAACACATCGCAGAACATGAGCACATTAAACTTTTAGAGGACGGGCTAGATGCGATTTTTGAGGTTTGTGGCGGAGACTTAAGAAAGGCAATAAATACGCTACAAGCCGCAGCTTCATTAAACAAGCCCGTGGACGCCAAAGTTGTCTATTCAATCGCTGGAAGGGCACATCCGGCTGATGTGCAGAAGATGATAGAAATGGCCGTTAAGGGTAACTTTCTAGAAGCAAGGAAGCAACTACGCGGCATGATTCAGAAATATGGGGTGGCTGGAAGCGACATAATCCGGCAAATTCATTTAGAGATTTTTAAAGTTGAAATTCCTGAACCGTTGAAGATAAAACTGGCTGACGTTGTAGGCGAAATTGATTACCGGCTTGTGGAAGGTGCAGACGAAGAGGTCCAGCTGAGTGCTTTGTTGGCTAGACTTGTTGAGGCTGGCTACGAACTAAAAAAGGCAAGCTAGGTGCAAAGTTTGTATGCAGCTTGGACGCTTAAACATAAGCCGACATCTCTAGCCCAAGTTGTTGGGAACAAGGAAGCGATTCAGAAATTCGTCGATTGGGTGAAATCGTGGGAAAAGGGCGTCCCAAAAAAGAGGGCAGCTTTCTTTTATGGACCACCGGGCATCGGAAAAACTGTTACTGTTGAGGCGTTCGCCAACGACTCTCGTATGGAGCTTGTGGAGAAAAATGCAAGTGACTACCGAACAGAAGATGCTATAAATCGTTTTGCTGGTTTAGCCTCACAGTACGGGTCGCTGTTTGGCGTAAAACGAATAGTTCTTCTAGACGAGTTGGACGGACTAACCGGGACAGCAGACAGAGGTGGAGTAAAAGCAATAACTGACATTGCAAAAAATGCCCAGGTTCCAATAGTTTTGATTGCCAACAATGCTTATGATCCGCGCTTCTCAAATCTTCGCAACTACTGCCTTCTAATACAGTTTAAGAAGCCGCCAGCAGGCGAAGTTATGAAACACTTAAGGCGTATATGTGAAAGTGAAGAAATTCAAGTCGAGGAAAACGCGCTGAAATTTATTGCTCAACGCTCAGAAGGGGACGTTCGCTCGGCTGTAAATGACTTTCAAGCTTTGGCTCAAGGCAAAAGAAAGCTAATTTATGAGGATGTTTCTTGGCTTGCTTACCGCGATAGGCAAGAATCGATTTTCAGCGTTTTGAGGATGATAATTTATGGAAGGACTTGCAGTAGCGCAAAGCGGGCAGTAGACATGGCAGACGTGGATATCGACATGCTTTTTGAATGGATATACGAAAATGCCCCCGCGCATTTAACCGACCCCCATGATTTGGTTAGGGCTATGGATTCGCTTTCGATGGCCGATGTTTATCGCGGCAGAATCCGTTCCACTCGAGATTGGAGTTTTACACGTTATGTAATTGACTTCATGACTGCAGGTGTGGCAATGGCTAGGCAAAATACTAAAGCCAGTGGGTGGATACCGTTCAAGTTCCCTCAACGCATACAAATGTTGTCAAGATCTAAGGCTCAACGCGCAATGCAGCTAAATATAGGTTACAAGATTAAGCGGAAATGTCATATTTCTGCCGTCAGAGCCTCAAAGGAGTTTCTTCCATATCTACGAATTATCTTTAAAAATAACGCGGAGATGGCTGCCGGGCTCGCTAAATGGCTTGATTTAGACCAGAAAATGATTGAGCACCTGGCTAGCAGTGAAGAAAAAGCTAAGGCAATTGCTGAGCTGGTAAGGTAAAAAGAAACGGGAGTCTTGGGTTTAGTCATAAAATGCATTATTTAATGGATCTTGCTTCCTTCTGCAATGTCCCTTTCAGGCTGTAAAACGATGACGTTGCCTTTTTCGTCTTCTGCAGCGAGAATCATGCATTGGGATTCTATACCCATGAGCTTTCGGCGTTGAAGGTTCAAAAGAAAGGCGCATTTTCTACCCGCAAGTTCCTCTGGTTTGTACCATTGTAAAAGCCCTGCCACCGCTTGTCTTTTCTCCGTGCCAAAATCAACAATCATTCTTATGAGATTCCGTGAACCCGAGATTTGATTTGCCTCTATTATTTTTCCAACACGAAAATCAAGCTTTTGGAACTCTTCAAACGATATCTCCATACTTCACAACCGCCATTCTTCCATTCTTCGAGCAGTGACAACTATTAAGTTTTTTGTGCCTTTCTTTTGCGTTTTATTTTTCTGACGGTCTCTGCCACTCCTTTCCAGCCTTCGCCTTTCTTTGAATGAACTATTTCGAAAGCTTCCTTTGAGGTCAATTTGGGCAGTTCTTCGTGTGTGGCTCTTCTTGTGAGATATTTTGCTGCATTTAAAACGTCGCCGTTTAATCGTGAATCTACTAAATCCGCTAGATGGCAAATCAGAGCTTCAACTGTGTGCGGTCTGATTGGACCGTAATTTCCATGGTGTGCCGAGACCACGTGAACCAGCTCTAAGGGAAAGTCTCTACGAACAAGCTCCGAAATTACTATGGATAGATGATCCAAATAATCAGCCAAACCTGTTGAACTGTAGCTTCCATTCTCATCCACGGCGTATGTAACAGGCTTAAAAATGTCATGCAATAAGACACCTGCTATCACGGTGTCTCGGTTTGCCTTTCCATCGTATACATTCTCAACGGAATCGCATATTGCTGACGCAATGTTAGTTGTTGAAACAATGTGCTCTAAATACCCGCCTGGATAGCAATGGTGATGTGACAATCCAGCGGGTGATATGTCGAGAGGCAGGCTTGAATAAGTTTTTCCGTTCACTTCGAATGTTGGGTTCTCCAGTAAACGAATGACTTTTTTTCGGAGGTTTTTGTCCCGAATTCTATTCGCCAGCGCTTTAAGTTTAGGATGAAGCACTCTACGTTTCACTTCTTAATTGTTTATTGATTTGGATGTTATTGATTTTTTCGCTTCTCTGTCGAGGCTGTCTCATGAGCTTTCAAAACTGGTTCTGGAATGCGACGGTTCAGTGTGCAATGCTTGACGATTTTGATGGCAGTATTTAATGAAACCATGTGCCCCACACTAACATAAACTGGCTTACAACCACGCTTTGTTGTAATTACTGCACCAACAATCTCGTCTTTGTTTTTCAGAAACGCAACGTTATCATTATTTCCTCGTTCTTTCACTTCACCGAACAACCTACTCTTTGCAACTCCAATAGTCGGTCTATTGATGACTAATCCGAAATGGCTTGCAAATCCGCAACGATAGGGATGCGCAAAACCTTGACCGTCAACTAGAAAGACATCCGGCTGCACCTTCAACTTCCTAGTGCAAGCAACCGCCGGCGGGATTTCTCTGAAGGAAAGCAATGTTGGAACGTAAGGGAATTGAGTCTTGCAAAAGCTAGTTCGTGATTCTATAAGCCTAAGAGAGTCGTAAGCCAAAACCGCCACGGCACCAATCGACATTCCTTTGACATAGGCCAAATCAACACCTGCAACGTAGCGAATATTTTTTGGCAATTTATCCTCAAAAATGACTTGTCTGGCTAATCTTGACTGAGCTTCATGAGCCTTCTTAATGGAAAATCCAGATTTGACGCCAGCAAGATCCATTAATCTAACCTTTTCGGGCTTGTGCTTTTCTCCTCTGCAGATTTTCAAAATGCTTCAAATATTTCTCTAACGAGTCTCTCCTCACTTCTTGCGTCACGTCGCCACGCGTAGTTTCGATAATTCTTCTCGCGATGTCACACTTTCTTCTTAGTCCTGGAACAAGCATGTAAGCCTCATCCATGGCCATAAGTTCAATGTAAATTTCATCCATTGTCTGCAAACATCGTTCGGCTTCTTTTACACTTCCTTTGCGCAACGCATCCAAGGTCAAACGCCTATATTCGCCTATAACGTCAGCTAATCCAAGTACGTAATCAACTGAAGGCACCATAATTTCCTCGGGCGTGATAAAATTCCCTTCTTCAATCAAATGAAGAAATATACTTGCTTCCGAAAACTCTTGACGTGCAGCATTGTACAAACCACTATAAATAATGTCCGGATATGTGGCTGCCGCCTCATTAAGCTTCGAAATGATCTCTCTGACCGTTTCGATGAGCTTTTTTGCCTCCTTTAACTTTTCTTGATGAGCCAAAAGTATCGCTTGCTTTGACAGACTTGTTGTTTTTCGCATGGTTTTTTGAAGATTTTCTCGCACTTTTTCCTTTTCTTTCAGTTCTTTTCTTATTCCTTCTAATGTAATCTTCAATGAAGGCATAAAACCAGCACCTTTATTAGCTTAGAATATTAGGATGGATAAGTATTTTATTATATCGAGACTGCCTACTAAAAAAGTGGAGATAATAAACGGCCAATTCTTTGTCGTGTTGCTATGTCGCTTGCGGTGGCGGTTCTTTCCATTTCTCTACGAGCAGTTTGATGTCTCCAAGTTTGAAGCTTACTTTGACAAATACAGAGTCGACGCCTTTAAATGGAAACATGCTGTCTTCGGCGAAGTCTTTCGGTAGGTAAATCAGGAATTTGCCGTCTTTCCTTCTGAACAAACGTCCTCGTCCTTCATTAACCATTTTTTGTTGACACTCCGATTCAAGTTTTGGTTAAAGATTAAGTTAATCTAAAGAGAAGTTTATTTAAACCTTCTTCTCAGTAAATTCACAAAAGATTCGTCTGCCTTATTTATTGCTGAAAATTTTGAATCATTTGCAAGAAATATTACGCGTTACCAAATCTTCTAGGCACCTCAAGTCTACTCAACAATACAACGCGGCTTTCTTCCGACTCATCAATGACATTATATCCAATTTCTTTCGCCAACCTCGTTGCAAATTCATATATTTCCTCATAGTTTGGCATGTTTTCAAAGCCCAAACGCAGTCTAGAAAACCCAACGTGCATGTAAGCCTTGGGTTCAACATACGTTGGGTTGGCCTTCTCAATCAGTTTAGCATAGCCTTCCACATTTTTCATGTTTGACTTATGTACTAGTGTTATGCGAATTACACTGGGGCATTTGAAGCTTGGCAAGAGCTGCAAAGTCTCGTTTAATTTTTCCCAAGCTTTCGGAATCTGGGGACGGCAGATATGTTTAAATGATTTTTCATCTGGAGCACAGACTGAAACATAAAACTGTGTTGGCTCCTCACTTAATTTTGTTAGTTCTGAGGGGACAGTTCCGTTAGACACGAGGAATGTGGTGAGTCCTCTAATGTGGAAGGCTTGAATTAATTCGCCTATAGAGCTGTAGAGTGTTGGTTCTCCTGTGAGACTTATAGCCGCGTGCTTGGGAGTTAAAGCTTCTTCGAGTTTTTTCTTGTCTGTTTTAGGATTGCCTTTGTATCCACTTAGGATTTTAAGTTGCTCCTTGATGCTTCCCTCGACAATTTCTTCTGGAGAGTCCCATGTTGGTAGCCGCATTTCATCCCAAGCTATTTGAAGGTCACTACTTTGGGCTCTCCAACAAAATAAGCATTGTTGTGTGCAGTAAAAAAGCGCGGGCGTCATTTGAATGCATTGATGCGTCTTTATCCCGTAAAATTTCTGTTTGTAGCACGGTCTATTATGGATTAGAGTTTCATAAAGCCATCTACACCTTTTAACAGCAGAATGCCTGCCAACAAAGTGGTACTTCTGTTTTTTCATTGCTTCGATAAGTGGCGAGGGAACCAGAGTCTCCAAAGTCTGTCACTCTCAAATTTCTACTCGTAGTTTATTAAGAAAAAGGAAAACAGTGCAATAAAAGCAGTCTTATTTCTTAAAACAGAATTCGATTTCTCGAAATTCAGCGCAGAGTTCAGCAACGTCCTTCTTAATGTTTTCCGGATTTTCTTCGTCGAACACAGTTCTCTTGATTAACTCAGCTATTTTCTGCATCTCTCTTTCCTTCATACCTCGTCTTGTGACTTCACATGTTCCAATTCTAATGACGCAATCAGAAACTATGTTTGCTTTTTGAAGCTTTTCTGCGACAGCTCTTGCATGTTTATCTCCGCCAAAATCTAATATAACCTGATGTGACTTAGTGAATCCTAAATGTTGACAAATTACAGGAAAACCGCAATCTTGCAGAGCTTTGGCTAAGACTTGTGAGTTGCGAATTACTTGTTTTGCGTAGGCTTTGCCGAATTTCTTCATTTCAGCCAAAGCCAGAGTCAATGCCGCAATGCGATTCCAGTGAGCGTTGTCAACGAAGGCAGGGTAAATTTTCTCCTTGATAAGTTCCCCATGTTCCTTATCTGCCAATACTATTCCTCCTTGAGGGCCAAAAAACGTCTTGTGTGTTGAACCGAATAATGCGCATGCGCCTTCGCTTAATGGAGCTTGGAATTCTTCACCTGCAATCAGCCCCATAATATGCGACCCGTCAAAACCAACGCATGCACCATTTTCACGTGCAATTTCAGCTAACTCTTTGACTGGGTGAGGAAAAGTGATTAGACTAGCACCGAAAATCACCATCTTAGGTTTAACATGAGATATAATCTCTTTTGCTTCGTGAACCTTTATGTTCATGTCGATCTTCGAGAAAGGAAAAGGTACAGTCCTGAGGTCAAACAGTTCCGCTAATCCATCTTTCCACAGTCCCGGGTATCCGCCATCTTCGGGAGAAACACACATAATGGTGTCCCCTTTTTTTGTAAAGTTAGCTATGACGATTAGGTCTGCGATATGCCCGGAGAGGGGGCGCAAGTCTGCAGTTTCGGCTTTAAAAACTTCTCTCGCAATTTTTTCGCCAAACTGTTCTATCTCATCGGTGAAACGTGTACCCATATAAAAGCGATCTCTGGCGGTGTAACGGTTTCCAAAATCTGACGAAAGAAGCCCTCTGACAGCTGGACTCATGACATTTTCAGAGGGAATTAGATTCAAGCATTGTTTTCCACGCCACTCTTCGTGTCTCTCAGCTAGGTCTAGAATGTCGTCGATCAAATTCTTCAAGCCTCATAGTTCAGGCATTACTGTTCTTTAGGTATTTTAAGTTGTTTTTGACAATACCCTTCCTTTTTGGCTTTTCGGCTTGGTTTCATTCGCATAAAAGGTAAAGTTTAAAATGTTCCCGGTATTAGAAGTGTTCACAATTTAGAAGCTAGCTAAGAGGGAAAGTATTTGCCAAAATCTTCGCTTGGAAAGATCAAGCCCCTAACATTTTTGCTGATTATTGTAGTATCAACAACGTTGACACTTTCCTTCTTGCCCCAAGCAAAAGCGGAGACAACGATAATATCCCTAACTCCTTCCCCTGGATACGTTGAGGCCGTCGTTCAACTAGTTGCCAACATAAGTACGGCAAACGGAACATACCTTATACAATTTGACGAAGAAAATGTTACCGAAGGAGTTGCGACAGAAAATAACGTGAATGCATCGTTTAACGTCCCTCACGCACCAGAGGGCGTCCATAACGTAACGATAGTTGATGTGACCGCAGCAGAAAATTACACAGTAACTTTTACAGTTTTAACCTCATATTCCTTCGAACCAATTCTCCCTGACTTGCCAACTCTACTTCAACAAGGGGCTAATGTAACAGTCTCAATAAACATGACTGGAGGGCAGTCAAATTACACTTACCCTGTTGTCGAGGTTCGGGATCCCTCGGGCACAAAATATGAAGTTTTAAAAAACATTACTACAACTGTCGCTGGGGACTTTTACGATAATTTCACTTATCCAAACGACTGTTCCAATGGCGCAAACACCAACTTCACTGGATATTACAGAATAAATTTCAACGCGACAAACGTTGGCGAATTCTTCATAGGATTAACAAACTCTAGTCAATATCATAGGGGCGACGTTGTAAATGTTAAAGCCGTTGATTACTACCCTCCTAGCGAAAACGTAACGCTTACTGTTAAATTTGAAGAGGAAATAATCGACACTGTAAACTCTAGCGCAATAGACGGCATTGTCGATATAAACTGGGCAGTACCTTTAGACGCCACTATTGGAAACTACAACATCAGCGTCGCTCCAATTCCAGAATCCAAGAAAAACGCGAGTGACATTCAAATCTTCCAAGTTCCAGGGTTTAAAGCAGACATTACAACACTTAACTTGGCCGACAGACCTGTGTCCAGTGTTTTCGTCAGAACATACGATCTATCTTCAAAGATCTATTATAATGCCACAAGCCAAGCTAACGGGTCGGCCATCCTTTGGCTTGAGCCAGGCAATCACAGCTGCGAAGCATTTCTCAAAGATGTGAAAGTCGGCGAAATTAACATAACAGTTGAAAAAGAAGAACAGGTGGATTTCACGTGCCAATTGACTACCTTAAACATAAACGTGATAGATGCCCAGAATACTAGTATTCCTCAGGTTGCCATAAACGTAAGTTATAACTATACTACAAATTTGGGTGGACAAGAGAACAAAACGGGTCAAGACTATGGCGAAACTAATATTACGGGAATTTTGCAGCTGTATTCTTCGCTTCCAAATGTCACTTACATGATAAACGCTTCACGTTATGGTGAGATCTTCAATCAGGACAATAACACATTGTACAATTTGCCTGCAACACCCTACTTCAATGCGACGATATTCTGCCCCGCAAGAACTTTGCAAGTCAATGTTACTGATGGAAAAAACCAACCTATCTCGGATGTTGCTGTGAAAGTCCACGAGCACATGGGCGGATTGCAGTACATTGAACAGACGGGCACCGGTGGAACGACTGTTTTGAGTTGCACGTTCGGCAGATATTCTATTAGAGTTTATTTAAACGAGATACTGCTAAACGAGACCACTGTAGATTTGTTCGAAAACCAGAACCTATCCATAATTTGCAACCTTTACGGTCTAGATGTTTCAATAAGCATTGTTGACTATTTTGGGCAACCAATTTCGAACGTTAATGTAACATTGCAACGGGAAGGTCTAACAGCGCTCTCTGATCAGACGCAGTCTGACGGTAAGGCTACATTCAATAACATTGTTGGCGGCGATCTTCAAATAGCGGTTTATCTGCTTGGTCAAACACAACCATATACTACAAATAGCTTTCTCGTGGATAGTTCAGAGATGATTCAGATCAAAATCGAGCGATACGTAATGTTAGTAGGCTTTTTTGTCGAGACAAGTCAGTTTACAACGGCAATAATAATAGTAGTAACGGTCATTTTGATACTTATGATAGAGGTTTACGGAAAGAGACGTTCTAGACCAGAAAAAAGTGAAAGCTAAACCCAGAATAAGGAGTTTAAGAGAAAAAAGTTTATATCAACTCTTTCGAAATATGTTATTAGGCAAAAGTGACTGCAACAGTGAAGTTTTGTTAAATAAACTATCTAAAGGTTGTGCATGTA
This sequence comes from Candidatus Bathyarchaeota archaeon, assembly GCA_029881805.1. Classification (GTDB taxonomy): domain Archaea; phylum Thermoproteota; class Bathyarchaeia; order Bathyarchaeales; family Bathycorpusculaceae; genus JAOULW01. The sequence continues at coordinate 156,886 of JAOULW010000001.1, forward strand.
TTGGCGCAAGTGAAACCTTGTTCTCCAACATGTAGATTCTTCAAATGTACAGAGGATGCTGCAGTTTACCGCCAAGGCGGCGTATGGTGCAGATTGACCGAAGAAATGTGCAATGTTGCAAGCTGTGGATATGCCATTTGCATTAAAAGGCGACTGCTTCCTAGAGGAATCTGTGGAGAAACCGTGAAAAGGAAAACCATTGAAAAAGAACCTGAAGATGTAATCGGTCCTGCAGTGAAACTTCGCGGAAGAACTCTTCGCAGAATTGGTGACAAAGAAGTCTTCTGATTACACCATTAGAGCCCTAAACGATTAGCCTTTGCGATTTGAGTAGCTTAATCCCTAAACTACCACTCTATTTAGCTGGAGTACGCTTAACCACTGGCGGCTTTATCTTTTTCAAAATTCTATAGCCACAGACTATACACTTTATTTCTCCGCCTCGAAGTTCCAATTCTTCTGAAGGAACTCTCGCTCCGCATCGCACGCATTCATAAGCAATTCCAGCTGCGATTTTCTCCATGGATCTTTCCTCGTTCTACAAAGGAAAGTCCCTTGTGCTTTTAAATGTTTCCAGGCACCTGTATACTTCCTAGTTAGAGGGGAAAAACTTGAAGAGGCGTTTGAGGAAAATTCTTTCTGATAATATTCCGTGCGAGGATTTACCCAATATTCATAATTCCTATGACGTTGTTGGAGACATAGCCGTTATACGTTTAACAAAGGCTTCCAGTAAGTATAACCAAGCTATTGCGGGAGCAATTCTGGAGGTTCATAAGAGCATTAAAACAGTGTTGGCTCAAACAGGTCCTGTACACGGAGCTTTCAGACTTAGAAGATTAGAACAAGTTGCAGGCGAAAATAAAACGACGACTATTCACAAGGAATCCGGGTGCTTGTTTAATGTTGATATTGAGAAATGCTATTTTTCGCCAAGACTTTTTCATGAACGAATGCGAATTGCGAAATTGGTCAAGACTGGTGAAGTCGTTGTGAACATGTTTGCTGGAGTAGGTTGTTTTTCCATAATTATTGCCACCTGTTCACATGCTAAAAAAGTGTATTCGATTGATGTTAACCCCGCGGCAGTTCGACACATGCAAGAAAATGTGAGAATAAACAGGGTCTATGGGAAGGTTTTTCCAATGTTTGGCGATGCAAAGGAAATTATCGAAAAAAAGCTACGGCGCGTCGCCGGCAGAGTTCTCATGCCCTTACCTGAAAAGGCACTCGAATATTTTCCTTATGCGCTCCTAGCTCTTAAAGAGGCTGGAGGGTGGATACACTATTACGATTTTGAACATGCTAGGAAAAAAGAGAATCCAATTGAGAAAGTTAAGCTGAAAGCAACCAAAAAACTTGAAAGTCTAAATGCGAAATTTGAAATTCCTCTTGGACGAGTTGTTAGAAAAACCGGACCAAATTGGCATCAAATCGCTCTTGACATCAACGTGCGTCCCACGTAGAAAGCTTGGACATCGGAAAGAATTCATGGAAAAGTGATTTGACTCCGCTAGGTAGCTTGAAGATTTTCTGAAAACGTTTTATACTTTGAGGAAAAAATACATGGCGGAGAGGATAAATATCAAGAAGAGACTTATGGATATACTCGCATGTCCAATCGATAAATATCATCCACTTGAACTGCACATTTTTGAAGAAAAAGACGAGATAGTTGAAGGCATCATTATCTGCCCAAAATGTTTAAGATGGTATCCGATACGCGATGAAATCCCTGAAATGCTGCCAGACGAGCTACGAAAAGAAAAGGAAGATTTGCCCTTTCTGAAAAAATGGAAAAACAAAATCCCAGAGAAAATTCTTTCGGAAGGCAAACCCTTCAACGTCAAAAGCGGCACATGAAAATCTTGACTTCACAGCCGAGTTCAAAGCGTTCATTCTTCATGTTCAATTGATGTAAATGTAAATAGCTCTATGTCTCGGTGGTTAGTGAAATATTTCTGAGATTTCTTTCAACTTTATGTGAATTGGTATTTCGTATGGGCATTTTGATTCGCAATCGCCACAACTGTCGCATATTTCTGCTTTGACATTGAGGCCACTATAGAGCTTTTGAGCCCAACTTTTAAGCTTGTACATTCGGTATAAATCGTAGAATCTCAACATTGCTGGTATGTTTAGTTTTTGTGGGCATGGCAAACAAAGACCGCAGTCTCGGCAGTACTTCTCTTCGAGTTCAACAAATGGGAACGTTTTTTCTCTTGGTTCCGGTTTGCTTAGTTCTTCTTCTGCCTTTATTGCTAATTCCACTTCTTGAACGCTTTTGAACCCTGGGATGATTGTGGAAATGTCTTGTGAAATTATGAATCCTAAAGCATTGCGAACTTTTGAATGATTGTCCTCTCCAAGGAAGGCTCTTAGTTCTGGCTCTTCTGAGAAAAATGAAAGTGAGGGCTTGTACCTCCAGGTCATCATGTTTGCGACTTTGAATGCAAAGGGTTTCATAATCACAACACCCACATCTTGTTTCTTGGCAACTGGCAACAGTTCCTCTGTTGCTTGGGGTGTCATTATGTTTAGGGGAACAAGAACCGCGTCAAACTCTCCAGTCGCTATGGCCTTAACTAGAATGTTGGGTCTGTGGCTCGAAATTCCGATGAAATCTATTAATCCCTCTTTCTTTGCTTTTTTGCATGTTTGAAGAACCCCATCGGTTCCAATCGCTTTCTTGAGTGTCGTTTCGTCATCGATTCCATGAAGCTGAAGTATGTCAATTTTGTCCGTCTTTAGTTTTTGAAGACTTTCTTTAATATGCTTTGAAGACTCTTTCTTAGTTCTAGAGCCGATCTTAGTGGCTATTACGCGACCGTCTTTTATGTTCTGTAAGGCTAAACCAAGTTTTTCCTCGCTGTCACCGTAGTTTCTTGCAGTGTCAAAGTAGTTTATTCCCAGCTCATAGGCATGCTGAACTAAGCTAGCAGCCTCTTCAGTCTTGAGGCCGGGAAGCCACATGGCGCCAAATCCGATAACACTAACGTTCAGATTTGTTCTCCCAAGCTTTCTTTTTTCCACGCAACCAACACCAACCATCCAAGTTCAAATCTGCAGCTTCTCTAGAAGACTTTCGGGTATTTTAGTGATTCCCAGCTTAGAAAGTTGTTTGATTACTGTACTCATTTTTGGGTTTATGTCTAAAGCTTTTCTTAAAGCGTTAACTGCTTCACTTGTTCTTTCAAGTCTTAAATACATTAGCCCTAAATCTAAGTATGCATCGTCGTTTCTAGGGTTAATTTTTAAGGCTTCTTTTATACATAAAACCGCTCTCTCAGGGTCGCCTCCGGTGAATTTTGATTCCGCATCATCAATTAAGTAGTAGACTCGGTGAATCTTCAGCAGCCGTTTCAGTTCTTTAATAGGATCTGGGTTGTCCTCAACTCTTAATTCGATGAATTTGTCCCCATAGTTTCCTCTTCCCGCGTTTTTTCTTACAACTAGTAATGCTGCTGATTGTCTTCCCCTAGCATCTCCACCTGCTTTTTCGCCCGCTTCCAAAGCTACAACGAGTCTGTTGGCTAAATCGCCTTTTGTGAATTCAAACTTCCTAGTCATCTTTTCCACGACATGTCTGTTCGCGAGGATATTGCCTTGTGCTGAGTAACACTTTCCAACTTTGCTCCCAGCCCACTTCAAACACTTAGTGCCCGTATATGCGGCAGCATTACCTTCAGCATCCACTATGCCCAACTGCCTATGTTCTCTTCCTTCATCTGCGCTCGTGAGTCTCGCAATGACTTCCTTACAGGTCAGTCCTTCCTTCAACAATTGCAGTCCTCGTGGACCATAAGAAACATTGGCAAAGGATTGGGTTGCAATGGCGCCAACATCAGCTTCAGCCCATGGAACTATGGGTCCTACTGAGAAATAGCGTGACTGAACAGCAACTCCTAAATCCCCAGTCGAGTGGTCGTATGCAACAATAGAATACGTAGGTACTAGGCACGTTATCTTATTCGATAAATCAATGTTGCGCTTCATAGTGTGAAATGTGTTTAGGGTTTCTATAATATTTTTGCAATTAGAATGAATGCAGTGCCCTAATGTAGTTTCACTACGCTGCTAGTCGCTGAAGATTTTAGTGTTGCCTCAGTAATTTGCAGTGCCTTCAAGCCATCCATGCTTGTTATTAGCGGTTTTTCTTTTTTCAAAACGCACTTTGCGAAGTGTTGGAGTTCAAGTTTTAGGGGTTCCTTCCATGGGTATCTCGGCTGCACTTTTTCCTTTGCATCTTCAATCGTTAGTTCCTGCGTAATGTAGTCAAGCGTCATTATGGCCTTGCTACCTGTAACCACCAGAGTTCTCGTCTTATACGGCGTTAACCAGTTAGATTCGATGAAGGCGCTCTTTCCCCCTCTAAAGGTGAGCATTATCTGAGCGTAATCCTCAAACTTCCCATGTTTCATGCTTCCAGTTCTTGCATAAACAGCAAGAGGTTCTTCTTCAAAGACATATCTTATTATGTCTATGTCATGGATTGCCGTGTCTTTAACAACTCCAATATCCCCTATTCTTTCTGGCCACTCAGATACTCTTCTTGCAGTGGCGCATACGAGTTCGCCGATTGTTTTGTTTTCAATAGCCTTTTTTATGTACTGTATTCCTGGGATAAATCGCATTAGAAAACCGACTGTAAGGTGTAACCCTTCCCTTTCAGCCGTTTTAAATAACCTCTCCGCCTGTTTTACGTTTTCTGCCATTGGTTTTTCAACTAGAACATGCTTTCCAGCTTTCAAAGTCTTCATCGCCTCTTTTGCAAGATTCGTCGACCACGTGCAGATGCTTACCGCTTCAATATCCTCGCGTTTTAGCATTTTTACTGTGCTAGTGTAGGGCTTTACGCTGAACTGTTCAGCCACATTTTTCGCCCTTTCTGCATCTATGTCGCAGACAGCCAAAAGCTCCGTTTCTTCTAGCTCTTTGAAAACTCTTGCGTGATTTTTTCCCCAAAATCCTGTTCCTATGACTGCTACTCCCAGTTTTTTCATTTCTTCCAAACTCCTCTTCCCAAACCCCGATATACAAAACCTTCTTTTTCAACTTTATCTGCCTCGGCTATTCCTGCGAGATCAACAATCGCAGCCGGTATTTTCATAACCATTTTGATCTTCTTCAAGTTCAAGTGTTTAAACTGGTCATGTCCGGTTAATATTATTATGCAGTCTACTCCTTCCACAGCTTCTGTTAGGTTCTTCTTGAAAGGAAATGATATGTCTGTGAGTTCCTTGTCCGAAAAATGCGGATCATGAAGGCTGACTTTTGCACCTTTAGCTTTTAGCATTGTGGCAAGCTCCTTCGCTGCGGTTCTAGGGGGGCTTTTGATATTTGCGACTCGCCCGATTCCCAATATTGCGATTCTTGCTCTTCTTAATGTTTTTCTGCAGTCTTTTAATCCGCTGTGAGTTAGGCTGATTGCATGTTTAATCATTTCACTGTTTATTTTTTCGCCGAGTGTGACGATTCTTAGTTTCGTGCCTAGATTCTCTGCGTCTTCAAGTAAAATATAGGCTTCTTTTTGAGTGGTTGTCGCAAGTGTCGGAAATGGAAGGGCGTCATAAGCTCTGTTGCTTGAGAGTTTACGAACTTCGAGGTAGTCTAAGCCTGCTTTTTCGCAGAAAAAAGCAATTTCGTTAGCAAGGGAAACGTTCACGTTTCCTTGCACCGCTTCAAACAGTGCAGCTACTTCTGCATTTTTTATGTTTTCTGTTTTTTTAATTTCTTTTTTTGAAACGTTTCCTAAAATGACCGAAGCGGAGTTCAAGGTAGTCTTTTCGGGCGCTGCAATCACTCTCTCATAATTCATCAGCGATCCTAAAGATTGCGTATTTAGCATTGGAATTGGGCTATAGGCTAAACCGAAATCAATTTCAACCTTGAATCCCGAATTGTTTTCCAAGATCTCTCTAATTCTGCCCTCTGTAAAACCAAATCCGACAATACTCACAACAATAACCAATGAGCCACGGCGGAGGCTTGAGCCTACTTGTTTACAAGCGTTTTCCATGATTGAGTAATCAGTCTTTTTCTTTGCATCGACATTAACAGGGATTGCTATAACAATGACGTCGCTTTTAGAAACAGCGTTCTTAGTTTCGCTTGTAGCATTTAATTGCCCGGTTTTTGCCCAAGTTTTCAATTTGGATTCTATTTCATATCCCAAAAAGGGAGCTTTTCCTTTGGCAAGGAGGTTCACTATCGTTTGGTCCGCGTCCACGCATATGACTTTGAATCCAGCTTCGGCAAAAAGGTATGTGTGGAGAACGCCAACTTGCCCGCACCCTATTATGCTGACCGTGTATTTTCCGCGTTTTTCTGCTGTATCCATATCTTCGGATCTTGCATGCAATACTGACGATGACATGTTTGCGTGCTCCATAACGCCAATTTTTTTCGTAATGCTTAATCTTTCAGATTTTTAATTATCTTTTCAAGTTTTAAACAGTATTTCTTGACGAGTTTTAGTGCCTTCTCTTTGTTTTGTGCTTCGGCGTATAGCCTGTAAATGGGTTCTGTTCCGCTTGGCCTTACTAGGATGGCGCTTTTGTCTTCAAACCATATTTTTACGCCATCAATTGTGCTTATGTTTAATCCCTTTACTTGAGCAGCTAACTCTTCTAACACTTTCGCTTTTAGTTTCTCTGGGCACTCAACTTTGCCTTTCTCAATAGAATACCTTGGCAGTTCTTCAATGAGCTTAGAAAGCTTTTGTCCAGTTTTTGCCATGATTTCCAAAATCAGAGCTGTTGCCATCGCTCCATCCCTTACTGACTGGTGAGGACCATAAAAGATTCCGCCATTTTCTTCTCCACCAAGCTTTGCTTTCAATTTTTTCATTGTCTGAGAAACGGTGACGCTTCCCACTTTGGTCCATACGATTTCTCCGTTATAGGCGTCTGCGATGTCCTTAACAAGCGTAGAGGAGCTCACTGGCGTAACGATTTTTTCGCTTGGATTGGCTTTTAAGAAGAATTTTTCGACCAAGGCGAAGGTTTTGTCTCCCCAGTAGATTTCTCCTCGTTCATCGACGAAGACTGAGCGGTCAGCATCACCGTCATAAGCTACGCCCAAATTAGCTTTTACCGCTTTTATAGTTGTAGCCAATTCCCGCAAGTTTTCTGGACGGGGTTCAGGAAGCCTTCCAGGAAATGTGCCGTCAATATTTGCGTTTATAGTCGTGACTTTGCAGCCTAAATCTCGAAGCAAGTATGGTGCAGTTAGGCTACCCACACTGTTAGCTGCATCAACAACGACATGAAAATTTTTCTTGGCGATTTCAGAGCTATCTACATGTTTCTTTATTGCTTCTATGTACTCGCCAATTATTCCAGGCATTTCGAGTACTGTTCCTATTTTGTTCCATTCTGTAAAGCGTATTTTCTCGTCAAAGAATGCGTCTTCAATTTTAATCTCCTGGGCGCGAGAAAGCTCTATTCCATCATTCCACACAACCTTTATCCCATTGTATTCCGGTGGGTTGTGTGAAGCAGTTATTATCACTGCCCCGTTTGTCTTGTGATTTTTCACGGCATATTGCAATGTGGGTGTAGGCACCATTCCAGCGAATAAAACGTCGCATCCAGTTGCGTTTAAACCAGAGATGACGGCCTTTGCAAGCATGGGGCCGCTTGTTCTGGCGTCATATCCTACTATAAGCTTTCCTTTCTTGAAGAATGTTCCTATCGCGCTCCCAATTTTAATCGCCATTTCAGGAGTTAATTCCTTGTTGACGACTCCGCGAATTCCGTTCGTTCCAAATAAGCGTCTTGAGCTTAGCATGGTACTTTTCCCTTTTAGATAATGTTTTCTGGCGTTAATACGCTTTCAGAAATCTCCTTGGCTGGGCAAATCGAAACTTTTTTGGCAAGTGCCATGCCATCCTTGATTTTGACATGGTCGCCGACGATACAGCCTTTTCCGATTTTTACTTCTTTCCCTATGTTTGCGCCTTCCCCGATTACAGCTCCGTTTATTGATGAGGAGTCACCTATCGAAGTATTCTGAAAAATTACGGAGTCTCGTATGTGAACATTTTTTCCAACGATGACATGGCGTCCTAAAATCGTGTAGGGTCCAATAACCGATTTTTCGCCTATTGAAACTTCTTTGTCGAAAGCCACGGGGTTTTTTACTTCCACTTTTTTTCTTTCTTCAAATTTTTGTGAGGTATCAAAAGGGTTTAACAAAGTTTTGTTTATCTCTAAGTAGTCTTCGGGTTCGCCTATGTCACTCCATAAGCCATCAAACATGTGCCCGTAAAGCTTGCCATCTTCAGCCAGGGTTGGAAAAACTTCTCGTTCAAGGGAGACTGCACGGTTTTCCGGGATATACTTGAAGATTTCTGGGTGAAGGACGTAGACACCGGCATTTATAAAATTGCTTGGAGCGGTTTCGCTCGGCGGTTTCTCAACAAATCTTCTTATGCGGTTGTTTTCGTCTAATTCGGCAACTCCATATCTGGTTGGGTCTTCAACTCTGTGAAGAGCAATTGTCGCCACAGCCTTTTTCTTTTTATCTATTTTCACAATTTCTTTATAGTTTACGTCTGCAAATATGTCACCATTCAAGACCAGAAAGGGAAAGTCGTGGTCAAGAAGTTTTTCAGCCTTTTTTACTGGACCGCCCGTTCCCAAGGGTTTCCCCGGCGGGTCTCGCGAATAGGTGATGCGTACTCCACATCTTGGGATTCTGTACTGTTTCAGCAAAAATTCGGTTTGATGATTAACTGCAAGTATCGCATCTGTAACGTCGTTCTTTGCAAGTCTTTCGAATGTCCATTGCAGCAATGGTTTGTTGACTATTGGGAAGAGAGTTTTTGGTCTTGTGCAGCTTAATGGTCTTAGCCTTGTGCCGAAGCCTCCAGCGAGAATCAAAGCTTTCAACGATTTCACCGTTTTGAACTACAAACTTATATTCGGTTGCCTTTTAATAAAATGGTTTCGTGAAGGGTGAAAGCCTTGAAGGTTATGCTTCATGAAATGAGCTGGGCCGAAGCCAAAGAATATTTCGCTAAAAATGATATTGCAATTTTGCCGGTGGGTTCTAATGAGCAGCATGGGCCGCAGAATCCCCTTGGAACAGATCATTTGATAGCAAAGGCTATAGCTGAAGAAACGGCCAAGCGCATTGGGATTTTGTGTTTGCAGGTCATTCCTTTCGGTGTAAGCTCTCACCACAAACAATTTTGGGGAACCATCCACGTATCGCCAGAAACATTGAAAAACTATGTCAAAGAAGTATGCTTGGCGCTCAACTATTATGGTGTTAGAAAGGTTGTGATAGTTAATGGGCATGGCGGCAACTTAGGCGCTCTTATGGAAGTTGCCAGAGAGCTTAGAGAGAAAGGAATCTTTGTGTCTGTTTTCCAGTGGTGGCCTATTACTGGTAAGCTTTTGCCTGAGCTTTTCACGCCGGAAGAGCGGAGGCATGCGTGTGCTGAGGAAACTTCGTTGAATTTGACTCTGCATCCAAACATTGTTGACATGAGTAAAGCCGTGGACGAGGAGCCACGCGAGCATAAAGTGCGAGTTGAAGGTGTGACGCTTGCTCTGGACACTGTTGATTATACAGATTCTGGAGTTTTTGGCAAATCAACCATAGCTTCAGCGGAAAAAGGCAAAAAGGTTTTTGAAGCCGTAATCAGCGAACTAGTTAAACATGTAAATCTTCTCAGAGAAGCCAAAATTGAAGATTTGATGCAGAAGTCCAAAGTCTAGAATCTGTGGCTGAATTGTCAGCAGTCGTAGCTGTTTCCGTAGTTTACTACGCCTTCGAGTATGTCTTTAACGTCGACGAAATCATCGTAGTTTAAGTCTCTTCGTTGATCCCATGGAGGATATATTGGGGCTTCTTTGTAATTTCCATAGTGCTGTACTAGGAGCATAAGGTCTTTTGTTTCCACAAAGCAGTTAGCGTCGACATCGCCTGGTCCTCTATAGTCTATGCTGTTTTGGAACATGGCCAGTAATGCTGGTTGTTTTGGGTAGCCGCTTGTGTTCCATGCCTGCCAGAACTCGTGGAACGTGTCGCAAGGTGTTGTATGCATAATGTTCCATATCCGCTGGAACCCATCAGAGAAACTGTCGTAGTACCATGGGTCGCTGTCGTTCTGTGAATCAAAAACGTCCCACAAAGCCCCAGCAACACGACCTTCAACCTCATCACCGTCATCCCAGCCAGCAGAACACCAATGAGGAGTTTCAAGGTTTATGTCTGTATAATGTGTTCCATTTGACCATGTAAATACTGGATTATCATATACAACTAGCGGAAAGAAATTAGCCCAACCTTCAGTCCAAGCAGTTGTCGAATTGCTGGTCGTAGTAAACCAATGGTCTTCCATAGACTGGGGAATATATCCATAGAGGCTATACATAACATGATGACCGTATTCATGAAGAATTATACTTGGCCACCAACAAGCCCAATCGGGAAGATGTATCTCCCCACCAGGATGGTAATGCGGCCAAGTCTCATAAGGCCAGCGAGCAATTGCTTGTGGGGTATTATAACTCACTGCGTTGCTCAAGTAATACCACCCACGAGTTAGACCTAAATGATATGAAAAAATCCACCAAGCCCCTCTCTGACTGTATTGTGTTGCAATGTTTCCAATGTAAAATTCACCATCTGGGCGATTGCCAAATGTTTGGGTTTGAGCGGAATATACAACGCTAGCAGGGGTAACTACTCGTGTTGCTGGAGATGTAGCGTTTACAGTGGCAATAATATCGAGTCCGTCCTCTCCTGGTCCATCGTTATTTACTATAGGACCAATAGTAAAGTATCCATTGTAATCGGTGTAATCCGCTCCAAGATAAACTGTGCCTGTTGCTTCTTCATCATATATCTCCACTCTTGCGTTTGTAATGGGCAAAACATGAGTTGTATTGAACCAATACCACCAATAACCTGTCACAGTTATTGTACCTGTTTGGAGCGGCTCAGTAACCTTTAACGGATTGGGTTTGGGTCGAAAAGTTGGAACATAAGCTTCGGTATTTAGGAACATCAGCGCAAGTGTAATTCCGAGCAAACAGTATTTTTTCATCGACCACTCAATTTCGTATTGATTTTCCCACTATTTAAGATTGTTTGTTTCAAATCTTGAACTCGATAACAACTATCAGTATCAATGAATCATGGTAGTATAATAGTTTCGGGATTGTTGTAGACCACAATTTTGTCTTCCAGTATCTGAACATATAAAGAAGCTTCGCTTTTATAGAATGTTGATGATGTCTCCCACCATATTACTGTTGCAGTTATTACTCCGAATCCTACTTCAGTCGCCTTTATTTTTATGTTGGTACCTACGGAAGTATTTGCTGGAAGAGTTATTGTCCATGTCAAATTCCCATCAGTAAGATCGATTCCTTGCGAACCAATGGGAGTCCATGTTACGTTTGGCCATATACCTTGACCAATATAGATAGGCGAAAGCTCGATCTGTACTCTAGCATTGGACATTTCCTTTCTTGAGGTCACGCTCACTGTTACATTAGCTTCACTACCTGGTCCTAAAGGTTCCGTAAAATTCGAGATGCTGAGATTTACCATAATCATCGAGTTGTCACCAATAGGAAAAGTTGGAATATCTGGGGATACTCCTGGAGAGAAGTACTCCACAATTTCCGACCAAGGTAGGGCAACCACTGCAGTGAAAATTAAACAGGCAATGATTACACCCGCTAGTCCTACAACCAATAATTTCATTTCTTATCACTACTAGAAAAAGACATATTGGAATACTTAAAACAATGCTTTTGTACGGTTTGTACAAAATCTTGTACACTATGTTTTCTCTCGCCACGCTTTTATAGTTTCATACCAAGACGTGATTATGCCTAAGACTCCAAATATCAATGCAAAAATGCTGGAAAGACTAACCCGTTCAAAACCCAACAAATACACAATATACAATATTAGAAGCGTAGTAAACAATGTTGCATAAAACACGTATCTAGGAAGCAAAACCGCCCCTATTCTTACAAACTGTTTTAAAACACCAATTTTTACCTCTTTCACCAATTCATAATCTCCGTGCTTTTTCTCCACTAACCCCAAACCTACCAACTTGTCTAAATGATAGACAGCTAATGTCGGGCTAGAAAAATCTAGAGCCCGCTGAACCTCACGCACACCAACATTACTCGAAGACTTCAGAATATACAAGTACACACGTAACGTGTTCCCTTTCAACTCTGCTGAAATGCGCTCCTCGTCAACAGAACCACTCAAACTTTAGACCTCTTGAGTCAGTTCACCTCTGACTTAGTCTTCAAAACTTTTAACCTTTTAACTTTGAAAATTCAGTATTTAGCGCAAAAATCCAACTTCCGAGCCAACTTATTCCCACTCTATCGTTGCTGGAGGTTTGTGCGTTATGTCGTAGACAACTCGAGTTACCTCTGGTACTTCATTAGTTATCCTCGTTGAGATTCTTTCCAGCACGGTATAGGAGATTTTTGCAAAGCTAGCAGTCATTGCTTCCCGGCTTTCCGCAGCTCTGACCGCGACAACATATCCATAAGCTCTGGCGTCGCCTCTGACGCCCGTAGCCTTAGTGTCTGTCAAAACAACAAAATATTGCCACAAGTTCTCCTCTAAGCCACTTTTTTCGATTTCTTCTCTCACAATCTTGTCTGCCTTCTTTGCAATTCTTACCTTTTCCTCAGTCAACTCTCCAATAATTCTGACAGCTAAGCCTGGACCCGGAAACGGCTGTCTAAAAACTATTTCTTTCGGCAGTTCAAGCATTTTCGCGACTTTTCTAACTTCATCCTTGTACAAGTCTCGAAGCGGTTCCACTATTCTTTTGAATTTGATTATGGATGGCAAACCAGCGACGTTGTGATGCGTTTTAATCTTGTCAGAGAATTTTCTGAAACCTGACTCAATTCTGTCCGGGTATATTGTTCCCTGAATTAGATATTCTGCCCCCGTTTTTTCCGAGATTTCTTCGAAAACGCGTATGAATTCCTCGCCAATAATCTTTCTTTTCTTTTCAGGGTCAACTACGCCCTTCAACTTTTCTAAAAATCTCTTCTGCGCCTGAGCTATTATGAGGTACATTTTGAATTCTTGGAAGACATTTTTCACGAATTCTGGTTCGCCTTCTCGCATGAATCCGTGGTCAACGAAAACTGCTGTAAGCCTGTTGTCTATTGCCTTCGCAGCAAGAACAGTCGCCACGCTTGAGTCTATGCCTCCGCTGAGGGCTATTATGGCTCTTCCTTCGCCAACCTCCCTTCTTATTTCTTCCACCATTTTTTCTATGATGTCTTCCATTTTCCAGTTGACTTCGCATTTGCAGACTGCAAAGATGAAGTTGCGGAGCATTTGCGCGCCATTTTTTGTGTGAACAACTTCAGGGTGCCATTGTAATCCGTGGATTGGCTTATCCTTATGCTTGAAGGCTGCAACTGGACAATTTTCCGTGTGAGCCAAGACTTCATATTGGGAAGGAATTGCCGAAACAGTGTCGCCGTGGCTCATCCAAACTTTCTCTTTTGCGTTTAAGTCCTTTAGTACATCTACAGGTTTGTCAATTGTAACATAAGCGATTCCGTATTCCCTCTGACTTGCTGGCTCAACTTTTCCTCCGATTATTTGCGCTATGAGTTGATGGCCATAGCACAAACCCAAAGTCGGCAAACCCTGTTCTAAAATCTGGGGGTCGGGTCTCGGCGCATTTGGCTCATAAACGCTTGCTGGTCCTCCAGAAAGAATCAAGCCTTTTATGTTAAATTTTGCGCCTAAGGTTTTGATTTCTTCTGGTTTTATGTCGTGAGCTACTATTTCTGAGTAAACTCCATTTTCTCTGATTCTTCTCGCTATGAGATGGCAGTATTGCCCGCCGAAGTCAAGCACAAGTACAGTGTCATATTTCATCGCGCATCTTTCCCGCGACTTGAATAAGCTTCATTTTTGCTACAATAACTTAACAATTTAAGGTTGCTAGTGCTATGTGTAAAGATATTTTTGCAATTCCCAATTTGTCACTTGGCTTCCATTGTTTGGTATGTGAGGCTCGTACTCTTTCCACTCTTGCATTTTAAGCTCCATGTACTTCTCTGCGTTTTCTCTGCCTAAGGCTCGTATGCAGATTTCGTCGCTTTGCCATTCTTCTAAAGCCTCTTTCAGCGAGGCCGGCAAAACTTTGATTCCAAGTTCTTCCCGTTTGGCTTCACTTAAGTGATAAACGTTCACATCTACAGGTTCGCCCGGGTCAATCTTCTTTCTAATGCCATCAAATCCTGCCTCAAGCGCCACAGTATAAGCAAGATAGGGATTACACAGTGGGTCTGGGCATCTGAACTCTATTCTAGCTTCTCTCTCCTTTCCAGGGAAATATTCTGGCACCCTTATCAGGGCTGAGCGGTTTTTCTTGCTCCATGCAACATAAACTGGAGCTTCATAACCTGGAACCAGTCTTTTGTAACTGTTAACCGTGGGTGCCACAATGGCGCAGAGCGCCTTTGCATGTTCCAGGATACCGCCAATGAAGTATCTGCATTTTTGTGAAATGTTTGCGTAACCTTTTGAATCATAAAGGTGATTCTCGCCTGATTTAGGGTCGAATAGTCCCATGTGGATGTGCATGCCGCTGCCCGCTTTGCCGAACCATGGTTTTGGCATGAAAGTCGCTATCCATTTGTATCTTCTATCTGCCACAGCTTTGGCTGCAAATTTGTAGCGCATAATGTTGTCAGATGTGGTCAAAGGATCCGAATATCTGAACGTAATTTCGTTCTGGGCTGAGCCCGCCTCATGATGCTGTCGTTCGACGGTAATCCCCATACCGGATAAAGCGTTAGACAAATCCATTCGGTAGGATTCTGTGACATCGCGGTCAGGCGCTATGTCAAAATATCTTTGCTTGTCTATGAGATGGTTTTCAACCGGGTAAACTTCACCTTTTTCGTTTTTCTCCACAAGATAGAATTCTAGTTCGGCGGCGGCCGTTGTCTCATATCCTTCTGCCAATGCCTTTTTCGTGGCTTTTTGGCAAATGAGTCTTGAGTCATTTTCGAATCGTTTACCATCAGGTCGGTGAATGTTACACACAAAGCTCACGACGCTTTTGTCATAGAAGTAGTAGGGGCAAACTGTAAACGTGGATGGGTCTGGCTTCATGACCATGTCGCTTTCTTCTATGTTCACTCCGCCGATTATGGAGGAACCGTCAAAGCCCACGCCTTCTGTGAGCGCGTTTTTCGCTTCTTCGGTTGGGATTGTTCTGCCTTTGAAGAATCCGAGCAGGTCTGTGAAGTGAAGGAGGATGTAATCAGCGTTTTTCATGAGCTTCTCGCATGTATCAAAGTCTCTGATTGCTTGTGTTTTGTCGTTTATCATTGTGGCTGTTCTCCTTGCTATGCGAATTTACAATTTATGGAGTTGTTTCTCTAAATATAAAAACTTTATTTCCAAAAATGGAAGCAAATGTTAAATATATAGTAAGGTAATTGAATGTTTGTGCAGTATGGAGTGGTTGCTGATGCATTTGGATGAAACAGATGTCAAAATATTGAAGTCGTTGACTTTTGACGCTAGACTGTCATCAAGACAAATAGCCGGGCAATGCAATGTCTCTGTCGGCACTGTCTTATCGAGAATAAGAAAGATGGAGAAAGAAGGCGTATTAAAGGGCTATTCTGTGTTGCTGGATCACGAAAAGCTCGGGTACGAGTTGACGATTCTCACGGAAATAACAGTTTCTAAGGGAAGGCTTTTGGAGATGGAAAACGAAATTGCAAGATATCCAAACGTGTGCAGCGTGTACGACGTTACAGGATTAACTGATGCGGTCATCATTGCAAAGTTCAAAAATAGAGATGAACTAAGCAAGTTCACGAAACGCTTGTTAGCATTACCGTACGTGGAAAGAACAAATACTCACGTCGTATTAACGACAATAAAAGAGGATTTCCGCATAATCTAACAACACTTTCCTTTTTTCTTCTTAGCCATTCGAAGCAAGATTTAATTTCAACCACAAATTAGAAGATAGAAGGGTCAAATTCCCAAAGCGGGGGTTGCCAAGCATGGCCAAAGGCGTAGCCCTGAGGCGGCTATCCCGCAGGGGTTCGTGGGTTCAAATCCCACCCCCCGCACCACCGAATTCGGGGCGTTCCCGGCCCCGCTTCTCGTTTCTGCTCCCTGCAGCCGCCCTATCGCTTCAATCAGGGCGTTCTCGGATACCCTGCTGATGTTCAACCCCACCTGCCTAGCGGTTTTCAGGACTCCCCTGTCGATGTACAGGCAGGTCGATTTTCTTTCGCTCATGTTGCCATTCATCCCCACATGATGCCATGCGCGCGGGGCTACTTATAGCCCCCTAAGGGAAAGGCCAGAGCGGTCTGCGGAGTAGGAATCAACAAAGCGATGACCTGTGCATGCTTGAAAGCGCGCGCCCAGGCTTCCTCCCTCAGCTGACATGTCTACGTCTGCGAAAGTTGCTGTTCTAAACTGTAGAATTAAAAGGCAGAGTTTCAGAATCTAGCATGTGAGAAGAGATATGCAATTTTTGAGTTGGCTTACCAAAAACCCTAGACTGACTACTATTTGCATTTGTCTTGTTTTGCTCGTTCTAACGCCAATTTTCTACTGGACAATAATAGAAAGTCAAGAGGCACACGAGCTAGAGCCATCGATGATTCATTTCTTTCATTTCACAGAATTGCTTAGTAATGAGACTTTCATGGACGTCTGGAACAAAACAAAGGATTTGGATGTTACGGCTGAATTTTCAAGGAATACCGACTATTCTGTTCTGGTCTACGCACACTATTATGCGTGTGGGGGGTTCTCCGGTGCTGAATGGTTTGTAGTTGCGTCAACTCTGGAGCCCGACAGCGAAGGAAATATCCACGAGCTAGTTCTGAGGCTTGACTATGAAAACTCGACGCTCATAAAACCTTACCTACAGACTCACAGCTTCAATCTCACTTCTGTTGAAAACGGAACAAGGATAATAGAAGATTTCATGGCCCAAGACCCATATCAATACTGGTCCAACCCTAGAGAGGAAAACTTTCACGTTAATTATCCATTCTTGATTCTCTTCATTTTTCCAATCGACTACGGCATAACAGTTGTTTTGAACCTTAACACCGGGAAAGTTATGATAGCTGCTACGAGCGTCTGGATGGGGTATGGTTACCTAGTCTACCCAGAGAAAATATACGACGTAGGTTCTTAGAGCAGAAACTGAAATCTTCGATGATTGAACCATAACCAGGGAGAACACCCGCTGGAACTCATCTGCCTCTCCGCCAAGCCCCCAGCGACTCGAGCAGGATCGCCTGTCCGCGAAGCGCGTCGCGCTCTTCCCCTGCGTTGAATAGATATCGCGACACACAAAGTCGCATATACATCAGTTGGGGGTAGATATGTAGCGCCCGCAGACCGCAGCCTGCAGTGCCCCCTCATTACGGACAACCCTTCTGACCCTGAAAACCTGTCAAAACAGGCAACCATATGCACCCCTGACTGATGTATGTGCAGCCTCGCGCCCCACGCTATCTATTCAATTATGAGGAAAGAGCGCTATGGGCGACAGCGACAAGGAAGGCCCTGGCCTGCATCGGGGTCAATCAACTCTGCTGGCTCCCGGGCGGACCGAAGGTTTACGGGTTGTAATGATTTGCTTCATTAGGATGTTAAGCTACGAAACTTGTGTTTGCGATGTTGAGCGCGTGTACTAGTGCGCAAAGTCAAATCCTTGTTGGACCATGTTGACAATTGTGGTGGGGAAAACGCGCTTTGCAGATTACTGCTTGTCTTCGGCTTTGTTGATTTTCTGATTATCCACAAGAAATAAGAATGGGTTTTCGTCCAAAGGTTAAATAGAGGTTAAAGTGTTTATGAAAAAGGAAACTGTTTGGTTCATACCCTCTCTTGCGTTGGGCATTATTTGGTCGTTTCTTATTATGTATTTTTTTGACAGGGTTATAGGAGGCGGATTTTATGTCATAATTGTCTTTGTGGTATTTCCTCTTTGCATTGCATTATACGATATTCTGCAAAGAGGGAAGAAGAGCATTCAGATGACTTTTCTAGCAACTCTTATAGCATCGGGAGCTTTTCTTGGCGGATTAAACCTCGGACTTTTTGAGTCCATGACCATATTAGAAGACAGCATAATCGACATATCAAACAGTGTTATTACACTTCACATCCGCAACACTGGGTTGTCCGACATACAAATAACAGAATTGACTTTCGTCAATATGGAATTCACCATTCGCCCATCAGACCTCAACCCCATTTACTTGCCTAGAGGAGCAGAGTCATATTTGCAAATCAATTATGCTGAAGAAAGGTTCTCATTGCACGATAAACTAGACTCAATAGGTGAACATTACAACTGGGAGAGAGACGACGGCCACTATACATCTATCGTTGGCGCTACGCCACTTACATTTCACAATGGAAGCACATATTCAGTGACTTTCCACACAAACAGCTTATTCCATCACAGCTTTCCTTTGGAAGCAAGGCTTACGTCTGAAGAATCACTTGAATTATTTAAACAGTTCACTTTCAAAACAGATTCATATGTTGACATCACTCTCTATCTCAACAACACAGGAGCCACTGCATGCTATATCTATACAATTCAAATCGTAAATGTAACATTTCGTTTTAGACCTGCGCTTGCTGTCTGGATAGCGGAGGGAGAATACCCGCATTACTCCCCTGACTTAATTATAACAATATCCAGCGCACATGACAAAGGATTTGGCTATAAAATTTACGAAGGCTCATGGATGCACCAATACGAGATAACAGCCGAACCTACACCAACTATATCCATGTTTCAAGAAAACGAGACCTACAAGCTTACATTTTTGACCATGGGAAATAAGTACTATGTATTCAACACAACCATAATAAGGTCACCTTGAAATCACGCGGGAAGGGAAAAATTGGCTTGGCGCCCGCTCTGAGATGTCCTTAGAGTTCAATTTAAGTAAGCGAAAAGTGATATGTGCTTGTGTGAGTTATCATGTTTGGTCGTCTTGCGAAGGACCGAGTAGAATTGCTAGTTGTATTTTTTAGTGTGGTAGGTTTAGTGCTTGTTGTGTTAGGGGCTGTTGTAGAAATGCCTTACACTGTGAAGGAGACGTTCAACAACTATCCGTACAATCCTGTAAGTTTATGGGCGAACGAGACCATAACGCTGCGGCCAGGCGATTCCCGAATCTACAATTTAGATATCATAAACATGAACAACAGCATCATATACGTTCTAGTGGAAAGAACCACTAGCCCCATAATCATGGAAATAGATGGACCTTCTGGCGTGGGGTTTTATAACGTGAGTGAAAGAACCATTAACAGACAACATATATGGTACGCATCGCCAGTTAACCCGTTCGAATTTTACTGGACACCGACATATAATACAGGATGGGATTTCGTTTTCTACAATCCATTTGACGTGACAGCCAACGTTACGCTTACAATACTCGATTACCGGTACAATGTAGAATGGCAGCGGAACGTGACCCACTACAGTCCGCCACTCGACAGAACATTCGCATATGGCGGAATCATCCTTGTGGCGATCGCTGTAATACCAACAGCATATGACCTCTACAAAACCAGAAAAGAAAAACAGAAAAAGGCGTTCTGGCAAGGAGAAGCGTACGCACAGAAAATGCGCGAACAAGAAGAAAAAGGAAAACTCAAGTAATCATACCTAGCGCGCGTACTTTTGTGGTCTATGCGATGTTTCTGAGTATCGTCTCGGCCCCCTCGGACGCCCTGCCCCCGAGGTCCCCTATCCACGCGGGGTTGAAGTAGTTCCGCATGAACACGCTCGAGCTTATCAATGTCAAAGCTAGTGCTACTTTCCAATTTTTTAGTTTTTCAAACAAACTGTTTCCTTTCTACTATCGATCGCTGTTTGAATGGAACTTGCTTGCCTATTTCACTTTTTTGGATGATAACGCGGGAAGGAGCAATCAGCACAGATCTCTTTATTCGGTCCGCTATCTTTGTGACCCATCTTACAGGGCAGATATTCTCCATTACTCGTTCTAGCTTGATAGTTGCATGGCTCACAACATCTCTTGGATTTCTCACTCGCCATCTAAAACTTCTTTGAATTTCCTCGCGCGCTCAGACACTCGGATTTTTTCATCGCTTTTGTCCTTTTCTTTTCTAGCCTTCTCAGCTCTATCTCTTTCAGCCTTTTCAGCGCGATCAATCTCTTTTCTGCTCATTCAATCCCCTGATTCTGTATCTGTAGAAGAGGATTTAAACTCGTCGTTATCTGTCAATTTCTAAATCAGCACGCGCTGAGTGAGTGTGAGCGAGTAAGAGTGGTTGAGAGCGTTTAGTTTTTTGGGTTTGGGGTTCAAATTCCACCCAACCAACACCATCTTATCGCAAATAATAAGAACTGAAGCACAGCAGGCTTCAAGTAGGTGAACACCATGTTCATTGGGCACTTTGCTGTAGGTCTGGCTTTGAAAAGAGTGGGCAAGGCTCTCTCGTTGGGGCTATTGTTTATTGCCGTTCAACTCCCTGACCTGATCTATGGAGTCACCCTCCTGACTGGCGTGGAGAAAATCAACATCGTTGCAGGCACCAATCCACTCACTTCGGCTGAATACATCTTCTTTCCGTACTCCCACAGTTTAGTAGCCATTCTGCTCTGGGCAGGACTGGCTGCCCTCATATTCCTCATAGCCCCACTCAAGTCAAGCCTGCCCAAAAGCAAAACCGCACTAGTCATGGCAACGGCCGTACTGTCACATTTCACCTTTGACGTCATAGTCCACAACCTTGACATAGATCTGCTCGGCAACGGCGCCTACAAAGTCGGCTTAGGCTTATGGAACTTTCCCCCACCTCCATAAGGAAAAGTGAAAAAGCGTAAACTTTTCATGTTTTTCTCGAACTAAATTCAACATTAAGAAGTAAGTTGCGACTTAAGGATAGCCTGCTTCTATTAGCTGGCGGAGCGAGCTTCTTCATTTGAGATTGGAATCCTTGGCACATCGGAAACCCACGTTAAAATCCACCCAGTTCGCTGGAAGTGCATTTCTGTAGTATACCGTGCTGCAATACGGCCCCGAGTGCCAGCCACCTCCACGGATCACCCGAAATTTTCCAGACCTAGGCCCTTGTGGATTCGCCGAAGGACTTGATGAGTAGTAGTTCCGATCGTAAAAGTCCAAGACCCACTCGACAACGTTTCCTTGCATATCATAAAGACCGAAACCGTTTGGCGGATAGCTACCAACCGCGACCGGACCCCCCTTGCCTGACTTTGTGTAGTTCCCACGGGAGGGATTAAGCGTGTTACCGTTAGGGTAGTTCATTCCCGCTAGTCCTCCCCTCGCAGCATATTCCCACTCGGCTTCGGTGGGAAGTCTCTTGCCACACCACAGGGCATATTTGACGGCGTCGCTCCAACTTACTCCAATCACCGGATGGTTCTGGTAGTCTAGGCCACACCGGAAACCTTCCATATTCCAGAACTCTGGTAGTCGGTGTCCCGTTACTTCGCAGAACTTCAGGTATTTTGTGTTGGTTACCTCGTACTTGTCCATATAAAAGGTGTCAATGTATACTTTATGAACGGGATTGTGATCCCCCTCTGAATCCGAGCCCATAAGGAACTCACCGCCGGGAATCAATGCAAGCTCCTCCGTAATATTGGTCATTTTCCGTTTCTTCTTTGAATTACCCATGAAATCGACCTCAGCAAAACTCTCTAGTTTACAATCTTTAAATAACTAACGCCACGCGGATAACTTTTTTGAACAACTACCACTCTTAAATGCGCGGGCGGCTGCTTATAGCCCCCTAAGGAAAAAGCCGAGGCGGTCAGCTTGCATAGAATCACAACACGCGCATAACCATATTTGATGTGAGACAATGGGAAATTGTAAAAATCATCTGTGAAAATTCAGTTAAAAATCCTTTTTTTCCAAAAACTGAAAAGTACAGCGCTCAGCAATAGAAAGAATGTTGCGTCAACAACGTTTCTTGCAACTTCTTAACTCACCACCACAGAATTCTATTTGTGATGAGTGAACTCCTCCCGAGTGGTCGATCGCTCACAAGTCTTGTATTCAAGATCACCTTAGTCTAACTCGGTAAGTCAAAAAACACGAAAAGTCGATTAATCGTTAGGACTTCGGGAGATATCGCCACTTGGGCTGGGTCCAAATCCCAGCTACCCCACCACAATAAACCCCGCCGGACAGTTACTTCCGCAAATCATAGAAAAGGAATGCTCTGCTAAATGCGCCCGCAATAGCTAGTGAGTTTTAATGAACAGCTCCATCGGGAATGGCTGACCGTGCCCAGGGTACACGGTGTTGATTTGTAAGCGTTTCAGTTTTTCGATACTGTTATGCGCTGCAACTTTGTCATCTATAATGGACCAGACCTCTGGTTTGGCTACATTGGCCAGCAGATCACCGCAGAACAGGTCGCCGCTGGCTGTCAGGATGCCTATTGAACCCTTTGAGTGCCCTGGAATATTAAGAACTTTAGCGTCGAATCCATATCCAGAGAAATCGTATCCCTCGTCGATATATAAATCGGGTTTAAACCTGTCCGATTTACTTAACCTGAAGAACAACCTAAAAATTATTCTGATGAGAATGTTCTGTTTGTTTCGATTCCATAACATGTCTCCGCGTTCGACCATTCCGGAATCGTCCTTGTGCATGGCTATTTCTATACCGAATTTTTGCCGAAGGTACCCAGCATTACCGCAGTGGTCAAAATCACCATGAGTTAGTACGATCAGCTTGAGATTTCCAGGCAGGCAGCCCACGCTAACAAGTTCTTTTTCGATCGTGCCGCGTTTGTTGGTCCTCCCCGCATCGATCAGGATAAATCCATGGCTTGTTCTGACAAGGTAGCAATTGACAGAGACATTAAAAACAAAAGGCATAGCGATAGTGTTAATCTCCAAAGTCATTTGAGTCTCCTGTGTTCAAGGCGGTTATAACAGTGGGCGCATATTCAGTCTAAGTGTAAATCGAGATTTAAGGCTTGTTTGGCATGAACTTTCAAACAGAAAATGGGGGTTTGCTGGTGATATCGCCCCGGAGTAGTGGGTTCAAATCGATTATTGCGCTTAGTTTGAGTGGTTGAGAGGATGAAAGTTCTCTTTGTCTGTGCAGAAAATGCTGAAAGAAGTCAAATGGCAGAAGCCTTTGCCAACCATTACGGTCAAGGGAAGATCGAGGCAACAAGTGCAGGCACTATGCCAAAGAGTGAGGTAAACCCTTTGGTTGCTGAAGCAATGCAAGAGAAGGGAATTGATGTGTCAAAGAATAGGCCAAGGCTCGTGACCAACAAGATGGTTCAAGAAGCAGATATGATAATTGTGATGGGATGCAACGCCCAAGGATTCTGTCCTGCGCCTCTGCTAAACAAAGTCGTGGATTGGGGAATTGAAGACCCAAAAGACAAACCAATAGAGAAAGTAAGAGAAATCAGAGACGAGATAGAAAGAAAAGTGAAGCAACTGATTGAAGAAAGCGAAACCAGAACTTAGAGTTCCGTTGTCGGGAGAAATCTCCAACGAGTGTTCCGTTCAAATCTTACCTCCCCATAGCCTTTATAAATTGTTAGGAACAATTGGTAGGAAAAGGAGAGCGTCTAGAGTGAAGTTTTTTGACGCCGGTTCAGCGTATCATTTCATGGAAAGGCTTGTCAAAGAAATTGGAAACCGAGAATCAGGGACAGACTCAGAACGTCGAGCAGCACAACAAATCAAGGCATGGTTTGAAGAGTTTGAACTTGCCAACGTAAGAATGGAAGAGTTTGAGGTTCAGACGAGCCGCATTCTAAAAGAAGAGGTTTCGCTTCCAGACGGCACACAACTTGAATGCGCAGCAGTTGGAAATTCTCTATCAACTCCACCACAAGGCATCGAAGGAGAAGTGGTCATGTTGGAGTCAACGTCTTCGGGAGCGCTAAAAAACATAGAGAATAAAATCGCTGCTTTAAGCGTAGTGCTCTATGAAAAAGATTTCTGCAAAGTCATGAAAGCTGGGCCTCAAGCTTTGATCTATCCTTCGCGAACCCCATTGGCGCCTACTATCTACCGTTCTATCAGGGCTGAATATGTTGAAAAGCAAAACATCCCAGCCGTATCCATGGCTCACGATGATGTACTGAGCGTGTTGAAGGGCCCGAAGAGGCTCAAGATAATTACAGAAGTGCAGAGCGTAACCGCCAAGAGCCAAAACGTTCTGGGCGAAGTGCCAGGATCTCTCGAAGATGAAGATATACTTGTTGGTGGACACTATGACACTGTCCGAAGCGTTATGGGTGCGCATGATAATGCCGCTGGAACCGCAGTGATGCTCGAATTGGCAAGAATTTTCGCGCATGAAAAACTGAATCGCAAGCTGAGGATAGTAGCATTTGGCTCTGAGGAACTTGGACTGCGCGGTTCCTTTCATCACGCTGAAAACCCTGATAACACCAAGAATCTCACGCTTTGCTTTGACTTCGATGTCCATGGCATATTGCTGGGGACACTGAACGCCGTTGTTCTGGGACCAGAGGAGTTGAGGTCACTCCTGCGCTTCACAGCCAAAGAGCTTGGAATACCTCTCCAAGTTACCAACGAGTTGGGAATGGGAGGTTCAGACCACATGCCTCTAGCCTTTTATGGTGTTCCTTCTGTTATGCTATCACGCGCAGGAGGAGCCGCCCAAATAATGCACACAGAACTTGAAGACCTCCGTTGGTGCGGTTCAGACGCTTTCATCTCCATAGGTAAGTTGAGCCAAACTCTTTTGGAGCGTTTGCTAAGGGCTGAAGAGTTGCCATTTGAAAAAAAGGTTCCAAACGACATCACTAAAGCGATTGAGAAGAGATTCGAAGACTCAGGGATCAAAAAGAAAGCAAAAGAAGGAGTAGAGTAAGGGCATAGAAAAAGAAGGGTCTGCGGGAGACCTCTCCACTTACAGTGGTGTTCGAGTCCCACCTCCAACAATTTTTGGATACTTTCTACTACATCCTGAGGGCTATTTGGTCGACAACGGAAACTTTATCTTGAGTCAAAGACAATAAGAGCCTTCAATGGGTGATGACTTTTGCCTAAAATGTGCCCATTTGCATTTTCCACTGGAGTACCTGGGAAACGAGTAGTTGGCAAAGGAGTGCCAAGGGACTGCCAAGAAGATAAGTGTGCGTGGTGGACAGGCACAGAATGTGCTGTCTTGAGGGTTGCCAGAAACTTGGGAAAATAACCTTAATGTTGCTTGCATGCAGCTGACGAAATAAGGCAATCGAAGAAAGGGAGTTGCGAGAGATATCGTGGCTTAGGTTTACTGGAAGCTTCACAAGATTAGCCTTGAGTAGAAAATTACTACGTCTTCTCTTGCGTTTTTTGAAGAGTTTGGCTAGGTCAATGCCGATTACGCATTGAAAAATATCTCGCCTAAAATGGAATCCATTTCCTTCGCCTCAATAGACACGATAAAGGTTTTGAATCAAACCATCCGAATAACTGTCAGATGATTATCATGAAATTGACATACAACGACATATTCAAGCACTCAGATAGGTTGAACCCTATATCCGCCAAAACCTTACTGTCAGCAGGCAGACTTGCCCAATTCAGACCGGAAAAGACTCTTCTAGACTTAGGTAGCGGCAAAGGTTTTCCCTCCTTACTTTGGGCAAGTACATTTGGCATCAAGATTGAAGGGTTCGACCTTAACAGAAAATATGTCAACTATGCCAACTCTTATGCCAAACTGCTCAACCTAGAACATATAGCAAAATATATGTGCCGGGATGTTAGGCGGCTGAAACCTAGTCACAAATATGATATAATAGCTTCTCTAGGAATCGGCATAACCGAAGTCTATGGCACTGCAAAAACAGCACTGGAAAACTTTAAGCTAATGACAAATCCAGGCGGCTTCTTAATGTTAGGAGAACCAGTTTGGCTGGTCAGACCGGTTCCTAAGACAGTGCAGAAAGCTTTAGAGACGCCTGAAGAAAATCTTTGCGCCAAGGTCGAGATGGAACACGTATTGGAGGACTGCGACTTTCAGGTGCAAGGATCCTTTGTATCAACCAAAGAAGATTGGGAATACTACATAAGACCAGTACATGTTGCCATGCAAGAGATAATGAAAAGTCAACCAGAGTTGTCAAGCGAAAGTCAAGCAATAATGAAAGGCTTCCAGGCTGAACATAGGGCAGCTGGAAAACATTGGGATATGATTCTGTGGGTGGCCAAATCTAGTTGACGACGCTGCTGAAAAGAAATTATTACCTACCCCTTGCTTCTAGACAAACACAAACAGAAAATGGATTTTCAGGCTAGATCAAGCTTATTGTTTCGATTTTCCATTTTCCTGCTTCAGAGTTACATGACTTGACAATAGTACAGGAGTTCGAGCGTGGATTTATTATGAGTCTCTCCAGCGTCTATGCTAATCTAAGCCCCTTTCGAAAAATCTTAATCAACTATTGTTAATACTGTTATCAGTGCACGCTTACACATTCTTGTGATTACTCGAGTTCTGGCGGGCTTCACGCGTGTTTATTTCTCTTTTTTGCTTTAGTCTTTTGGCACTTCAGTTCTTTCGAGCGCCCTCTTTGCTAGAGTTTCTCCAAGTTTTTTGCAGATTTTCTGATTCTCTTCGCTGGGTTCTCCTTGGGAGACTAGGCCGTCAGCTACTTTCTCCAGTCTGAAGGAGGAAATCATCTTTTCCAAGCTCAACAGAGCAGAGTTGCTGGCTCCGCCGCCTGAAGTGAAGGCTGCACTTGGTTTTCCAGCAACTTTTTCTCTTATGCTCAAAGCTTTGTCAAAGAAGTCCTTAATGAGTCCAGCCATATAACTGAAGTAGTTTGGAGATCCGAAGGCTACAGCGTCACAAGAGACAAAGTCGTGAACAGTTGCATAGTCAACACGCTTCACTTTAGCTGAGGCTCCCTCAACACTTTCAACGCCCTGAGCAATCCAGTTTGCTAGAGTCTCAGTTCTACCAGACCTGGAATAATACAAAACTAACACTTCAACCATGTCAAATCTCCCACATCATACTTTACCTCACTGCACAATATAATTCTAATCCCAAACCTGGCGGGCTCCCTGTAAGAACTTTCAAAAAAGCTGAGGCTTTGTATGCTTGCAAAAAGAGGCAATTGTGCAGGTAATATCTCACGGAGTGGTCGGTTCAAATTCACCCCACCTCACAGGCCGACTGAACCTCTATAACTATTCAAAAAGATTATATTGAACATGCATCGTTTTTTCAACTGCTTGAGGAATAGTTTTGATCAAAGTAGTAGCCATTAATGGAAGCGCCAAAATGGAGAAGGGTAACACTGCACTGGTTCTGGCGCCCTTTATCGACGGCATGAAGAAAGCTGGGGCGTCTGTTGAACTATTTTATGCAAAGCGCCTTAATGTTAAACCTTGTACAGCTGAGTTTTATTGTTGGAATAAGAAGCCAGGTCAATGTCACATTGACGACAATATGCAGATGCTTTATCCCAAGCTACGCAGGGCCGGCATACTCGTGTTGGCCACACCTGTCTATATTCCTTTGCCGGGGGAGATGCAGAATCTGATTAATAGGCTGTGTCCTCTTTTTGAGCCTATTTTGGAGTTCCGAGAGGGTCGCACACGTGCTAGGTTTCATGCTGGAGTTAATATTCGCAAGATCGTCTTGGCGTCGACATGTGGTTGGTGGGAGATGGGTAATTTTGGCACTGTGCTTCGGATTGCTGAGGAGTTTGCAAAGGATGTGAATGCTGAATTTGCTGGTGCCGTCCTGCGTCCTCACGCTTATCTAATGCGTGGGAACGGGGAAAAAGTGAAGAATGTGACAGACGCGCTGAGGCAAGTTGGCTACGAGCTTGTGAGGAAAGGGCGAATGCCTAAGAAGCTCCTCGAGGTTACTGGTCAACCTCTCATTTCTGAAGAAGAGTACAGACGCAGTCTTAATGACGACTATGAAAAGGTGAAGAACAAGGAAAAAAGCTAGCCTTTTTGTTTACTGAATCTTTTTGTTTCAACATCTTTGATGAACTTGACTAGGGTGCTGAAGTATGTTTCTTGGTCATCATACATGGAAAGATGGCTTCCTTTTTCGCAAACGACAACGCGTGAATCAGGTATAAGTTCGCCCATCCTTTGGATGTCTTCCATGCGCATTGTGTCATAACGTCCTACTATGAGGAGCGTTGGAACTTTGATGTTTTTAATTTCATTCCATCTATTCCAATCTTTAAATGTGCCTGTGATAACGAACTCGTTCGGACCTTGCATAGTATTATACACGTCAGCATTCAAATTCCTAAAGGCTCGCTGAAAAGGTTCAGGCCAAGGACTGAGGCGGCAAACATACTTCGAGTAAACTTGGCTTAGTAAGACATTTTGATATTCTTGTGCTCCATATTCTTCTTTAGCTTCGTACTTCTCCATAATCTTTCTAGTTTCTTGTGGAAGTTTCTGACGGAGCTCGTTAATATATTTAACATACGAGGCGATGCTTGCCGTCATATTCGATATGACCAAAGCTTTGATGTGCCTTTGATATTTCAGAACATATTCAATTCCTAACATTCCGCCCCACGATTGTCCATACAAATAGAAGTTGTTTAAACCAAGAGTAACTCTCACTTGTTCTACTTCCTCCCGAAAACGGTCAATAGTCCACAGAGTCTTATCTTTTGGCTGGTCGGAATAGGCAGATCCAAGCTGGTCGTAGTAGTAAAATTCAATTCCCGCCTGTGGCAAGAAATCTTCGAAGCATTCAAAGTATTCATGAGTGGCGCCAGGTCCTCCGTGTAGCGTAAGCATTTTTGTGTTGCTATTGCCTATTTTTTTCGTCCAAACATTATACTTACCGTCAACATGAATTATCTTAACACCGCCAGTTTTTACTTCTCCATGAAAATTTTTCATAACACCACAATACTATTGTTTCACATGAAAATTAATCCTTTTCCATACATTCTCGTGAAGCGCGTGCTTACGAGCTTAGTGTGAAATGTCTTGTATTGAATCGAATTTATAAGGAAGTGTGTATATTATGGGGGGAGTAACGTTCTGTCGTCGACGAACAATAAGAAAAACACAGCAACGTTACGCACCACGGTCAACAACAGAAAAAGGAGTGATGTAAATTGACACAAAATTCAGGAGTCGTTTTCGTTGGAAAGAAACCTACAATGAGCTATGTTCTAGCAATCATCGCAAGCTTGTCAACATCTGATGCAAAAGAAATAACCCTAAAGGCCAGAGGAAGAGCAATCACAACAGCAGTGGATGTGGCTGAAATTGTTAGAAGTCGCTTCTTGAAAGACCTAAAGGTAGACAAGATCGAAATAGGAACAGAGGAGATACCGCCTAGAGAAGGCGAAAACAGAGCACGAATGGTTTCTACAATGGAAATAACACTTGCCAAACAATGAGAATGTCAGCAAGAAACAATTTCTCTTCAACGTGCCAACGAATCACTGTACTGTGAAATGTCTGACTTCTGCAGAATTTCCCTTCTTTTGACTATTTCATCAAAATCGACAAAGTCTCCGCCGACTATCTTCAATTTAGCCTCAATTTTATTTCCCTTAACACTTATGATATTATAAGAATTGCAGAAAAAACCCCTCAGTTTTTCGCATGACACGCTACCTGCATGAACCACAAGCATGTCTTCCATTTTCCATCTCCATGGTCTGTGGCGGTGTCCGCAGAGAACCAAGTTCGCCTTTGACTTCGTTAGGCTTCTTAGCACGTCACCTGCATCGATAATCGTTATCTGATCTGCTCCTGTGTCTGGAACTGGAATTATGTGGTGATGTATCGCTACTATCTTCACTTTATTCTTGTTTTTTTCAAGGGTTTTTTCAAGCCATAGGTTTTGTCTGTGGCCGACTTCGCCATCGTCTCTGTCTGGTCTAGCTGAACTGAGAACTATTAATGCAGCATTATCGATTTCTGTTGTTTGTACAAACGAAAAGTACTCTTTAAAAAGCAAGTAGCCTGTTGAGCGATAGTCGTGGTTTCCACTTACAAATATTATCCTTTCAGATTTCAACTTTTTCAATTCTTTGGCAGCCATGTTGAACTCTGACATCAAACCGTTTTCTGTCAAGTCACCTGTAACAAGCACAACGTCCGGATTCATTTCATTAATCTCTCTCAAAGCAGCTCTCAAGGTTTCTCCGCGAAACATAGGACCGCAGTGAACATCCGAAATTTGGGCTAGTAACATTGCATCACAAACGCGTTTACCTACTCTCTGCTTGCAAGTATCACTATGTAGTCAGCTGTATCCGCGCACATATCAGCAGCTTCCTCAATGAACTCGATCAAATGATCAAATATCACCATGGCCCCGCAGTTAATCTGCTCCCCATATTTTACGAACAAAGCCTTTGCTTTAAGATAAATTACATCAAGCTGATGTTCGATTCCCTCAACTTTCTCGGCTCCTCTTATTGCTTCGGCTGGGCTTACTGCAATTTTTTCAATGCTACCACGCAGCGTTTGGGCGCATTCCACAAGTATCGAAGTCATGCGCACCGTGTTTTCACGTAGCTCTTTAGGGAGCTGGACATCCGCGAGCATTTCTACGCACCTTGCCGCGTCTTTAACGTGATCTGCGAGCGTATCGAGGCGTTTCACAAGGTGAAGTAGATCTTCCCGGTAATCAGCAAGTAAGGCTGCACCTTTGGACAGTTCCTTAAAAACTTCTTTTCGTAGCCTATCTACTTCTTCCTCTACCTTGAAAAGATTTTCAATGTATTGGGTCGCTTCTTTTCTCTTTAGCTCTGAAGCGCTTTTTACTGCTTGGTGAAGCAAGGTTACTGTGTCAAGGGCTTTCGTTATTTGCTCGTGGGCTAAGTCCAAACCTTTTGTTCTTCGTCGTCTCTCAAACCATGCATAACTTCTCTTTTCCAAATTGTTACATCTCCTCTTGTATCATATTTTAATAATTTACTCTAATAATACTTTAAGCTTTCACGAAACTCTATTTAGGTTATTGCATTTTTGTCTCGTTTACCCAGTAGGCGGTTGTTTTGCCCTTCGCATCAATCTTGTATTCCTTTTTGAAAATTGGAGCTTCTTTTTTGTATCTTTCTACTGCTTCTTCTAAGACTGGAAAAACATTTTTGCGATGTTCTCCCGCAACCAAAACATATACAAGTTCTTCTCCAACATTGAATTCGCCGACCAGATGGTGGATTTGGACATCCACTATTCCGATTCTCTTTTTCAAGTCATTGCAAATTGCCACTAGAGTGTCATTTGCCTTTTCTTCGTATGCTTCCAGCTCTAATTTTTGAACTTTCTCGCCACTCAAAGTTTCTTCACGAACCACGCCAATGAACAAGGCAACTGCGCCAGCTTTTCGAAAGCCACTCTCACCTTTGACATTATTTATCATGTCTAAGAGAGAGAATCTTTTCTTTTCATGCACTCCCGCTCGAGTCGACACAATAATCACGCCTTTCATGGAATAATCATTTACTCCTAACCAACATCTCACTTAAATTATTAAGCAGTTTGTAATATTCGCAAAGTTTTTCGTGAGCTCGTTTTAACGGAATTTTGAAAAACTCTACGATATCGTTTGGCTTAGCCTGCCCCAGCACGGAAACGTCGGGAGTGATTGTGACGGCGATTTTCGGGTATCCACCCGTTGTCTGAGCATCTCGCATTATTATGATTGGTTTTCCATTTTTTGGAACTTGAATTGCCCCTGGCAAGAGCGCGTCTGAAACAATGTCCGCCTTTGCTTTATGTTCTATAACAGGACCTTCGAGGCGATATCCCATGCGGTCGGCTTCCAATGTTACTTTGTACTGGCTGGAAAGAAAAGTGCTTATCCCGTTTTCTGTGAACATAGCGGTTTGTGGCCCGCTAACTACGTGGGCAACGAAATGATTTGTGAATTGCGGCACCAGCTCTTGTGGCATTTTGAATTTAACTTTGAGAGACGAAACGCTAAATCCTTCAATTGTGTCTCCAGTTTTCAGCTGTCTGCCTTTTATTCCCCCAAATCCTCCGCGTACGTAAGTTGATTTGCTTCCAAGCACCATGGGAGTTTTTATTCCCCCTCTTATTGCTAGGTACGCTCTACATCCACTTTCCATTCTTCCAAACGAGATGATGTCGCCTTTCTCTATGTTTAACGTTTGCCACATTGGGAAGTTCTGACCATTAATTTTTAAGGAAACAGTTCCGCCCGTTATTGCGATTTGTGTGTTTGCTAGGACTTGAAGTTCCGGGCCGATTAGGGTTATTTCGAGACCCGCATCCTTCAGATTGTTTTCAATTAGGAAATTTGCTGCAGCTAGGGAAAATGTGTCCATTGCACCAGAAATTGGGACTCCGTATCTGAGATAGCTGTATCTTCCAAAATCTTGAACGGTTGTAAGAAATCCGGGTCTTAGCACTTGAAAAACTTTCATTTCTTTTACCGTTCCTCTAATGAACTTGCTACAGTTCTTTCGATGATTTTGAGTTTTTCCTCTGGAATTGGCCTGAATTTAACAACGTCTCCAGGTTTTAGAAGCGCTGGGGACTCTTGTAGCGGATTAAACAATCTTAACGGTGTTCTCCCTATTATCCGCCATCCGCCAGGTGCTTCACATGGATATATGCCTGTTTGTTTTTCTGCAATACCGACCGAGCCTGCAGGCACCTTCAGCCGGGGAGTTTCAAGACGTGGGGTGGCAATTTCGTCCACAACTTCGCCCAAATATGGAAATCCAGCGACGAACCCTAACATGTAGACTCTGTATTCCTTGCTCGAATGCAGCTTAACAACTTGTTCTTCAGTCAATCCATGGTATTTAGCAACATTGTTAAGGTCAGGTCCGTAGACTCCTCCATAAACAACAGGGATTGTAACCTTTCTGCCTGTCACTTCAATGTTTGAATTTTTCACCTCACTTTCGATGTCTTTGATGCGGCACACGAGCTGTTCATAGTTTATTTTTCGTAAATCATATCGTACAAGCAAGGAGCGATAGGCTGGAACCGTCTCTTCGACTCCTTGAATCTCGGCCTTTAAAATGGCCTCATTTAAGGCGATGACTTTTCGATTGATTTCAGGACTTATTACATTGCCAAATTCGATTAGCAGAGCGGTGTCACCGAAGGGCATGTATCGTGCAAACGCATATTGTTCAGTTTTCATAACAAAACCTAAAATAATTAGATGAAACTGCCCACTGCTTCAACTTCAATTCCTGCTTTGACCAATCCTCTTTTGATTGCTTCTGTGAGTCTAACAGCTGCAGAATTGTCGCCATGCACACAAATTGTATGCACCCTGTTTAGGTCCACCCCTTCGCCGTTAACGGCTATAACTATCCCGTCTTTAATGACTTTGACAACTCTTTCAACCACTTTGTGTGATTCTTGTATTACTGCGTGCGATTGTCTTCTTGAGACGAGGCTTCCGTCAGGGTTGTAAGCTCTGTCAGCAAAGAATTCGTATGCTACTCGTAATCCACGTTTGGCGGCAACTTTTGCCAAAACTGAATCTGAAGGCGCGAAAACTATTAGGTTAGAATCCAACGCGTTGACGGCTTCCGCTATTGCTCTAGAAAGTTTCTCGTCCTTCACTGCCCTGTTGTAGAGGGCTCCGTGAGGTTTTACATGTTGAAGACTAGCCTTGGCTGTTTTGGCAAATCCTTGAAGCGCACTTACCTGATAAATAGTGTAATTCTTGGCTTCTTCAGCGGTCAGCTGCAGTTCTCTTCTTCCAAAGCCTAAAAGGTCAGGATACCCTGGATGTGCTCCGATGGCAACATTATGCTTTCTAGCTAGATTAATCGTCTGAGCCATTGTTATTGGGTCTCCGGCGTGGAATCCGCATGCAATGTTAGCCGAAGTTATGTTAGGCATTATTTTTGCGTCGTTTCCTATTTTGAATTCTCCGTAACTCTCGCCCAAGTCACAGTTTATGTCAATTTTTGTTTTCAACTTAATCTCCTGATTGAAAGACAGTTTGGTTTGAAATGTATTTTCTTATGTCCTCAATTGCGGCAGATGGAACTGGCAGTTCCTTCATAGTAAACAGGCCAGCTGGCGCGTTGATCACTTTTGGAATAGAGTTAACGACCATTGCTATTGTGCCAATGTCGCCATGAACGCATGGACTAATCTTCTGTTTAATGTTTGGAATACCCTTGATCGTTACAGCGTCATATTCTTCTTCAGCACCTATATATGCTTGAAAATCTAGCACTATGACTTCCCTGTCTTTCATGACGCCTTTTGCCTTTTGTCTCAGACCAGCGGCACATCCAGCCTTGACTTCTACACGCTCACTCCGGACTTTTTTCTTGGCTATTACTGGCGCAACGGGTTCCACTATTATCTTGTCAAGTTTCCATGCGAGTGTATCAGCAATCATTGCAATAGATTGTTCAAGTCCAACATGCCCAGTAATTTCTTTGTCCTTCATCTTTCGGTTGAATTCTTCGACTGTTAACCCTGCACCTATCTTTCTTTGAAAAGGTAACCTCCTCGTAGCAGCATTCATGACTCTTATTGCCTCTATTTTATAGATCTTCTGGCATGGAGCAGTAAGTGTTATAATCAGAGTATCCATGAGAAAACCTGGGTTGATGCCAGTGCCCAAAACTGTTGCGTCATGCTTTTTGGCAAGTGCGTCAAGTTCTTTTGCCAGTTCTGGTTCGCCGCAGTATGGATATGATAGTTCTTCACATGTGGAAACGACGTCGACCCCGTGTTCTACAATTGATGCTATTTGAGAGTATGTATTCTTGAGGAAGGACGAAGTTGTGTGAATAGCGATGTCCACTTGTGCTTTTCCAAGAACTGCGTCAACATCTTTGGAAACTTTGATTCCAAGCTTCCTTTTTAAGCCTAAAACTTCGCCTAAATCCTTATCAACCTTGTCTTTTGCTATATCTATAGCACCTACTATGTCGACTCCTTTCTTCTCTAGTAAAAACTTCGCAATTAAACTTCCAACAGCGCCCACTCCATATAAGACAACCTTCAATTTTCTCAAATATTTTTCCTCTTCCAACATTTCTCGTTGGCTTGCTATATTTAATTTTGTAAAAAGGAGCTGAGATTTTTATAATTCTGCTCTATGCGTTTCGTAGAAGTGGTTAGTTTTTTTTGCACCTGTCTTTATAAGTTTCGTTTTTCTCGTTAACATAAGGCGAAATATTTGTCTAATATGGACTTTCCAGATGTCCGTGTACGCATAGATAAGGTACGCGTTGCGTCCATCGTTATTATTGTGTTGCTAATCAGTACTGTCTCTTTTCTTTTATTCAACAGATCCGTGGCTGCAGTCAAGATTTATAGTGAAACAGCCACTGTAATCGGAAAGGATTCGGATTGGGTGCCGAGGAAAACGTATGTTTACATACAATCGCCTATAGGGGCTATCCCCAAAAAAGATTGCAAGGCAAGCATATTAGTGCAGCGATTCAAGATTTTAACCTCTACAGGAAGCGAGTACGAAATTGACTTCATAGTTGATTGGCAAACGATCGAACAAAATGATGTTGTTTTGCAGTTCAATTGGAGTATCCCTGAACTCAATGATAAATCGACCAAACCTCAACTCAATTCTTGGACAGAGCCACCGGAGAATCCATGTTGGCTTGAAATATGGAGAAATGAAGCATATCTCACTGATGTAAAAGCATATAGAATTGATTGAAAATCTAACCCAAAACGCAAGTCTACGCTCTACAACTTTTAGTGGGTCATATTATACTTTCCCTTTCTGCCTACTCTTCAGCAGGTAATAGGTTACAAGGCTCTTAGCGATGAGCTCGTCTTTTTCGTTTCTTACGTCTACGTCGCTGACAAAGATTCTGGAACCAGTATGGATGTTTCGGGCTTCAGCGACAAGCGTCCCGGAGTTTATCAGTCTTAAGAAATTCATCTTCATCTCAACGGTGACTGGGGTGCCCTTCCAATTGTTTGAGCCATATATTGCCCAGGCTGCAGCCGAATCAGCCAAACTTGTTATGACTCCGCCGTGGACTGCATTTTGAAACTGGATATGTTTCTTGCCGACTTTTATTGATAAGCGAGCATAGTTTTCTTTGACTTCTTCGATCTTTATATTCAGAAGTTTGTAAAAGGGGCTGTTCTCCCCACGGATAATCAGTTTGTCCAGTGTAGATTGCATGGTGCACCACGGTAGAGGAGTAAAGTCGGCGCAGTTATTCTTTTCTATAGGTAGATTCGGTGCATCGTGATTTTCACATGCGAACCAAAAACCTTTACGTTTGTAAACCTTTATATTCATGGGCACGTCCAAAACTAGAGAGGTCTAGAAGCTTGGACGCCGAGGAGACCATAATTTCCAAGGAAGATCTTGAAAGGCTTTTGGATGTTGACAAACTAAAATACTGCAATGAATGCGGAATTTGTACAGCAAGCTGCGCAATAGCAGAGTTGTTGGAAGAGGACTACAACCCGCGAAGGCTTTTGGAAAAAATCTTCTTAAATCCAAACAACGTTTTGGCTTCAGATGAACTTTGGCTTTGCGCGTGGTGCTATAGCTGCTATAGACATTGTCCCCAAGCTCTGAAACTGCCTGAGATATTTCTGTTCATGCGAAAGAGTGCCACGGAACATGGGCTTATGCAACCTCTAGAGAAAGCTCTTAAGAAAATTGTGGAAAACGTTCCTTTGCCGCTTGTAACAACATTTGTTTGTTTTCACCCAGATCGTGCTGGTTTAGAAATGGAGAAAATTTCGGAAAAAATCGAGCGAATGCGTGAAGAATACCTGAAGAAAGAGAAAAGAAAGAGAACTGTTAAGACTTCTGGGGAAAAAATTGCGATTATAGGATCTGGACCTGCTGGGCTCACGGTTGCATATGAATCAAGTCGAAAAGGATATGGCGTGACAATTTTTGAAGCTCTTTCTGAGCCGGGTGGAATGTTAGGAAAATGCATACCCAAATATCGCTTACCTAAGCATGTTTTGACAAAGGAGATTGAATTCATAAAAAATCTTGGCGTTGAAATAAGGACCAGTGTCAAAGTTGGTAAAGATTTAGATTTTAAAGATTTATGGAAAAAAGGCTACAAAGCCATTTTTGTTGGCACAGGGGTTCATAAAAGCCAAAAATTGAAAATTGAAGGCAGAGACTTGAAAGATGTAGTTCATGCTCTTGACTTTTTATGGAAAGTAAATTCTGACAAGAAAACGGAGGTCGGAAGAAACGTCGTTGTAATTGGCGGCGGAAACGTTGCCATAGACGCAGCAGAAACCGCTATACGGCTTGGAGCAGAAGAAGTAACCATATTGTATCGTAGGTCGAAGGAGGAAATGCCTGCAAACCCGTGGGAGATTAAGGAAGCAGAACACGAAGGGGTCAAAATCGAATTTTTAGTTGCCCCCAAAAAGATTCTGGAAGATAATGGAAATGTTTACGCAGTTGAATGTGTTCGTATGCAATTGAGCGAACTGGACGAAACTGGAAGAAGAAAGCCAATTCCGATAGTGGGTTCGGAATTTATACGTGAAACAGACATGATAATTCTTGCAATAGGTGAAGCCCCAGATCTCGAATTTTTGCCGAAAGAAATTGAGTTGAATGAGAATGGAACAATCTGGGTTAATCCTATAACAATGGAAACAAGTCTGCGGGGTGTATTTGCTGGTGGAGACGTTGTGACTGGACCAGCAACAGTGATTGAGGCAATAAGAGATGGAAAACGCGTAGCAGAGTCTGTGGAAAATTACTTGAAATCTTTGGCGGGATAATTCAATGTCAGAAAAACAAGAGTCTAAACCACAAAATGGCGGTGAAGAAATTCGAATTGGAGTTTATGTTTGCCATTGCGGTTTGAACATTGCTGGCTCCGTAGACTGCGACGAAGTTGCAAAATTCGCAGCAACTCTTCCTAATGTAGTCTTGGCTAAAGACAATCGTTACACTTGCTCTGACCAAGGACAAGAAATAATGAAAAGCGACATCCGGGAGCAGAAACTTAACCGCGTAGTCGTCGCATCTTGTTCGCCGCGTCTTCATGAGTCTACGTTCAGAAAGGCTTGTGAGGAGGCAGGACTAAACAAGTACCTTTTTGAAATGGCTAACATCCGTGAACATTGTAGCTGGGTTCATTTACACGATCGAGAAGCAGCCACAGAAAAGGCCAAAGACCTTGTGAAAATGGCAGTCGCAAAAGTTGCTTTACTTCAACCTGCCGAAGAAGTCGAAGTACCGATAAATCGAAAAACACTTGTGATAGGAGGCGGAGTGGCAGGCATACAGGCCTCTTTAGACTTGGCTGACACAGGTTATAAAGTCTACTTAGTAGAGAAGGAACCAAGCATCGGCGGAATGATGGCTCGAATAGATAAGACTTTTCCAACGATGGATTGTTCTATCTGCATTCTCGCACCCAAAATGTCTGATGTTTTGCATCACCCAAACATTGAACTCTTAACCAACAGTGAAGTTGTCGAAGTTAAAGGATACGTAGGCAACTTTCAAGCCAAGGTGCTGAAAAAACCACGATATGTTACAAAAGATTGCTCGGCTTGCAATGATTGCACGGAAGTCTGCCCAATTATTGCTCCAAACGAGTTTGATGTCGGTTTAGATATAAGGCATGCCATTTACACGCCATTCGCGCAAGCAGTTCCATCCACATACACGATTGACATGAACCTATGTCTCAATAAAGATAACGTAATAGTTTGCGACAAATGCATCAAAGCATGCGAGAGACAAGCAATAAATTTCGAAATGAAACCCGAAAACGTTGAGCTCGAAATAGGCACAATAATCGTAGCGATAGGCGCAGACGTATTTGATCCATCAGTTCTGCCAAACTATGGATATGGCAGACACACAAATGTAATTACGTCACTTGAGTTTGAAAGGCTAATCAACGCCGGCGGTCCTTCTGGCGGACACCTTATAAGACCTAGTGACATGCAAGTTCCCAAACGAGTGGCTTTTGTTCAATGCGTTGGCTCACGTACTGATAGGAATGGAAGATTATACTGCAGTAACGTTTGCTGCATGAACACCATAAAAGATAGTCTACTAATCAAGGAACACTGGCCTGAAACAGAAATCTACGTTTTCTACGTTGACATACGAGCACACGGAAAAGGTTTCGAAGATCTGTATAAACGAGCCAGAAAAGAAGGGGTCAAGTTTATTCGCGGGCTTCCAGCCAAAATATTAGAAGACAAGAAGACCCACAATCTATGGCTTATTGGAGAAAACACCCTACAAAAAGAACTATACAAAATGAATGTAGACATGGCAGTTCTTTCCATAGGATTAGAACCTAGAAGAAACAGCGAAATAGTGCAACGTCTACTAACACTTTCCAGAACACAAGACGGATTTTTCATGGAAGCACATCCAAAACTCAGACCTGTAGACGCTGCAACAGGTGGGATGTTCTTTGCAGGCTGCGCTGAGGCTCCTAAAGACATAAAGGACAGCGTCACGCAAGCAAGCGCTGCCGCAGCCCGGGCAGGCATATTGATGGCTAAGGGAAAAGTGACTGTTGAAGCCATAACACCCATTTCTTATCCCGAAAAGTGCAAGGCATGTGGACTTTGCACAAAGGTTTGCCCCTACAATGCTATAACTCTAGACAAAGAATTACAGCAAATCAAAATTGTTGAAGCTGCATGCGGTGGCTGTGGAACGTGTGCGGCAGAATGCCCCTTTGGTGCATTGACCCAAAGTCACTTCACTGATGAACAGATTTTGGCGCAGATAGACGCTGTCACAGAGTATGACTCTGAAAAAAAGATTGTTGCCTTCTGTTGCAATTGGTGCGCTTATGCTGGCGCAGACTTTGCAGGGGTCAATAGAATGCAATATCCACCGAATGTGCGCATCATTAGAACCATGTGTTCTGGCCGTGTAGCTCCAAAATTTGTTGAAAGGGCATTTGCAAGAGGGGCCTCAGTCGTCTTAGTGGCAGGTTGTCATCCTGGAGACTGCCATTACATAAATGCTAACAATCACACAAAAGATCGTGTGGAACGTTTATGGAAGAAGATGGAGCAAAGTGGACTGGACAAGGAACGACTGCAACTGCTGTGGGCTTCGGCTGCAGAAGGCGAAAGATTCGCCTCAAAAATCCGTGAAATTCAGACAATAATAAAACGGGTTACGCCAGAAGAAATACACAAGGCTAAGAGGGTTTTTGAGAAGGCTTTGGAAGGAGTCTAATTATGCCGGAAAGAATTAGACATGCGCCGCTTGGCAACAAAAAAGTAAAACAGCCAAATGCGGAAGTTCACATAATTACTGATCAGTGCAAAGGTTGCGGTTTCTGCATCAAATTCTGTCCCAAGAAGGTTTTAGAGGAGTCCCAAGAAATAAATGCGAGAGGAGTGCACCCCCCTAAGATCTTGGATGAGAGCAAATGTATTATATGTAGCTTTTGCACTGCAGTTTGTCCAGACTTTGCAATTTTCGTTGTTGAAAAACCATGCAAGGAAGAGAGGCATATTAAACATGACTAAGAAAAGAGCTTTACTTGCAGGCGCCCATTTTATGAATGGAGACGTGGCATGCGCAGAAGGCGCCATAGCGGCTGGCTGCCGATTCTTTGCGGGTTATCCGATTACACCGGCGACGGAAATTGCTGAACATTTGTCTGAAAGAATGCCCGAGTTTGGCGGAATCTATATTCAAATGGAAGATGAAATCGGATCTATGGCTGCGGTGATAGGCGCTTCCTATGCTGGACTAAAAGCCATGACCGCAACCTCTGGACCGGGCTTTAGTCTCATGCAAGAAAACATAGGATTAGCCGCCATGACCGAAACTCCTTGCGTCATCGTAGATATTATGCGCGGCGGACCAAGCACTGGCCAACCAACATTGCCTGGACAACAAGACGTGATGCAGGCAAAGTGGGGTTCGCATGGAGACTATGGGATCATTGCCTTATCGCCTTCGTCTGTACAAGAGATGTTCAATTTGACAATTGAAGCCTTCAACTTGTCCGAAACCTATAGAGTTCCAACTCTGCTAATGGGGGATGAGATTGTAGGACACATGTGGGAAAAAGTCGTAATACCCCCAGCATCAGAAATAGAAACAGTCAACCGTAAAAAACCACACGTGCCGCCAGATAAGTATGCACCGTTCATGCCGGATGATGATTTGGTTCCGCCGATGGCTTGTTTTGGCGAAGGATACCGTTTTCACGCTACTGGCTTAACGCATGATGAGCATGGGTATCCAAAAACTCAAAGCTCAGAGGTTCAGTCTAAACTGGTTAGAAGGCTCTGTGAAAAGATAAACAAAAACGAAGACAGAATAGTGAAAGTAGAGGAGATTATGCTTGAAGATGCGGATATTGCTGTTATTTCATATGGTATAGTTGCAAGATCCGCTTTAAGTGCAGTAAGAAAGGCAAGAGAGACTGGAATAAAAGCCGGACTTTTGCGCTTGATCACGCTTTGGCCTTTTCCGGAAAAGCGTGTCAAAAAATTGGCTAGAAAGACGAAAGCCATTGTTGTTCCAGAAATGAATTGTGGGCAAATGGTGCGGGAAGTTGAAAGAGCGGCGAAAGAAACTCCTGTGGCTTTTCTGTCCAAGCTAGGTGAAGACCCTCACAGGCCTAAAGAGATTCTTGAAGTGATGAGGAGGAGTGCTTAATGGTTCAGGAAGTATCGCATCCATTTTCGAGCTATTTGCGGTCGGCTATGATACCTCACATATGGTGTTCTGGATGCGGTAATGGTATTGTGCTGAATTGTTTCATTCATGCCTTAGAAGAGTTGCAGAGGGATTTAGATAAGCTGGTCGTTGTCTCTGGTATCGGTTGTATTGGGCGCACAGCAGGATACGCAAACGCAGACTCTTTTCACACAACGCATGGTCGCGCAATAGCTTTTGCTACTGGAGTGAAATTGGCAAATCCCGAGTTGGAAGTAGTAGTCATAAGTGGAGATGGTGACCTATTTGCAATTGGAGGAAACCACTTCATACACGCTGCACGGAGGAACATTGGAGTCAAGGTAATCTGTGCGAACAACTTTAACTATGGAATGACTGGGGGTCAGCAGGGTCCAACAACGCCTCTTGAAGCGTCCACAACCACTACTCCTTACGGGAACATTGAACATCCGTTCAATCTGGTCCATTTGGCTGCAGCGGCTGGAGCGACGTATGTAGCTAGATGGACAACACTGCACGTGCGAAGATTAACACAGTCTATAAAGAGGATGTTGCAAAAAGAAGGTTTCTGTTTCGTTGAAGTCATTTCACCTTGTCCTGAAATTTTCGGTCGGCGTAATAAAATGCGTACTGGCTTAGAAATGATGGAATGGTTCAGGCGGGCTTCTTCAGTAGAAAACTTTTCTGACCCGTCAAAGGCAGAAATTACTTCGAAAAGAATACTTGTGGGCGAATTTGTGAACGTGGAAAAAGTGAGTTATGAAAGACTGCTTCATGAAAAAATCGGTCAAATTAATGAAAAAAAGATTGTGTGGTGAATCAACATGCGAATAGAAATTAGATTTGCAGGTTTTGGTGGACAAGGCATCATTAAGTCTGGAATAATTGTAGCCGCAGCGGCATGTATTCATGGCGGAAAAAATGCTGTGCAGACACAATCTTATGGTCCAGAGTCAAGAGGTGGCGCTTGCAAATCCGAAGTTGTGATAGCAGAAGAAGACATCGATTTTCCAAAGGTGGTTGAACCTGACGTTTTGATTGTGATGTCTCAACATGCTTATAATGAATATGTTGATGATGTGAAATCTGGGGGAATAATAATTATGGACCCTGATATGGTTCCTCATGAGAAAAATTTGAAAAAAGTCAGAGTTTTTCGGATACCTGCAACGAAAATTGCTGACGAGCTTGGAAGACGAATAGTTGCTAACATCGCCATGCTGGGTGCCTTTGTGGCTATTACAAATATGGTGGATGAAAAATCTGTCATTGAGTCAATTAAAGCAAATATACCCAAAGGGACGGAACAGCTCAATCTAGCAGCGTTCGAAAAAGGTTACGAGTACGGGAAGACTCTCTTGAAAAGCTAGGTTCATCCAGTCTTTTGCAACTATGACTGCGTCAACTGTGATAGAAGCTTTGATTTTCTGATGCCCACATGCCGCAGCGGAGCTATTTTCTTTGCTTCGTTGTATATATCTGAGGCTATTTTTCCGAGTACTATTTCTTGTGCGATTTGCTCCAGTGTCAGTGTTGAACCTTTTTCCTTGGTGATTCTCTCCATGATGGCGCGTATTCTTCTCTCTTGGGTTGTTCTGATCCTCGAGAGTGTGAAAGCGGAGACTGCTACCCTCATTTTATACCGGTCTTTCGTGATTATGTTAAATAACCCGTCAACTTTTGTTGTTCTTCTTCTTACGAGGCTTCGTAGGTAATCCCTTGAGTATTCATGTCCTTTGAATATTGTGTGGGCGGTTTTGCCGTCAACTTCGGTTATTTGGAAGTACATTTTTAGGTATTGATGAGCAAAATCGTTTGTAATTTCGTAGAGTGTCGAGTCAATTATTCTTCCGACAAGTTTTTCTGACTCGTCGGCTGGAATTGCCCCTAAGTCGATGCTTCCGAAGTATGGTGGTCCCATTACCGTATACCATGATTTGCTTCGCCATTTGTCTCTTACACGTCTTGTTTTTGAAGACAAGTTTATCCTCCAGATGTGGCTTGAAAATTCGCAGCAAAGTATTAAAAGTTTTACCGTTTAGGTTTTATTTTCTCTATGCCAATCATGTATTTTCTCAAAACGTCAGGTATAATAACTGAGCCATCCTCTTGCTGATAGTTTTCTAGTATTGCAACAATTGTTCTTCCTGTGGCTAAGGCTGTTGAATTCAATGTGTGAACAAATCCTTTAGGAGCTTCGCCTTCCTTTTCTCTATACCTTATGTTCAGTCTTCTAGCTTGATAATCTGTGCAATTGCTGCACGAGATTATTTCTCTATAGGCGTTTTGTGCAGGCATCCATGCTTCTATATCATATTTTTTGGCGGCAACAGTTCCAATATCACCCGTGCAGTCATTTACAACACGATATGCTATGCCAAGTTTTTGAACAATTTCTTCAGCGTTTCTTATCAGTTCCTCATGCACGATCCACGAATCTTCAGGTCTGCAGAAGACAAACTGTTCAATCTTGTTAAACTGACGAGTTCGAAAGATTCCTCGAGTATCTTTACCATGCGCTCCTGCTTCCTTTCTAAAGTTCGTGCTCATCCCGACAAGTTTAAGCGGCAAGTTTCCGGCCATCAAAACCTCATTCATGAACATTGCTGCCATAGGATGCTCTGAAGTTGCAATTAGGTATAGGTCTTCATTCTCAATCTTGTATAACACATCTTCGAAATCGCTTAGGGACACTACACCCTCATATGGTTCTCGCCTCATTAGAAAAGGTGGCTCTATCGGTGTATATCCCTTCTTAATCATTTCTTCCAAAGCAAAATTCAGCAGTGCCATGTCTAGCATCACACCTTCATTCTTTAGATAGAAGAATCTGGCTCCAGAGATTTTTCCTGCTCTTTCAATGTCCATTACGTCTAGACTCAATGCTAAATCTATGTGGTCTTGTGGTTTGAAACTGAATTCTGGAATTTCGCCCTCAGCTCTTACTTGGACATTATCATTTTCATCTCTGCCTATTGGAACAGTTTCATGCAAGAGGTTTGGAAGTCGCATAAGGTAGTAACGCACTTTCTCTTCACATTTGCGAACTTGATTCTCTAAAGCTTTTATTTTAGCATCGATGCCTCTAGCTTTTGAAAGTTTTTTGTCTACGTCTGTTCCCCTCTTTTTCAGCTCTGCGATCTCCATTGTTGCAAGTCTTCTTTCATGGCGAAGTTCGTTTAGTTTTGTTAGGATCTGTCGCCATTTTCTA
Organism: Candidatus Bathyarchaeota archaeon; assembly: GCA_029881805.1. GTDB lineage: Archaea > Thermoproteota > Bathyarchaeia > Bathyarchaeales > Bathycorpusculaceae > JAOULW01. The sequence goes on from JAOULW010000001.1 coordinate 201,763, forward strand.
TCGGACTCGATAAGGTCATTCAGCGTCTTCATATTTTCAGGTTTTCCTCTTTTCATTAAATTGCTTTTTACGAGTTGCGGATTCTCTCGGATGAGTTTAATGTCCAGCATTTTCTCACATGCAATCATAATTGACTTGGGCCTAGCCTTCTAACCTTAGCCTTAACTATACTATTTAACCTTACGATAAAGATAGTCTCTCGCTTAATTTAGACAGCTTCAAAAACCGAAAAAGAGGCAAAATATCAGCGACCTATCGTTTGTTTCTTCCTTCAGATAGAGTCCAAGTCCCTTAAAATGCATTATTTCTTAAGTCAGGGCTTTTCGTCACCAGCGGCAAAATTTAACAAAATAAGAAAACAGAGAAGATTTGAAGTTCAGGCTATATCCCTGACCCCAGATTTCACACTAGAATGCGACAAAGTTAAGTGTTTTTGTTCCTAAATAATATCCGGGTTAAAGTTGACGGACAACAGCAACGTAACTTTATATATAAAATCGGAAAAAATCCCAGTAATGAGGTATTCCGAAGGTTTGCATGGCCACCCGTGCATAGCTACTGATAGAGCACCTCAGACATTCTATAATAACAAACCAGAAGATCAAAACGCCATGGCTCTCCTGAAAGAAGCTGGAATAACCCACAGAATTGTTGATTTGTCTGATTGTTCCTTCACGGTGCAGTTGAAGGCAAAAATAATCAAGGTAAACGATACCCCTACACTCGTTTTGAATGGCAGGAAAATAAAGGGTTTAGAAAACATCAAACAAGCATTGCATGAGGTTAGAACCTAAGAATAACTATCAGCAAATGTCCACAAATAAGGCAGTAAACAATTACCGTTTTATAGCAGATACGTTTTTCCGAAAATTAAAAATATCCACAAAAGAGGCAGAACTGAAGCAGAATTTGTAAATGAATTGAAAGCCGTCTTTCCAAGTCTTTTTCCACCATAAACCTAAAGATCAGTTTCTTGGGTTTGGGGGTAAAGTTTTATCCCAAACCCAAACCCAAACCGTGTCAACACTGAGAATGTGTTACGTGACACGTGTCGTGTGTTTTGTGACACATATCACAAATGAAATGCTCGGTCATTCAAAACTTATATCTGGCAAGGAAAACCTAAATTCTATTGAAGGTTGGATAGACATTGGTTGAAAAGAAGGAAGTTGGAAAAGCAACTGCGGGTTTAGTAATTTGTGCAATCTTGATTGTTATATTGGCATTTTTTAGCATCTGGTTCTTTACACGTATGCAGAACCAAAGGAATTTGAACAATGATTTGCAATTGGAGAAATCCCATCTTCAAAACGAACTAGGTACATTGACTGCAGAATACCAGAATTATGCTTCAACTCACACCCATAGCAATTCAGAATATGACTCCTATGTGGCTAACCATCACCATACTGACCAAGAATATGATCAGGCACGATTTCTCTTCTACTATGTTAAACCAAAAGAACAGAAATTCGGAGTTTACGATCTTAGTGATTATGTAACGAGTCGGGAATGGACAAAGCCGTATCAAGAAGGAGTTTTTGATTGTAGTGAAATGAGCGCGTCACTTGAATGGGAATTGGAGAATGAAGGATGGCACACGATTATTGTCCTTGGAAATTCTCCTTTTGATTCTGGGCGTCATGCTTGGGTGCTTGTCCAGACAAGCGCGGATGGGTATATGCCTGTAGAATCCACAAATAGGGACGTGGTATGGTGGGAAAATCCCAACTTTGACAACTACTTTGTGTATGACCGTAGTTTCGAAACTATACAAGAAGCTTTGGCTTATAGTGAGACGGAATTTGACTGGTGGAATTAGGTCTTACGAATGAGCCACTTTATGAACCTGCGAGAAACCAAGAAGCTCAGAACTTGTTCACTTTGAGAGCCGTAACGAAAGACGATACGCGGACTGTACTTGTCTTTCTTAGGAGAAACTCTCAGCGTAGAGCCTTGCTTGATACATTGCATAATGAACCATTTTGTTAAGGCTTTATGTTGTGAGAGCAGAGACACCCAAGCCATGATACTAACGTTTTCAATCCAAGACACTCTTTTATCAAAAATAGCGTGATAGGACTTCTCGCTTGATTTTAGAATAATGAAACCTCTAAGTCTGAACCATTTAACAGTTCTTAAAGCCCAATGTTTAACCGTTTTAAAAGAGGTATGGTCAAAATCAAGTTTAACCGTTTCCTGATCAGTTATGCCTAAAATACTGTTATGATTCCACTTCTTTGTCAATCCATTCTCCCTCTAAACCATACTTTTCTGGGTGTCCGACAAACTTTTCGGCAGAAACATCAACAAAACCTCTTGGCACGAAAGTATGAGCCTTCACCACAGCCTTGTAGAGGTTTTTACCTTTTCCATGAAACTCATATCTTCCACTCATTTCGACAGCCTTCATTCTTTTCGTAGTTTTCCAATACCTCTGAAGAATCCCATCTTTACGCTTAACCCAAAACCTCTGCTTAACAGGAACTTTAGCTTCATATGAACCGTAAATAGCGATTCTTTTGACCATAAAATCAACCTCTAAAGATGCCCTATAGACTACCCAGAACAATGGGAATTTTGACCCAATTGGGTGTCAATTCTCTTTATTAATTCCTCAATCTTCTGCCTAAGTTCCTTACTTATGTAAACACGCTTGGGTATGTTGCCTCCATAGATATCCACTAAAGAAAATGCCAGCATATTAAGCGTCTCATGTTTGTCCAAGCGATTTTTCTGAAGAAGTCTTTTTCTATCGTTTGATATGACATATTCAAAATATGCGTCGTTCTCAGCGTCATAGTAAATTTTGTTCTTGTTTAGACGAATCATGAGGGTGAGGTTTGGGTTTTTCCGTATGATATAACTTGTTTTTTGGGGTTTCTGCATCGTGTATTGAGTGAATTGTTTTTCACCATTCTCAGTTTTCTCGATTGCTTCGACCTTTAATGATTCAATTACTTTTTCCTTGAATGCTGTTGGTTGAGGTTCTGGGATTAATCTGTCTAGTTTCTTTTCTAATTTGGCTTGATCTAGGAATCTGTCTAGGAGTCTCTTCTTGACTGGATTTTCCTCTTTGACCCAATCAATGAACGGTGTTTCACTTTCCATTTTTGGTTGTTTTTTGGTCATGTAACGTTCACGACAGTGGTATGTTTCCTTTGCTTGAGCTTACAAGGTCTGATTTTTACGAATCCGTTGAATGCGACAGACATATAGTCACCTTCTTTTAGTCCTGACGATTCTACCCAAATCTTCGGCAACACAACAAAATAAGAACCACTTTGTTCTTGCAGTTTTCTTTTGACTCTGTATTCACGAGACACTTATTTTCACGACAAGTATTACAAGAAAAGTTATATATCAAAATATAGGCTATTATATAATAGGAGATAACACCAAATGGTTAAAGAAGAACATGAAGATAGCAATCATATAGACAAATTGCGTAGACAATACCGTTATCATCAAGGAGGAATATTCAGGGATGCAACAAGAGAACGAATCATGACAAAAAAGGGTATTTCAGGAAGAGGTAGAACCAAAGCCCAGTTTTGGTATCGTCAGAGAGAGTACGTCAAAACTGCTCTGATTGACCTTCAACTCTTTTTAGAAATGGCGGGAAAAAACAATGTGAACCAAGTCGTGACGGCTGAAAGCCTCAAACCTATTGTTAATGCTCTCCTATGGCATCCAATACTTGACGAAGATGCACCAGACCAAAATAGAGCTGAGATTTCTGAGTTATTCATCAAGGCAGGTTTTGAGTATCTAAATGTGAAGAGTAGCAATCACATTACACTCTCTCATAAACGCACAATAGACGAAGCCCTGAATCTGACAAGCTACTTAGTTAGACACTTCAAAGGAGAGTAGAAATCAGATGAAAACCAAAGTTCTTAAACTTGTTCTGGATGGGAATGGTTCTTATTTGGGAATGGAGAAAGGCTGCTTTGTCGTCAGAGACAGAAAAGACAATATTCAGAGGTTCCCTTTCTTTGAGAATGAGATAGGGGAAGTGGTTCTTAAAAGCGGTAATCTTGTTTCAACAGGAGCTTTAGCTTCTTTAGGTTTCTGGGATATTGACGTTTTAATCCTTACTCAGAAGGGTCAGCCAGTTGCTATGCTTAAAGGCTTAGACGATGACAGTCACGTCAAGACTCGTATCAGTCAGTATGAAGCTTCCAAGAATGATAAGGGAATCTCTATCGCCAAGAAAATAGTAGCGTCTAGAATTGAAAGCCAAAACCTTATCCTAAGAAAGTATGGTTTACGACAACATTATCTAGTCAGGATTAAGAAAGCAGTTGAAGAGGTCAATTCTGGTTCTGTCAAAACTAAGCTCATGGCGATTGAAGGTCACTGTTCAAGGCAATATTTCAAACAAATCTTTCAGTTATTTCCCAGCTTCATGAGGGTTGAGAATCGGAAAACCTTCAAGGCTTATGATGGACTGAACAACCTTTTCAACTTAGTATATTCAGTCTTGAAGTGGAAAGTTTACAGAGCTATAGTGAGAGCCAAACTTGAGCCGTACCTAGGGTTCTTGCACTCTGAACAGTGGGGAAAACCTTCTCTAGTGTGCGACTTCATGGAATTGTATCGATACTTTGTTGAAGATTTTCTCATTCATAACTCTTCAAACTTGAAGAGGAAAGATTTCATAATGAAAAGCGAAGATTACAGCAAAAACAAGATCGGACAGAGAGAATACTTGAACAACCCTAAAACTAATGATTTAACAAACCGTCTCTATTCCTATTTCGAGACAATAGTTGAAACCCCAAGAATGAAATATGGCAAGCGACAGACAATCGAGACCTTAATCAATGAAGAGGCTTTTCTCTTTGCTCAATACTTGAGGAATGAAATACCAACATGGATTCCCCGAATTTCAGAGGTATGAAAATTCATATATTTTGCTCTTCATATATTAGTGAAACAGTCGAAAGAAGCCTGCGCAGAATCTAATATCATATGTGTGGAACTCTGAAATGCCAGAAAGAACTATACGAAGAGTGCTATTCACTAGTTACCCCAATGGTTATTTGATTGTTGACCGTGAAACTTGGCTTAATTATTCAATGACTGGTGAAGAATACGAATATATTCGTTGCCTAGTTTCACAGCTTTTAGACGAAAAAGGAAACATCCTTTGCATCGTCAACCAAAGCTTGAATTTTAAGACGGGTGTATCGACCTACGTACCTACTGTATATAGGATGTTTCTTGACTTTATTCTTGAATATAATATTAAGGATGGTATGTTTGTTGACTTGCTTTTAACTGATGTCATTAGAAGGGGAGGGGAAAGCACTCCCATATCTCCCAAAAGGTTGTCAGTAGCCGAGATGGAAATAAAGCCAAAAGATAGTCGCGGTGTTTCCGTACCGAGTATTGGATTACTTGTTTCAACCGAATTCAGTGATGAGTATTACTCAAATTTGACAATGGAAATCAACAAGGCATATGGTTACGGTATATATACAGGAACTTGGGTTCTTCTAAGAAAGTTGTTTGAGAACCTCATAATCGATTTGCTCTCTGTGAGATATGGTATGGCTGAAATAGAGTTATTCTTCGACAAAAACAAGGGATATCACCTTAACCTTTCCACCCTGATAAGTAATCTTAAGTTGAAAACATCGGATTTCAACATGTTTACCAAAGGATTTGACGAAGACTTTTTTAAGTTTCTAGAAAATCTACGCGGAAAAGCTGGAGCAAGTGCCCACTCGCTTGAAATCATCCCAAATCCCAAGCTGTTTGAAACATGGAAAGATTCAATAAATCAGTATAGCCAACTTATGCTATACGTTATTCAGAAGGTCAAGGATGCGAACAAATTAGCTAAGTGAGTATTTTACGAGTCTTCGTTTGTCTCGTTGATTGTTTGTTCACATGACTCTACCCTCAGATAGAGATGGTGAGAGTGACAGAGAGAGTCTCCCTCCGTTCCTGTGTTCGTTTGGGGGTTTGGGGTTTGGGTTTGGGACTAAAATTTAATCCGACGTCTCTGGAAGTGTATTTCTTAGCCGTGTGCGTTTTATGTCTTTTGCAGAGTTTTGATGAGCTTGTTTACATCGAAACCTTTTGACTCTGCGTATTCCACTAATTGGGAGTATAGCTTGTTGTCCATTTGGGGGGTTCTGCTCAATATCCACAGATACTTGCGGTCTGGTGTACCTACAACGGAATAATCATAATTATTCCCCAATTTTATGATCCAATAATCGCCATAGAAGGGCCAGAAGAACGTTACTTTGAGTTTTGCGTTAGAGTTCTTGTCAACTACTTTCGCTTTGCCCTTTGCCTGTTTCATCTTGCCATTTTTTGTGCATTGGTTGAGTACGGATATGCTGCCATCCTTTGATAACGTGTAAGTGGCGGTGGTTTCGTCGCAGCCTTCTTGGAATTTAGCTGGAAGGTGTGCTATCTCATACCATTTGCCTAGATATTTTTCCAACTCAACATGCTGTACAACTTCAAGTGACAAGTAAATCACTCAGCATTTCCGAAGTATAGCATGAATTTATAGCTTTCGTGTAGCCAAGGCTTGAACATAGTCCCGCTTCTGGCACTTAGCCCGAGCTATATCATGAGCGTCTATCTCCGTTAGGGACGTATACTCGATTCCGACTATACTCTTAATCTATAATGGTCTGACGGTAGTACCCTACCCCTTCTACCTGATTAATGAAATGAACCGTGTTCTGAATCCTGTATACGCCTCTTCATAGTGCCCTGTGTCGTGCGTTTACTGGTCTGAAATTTGGTTGGTTGGATTAAATTTTAATCCCCAACTACATTTCCTTATCCGCATAGTTTTCGCCTGTTATCTCTTGCATCCCATCTCCTCAGGTGCATTCATCTTATTGTTGATCTCGTTCACGGCCTGCTCGAGATCCTTGGCCGATCGCATCGAGGTGGCTGTCGGAACGCTCGTAGTGACGAAGTGCTGTGCATACGGGAAGCAGGCCACTTCGAACGGCATCGGATTCAGTAGACCAGCGCCAAAAGTGTTGGTGCACAGGGAGATATCGTTGATTGGAATCTTCAGCGCTTGGGCCATCTCCGTAGGATCGAACACCAGACTAAACGGCTTTGTGCATTGCTGCAATTCACCGCCGTAGTCGACTGAGAGATTTCCCTCGACCCACAGGCGCTGATCGAGTTCCTTGAGTACACCGTTCTTTAGGTCAGCAACTAAGATAAGGCCGTTGTCGGATCGGGCGCTTACTACATCAATGATGATTTCTCCAAGATAAGACGTTGTGACTACCGAATGTGAGGTGCTTGGACCGACGAAACCCTGTTTCGGGTTGTAACTGTGGGTGTTGCTTTCGTACTCAATGATGATCCAAGAGAGAAGTCCAGTCTTGCAGTTCTCAGCGATCAAGTAGAACTCCACGCGGCTCCCCCAAAACACACTTGTGTGCACGTTGAAGGCACTGACTATTGCGCACTTTCGCTTGGCTGTATCGCTGAACATTGCCGAGGGGAACAAGCTGTAGTTAGGTGGTAATAACCGCTCTGCGGCCTTGGTATCGGTGACCTCAAAGGCGAGGAACACAGAGTACGGTTCGACAATGAAGCTCATATATGGATTGGTGCGCGCTCCTCTGTTGACTATGTACCGCTGGAATCGTAGCGGTAGCTTGCGGAGCATAGCGCTTCCTTGGGTTGTGGACGCGACCTTAGATGGAATGACCATCTTCTCGGTTGTCTTGATGAAACGTCGAAGGTCATTGGCTTTCATTTCTTTTCCTCACACTATGACTACCGCTGACATATACGGTATAGCATTTAGTATTTCCAATATTGTTATATAATATTTATTATTAATCTTAAAAACTGTTGATTACTGCTAAAATTCTAATGGTTCATTTGGTGGGACTGATAAATGGAGTGGCTTAATGCTAATATAACAGTTTTTGACGAACCAATTCTTGTTTGAGTTGAAAAAAGCTGATGGTGGAAGATGCTGTCTGTAAAACCCTCTTTTTTGTTTCTGTGATTTTGGTTGGTTGGATTAAAATTTAATCCCCAAACTCACATAAACGTAACACATGAACCATAAGGCTTAATTGTTAAAACCTGAGAAATTGGATTGACAGGATAAGGAGGTGAGTCAATTGGCAGTAGCAGCTTATGCAGCATGGGTATTGGAGCGTACTATAAAGACACTCAAAGAAGCGGGAGCTACTTCTGAAGAGACTGCTAAAACACCCAAAGAACTCGAACTTGATGAAAAGTGGCTGAAAATGAGTGCCAATACAATCATACCTTCGGGTGTTGTTACAACAAAGGACGGAAGATATTATTTAATTAGCAAAAACGAAAAGCAACAATGACTTGATTACAATTATTCTATGTTTTAGCAAGTTAGCTTCTTTGAAATAGAGAAACAAACTCAAACCAATAGCTCATTCTATTCCTTATTTAGCAAAGTGTTTGGGTTTGGGGGTAAAGTTTTATCCAACCAATCAAAGCTTGATCGCTCATGGATAGTTTTGATACTCATATTCTGAGCATTTAGTTTGGACATTTTCCAACGTCGCTGTTCCATTTTTGAATATGCTGTAAACAATTTCGAGTTTTGCATCTATACAGTTTACAGCAAAATTACGAAATGTGCCATTCACTTTGTAGTAGCTATCCATTTCCAAAGTTTCCAGCTTTAAAGGCAAGCCATTATCCTCTGGAAAATATATGATCCAGTAACTTTTCCGTGGAGCTTTGTCGACTAGCATCAGATAAGTTTCCTTTGCTTGTTCCGCTGATGTGATTGGACTGTATCCAACAAATTTGGTAACCCAGCCCAGCCAATCATACCAGTATTCACCATACTCTCTTTTCAACGCGGTTAATTCATTATTTAACCTCACAAGCTCAATCAACAAAAATGAAGAAATAGCAACCGCGCCAACTAAGACAGCAATCAAAAGCAAGATTATTCTTTTATCCAAACAACTCTCACTTCTCCTCAAGGAATCAAAGCAGATACCTCTTTATAATACCAATCATTAGAACAAACAATTTTTTGGGTTTGGGTGTTCAATCTGTATATCAAGGAGGGTCTAGTATTCTCAGACCTAGTCAGTGTCGCCTAATTTTCTATATTTTGTCGCTCTTTGTCAAATCTCTAAGTCTGTTGACTCCGTCTATTTCTCTTACAAATGTAGCCACGCTTTTTGGAACCAGCTTCTCCCAGCTTTCGTCTTTAAGAATTCTCTCTCTAATTTCGGTTGAAGAATAGAGTTTTCTTTCATGAAAACGAATGGCTTTTACCTTATACCCAGCTTCTATGAAAAGCCGACGGGATAGCGGTTCATTGGAATAGACAACATCAAATTTTGGAGTATAACCTTCCACGGCGGAGACCCACATCATATGCAAATGCACGTCTGGTACAGGTACAATCCAAATCCGTGAGTAGTCAATTCCAGCCTCTTCTAATGACCTTCGGATCATAGTTAATCTTTCGCCAGCGGTAAACGGGTCGTTAAGGTTATGGCTGTACTGGGCACTGCCGACAACAATTATAAGTTCTTCAACCTCCTTCAAAATGTCTTTTATCGCATTAAGATGCCCTAGGTGAAAGGGCTGGAACCTTCCAACAAAAAGTCCACGCTTGTCCATTGAAACCACCATATGCACTCTGTTAACAAATTAAGAGAATTAACATTTACTCTTTTTCAATACAAATTAGACAGAAAGCAACTCAAGTTTCTTTCACTTTCTGCTTTAATTTCAAAAATGTTATAGGAATACCAACATATTTAGCTCTGTGTGGGATGGAAACTGAGCGAGGATGTTGAAAGAAAAGTCACGTACTTCAGATATTGTGGCGAAGCTAACACTGAAAAAGTACTACAAGCAGTTAGATCAAGATGTGTAAGGGCAAGCACAAGTAAAATAGTAATCGCCTCAGAAACTGGTAGGAGCGCAGTAAAAGCACTAAATATGTTTAAGGGAACAAAAATCCAGATTGTTACCGTAACTCACTATCCCGCCACAACATGGGGACCAAAAGGGAATATACCCATAGGATTGAAGCGCAAGGAGTATGCAGAAAACCTGAGGAAGCTTGAAGAGAATGGCGCAAAAATCGTTCAAGGTACTAGACCATTTGTTCCACCTTCACGCTGCATAGGCTGGGATTATCCGACCCCAGAAGCTATAATTGATAAAACCCTTGAAATATTTGGCGCAGGCACAAAAATAGCTATAGAAGCCGCCATTATAGCGACAGACGCGGGGGAAGTCAATGAAGGTGAAGAAATCGTATCTTGTGCAGGCACATACAAAGGACTGGATACAGCACTCGTTGTAAAGACCGCACACAGCGGAACGTTCTTCAGAGAATTCGAAGTTAGGGAAATAATCGCGAAGCCGATATGCCGCGTGAAAAAACTCCCAGAATACAAATACAAAAACTGGAAAGGCAACATAGACGAATACTACGTGCAATCTAAAAGGCGTCAACATTAATCGCCGTTAAAGTATAAGCATGTTTTACGATTAAGTTTAATAAGTTGCATGCGTATATCGAAAGAAAGGTGAACCGCATGGAGAAACAAGGCCAACAGGCTGGATATCTTTGGGTTCCAGGAGCGACAACAGTCGGTGTTGTGTGCCCAGAAGGAGTCATTTTAGCTTCTGAGAAACGTGTTTCGTATGGTTACCTTGTCGTCAGCAAAGGTGGCAAAAAGGTTTTCAAGGTGACAGAAAAGATAGGCGCGGCATGCGCCGGACTCGTTTCTGACATGCAAATTCTAGTGAGAGAAGTTGAAGCATACGCGAACTTGTTCAATTTAGATGTTGGCAGAGCAATATCCGTGAGGTCAGTAGCCAAACTTATGTCGAACTTGCTTTTCAACCGCCGACTGGCACCATTGATCACACAGACAATAGTCGGTGGGGTGGATGGAGAAGGTCCATCAATTTATGTGCTAGATGTTTTAGGCTCTGTAATGCCTGACGAGTACGCGGTTGTAGGTTCAGGAACAGAAATTGCAATTGGTGTGCTTGAAGAGGGGTATAGAGAAAAATTGACGATTGAAGAAGCAAAAGACTTAGTGACAAGAGCAATAAAGTCTGCCATTAGTAGAGATATAATGAGTGGAGATGGCATAGATTTTCTAATAATGACTAAGGATGGCATAACTGAAGAATCAATAAAATTCTAAAAGTTTTTTAGCAGAAGCTAAACATTAATCTCTTTGTTATTAGCTATTGCCGTCAAATGAGGAGAGCATGGATTGTCGTTTCAACTGGCTTCTGAAGAAGGAAAATTGCTTGTTGGCCTAGCACGCAAGGCGGTTGAAGAGTATCTAAAGACAAGAAAACACATCAGCGTTCCAGGAAGTATTTCAATAAAACTCCTGCAGCCATGTGGACTGTTCGTTACAATAAGCAGCATAAAAAAAGGAGAAAAAACACTGCGGGGATGCATCGGCTATCCTTACCCATCTGCTCCTCTGGCCCAGGCAGTTATAGAATCTGCCGTAAGCTCGGCGACTCAGGACCCAAGGTTTTATCCGCTTTCGCAAGGCGAACTTGACAACGTGATTTTTGAGATAAGTGTGCTTACGCCCCCGCAGATCATAGAAGTGAAAAAACCTGACGAATACCCGTCAAAAATCAAAGTTGGAAACGATGGTCTAATTGTTGAAAGAGGCATGTATAAAGGGTTACTTCTGCCCCAAGTGCCTGTCGAATGGGAATGGGATGAAGAGGAATTTTTATGCCAATGCTGCCTTAAAGCGGGTTTACCTCCCGATAATTGGCTATTAAACGGCACCAAAATATACAAATTCCAAGCCATAATCTTTGAGGAAGAAAGACCGAAAGGTAAAGTGAAGCGAAAAGTCCTCGGCGAGAAATAATTTCATGCGGGTTTATTTCACCCATGGCGGCGGATGACGTGGAAAACGCTGTAAAAACCTTATAGATGTGACAAAAAGATAAACAAGTATTTTAAGTCAAATGATAATAGAATTGGAAACATGTTCTTGCCACGGAAAATTTTGGAAAAGAAACTTCAGGAGATGCTTGCTGAAGATTTGGGGCAAGGAGACATAACCACAGCCTTAACCGCTCCAGAGGATAGCACAGCAGAAGCAGAAGTAATAGCGAAAGAGCAGGGAGTTGTTGCTGGAATTGAAGAGGCAAAGGTTCTTCTACAAGATTTAGGACTTAAAATTGAAACTTTGGCTTCTGATGGAGAAAAACTAAAGGCTAAACAAGTCATAATGAAAATTTCTGGTGATGTCAGGACAATTCTTTCGGTAGAACGCACACTCCTTAATGTTATTTCGCGTATGAGCGGCATAGCAACAACCACAAGGCAACTGAAAGAAAAAATCAAAAAGGCAAAACTCAAAACAAGAGTTGCATGCACAAGAAAAACAGCACCCGGGCTTCTGCACTTTGATAAAAAAGCTGTTCTAGTTGGCGGCGGCGACACACACAGATTTCATTTAGACGACATGGTTTTGATAAAAGACAACCACATTAAAGTAGCTGGAGGTATTGAAAAAGCTATTAGACGAGTCAAGGAAAAGGCTTCATTCAGCAAAAAAATCGAGGTAGAAGTTTCAAAAACTGATGATGTTTTAGATGCAGCAAAGGCCGGAGCCGACATAATTATGTTGGACAATTTTTCTCCAAAACAAATAGGAATAGCGGTTGATCTGCTAAAAAGCGCAGGTTTTTTTGGAAAAATTTTGCTGGAAGCTAGTGGTGGAATAACAGCGGAAAACATTCTTGCTTTCGCTTCTACAGGAGTCAACATTGTAAGTTTGGGGGAACTCACACATAGCGCAAAGACTTTGGACATAAGCCTAGAAATAAAAAAAATAAGAAAGCAGTGAGCTGAAATTTCATGATTACCCAAGCAGAAGCAGTAGTGCCAAAACTATGAGATTTAAGGTTGAATGGGCAATTGCCGAAATAAGGTAGGAGTGCCAATGATGATATATGTAACCCAGAACAAGTCCCATCAAAAAGCCTGCGATGATATAAACTAATTGTGGATCGGGATGGAATAGTCCAAAAACTATTGAGGAAGCAACTATAGCTACTCCTGAAGGATATTTGCTGTTAATAGCAGTTTGCAGGAAACCTCTAAAAGTAAACTCTTCGCATAAACCTGCTAAGGCTAAGGCAATTATCACGGAAATTAAACCTTCCGAAGTTCTACTAAGATCTGAAAGTAATTGATTGGAGTCTTTGACAGCTTCACTGATTCCAAAAATCGACACAAGAATATTAGAAACAACAAGGTTAAAGAATAGGAGGAAGATACCAAAAGCTATTCCAAGCAAAATGGTCTTGAGCTTTATTTTCAATCCTATATAATCTTTAACGTTCACTTTTTTGTAGAGCATATAGCTCAGTGGAATGGCTATAACAAGCAATTCCCCAAGAATCAACGTCAAAGAGTCTCCCACCAAAACAAGAAGTGCAGCTCCCAAAAACATTAGAAGTACAAAGGTTGCCAGCACCGCCAAGATAGCTGCAAAAGGAGAGATAACTCCGCCACTTTCCTCCATACATTCTACACCTTCCACATATTCCTATCGCTCCTACAGTTGCATAAAAAACTTGCTAACATTTCACAAAACAACAGAAATGGCGAAATGTCAGTTCTTAAATGGGTTTTTGGGTTTGAACTCTCGGAGTTATTTTTAAGGTTCTGAAGCCTCTCGCGCGTGGATTCAAAATTTCAACGAGATTAGTCTTTTTCAAAATTTCTTTTGGATCTTCCGCATAACCTCTGATGTCGTGTTCAGCGGGTATAAGAGAACACAAATACACTCTTTTCTCAGAAATTCTAGGTTGACATTTCGATGGTAGACCGAGCAAAATTGCTCTGTCTCCACCAATGGCATCTTCACACGCATACAATATTGCATGGGCCCCCGCCGTTAATTCTGCAATCCTCACCGGTATGCTTTCTTTTCCTATTGCCAAAACCTCAACTCCATATCTCTGCGTAACTTCGCAAGCAATTTTTCTTAGTCGCGGCAAAATTTTTAGGAGATGACGCTTCGCTTTGCCAGAGATTCTGATGTTAGAAAATTGAATTGGAGACAACTGCTCAAGTGAAATTGCCCCAAGTGACATGTCGAGATGCACTACATCAGCCTTAGCTTTTTCAAGTAGCTGTTTACAGAGCTCAGCTTCATGCACTATGAGTTCGTGTCCTTTTTCTGCGTCTGCATCGATGCGTTCTGCCAATAACATACTTGGTTCTCTATATGGCGGGCAGGTCAATACTGATGCGGCTGCAACAATTGACACAGGTTCAAATCTTTCATCAAGTATTGCAGAAGAAGAATCAGCCGCGATAATTTTCAATCCGTTTTCACCTTGACTACAATAAATGACTTACAAGAATTTATTTCTGTAGCTTCAACCTCTTGGCTTCTTAATTTGCATTCCTAGAATGAATATTTCTGAGCTTTTGGATCGGCTGGCCTCAGGCTTTATTACCTTTACGATTTCGAAATGTTTTTTCACTTTATCTATGAAATCTTGGAGCATGTCTCCTTGAAAAACTTTTACAAAGAAACTTCCTGCAGGTTCAAGAATTTCCAGAGATATTTTCAACGCTTGTTGTGCCAAATCTATTTGCCGAGCATGGTCAACTTCCCATATTCCAGAAATATTTGGTGAAGCATCTGAGATTGCTACATTAGCTTTTCTAGGGATGAACTCAAGAATCTCCTGCGAAATTTCAGGCTCGGTTATGTCGCCTATTATTGTTCGGACATATTTTTGTGGAAAAGGTTCGATGGGCTTCAAATCAACTCCTAAAACAAATCCTTTATTTCCGACAATTTTTTTTGCAGCCTGAGTCCATCCACCTGGCGCAGCACCTAAATCAACAACAACGTCGCTCCTTTTTATGAACTGATACTTCTTCACGACTTGAAAAAGCTTGTATGCAGCTCTAGAGCGATAATTTTCCTCCTTAGCCTTCTTATAATAATAATCTCTTTTCCTATCTTGAAGCCATGCCTTAGGCAAAACTAGCTGTCACCCATCATGCCAAATTCGGTTTTGGTTATGGAAAGAACCCACTCAGTGAGTCTCTCACAACTTCGCGGCGAAATTGCACTTGAGGGGTCGCATCTAGGGTTGTCTGGGCACAGCAGGCACGGGCAGTCGGCTATTGAATCTATTGATGCGGGAAGCCTTTTGGGATATAGCCTATAAGTCCATCTTCCATCGCGAAGTTCCTTCTCTCTGCGAATCAACCCTTTATCTTCAAGTTTTAGGGCTATTCTAGAGCCTTCTCTACTGCTTGCTCGAAGTTTCCGCCAGAGTTCCGATTGAAGTACACCTTCGTAACCTGTGTTTATTATGAATTGGAGAGCCTTCTGCTCTAAGTCGTTTCGCCTCGGCATTTTTACCAGTTCCATTCTTTCACGTTATTATATATGCGATTTTAGATAAAAAGGTGTATGTTAACGTTTGAAAATAAACAATGTTGAAGGACTAGAAAAATGAAGAGGGAGAATGCAGGGGGATTCTACTGTTTAGGGATAGAGTCAACAGCAGACGACTTCAGTGTTGGAGTGGCAACTTTCGGCGGCAAAATATTGGCCAACGTAATAAATGCTTACATGCCAGAAGAAGGTGGGATACATCCCCGAGAAGCTGCGAGACACCATGCAGAAGTAGCGGGCAAAGTCTTAGAAGAAGCTTTCACAAAAACTGGAATAAAACCAGAGAGCTTGTCAATTATTGCTTTTTCTCAGGGTCCAGGTCTAGGTCCATGTCTTCGCACGGGCGCGACGGTAGCCCGCGCCCTGTCTTCCTATCTTAATGTTCCACTTGTGGGGGTAAATCATTGTGTAGCGCATATAGAAATTGGGAAAATGAAGACACGCGCTGGAGATCCTATAACCCTTTATGTTTCTGGTGGAAACACTATAGTTTCTGCTTTTGACTCTGGACGTTATAGAGTTTTCGGTGAGACTTTAGACATTGCTCTCGGAAATTGTTTGGACGTTTTTGCGAGGGAGGCTGGGCTGCGTCAGAAGGTCGGTATGCCCTTCGGAGCTGTTGTTGAAAAACTTGCCGCAAAGGGAAAAAAGCTAGTCCCCTTGCCATACACGGTTAAAGGCATGAACACATCCTTCAGCGGTTTGTTAACTGCTACAGTCAATCTACTCAAAAAAAGAGAACACACACTCGAGGACTTGTCTTACAGTCTACAAGAGACAGCGTTTTCCATGGTTACCGAAGTCACTGAAAGAGCTTTAGCGCACACTGAGAAAAAAGAGGTTCTGCTGACTGGAGGAGTGGCCGCCAACAAAAGATTGCAGTCAATGATTAGAGCCATAGCAGAAGAGCACAATGTTAGATTTTGTGTCGTGCCAAGTGAGTTCGCAATTGATAATGGAGCAATGATCGCTTGGACTGGGGTATTAGCCTACAAGTATGCTATGGTTACACCTATTGATAAAAGCTTTGTGAAGCTAAAGTGGCGGCTGGAAGAGGTTGAAATTCCTTGGATAAAATGAAGTTGCCATTCTTAATAAAAAAAGGAGCAGAAGCCAGTCTATACCTTGCCGAATGGCATGGCAAAAAGGTGATAATGAAGAAACGTTTGCCCAAGAAATATCGTCCTTCCGAGTTGGACAAGCAGATTCGAGTTTACCGAACAATTCATGAACCACAATTAATGCATGAGGCAAAAAAAGCCGGAGTACCAACACCGACGATTTTTCTGGTTGATGTGAAAAAAACAACAATAATAATGGGGTTCATTGGAGGAACACAAATAAAGCAATTGCTAGGTAAAACCGTCAAAAGCAAGAGACAAAGTCTATGTCTCAAAATAGGTGAATTGATAGGTAAGCTTCACGCACACGGTATAATTCACGGTGATTTAACCACGTCAAACATGATTGTAGACAATGAAGGAAAAATTTTCCTTGTGGATTTTGGACTTGGTGAGAAAACAAAAGAACTCGAACCCAGAGGAGTTGATTTGCACCTTATGAAGAGGGCTCTACAAAGCACGCATTTTCGCTTTGCTGAAGAATGCTTTAACGCTGTAATTGAGGGATATTCGAAGGTTCTAGATGTAAAAACTGTGAAAAGCATTTTGGACAAGATAAAGGAGATAGAGAGAAGAGGAAGATATATCGCTGAAAGAAAAGATGATTGGGATGACTAAGACTAATTTGTCCGTCAGAAAAGACAGTGATTCAGCATGAATTTTCAACTGAGAGGCAGAGTCATATTCTTCGCAACAAACAATGTCAACAAGTTTAACGAAGCTTGCAACGTCTTAGCTCATTACAGAATAGCGGCGGGCATGATTAGAGCAAAAACCTCAGAAATCCAAAGCGATAGTCTAGAGGAAATTGCCAAAGAAAGCGTTATGAAGTCTTTCCAAGAGTGCAATTTGCCAGTAATAGTGGAAGACGCGGGATTATTTATAGAGGCGTTAAACGGATTCCCCGGCCCATACGCCGCATACGTTTACAGAACAATAGGCAACAGGGGTCTATTGCAGTTCATGGAAAACACTAAGGACCGCAAGGCGAAGTTCCAATCTGCCGTGGCATACTATGATGCGGAGTTAAAATCGCCAATGTGTTTTAAGGACGAAGTGATTGGAGAAATAACTAGGAAAGAAAGAAAAGGAGACGGAAAGTCTGGTTTTGGTTTTGACCCAGTTTTCAGACCAATCAACAGCTGCAAAACATTCGCAGAGATGAGCACATCAGAGAAGAATAGATATTCTCATCGTGCAAAGGCTTTCCGCACATTTGCGAAATGGTATGGAAGGTTTCGATAAAAAAGCCAAAATAGTATTTCGCTTCGAATCAATAATTTTAAATATTCGTCTACATTCGCTCATACAGAGCTTAAGGGATGAAAAATGCCTAAACAAGAAAAAGGAAAATCCCATCAGATACGACCAGTCAGCAAACGACCACCAAACTGGTGCAAATATCAACCAGAAGAAGTGGAGGCCTTAATTATTAAACTGGCCAAGGAAGGAAACCAACCAAGTCGTATAGGAACAATTCTAAGAGATCAGCATGCAATCCCCCTAGTGAGGCCAATCACTGGAAAAACAATAACAAAAATACTCAAAGACGCAGAACTTGCCCTAGCGATACCTGAAGACCTTGGGAATCTGCTCCAAAAAGCTGAAAGCCTAGCCGTCCACCTTGAGAAGAACAAAAAAGACTTGCATAACAAAAGGGCAATGCAAATCATTGAAGCGAAAATCCACAAGCTTTCGAGATACTACAAACGTGAAGGTGTTCTGCCGCCTAACTGGAAATACGAACCAAAAATAGCCTCTTTAGCTTAAATATCATATTCTAAGCTCTTCCTTTAATGAATCAAACCTACAATGCAAGCTCTAAATCTTAAATAATCCATCCCTCTAGCCTAAGGTGACCGCTATGGTTTCAGATGAGTCCAATATTACAGGCTTTTTGGATTCAGCCGCTGAAGCGGCTAAGGCGATTCTAGAAACAGTTAAAGAAGACGGCTTTATCTATGCTTTTTCGCATTTGGATGCTGATGGAGTTGCAGCTGCTGGAATCATAGGGAAAGCATTGTTTAGGCTTGACGCAAGATTTCGAATAAGAATAACCCAGTGGGTTGACGAAAAAATTATGGACGAAATCACATCCGAGAAGCCACAACTAATAATTTTGACAGATTTTGGAAGCGGGTATATTGAATTGTTAAATGAAAGACTTGCGGATTCTAAAATAGTGATTTTGGATCATCACCAAATTGTTGGCGAAGAATCAGCTAATTTTGTGCATGTGAACCCGCACTTACATGGAATAGATGGAGCACGAGATATCAGTGGTTCTGGTGTTGCATATTTTGTGGCCAAGAAGATTGACAAAGTTAATGTTGATTTGGCGCCTGTGGCTTTGGTTGGGGCTCTCGGCGATTTGCAGGACAAATATGATCAACGAAAGTTAGGTGGAGTGAATAGAAAAATAGTTGAAGATGCAGTAAGCACTAGTTCTTTGACAGTTGAAAAGGATCTAATATTCTTTGGAAGAGAAACGCGCCCTATACACAGAACTCTGGCGTGTAGTACTAATCCCTTTATTCCGGGTATAAGCGGCGAAGAAGACAAAAGCTCGGCTTTCTTGGCAAGTTTGGACATCAAACCAAAACACGGTGAAAAATGGCGCGCTTTGAGGGATCTTTCCGAGGATGAGAAGAAAAAGTTGTGTTCGGCTCTTGCAGATTACTTATTATCAAAGGGCCTGCGTTATGAGGTTGCGAATCTAATAGGGCACGTTTATGTTTTAGACAATGAAGAATCTTGGACTCCTCTTAGAGATGCAAGGGAATTCTCTGTTTTGTTGAATGCTACTGGGCGCATGGATAAGCCAAGTATTGGAGTGGCTGTCTGTATGGGCGACAGAGGTCCGGCTCTTGAAGCAGCGAATAGGGTGCTTAAAGACTACAGAAGAACTATCAGTAAGTATCTTGGGTGGGTGCTAGAAAAACCTGAGAGGATGAAGGAGTATGAGAATATTTACGTTATTTATGGTGAAAACTTCATAAACGACAAAATAGTAGGAGTAATCTCTTCTATACTCTCAACAAATCTCCCTAGCCCTGAAAAGCCGCTGATCGCGTATGCTAATGTTGAAGAAGAAGGCTTGGCAAAATTTTCTGCAAGAACTATCGACATCATGACTAATAAAGGAATTAACCTGGGAGAAGTCATGCAAGTTGCCGCTGAAAAATGTCAAGGGAATGGGGGAGGCCACAACGTAGCTGCTGGAGCACAAGTTCCCATAGAGAGCATCGACGCCTTCATACAAATTGTTAATGAACTAGTGGGACGCCAATTGAAGGGTGAGAAGATTGGAAGCTGAAATAATACTTGAATATGGAGACGCGAAATTTGCAGAAGCCGTAGCCAAGGCAATTTCGCCAGACAACTTCAAAGTACCCAAAGGCTTGAGCATCAAAACGATGCGAAAAGCGAACAAGGTTTTTACAAAAATAAGAAATAAAGGAGAGTTTCCAACTTTCATCTCCACAATTGACGACTTGCTTTTTTGCGCGTCAACTGCAGAGAAAGCTATAAAGGTAGCGAAGAGGCTTCAATGATTTTCTGCTAGTCTATTATGATCGATTTGTTCTGTATAGTGTTACTGTGTCTCCAATTTTTGTGTCAAACATTTGTGCTGCATTGCCTTGGTTTATTGAAATTTCTAAGAAACTGTGGCTTCCGATCATGGCTAATGGTTTTTGTGGTCTAACTTCTGCATATGCTCGGCAAAGCTTCAACTTTAGCTTAGTGTCTTTAAGTTTGATGTTAGCAAATTGCTTTATTTTCATTGCTTTAATTTCATTCTCTCCCAAGTTCGTGATTATGTTCCCAAAATTGTCAATGTGTGTAATTTCACCCTTCAGGACATCTCCATCTCTTATAATCTTGGCGAAGTCTGGTGTCACAATCTTGAAAACTTCTGGTCCAAACTCTATAGGCGAGGTTCCATTTGCCAGATGAGCGGCTGCGGGTGCAAAAATGTCTCGTCCATGGAATGTATTAGATATCTTGAGCAACATAAGCTTTCGGTTTGATATTTCATAAATGTGCACGATACCTTGACTTTTCGCAGCTAGGGTCAGTACGCCGTTATCTGGTCCAATGTAGAAACTGTGCTTTGTCTGAATAAGAAGCGAGCGTCTTATTGTTCCAACTCCGGGGTCTACGACTCCAACGTGAATCGCGCCTTTTGGAAAGTAAGGAGAAGCGGAAGCTAAAGCGTAGGCACCCATCCTTATGTTGAATTTTTCGACCCCGTGAGTTACGTCAACAACTATCGCTTTTGGGCTTATGCTTAAAATCACAGCTTTCATTTCAGCTACATAAGGGTCTTTTAAGCCAAAATCTGTTGTTAATGTGATTATTGGACTTGGCATGTTTATTTCAGTATGCCTCTTCTGATTCTTCTAATTTTTGCTCGACCACAACTGTGTTCTCCAGACAGGTCGCGGTAGTCTCTTCTAATTCTTCCGTTTTCTTTTGGCTCTTTCTGGAGCGTATGTCAAACATAAGCATCAACATATATGGCATTGACAGATAGCCCACTGCAAGAATGGGATTATGGAACCACGTGGTTGACCCTAGTAACTGGTCGGTTATCCCTGCTCCATAATTGGTTATGATGTCCTGAATCATGAAAGCCACAAACGTCAGTGTTAGACAAACGCAGAACTGGACAAGCACGCTCCTTTCTCTTCCCAAAATGATTGATGGTATAACGGATGACAAGACGAAAACCCATGCAAAAGCATATATGAAAACAATCATGTCAATCCTAGAGGATAGCCAAGCACTCGTTGAGGGCCAGAACATGCTTAAATACGTCAAAACTGTGGCGACCGCCGTC
This sequence comes from Candidatus Bathyarchaeota archaeon, assembly GCA_029881805.1. Taxonomy (GTDB): domain Archaea; phylum Thermoproteota; class Bathyarchaeia; order Bathyarchaeales; family Bathycorpusculaceae; genus JAOULW01. The sequence continues at coordinate 223,188 of JAOULW010000001.1, forward strand.
TGCGTGAATAATTGGTAGCTAATCATCAGGGTCCAGGCAACAGCAATGTAAAAAGGCGTTATCCATGCCGCGTTTCCCAAACTCATCCCGCCGGAAATTAATAGATATCTTATATCTTAAGGTTTACGCTACTCTACTCCCTATTCGCACTACACCAAACAGCTAAAATAAACGAACATTATCATAAACTCTGAAACGAACAGGAGTAATCAAAAATGTTCTTTCGCAAAAAGCATGCAGCCAAGACAGTGTCGGTTACTGTCTGTTTTGCAGCGTTGTATGCTGTCTTCGGATTCCTGCCAATTTCTAAAATAATAGGTCTAAATGGGTACATAACTGCCGCAACAATAATGGCTCCAATAATTGGCGTGTTACTAGGACCATACATAGGCGCTGTGTCAGTAGTTTTAGGCGGCGTCATAGGGTTCTTTGTTGCTACTATTTCTACACCAAGCCTTGTTTCAGGTGTTATTGCCACCTTGTGTGCCGGTATGTTATGCAATGGGAAGCGGAGCCTTTGCGCCTTCGTCTATTTTTCCATGTTGTTTCTTTTCGGGTTCTATCCTTTTGTCGGTCCTATCTGGCTTTATCTTCCATTAGTGTGGTTTCAGATAGCTGTTTTCCTGATTCTAATCTCACCCATACAATCCATGGCTACAAGGCGCCTTAACTCCAACAGTGATTCCAAGATTCTTTCTGCCTTCTTTGTGACCTCTTTAACGTCAACTCTAGCAGGTCAAATCGCGGGATCTTTAACCTTTGAGGTTATTTCGTGGCCTATTTTTATGGCAGACGTTAACACGTGGAGAAGCTACTGGCATGTCCTCACATTTGTTTATCCAATAGAAAGAACAATCATAGCTTTATGTGCAGCTCTCATCGGAATATCATTGCATAAGGCGCTGCAGTCTGCGAACTTGACAGTACTCAGTCGCGAGAGTCCGCAAGAAACGAGTTCATGAAAATGCATTCTTTGAATGGCATCATCATATCTGAAGAGCCATAGATGCCGTCATCAAAATCTACGGGGGCATCTCTTACTATTACAATAGGAGTTTTTTCAGCGGCTTCGCCCATTAGCAAATGTGCAGCAGAAGCCAAGTCATCTGCAATCGCCTGTCTAGTGAGGACTAATGGTTTGCCATAAAGGTCTTTTTCTACTCTAGTGTCTTTTACGGGTTTGAATCCGGCAGCAGCTAAAGCCAAGCCGGTGGTTCCGATTCGTAGTGGTGTTAGACCGCTGTCAACGACTAAAATCGCAACACGCTTTCCAGTCTTGTGCTTGATCTTTTCTCTGATGTGTTTTGCCCATTGTTGGGCGTCTTTTGGCCATAAAACCACATAACCGACAGGCGCATTTTTATTGTCGGTTCCAGCGTTGGCTGTCAAGATTCCATTCTTAAGCGTTAGAATAGCCTTTTCAACTCCTCCGTAAATCTCGTCTGCTTCACGCAAAATCAACTCTGCAAATTCTGGTTGCAGGGAGAACTGTTTTGCCAGTTTCTTTGCCTTGGTGGAAGGTTTAATTTCGCCTAATCTGGCTATGCGTCCTTCAGCGTAGGCTAAAATTTTTGAGGTTATAACTAATATATCATCGTCCTCCAATCGCAAATTCTGTTCTTTCAAGGTTTTAAGAATCACTTCAACAGGGTCATCTCCGGTTTTTACAATTTCCGTATTAACAGCGTAAAGTTTCATACGATTTCTATCCTCCATGCAAGATGGGAACAAAAACTATTTCATCTCCGTCTTTCAGCAAAGTTTCCAAACCGTCTAAAACGTTGATTTCCTTCCCATTAACAAGTATTAGAGTATTCAGTCTTGGATCTTCAAGTTCTGGATCTACTAACACTCGTTTAAGTTTTGGCCGCTTTTCCACGATTTTCTTTAGGATTTGTCTCAGTGGAACATCATCTTTTATCTCTATGGCAAGTTTTGTTTTGCCTGACAAGATGCGCAAAGCTCCTACGAATTTTACCGTTACAACCATTTGCCTTTTCCTACCTTTTTGGCTATAGAACTACTATTATCGAGATATCATTGACATTCGTGCCTGTGGGCCCTGTAAAAATAAGGTCTCCCAAATCCGAAAAGAATTCGTAGGAATTGTTTTCATGCAGGTATTCTTCTGGATTTAGCCCGAATCTTGCTGCCTTTGCTAATGTTTTTCCATCAACCATTGCCCCAGCAGCGTCTGTGGGTCCATCCACGCCATCCGTGCTCAGAGAAGCCAAAACTACTCCTTCCATCTCCGTCAATTTCAGAGATGATGCCAAAGATAATTCTTGGTTTCTCCCACCCAAACCTTTCCCTGTGACAGTTACAGTTGTCTCTCCGCCCGCCACTATGCTCGCTGGTTTTGAAATGGGGTTTCCAGAGGCACAAATTTCGCGGGCTATTGACGCAAGCATTACTCCGACATGTCTAGCTTCTCCTTCCAAGACTGCGGTTAACAAAAGCGTGTTTAAGCCTTCACTTCTGAGCTGTCCGCAGGCCACTAGACTTGCGAATCTGTTATTTCCAACAACAACATTGTAAGCCTTCTTGAAAGCTTTGTCTCCGACCTTTGGGGTCTCTGAAATTACGCTTCTTTCCCCATCCAAAAGGATTTTTTTGATCGTCGCCGGGGTCTTATCCCATAGGCTGTATTTTTTCAAAACTTTTATGGCGTCATTAAAGGTTGTTGAGTCTGGAACTGTTGGACCCGAAGCAATAGAATCCAGGGGGTCGCCTACAACATCGGATAAAATAAGGTTTAGAATAGTAGCTGGATAAGCCTTTTTTGCCAGCCAGCCGCCTTTAAAATCTGAAATATGCTTTCTTATGGTGTTAATCTCGTTTATTGTTGCGCCACATTTAAGCAGGGCATTTGTAAGTTTTCTTTTGTGAACGATCGAGATTTCTCCGCGCGGCATAGGCATGAGGCTTGAGCCGCCGCCTGAAATCAAACACATGACTAAATCGTCTTCCTCTGCTTGTTCTGCTATTTCTAACATGCGTCGTGTTCCTTCCACACCTGCCTCATCTGGAACTGGATGACTTGCTTCATGAAGCCTTATAATTTTAGTGCTTTTTTTGCTTCCATGCGGAACGTTGACAAGTCCGCTTGTTATGTACCTGCCCAGAATCTGCTCTAAAGCTTCTGCCATTGAACCGCTTGCCTTACCACCACCTATCACGTAGATGTTCTTGAATTTTTTCAAGTCAAACCTATACCTGTCCACTTGAAGACTCGAGTTTTTCAGCAAAACTTTCGATTTCATTATTTGTTTGGGGTCAGCGCTGTTCAAGGCGTGTTCAAGGCTTCTAAGAGTTAAAGCCCTAGCTTTTTGGTTGAGCTTAGTCTCGCCGTTTTCGATGAGCTTTTCTCTATTTTTTATAACTATCATTGGCGCGACCTATTGTTGATTTCTTAAAGAGCAATGCGTAAGTGTAATAAGCCAATATTAATAAAGAATTCCGCAAAACATTACTCGGTGAATTATGTGCCAAAACCAAAAGTCTATGTTACACGAGAGCTCCCCGAGCGGGGCTTAAACATAATTAAGAAATACTTTGACACCGAAGTTTGGCCTGAATATGCTCCACCGCCAAAAAAAGTAATAATAGAAAAGGTCAGAAACGTTGACGCTCTTGCTCCGTTACTGTCAGATAAAATAGATGCAGAGGTCTTTGACGCTGCGTCCAATCTGAAGATTGTTTCACAGCTGGCTGTGGGCTTCGATAACATAGATTTGAGAGAGGCCACGAAAAGGGGAATTTACGTTACGAACACCCCTGAAGTTTTGACTGACACTACAGCGGATTTTGCTTGGGCCTTGCTGATGGCGGTTGCAAGGCGTGTTGTTGAAGCAGACAAATATGTTCGCGCTGAACAGTGGAAGGTTGGCTGGCACCCAAGCATGATGCAGGGCAGGGATGTTCACCATGCAACTATCGGCATTATTGGTGCTGGACGAATTGGCTATGCTGTAGCGAAAAGAGCTAAAGGCTTTGACATGAAAATCCTCTTTTACGATGTTATTCCAAGACCAGAGATGGAAAGAGAATTAGGTGCAAAAAAGGTTGAATTGGACGCCCTTTTCAAGGAATCAGACTTTGTTAGCGTTCACGTTCCGTTAATGAAAGAAACTTATCATTTAGTGAACGCTGAGAAACTTAACTTGATGAAGAAAACCGCTTATCTAATAAACAACTCGCGCGGACCTGTTGTTGACGGGAAAGCTTTGTATCAAGCCTTAAAAGAGGGCAAAATAGCCGGCGCTGGATTGGACGTTTTCGAGCAGGAGCCAGCGCCTTTGGATAATCCTCTACTTAAACTTGAAAACGTGGTGGTTGCTCCTCATATATCCAGTGCAAGCTATGAGACACGCTCTAGAATGGCTGAAATGGTTGCGGAAAACCTTGTTGCATTCTTTGAGGGAAGAAAGCCCCCAAACCTAATTAACCCAGACGTGCTAAAGGTGCGACCGCTGTCTAAACAATTTTAACCATTAATTTAGGACCGACTAAGCTGTAATAGTTAAATACCCCCCATCTTTTACCTTTAATTCCTCTTCAAAATCTAGGTGATTCGAGTGGACTCTATCTTTGCTAAAAGAATGGAGAGTTTAGGAACAGAAACAGCCTTTGAGGTGCTTGCTAAGGCAAAGGCGCTTGAAAAACAAGGAAAACATATTGTGCATCTGGAAATTGGTGAGCCTGATTTTGACACGCCAAAAAACATTAGGGAAGCTGGAATAAAAGCCATTAATGCAGGCTATACCCATTACGGTCCATCTGCTGGAATTCCCGAACTTAGAGAAGTCATCGCGCAGTACATTTCCAAAACCAGAGGCGTAAAGGCGGACCCGGACGAAGTTGTTGTAACGCCTGGTGCTAAGCCAATAATGTTCTTCACTATCCTCGCATGTGTTAATCCGGGCGACGAGGTTCTTTATCCAAACCCGGGTTTCCCGATTTATGAATCTGTGGTCAACTTTGTTGGAGCTAAACCAGTGCCCATACCGCTTAAGGAAGAGAACGATTTTAGACTCGATCCCGAATACGTCAAAGGAAAGATAACAAAGAAAACCAAAATGATCATTTTGAATTCCCCAGAAAACCCGACCGGCGGCGTTTTAACCAGAGAAGATCTGAAGGTTATAGCCGACTGCATCGCTGACAGAGATGATGTGCAAGTGCTCTCAGACGAGATTTACAGCAGATTAATCTATGAGGGAAAAGATGAAAGCATCGCTTCCCTTCCTGGAATGAAAGACAAAACCATCATCTTGGATGGTTTCTCAAAGACCTATGCCATGACCGGTTGGAGACTCGGCTACGGCGTAATGCGAAAGGATTTAGCCCAAAAAGTTGCGCAACTGATGACCAACTCCAACTCTTGCACGTGCACTTTCACGCAGATCGCTGGCATCGAAGCCCTAAAGGGACCGCAAGACGAAGTGGAGATGATGGTTGGGGAATTCAAAAGGAGAAGGGAAGTCATAGTTTCAGGCTTGAACAATATTAAAGGCATAACCTGCAAGAAGCCGCGCGGAGCTTTCTACGTTTTTCCAAACATTACTAGGACTGGAATGGATTGTAGAAAACTTGGAGATTACCTGCTTAACGACGCTGGAGTAGCAGTCTTACCTGGAACCTCATTCGGAAAGTATGGTGAAGGCTATCTACGTTTATCTTTTGCCAATTCAATTGAAAACATCAAAAAAGCTTTGGACCGCATAGAAAAGGCTCTTCAAAACAGATAGCTTCTTTAATCCTCTATTTTTTCTCCTGTTAAAGTCTCAACTATGTCTGAGGCTAACTCTATCAGATTGTCTGCTTGCTCTACGGCTTTCTCTCCATCGATCTCTTCTAATCGTGCAAGTTGCCGTACCACCTCTTCGATTTGCACTAGGCACCTCAAAACTGGGTCTGCTACTGGCTGGGTTTTTTCTGCTGTTTCTCTTATTATGATTTCTACGAATGCTGGCTCTCCTAGGCTGTAGTAGATGGCGTTCCGGGCTTTTCTGCTGGCTTCTAGAACCAAGCTTGGAGTCATGTACGGCATTTTTCTTGCAGCCTTCAACTCTGCTTTTGCTTCGCGCAAGTATCGAAGTGCCCATCCTCTTCTGTATTCGTCCATCATGTGTTTTGCCTCTTCTTTTCCTCTTTAAGAAATTAGAAGTGTTTTAATAAAGCTACTCGTCTTCTCCGACGTTTTCGTTTGAGGTTGTTGTCGGTTGCACTTCAGTGAATGCATGTGTTATGTATCCTGCAATTTGGTTTCTCACTTTTGTTGTTGTTCCTTGTATGAGAGTTTCGACCATATGTTTGTTATAATCAAAATTGTTAGAGAATTTTTCGGGAAAACGTCTGATAAGTTCCTTGGCTATACGCTTAATCTGTTCTGTACGTACATTTCCCAAAGTTTAGGTTCCTCCGAACGCGCATTGCCATTTGTTCATCCTCCGCGGCTAAATGTGCAATAAAGTAAGCCTTCATAAAGCAACAAGGCTAATTTAACTTTACTCCAAAGAATTTTTCGAAATTCCGTATTATCTGTCCTGTGACGTCTGCAGTATTCATCTTCTTTATTTCTGCTATAGCCTTAACCACTGTCGGAATGAAGGCTGGCGTTGTTCTTTTACCGCTGAATGGTGGCTTCGAGAAGCGCACTGGTCCATCAGTTTCTGTTAACAGGTTGGTTAATGGTATCCTCCTAACGACTTCACGTATGCCATTGGAAAAGGCAGTCGGTAGGCCTTCACTGATGTAGTATCTTTCCTTCACTACTTTGGATAAGGCATTTATTGGGTTGCTGAACCAATGCAGCAAAACTCTTTGAAGATTGTATGAAGGGAGCATTTCAATAATTTGAGTTGTTGTCCCGCGTGAATGAATTATGACTGGTAAACCAAGTTTCTCAGCCAGCCTCAACATCTCGTTAAAAACCATCAGTTGCCTGTCTAAGACTTTTGCATACGTATTATCTAATCCAATCTCTCCAATGGCAATCAGCGCCTTGTTTTGTCTTTGCTCCGAAATGAGCTGCAGTGTTTTTTGGAGTTCATCATCTCCTAAGTTATTCACGTTCCATGGGTGAATGCCTAAAGCAGCAAAAACAATTTTTGGATATTGCTCAGCTAGTTCTAGACTTTTAACGCTTGTTTCCAAATCCACAGAGTTTGAGATCAGGGCAATGACATTTGAGCTTTTTGCTTCATCTACAATTTCATTGACGCATTCGGAGTATTCCTCATCTGAAAGATGTATATGCGCATCAACGAAACTTATTTTTGAGCACGCAGCTTCCATTAGACTGATTCAAGTTTGCTTTTATAACTTCCTTTTTATCTGAATAATCTGGAATGTTAACGGCGGTTTTCAGCAAATAAAGAACAATAAACGTTAAATATTGCTTTAAATAGAAAAAGAGGCTACTGAGGAGTCTTTATGGTTGATTTAGAGTTAGCCGTAGCTCCCATGCATAGGCTATGCAAGAAAGCCGGAGCTGACAGGGTAAGTGAAGCTGCAGCGAAAGAGCTAGCCAAAGCACTAGGGGAGATCGGTGTAAAAATCGCTAAAGAAGCACTAGATTTTGCAATGCACGCCGGAAGAAAAACCATAAAAGCTGAAGACATTGAAATAGCTGCCAAAAAAGTTATGGGCAAGTAGTTCTTTTTTCCCAAACTTCTCTTTTCTTTTTGTCAGACTCGAAGAAAAGCCCATTATTTAGTCTGATTTCTTCTGAAGAATCTCAGAGAAATTAGGAAATACTCCTTAGCAAAAAACATCAAAGCAACATGACTTCTTTACATCACCAAACAAGTTTCTCTTGACTCAAAAACAGCATAGCCTCATTTTCATCTACAATGACGCCTCCTGCTAAAACCGCATCTCTAAACCCGCAACTCGCTGAACTCACTTAACTCCTCTAGACTATTCTAATTCTCTGCTTTATATATAAATCATAAGGAGACAAGACAAGCGCAAAGTTGAAATAACCCAAAGCGTCTAGTGAGGAAAACCTAATGAAGTGCGAAGCTATTCTACTTTATGGAAGTTGAGGATAATGGGTGGAAAAAAGAAACTTAGCCTAAAACAGATGGAGCGAATGCAAGGCAGAAAAGGTGATGAAGAGAAAGAGAAAAAGAAGAAGGAAAAGTCAGTAGTACCGAGAGAAAAGAAGCAGTTAAAAATACTTCCGCCAGATGTGAAAAACGAAAAGATTGTTGGTGAATTGAAGAAGATGCGTGTTTTGACGCCATATGCTGTGGCTTCAAGGCTTAATATAAGAATAAGTGCTGCCAAAGACTTTTTGGAACAACTGGCAGAAAACGGCTCGATCCAGCTGGTTTCTGGAAATCACAACATTAAAATATATAGGGCAAATTAGCTTCGATATTCCACCATTTCTTTCCCTACAATCTATTACTGACTATGCGGAGTTTGGAACACATTTGAGTTTTCCAAAAAGAATCTATACGGTTGAAGAAGTAAAAAAGGCAAAGGGACTCACAGACGAGGGCTATAAACATCACTTAAGAGTAAAAGGAAGTCCAGGCTTTAAGGAGAAAGTGAAAAAGTCAATTGCGCTTGTCAAAACTGCACGCTACTATGATTTTTTGAGAACATATATTCGCAATATAATAGAAATTGACGGCTTGACCCAACTTCGCGAAGCAGACGCGGCAATCTGGGCAAATAAATACGCCGTAAAAAATCCTGCTGACGCCGCTAGTCTTTTCATACAAAAAGCCAGCCATATGAAAGAATATCTCGAAGGCAAACTCTACTATGGTGGCACAGCAGAAAAACGTTCAACTGAAAAACGCATCGAATTCCTCAAGACATTAAAAAGCAGAAGCAGGGAAAAAGAAATAATAGAGGAATGTGAGAGGCTTCTAACGTTTTGGAGTGAAAGCTCACTAGTCTACTAAAAGCTCTACTCTAATTTTTGTCCCACTCTTTGTCTGTTTGAACAATTCAAGATTTTCGGTGATTTTGCCCAAAACATTCACTGGACTATAGGGCTGTGATTCTCCATAGAATATGCATATGGCGCTTCCCATTGGCCAGAAAGCGATAGTTCCTTTTTCAATGGTGCCTTTGGCTTTTTCTTCTCCCATCTTTATTGGTGTTTCAAAATAAACTTCTTCCTTCCATAGGGCTGCTCTTCCTTCCATCGGGAGCTTCCTAACTATCATGTCAATTGTTCTGGGGGCCAGAAAGCGTACGAGTTCTCCTTCCGCTTCTCCCAATGCCTCAATTATGAATTTTATCTTTACGCGCGAAATTTCTGCGTCTTCACCAGTCACTGGCTTTCCCTCTTTCTAAGAAACTCTTCCAGAACCTCTTCAAGAGGGACTGGTCCCAGCACTTGGAGTTCGTATTTTACTCTTACTGTAGGCTTGTTAATAGTCATTATTCTTCTTAAGTCAATAGGTGTGCCAATGACCACCACATCGCAAGGCGTGCGGTCGATGGTTTCTCTTAGTTCAGCTATTTGTTTTTCGCCATAGCCTATTGCCGGAAGAATCGTCTCTAGATGCGTGTATTTCTGATAAGTTTCATTTATTGAACCGGAAGCGTATGGTCTTGGGTTAACGATTTCGCTTGCTTGAAGCTTTTTTGCGACTATTGTTGCGGCTCCGTAAGGCATGTTGCCGTGTGTTAATGTGGGGCCATCTTCGATTACTAGTGCGCGTTTTCCTTTGATTAGCTCGGGCTTGTCAACTGTTATAGGCGAAGCTGCATCTAATATCAGAGCGTTTGGGTTGGCTCTTTTTATGTTTTCTCTAACTTGGTTCACCTTTTGTGGTTCTGCAGTGTCAACCTTGTTTATTATTACAACGTTTGCCATTCGCACATTAGTTTCCCCAGGGTGATAAGCGAGTTCGTGCCCAGCTCTGTGGGGATCAGCCACAACAATGTGCAAGTCTGGCTTGTAGAAGGGTAAGTCGTTGTTGCCTCCATCCCAGACGATGACATCCGCCTCTTTCTCTGCTTCATTCAGAATTTTCTCGTAATCAACGCCTGCATAAACGATTATACCGTTGTCAATATGTGGCTCGTATTCCTCTCTTTCTTCGATTGTGCATTCATATCTATCTAAATCCTCATAAGAAGCGAAGCGCTGGCAGATTTGCCTTCTTAAGTCTCCGTAAGGCATTGGATGCCTTATGACCACAACTTTCAAACCTTTGTTTTTTAAAATCTTCGCGACATGGCGCGAGGTTTGACTTTTCCCTGAACCCGTCCTAACAGCTCCAACCGTGACAACTGGAACGTTTGCCTTCAGCATCGTGGTTTTCGGACCCATTAAGCGGAAGTCTGCTCCACCTGCTAACGCTATGGAAGCCTTATGCATTACGTATTCGTGAGAAACATCGCTGTACGCGAAAACAACTTGATCAACATTGCATTCTCTTATGAGCCTCGGCAATTCTTCCTCTGGATAGATTGGTATGCCGTTTGGATAGTTTGGACCAGCAAGCTCCGGGGGATATATTCGTTCTTCTATACCAGGAATCTGCGTGGCTGTGAAAGCCACAACTTCATAAGCGCTGTTGCTTCTGAAAAAAACGTTAAAGTTGTGGAAGTCCCTACCCGCTGCGCCCATTATAATCACTTTATGTTTCTGCATGGTGCAGTTCCCCGTCAGAACCTTAAACAAGAGAGTGCAATACTACCTAATCATTCAATATAAACCTTAACGTGGCAAAACTATCTTAAGAGATGTAAGACCGTCTCACCTATGAAATCTATTTGTTCTGCAGTGACACCAGGATGGATTGGCAATGAAAACACCTGCTTTGATGCCTTCTCAGTTTCTAAGAGGCGATATTTTCCAAATTTGCTATAGTACGGCATGAGATGTATGGGGCAAACGTAATATACTCCTGTTTCTATTCCTTTTTGTCTTAATTTTTCGATGATCATGTCTCTTTCCTTTTGTTTTGTGTCTTTCAATCTAACGGTGTAAAGATACCAACTGTGTTTGTAGCCTTTTGGTTCCTTTGGCAGCTGCAAGTGTTCTGTTTTCCCGAGTTTTTCCGCTAGTCTTTTCGCGTTTTCTCTTCGTTTTGCAAGAAATTTGGGCAACTTTTGAAGTTGTACGCAACCTATTGCAGCTTCTATTTCTGGCATGCGATAGTTGTGTCCAAGCATTAGGGATTTGTACTTCTTTTTTTCTCCATGGCTTCTTATGAACCGCATGTTTCCTGCCATCTCATCATTGTTTGTTGTTATCATCCCGCCTTCCCCGGTAGTCATGTTTTTACTCTTGTAAAAGCTCCAACACGCAACATCAGCCAGGGCTCCAGCGGGTTTTCCCTTGTAGGTCGCGCCATGAGCTTGGGCTGCATCTTCAATTATTGATAAGCCGTGCTTATCAGCGATTTCCCTTATTGGCTGCATATCAGCTGGCAAACCATAAAGGTCTACTGGTATTATGGCTTTCGTCTTTTTTGTGATTGCTTTTTCAATTTCATTCGGAGAAATGTTGTAGGTCTTCGGGTCTATGTCCACAAAAACAGGTTTAGCCCCAGCCATAACAACCATTTCAGCCGTTGCCACAAAGGTGAAGCTTGGCAAAATTACCTCATCACCCGGTTTTGTGCCTGCCACAAGAAGTGCCGCATGCAGAGCAGCTGTTCCGCTGTTCACGGCTATTGCGTGCTCTGTTTTCACAAATTTTGCAAAGTTTGTTTCAAATTTTTTGACCATGGGTCCTGCGCCCAGACCATGTGTTAGCACACCTTTTTTCAAAACCTTGACAACTGCTTCGATTTCCTCTTTTCCAATTTGTGGCACATTTGTTGAAATCATCAGCGTCTCCGTTAGGCTAGTATGATAGCGTGTTAATAACTTCTGTGCTTATTACTTGGTTTGAATAAAACCAGAACAGCTACAATTCAAATTCTTATTCTGTTCAGAAATTCGAGAGTACAAGAGAAAGTCCTTTCCAGCCGAATTCTCTCGGCGGCATAGAAATATACCACGGTAAGGAAAAAAGCAGATTCAATATCTTTCAACAGCCACATACGTTATCAGATTAGATATCGATTAATAAACGAACTTATTTTTTCTTGCTAGTGTTAAGAGTTGCCTTATGATTTTGTGCTTTTATACCGCTAGGAATAATAAAGAGCGACGGTTCGATAAATTAATCTAGATGGGACTTAAGGATGCCCAAAATTGGCGTTTACATCTGTCACTGTGGTCTGAACATCGCCAGTGTTGTTGACGTGGAGAAGGTTACAGAGTATGCTAAACACTTGCCAGATGTTACCATAGCAAGAAACTACACTTACATGTGCTCTGAGCCTGGGCAACGTATGATTCAAGATGACATTAAATCTCATAACCTTAACAGTATAGTTATTGCAACATGCTCGCCTAGGATGCATGAAGAAACTTTTCGAAGAACAGTTGCCGACGCAGGTTTAAATCCTTACTTGCTTGAAATTGTCAATTTGAGGGAACATGTTTCATGGGTTCACAGCGAAGAACCTGAAAAAGCCACGGAAAAAGCTAAAGACCTTGTAAGAATGGGTGTAGCGCGAGCCAAACTTCTGGAGCCTTTAGAAAGGACTAAAGTGCCAGCCGAAAGAAGCGTTTTGATTGTTGGCGGCGGAATTGCTGGTATACAAGCTTCACTTGATTTGGCCAATGCAGGTTTGAATGTCATTCTAGTTGAAAAGTCACCGAGCATAGGTGGAAAAATGGCGCTGTTAGACAAGACCTTTCCAACTCTTGACTGCAGTGCTTGCATATTAACGCCTAAAATGACCGAAGTAACAAGACACCCAAACATAAGATTGATAACCTGCGCAGAAGTGGAAAACGTTACAGGTTACGTTGGTAACTACGAGGTCACGATACTAAAGAACCCGCGATATGTGGACGAGACAAAATGCACGGGATGCGGTGAATGCGCAGAAGTATGTCCAGTCATGCTTCCGAACGAGTTTGAGTTGGGACTTGGAACAAGGAATGCAATTTATAGACCATTTCCCCAAGCATGTCCAAACGTTTACACCATTGACAAGAAGGGAGTTTCCAGATGTAGAGCCACTTGCCCTGCAGGCGTAAATGCGCAAGGATATGTAGCTCTAATAGCGGAAGGAAAGTTCAAGGAAGCCTATGAATTAATCCGGAAATCTATTCCTCTCCCCGCTGTATTAGGGAGGGTTTGTTTCCACCCATGCGAAAATGAGTGCGAAAGGTGCGAAGTTGACGAACCGATAGCGATATGTGCCCTCAAGCGTTTTGTTGCCGACAACCAGATGAAACAATCAAAAGAAAAAACCGGAAAGTTTCCTCAGAAATATAGAAAAAAAATCGCGATAATAGGTTCTGGTCCAACCGGACTTACTGCAGCATACGAACTAGTGAAATTGGGCTATCCCGTAACGGTTTTTGAGGCACTACCTGAACCAGGCGGAATGCTCAGGTACGGTATACCTGCTTACAGACTTTCCAAGGATATCTTGGCGAGAGAAATTGAGTATTTGCAAGATTCAGGTGTTGAAATTCGCACAAATGTTACTTTCGGCGATACTCTAACAATGGAAAACTTGAAGAAGACCGGTTACAAGGCGATATTTCTTGCGATTGGTGCATGGAAGAGCCTGAAAATGGGGATTGAAGGAGAACAACTACAGGGCGTCGTTCAGGCCATTGACTTCTTGAGAGACGTAAACTTGGGAAAAAAGGTTGCGATTGGCAATCGGGTCGCTGTCATGGGGGGAGGAAATGTCGCGATAGATGTCTCAAGAACTGCACTGCGACTTGGCGCCAAGGAAGTATGCGTCATATATAGAAGGTCAAAAGAGGAAATGCCAGCTTTCCAACCTGAAGTAGAACAAGCTGAAAAAGAAGGCATCGAATTCCTGTTTCTCAAAGCTCCCAAGAGAATTGTTGGCAAAGATGGGAAAGTCGCTGCAATTGAATGTCTTCAGATAAGCCTCGCAGAACCCGACGACACAGGAAGAAGAAAACCTGTACCAATCGAGCGGTCAGAGCACATCATACAAGTAGACACCGTGATTCCTGCCATCGGTCAGATTGTAGACACCGCCTTTTTACCTAAGGAAATAAAGGTGAGTCACAGCACTATAGGCGTCGATCCGCTCACACTTCAAACAAGTATGCCACAAGTATTTGCGGGCGGAGATGCAGTATTAGGTCCGGCAACTGTCGTCGAAGCCGTAGCAGACGGAAAAAGAGCAGCCTTCTCTATCCACCAATGTCTACAGGGAGTAAAGCTGAAAACTTTGAGCTGGGAAGAACTTACCCCTGTTCAAATAACCCCTAAGGAAGACATTAAAAAGAAGAAAAGGAAAGTAATGCCAACCTTGCCAGTTGAAAGTAGGACTCGAAGTTTTGAGGAAGTTGAGCTTGGCTTTACAAAGGAAATGGCTATCGAAGAGGCGAAACGTTGCCTTGCTTGCGGTAGCTGCTGCGAATGTTTGGAATGCGAAAAGACATGCGAAGTAGAAGCAATCAATCATGAGCAAGGTTTTCAAAGGATGATGGTTAAAGTTGGGGGGGCAATCATAGCGACTGGTAGTGAATTGTTTGACGCTACAAAAATACAAGAATTTGGTTTCGGTAAATCGAAGAACATAATTACGAATCTTCAATTTGAAAGACTGTGCAATGCATCCGGCGCAACTGGCGGAAAAATCCTTTGCCCAGAAGATGGAAAACCGCCAAAAAGTGTAGTTTTCGTCCAATGTGTAGGATCACGAGACAAGAGGTTTCACGAATATTGTTGCCGAATAGGATGCATGGCAACGTTGAAACAAGCGATTCTGACACGAGAGAAGCTTGGAAAAGATATGGAAATCTATGTGTGCTTCAATGACATGCGAGCTTTCGGTAAAGGCTATGAAGAATTCTACAGACGAGCAAAAGACATGGACATAAACTTCGTTGCAGGATTGCCTTCTGATATTCGCCTAGACGCTAATTGTTCACTTCACTTCGATGTTTACGATAAAGACACGAACAAACTTCTTGAACTACGACCAGACCTAGTTGTTCTGGCCAACGGACTTGTCCCAAACAGCGATCTCGGCAAAACCAGCACACTATTTCATGTTTCGAGAAGCACCGACGGCTTCTTATTGGAAGCGCACCCGAAGTTGCGACCACTTGAAAGTGCAATCGGTGGCATCTTTCTTGCAGGTGCATGTCAAGGACCGAAAGACATTCCTGACACCGTCGCGCAAGCGAGCGGAGCCGCAGCAAAAGCCATAGATTTGTTGGCAAGTGGGGAAATCGAACTGGAACCTCTGAAAGCCGTTGTTGACGAAGACTTGTGTAGCAGTTGCCGAGTTTGCGAATACATCTGTCCATTCCTTGCCATAGAAATGAAAGCGGAAAGCGAAGAAGGAATTGAAAAGCGCAAAACCGAAGTTGTAGAAGCCATGTGTCAAGGTTGCGGCATGTGCATTTCAGTGTGTCCAACTAAAGCCATCAAAATGAAGCATTACACTGACGAGCAAGTTATTGCTCAAATTCAAGCAGCTTGCGTTGAACTAGGTGCAAAAGGGGGTAGTTCAGCATGAGTCTAACCGACCTGATGTCAATGGCTAAGCCTAACCTAGAATCGAGAGAAAAGATTTTGGTGAAGCTTATCGGAAAGGAGCTTTTAAATTGTTTTCAATGTATAAAATGCACAAGCGGATGTACAGCCTTAAAGCTTCTGGAGTTGAAACCTCACGAAATAGTGAAGCTTGTTAGCCTAGGTTTTGTCGACGAGTTGGCATCCTCTGACATCATTTGGACTTGTGTAACATGTTTGAAATGCTTGCAAAGGTGTCCGCGGAAGGCTTCACCCTACCATGTGATAATAGCTTTGAGAAATCTTGCTGTTGAAAGGGAAGCGAAGGTTCCTGAGGGCTATTTGAAAGCTGTCTCGCAGATTATTGAAACTGGATTAGCAGAATCTGTTCAGAAAGTTGTCACTAAAAAAATGGAAACATTTGACCGCGAAGGCTTAAAACTGCCGAGAATCACTCTTCCGAAAGAAAGCTTTCAAGCCACGTTTATGAAAGTCATGGAGGAACGGTAGATGAAGGTTGCTGTTTTCTGGGGCTGCCGAATATTAACAAGTCAGTACGCTTATGAAATGTCAATTCGCCAAGCTTTTCCACGGTTGGATGTGGAGCTTGTAGACCTGCCTGAGTTTCACTGTTGTGGGGACCCAGTTAAAAGCATGAACGATGTGGCGGCAAACTATTTGGCTACAAGGGTTCTAGCCTTAGCAAGCACAACTGGTTTAGATAATCTGCTTGTTCCTTGTAATCGTTGCCATTTCGTAGCTTCTGAGTCGAAATATTTTATGGAGAAGAATGGAAAAATCAGTCAAAAAATCACATCTTTGCTGAAGGAGGAAGGACTAGAGTACAACCCAAGCATCAAAGTCTGGCACACAATCGATTTTCTGCACAACCTTGTCGGGTTAGACGACATCAAGAAGGCAGTACGAAAACCACTTTTGGGCTTGAAGTTGGCGACTCATGTTGGTTGTCAAATTATCCGTTACAGCGACCTTGGAAGAGTTGATGATGCTGAAAATCCCAGAAAACTCGATGAATTAGTAGGCGCGCTTGGAGCAGAAACTGTGGATTACGCTGAGAAGCTGGACTGTTGCGGGGCAAACTTGATGTACAGTCACACTGACACTGCGCTTTCGTTGGCCGGCACCAAGATGAAAGCCCTGCAGAATTTGATGGTAGACGGTTTAGTTGTTTCTTGTCCAGATTGCGGTTTAATGTTTGACTTCAAACAGAAAGATGCTGAGGCAACTGTTGGAGCGAAGCTCGACCTTCCAGTTCTATACTACACCCAACTGCTTGGCTGGTCTTTAGACATTGAACAAAAACAACTTGGCCTTCATCTTAATCAAAGTCCAGTTGAAAAACTTTTGGCGCGAGTTTCGATTTAGTGAACTTAGGCTTTCGGATAAAGCAAAATTGTTGTTGGATCCATTCCTCTCGAAACAATGTTTGTAGCGCTGTGGGCGCATATTAAGTATGGATGTTTTATGTGGAAACAGAGTAAATACTGGTAATTACTGTATATGCAATTTGCATATATCCCTCTCCAATCTATATATTAACAGTGAGCCAAATGACCCACCTAGAACCGATCGTGCAGAAACCGAAAATTGTCGGAGTAAGAAAGTTCACCTGTACTAACCATATTGTTCACAATATCAAAGTCATCAAGTACGATGACGAATCTACTTGGGTCATGTGTCCTCTCTTCGGCTGGTACAGTGAGGCCAATTATGGCGAATGCAAATTAAAGCTTGGATGCATAGAAAGAAAAAAACGCTGCACATGGTTCATTACAACACATTGAGCAAGAAAAGCCTCGATTGCAACTTGAAGTTTCTAGCGGTTTTTTTCGGAAGTTTTCCCTTAAAGGTTTAATAACTTTTATATTCAAAGACTTCAGAAGTTAAGACTTCAAGGTGAAATGTTATGGTTGATTTCGCTTTCACAGACGAGCAAGAGCTTTTCCGTAACGCTTTACGTGAATGGTGCCAAAAAACTATACCGTTAGAGAAAATTCGAGAGATGGACAGTAGAGGCGAGATTCCTAATGAGATTTTGAAGAGCATTGCTGACATGGGACTGCTTATCATGACGGCTCCCCAAGAACATGGTGGAACAGGCGCTGATTGGGTTACGGCGTGTATAGCCGCAGAAGAACTAGGCTATGCTGATGTAAGTATTGCTTTGCCAGTGCTTTGGCTTGTTGAATCTTCTTGGGGTTTTGTTGTCGACAAATACTGCGGTGAAGAAGTGCGCGAGGCTGTCATTCGAAAGGCTATCAAGGGAGAAGCCTTCATAGGCATTGCTTCTACAGAATCAGGCGGAGGCTCGGATGTTGCAGCTTTCAAGTCGACTGCTCGCAGGCAAGGCAATGACTGGATACTTAACGGCGAAAAAATGTACATCAGCGGAACCGAGGAAGCAAAAAAGCTGGGCGGCGGCTACTTTGTCATAGCAAGAACTTCGCCTGCGCCAGCAGACGCTATGCATCGGGGAATGACCGGTTTCTATCTGCCCATGGATGCACCAGGGGTCGAAATTAATAAACGCTTTGATGATATGGGTAGAATGGCGATTTCCACGGGGGGCTTTATGATGAAAGATGTGCGGATACCCGACTCTTACCGCCTTGGCGATGTTGACAAGGGCTTCTACCTGACCATGGAAGGGTTTGACAATGCACGAATCTTAATTGCTGGAGTCTGCGTGGGTGCGGCTCAACGTGCGCTTGAAGTTGGGATGGACTACATTAAGGAGCGTAGGGCTTTCGGCAGACCAATCGGCAAGTTTGAGGGCATACAATTTGAGTTGGCTGATGATTGGGCGCAACTTCAAGCAATACGGTCGCTTGTCTATCGCACCGCATGGATGAACGACAAACGCTATAAAGAAGGCAAGTTTACGCCACTCGAAGTCAGCCAGATGATTGCTGCATGCAAACTCATTGCCCCGCACTTCGCATTCGATGTGTATAAACGTGCGATGATTTGGCTTGGTGCATATGGCTACACAAAAGAGTGCCCACTAGAAATGGGATTACGCGGCATAATGAGCTACTGTGTTGGAGCAGAAGGCGCAACAAACATTCAAAGAATAGTCATAGCGAGAGAACTACTAGGAAAAGAATACATACCATACAAGTAGATAACCCCATTTTTTCGCAATTTGAAACTCCATATTATGCATCCAAAGTCAAAGCTAATTGTAAGAGTGGATGGAGGAAACCTAAGGGACAGGACCAGTATTGGCTTTTTTTTATGTCAAAAATGTGTTTTCACTGCAGCTGCCTTTCCAAAGCTTCTTTCAGTGCTGGCAATATCTCGTATAGGTTGCCTACCACCCCATAGTCAGCAAGTTCAAATATTGGCGCGTTCTCATCCTTGTTAATCGCCACAATCACTTTCGCGTCTCGGATTCCAGCCACGTGCTGAATCACGCCTGAAATCCCACACGCAATATATAGCTTCGGCTTAACCTTATGCCCTGACAATCCAACCCATTCTGTGAACCATTTTCTATCCTCAGCCAAAGGTCTCGAACACCCAACCTGCCCGCACAAAACACTTGCCAACTCGTCCAGCAAAACCTTATCATCCTTCTTCTCCAAACCTCTCCCACAACTAATTATCACGTCAGCATCCTCAATCCTAACGGCTGAAGTTTCAAGTGGTTTCGTGTCAACAATCTCCGTCTTAGGCGCTTCAATCTTGACATCCAACTTCAGAATTTGTCCAGTGCGGTCCTTCGGAGCAGGTTTTTCAAAAGCCCTTGAAGGAATCGTTACTATCTGCGGCTTAGCCCTAAAAGCTATTTTTGTAGCAGCGTTACCGCCATATGTTATTCTCTCGCAGACGAGTCTCTTCTGCTCGTCAACGCTTAATTTTGCGCAGTCTGGAGCGCATCCAGCATCCAAGCGCGTCGCAAGCCTCGCTGCAAGAGGCTTAGCGTTCCTAGTTGACCCAATCAAAATAACTTGCGGCTTATGACTCGTCGCCAAACTGTGCAAAACGCTCAAATAAGCCTCTAATTGAAAAAGCTCCAAAGCCTGATCATCCACAAGATAAACCTTATCCGCGCCATATCTTATCAACTCGTCCGCTTTTCTCTGCACGTTAAACCCGACCAAAACAACTCCCAGCTCCATTTGGAGCTTATCCGCGATCTCCCGTCCCTTTCCGAGCATTTCTAGCATCAAATCATGTCTTTCAGAGAAAACCCAAACATCCTTGTACTCGCTCATACCTCATTTTCACCTTCTTCCAACAACGCCTTCCTGAATCAGCGCCTTTGCTAGCTTGTCCGCAAGCTCTTGCACATTCTCACCTGTAATTCTGATTTTCTTGCGCTCTGTCTTAGGAGCCAAAACCTCCATTATCTCAATTTTCGAACCAAGCTTATCCATCTGAACGCCCAAATCTGCAGCGGTCCATGTGACTATCTCCTTTTTCGAAGCCTTCATAATCATCATGAGCGAAGGAATCCTCGGCTGATTAATCTCACGTGTAACCATAACCAAAACAGGCACCTTTGCCTTCACGGTTTCAACAGCATCTTCCAACACACGCTCCGCCGCAACTACATCGCCTTCAAAAGAAAGTTTCCTCACAGAACTTATCTGCGGCAAGTCAAGCAGCTCAGCCAACCTCGAGCCAACAAGCCCAGAAAAACTATCCAACGAGGTTTCACCACAAAGAACTAGATTGAACTCCCCAATTTTTTTGATCGCTTCAGCCAAAACATAGGCTGTGCCTAGCGTATCAACATCCCTAAAGCTTGGATCATTAACAACATACGCCTTATCTGCACCCATCGCAAGGGCTTCTCGCAAAACGGCCTTAGCATCCTCCGATGTCACAGTCAACGTAAAAATTTCAACATCGCCGAGCTTCTCCTTAATCTTTATGGCTTCCTCCAAAGCATTCTTATCAAAATCACTAATCTTCCTAGGCGCACTAGCGGTCATCAACTGCCTCGTTGTCGGATTCACCTTTAATTGCGAAACATCAACCGCCTGTTTAAGGCAAACAATTATCCTCTTCAAACGATTCCGCCTCTTTCAATTCCTAATCAGAAAAATCAAAATAAGAACTAAGAATAATAAAAAGTTTCGTTTTACATCCGCAATATTTGAAGCTGAACATTTTGACTTTTTCATAAAAGAAATATAACTACACAAAATCTACTCTATAAGAGAGGGACAAGATGAAATCATCAGCTTCTAACACGTATTTTTTGCAAGGGAACGAAGCTTGCGTGGAAGCGGCAGTAATTGCAGGGTGCAGATTCTTCGCTGGATATCCTATATCACCAGCAAACGAAATAGCCGA
Source organism: Candidatus Bathyarchaeota archaeon (assembly GCA_029881805.1). Lineage (GTDB taxonomy): Archaea > Thermoproteota > Bathyarchaeia > Bathyarchaeales > Bathycorpusculaceae > JAOULW01. The sequence continues at coordinate 244,075 of JAOULW010000001.1, forward strand.
ACGCATGTCAACACTACTACCGAAAGTCGATGGAATATTCATGCAGATGGAAGACGAGTTAGCATCCATAAATGCTATTATGGGCGCAAGCTGGGCTGGAAAAAAAACCATGACGGCAACGTCTGGACCGGGCTTTAGTCTTATGCAAGAAACCATAGGCTGGGCGTTCATGACCGAAACGCCATGCGTCATAGTTGACGTTCAAAGAGTCGGACCTGGAACAGGGCAGGCAACCAAGTGTGCTCAAGGCGACGTTATGCAGTCGCGGTGGGGAACACACGGAGACTACTCAGCGATTGCGCTTTCGCCAAACTCCGTTCAAGAAATGTTCGAACTCACAATCCGAGCCTTCAACCTAGCAGAGAAATATCGAACCCCGGTCATCCTTTTAACAGACGAAACCATAGCCCACCTTAGAGAGCAGGTGACTATACCACCGTTAGAAAACATAAGAATAATCAACCGCAAAAAGCCCGAGGCTGAAGACAAAGCTTTCTTCGGATTGGAAGAAGTAGCGCCAATGCCAGCTATCGGCGAAGGATTTAACGTCGCCGTCACCGCCTCAACACACGACGAGTATGGAGTTCGTTTCACTGCCGACCCATCGGTGCACACACGGATAGTCAGGAATATTAATGATAAAATAAGAAACCATGCAGACGACATAGCCGATGTGGAAAGCTACAACATCGACAACTGCCAAGTAGGCATAGTCTCTTATGGGTGCACCTCCAGAGCGGTTCACGAAGCTGTCGAAGAGGCAGAAAGAAAAGGAATAGAAACAGGTTACGTTCGCCTAAAGACTGTTTGGCCCTTCCCAGAAAAAGCCGTGAAAAGACTGGCACAAGCCGCCAAAAAACTAATCGTTCCAGAAATGAATTTGGGACAAATATTCTACGAAGTGAAAAGAGCAGCATGCTCAGCAGAAGTAATCCCCATAAACAAAATAGGTGGTGGAGAACTAATCGCTCCAGAAGAAATCCTCGCCGAAATAGAAAGAGGGAATCCATGATGGTCGAGGCGTTTTCACCTCGCAAATACATGCGCGACCTGAAGTTTCCATTTTGCCCAGGTTGCGGTCTATTTTCCGTCAGTGACGCCTTTCTGAGAGCGGTTCATGAATTGGGCTATAAAGATTTGAGCAAATTTGTCTTCTGTAGCGGGATCGGTTGTTCTTCCTGGGTTCCTTCACCCTATTATATTGGTGATTCCCTTCACACACTTCATGGAAGAAGCATACCAGTCGCCACAAGCGTAAAACTCGTGCGGCCAGACCTCAATGTTGTTGTTTTTGGTGGAGACGGTGACATTGTCGGGATAGGTCTAGGCCACTTTATTCATGCTGCAAGAAGAAACGCTGATGTTCTCGTCATAATGACCAATAACATGATTTACGGCATGACAGGCGGTCAAGTGGCTCCCACAACGCCGCTGAGAACAAAAACAACCACAACGCCCTACGGAAGTTTTGAACATCCTATAGACGCTGCGAGGCTTGCAGCCGCAGCAGGAGCAGCCTACTCCGCTCGATGGACAACAGCTCACCCAAATGACCTAAGAAAATCAATCAAAAAGGCGATACAAACAAAAGGCTTCGGCTTCATCGAAGCCGTAAGCCAATGTCCAACAGCTTACGGCAGAAGAGCTGGCTTCAAAGATATCGGTGAAATGCTAAAATGGTTCAAAGAAAGCGCCATCGCGGTCGAACAATCTAAGAAAATGAGCGAGAAAGAACTTGAAAAAAGGATAGTTGTTGGCGAATTCGTGCAAAGAAGCCGCCCAACACTAGTCGAAACAGTCTACGCAATGATAGAGGAGGCAAAGGCAGGTGCAAAACAGAATTGAGATAAAAATAGGTGGACACGGCGGACAAGGCGTGGTCTTGGCAGGACAAATACTAGGCAAAGCCGCTGTTTTCGATGGAAAAAATGCCCTACAAACGCAGACTTATGGAGCAGAGGCAAGAGGAAGCTTAGCCAGAAGCGAAGTAATTATCTCGGACGGCAAAATAGGCTTCCCAGCAGTCAGAAAATGTGATATCCTACTTGCGATGAATCAAAAATCGTTGGACGCACATTTTAAGAATTTAAAAGAAAATGGTGTGCTAATAGTTGACAGCAGTAATGTAGAAAGCATACCAGAAATTAAAGCGCGAATTTTCAGGGTTCCAGCTACGGAAATCGCTAGGAAGGAATTTGGCGAAATCTTGTATGCGAACATAGTCATGCTTGGAGCCTTGACAAGAATAACCAACTTGGTGAACAAGGAATCTCTGGAGAAGGCCATAAGAGACAGCGTTTCTGAAAGAACATTAGGAGCCAATTTGAACGCCTACAGAAAGGGCTTGCACACAAAGTTCGAAACATAAAATAGCATAGTCGAACCTTTGAAAAGAATGTATTGATGGTGTCTTTATGGAGTACGAAATCAAATGTTCAGTTTGCAGCCGCTCTTCTGAAAGCCTGCTTGACTTCAAATGCGGCTCTTGTGATCGACCACTAGATGTGCAACTCAACTTGGACTTTGACATCGCAAAAATTCGGAAAAAAAATCATACTGCTTGGAGGTACGTAGAATCTTTCCCTTACGTAACCGAGTCAGAAATCGTGACTTTAGGCGAAGGCTGGACGCCCTTAGTCAACTTTGCAGGTAATGTCCACTTTAAACTTGAAAATTTAAACCCGACAGGCTCTTTCAAGGACAGAGGTTCCGCAGTATTAATTTCTGCTCTGCAAACACTGATGAAAAAGGTTGAAGGTTACATGGCTGAAGATTCCTCTGGTAATGCGGGAGCCTCTGTCGCTGCTTATGCCGGTCGTGCAGAGTCAAAAGCAAGAATTTATGTTCCAGAAAATGTTTCTGGACCGAAGTTTAGCCAAATCCAATTTTATGGCGCGGAAGTCATTAAGGTTTCTGGCTCTCGAAGCGAAGTTGCGGATGAGGCTCAAAAAGTTGAAAAAGGAAAGTACTATGTTGGACACATTCTGCATCCATTGTTTAGGGATGGAATAAGAAGCCTTGCTTACGAAATGGCTGAGCAGTTAGATTGGCGTGTTCCAGAGCGCATCTATTTGCCAGTTTCTGCTGGGACCTTGCTTTTGGGTGTGATAAATGGGTTTAAGCACTTAATTGACTCTAACGTTACAGCATCCATGCCGAAAATAGTGGCTTGCCAAACTAGACAAGTCTCCCCACTCTACCATAAAATCAAAAACTTGAGTTACGCTTCGCCAGAAAAAATAACATCTATTGCAGACGCCTTAGTGAGCGTGAATCCTCCATTACTAGATCTTATGGTTAAACGTCTACGAGAGGTAAATGGTGATGCCGTCATGGTTGAAGAAAACGATATATCAAAAGCCTTCATAGAGCTAGCTAGAAACGGCTTCTTCGTTGAACCAAGCTCAGCGGTAGCCTACGCGGCCTACAAAAAACAACTTGAAAATAAAGAACTATCGACAGCCGAAAAAACCGTGGTGATTCTGACAGGGACAGGTTTGAAAAAAGCAATTGCACCAAGCCAGGCATAATCAATGGAATTTTGTGTGTGGTCATCTCGCTTTCAGCTTTCTTTTTAGAAAAATTTATATGCTAATGTTGTTTTTCTTGTTGACGCAATAAAGGAGGATTGTTAAATTTGTCATCATCTGTGTCAGGTGGAGGAACACCAGTTTTAATCTTAAAGGAAGGATCGAGTAGAAGTAGAGGAAAGGAGGCTCAGCACACAAACATAATGGCTGCAAAAATAGTGGCTGAAACCGTAAAGAGCGCTCTCGGACCAAAAGGTATGGATAAAATGCTAGTGGACAGTTTCGGCGACGTAACAATAACAAGCGATGGGCGCACAATTTTGGATGAAATGGACATTCAGCACCCAGCAGCAAAAATGATGGTAGAAGTCGCAAAAACACAGGACAACGAAGCCGGGGACGGGACAACCACTGCAGTGATAACCTCTGGTGAATTGCTGAATAAAGCCGAAGAACTTATTGAGAAAAACGTGCATCCCACAATAATAATTGATGGATATAAAAAAGCCTCAGAAAAGGCCCTCGAAGTCTTGGAAAAAATCGCAATACCGACCGAGGCAAAGCTTGAAGAATACTCGAAAAAAGCTGCAATGACTTCGATGGCAAGCAAACTTGTAGCTGAACATAGAGAATATCTGGCCGAGTTGGCAGTTAAGGCCGTTCTTGAAGTTGCGGAAAAAGAAGGCAACAAATACAAGGTGGATATAGAGGACATTAAAATCGAAAAAAAGCCAGGCGAATCAATAAGAGATACGAGACTTATTCAAGGCATAGTTTTGGACAAGGAAGTTACGCACTCCGGAATGCCAAAGCGCGTAGAGAAGGCCAAAATAGCATTACTCGATTGCCCCTTAGAAATTGAAAAAACGGAGTTTGACGCAAAAATCAACATCGAAAGCCCAGAGCAAATGGAAGCTTTTCTTAAACAAGAGGAAGGGATGTTGCGAGAAATGGTTGATAAGATAGCCGCAACGGGCGCAAACGTGGTTTTGTGTGAAAAAGGCATTGACGACATGGTGCAGCACTTTCTGTCTAGAAAGGGAATACTTACTGTTCGGAGAAACAAGAAGTCAGACATGGAGAAACTTGCAAAAGCCACCGGCGGAAAAGTAGTAACAAATTTGGCTGCTCTAACTTCTGCGGATTTGGGTCATGCTACCCTTGTCGAAGAGCGCAAAATCGGTGACGACAAAATGACTTTTGTAGAAGGATGCAAACATCCCAAAGCAGTCACAATTCTGATAAGAGGTGGAACCCAACGCATAGTGGACGAAGCAGAACGATCATTACATGACGCTTTATGCGTAGTAAGAGACATTGCTGAAGAACCAAAAATCTTGGCTGGAGGCGGAGCACCAGAGCTTGAGGTTTCACGAATGCTCAGGAAATATGCTGAAACTCTTCCAGGAAGGGAACAGCTCGCAGTTAAGAGTTTCGCAGAAGCCCTTGAAGCCGTTCCCTTAGCGCTGACTGAAAACGCTGGTCTAGACCCAATAGATATACTTTCTGAACTGAGAGCGAGGCATGAAAAAGGTGAAACATGGGCCGGAATAGAAGTGCACTCTGGCAAAGTTCGAGACATGAACCAAGCTGGAGTCTTTGAACCCTTAGCAGTCAAGAAGCAGATAATAAAATCATCAACAGAAGCCGCTTCAATGATTCTTAAAATCGACGACGTAATTGCGGCTGGAAAAATGAGGGCTCCTCCAACACCGCCAGGGGGTCCACCTGGAGGTTATGGCTATCCAGGCGCTGGGGAGTATTAGAATACGTCTAGAGAAGACAGGATTTCAATAGGTCCGCCAAAAATTACTCGCTTCGAAAAAGCAAGAATAGTCGGATCTAGGGCGCTCCAAATCTCTATGGGAGCCCCTCCACTCATCGATGTTTCGGAAGGTTTCTCAAGTCCAATAGAAATAGCATTAAAAGAACTTGAGGTAGGTATCCTACCGATAACTATACGACGCGCGTTGCCTGATGGAACCTTTCAAGATATACCTATAAAATGGCTTCTGGAAGAAGGATAATCCTTTCAGGTGCCAGATAAATACTCGATAAAGATGATGAGAGAATGGAGATTCTAGAAATAGCCTCCCTCGCAGAGTTTTCACCAGTCAAATATGTGAAAACGCCTCTAAACAACACGAAGGGACTCGTCCGCCTGTTGTGCTTTGAACCCGGACAAGGAGTGGCGCTCCACAAACATCCGAAGGCGGACGAAATATTCTACGTGTTGAACGGCAAAGCAGAACTTACGGTTGGCGAAGAAACAGCTCAAATAGACGCGGGAAGGTTTGTGAAAGCTCCAGCAGATACTTTTCACGGTTGGAAAAACGGTCCAGAAAAGTTGATTCTGATTTCCGTGCTCATGCCTGTTTTAAGTTATGCGTACGCTGAAGAAGCGGCAAGAATGGAGTTTATGTAGACTTCAGGAGCATCGTTCCCTTTTTATTTCTTTTTTTCGTCTCGGATTTCCATCAAGCTTTCCATTGCATCTTTTAGCACTTTTCTGATTCTGGTCCAGTGCGCCCCTTGCCAATATACCTGCTCGCATTTTGGGCATTCCCAAAACTCGTTATAGTGGTTGAATGTGTTTTTCTCGATTCTACTTACCACCCTTTCTTTTGGTATTAGTTTAACTCGCGCATTGCATTTTGGGCATCTTGAGACCGTCATGTCTACGTCTAACTTAATGGCGAACCTTTTTGCAAGTTCCGCCAGCCTTTCCTCCTCTGTTTGCCCCTTCAAATAAAAAGTGTCAACCCCTTTTGCTGTGGCTTGCTGGTAAAGCCCCAAATCCCTCGTAAGCAAAATTCTTCCTTCCTTTTTTGCTACCATGACAAGTTGAGGGTCATCAAGCTTGTTTGAGTATTTTACATTGTGTCCCAATATTCGAAGCCAACGCGTCAGCTTCCCAAGCATTCCATCTGCAATAAACTTCAATGCTCACTGTCTCCGGATTATTTCTCCAATTCCCGCCTTAGCAACGATTTCCCCCTCATCCATGACTAATTGACCGTTAACAAACGTCTTAATCGGTTCTCCTTCAACCGACCACCGGTCAAAAGGAGAGTATTTCGCTTTTGAATGAAATTTTGAAGCGTCAATTTTACATTGCTTCTTCAGATCCACGATTGTTAAATCTGCCTTGTTTCCCCTTTTCAAGCAGCCTCTATCCGTCAAGTTAAAGATTTCAGCAGGTTTTTCCGCCATAAGTTTGACAACATCCCCTAATGATAATCGCCCGCGTTTAACCTGTGTGAGCAATAGTGGTAGCGTTGTTTCCAAACCGGGTATGCCAACCTTAACATCCCAAACAGTCCTTGCTTTCTTCTCCTCAGGAGCGTGTGGCGCATGATCTGAGGCTAAAATGTCAATCCATCCTCTTCTTATTCCATTCATGAGTGCACTGGCGTGGTTTTTTCCTCGAACAGGTGGCATAGTTAAAGCTAATGTTCCAACCTTTCTTAAATCGTCAACTGAGAGAAATAGATGATGTGGTGTTGCCTCACAAGTTATTTGCATTCCAGGCTTTTTTCCATCTAGTACTGCTTTTAACCCATTTTCCGTACTCACATGACAAAAATGCACACGTGCATTGGTCTGCTTGACAATTTCTAGTAAATGCTTCACGGCTTTTACTTCAACGCTTTCTGAGTGTGCTTTCAGGAATGCTTCAATTTCATTGCAGTTCGCGTGCTTAAAACTGTCTTCAGTCTTTCTCAGCGATTTTCGGTCTTCGGCGTGGACAGCCACCAAAACCTTTAGTTGGCTAACAACCTTGAACGCCTCTAACAAAGCATTGTCATTGTCGATGTCTAAACCACCAACTTGCTCTGCCATAAACAGTTTAAAGGCGACTGCGCCTTTCTCAAGTATTTTCTCTATTTCTTTCGTGTTTTTTGGAAATTCTGAGTAAAAGCCAACATTGACCAAAATTCTTCTATCAGCAGTTTTCATGCGAGTTTGTAGAGTTTCAGCACTCATCGTTACTGGTTCATTATTCGGCATGTCCAAAACTGTTGTTATTCCACCCGCTGCCGCAGCTGCTGTTCCAGTGTAGAAATCCTCTTTGTACGCTTTTCCTTCATCTCGAAGATGTACGTGAGCATCTATTAGACCAGGCAAAACTAATTGATTTTTTAAGTCGATCTTCTTCTCCGATTTAGGCATGTTTACTTCTTTGCTTATTTTTAAAATCTTGCCTTCATTTATCGCTAGACTGCAGTCCACTATTCTGTTTTTTATGTAAGCTTTTGTATTGTTTAAGGCTAGGTCAACAATCATGTTAGTCGCTCTCTTTTGTTATTAGGTTAAAGCAGATGAGGACGTTAAAAAAATTACTCTTTTATAGTCATTTTATACCATCCAACGGTTGATCTGCGTTTTTCATACATCACTCAGAAATTCTCTTCAATAATATCAATCAATTATCTGTGATTGTTCTAATAGCTTTGCAATTATATTCGAAATGAAGGGTAACTGATTGTTCTAAACTATAGGTTTAAATAAGCGGTTACAGCAGCGTTTAAATGGAAGGTGGGTCACGATTAATAACTTTTGGAAGTACATGCTGTTTCTTTGCATAGCCCTCCTGACAGCGTATCCCATTTTCCTAGGATTACAACCCAGCCAGAGCGAAATACTTGTTCCTCCAGATGGCGAAAAGATTTCTGACAATGACTCGTCAAGTGATAACACGTCAATTCCAATTGAAGAAGCTTCGGTAAAAACCTTAATTGTGGTGAACCCAAACAATATAAGTCTGGTAGCGAGCGAAAGTTTCACCATCAATATAGATATAATTAATGTAGAAGACCTTTCAGCATATGATTTAAGACTTACATACGATGACACTATTGTTACGGCAATTGATGTTATCATCGGTGATTTTTTCCCCAAAAATTGCTTTGTGATTAAAAAAGAAGTCACCAAGAATGTACCTTGCTCGGAGAATATTCCAACAGTCTGGATTGCGGTAAGTGCCCCTTGGGGCTGTCCAGATTTTGCAGTTAGCGGTAACGGGACACTTGCGACGATTCGCTTCAAAGCCATATCAACAGGAAATTGTACCCTGAAACTCTACAAAACTCAGATACTCAATCCTCGAACTAAGAATTATGCAGATGCAGCACAGAGTTATTGATGGTTATGTTCAGTGCAAGATATATGAACATGAGATTGCCGCTTATCTCGATGCACCGCCGCATCTCCTGCCTGGCTCCTCTTGTTTGATTGAAGGATCAGCGGTCAATAAAGGTCTATGCAACGAAACCAATGCGAGTTTTAATCTTCTCATCGACGGACAGGTAGTAAACTCGACAATTGTAGATCTATTGACAACAGGGTCATCAATTGATTTGACTTATGTGTTTACTCCCACCGAAGAGAAAATCTATAATGTTACTGCGTACGTCGAACCAGTACGAGATGAGGAGTACACTCAAGACAATGTGGTCTCAGAGAACGTTGTTGTTAGGACAAAACTAAGAGTCCCACAAGATTATGCAACTATTCAAGAAGCAATTGATACTGCAGTTGCGGGAGAAACCATAGTTGTCGCCCCCGGAATATATCATGAACACATAGGTATAGACAAACGCTTGACACTCGCAGGCGAAGACTGCAATACAACAATTATCGACGGGAATGGCGAAAACAAAGTGATAATAACTATAAACGTAGGTAATGTCAAACTTACTGGATTTACAATAAGAAACGGAGCTGGAGGCATTCTTTTAGAATATTCAAACAATAGCGTTATCGAAGGCAATATAGTTACAGGAACAATGGATGGGATTTCGCTAATTTTTAGTAGCAATAACACGATTATCTCGAATATGATAAAAGAAAATAGGAGAGGCCTATTTCTTGGAGAGTCAATCAATAATACGCTGTATTGGAATAGCTTTGTTAACAACACGGAACAAGCTGCGACCATGAATTCACTGAATATCTGGGAAAACGGCGTAGAAGGCAACTACTGGAGTGACTACGAGGGTGAAGATGCAGATGGCGATGGGATTGGCGATGATGCATATGTCATAGATGCGGAGAATCGCGATAATTATCCTCTTATAAAGCAAAAAATTGATTAAATGAAGATTATTCTATTGCTTTGAATAAGTCTCTTTCCGTTATCATGCCAGCCAACTTTCCGTTTTTCACAACTGGCAAGGCTCCAAAGTTTTTCTCTCGCATCATCTTTGCCGCCTGGCCAATGTCTTCGTCCGGTTCGATTGTCGAAACTTCTTTTGTCGCTATCTCAAGTGCAGACGTGTTTAGAACTTGCAATATCGTTCCAGATTTTAAATACTTGAATACTTTTCCGGAGCCGAAAAATCGTATGACGTCCATAGAGGTTATTATGCCTACTACTTTGCCGTCAGAGATTATTGGTAATCTTCTGAAGCCTTGGGCTATCATTGTTTTCTCTGCTTCAAATATCGTTGTTGTAGGTAGCGCTGTGACTACGTTCTCTGACATAAGTTGAGAAACCTTTGTGCCGCTTAGCCTGTTGGCAAATAGCCTTGCAATGTCCCTCTCTGTTATTATTGCTCTCACGCGATTTTCTTGGTCAACCACTGGCAAGCCGCCAAGGTTTTTCTTCTTCATCAACTCTATTGCCTCGCTTATTTTTGCGGAAGTTCCGATTGAAACAACCTTTTTGTTCATTATGAGTTTTACAGGTTCATTTATTGCTTTGAAAAAATTTCCGCCGAGTCTTCGTCGAATTATTTCGAATTTTTTTCCGCCGCCTAAATAATCAATTATGTCCGTGGCTGTCATGATTCCTTCTAGAGCTTTTGTTCCTGGATTGGAAATTGGTATTCGGCGGAATCCTTCCTTAGACATTGTTTGTATTGCATCATAAATCGGTGTGGTGGAGGCAACTGTTATAACCGGGCTTTTTGCGACATGCAGTATTTCGCTTTCTCGTTTCTTCGAAGGATGAACCTTCAAGGAAAGCGAACCCTTTTCTTTCAAGGTCCTCCTAAAACTTTCTCTACTCAATGGTTTTCTCCCTCATTTTGCAAGCAGCCTGACAACATCTTCCCGATCAACTATGCCAACTAATCTGCCTTCCTCATCCACAACTGGAACTCTTCCTATGTCCTTTGAAATCATTACCTTAGCAACTCTGATTGCCTTTATGTGAGGTTTCACTGCGATTACTTGTGTTTCCATTATTGAAGAGATTTTTGTGGAGGTTCGAAAACGTCCCTTCTTAGATTCGAATGTTGGCAACAATGCGCCTCTTTCGAGGAGGTCTTTCTGTGTGACAATACCCACGAGCTTGTCTTTTCTCACGACTGGTAGGCCAGTTAAAGATTCTGTCTGCATCAGTCGCCAAATACTGTCTATCTCATCTTCTGGAGAGCACGTCACAACATTCTTGGACATTATTTCTCCAGTTGTTTTGGAAAGTTTTTCTGGGCTTGTCTTGAGCATAGCTTCCATGAATCTTTCTAAGCCTAGAACTCCTCTGTAAGTCTTGTCTTGAGTAGACTCTACAACTGGTGCGCACAATTCGTCTTGTCGAATCATTTCTTTAACGGCTGAAAATGCATCTCCTTCTAGGATTGCGGCATAATTTGGGTTTGTCATTATGCCTTTTACTCTTATTGGTGAAACGGAAGAAGAAATCGTCATCACGGTGCCGCGAGAGATTATTCCCACTAGTTTCTGGTTTTCATCTGTTACAGGGAGAATTCTTAAGGTGTAATCTCTTATTGTTGCGCGGGCTTTTGTTGCAAGTTCGTCTTCATAAATAAACAGGTGTTTTTCGTCCGTGATTTCTCTAACACGCAAGAAATCGCCTCTTATTCCTCTTCTTCCAGTTCGATCCTGCAATCCTCGCAGAGGAATTCTCCGTCAACTTCTTTCAGGTCGTCAGACCAGCTTTCGCAACTGTCACAGTATCCAGCAAGCGGTTTTGATTCTTCCTCTGCTTCTTGAACTCTGTTTTCTCCCTCTATAAGTGCTTGCTCTTGAATGGTTTCGATAAGTTCGGGCATGACCGCTAAAACATCTTTACTTGAAAGCACTCCAACGAGGTTTCCCTTGTATATGACTCCTAATCTCCTAATGTTTAGTCTATTCATTCTTCTTGCAGCCTGGCTTATTGTTTCACCAGACTCTATGGTGATGAGGGGTGAGGTCATAACTTCCTTGACTCTAATGGAGTCTGGTTTGACGTTCTTAGTTACAACCCTTCCAACGAGGTCTCTTTCTGTTATTATTCCAACTGGTTTTCCTTCTTCACTGGTTATTATTACGCAGCCCAAACCATGTTTATCCATTAGTTCTGCAACTCGGTTTGTAGATGCATCTTCTTGTATGGTTATAACTGGGCTGCTCATAACGTCCCTAACTAGCATTTTAGACCTTAAACCTATGTCCGACATTGTTCTCATCCCCGCAAATGTCACGAGTTCTGCTAGGCTCAGCTTCATTGAACTCAGAATAAACATCAAACATTTAAAACTTGTTATGTTCAGCGGACATACACCTTTCTGGCAAAAGTGAAGTTTATTAGCGTCTGCTGATCATGCATATAGTCTAATGCGGAAGATGATTAAATGTTGAAGACAAACGTTGATAAACTTGTGAAAATCTCGGTTTTCGGCGAAGTCGCGAGCCCGATCTCAGGAAGAGGTGTGTATAACATTTCGGCTCAGGGTACTCCAATGGTTTTACCAGGCGTCGGTGGAATCACATACAACGTGAGAGTTGGCGACCTAGCATGCGGTTGGGAGGCAGATCATGTTGAGCCTGGTGTGAGTGTGGAAAACAAGGAGAATGATCCGCGTTTCGGGCAGGCTGCGAACGCTGCTTTCAATGTGCTTTCTTGTGTTGGAAATGAGGCGGCGGTTGCTACGGGCGATGCGAAAGGTGCGAAGGGTGTTGTTGTTGGCAAGCACGGCGGAATAGAGCATGTTATGGTGGATTTTCAACCAGAGACTCTTGAGAAACTTATGCTTGGCGACAAGGTGCTTGTGAAGGCTTTTGGCATTGGGCTAAAGCTTTCAGATTTCCCTGACATAAAGGTGATGAACATGGACCCGCATTTTTTTGACGCTTTAGACCCGAAGCCGAATGGCGACAAATTGGAGGTTCCTGTTACGCATATTGTTCCAGCGGCTACAATGGGTTCGGGCTTAGGGGCGAACCAGACCTATTCTGGAGACTATGATATTCAGCTTTTCGACGAAAGCACTAGAAAGCAGTATGGACTTGATGATTTGAGGCTTGGTGATCTGGTTGCCATACTCGATGCAGATCACTCCTATGGAAGGATATACAAGCAAGGCGCCGTGTCTGTTGGCATAGTTGTGCACACCAACTGCATAACAGCTGGTCACGGACCTGGAGTCACGACCCTGATGACGTCGCCTTCTGGAAAAATCATTCCGAAGGTGGATGCAAACGCCAATATTTCTTCAATCCTGAAGCTGAGGACAGATATATAAGGTGGAACATTGCTTTAATTTCTTGGCGAATGGAAAGGGAGTTGAAGAATTCTGCCATTCAAACGAAAGAGTCGTGGACGCTCAAAGGGTAGTAAGGGTAGCAGCGGTCATGTTCAATGCGTTAGTTGTGGGCAGCTGGTGCCTCGTGACAAGGCCAAGAAGGTTACCCGCAGAGTCTCTGTCGTTGATCCGCAGTTGGCTAGGGAGCTTCGGCAGAAGGGCACATACCTTGGCGGCTGGTCTGACACGAAGTATTATTGTGTTTCGTGTGCTGTGCATCGCGGCATTGTGAAGGTTAGGGCTGAAGACGAGCGGCGTATGCGATTTCGTCCTAGAAGGAGATCTTAGTGTTTTTCCTTGATTTCTGTTTTCTTTAGGATTTTGTAGACATGTAAGCTTCTTTGTAGGACTGTTAGGTTTGAGAGTATTGCGAGTATGATTATGCCGATATTTAGGGCTGAGAGCCAGTAGATTGCTGTTATTGTCGTGATTGAAAGTATGATTATGCGCTCCGCTCTTTCCGCTATGCCAACAGATTCCATTTTTATGTTGTCGGCTTCTGCTTTGGCTCGGCTGTAGCTCACGACTATGGAGCCTATTAGGGCTGCCAAGCCCCACTGGGGCTCGCACAATCCAGCTGATATTATTGTAGCGTATATGACGGCGTCTGCATATCTATCCAGCAGTGAGTCTAGGAAGCTGCCGAATGCTGTTGTTTGTTGGTAGAGCCTGGCTATTACGCCGTCCAAGGCGTCGCAGAATCCGGATAGCAGAAGTAGGGCGGCTGCGAGTAGAAGGTAGAATCGGTGATTTTGCCATTGTGTGAACGCGAGGGCTGAGAGAAAGGCTAATGCGATGCCTATGGCGGTTATTTTGTTTGGTGTTAGTCCTATTTTGTGCGCTGTTTTTGCTGGGATTGTGAGCGTTTGTTGGATTTTTTGTTTAAGTTTTGTTATCATTGATGGTTTTTGGCTCCAGCAAATTTTATTTAGTGTTGGTATTGTATTGTTTGGTTTAAAGGTGTTTGCGCATGATTAGTGTTATGACGGTTAAGGTTGATAGCGAAGCTTGTTTGGGTTTGCGTGTTGATTTGCCTGATTCCCCGCCTTTGCTTTTGATTGTTGCTGAGAAAGGATTTGTCATGTGTGGGTTTTTGAATTTTGAAGCGGCTGAAAAGATAGGTGCGGCTGCCGCAATGGTTAGTGGCGTTAAGACTTTTGAAGATGTGCTTAATGCGCAAGTTAGTGCAGTGACCACTAAAGCAAAGGGTTTTGGTGTTGAAGTTGGAATGAAGGGCGCTGAAGCCTTAACGCGAATGTTCTGAAGGTATGAAGAAAATCTTAAGAGAATAGACGTAGAACCTCCTTATTAATTCAGCATGCCTAAAGCTGAGCATGGGATCATGTCTGAATTCAAGGAAATTAACTGCTGGAGATCAGCATGAACAATAAAGAATAAGAACATGTATGGGGGTTTTTGGGTTTTCTAAGCCGGAGATTTTACATGCCGTTTCCTCCGAAGTCAAGGTTTGCACAAAATGCCCTCTTTGGAAAACTCGCAAAAACGCCGTCCCAGGCGAAGGCAACCCAAACGCTCAAATCATGTTAATCGGCGAAGCACCTGGCTACTGGGAAGACATTAAGGCAAAGCCTTTTGTTGGTGCTGCTGGTAAATTTCTAGACTCATTGTTGTCTGAAATTGGGTTTTCAAGAGAGGAAGTTTTCATTTGCAATGTTTTGAAGTGTCGACCGCCCAGGAATCGTGAACCTCGAGCCAACGAAATCCAAACGTGCACACCCTACTTGGAAAAACAAATACAAGTCATTCAACCAGAATTCATCGTCACGCTAGGGAATCACTCAACAGCCTACGTCTTCTCAAAAGCTACACTATCCTTCTCTGGAATAACACAAGCCCACGGAAAATTCTATGAAACAGTAATCTTCGACTTTAAATTCACGCTATTTCCTACTTTTCATCCTGCCGCAGCCCTCCACAATCCAAAATACAGGAAACAACTAATCAACGACTTTCAACTGTTAAAAAATGAGCTGAAGAAGACACGTTAATCACTAGTCTTGACAGATTTTACCTCACCAAGGTACTGTTTAGCTCCACTAAGCCAAGATTCTCAAAATACTTTTTTCGTAGAAGTTGGAAAATCGTAACATCCAACCTTCGCCATGTCCCTATTCCTCTATGCACTTATTTTTGGGGGCGGTCGGACTCGTCTGCCAAGTTTTATTCTAAGCGCGGTGCGATATAACTTTCTCAAAGACTTTACCAACTGCTCAACGCTGGGTAAGCTTGAGTAAATAAGCGGCACCTGATCATACTCAGCCAATCTTATTGCATGTGGATCCGGTTTCGCGCCGTGAAAAACCACCACCCTCGGCTTCAAACTGCTCGCACGCACAAGCATCATCGGCAAAATTCCATTCTCCACATTCGTAAAAACCAACGCCCGATCAGTTGTGGCACCAAACAGCTGCGAATACTCAAACCCAGAAAGCGTCTCCACAGCCTTCTTGCCATCAACAACTGTATAGCCCAAAACTTCCTTAACATACTTACTCGAACACGCAACAGTCTCGCCTTTTATGGCTCTACATAGGTATTCCAGCCGAACGGGAATCGGAAACTCGCGCAAATCCAGTACAGCCATGCTCGGTGAACTCGTCAATTTCGTAAATTCACGAATAAAACGGCTTCCACGTTCCTCATCAATCTTCAAAAGCGCCCAAACAAATCTTCTCACGAACTTTGTGCCAGGGCTTTTTCGTCTTCCGCTTTCGTAATCGCTGATAACAGATGAAGAAAGTATCATCTTCTCCGAAAGGCTCATCTGCGAAACAGCAAAAAGCTCGCGCCACTTACGCATGGTTGCCCCTGGCTTGCCTGAAAGAATTATCTCTCCAGCAATTCTCCTCGCAAGAACTTCACGAACACTTGGAGACACAGACATGCAAACGCGACCTTTACAAATCCGCCAATCTTCCCTTAGAACAATGCGAAATATAAAACTGTGCCGCTATCGCCCTTTGAAGAAGAATAACACAAACCTTACGTTGCTCAATCCGACAACGCGCATGATTCCGGGCATCTCGATTCGACCTTGTCAATTGCGTTTATCAAAGCATCAGCAAGTTCAAGATTTGTTATGACGGGAATCCCAAACTCCACAGCCTTCCTCCTTATCACATAGCTGTCATCTAACGCCCTCAAAGGGTCTGCTCCTTCAAGCTTCAGAACACTGATCACCAGTTTGATCCTTTGATCTGTCAAATAATCCAATATGTTTGGCTGTTTTTTCTCGCTCACTTTATGCAAGATTTCGCATTTTATTCCATTGCTTGTTAATGCCTCGGCAGTGTGCATTGTCGCATATATTTGGAATCTCTGCGCCCAAAACTTCCTAGCTATGGCAATTATGCATTCTTTGCTTCCGCCGACAGTAATAAGTATCGAATCTCCCCTTTCAGGGATGTTTTGACCGCTAGCCATTAGAGCCTTTAGGAAGGCCTCTTCAAAACTCTCTCCAAAACAAGCAACTTCTCCCGTGGAGACCATTTCCACCCCGGTTATTGGATCCGCACCTTCTAGCCGCATGAAAGAGAATTGAGGAACTTTCACGCTGAATTTGTCTACTGAAGCCTCACCATCCTCAATGCGTCCTTCTAGCATAGCATTTGCGGCAATGTTCATCAGATTTATACCCGTCGTCTTTGAGACGAAGGGCATACTTCTGGAAGCCCTCAAGTTGCATTCAATAACATAGACTTCTCCATCTTTGATTATGTACTGAATGTTGAATGGTCCTTGAATATTTAGTCTTCTGACTATTCTCCTTGTGTAGTCTCTTATTTTCTGCTTTGAATCGTTCTGTATGTTGATGGATGGTATACACATGGTGGCATCTCCTGAGTGTACGCCTGCGTTTTCTACATGTTCGATTATCGCGCCTACGAAAACATTTTCTCCGTCGCAGATTCCGTCAACCTCAACTTCTCTGGCATTAAGCATGAATTTCGAGATGACAACAGGATACTTTTTGCCTACCTTCGCTGCCTTGTTTAGGTAATCTTCTAGTTGCTCATCATCAAAAGCAACGTTCATCGCGGAGCCAGAAAGAACGTAAGACGGTCTCACTATCACTGGATAGCCTATCTTATCCGCGAATTCTTTTGCTCTTTCAATTGTCTCCAGCTTGCTCCATTCAGGTTGCTTTATGTCTAATTCATCAAGTATTGCGCTAAACTTCGACCTATCCTCAGCCTTGTCTATATTTTCAGCTGCGGTTCCCAAAATTCTAACAGCTTGATTTGCAAGCTTCACAGCCAGACTGTTAGGTATTTGCCCGCCGACGCTTACAACCACTCCATTGGGTTTCTCCTTTTCAATTATGTCCAAGACCCTTTCTAGACTCAGCTCTTCAAAGTACAGCTTATCTAAAACATCATAATCCGTCGAGACGGTTTCTGGATTGTAATTGATCATTATGACCTCTTCTATGCCTTTTTTCTTTAAGGCCCAAGCCAAGTTGACGCAGCACCAGTCGAACTCGACACTTGAGCCTATCCTATAACAGCCTGAACCAAGAACAATGACTCTGCTTTTTTTCGAACTTTCTATGTCGTCCGTGTAACCGTTGTAGGTGAGATAGAGGTAATTAGTGACAGCTGGCCATTCTGCCGCAAGCGTATCTATCTGCTTTATAACTGGCAATATGCCCAACGATTTTCTATTGTTCCTAATCTCTGTCTCGCTCATTCCAACTATGCTGCCAATCTTTTTATCTGAAAAACCCAGCTGCTTAGCCCTCATTAGATTCTCTGCTGTGAAATTTTCCTTCAGCAATTTCTGCCAATCTACTATATTTTTGATTTTGGCAAGAAACCATGGATCAATACCAGTCAATTCATGAATTCGTTTAACTTCGATGCCAAGTTGTAATGCTCTAACAATGTAGAATATTCTTATGTCTGTAGGCTCTTCCAACTCGTGCTCTAATATCTCTGCTGCAAAGATGTAATCCTTGGCGACTTCTAAGTCATGAACATCCGTTAGCTCCTTATCTATGTCAAGCATTCTGACCGCTTTCTGTAAGGCTTCTTCAAAGGTTCTGCCGACTGCCATGACTTCTCCTACAGACTTCATCTGCGTTCCTATTTTTCTGTCAACGTGCCTGAACTTTTGAAAATCCCATCTGGGAATTTTAACCACAACGTAATCCAATGCGGGTTCAAAGCAGGCGGTAGTTATCTGCGTGACTTTGTTCGTCAGTTCGGCTAGAGTATAGCCAACCGCAAGTTTTGCAGCTATATACGCTATCGGATAACCTGTGGCTTTTGATGCAAGGGCTGAGCTTCTTGATAATCGAGAATTGACTTCTATCACTCTAAATTGTTCAGAGTGAGGATCTACAGCAAATTGTATGTTGCATTCTCCGATTATCCCAAGAGACTCTATGACTTTAAAGCTGGTCATTCTAAGAATGTGGTATTCTCTGTTTGTCAAGGTCTGAGAAGGGGCAATGACGATGCTGTCGCCAGTGTGGATTCCCATGGGATCAAAGTTTTCCATGTTGCACACAATTATGCAATTACCTTTGCAGTCTCTCATCACTTCATATTCCACTTCTTTCCATTTTCCAAGATACTCTTCAACCAAGACTTGTTTGATTCTGCTGTGCACCAGTGCTCTTGACGCTATTTCTTCCAATTCCTCTTTGTTATGTGCTACTCCTGAACCCTGTCCGCCTAGTGTGTAGGCAACTCTTACCATTACTGGATAACCTATTTCGTTGGCTGCTTGTGCGGCTTCTTCAACGGAATTTGCTTTCTTGCTTTTTGGGATAGGTACATCATTGTTCAGCATGGTTTTTCTGAATAAACCTCTGTCATCCGCGACCTTTATCGCGTCTATACCAGTTCCCAAGACTTTTGCATTGTACTTGTCTAAGGTTCCTTTTTCTGCTAACTCTACGCCGCAATTTAGAGCGGTCTGTCCGCCGAACCCTAAAAGTATTCCATCGGGTCTTTCTTTTTCTATGATTTTTTCGACGAATTCTGGGTTTATTGGAAGAAAATAAACCTTGTCAGCGAATTTGTCATCGGTCTGAATCGTTGCTATGTTGGGGTTGATAAGTATGACTTTTATGCCCTCTTCTTTCAAAGCCTTTATGGCCTGCGCGCCTGAGTAGTCAAACTCTCCAGCTTCTCCTATCTTTATTGCTCCGCTCCCTAAAACGACGACTTTTTTTACCCAGTCAGTTTTCGGCAATTCTTTTCACCTCTCCGGCGAAGTAATCGAACAAAAATCCAGTTTCACATGGCCCGGGAGAGGCTTCTGGATGAAATTGGACTCCAAATACAGGTTTACTCTTATGCTTTATGCCTTCCACAGTTCCATCATTCACGTTCTTGAACCACAATTCAAATCCGGTTCCTTTCAGGCTGTACGCGTTGATTGTGTATCCATGATTTTGGCTCGTTATGTAACATTTTTCAGTGAACAAATCTATGCAGGGGTGATTCTGACCTCTGTGTCCGAACTTCAGTTTATGAGTGTCTGCACCAGCTGCCAGAGCAAGAATCTGGTTGCCGAGGCAAATTCCCATCACTGGCAAATCAGTCTCTAAGATTTCTTTGATGGCGCGAATAGGCGCTTCGCATTTTTTGGGATCTCCTGGACCATTGGAAATAACGACTCCAGATGGCTTCAAATCTAGAATCTTTTCAGTAGAATAATCATAAGGCACTCTTACGACGTCTATATTTCTCTGCAGGAGATTTCTTATTATCCCAAATTTCGTGCCGCAATCCAGTAAAACTACTTTTGGCGATTTCCCGGAACTGTGTTCTATAGGCTTTTCGGCGGTTACTTCTTTAACTAGATCCCTCTTGTTCGGGTCTTCGATTTGTTTCAATGTCGTCTCAATTTCTTCGAGATTTATCTCCTCTGCCACTTTTAGAATACCTAGCATTGTGCCCTTGACCCTGATTTTTTTTGCAAGCGCTCTTGTATCTGCACCCTCTATGCCTGGAGTCCGCTGTTCGTACAGCCATTCCGTTAATTTTTTGTTGCAAGACCAGTGACTTGGATTTCCAGCGAGCGAATATATCACATAACCTCTTACCTGGATCCTACGGGATTCAAAATGCAAAGGAATTCCGAACTCGTCAGTAATTGAATATGGTGGCACGCCGTAATTTCCAATCAGGGGATAGGTCTGAATTAGTATCTGACCAAAATAGGAAGGGTCTGTTAACGATTCAGTGTAGCCGGTCATGCCCGTGTTAAAGACAACTTCCCCTGAAACTTGACAAGGGTAGCCAAAACCTCTGCCTTCCACCACTGTTCCGTCTTCTAGAGCCAATATTGCTTTAACCAATATCTGCGCCTCCAGTTAGATTTGTGGGGCCAAAACTAGAGGGGCCGAAGTATGAAGTGGTTTGCGCAATAACGTTTGGGGCTTCTATGTTGCCAAGAAGACAAAAACTGTTTTCTTCGTCGTTGCTCAGGATTTTTTGTATCTCACTAAATTGGGTCTTCAAGACCCGCACTGACGATTCGAGTTCCTAACTTATAAATTTTTTTGTACGGTGTTTTGTTAGTTCTTAGGGTGTTGGTAAGCATGGAGGAACAAAGGTTACGTAGAAAAAAGGATATGAGATTTGCATGTGGTAGAGCGTCTATTCCCTCAAGAACAAAACTATTTAATCACTTAAGAAACTAGTCAGATTAAGCAGATCTTAAGTTAGCGAGTTCTCGAGGTGGAAGAAGAAAGAGAAGGTTTTTGTTTGCATGAACGAAAAGTCAGGATATTTGAGCTCAAGTGACAAAAATTAGAAAGATTCCGATGACGATAATTATCGAACTCACGGCGGTTTTTGCTGTGACCTTTTCATGCAAGAGAATCATTCCAGCTAATGTTGAGAAGAGCGGCGTGGTGGAAGATATTGGAACAGCTCGTGATTCCAAAGTTTCCATGAAGCTGTAGGTTAAGAAAAACCATCCTAATCCCAATGCCGCTATGCCTCCCGCGATCAGTTCAGCAAGAGTTTTCCTTTGCACTTTTAGAAAGCTCAAACCTCTGTTAACACCAAGAACTGAAACCAGCAAGAAAATCGCAATTGCCGTTACCCTAATGGTGTTTATGGCAAAAACCTGGTCTAAAGTAGATGCGTCTCTTACTGCCATGTTAATCATTGTAATGCTTATAGACCACGTTACCGCTGTTGCCAGTGCAGCGGCAACACCTCTAGCCATAATCTTCCCTTGCGTTTCAGCACTACTCTTTTCTTTCTCTCGGCTCAGAAGCCATATTCCAATGACTATTATGAAGGCTCCAAGAACCACTTGCAAAGTTAAAGGCTCATTAGCCAAGAAAGTTGCCCACAAAAGGTTGAATAGAGGATACGTGCATGTTATTGGAACTGCACGCGCCACTCCTATAAGTTTTAAGCTATTCATGTATAGGGTGTCACCGAAGCCCAAACCAATTATGCCGCTGACACCTGCAAGAACAACAGTTTCTGTCGGTAGACTCGTTAAGACTTCAAATTTGCCGATGACAATCATAAACGTAAGCAAGATTGCACTAGTGCAGGCAAGACGTAGGATGTTTGCCGATATTGGCGTTGCCCCTTGTAGTGCTTTTTTGTAGAGCATAGCTGATAATGTCCAACTGAGAGCAGCACCTAGGGCCGCGAGCTCACCGATCATTTTTTCACAATCTTCGAAACTTCTAATGAAGAGATTTTGTTTGTAGCTGTTAAATATCTGACGCTTGCATAAGCCTGAAAAGGGTGCATAACGCATGCAAGTGAACGTTAAATGGGGTTCGAAGGTTTCAGCCAGTTTCTCGGAACTAGCCATATGCATTGGCCTTATGAACAGTGTCCACGTAGAAAGAGAGAACGAGCGACTATGCGAGCTTAAAAGAACCGTTTATGCCGAAGTCAAAGCCAAACACGATGTTGAGGCATTGAAAGAGAATCCAACAGTTCGAGCCTACCGAGACTTCTATTGGAAGCTTGGAATAGACCCGACGAAGACTAGACCTTCCGGTGAAGCTTTACTGCGAAGGGTTCTACATGGGAGTGAGCTTCCATGTATATCGACGGTTGTGGATGCCTATAATTTGGCTTCGATGAAGACTATAATTCCCATAAGCGGATTTGACGGAGACTGCTTGTATCCGCCATTTCAAGTTCGCTTTGCAAGGAATGATGAGGCTTTCTTGGGAATAGGAATGGATAAACTCTTGCCGTTGTCTGATAAAATGCTTGTTCTAGCCGATGAAAAGCAGATTTTGTGCGTGTATCCTTACCGGGATTCGGATTACACAAAGATCACTGAGCAGACGCGAAACGTGATAATAGTCGGATACGGAGCGCCTGCAATAGCAGAAAAAAGACTGGAAGAAGCTGTGGGAACGACTCTCGCATATATTAAAGATGTTTCGGAAGGTGAAATCGCAATGGTAAAAGTTTTTAGCTGTAAACCCAAATAGGAAGAGGTGTTCATGTTTGTCTTTTCGTGCCAAAATGGAGCAAGTAGCGAAAAAGAAAGAATCTAACATTGTTTTGGCTCTCGATTTTCCCTTTGAAAAACTTGAAAACCGAGAAAGCCTCTTCTCTAAGGCAAATCACATCTTGGGTGATGTGCATCCTTACATCTGC
This sequence comes from Candidatus Bathyarchaeota archaeon, assembly GCA_029881805.1. Taxonomy (GTDB): domain Archaea; phylum Thermoproteota; class Bathyarchaeia; order Bathyarchaeales; family Bathycorpusculaceae; genus JAOULW01. The sequence goes on from JAOULW010000001.1 coordinate 266,764, forward strand.
GCTGTGAAGTTCAACCATCACCTTGTTCTCCCGTTGGGTGCGATTGATGGTGTCAGAAAACTTGTAGAAAAAGCTCATGGAATGGGGTTAGTGACGATAATGGACTGCAAAGTAAACGACATCGGCTCAACCAACCAAGTCATTGCAGAGTACTATTATGCTGCCGGCTTTGACGCTTTAATTGCTAATCCATTCATCGGATGGGAAGAAGGCTTACAACCAATTTTCAATATCGCGCGTAGATTGCAGCGCGGCGTAATCCTACTCGTGTATATGAGCCACAAGGGGGCACGCGAAGGCTATGGACAGACAATCATCGATGCAGAGACTGGCGACAAAACGCTTCAGTACATTACATTTGCGAGAAAAGCCCTAAAATATGCTGCTGATGGCGCCGTTGTAGGTGCAACGTACCCTGAAAAGATAAAAGAGGTTTTTGGAATACTCGGTGAGAAGACTCCGATATATTCGCCGGGAATTGGCGCACAAGGCGGAGAGATAAAATCCGCTCTAGTGGCTGGAGCTCGCTATCTGATTGTCGGTAGGGCAATAACACAGGCGGAAAACTCGGCAGAAGCGGCAAAAGAGATAAGGAATCTTGCCCAAGGTTAACTGGGAAAACATGAAGGCTAACCGAAAAGGCGGTGGTCTATCTTTGGCGTCTTTCCCAAAGCTCTTTTTTCAGTAAATCTCTAACCGCTGACCTTATGGCTGAGCTTCTGCTTGGGTACATGTTCGCTCTCACAAGCTCATCTAATCCTTCCAAATAAGCTTCAGGTAACAATACTGTAACGAGCTTCATACGAGACTTTCCCCCTAAACATGTTATGCATATGATATGAAGCAAATATAAGACTTGACCAAAAATTCAAACATGATACTTGATATCGCGTATTTCTTTCATTGTGTTCTGGAAAGTCTTGAAAACGTCGTCCACATAGAGACTGCGTTTCCGAATTCCAGCTTGTACAGCTCCGGTGGCTACCAAAATCGAACCTATTGTTTCGCTTATCGGAGTAGGTTCTGGAAACACTATCAGCGCCAGACCGAGCTTTATGAGTCCTGACTTGTTTCCATCCCGACACAGCTGCTTTGTCGTTTTTGCTTGTTTTATTGTGTCTTTCATAGATTGGATTAAATCCACGTAGCTTTCACTTAACTCATTCGTCGCAGTCAGCATTGTCTTTGCTTCTTCTTTTTTCATTTTGAACCACGCTGAGCTTTCTTAAGTATAGAAGTGCTCGAGAAGAAAAACTTTAATTCGTCAAAATCTTTCTGCTTAGCCTTCTTTTTCTGAACTAGTGAATTCTTTTTAAAAGATAATTTGAATTCAGCCATGGTTGCTTTGGCAATTTTGTTTCTAATAGTGAAAAGGCGTAAACAATGAATGCGGAGAACTGTCACAACCATGGTTTTTGGGTTCAAATAATTTGTGAATTACCTTTAAGTCGCTGGTTGACTCCATTGGGGCGGCCTAGTCGCTTATGCGCAAATCATAAAACGTCTAACAGTCAAATAACAGTCTTTGAGGAGCAGGGACCGTGTTGGAGACCTTTGAACCGAAGAGTTTTGTCGAAGACTCAATCGCAAAAATAAAGCAGCAGATCAGTGAAGAAAAGGCGTTGGTCGCTGTTTCTGGCGGCGTCGACAGCACAACCTGCGCGGTGTTAACGCACAAGGCAATAGGCAACAATCTTGTTTGTGTGATATTGGATGACGCTTTCATGCGGGAAGGCGAACCCGAGTACGTGGCTGAAATGTTATCGAAGCCACCTTTTAACGTGCCCATGAAAATAGTTGATGTTAAAGAACGGTTCTTACAGGCAATGAAAGGTTTGATGGATGCGGAAGAAAAACGGAAAATGTTCCGTGAAACCTTCTATCAAGTTTTGGGTGAGACAGCCAAAAAAGAAGGCTGCAACATTCTCGTTCAGGGCACAATAAAAGCTGACATCATGGAAACTGTGAGTGGCGTAAAGACACAACATAACGTTCTGGAACAAGTAGGCATAAACCCGATGAGAAGGTTTGGGTTTAAAGTCGTTGAACCTCTGGCAACATTGTATAAGGAACAGGTCAGAATGGTCGCAAGATACCTCGGATTATCAGAGGAATTTTCTGAGCGGCAACCGTTCCCAGGACCAGGCTTGTCAGTTCGTGTAGTAGGAGAAATTCGCGCTGACAAACTAGAGACGTTAAAGAAGGCTTCAACCATTGCTGAACGTGAACTTGCACAGTACAAACCAGGGCAATACTTTGCAGTAATCATCGATAATGAAGAGGTTTCGCAACAATCGAAAGTTGTCCATATTCAAGAAGTTGTGGCAAGGCTTCTTAATGTTCCTTCAAGAAATGTGTGGTTGACTATCTTTAAGGACAAGGCTACCGGCGTTGAAGGCGGAAAAAGGCGATATGGCGAAATAGTCGGCGTGAAGGTTCAGACTACGAATGGACGTGTTCATCAAACAGTCCTTCAGAATCTTGTTTCTCTTCAAACAAGAATAATCACTGAAAACCCGTCAGTAGCAAGGGTCTTCTATGCAATCAGAGACGTGACAGAGAAGAGACCTTTTGTGATAGGCGTACGATCTGTTCAAACCAAGAATTTCTTGACGGCGGGCGTCTCGGACATACCTTGGACAACCCTCCAGAAGATTGCAGAAGAGATAGCTGAAAGATGCCCTAATGTGTCAACAGTCTATTATGATGTGACTCCTAAACCGCCAGCGACAATCGAAATGGAATAGGTACCATCAGAAAAGCTGACTCGAAGGATTTTCTGACAATAATCAGACAGTGGGAGAACAAACTAGGACAAGAAAGCAAGAGATTTCGGATTCAGATGGTGTTCGAAGACAATGGAGAAAAATCAAGAAACCTATGAACTTGCATAAGTCAGGTTTGTGGGGCAGATTCAGAAAACGTAAATAGCAAAGATACACTATCTATTTTTGAGATTGACTATGTTTCGTGTCAGAGTGCATAAAATTGAATCTATTCGGGATTTGGACGGTAATCTTGGAAAACGTATAGAGCTGATTGAAGATAGACATGTTCCTCGCTTTGTGGTTAGGCCCCAGACGGAAGAGGCGAAAGTCGTGCAAGATGTTCTTCAAGCTGTCCAGCAACAGATGCCCATGTTTCAGGGACGGACAGAATTTGCGGTTCCTAAGATAATTTTGTTCTTAACAGAGCAGGAGTATGAAAGCTTAAGCATAGATTTCGATGTAAACCAGGTTTACGAAATAGTACTTGAAAATGAGGCTATAAGGTTCAGGAAAGTCCCGTAAACGTAGCTAATGCGTTTCAGTTCAACCTATCTCTCTCCGTGGTCCGGCTGTGTCGTTTCTGCACTACAGTTTTAATCTCATATAGCGCTATCAAAACCTGATTAGTGTTGGGAACGTGCTGAGTGTTCTTTCGCATTCGCCACGTGCTTCGCATTTACGACAGTGAAGTCAGCAAGTTCGCGCTTAACATCGCTTGTAAGATAGCTGTTAAGCATTCCGAGAAGGATTTTGTTAAGAAGGCGCTCACCCACAGAATACACAAGAGAGGACCACGCGAGTGGGACCAATTTGAAGTAATCGGGTCCAACGAAAAGCTTGTTTTAGGGGTGAAATTCGCGATTTTCATGGTTGTTTGCTTGTCAGCATTCGAGTTTGCTCACATGGCTTTTCTGGGCGCCTGGAATATTGAGCTCTTCGTTGCTGTCACGGGTCTTAGCGGAACGATTATGGGAATATTTGCAGTGCAGAAGACGTGAATGATGAAAGGATGAGAGAAAAGGGATTAGTGTATGAAAAATAAAAAAATATTTTTTTTTCAACATCTGATGTACCGCTCTTTTTGCAGAATTGCAAGGAAACTTAATGGTAAAGATTTCGTCGACGCGGAATCCTTCAAGGCGCGTGACAAGATTTGCAGGGTGTTTGCTGCTGAATGTTTTGAGCTGGCTGAAAACTTTGCCAGACAAAGGAAGGAAAAGCTGGCTCTTCAACATACGAAATTGTCGTGTATGCTTCTCAATTTGTCGCTACGACCGAAGAAGCTCGCAGGTAATTTGAACTTCCATTCGACATGGATGTTCAGACTGAACTGAACTGCGAACAGTGGGAACAGAGGTCCGGCACGGAAATTTACAGTTTTTCTCATCCTCAAGGGAGTCATGACGACCGTTTCTGGTCAATTACACTGGCTTGTCCGGCCAGTACAGGAGTTGACCCTTCCGATCTGGATGTGTTCAAATTTGGCTAAGCTTAAGAATGTACGTAAGAAAGCGCATATTTGAAACCCTTCCAGACGGTTTCCTCTGTAAATAGATTTGAACATGTCTGCAGAAACGCGGTGTCATGATTCGAAATGCAGAAGAGTTATAACTGACCGAACGGGAATAATGCGAGTCAGAGTCGGAGTGGCGATGGTCACGAAGACAAAGATTAGACGCTTCTTCGCAGCTATTCATGATTCGGCAGTTAGTATCAGAAACGCCATCTTTGGTTTTGTGTTGACTTTCTTTGAAAAAGTAAACAGAAAGGTTCGGTCAACGCTTCCGCTCTGGCGCATGCAAGAAGAGACTTCAGAACACGTCAAGATGCTTGCAAAAGTCTTCAAATATGTTATTCTTCCCGCCAGTCTTTTCTATGTTTGTTCAGACTTCGTGTTTTTGAGGGAGAACGCTGTAGACTCAATGTTCTGGGGGATTCTGCTATTCCTCTACAGCAATTTCCTTCCAGACCTGCCTTCGGCCTTCAGGCGAGGCCCAAAAAATAAAGACTTGCCTTGGTACAAGAAATATTTCCTTTTGCTTTTTGCGCCATTGTTTGTTTGGGCGCTGCTTTGTGGTATGCGAATTAAGTGGAGCACTGTGGAGACTTTTCATAATTTTAAATCCGTGACGATTTTCGGAATTTTCCTTTTCGCGGTCGGCTTCTTTGCTTTCGGAGACTTTCCAATCGATGTTGGGGACATGACTGAAAGCATTTCTCTCGCATTGTACGGTCTAGCTGGATACTTGGCACACCTCAAGGTCGATAAAATCTGGTAGAATCGACGAGCGTGTGACTGACGACTACAGTTGAAGGAGTTAGCGAATTGCCTAGCCGTGCTGTCTGATTACTCAGCAATTGAGTCAGATTCGAGAATGCTTTTTTGTGTTGAGAATAAAGACGCACAAAGTCAGAAATATTTAGCTCTTTGAGTCGCATAATCATGCGAACATGGGCTTAGCCCTCGAATCTTGCCTAGCGTTCTTCTCAAGGATTTGCAGGAGACGGTAAAGCAAGGGCTCCATCTGTTTGCAAGGGGCTACAGTAGATGAACGATTGTTCAAACCTAAGCGAAACTTTAAATTACGTCAGAAATCTTGACGCTGGCAACCACGGCGTATTCTTCTATGCGAGCCAATGCGAGAAGCATCAAGTCCTCTTTAACTTTCTGCAAGCTGGTGTTCAGAAAGGGGAAGGAGTGATTTATGTTTCATCACAAGAAACTTCAAAGCAAATCCGTAGACACATGAAAAATTTCGGACTTGACATTAAATCCCTTGAAAAGGACGGCGTGTTGAAGGTCTTTGACTATTCTGACTGGTACATTATCAATGGAGAAGTAAACTGCTCACACACAATAAGGCTGGGAATGCGCCTGTTTTATGAGATGATGCAGATTGGGCTTAAAGGGTTACGTGGATGCGGTGAAGCAGCATGTTTCTTCGAACACGAGAAAGGGAAAGAACTACTAGAATATGAGCTTAGCCTAGGCAGAAAAACTAATTTCCCAATGACTGCACTTTGCGCCTACGACGTTAACCACGCCAAATCTCTTTCAGACAGATTGTTTTTTGACTTAATCAAGGCCCATGGACCAGTCATCACTTCTAATTTTGCCCAAGAAGTCAAGTTCGAAAACCTATTTCCACAAATAATGGATGAAGTGATTGAAACCGTTTTTGGAAGCATGGGCAAACAAACAATCCTAACAACGCTTGAGAAGAAACGTTCACTTTCGCTCCAGAACATCGGCGAAAACTCCAATGATTTCATCGACGAATTGGAAAAAATACTCGGCTCAGGGGCACAAGTCATGACAAAATTGGCGGCGCAACAAATGCATTCTGAGATTGGAATAACGCAAAGTGAAAGGCACTAATCTTTAAGCTTGGTCACTTGACACCGTCGCTGTTTTAGGCTTCTATTTTGACTTTGCCTTCATCAAGCCTTTCCCTTTTATCGCATGGATTTTCAACTTCGTTTTCTGCACTTTCTGTACTCGTACACTATCATTGAAAGAGGAATGACCAGCCCAACAATAAACAGCACCAGCATTGCAGTTTGTCCCTGTACAACAAACGCGCCCATTGCCATAATCCAATAAGCAATCCATGTTATAAGTATGGCTTGAGCCAAATCACCTATAAGTCCCATGGCGACGCCTAGTCAATTCTCTTGTCTAGTTTCTGATATGATTTGCGATGTCTAAATTCATATTCAAAATTATGAGCTGTGTTCTTTTGCTGATAAGACAGCGACCTTCAAACTAAACAAGAGTATTCATGTTCATAGAACTAAACTCCATAAACAAAATTAACCAAAACCCAAACATACCAAACTCGAAGTCGCAAAGTGCAGAACCGCCAAGCTCTAGGCGACACAAGATAGTGTGCGCTTAATCTCGCTGATCAACATTTAGCCTCAAAAGAGCTCTAAGGTTCCTTGTTAGAACTGGAAATTCTTCATTAGAAGTCGTTGGCTCAAACTCTTTGAGCTTTCTAGACAGGGAATCCAGCAGTTTTTTGTCTGGGGTTCCTTCGAGTATTTTCTTTGTTTCTTCTTCCGTTACTTCTTCGAATCTTCCCGTTGATTTGACCGCTTCAGTGTTAGCTGGGCAAGACCATTGGCATTTCATGCATCCCATTAACGCGTTGTGTGCGTCTGGTTTGATCCATTCGGGAAAATCGCCTTTGATTTCATTGTAGAGACTGAGGCATCTGCCTGCATCGATCACGAAATTTTCCTCGTTTATACTTTTCGTCGGGCACTCGTGCATGCATATTCCGCAGTTTTCGCAGATGTCCATCATTCCCATTTCAGTCCAGTTGTCTCCAAATGGGTAATCTGTGAAGAAGGCGTATAAAGTGACAAAACTTCCCATTCCTTCTACGTAACAGAGATTATTCCGACCATATTTTCCTAGTCCGCTTCTAACTGCCAAGAGTTTTAAGTGAACTTGTTTCGTTCTTTCGATTCTATACCCAGATTGTCCTATGATTTTCTCTTGAACAATGTTCTGAAGAATTTCATTGGTTAGGCCATAATAATAGTATTCAGGAGAAATCAGGACTTCGTGGTTTTTACCATCCAGATTGAAGTTTACCCGCATTGCTTTGCTAGGAGTAGCCAATATTATCAATGACTTGGCAGTAGGAAAATCTTCAGGAATCTGAAATTTCTTGGTGTCTATGTAAAGCCTGTATGTTGGGTGGTTGCTGAGTTTTCCCTCATGCCTTAGCTTATCAACGGTCTGCTGCAATTCATCCAAATGAGACACAGACACAGTTTTGTATTTATAAGTAAAATCATCTGGAGCCATGTTCACACAAGCCATCTATCCTAACCCAGATATCAATACGAGACATTACGTACCATTCATCATGCAATATTTAAGCACGTCGGATGATTTCACCTGCTCATAAGGGGCGAACAGCTTCTCAGACAAAAGGTAAAGCTGCGCTAACCTGTTTATTCTCTTGACAACGCCATCATGAACATCCACAGAACGACCAAAAACCTCTCGTAAAAATGCCTGTAGCTAAAAAGAGAAGAATGTGTCGCGGCCAACAGAAAATAATGTAGGTAAATCCAGAAACTTGAAAAAAGCCCGAAGACTGAAAAAGAAGGACACGATGTTCTAGAAGAGTCTCGTGGCGCATGGATGGAAATTAAAGGAACTTGGGAACCAAGACAGATCGTAATCGTATATGAGTTCAAGCTTGTCAAAGCTGCCATTTCTCGTCAATTTTGGGGTGACGGGGAATTTTGTTCCCCGTTGCGGTAGCCGTCGTGGTAGTGGGCTGGAAAGACACCCCATGCTGGGTTTGTGCTAAATTAATATATGTTTTTTGAATCTAGCTTACACATTCAAAATCTGCTTCTGCCAAACCCCCACTTCTGACTTAAAACAACAGCCTTCAGACTAAACAATGGTATTCATGTTAATAGAACCAAACTCGATAAACAAAAAGACCAAATCAAAACCCTCAGCGCGCGCTATAGGGAATTGAGGTCAAAATTCGATTTTTCTCAGTCTCCGTATTTTTTAGTCCCTTTTAGTTCAAATACCAGCACAGTCGCTGAAGAATCTGTTTTTGGACAATGTAACACTCCTTTTGGAACAACAATACCTTCCATTTTCTTTAGATCGAAATTTTCTTCTTTCGTTTGTAGAATAAATTCTCCTTCGAAAACCAGAAACACTTCATCACTGTTAGTATGTTTATGCCATACGAACTCGCCTTCGAGTTTTGACATTCTTATTACAGAGTCGTTAAAAACTGCAACATCAACAGGAGACCAAGGCGTGTCAATTTTTCTTGAAATTTCATTCAAAGATATTTTTCTCATTCCGTCACCCAATACTTCAATTGCTTCCAAGTCACTTCTAAATGCATGAAGTCTAAAGTTATAAGACTAATGTCGATTTCTCCGTGAATTCCTTCATGCCTTGAAAGACTCCGGATCTTAGATCTCATAGCGTGCACGATGTAAACCATGTTGTAGTCTTATATGAGTTTAAGGCTGTCAGAAATGCGCAAATTCAGTGATGTGCAGTAGACGTATGGGAAATGTGAACAAAGAGAGCGGAAACATCTGTGCCGTAGTTGGCCCGTTCAGTACTCTTCCTTCTTGTCTATCAATCCATCTCTTCGCGCTTTGAACATGGCAACTTTGAAAACAGCCAGACCTACGAGTATAGTGGCAATCATTGTCGCAACCAAATAAAGCAGGTTCATCTGCACGTCAAAGCTTCCTTGGTGCAGAAACGAAAATCTCACGATTCTGAGAAAATACGTTATCGGCAAAGCGTTGGAAATATGTTGTCCCCATTGAGGGAGAAGTTCCGGGAGGAAAACGACGCCTCCGAACAGGTAGAGTGTTCCGGACACGTATTCATTGAGCATGAACTGAACCTTAGATGTCATTATGTTGATTCCGCAAAGGATGAATCCGATAGCCATGAAGCAGACTATGCCTAACAGCAAGGTCAAGCTCAGTAGTCCAAAGTCTATGTTCAGCCAGTCGATCTGGATAGGTATGCCTAAGCCATATTGGAACACTGCGACTCCAAGTCCAAGAGTCAGCAAAAGCGAAACCGAAGCGTTCATAACACCATTTAGAGCTCTTCCGACAATGTACCATTGAAGTGAACCTGGTGTCAGGTAAATATGCTTCAGCACCTCGTAGTGCGCTCTGTCCTCGTGAATGAGCATTGTCATAGTCATCATTATTTGAACCACGTAGATGAAGAAGCTGTTGCCGATAAACAGGAACATGAAAAGCTCCGGATTAACAGCTCCTGAGACGACGCTGCCTATCAAGAAAATGAAGCCCACAATGAGCAGGCCTGCAACAGGCTTTATCAAATAGTAAATTGCAAAGACCACCGGGTCAGCCCAGTTTGTCTCAACCTTCCAGCCTAGCCAGACAGCTTGTTTTATGGTGCGCAGAATTGTGCCTATTGCCACCTTAGCGTAAGCCTCCCTTCCTTCTTGCCCAAATTCTCCATGAAATTAAGCGCTAGTCTGGCTAGGGGCAACAAAACTACAATGAAGACCACAAGAGCGATTATGTTCAACCAGACGTCGCTGATTCCTTGCCCTAAAATTGCCACCTTTCTTATGCCGTCCAGCCCGAATGTTAGAGGAATGAGCGATGACAAAAGCTGAACCATGTAAGGAACGACTTGACTGGTTGTTGGAAAATAGGTACCGGACAGAAACTGAATTGGCTCCTGAAGCAAGCTGGCAGTGTGCCAAGCCTCTCGCCCATACAACATGAAGAGCGAAGCAAACATCATTCCCAACGCGTAAAGCGCCCCGATGGTCAAGAAGAAGATGAGCAGCGCGGTCAGAGGCTCATATATTGCTATGGGCACTTGAAAAATCAGTATGCCAGCGATGAAAATTGCCACTGCCCTTAGCACGGTGTTCACGAAACCGCCAATAGCCATCCCTAACAGAATTGCCATTCTCGAAATGGGCGCCACAAGGTACACCTCTAGATTCCCGACTTCTTTTTCCCAGTAGAACTGAGCTGACATACCCCACAACACATTGGCCCAAAAGGCCATCATGGTTCCACCGATAATTACGAAACCTGCATATTCAGGAGGTGCATTAACCATTTTGTAAAGGAAAACATACGCACTCAAAGTGATGACGGGTATGACCAATTCTGCCACTAGCCATTCAGGTTCGCGGTAGCCGCCTTTGAGTCTCACCCATAGTCTGGCATATGCTACTTTAAGATTGTGCACCAGTTCCTCACGTTTCATGGGCAGCGCCCTCTTCTTGCTCAAAACCGCGTCCTACTAAACTTATGTAAACATCCTCTAGAGTCGGTTCTGCTTTATTCACCGAGAGTATTTTGACATTTTGTTCCTCAAGCTTTGACATTATGTTAGAAAAGATTCTTTCCTCAGTGACCATCACCTTAAACGACGTAGTGTCTGTCTGAATGCTTCGTGTTTGCGAGTACCCTATGACGCCTTTCATGCCTTCTACAAAGCTAAAGTCGGCTTGAACAGAGGAAACTTCAGCCTTGATTATCACGTTTTCCTTAAGATTCTGCTTGAGTCTTAACGGGCTGTCACACGCTAAAATTCTTCCGCGGTCAATGATTGCCACTCTATCGCACATTTCGTCTGCTTCCGCCATGTAGTGTGTTGTCAAGAGGACCGTGCCTTTTTTCTCCCTCTTCGCCCAATCGACAATGTAGCTTCTCATATTCTTGCTGGTAAGCACGTCCAAGCCCAAGGTGGGTTCATCAAGAAACAGAATCGTTGGATTGTTCAGCAATCCCCTTGCAAGGTTAAGCCTTTGCTTGTAGCCAGTCGAGAGCTTGGACATTCGTGTTTTCGCATACTCATCAAACTCTAGGTCGGCCATCAATCGTTTAATCTCTGCCTTAGCAGTCGAGGACGGTAGACCATATAGTTGTGAGAAGAACCACAAGTTCTCGTTTGCAGAGAGAATTCCATAACCAGGGGTCTCTCCGCCAGAAACAAGGCTGATAACCTGCCTGACCTTATGTGCCTCTTTGGCGACGTTGAACCCTCCTACGTACGCTTCGCCACTTGTCGGAAGCAGAAGCGTAGTAAGAATCTTGATTAGCGTCGTCTTGCCAGCGCCGTTTGGACCTAGAAGTCCGAAGATTTCGCCTTCCTCGATGGTAATTGAGACCTTATCGAGAGCCTTCACTGGTTTATGGTTTCCTTTGAATACGCGGACTACATTCTGGGTTTCAACAGCATGCGGCATAAGGCCACGAGCCGAAACAAGAAACCGCATTGCATACTTAAGAATTTCGTTTGTCGCTCAATCTGAGCAGAAGCATGGGAAGGGTTTGTTGAATTGCAAGGGGCGTTGCATTTGAACCCTTGCACAGCGGAGAAATCAGTCAGTCTCTCCTTTTTTCTGATGTATAATAGCCTGCGCATAGACTAGAATCGAAATTCCTATGTACACGACAACGTGGAAACGCTCACTGCAATTTCTCTTTCTCTTATTCTTTTACAACCGGGTGTTTCGACATTTTGTACAGCGCATATCTATTCATCATGTTCATTGTTTCGTTGGAGACGTATCAGTAAAGCGCGCGCTATGCTTGCTTGTATGTGTAGGAAACTGCGAAAGCGTAAGCTAGTAGGGCAATGCGAGATAGCGTGCGTTTGCCATAGTGAATGATGCCGAAAAGTGATGGGATTGTAACTTCAGACTAGAAGAACCTGCGTTTCTTGTTTTGTTGTTTCTCGTCTTCACTGAACCCTTCTTGCGGGGCCGCGACAGGTTCCTCAGGCGCTGCTACGGCTACAATCTCTGCTTCTGCTGGTTCAGGTGTTGCTGATGCCGATTCTGGTTTGACTTCCTCTGATGAAATAGGGGTTTCTGCTGCTTGTGAGATTTCTTTTAACTTTTGATCCAGTTCATCTGCTTTGGACTTAAGCTGGGATATTTCCTCTCGCGTTGTGTTGTTGCTCTTCTTCAGCTCTTCAATCGCAATCTGTTGCTCAAGTGCCTTTACTTTTTCTTCCCACTGTTTTTTTTCCTCGTTCAAAGAACGAGACTCTTCCTCTAATCCAGTTCTCACATTTTCTAGTTCGTCAAATTCGCTCAATTTTACCATCTGAATTTTCAATATAGTTATTAAAATAACAAGTTTATGAAGAAACAATCTGTATTTGAACTCCAGAGATGCACACACAGAGAGCAAATAATCTTTTCTTGGAAGAATCGCCGCAAAACTAACTTTTTTGTTGTTCTCGATGCTCAGGTTTGTGTCATGCTCGACTTGTTTTTTGTGTAAGCTATAACTGCCTATCTGCGTTGCAATTATAAATATTGGCAGAATGAGGATTGACTGCGCGTTCTAGATGCTGCAAAATCTTTTAAGGTTTAAGCCGTAATATAATGAATCTGTGGTCTAAATGACTGAAAAGGTTGCTTCTTCAGCAAAAGACTTGGCGATTAGCATTATTGGCCTAATCATAGCCATAATCTTAGCCGTCCTTGCATTGGGAATTGCCAATTGGGGAATCAGTATCTTCGGGATAACTGGAGACATTCCACAAGCAGCTGCACTGATAGCAGTTGCAATAATAATAGGACCAACAATAGCGGCATTTGCCACCAAGAAATACTTCTAAATCTCCTTTTTTTCTTTGACATTCGCGTTGTAAGATATGTTGCCACATGTCTAGAGTCTGCAACAGTGCATGCTAGTATCTTACAACTCTTGGCAATTGTTGTTTCGATCAACTTCACGTGTAAAAAATATCAAGATGAGGCAAGTTTGTTTGAATGCTCAGGCACCCCCTTAGGGGTGTGCGTGTTCCCTCATTGATTAACTTAATATTTGGGTTCACGCCACCGGGCATGCCCTTACTAGGGAATTTAACGGGAATCTATATTTGACTTATGAAAGCAGAATCAATATTTGAAAGCGATTTATTTTATGTTTGGCTGAGATGATTGATTGGGCGTATGTAGTCTGCGAAAAAGAAACCAATAGACGCTTGTTTAAAGATGATATTGTTCCAACTTTCATTTGTTCCAAAGAATGCTTGCTCAAATACTTCAAACCTTTAGGCAGAGAGACAACTGTAATTCAAGAAACGTTTGGCGGATCAATAGAACAAAGAGACTATTGGTTTCAGTAGCGCATGCATCAGAAAGTTCATGGGGAGCCTTCAGAGGTTTCCTTTTTAATCAACGTTTTTCTGTAGTAGACGAGGAGTATTCCGGAAAGACTGACAAAGAAAATCAGTGAAAAAGCAATTAAGAGTATCTGCCAAGCATGCCAAAATGGTGCAAGCCACGCCCAGTCATCAATGTATGAACCGCCGCTAAGGAGCAACTGAACGTAAACATTAGAAAAGTAAGGAACCAAGTGACCTATCCAACAACCAAGAGATATGGAAAGAATGATTGGCTTAAACGCTGAAGTTTCTTTTACATCATGACTAAGACTATACATGGCGAAGAAGGGCAAAACCACGCCGATAATCAATCCGACCGCGGATAAGCCCCAATTCAGCAACCAAACGTTTCTTGCTGAATAGTGATAGAGTATGACAAGCCAATATGAAATACAACTCGTAAATCCAGTTATGATAGAAAGAGCAACTGCAATCAAGAAAAACTTGATACTGAAATCCACGCCACGACATCCGATTTCTAGATAATCTCTGAGACTTCTTAAAATTTTGCACACGCAAATTGTGACTGGTTTTATTCTATCGCGCGCTAGTTTGACGCAAAAGGTTATTTTTTGAAAGTTATTTCTGAACCTTTTGCTGAGTATTCTCTCTTCTTATATACAGAGGGTGAATATCTCTGTCCACCCTTTCTGACTGTGAGGTACGTCCGATCTTGTTCCTTAGAGAGGTCAATTGCAATTTGAGTTGTGTGTTCGATTTTTGTTATAAAGTCGACAGGATGAGCGTGCTTTATCAAAAGCCAATATGCCAACGTTTCATAAGCATACAAGGCTGGGCAAACATGGCTGAAAAAAGTCTTCACTGCTTCCTGCCCCCAAATTTGCTCCATCATTGATAAACTATAGAAAACTAATCGTGTGCCAGGTGTTACGAACTCTCTTTCAATTCTTCCAAAGAAATGATGAAATCGGTCTGGGTCCTTTGAACTTGGAACCTTCCTTATCCATGAAGGTGCTTGATCATAGAAATCGCTAAACACAAGTTCACCTTGGCCTCCTGCGTCTGTGAAGCAATCCAGAACCAAGAACTTATCCTCCCATCCCTTCGGCAATTGTTTGATGAGGGGCTGAAAGTGAAATATTATTGCCTGTGGAGGGTAAATGAAATCGAGATAAATTACCGAGTGTCCTTCTTCAATTCCTTGCTTGATAAATGCGTTCATGAATTCACGCGCAAACGTTCCAGACTCTGCTTCCCACACAACGTTCTCACCGAGAAATAGGCCTCCCTCAATAATCTTGTCAAGATCTTGAATTCCTGTCGAATATCTTTTTTCTTTTTCCATACACAATCTTAACGTCTCATGCATTAAAAGTATTTTGTCCAGACAATGTACATCAATGTACATTATGGACATAACGTTTCTATACGTGAACATTACCCAACTATGATGTGGGAAGCAAAATGTTAAGTTTGGTAGAACTATCGACAGACGAATTGAATTTGTTGAAGTTAATGGCTGACTTCTTTGCTGACAAACCGAAAATCACGGCTGGTCTTGAAAGCTACACCTCTGCACATTACGCCCTAGTCTCAACGTGTTCAGAACATTTTCGTGTGTCCGAAGAAAGTGCCCGACAATTTCTTGAAGCCCTGAGAGAAAAAGTCAATGCCTGTCAATATTTCCAGATTGAAGTCTCAAATTCGAATCAGAAACTTCGACTTCTTTCGAAAAGCGAGATAAATATGCTCCGCGTCATGATTGATTATTTCTCAGAAGAGCCCAAAATTGTTGCTCGAGGCTCACAGTTCTCAAATATAGAAGAACTTGCAGATGCTTACCATTGGTTCTTTGGGCTCCGTGACCGAGTTGACGGCAACTTGATCGCTAGAGAAACCACAACAGAACTTATTGAAAAACTGATGAACTCGGTTTCCATTCAGATGGAAACTTTGGCGTCCGTTGTCAAAACGCCAAATCCTTATCAAGCGGCACTTAGACAACTTGACATTGCTGCAGAGAAGCTTAGCCTTGACCCGGCAATCCATGAATTACTTAGACATCCAATGCGCATTTTTGTGGTAAACATACCTGTCTTGATGGACAACGGCAATACTCGTGTATTTACGGGAATCCGTGTTCAATACAACGACGCATTAGGTCCGACCAAGGGTGGCATTAGATATCACCCCGACGTCACTGTCGACGAAGTGACAGCCTTGGCAACGTGGATGACGTGGAAAACCGCAGTCGTAGGTCTCCCACTTGGAGGAGGCAAAGGTGGTGTCCGGTGCAACCCAAAAGAGATGTCTGTCGAGGAACTGGAACGACTGACAAGAAGCTACACTCGTGCCATGAGCAAATTTATTGGACCTTACACAGACATACCTGCACCAGACGTCTACACAGATTCTCGAACTATGGCTTGGATAATGGACGAATACAGCCAAGTCGTCGGCTACAATGCGTTTGGAGTGGTTACTGGAAAACCGATTAACGTCGGAGGTTCACTAGGTCGGACTGAAGCAACATCGCTTGGTCTAATGTACACTGTGATGAAGGCAGCAGAACATCTGGGCATAGAGCTTAAAAACACAAAAGTAGCGGTTCAGGGATATGGCAATGTTGGTTACCACTCCGCACGACTATTGCACGAGCTTGGATGCAAAATAATCGCTGTCTCAGACTCGAAGGGTGGAATTTATAGCTCTGACGGACTTGAACCAGAAAAAATCCTTGAACACAAGGAAGAGACAGGTTCAGTTGTGGATTATCCAGGGAGCAAGACAATTTCCAATGAACAATTGCTCACGCTTCAATGCGATATCTTAGTGCCTGCCGCTTTGGAGAACCAGATTACAAAAGCTAATGCATCAAGCATAAAAGCTAAGATAGTTGCTGAAGGAGCAAATGGGCCAGTCACCCCCGATGCGGACGAGACATTGTTCAAGAACAGCGTATTCGTCATCCCAGACATTCTCGCCAATGCAGGCGGCGTCACGGTCAGCTACTTCGAACAAGTTCAGAACCAGATGAACTACTACTGGACCGAAAAAGAAGTGCGCGAGAAACTTAAAACAATAATGGATAAGGCCTTCGATAGTGTTGTCGCAATATCAGAGAAACATAACATAAACATGCGCACTGCATCATATATGTTGGCAGTGAAAAGAGTGGCTGATGCCATGATGGCGCGCAAAGGAAAACCAGCAATACCTCTACCTCAACCGTAATGCCAAATGCCTGACTCCCCTTTTTTTTCACCATCTATGTACATACCATGCCAATTATGTTCAAATATATGAACATATTTATAAGAAGCTGTTGAAGTGCTGTACTTGTGGAAGAAATGTCCGTACATATTCATACTACAATACCTGCGAAGACAAACAAGATTCTTGAAGAGCTGGCCAAGACTTATGGCACGAAAAGCCGAGTTCTCGAGAAAGCTTTGGAGACTTTTCTAAGAGTGGAAGAGATTGGTTCATGCGATGACTGTGCTGTAAAGACGAAGATGATTGAACAAACGAACCTTAGAGAGACCCTTAATCTAACTTCTATAGGCAGGAAGACCCTTGATGGTTTGCTGGAAGTTGCGATAGGCAACAAAAACTTCGAAGAATTCATAGAAGAACAAAAAGTTGAGGGACAAAATTTCGTGGCTATTCTCAAAGACTCTGTTGGATTGAAAACACCGACTTCTTTCAAGGAATTTCTTCTTCTTCTCGGAGAGGTAAAAGATCTTACGCGACTATTTGACATAGCTTCCCATAACGAAGCGGACAGCACTCTGGTTTTGAGAACCAAAGTTTTTCCAAAAATGCCAGAGATCGTAGCAGTTCAAATCGCTGTAATTCTGGAAGGGACAGGGGCTTCCTTTGACCTTCGCATAATGGGCGACGACATCATCATAAAGATGGTAAGAAGTGAAGTGTTTTCACTGAGGAAGAAGGAGTTTGACAAAGTCCTAAGCTATCAATTCAAGAAAAGGTTCGATACCATTAGACCTAGCTTATTCAGGAACAATCTTATACTCGTCGGCCCAGGATTCCTGCATTGGGCTGAGAAACATTTGGAAGAGCCAGTTGCAGACATGGGAGCAATGATTGGAGATGTGAGAGCAGTCCTCAGTCCTAATGAGTTGTCAAAAGAGCCCGAAGACTTCATTACAGACCTAGTTTCTGCAGGCACCAAGATGAACTGGTTTAGACAAGCAAAGACGTTCAAAGATGAGGGCAAGAACACGTTCACCATGGCTTTTCAAGCTACCTCACCGGCGATAGGAAAGGTAGCTATTAGTGCGTTTTCGGTGATGCTTGCTACACATGGATGGAAACTTCTTAGCTACTTCCTTGAGCACGTGAACGGAAGCATTACCGTTAAGTTTGTAGGAGCCGAAGATCAGAGTCTATTGGATCAACTTGTAGAACCGAGCGCCTACCAAACAATTAGCAGGCAATTTCTAGATGTAATTCAGATTCCAAGGTCAATTTTCAATTCTTTTGCCTCCAAAGTTTTCGAGACTGACAGGAAGAAGTTTGATGATATATATCGCAATGCAGGGGCACGAATTTCCAACGCCATCAGAATGTTAGCAAGAAATGATCTAGAACAACTTCAAAAACTCGCTGAAAACTTTATACTCAAAAATTTGGCAGTTCTCCAGAGTGACGCTGATGTGAAGTTTGTGGATAAAGAGCAGTTCACGATAATCTTCAAACGTATTGACCCTATGCTCATAAATAGTCAGCGAATTCTTGTAGAATCAATATTCAAAGAATTGGGCTACGAAGTTTCTACGGCCTCATTCCAAAACCTCTTGAGCTTCAAACTGCAACAGCGGGAACGACCTCACCTCGAACCTATTCCCCGCAAGATTGTTATGGAGAACCTCGTTGACGCCATGTCCGCAAACAGCGTTGAAAAGGCTTTTTCTCTGGTTAAAGATCAACTGGACGAAATGTTTCCAGAAGATCATCCTTGGACCATTAGGGAAGTGAGTGAAAGGCTAATGGACATGTATCGTGAATTAGGAATAGAAGTTGAAATAGAGTATTTTGAGGGGGGGTTCACGCTAAAATACAAAAGCTGTCCTTATTATAAATTGGTGAAAACTGGCCAAAAGAAGTGGCTCTGCAATTTCCGGAAGAAGGGAATAGAATACATAATCTCGAGGGTCACACACGGTAGAAAAAGCAGGGTCAAAATCATAAAATCCTTGCTTCAAAATGAGCATCCCTGCGAATACGCGATATTTCTTACAAGGTTCTTAGAAAAAGAAGAAAGAAATCCGTAGAAATTGCGTGCATGAAAGGGAGAAAAGAGGAAATTTCTAGCGTATACTGTGGGCTATGTGGATTCTGGCTGTGTCTTTTGAGGGTAGAGTATGCAACGTTTTCCTCCCAAAATGACTTGCTGGTTGCTTTCAGTTTTATGGCTTGTGGAAGAAACATTCAATCCTAAGTTTTTTCATAAAGCGTGCGATTGATTATAAGATAGATCGAAGTTTATCTTGAGTAGTGTTTGGTCCATGCTAGAAAACACGATGAATATAAATTATTTTACAGATATACCCGACTTGGAGAAGAAGATACTTATCGTATCGTCAATATTTGAAATTAGTTGTAAATCAGAGAACTTGGATGAATATGTTTTCCTTGATGGTAGACGAGTTAGACCTAAGATTGAAGGGAGAAAATCCTTCTTAAAGGCTGGTCCTATCACAGAAATGGAGACACCATCGAGAATTACTCATTTTGTGTAACTCATACTTTGCGATCCGAATCTGCTTATTGAGCGAATCGAAGCGTCGCGGAAAAGACGGCTAAACCGACTGCGCTGTTACTATGCAAAACAGTAAGGAGATTTTTTGAAAAATTAGGAAAACCGCATAATCTCTCTTCTTATTCGTTTTAAGGCAGAATGTTTTGGATGGAAAGACATTACGAACATCATTTTTCTCAAGGCTGCACAAACCTCTTGGGTGCTGGATTTTTCGCCTTTGTTACAATAAATTGGAATTGGCTCTTCCTCCCCATTTTTGTAATAAACATATATCAGTTCGAGTCTTTCTGTGAAAGTCACGACTTCCACATTGAGGTTGAGAATCTTTGCCATTTTTTCTGTTGCCGCGCTCACGGATTTCATTCGACTTTCGCTAGATGCGAAAGCTGAGGCATAAACCAGCAATTTTCCATTCAAATCGTCTGACATTGATTTTCCCAGAAACCAACTTTGCGCATGAGCTTTTAAGACAAGTGCTGAAACGACACGTCTACATAGTGGAGAGAGACAGGTTAAAGTGAAAACTAGTAAACCTAATCTATGACGATTTTTCTAGAAACAAAAAGGTATGTATAAGGGTATGGAGATATGCAAAAAAAGATGTTGCATAACCTTTTGCAAAACCTAAAGTTTTGGTGTTACCATTTATTTTCATGTACCACTTTACCATAAAACATGGTACTATTGCAACATAAGGGGTGGTTGCACTTATCCATAAAGAGTGGTACCACACATATGTCATATGAAACCTTGCGATACAAACGTAACACGCTTAATCTTTTTTCCATACTAAATACAGATTCACAACTATCAGGGCCAAAACCACAAGCACAGGAAAATTAAAGACAACACTAGATTCGTTAAACCCTTCAAAACTTGTTTCTGTTACCTGATGACCTGTGATCCCAAGGCCACGAAAAACAATCTCATAAAAACTACTAAAAGACAGATCCCTTACGCTTCCAAGATTCCCTAGGCCTGCAAAATCATAAGAACTACGCATCCAAGTTATCCGATCCACCAAAACAAAAATTATGAGAAGGGCAACATTCAGAATCAATGCATACAATAATTGCCTTTTCAAAGTTCCCATCCCTTAGACTTAAACAACTTTACAACTTCAGAAACTTGCTTCGCAAACTTGATGTGATCACAATCAAATACACAGTCATGGCCACAGTATAGTTTGCCTTGATCCCGAACATAAACATCAACAACACGATTAATCTTACGATCAACAATAGTTATCTTATCTAATTGTGTATTCAAATGTTCAAAGCGAAAACTTGTATTATTAACTAAGAAGTCGTTAATGATCCAAACACCTAAACCTGAATGAGTTTTACTGAACCCCTTCAACTCTAGTTCTTTTTGAATTCGAATATCCTGCAATGCTTCATCAAGAAATTCTTCCCAATTTCTAGGCAAATTTACAGCAATGTATGGCCTACCTTTCTGTTTAGCCATGATTATCAATCAATAAACGTAGCTTCTACGTAATATACTTTATGTCTTTTTCAAATTGTCCAATTATGTATGATAAACATAGATGTGTTGAAAGTGATTAAATAGTAGAAATGTAGTTACTACATACAAGGTAAAGAATATGACGGAAAACAAGAAATTCGTAGTGAAAGTAATAGGTGATGGAAGAATAACAATCCCTTGGAAGATACGAGAAAAGCAGGGCATCAAGGAAGGCGATCTAGTTTCTGTTAGGGAAGTAACAAAAATCCAAACATAGGGGGGATTACGTGAAAATTAAAGAAGTCAGGTTTGAAAAGCTTTTTTCAAACGAAAAATACAACAATGAACGAATAGGTTTTGTTGCAGAAGTTGAACAAGGCCAAGATCCTGATCAAATTGCAGGGCAATTATTCTTCAAAATAGTCAATATTGAAGATTGCCTGCAAGTCTATAGACGCGTCCAACAAGAATTGGATCATGCTGTAGTTACATTTGAAATGAAAAAAGAATCCATCAGAGATTTAAAAGAACAAATCCACAAAACGAAAATAAACATTGAAGAACTAGCAACCCAAGTTGAAAAGGGTGAAGTTGATGCAAGACTTCAACACGCTTGTGCAGGCCAAAGTTACAAACAAATGCAAGAAAACTTGGTTCAATATGTGAAAAACTTACAAATATGGGATAATACCATAATAAAGTTGTCAAAAGCAAAAACACGAATTACGGAACGAATCAAAAACGGTATTTTTTCGCTTGAAGACATCGAGATCCCTAGAACATATGAAAGAGATTACTAACAGGTGAATGATTAATGGGTGTTCAATTATGTATTTCTTTCATACTGAAAACGAAAACCCCGATAGACATCATTAATGAAATAAATGAACTCTTAGGCCTAGATGTCAAAAGAGGCCACATATCACACTACACTATCGAAATAGGAAGATACAAAACTGTAGATCAATTCACAAGTGAAATTCTAGTTCACCACGAAGAAACAAAACAAGAACCGAATCAAACAAGTGGACAGGAATGAACATACTAATTTTACACATCATATACCTTCACTCCCAAAGGTGTATGCTCATTCCCCACAGATTAGGGATGTCTGAAAATGGCTAAAATGTGGAATGAAGCAAAATTACAGAGTAGTAAAAGAAACTTCATTCGACCACATCATAATTCAATAAGCCTTGTTGAAAAGATCAGATTAGAAACCTTGGCCGATACCACATATTGCTACATTTGGGGTAAAACTCGCATCAGGCCACCATAGGAAAGTGTTGAATAATGGTATCGAAACATTATAGAATCCCTGAAAAAGTTGACAAAGACATAGAACGTGACCTCAAAGAGCAGGGCCTACCTTCAGAAAACGAATATGTGATCAAGGCCCTAGAACACTACCTGAAATGTAAACAAACTGAAGTTATCCAAAGCATGAAGCTAATAGTGTTCCGTTATCCTGCCCCCTGCCTAGATTGTAAACGAGAAATCAAAACAGGTGAATGGGGTTATTGGGGCAGGGGTATAGGGGCAATATGCATTGATTGTTCAGTGAAACGCTACGGAACAAAAGCACAAGCCAAACTTGTGATTATGGTTAAAACACTTCAATGGCAAAAACAGGCCCTAACAACAGAAATTGATGAACTAGCAGAACGCTACAGGAAATTAAACTTCTATGAAATCCTTGAACGAATGCACTTAGGAAGTGAAGATCTCCAAAAACTTGTAAGCGAATACTTGAAGACAAACTTCCAAAAACCTGAACAAGAAACCAAGATCCTTGAAGAACTTGCATTACTGATTGAAAAGATGTCTTCAACCTTGAATGACGCTCACAAATTTATGAAGCTTCCCTTATCCATACGAAAAAAGAAACGCAAACAGGAAGTAACTAACTAACTAAACTAAACTAACTAACTAAACTAACTAAACACTAGGAATGTACGTATCATCAAGCTTTTTGGTGAACCTTCAATGCGTGAAAATGAAAAACAATTGAAGGGCCGAATCAAAAGAGTGAATGCCCCTTTGAGATCTCCCACTTATGATGAAATTGCCTTGAAAAGAGATAGGAAAAATCAGAAAATAAGGGTCAAACAAAGATTACGCAAGGCCCAAGAACAGTTTAAAGGGCCTGAAAGTGAGCAGACTTTTTTAGTTCTTCAAAAAGGAGACTTGAATGAAAAATGAGTGAAAAGATTCTTGGGGAAGTTGACGTTTACAAGAAATTGGATGAAGTCAATCAGGACATTAACAAAGCAGAAGACAAGCTTAATGAAGTTATCAAAGTCTTACTTGAAAAAAGGAAGAATTTAAAGAAATCTGTCAAAGACTACGTGGAACAGGTGAATTGGTCAAGATTCAAACCTGAATACCTGTCTAACTTCATTGAAGAACCATACGTCATTGAACCAAGTAAAATAGGTAAAGGCGGCAATATCCTTGAATGGCTTGTTTACGTTCCCAAAATCGTTCAATTCCACATAGGCAGGCTTGAAAGAGCCACCCATAGCTACAATGTATTTAGTGTAACCCAATATATGCATCATTTCGCTGAAATCCCTGAAGAACTAAGCTCACGATTCCCCAAACTTGATATTGAACTTCAAGTCGTAGATGGCCTTTTACTAACTGAACCTGAAAGCACAGAACGTGCATGGCAAAAATACCGACAATACCTTTACCAAAAAGAAGGGGCAGGAAAACTTAGAATCAAAAAGGGTTCAGAATGGGGAATAATAGCTCAAATCCTAGAAGATGGTGGCCTGCCATTCGCACCACAACCTATAGATCCTGACGATCTAAGAGATAGAAGCGTCAAAGGATTTGCCCTTCATTCAGATTGGGAAATAAGAGACTACCAAGTTGATGCAGATCAAAGATTCATGGAATATGGGGCAATAGGGATTTATTGGCCCTTTGGAACAGGCAAAAGCCAATATGCCCTAGATCTGATTGACCGTTTAAAAGGCCCAAAACTCATTGTAGTTAGCACACTTAGTTTGAAAGAACAATGGTTCGAACGATTAAAATTAATGCCCCTGAATAGACGTATCGAATGCTTTGTAGTTACCTATCAGGGCCACAATGAAATTCAAAGACTAATCAAAAAACACAAAGAATTTACACTTTGCACTTATGATGAAGTTCATCATTTGCCTGCTAAAACTTTCATGCGATTAAGCACAATCCCCTGCAAATATCGTTTGGGCCTAACAGGATCACCATATCGTGAAGATGGCCACATCAACTATATCATGGCCCTTACAGGTTATCCCCTTGGCCTAACATGGTCAAAATTCATTGCTGAAGGCATCATTACAATGGCCCAAGTGCAAGTTCACGTATTATGGAAACCAAGGCATAAACTCGCGCTTTTGGATGATCTACTCAAAAGGGATCTTGGGAAAACCATGATTTTTTGTGATAGCTTAGATCTTGGCAATGAAATTGCAAATAGATATGGCCTTGAATGGATTCATGGGGCAACAAGAAAACGACTAGATACAATCCGAAAAAATGAACGGATCGTGATTAGCAGGGTAGGGGATGAAGGCCTAAGCATCCCTGAACTTGACACCATTGTGGAAGTTGATTTTCTAGGTGGTTCAAGAATGCAGGCCCTTCAAAGAATAGGCCGATTAGCACACAGGCTTATTGAACCCGACAAAGAACCTGCCGTTCATCATATTCTAATGACAGAAGATGAACTTGAAAAGTATGGTAAACGATTGCTTGCGTACTACGATAAGGGTTACAAAATTGACTATTTGTATCACACCACAAGGGTGAAAACATGAAAAAACCAATAGATGATGGATCACAAATTTGGCGTAATACTCGATGGGGAAGAAACACACAATATTTAAGACATGATGAAGTGCAAAATATGTTCCCTAAATTATGGAAGATCCTGCAGGTATTTCGATCAGCTTTTAATGATGAATGGGGATATCGTTTAACCAAAAAATATGTTTTGAGATTTCCTGTTTGGGATAAACCGCAAAGCGGTAGTTTTGGGAAGATAAAGATAAACGGAAAAAAGATATTTTTCAAACTAAACTTTTGGAGATTCCTAATATATGACTAGGGTTAATGTTGATATTGACAATGATGTGCATAAGGCCTTCAAAATTGTTTCAGCAATGAAGGGCCTAAAAGTCAAAGATGCACTAAAGCAGGCCATGATAGAGTTCATTGAAACCCATCATTCTACAGACGTTCAATTAGACATAAAAGTGATTAAAAACAACAAGAAAAACCTGCTCACATTCGTTTTTGAAGAACAAATCAAAGGCCTTGTAACATCCCTGATTGAAGCAAAGAAACGCAATGCCCCTAGAGACTACATTCAAAAACTGAAAAATCAAGCCTTGGATCTAATCAAGAAACACCCTGAAATTTCTGAAGACTTAGCGACTGAAATCTTGCAGGCCTTCAAGATGTGTAGCAAATGAACAATAAAAAATCCCCTATCCTTCCTTATGCACACATTGTTTGGAACAAAACAAAACATATGCCTTGCTTTGGAAATTATGATAACACTTTTTATGAAAGATGTATTGGGTGTAGGGATCTTAATGGCCTTCTCTATGTAGCAAAGTGTATTGAAGAATCTGAAAGACGCAAGGGCAAAAACGCGAAACCTACACTTCTATGTTGCACAACCCCATGAATACGGATTATCTGAAAACAGTTAAATTTATACATTAGTTCTACGTAGAATATATGTAGTTAAGTGCAAAACAGCTTTATATTTAAAACGTAGGAACTACATAGTAAAAACGTAGATGTGAAGTAGATGGAAGTTCAAAATCAAATTCCTGTTCAAATTGAAGTGAAAGAATCTTCACTTCCCCCCGAATTTGAAGAATACGTAAAAAACAAAATAGAGAAAAACGCTTCAGGTGGAAGGCCACATTTCCTTACAAAAAAGGAAGATCCAAGAAGCGAACTTTTAAACATCATTGAACTTGTTTGGATCAAAGGCCGATCTATAGGATCTGTTGCAAGGAAATATGATACAAACTACACGACAATTTATAGATGCCTGAAAGATCTTGAAGGCCCAAAACAACAGATCATAACGCATCTTTTAACCTGCCCTAGAAGAAAAATCTTCTTTAACAAGGAATCTGAAACAAGCGATTATGAAACAGTTCAAGCATACGTTAGAAGGGCCAAAAGACAGGGGTTAAAACGCTACAAAAAAGTTGTAGGCTTGGCCCTTCAAGTATGGAAGTTTCTGAAGTATAAAGATCCTGCTAATTGGGATGCTGATGATGTTCTGAACTACTTAACTACAAAATCGGCAGGATCACAGTTTGTGCATCTTGTAGCGATCAGGCAAGTTGCCCCCCAAATAGCAGATAAGAAATCATTAGAGAACATCAGCACCATATCCTACAAAGACAAGATTCAACTTCACAAAAAAGACATCTTTCAACAAGAAACCATCCTGATCGTGAAGGGCCTAGAAGCTTCAGGCCTACACTATCACGCACTCATAATAAAAGTTCACATCACGCTAGGGGCAAGGGAAGGATCATCTTTAGCACCTAATAGTGGAATGACCGGCCTAACATGGGATCGCTTCAAAAAAGACTTCAGTTTTGTGGATCTCTATGAAACCAAAATCAAAGGTGGTATATGGTGTAGGGATTGCCCTTTAACCCTATTCTGGGATGAAATCCCACAAGACCTTAAAGACCTATGGATTAAAAGGGGCAAACCGATAACAGAACACCTGATTCTTGGTGGCTATAGCGAACTACGGAAAATATACAAGGAAATTAACAAGACGCTGAAAGAATACTACAAGGGAAAACTTGAACCAAGTCTATACAATGAAATAACCACCCTGAAACCCCATGATTCCGACAGAATCCATGTAAATCTGCTTTGGGAAGCAGGTGTTCCCCTAGAAATTGTTGCAGGAATGTATCTGGGCAGGGGGGAAGGCCTAGGCCTGATGGGTAGAATATGGCTTGATACAAACACTCTGAAGAAACACTATCTAAGTATGACGCAAAGAAGCAAAAGATTCCAAGAAGTAAGACAAAAAGTTCAAAACTACAGTGAAGCGTTCAGGGGTTAATTTCCTTGAAACCCCTTCCTTTTCAAACTAGGCCTATCATTTGGGATAAGAACCTTTTAGATGCACTCTGTAGGGCATCAGGCAAAAGCCACCAAACCATAAGAACAAACGTGAAAGAACTTACAGAAGTCTTAGACATAAACCTGCCAAAAATCCACGTAGAAAAAGACAGAACAACCATTGAACTTGTTAATGCCCTTCCCTACTGCACATACAAACACTTTTACCTAGCACAAGAAACAATGGAACGGAAAAACTGCATCAAAAAAGAATGCCAATTCCTAACATACGTCAAAAAAATAGTTTCATTCGACCAAGGGGATAGTTCTGCATGAACGAAAAATGGCAATTACAAAGAGATCCCCAAGTTCAGGGCATCCACATTGACATTAAAAAAAGGATTATACGGTTCAATCCTAAATATTGGATCAGATTTGAAAGCAGGGATCTACTACATATCTATGGGTAATATAATTACCCTCGAGCTTTTACCTTTAAGATCGCAAGAACCCCTACAACAAAAATTAATAGGACAAGAATAACTTTCAAAACAAACTTCATATCAATCTTTAGTCTTGCCTTTTCAAATTCTATTTTTATCTGTTCTTCTTCAACATGAAAGAAGTAACCTTCTTTTTTCATTCCATCCAATTCTGCAATATAGTTATATTCACCTTGTGGCAAGTTGATTTCTGCAAATCCTGTTTCATCAGTGAAAACGACACCATTAGAAAAACCATACACATATTCAAAAATCTCAATTGCACAATTAGAAGCGGGTTCTCCTGTAACAAAAACCCTGAACACCACGTTCATTGTTGATATACCTGAAGGTTTTTGGCCTGATGGGGGCAAGGATATTTCCCATGTAGATAAGGATGAATTGATGATTATGCTTGATCCTGTGTATAGCCAAACTGTCCCATATTCTTGTTCTATTCCATCCTTCTTTACAGATGTAGCATTTTTTGATATACTACTGATAATGATCTTGTAATCACCACTACCTGTTGCACTGAAAGAAATGCTTGTTTCACTTACAATCAATAGATTAAAAGTTGTTAGACTATTGTTGAAAACAATGTATTTAGTTGAACTGTATCGTTTCATTAGTAAAGCAATTGGGATTGTTGTATTTCCATAGACCCCTGTGCTTAGATCTGTCGAATTTATCAGGACGTCCTGATAGTAGGTTTTTAAACTATATGTTCCATCAAGAAGACTAGATGAGCTTTCAGAGTAACTTAGAAGTGTAGAACTATTGTATAATTCCCATGAAATATAGCTATCCACGACAAAACCATCTACGTCAATATGGTTAAAAGTGAATTGCCAACAGTAAGCAGAAACAACTTCATAAATCGCTGTAACATTTAAGTCGCTATCAAGATGCACAGTTCTTGTAGTATCTGTCGAATTATCTTCCCATTTAACAAAAACGTATGTTGTTCCATTCACAACAAAGTTTGGAAAAACCTGAATTGTATAGTAGTCTTCCGATAAAATCAGGGTAGTATTTGTTTGGCCTAAATAACCTACTGAAGCTAATGGATGGGGATGAATGAAGGGTGAATAGGGTTCATAAGGTGGTGCAGGATCTGTAGGTGTGGGGGCATCACTGAAATAATTTACACCTGCCGTAATTCCTTGTTGAGTATTGACAGATATGACACCTGAACAATCAGTGAAGGTATTATTCCAAATCCATGTGTTGTTAAGATAATAAGGATTTGTCGGAACGCTACTATTCCAATTTTCATTCCCCAATTTCAATGGAGTTATTATATCAACGAATGAATTGTTGAATATTAATGATGCCCCCCCACGTATCATTATTCCATAAGTTCCACGGCCATCATTTTGAGGGTAGTCTGTTGTGTCTCCGACAAAAGTGTTATTGTAAAATTCAGCACCTAGACTAGCATACATGACACTTGGTAGCTCAGCCCATCCTCCGCCATGAATATCTGACATCTGAACCCCAACACCACCAAACATTGTGCAGTAACGCTGAACATAATAGCCGTATTTTGAAGCGGTGCAAGGGTGTCTGGTGTTGTTGAATTGGCAATATTCGATGTAAACAGGCCCAGCAGTAAAGCTAATTGTTTCAGTTGTGCCTTTTATTCCTACATCATCACGATATGGAACACTCCAATCTAGTGTTATTCCTTGCCAATCATATTTTCCGTATATTTTGTTGACATCCATAATCCATGTCGGTTGTCCGCAACCACCATAGAACCATTCGTTACCACCAACTTGAACCCCATAACCTGCAATTCCGCCTATTACCCTATGATAAAAGTCGGTTATTACACAATTTGTTATTAACCCTTTACTCCCTTCTGTCCCGATACCCGCTTTGTGGCTATCAATTACGCAATGGTCTATTAAAAACCCATCAACAAAACTCATACCTATTCCTGTGTTTGTGGTTTCAGATTCAGTCTGTATATTCCCAAGTATTGTTAAACCAGATATACGAATATGCTTATTCACAGCATTCATTGCATTCCAATTAGGTGAAGCAGAATTCAATGTTGTATTACATCCAACAACGCTAAATGTTGCAAGTCTAAATATCGTTTGGGTAGTCAATGAACGCAAGATTGTTGATGGAACATCTTTAAGAACTTGGCCATTATTAGTGATGATAGTTGTATTTGTGTATGAACCTATGATGTTTAGCCATGCCCCACTCGGTAATGTTTCCAAATCAATAGGTATTGCCCCCCCATAACCATAGCTATATTTGCTGTTCACTACTTCTGTTTGATTGATTATCCAATCTCCTGAAGGAATATACACGGTTCCTCCGCCAGCGTTTATAGCTTCATTAATTGCCGAGTTTATGCCGGAAGCCGTTACTGGTGTTGGAACTGTCCAACTTGGTTCGGTGTATGCAGAACTGTTGATGCTGTAAGATACTGCAATGGGGCTTGAATTTAGTGTAAGATTAAAAGAATTGACAGTTGTGTTGAATGTTTGTAATGCTGAAGACCCCCAAATTCCATCAGTATTGTTTAAAAAGATTTTCCAATGACATTCTGTATTGCTTGTTTCGTTCAAAGTATGAGTGGTTACATTTGCCCATGCTTGTGAAACATCAGAAGGAAAAAGAACAGCAGTATCGTTTGCCATTGTGTCCGTTCCATTATCAAAGCTGAAAATATAAGCACTTAAATTGCCTGATTCGGCCTGACAATAAGAGTAAAAGGTAGGTGTTGCCCCTGCTAGGGAAGATGTCATTCCCATTTGGGTAACTGTAGGTTGTGATGTTTCATCTTCAATATATTCATCTGACACCTGAATGCAATCAGCATATAATATTTGTTCGATATTTCCAAGGCCTTTTTGTATTCCGACTTCCACCCTGCTTGTAGGACCGTATCGTGTAGTATTCACGTTTGAAGCACTACAAGTAAGACTTCCATTGATATAGAACCCTACTTCCCCCGAACCATCCCCATACTTCCAATAAGCCTGAATTAACCACAAATCATTTAGATTTGCTGTAGGTGTAGTATTCGTAATTTCCTTAGTTGTTACATCATCGTAATACACTGCATACCACCGATATATTGCTGTCAGGTTTTTTAGTCCAATTCTAAAGTTTTCGCAAGTCGTTCCGTTTCTGAATTTTATAAAAAATATGTTACCCGAATCAACAGGCATACTTAGGGTTAAGTTAATGTAGGCCACGGCGTAAATTGTGTTTTGGTCTTCAATATTTTTATAAACATAAGCGTTTTCTGTTGTTGTGCTTCCATCAATTGAGAATTTTGCCCCGAAATATCCATGATGTTTCCAATCAGTTGTCGTTTCTAATGTTTCCCCTGTTGAAGTGGTATTTCCTGTCCAATTACTGAAATCGTCAGTTTCAAAACCATCCGTAAAAATTGATGTGGCTTTTGCTTCTTTTATGTAACCTATATAGCCTATCATGGATATACTTGCAATTATAATCATTACGTATAGAAACAACATTCCTACGACTTTTTTAGTTTTAATTTTTTTTGACATTTTTTTCTAGTATCCCCTGTATTTGATCAGCATGAAGCTTGCAACAAGTGAACCTGTAATGCCTGAAAGCAGAACGATCAGAAACACCATAGGCATCTTGTCAGGTGGAATCTGTAGATACCATAATAGCAAAACCCAAAGCAACAGGTATTGAAAGAGATAGGCAAGGCCCTTATGGATTATTGCCCCTGTCAAACCCATGTTTTAGCCTACCCCCAAATTCCAAACTCCATGGGATCCTAGAAGCATCCCTGCCTTTGGAAAAACGAAAACATACAATGATCTTGCCATTACAAAGCAGGTGAAGAACAACATCAACAAGGGTGGATTTGCCCCCCAATTAGGAACATGATAAAGGGCATGGCCACCACTAACAACAAAGATTGCCAAGACAGAAGGGAATCTTAACCAATTAATGACAAAACCTAAACAGAAGATTCCGAAAAACAGTTCTTCTGCTATGCCTACTGCAAAACTTAGAAGTTTTTGGCCGAACATAATTTCTTGGGCCTGAACTGTTCCATAGACAATGTTAAGGCCTGCAAAAACCAAAATTAGAAGGCCTATCATTCCCCCTGTTACTATCACATTGCTTAGGCTTAATGCAACAGTTCTTTTTGTGATGCCTGTTAAGATAGATCCGAAAAACCCTACTATCCAAAACCCAAAGGCCACCCAATAATCTTTAACAAAGTTTGGAATTGCCAAACCGAAATAGAAAAGGATCATTATGAAAGCAAGACTTAGCATCAAAGCGATCCTGTCAAATTGGGCCTGAAACACTACCTTTTGCCCCCAAGAACCAAAAGAACAATGCCTGCAACCATCAGAATTAAGCCAAAGACTTCAAGATTGATGCCTAGTTTGTAAATCACTTCAGGTTCAAAATCCCAATCACCACCATAATCAGGGGGGATTTCCCACCCATTCCCATCACCGTTTGAAGGTGGTTCACCATCACCGTTTGAAGGTATTTCACCATCACCTTCAGGCCAAGATGGGGGATATTCTTCTTGATCCCCTGTTTCTTCCATTCCATTTTTGCCTTCAATAGTTTTGCCATAACCAAAGATCAGAAAACTTAGGCCTGCAAGAATCATCATGATAGCGATTAAGGATAGAATTTTCTTCATCCCCTTCCACTCCCATCAAAAGTTGTGTATCTGAAAAGTGAAAGCAGAAGGCCCATTATTCCAAGGCCTGAAATCCACGCAAAGAATACTAGGCCTGCAATCACTATCACTATGATAATGATTATCCAAAAACCGTATTTTTCCCAAAGAGTGTAGGGTGTAAAGGGAACATAGTCTGATGGCTTTTCTATTGGTGAAGGATTTGGAGATGTTGAAGGATCTCTAAATTCATATTCCCTTATTACTAAGCATTCCATTCTAATCGTGTAAGTCAGGTAGTAATCAACAGGTTTACATTCAATGATTGATCCTTCATACCAATTATAGGTTTGATCATATTTTTCCCATGCCCCTGCAAGCAAGTCGAATGGAAGATAAACAATCACAACATTTTTGATGTCAGGATCAAGAACTTTGCCTATATCCCAAGGAATTTCTGAATAAGCAATAGTGTAGCTTCCATCCTGATACATATTCAACTGTGAACCGATAGAAGCAATGTTTCGAGCCCATCCCTTATGTGTGATCTCAATGTCAGGCGTGGCCACACCTGAAGTGAATGTTTCTACTTTGGCATTCATTATCCCAAGCCAATAACCATTAAAACTGTAGTTTTCAGGTGTAGGGCCAAAGTCAGGAATGCCCCAAGGAAGACATGAAAACCTAGCGTAAACACCACCATCAAAGTTTGAACCTGTCCAAGATCCCCTATGCCCTAAAAAATTACCACACATTGTATAGGGCATTGCTGTTTCATGCACAAAAACAAGGCCACCATACTTATCAGGAATTTGGGGATCTCCGGATTTGGCATTTGTAGTTATGACAGTTGCAACAGTTCTTACTTGAACATCAAACAGGTATTCGTGATATTCCACTACATACTTGAATTTTTCATAGTTCTGCTCTAAAGCCTGATAAGGCATCTTGGGGGTTTCTTCCCTAACATCAGAAATATATGCTTGAACGTCAGGCAAACCATACCTAGGATCATCCACATCCCATTTTAAAGTAGATGCAGAATCAAAAGTTTGGATTTGATCGAGTGAGCTAGATTTAAAAGCAATGAGTTCTGTTCCAAGTTCCCATCCTGCCCTATAAGTTGAAAAGGGAGTTGAAAAGGGCCTTCCTATTGCACAAATGAGAATTAAGCCTGCAAAAACGATTAAGATTATTCCAATCTTGATTTTTATGATGTTTGATCACCTTCTTGATTTTGAGTTTTGACTAAAAAAGGGGAAAATTAGGGAAAGGTTATGTCACGCAATGCATAACCTTCTGATTGCCCTGTGATCCATGAAATGCTGAAGTCAAACCCTGAAATGTCCACATCTTGAAAAGTTAGCCTTCCAAATTCCAAAAGGTATGTTGAAGTGTTTTCAGGTGGCCCTATAATAGTCATTGAAACCTGCACATTATTGTCTTGGGTGAATGTCCACAAAGATTGTGTTAGTTGCCCTGCTAAACTGAACTCTAACAGGTTTTTAACATCAACTTTTACGTCTTGGGGAACAAAACTTGAAGTTGTCGTTAAGATATGATGAACAACACAACTTTTGCCCCCTACTTTAACATTGACTTCATTAGCAATGCCTATGTGTTGAAGGTTGTAAGGAATGTTCACACCACCCGATTGAAGATAGCCAAAAGCTGAAATTAGGGCCATGCCTATGAGAATGCCTATCACTAAGCCACCTGCCCCACCAAGTAAAGATCCGATTATGAAACCACGCAAGCAATGAACCCCCTAGAAAACCGTAGAACTCTAGGCTTTTGCTATAGGTGTCTTTTGCCCTTTGGTGAACCCTGCAATGATCAGCAATATTGATTGAATAGCTAAGACAATGAAGGTTACAAATTGGGTTATGTCCAAGTATTGAGAAATGAATCCACCTGTAAGGCCACCGATGAATATTAGAATGCCCCCCCATAGTAAAGTCATAAGATCTCTTTTTGCCATGACAATTGTGAATGATAGAATCGCCATTTGAAGAACTGCAATAAGTATTCCTTGAACGTAAGCAGGAAGCGAAGGCAAAGCGGAAATGACTAACATTCCAAACAGGCCACCGAGATAAAGGAAAAGGATGATTACAATGAAGCTTCCAAGGTCAAACTTTGCCATGTTAATCACCGTTAAGATGCAAAGAGTGTGCCTACTGTAAACGCTGAAGTCATTGTTCCATCAGGCTTATAGAAGAAAACTTTGATTGTAACTGTGCAATTTGAATTAGCTTCAGGATATTTGCAATAAGCCTTCAATTCAAACGTGGCCCATAGATCCCCTGCATTCTTGCTGTAGTATAGATCTTTGCCCCCTTGGTGATTGATTTGATCCCCGATTCTGTATTGGTAGCGAGTATTTGACAGATCATAAGTTCCAAAGTTGTTTGCTGTAAACGTGTATGGCCCAAGTTTAAAGTGAACTAGCACCCAATAACTGTTATCGGGATATGTTGCATGGGTAGCATTTACACTAAAATCAAGCTCAATCTTTCCGATTTTGCCAAGATCCCCTTCTGTGAATCCACCTGTATAACCTGTTGCAGTTTCATAGGAATATGCTGATGTTGAAATTCCACTTGAATTTGTTAGGCCTGTGTAAGTTATGCTTCCTGTTCTTGCAGGATCGTAAACAAGTTTGACATCACGTTCTTTTTTGTCTTCCCCTGCCTGCAATGGGCCTAAACCTGCAAAGTTCAATTCTACGCATTCTTCTTGGAATCCGTCTTTGTCTCCATCAAAACCACGAACACTTGCTACGTATGGATCTTTGAGGGTTTCACTTACATCAAGAAATAACGTGCTGTTTGTTCCGTAGTCTATCAATAGATACCAAATGCCACTATCAGCACCCTTCATGTCACCTGTTATTGATGCCCCTGAAACACTTGCTACTTGATCGTTATAATCCATGCTTCCATGAATAACCCTTAATTGAGCATCTGCAACCAAATAAGAAGATCCATCTATACGCTTCACTTGAATGAAATTGACTTTCAATCTGCCTTCATAAACGCTTAATGGCCCACCTTCCCATCCACCTGCAAAAATGATAGCAATGACAACAACAGCAATAAGGACAATTGCAATCCCTAATGCACCAATTTTAATGTTCTTTCACTCTCCTATATGTTTCTGTCTTAATATGCCATGCAAAAGCATATTATGTGTTTATGATTATGTTCAATATGCATAGAAATATACACTAGAGGCATAATGGTTATGTGTGGAAGACTTCACGAACTTCAAAAAAGGATAAAGGCAAAATGGGATAAACAACCTGACATCTATGTTTTTCAACCAATCAGAATAAAGGAAAACCCTAAACCTGTCCCTTTCCAAGTTGAAATTGAAAACAAGAAACTTAAAGGTTTCATTCTAAGGCAGGATGAAAAACCTATGACTATTAGCCAAAGGGGTTCAAGTAAGGGCCTAGTTATTCCTAGCAAATGGGTAAATCCTCTTAATCCGAAATTGAAACCTTATCTTATTCAAGTTCAGAACCAAATTGGAATCGTGTTCTTCCCTGAAGACTTTGATGGGGGTGATCTGAACGAATAGAAAAATTAAATTTGTGTTCATCATTTACTTTGCCTTGATTTCTGTGGCCTATGCAGGTTACAGGATTCACAGTAACATAGTAAGCGTTAAGGCAAAAGAATATACTATTTCATTGAACGTGGATAACCAAGAACCCATAGTTTATGAGAAGGTGAACTTCACAGGACAGGTAAAACTTGATGATCAAGGTGTAAATCTTAAAATGGTAATTCTGTATCAAAGCTATGATAACGTGAATTGGGAACAGGTAGCATCAAACATCACAGATTCTAATGGATTCTTCAACATTGCCTATAACATCACAACAACAGATCAATTATATTTCAGGTGTGATTGTGATGTTCCATGATCATCATAGACCTTGCTTTTGCTTCACTTTACGCGGCAGGCATCCTGGCATATCTGTATATCCGATCTAAAGGCAAAAGAAAACAGAAACCCCCCAAGTTTGAATCAAAACTGAAAATTGAGGATTTCCCCCATGTCTAACAGAATAACCGAATGGTTCAAGAAAAGGAAAACTGAACATCAAAGGGCCTTAGAACCCTTTAGTCTATCCCCTAATCCCATTTTGCTAGAGGGAAAAATAGCAGGCCTGATAGCAGTTCCTTTTCTTGTTTTCATATCAGTTTTGCTTTACGTGGCCACAACCTATTATTTGACACAAGAAGAATTTGCAATAATGTCAATTTTGGGCCTAGTCATTTGGATCTGTATGTTGATAATGATTTTTGCCTTTTGTATGCAGGAAGCGGCTAAGCGTATGCTCTTTGATCGTGAATTTGGCTATACTGAAAGATTGCATCCAAGATGTGAAATCTACTGCAAGCCTGAAGACATTAGAGAACTGATCAATCCTGAAGACACAATAAACAACATTGAAGATCTTGAAGCAAGAATGCAACAACTAGGTTTACAAAAGGATTTGATCCCAAAAATTAAAGAAGGCCTAGCAAAACAACACAAACAATACCTTTACTATTTCAAACATAAAGATGCCTTCTTTGGATGGGATGCAGAAAAACATGAAGTTCCCATGTTCAAATCACATCTAGTGTTTCAACTTGATCCATTCGATAGACAGTACGTTTTTGGGGCAGGCCAAGAAAATTGGTATGGCCCTATCTTCTATAATCATTCCCATGCTGAAAGCGATAACGTAAAAGTTATTGGATGGGCCTTAGACTTTTTCACTAATGAACCTATGCCTGTGTGTGTCCTTATACATTCAAGTATTTCATATAAACGCAAAAGAGAAACAGAAAATATTAACCTTACAGAAGCACAACAAATGCTTATTGCACATCAACATGGAATGATTGACAGCTTCAGGCAAAAGGTAGGCCACCTAACTGTTTTGAAAGATTCCAAATTCCATGATGTGAAGAACATCATCACTTTTGGCAAGGACATAGCAAAAGCTGATAGAGAACTTGAATCAGAAATTATGAAACCTGTAAGCAGAAACCTATTCGCTAAAGGATGGGTTAAAGCGTTAATAACAATAGTTACCATAGGGGCAATAGTATTTCTAATTGCGTATTTCATGCATTGGATAGATCTATCAGGAATTTTAGGGTGATTTGAATGGTAAAGTTTCAATGGCCAATAAGAAGGGGTAAAGCAACATCATCAACATTGGCAGGTGATCAAACAAGCCAAAGTCTTAAACTTGAAGCAGGCCTAACAACAATCAAGGGAACAGAAGATCTTGCATCAAGGATAAGGTTTACTGATGATTTCTTCACGAATATCCTTAATGAGTTCCATGCACAACTGAAACAATTACTGCAAAAGAAGGACAAAACCCCTGAAGACATAGAACTCATTTCAATGCTAAACGCATACTTGGTGAATTTTGAATCCTACAGGGCCGTAAAGAAATCAGGCATGGCATGGTCAATAGCAGGTCAAGATCACGACATGAGTAAACGATACATGGCATTTGAAACCTACTTTACAAGAAATTGGCGAAACCCTGATGAAGTTAAGAAGATCCTAAGATTTGCAATGTATCTTTTAGACATAAGCTTCAAAGAAAACCATGTTGAACCTGCCCCATCAATAATTGTTCAAAGTCTTCCATCAGGCCCAAGGATTGATTTAGGTGGCAAAGAAGAAAAAATCACCCAAGAAGACTAACGCAATAAAAGTTAGATGGATTCGATTCCCAAAAGACGCTACCGCAAATTTAGAATCTTCATTAAAAAGCCCTAAAGCACACGCTATTGTAGGGGGCATCAGATCAGGCAAAAGTTCCCTTTTAGAATTACTTGGAAGTAAACACAAGAAAATTATTGATTTGTATGGATCTAGGGATAATGAAGGCCTAGCATGGCTAAGATCTCCCTTCAAGGATTCAGTTCTATTGTTGAAAGGGCAATCAGCAAAAGTTGATTGTAATTGTGCTGATGTGATGAACACGATAGATGTTAAACTGAAAGACTTGGAAAAATACAAAGTCGTAATTTCAGTTTCAAGTTTCTATTCAAGAATTGAAGAAGAATGGTATTCGATTTCAAAGTTCTTTGATAAACTTTGGCATAGAACACATTGGCATGAACCTTGGTGTGTCCTGATTCGTGAAGCATCAAACCTTGTGTATTCTAGGCTTAGTTTGGGTGAAACACAACAAATGGCCAAAAGCTATATGATCTATGTCATTAGAGAAATGCGACATTGCGGTTTTGCATTAGTGATTGACACAATAAGGTGGCATAGCATAGACATTGATTTAAGAACTATTGCAGATTACACGTTTATCAAGGCCCAAGGCATTGAAGGATTACCTAGATCCTTGCGTTTTGTCTATAGGTATTTTAAGCCTTATGGGGTTATGCGAATGCCTGTAAACAAGTTCATTATTCTATCAAGGCATGGCCCTATAGGATTTGGAAGTTCAATTTGCCCCCCTTGGCATAAACAGGAAAAGGAAAACTTACTTGCAAAATTCGACATCAGAACAAGCTATTCCGAATTGCCTTACAATGCTGAAAGAGGATTTGGCAGGGTTTCAGATTATGAACATCTACGCATAATCAAAGCAAGGATCGAAACAGGTAAAGGCATGGAAAAACTAGCAGAAGACTTGGGTAGAAGTTCAAAGACTATATTCAAGCACATTAACGTGCATAACAACATGATTCATGCTGTAGGCGAATGCGATAGATGTTTAAGGGTAGGATCGCCATTTGCAAAACAGTTGATAGATTAAGCGTTAGTTTTTATTTATTTACTACCACTTCTACCACTACGTATAGAGAAAAAAAGAAGTAAATAAAATTTCAATGTTGTTTTAGTTTTGACATTAGTGTATTTTCTAGAAAAACGCTGGAAACGGTGAAACTATTGAGGGTTAGAGCACACGTGCTCGTAAGAGGCAGAGTTCAAGGCGTATTCTTTCGTTCAGAAACAAGAGATGAAGCCAAACGGCGCGGTGTTAGAGGCTGGGTTCGCAACTTGTCTGATGGCAGAGTTGAAGCGGTATTTGAAGGCGAAGAAAAAGAAGTGAAGGCGCTCGTAGAGTTCTGTAAACGCGGACCGCCCGGAGCGCGGATCTCTAACGTGGACGTATTGCTGGAGAATTACACTGGCGAATTTAGAGATTTCGAAATAAGGTATTGGTATCGCTTCTGATCTATGTTCCTTTTTTAGGCACTCTGAAGTGCGACGCCCTACCAGCGCTTATGTAGTCTCCGCCTATCCCTCGCACTATGGAAGCTATTTTGGAAAAGTTTTCCGAACCCAAAAATTGGCGGGGCTGTATCACAATATATTCATCCTTTTCTTCAAAGTCTAATAGACTTTCCAAGTCTTCGGGGAACATCATTTTAATGTCTTCCAAAGCCTTGGTTATCTCTGGAGCTGGCTGCGACACTGTTGGAGCTTGGGGAGCAGTCAAAGGCTGAGTAATTTGGGATACTGCCATAGATTTTAGGGATGCTGAAACCTGTCGAAGATCTTCCATAATTCCGTTCAAAATTAAAACGAGTTCATCAACCCTCTTCGTTAAATTCTCAACTTTTTCCTTATCTATGCTCATATGCGCACCTTCTTCCTTTCCACATCCTTATACTTAACGCATTTATTAATTGTTTACGACTTTTTATAACAAACCAAGAGGCACAGATGGAGGGCCAAGCGTCTGATTGAGGTTGACGGCAGCCAAAAAAGTGGAAGCGGCACAATCCTTAGACTGACTATCGCTTTAGCGGCGTTACTGGGACGGCCACTGCACATTTGCAACATTAGACAGAGCAGACCTCAACCGGGCTTGAGGCCTCAACATTTGGAGGCGGTCTTGACAGCAGCGAGGCTATGTGATGCGGAAATAAGCGGTGCAAGCGTTGGCTCGCGCGAATTGTGGTTTAAGCCTAAAAAGATTAAAGGCGGAAAGGTCGAGGCTGAAATCGGCACTGCAGGAAGCATCCCAATGCTAATTATGACAGTTCTACCCATCTGCGCCTTTGCAGAAGAAACAGTGAACTTACGTGTTTCAAAGGGTGGAACGGATGTTTCTCATTCGCCGACAATTAATTACTTGCGATTAGTTTTGCTGCCAACTTTGAGGCGTATGGGCATAAAAGCCCATTTAACAATTCACAAGTATGGTTATTATCCTAAAGGAATGGGTGAAGTAACATTATCCGTTGAGCCATGCAGTTCTCTGGAACCATTAAGTTTGGAAAATTTCGGCAGAATAAAAGACATCAGAGGAGTTTCTGTCTGTACATTCTTAGCCGACAGAAAGGTTGCTGAACGCCAAGCAACAACAGCAAATGATCTGCTAAAAGAGAAAGGACACATGGCAAACATCCAAATAATAAACGACAGGTCGAATCCGCTACAAAAGGGCAGCTCACTTGTTCTGTATGCTGAGACTGGCACAGGGGCAATTTTAGGGGCAGACGCAATAGGTGAACTTAGAAAAACAAGCGAAGCCGTTGGAAGGGAAGCCGCAGAAAAGTTTTGCGCCGAGATTTCTGCCATGCCCACTGTTGATGTGCATTTGGCTGACATGCTCGTTCCGTACGTAGCCCTGGCAAAGGCCAAATCTGTATATCTAACACGAACAGTTTCTGACCATTTGGACACAAACATTTGGCTTGCAGAAAAATTACTGAACGTGAAATTCAGCGTCAAAAAAGCAAACGGACTTTACAGAGTTGAAAAAGTCAGTCAAGAATGAAAAAGGCGAGACAAATTTCGATGAAAGCCAAAATTAGAGGAGTCTACTCAACGGCTTTGACGAAACTGCTCATAGACAATGGCTTCGAAATTGTTCAGTCTTCCTTGGCGATTAAGAATCGTTTTGGGCTCTCTGAAAATCCTGCACCACCTGACCTTGTGGTTAAAGATCGATACGACCTGCAAGGAGTTAGGGCTCTCGGATCATCTGATTCTGTGAGCGCGTTCCAATCTATTCTGCAATCATCATTTTCTGACGTTTTGACCCGAAAGTGGATGTTTAGTGTTAACGGGATATACAAAGGCATGGTTGTTGAATCAGATGAGCACGCTTTCTACGTTGATATTGGCGAGGGCGTCATTGGGAGGCTTCCCCGATTCGAAACTATAGCCATGGATGAAAAGCAACTGATAGTGCATGTAGAAAGGAGAAGAGTTGGCTCAAAACAACCAATTCTAACAACGAATCTGAAAATCGTTGGAAATTACGCAATTCTAGCGAAAAGCAGCAAAATTGGTGTGAGCTTAAAAATTCGCGACCTAAGCAGACGCGCAGAGCTTTATGCCTTAGGAAAAAGCATAGCGCCTGAAGACTGGGGAATTATCTGGCGCGAATCTTCGGCTACCCAGCAAGAAGCAACGTTGGAAAACGAAATAGCCAGGCTTGTCGAGAAGGTTAAGCTGTTAGATGAAAACGTTTCTCAAATTGAAGCGCCGACACTTTTAGTTGAAGGTTCAAGTTTTATGGATGTAGAATTTCCATGGTTTTCTAAGAAAGTCATGGACAAGCTGCGGTCTTCTGTAGCCCCAACTTTTGATGGGCACCATTTCTA
Source organism: Candidatus Bathyarchaeota archaeon (assembly GCA_029881805.1). Lineage (GTDB taxonomy): Archaea > Thermoproteota > Bathyarchaeia > Bathyarchaeales > Bathycorpusculaceae > JAOULW01. The sequence continues at coordinate 308,299 of JAOULW010000001.1, forward strand.
TAAGAGTTGTGGAGGCAAGATTTCATCGACATTAGAGATGGCTGAGAAACTTTTGGAAAAAAGGCAAAACACAAGTGAAGTTGAGAAATCTTTCAAAGAGCAGATTCTAGGCGAGCTTCCAGAAGCGGGTTCGCAGGTGAATATTGAGCATGTAAAACTTAGTGGAGTCATTTTTCATTTGGGCGAAGCAACAATAGAAAACTTGGATGATGAGCAAGTCAGATACAACAGAGTAATGCGAAGGGATGGCTTTTATGATGGGCTAAACGTCAAAAAAGAGGCTGGGGACAAAGCTGTGAGTGAGACAAAAATTGGTGAATGGAGCATAACTACAAGGTATTTCTCAAGCAATGGAGAGTGTAAGGGAACATACATAAATTTGAACACGCCTTTGGAAGTTTATCCAAACGCACTCCGCTATGTGGATCTAGAAGTTGATGTTTGCATTCTGCCTGATGGCACGGTTAAAACTTTGGACGAGAAGAAGCTTGAAAAAGCTGAAGAAAAAAGCTTCATTAGCAAAACACTTTACGAGTCAATCACGGAACAAGTGAAGAAGATACTAAAGGAGTTAAAAGAAAATAAACAACAATGATTTGATGCCTCAAGAGTCCATCTGTATCAAAGTTCGAAAAGTCTATGGCGAGAAAACTATCATCTTAGCCAAAAAGCTTGAAATGGTTAATTTGCAACTGAAGATTGGAAGAAATGCTGCTTTCATTTATATTCCGCTGATTCGCCAGCCACAAGATGATGAGCTAAAAGCCCTTAAGAAACACGTGCCTGACCTCGAAATTCTAATGTACCTTTTTCCAGAAAAGAAAAAACGAATAAAAACGTTTGTCGAATTACTTGAAGACAAGATTTCTACACATTTACTGGCTAGTTTGCCGCGTGCAATAGATTTTGTTGGAGACATAGCCATAATCGAGATTCCTCCGGAGCTTAACGCATACAAAATAGTTATCGGCGAAACTATTTTGAAAGCGCACAAAAATGTGAGGACAGTTCTTGCTAAGGCTGGTGCAGTGAGTGGAACTTACCGCACAAGAAACTTTGACGTAATCGCCGGGGAACCTAAAACTGACACGATTCATAAAGAATACAGTTGCCAGTATTACGTTGACCTGGCAAAAGCCTACTTTTCCCCGCGACTCTCCTACGAGCACAAAAGAGTTGCCTCGTTAATCAAAGAAGGCGAAGCAATAGTAGACTTGTTCGCTGGAGTAGGACCTTTTGCAGTATTAATTGCGAAGACCCATCAAAACGTAAAGATCTATGCAGTGGATGTGAACCCGCATGCTCTCGCATTTCTGAAAAGAAACATCATACTCAACAGAGTTGAAGACAAGGTTCATCCGATCTTGGGAGACGCAAGAAATGCTGTCAGAGACAAGCTTTCTAGAGTGGCAGATCGGGTGATTATGAATTTGCCCGAAAACGCTATAGAGTTTGTGGACGCTGCATGTGAAGTATTAAAACCAAAAGGGGGTACAGTGCACTATTACAGCTTTGTTAGCACCTCCGACTCGCTAGAAAATGTGAAGTTCCGTTTCACGGAAACCGTCGAAAACATGGGAAAAAAAGTAGAGAAAATCCTATTTTCTAGGCTTGTTCGGGAGACAGCGCCATACCAGTGGCAAGTCGTTTTAGACGCAAAAATCCATTAAAAAATATTTTTTTATTTGTGCATAAAACTTCACTCCAACCAACTCTCTAGAATAAATTGTTAATTAGCGGTGTTTTGAAAAGGATATAAGGGATGTTCTTGCGTAAGATGAGAGGCATAAAGAAAGAATGGAATGATGCAGCAGAATCTTGGGCAGAGTTTGTGAGAAAAGGCAAGGACTATTACAGAGACGAACTAAACAATCCCGCGACTTTTAAGTTGATAGGAGACGTGAAGGACAAGAGAGTATTAGACTTGGCGTGTGGAGAAGGATACAGCACAAGAATCTTGGCGACAAAAGGCGCCAAGGTGATAGGAGCGGACTTCTCGGAAAAGATGATAGAACTTGCAAGACGAGAAGAAGCAAGAATGAAACAGGATATAAATTACTATGTTTTGGATGCTTCTAATCTTGAGAAGTTTCCAAGCAACTATTTTGACCTCGTAACTTGTTTCATGTCTCTTCAAGATATGAAAAACTATAAGAAAGCGATATCTGAAGTATCGAGGGTTTTGAGGAACCAAGGTCGATTTGTTTTCTCGATTCCTCATCCATGCTTTGAAACAATAGCTGTGAAAGGGAAGAGAATAAGCGCTGGAGAAAGATATTTTGGAGCTGTGAAATATCCTATTCAATGGAATATGGAGAGACTTAAAAGCCCATTTAGAACCTCGAGTTTCCACAGAACGTTGACGGACTATTTTGAAGCACTTTTTAGAAATAAGTTGTTTGTATCGAGACTTGTCGAACCAAAACCAACAAAGAAAGGATTACAAAAATATCCTGCGCTCAGACAAGTTTTGACGAGACCACAGTCAATAGTCATCGAATCAGTAGAAATCATAGTTGACTTGCAGTAACCAGCCTAAACCTGTTCGCTTTCGTCGTGCAAATCAGAACTCATGAGAATAGTACACGTGTGATTCATACGTCAATGAAAATCGAAGAATCATGAACTTGAAGAGTTTTTAGGGATTTGTGTGTGTTTGGGATAAAACTTTACCCTAACCAACCGAAATTGCGATGAACAAACTATGCGGAAAAGTTATAGCTGAATCGAAGTGATTTGTTGTTGAGAAATGAGTTGATTTCGTGGCGACAGAACATCAACGAATGATAGATGGAACACATACACCTATTGAAAAAGAAATAACAGATTTTATTGGAGAGCCAGCAAAAGGGGCTTGGGTGAGGCTAAGACAGTTTCTCAAAGAAAACTATGACATCGTGCCAGAAATGATTTTCGACAAAAAACATGGATGGGACGTTCGTTACCGCAAAAGTGGCAAAACTCTAGTCACGCTTACACCAGAGAAGGGAGCCATTAGAATCCTCATAGTCCTTGGCAGAAAAGAATCTGAAAAAGCTCTTTCAATGCGGAATGAATTAAGCCCCAAGATGTATAAGCTAATAGAAAACACAAAGCAGCTACACGATGGACGCTGGTTATGGATTAGGCTATTTCAAATCAAGGATGCCGGGGACGTAGAAAAACTATTGCCGCTAAAGAGAAAACCAAAGAAAACGTAGCTCTTGAATCGAGTGCTTTTTGGTTTACGGAAGTTTTATTATTCCAGCTCCAGCTTCCTTCTCAGCTTCAGAACCAATGCGCGCGCGCACCAAATTCCAATAAAACAGACAACAGTTTAGTTATGATATTGCAGCATACGATAACTGTGTTAAAAAGCCAATTTTTCAAAGGCTCATTGGGAAACGATAGTTTCTTCTTCTGCCGATCCAATCGCCTATAAATGCTCCTATTATGTAGGGCACCGTGAAAGTTATTAGTGTTGAGACTGGGGTTCCTAAATGGCTGCGGACATAGCCACCAAGGGTTACGGCATAAACTAGGGATAGAATGAATCCGATTGGAGTGATTCCAAAAAGGATGTAAGCCGCTCTGTTCACTCCATTCCCTCGTCTACTTCGCCCATTTCGCTTTCTTCGTACACTTCCTCTATTCCGTTCACTCTGTTTGCTTTCATGGAGGGTCTAATGCGAAGGTAGTAGGCGATACCTGTGCAGAATAGGATTAGAACAAACCAGCCTGCCGCTCTCTCTAAAGAATAATGCAGAAAAAAGTAATTGAAAACTGCCAAAGCTATAGCGTTTAGGAAAATACCTATCCATAGAGGCTTCCACCACCAAGGCCTAGTATCCTTGACCATGTGCCTTCAGAAGACAATTATCTCAATAGTTTAATTTAAGAGTTTCCTTCTTAGCCTCGTAGCCATGGCATGTGTTCCTGAGAATTTTCGTGCTCTGAGCTGTGTCTCCGAATTATGTACTTCTCTTTCACACTAGAGCAGCTCCATTCTCTGACCTTCACAAGCTTTTTTCAATTTGGTCCAGCTATGATTTTTTCGCAAGAATCGAAAACTGAATTCTGTAAAGTGACAGAAGTCAGATTCAATCACTGGAAGTTAATTTGATATGCAGTTGATTCCTATAAGTGTTCAAGAGAGGACCTAGGTTGGTTGGATTAAACTTCAACCACTAGCGTAATTTTCACTTTTTGCTTTGAGCTTCTTAGCTTTTCGACAAGCCTTCTTGAGAAATCATTTGCCGCTTTCGTAGCTTGAATCGCCAACGTTCGACCACAAATGTGATTGCTTTTTCTTACAACCATATCTGTAGGATGCGTCAAAATCATTCGTGGATCTCCATAGGCGCTTATCACTTCCATGATTCCTCCAGCCTCGACTAGAATGGTTAGTTTCGCCTTTTCTTTGCATAGGCTTTTCTTAAACTCACTGCTTAAATCAACTAGAGCCTTATCTGCTGACGCTGCGATTATGCAGTCGCCCTTCTTTGATAACACTGCGTCTTTCGTGATTTCAAAAGTTGTTTTATGTGTGGCTTGAATGTTCTCATGCCCGTAGGCAATGACGGTTTCAGATAACTTCATATAAGTAACCTTGCGGCCAGCGTTCCTTACAGTTCTTTGGCTAGGTATATAGCTGTCTTTCCATTTCGGTAAATTTTGTCATTGTATCCGCATATTTTGAAACCACTTTTTAAACACAGTTGTAAGGCTGGCATGTTGTCGGAGGCAGCGTCAAAAGTCATTACTCTGGATTTGCCTTTTTGCGCGAAATCTTCCATAGCCTCTAATAGCCGAGTTCCTATGCCTTTACGCCTATTTCTAGCATCCACGAGAACCGTTATGACATAGGCACTGTTGTTCCATCGGTAAAAATGCATGCGAGAATAGCCAACAACTTTCCCATTTTCCTCCGCCACAAAAAACCTGCATTTTTCATTCGGATTGTCGACCTCGAACAGGACGCGCAAATCTTCGTTTGTAGGCTCGCCATTCCTTTTTTCCAACTGCTGTATACTCGGTAAATCTTTGATCGTAGCTAATCTGATTTCCAGCAATCTAACCACCAAACAAAACTATTCCAAAATTTCTATAGAATCAACTTTTCCATCGCCATCCAAGTCGAATCCCTGTATAACCGCTGCAAACGTATCCTCACCTCTATAGCCTTTGAGCGTTTTTCTCCAAAAGTTTGTCAAAGCCAAAACACATGCTTTTGTGCCTACAGCCTTGTTTCCCGCCAAAACTATGATCTGCTTACTGTTGTCCCATGGATTTGCGATTTTGGCTATTAGCCCGGCGGTGTCTGCGGTGTAGACATTTGAGGTTTTCTTTGAAACCAATCCGCCGAATAGGAAGCCCTGCTCTGAGGGCTGCATGTTGAATCTTATCGGTAAAAATTCATTCAATTCTTGTGTTAGAAGATTAGTTCCAGGTCCGCCTACGAGGATGAGGTTGTTTTTCTCTTCTTTTTCTGCCTTCATGTCAACATCGAGTTTTATGATAAATTCTTCGGGCATTACGGTGAATTGTCCTAGGAAAAACGTCAGGTGAGACGCATAATGTCCGTCCCTCGCGCTTGTCTTGAAAGGTCCATGTGGTGTTGGGCTTCCAACGACTATTTTTCCCTCGAATGTGCCATTTTCTCGGATAAATTCTTTGAAGAATTTCTGAACCTGTTCATCCATACTTAGAAGAGACAGTCTCTTTACCGTCCTGTATTTCTGCGGAAGTTCTATTCCGAACGCTGGTGAAGTCGCTCTGTAGTACTTTGCTATTGCCCCTTTCTTTTCCTCCTCCCTGACAACGATTATAGCCCCGGCTTTTGCAAGTTTCCTTACATGATAGTAAACTTTCTGCTCATGAATCTTCAATTTTTTAGCTATTTCCAAAGGATACATTTCCTTCTCGGAAAGCATGACCAAAATGTTCCAGCTCAACCTATTCAAAATCATTTTGAGTCTTTGGGGATCCTTTACTATAGTAATTCCTTTGACCTTTTGTGTTTTATTTTCTTCTTGAAGTAGCAGTTTCTTGTCCATTATTCTTCATAAGCATAAGGTCTTATCCATTATTAAAATTTTTATTATGGTAAACAAACACAGTGCTAAAGATAACTCTACAAAGCCTCAGAGAGTTAAAATATGGTTTTGGGGGTTGAACAGGCAAGAATGGTGGTGAAATAGACACTGCTATAAGATTTTTATCGGTAGTTTCAAGAAACAATCACTCGTTTCAAGACAGAATACACCAAAAAATGGGAAAAAACCCTAAAAATTTTTTAGAACTAAAATTTTTCTCCTAAAAATGCTTATTAAAACCAAACACATTTGAATAAGGCTTGCAGTAGCCATAACAACAATGAGGCCTAAAAAATGTGCGGAATATTCGGTTGCGTTTTAAAGGATGGAAACGCTGCGCCTCTTATACATGCAGCTTTGAAACGACTTGAATATCGAGGATACGACTCGGTAGGAGAAGCAACCCTTTTTGAGGGCAAGCTTTACGTAAAAAAGGACCGTGGAATGATCGATGAAGTTCATAAGGTTCACAATTTAGATGATTTACCAGGAACCATCGGCGTTGGGCATACGAGATGGGCTACACATGGCGCTCCATTGGAGGTTAATGCGCATCCGCATGTTGATTGCAGCGGGCAAATAGCGGTTGTTCACAATGGGATTATCGAAAACTTTTCTGAGTTGAAATTGGAGCTTGAGAATCGCGGTCACACGTTCCAGTCTAAAACTGATACTGAAGTAATAGCGCACCTCATTGAAGAGACTCTGAAGGCAAATCCTAGTCTAAGCCTTGCAGACGCTGTTCTTGAAACTGTGAAAAAGCTTGAAGGCTCGTATGCGGTTGCCGCGTTGTCGCAAAGGGAACCAGACAAAATAGTATGTGTTAGAAATGAGAGTCCACTCGTTGTTGGAATTAATGAAAACGCAATTTACTGTGCTTCTGACATCCCTGCGTTTTTGCCTTTAACAAACAAAGCAGTCATAATTGACGATGGCGAAATTGTGATACTATCATTAAAGGGCTATGAGATTAAGAAGATTGCCGATTCGAGTCTAGTTTCACGAGAGCCAAAACTTATTGACTGGTCGCCCGAAATGGCTGTCAAGCAGGGTTATCCACATTTCATGCTCAAGGAAATTCATGAACAACCAGAATGTTTGCGGAACACACTTCGGGTGCAAGAGCATTATATTGATTTGATGTCTAGCTTTCTTGACCGCGCTCGAGAATGTTTCCTTGTGGCTTGCGGAACATCGTATCATGCTTGTTTGGCTTCGTCCTACATGTTTTCTAAGCTTGCCTTTCTGGCAACTTACCCAGTAATAGCCTCTGAATTCGTTGAGCAACATGGCAAATCAGTCAACATCGACAGCACAATTCTTGCAGTAAGTCAGTCTGGCGAAACAACAGATACACTCGCTGCTCTGAACTGTGCTCGTCAAAGAGCCGCAACAGTCCTTGGACTAACGAATGCTATCGGCTCAACCTTGACAAGGATTTCAAGAGTTTACATTTGTCAGCAGTCGGGTCCAGAAATAGGAGTGGCAGCAACGAAAACATTCACGTCTCAGCTTTCAGTGTTGGCACAACTAGCTTTAGGGCTTGCAAAGAAAAGGGGCAAAATTTCTCAAGATGAAATGGACTTTTTGAAGGAAAAACTGAAGAAATTGCCTGCAACTGTCGAAACCATAATTCAGACGCAAGAAGAAAAAATGAAACAGATTGCCAAGAAATACAAAGATGCAAAAGGATTCTTTTTCTTAGGTCGCGGAATAAGCACGGCTACGGCTTACGAGGGCAGACTTAAGCTTATGGAGATAGCATACGTGCCAGCCATTGCCTTTCCAGCAGGAGAAAGCAAGCACGGACCAATAAGCTTGGTGGAACCTGGCTTTCCTGTAGTTTTCATATGCCCGAAGGACGAGACCTACAAGACATTGATTGGCAACATAATGGAAATGAAAGCTAGAGGGGCCTCAATAATTGCGGTCATAGAAGAAGGCGACGAGGAAGTCAGGAGACTGGCTGACGATTACGTTGAGGTTCCAAAAGGAATCCCTGAAGTTTTGTCTCCGATACCCTTCGTCATTCCGTTACAGCTTCTAGCGTACTATATGGCTATCGAAAGAGGTCACACTCCAGACACACCAAGAAACTTGGCGAAATCCGTCACAGTGAAATGACCAGTTTGTTTTATTCCACATACTTCTTTCAAATGCAAATACGTTAAAAGTCTATTTCGCTATTATCTGTTTGGTGCTCTGATTTGGAGAATAGAGAATGGGGAAAACTCGTTGACGCCTTAATAAAAGAAGGCATTCTCCGCTCGCCAAAAGTTATCAAGGCAATCCGTTCCATGCCACGAGCAAAATTCCTTCCGGAAAACATGCAGTCCTACAGTGCCGCGGATTCGCCGCTTCCAATTGGTTTTGGGCAAACGATTTCGGCGCCACATAGTTTCAGCACTACTGCTGAGCTAGGCGAAACATGGTTTCAATTATGAACGAAGCCCTCCAACTGGAAGTCGGTCACAAAGTGCTGGAAGTCGGAGCGGGATCCGGGTGGCATGCCGCCACAATAGCAGAGATAATAGCTCCTAAGGACGCGCCTAGAAGCGAATGGGGACACGTATATACAGTGGAGATTGTTCAAGGGTTAGCTGAATTCGCGAGAAAAAACGTTATGAACACTGGATACAGTGACCGCGTAACAATAATTTGCGCAGACGGTTCTATAGGACATGCAGAAAAAGCTCCTTACGACAGAGTCTTGGTGACGGCAGCAGCACCAACCGTTCCTGAACCGTTAATCGACCAACTAAAGCCTGGTGGAATCATGCTAATTCCCGTTGGAAGCGTATCCCTATTCCAAAACCTCATGAAGATCACTAAAGGAGCTGACGGAAAAATTAAGGAGGAAAACCTCGGCGGAGTAGCCTTCGTACCCTTAACTGGACGTTGCGGTCACGAATTTTAGGGCTATTCCATCGAAAGTTTTTCCTTGTAGGCTTGTAGGTCCAAGAAGCCATGACCACTTATGTTCATGCAAATTACCTTTTCCTTCCCTGCCTTTTCAGCTTTTAATGCTTCATCTATACCTGCTCGCACTGCATAGCTAGATTCGGGTGCTATGAGCCATCCCTCTGTTTGAAGGAAAATTCTTGCTGCCTCAAAGATTGCTTTTTCATTTGCTGGGTAGGCAATTGCTTTCACAAGGTTATGGTGTCTAAGGGCGCTGATCAGCGGAGCCGCTGCATGATAACGTAAGCCATCAGCCTTTATCGGCACCATCTCTGTTTTGTGCCCGAGTGTAAACATTTTAAGTAGAGGTGTATGCTCTGCTACGTCGCCAAAGTCGTAACGGTATTCTCCTTTAACAAGGTTAGGTGCAGCTTCAGATTGTGCGGCCAAAAACTCGCATTTGCGCTTTTTCTGAAGAACTTCACCCGCGAAGGGCAAAGCTATTCCGCCGAAGTTTGAGCCTCCGCCTAAGCAGCCAATAATTAAGTCTGGAGAGTCATCAACAAGCTCAAACTGTTTTATGGATTCTAAACCAATGATCGATTGATGTATGAGAACGTGGTTGAGAACAGAACCCAAGCAGTAAACACTTCCATCATGAGTTTCAGCGTATTCTAAACCTTCTGAAACAGCTATGCCCAATGATCCTTGATGATTCGAGTTTTTAGCTAGAAGTGACCGTCCAAAGTTTGTTTCCTTGCTTGGTGAAGAATGCACTTCTGCTCCCATGAGTTTCATTAGCGTGCGTCTGTCGGTTTTCCAGTTGTATACGGCTCGAACCCAAAAAACCACGCAGTCAAGTCCCATGACAGTGGCTGCATAGGAAAGAGCGCTGCCCCATTGACCTGCGCCGGTCTCAGTTACCAAGGTTGTTTTCCCCTCTTTTGCTGCGTAATAAGCTTGAGCCAAAGCTGTGTTCACCTTATGCGAGCCGGTAGGCGACAGGTCTTCACGTTTGTAGTACAGTCTTACATTTCTCAGTCTCAAATGCTTCTCCAGTCTTTTAGCTCTGTAAAGCGGGCGAGGTCGCCCAGCTTGAATGTACAGACTCCTTATTTCCTCAGGAATTGGGGTCCACCTTTCAGTTGCTTTCTCTTGTTTCAGACATTCATGCGTCATTGTTTTGCCAAGAAACTCCATGCGGGAGGGGCCTGACTCAGGTTCCTTTGGTGCTGGTAACGGTTCAGGCAAGTCTGGCGCAATGTTATACCATTTTGTTGGCAAATCATCTATCGATAGCGCGATTTGATTCTTCTCCATGATTTTCACCCTTTTGAAGGACTTTTATTATTGACACACTTTCAAGTTAAAGATTTCTATTCAGAACATTTCATTACAATCGAGGGCGAGCGTTAAACAAACCATTTTTCCAGTGTTGTTTTTCCCTTCAGTTTTTCTGTTCCTTTCAGCATTTTTTCTATGGCTTTTCTGACGCGCTCTTCGGAAAAGTCTCTTTCTCGGCAGATGAAGTCTATTACGCCTTCCGTGTTCGGTTCTTTCCACTCTATCCTGTAATTGTCTGTTACTTTTGGGCGTAGAAAGATCTCCCTAATTCTTTGAGGTTCAGCCGGAAACTCGGCATTTTTTAAATGTGGCAACGCGTTCTCTAGCGTTTCATGCTCTTTTATTAGTTTTAAGGCAGTTTTAGGTCCTAAACCTTTTATGCCATCTGGATTGAAGTCTGTTCCTATTAGTATACCTACATCGATAAGTTGTTCATAGGTTATTCCGCATCCTTTCAGAACGTTTTCCATTTCTACCACTTCTGGTATAACTTCGATGTAGATGTTCTTGCTCGGAAGCTTTCTGCGACCTGTGATCGTCAAGTTTCTCACAAGTTTGGGCGCTCCGAAAAGCAAACTGTCGTAATCTTGGCTGGCGCAGAAATCCGTGTCTCCGCGTTTCACTAGATGCGCAGCTTGTGCTTCGCCTTCACTTGGAGCTTGAACCCATGGAATACCCATCAAATCCAAGAGTTTCTTGCTGTCTTCTGCCATGTAATCCTTTAAATGTGATGTAGCTTGTGCGTACACGCGGGCTTCTTCGGTTTTGCCTTCTCTCAAGGCTTGCTCGTACCTTACTAAGGCTTCCTCTTTTACCTTCATGCGTCTCTTAATCTCAACTTCTTTAAGGGCGGGTGGCGCTCCATCAAAAACGTATACTGGTTTTATACCCATCTCTACAAGATTGCTTGTTCTATAAAGAAGACCACTTAAGTGACTTGTAATTCTTCCACCAGCATCTTTTAACGGCGTACCATCTGGCTGCCGGATTATGGCCAGAAACTGATATAAGGCGTTATAAGCATCGATAGCTATGGACTTTCCACTCAAATCCTCAAGCTTAACAATCGTTTTTGGAACAAGATCACGGAGATTTACGCCCAAAACGACCCCGGTAAAATATAGGCATGAAACTGAAATAATAAACTTGCGAAGACGAGGCATAGAAAATATAAGTAGGTCTTACAATTAGAGAACCATCTCCGAGGAATGATGATGACAGAAAAGACAGCAACATTAACCTTGGTTACTTGCTCAAGTTGCGGTAAACCAATTCCACCAGGAACCGAAGCCACAAAGTTTCTCTGCCCAAACTGTGGAGAAATTCAGATAAAACGTTGTAGCAAGTGCAGGAAGTTTGGACGACCATATAGGTGTCCAAAGTGCGGCTTCATTGGACCATAAAAATGTTAGGGGAACGTGAAATGGGTAGTGTTATAATTTTCTACAAAATATTTCCAACAGATATAACCGTAGACTTCGATGTTTTGAAAAAGAAAATTGAATCAGCTCTACCCGAGTTTGCCACGGTTTACGGGTATGGTGAAGAACCAGTGGCTTTCGGTTTGAAATTGTTACTAGTTCAAATCAAGTTTCCAGAAGATAAGAGCGGCGTGCTTGAAGAGCTGGAAAAGAAACTGGAAGGAATAAGTGAAATAAGCCAATTGCAGACGGTTATGGTGCGCAGAATAAGTAGATAACCTTAAAGGAATGTTTAACATTTGTATAGAAATGAGACATTGTTGCGAGACGTATCATGCAATGACTTGTGGGAAGGATTTTAGTTGAGTGAAATACAGTTACGTGTTGGCGATGCAAGGCAGCGGGATGTTGGAAGAGGGATAGCCCGCATAGACCAAAGAACAATGCAAAAACTGGGCATCAGCGCTGGCGACGTAGTAGAAATTATTGGCAAAAGGGCAACCTCAGCCATAGCTTGGCCAGCTTACAGCGAAGATCAAAACCGCGAACTATTACGAATTGACGGGTTCACGCGCAAAAACGCAGGAGTAGCCATAAACGAATATGTAGTTGTCAGACCAGCTAAAGTTAAAAACGCTTTAAGCATCACGTTCGCACCAGTTGACATGCGACTCAATGTCGACGAAGACTTCACAAACTTCGTCAGAAACCGCCTAATGGAAAGAACTCTTGTTGAAGGCGACACCACGCTCGTTATGATGCTTGGGCACGCTATTCCCTTCACAGTAACAAAAACCCGCCCACACGGCATAACCAAGGTCACAGCCGAAACAAAGCTCACAATCTTAAATGAACCAGCGCCTGAAGGAAAAGGGTTACCACGTACAACGTATGAAGATGTTGGAGGACTACATGAGGAGATTCAACGAGTAAGGGAGATGGTTGAACTCCCACTAAGACACCCTGAACTTTTCCAAAGACTTGGAATAGAACCTCCCAAGGGCGTGCTTCTCCACGGTCCACCGGGATGCGGTAAAACTCTTTTGGCTAGAGCAGTGGCAAACGAATCAGAGGCCAACTTCTTCTCAATCAATGGACCTGAAATAATGAGCAAGTTCTATGGAGAGTCTGAGGCTCGCCTTCGGGAAATCTTTCAGCAAGCTCAACAGAATGCTCCAAGTATAATATTTATCGACGAACTAGACGCACTAGCACCGAAGAGGGAAGAGGTCACAGGCGAAGTTGAAAGGCGTGTGGTTGCTCAACTTCTCGCATTGATGGACGGCTTATCAGGTAGAGGAAACGTAATAGTCATAGGCGCCACTAACAGACCTGGCGCGCTTGACCCAGCTCTACGTAGACCAGGCAGATTTGACAGAGAAATAGAGATAGGCGTTCCTGACAAGCAGGGGAGACACGAAATTTTCCAAATTCACACTCGGGGAATGCCATTAGCAGAAGGCGTTGACCTCAAGAAACTTTCAGAAATGGCTCATGGATACACAGGCGCAGATGTTGCTGCTCTATGTAGAGAGACAGCCATGAAAGCTTTGCGTAGGTATCTGCCGCAAATTAACCTTGAAGAAGAGCGCATACCGCCAAGTGTGCTGGAAAAAATGGAGGTCAAAATGGAGGACTTCATGGACGGCTACAAAGAAGTGACGCCAACAGCGATGCGTGAGGTCTACATAGAGGTGCCTACAATTCACTGGGAAGACATCGGTGGACTGGAATATGTCAAACAAGAGCTTAAAGAAGCAGTAGAATGGCCTTTGAAAAATCCAGAAATATTCGAGAGGCTCGGCATAAAACCGCCAAAAGGAATAGTTCTCTATGGGCCTCCTGGCTGCGGTAAGACGCTTCTGGCAAGGGCCGTCGCTACGGAGAGCGAAGCTAATTTCATAACGATTAAAGGTCCTGAAGTGTTCTCAAAATGGGTTGGCGAGTCAGAAAAAGCCATAAGAGAAGTTTTCAGAAAAGCTAGAATGGCAGCGCCTGCGGTAGTTTTCTTCGACGAAATGGATTCGCTCGTTCCTCGCCGAGGATTAGGCTTTGCTGATAGCGGAGTGACAGAACGCGTAATCAGTCAACTCCTAACCGAGATGGACGGAATCCTAACCTTGGAAGACATAGTTGTCATAGGAGCCACAAACAGACCTGACATTGTCGATCCAGCAGTGCTTAGACCAGGGAGATTTGACAGGCTGATTTATGTACCGGAACCCGATGAGAAAAGTAGGCTTCTAATCTTCAAAATCTACACCAAAAATATGCCTTTAACTAAGGATGTGGACTTAGCACAGTTGGCCACCATGACCAAGAGCTATTCAGGTGCGGACATCGAAGCTCTCTGCAGAGAAGCAGCAATGCATGCCTTGAGAAGGGACATAAACTCGAAAGAAGTAACACTGAAAGATTTTCAAGAAGCAATCAAGGAGACTGGACCGTCAGTCACACCAGATATGGAGAAATGGTACAAGGGCTTTATGCGGCAAGTTCGGCAAGTGCAAAAACCCGCCACACCAATTGCTTAGGAGCGTTACCTATGCCTATTAGAACATGGAAACCCCGTGCAACTTACTCTGTTTTGTTGGAGATTTTAGGTAAGAAAGGCGCTATGACGGATGTTGAGCTTTTTGATGCTTTAAATGAAGAGTACGAGGATTTGGGCTTTAAGGACTTTAACGAATTGCTAATGCGACTGGAAATTGGTGGAAAGGTGCGCGTAACTTCTATGGCTCGTGGGAAGCGACGGGTTGAGCTTGTAGCATAACCTTTTCAGGTAACGCATCTGCGTGTAACGTATGCAATCTTTTTCTGATGTGGTCGTCGTTGGAGGCGGACCATGCGGTTCCTTTGCGGCTCTGAATCTTGGGAAGTTCGGAGTCAAAGTAACAGTTTTCGAGGAACATGACGAAATTGGTGTGCCATCCCACTGTACTGGGCACATAAGCATCAAAGGTCTTAAGCATTTAGGATTGTATCCACTTCCGTCCCAAATCGTTGAGAATACTTTTTATGGAGCCAATTTCTATTCGCCAAAAGGTGGAAAGTTTTCAATTCGTTTCTCTTCGCCAGTAACGTGCGTTGTTAATCGTGTTCTATTTGACAAATACATTGCCAAGATAGCAGAAACCTTTGGTGTTCGCTATCATCTAAGTTCCCGTGTCGAATCGTTATTTATTGAAAATGGTTTCGTCAAAGGAGTAAATGCTAACCAAAATGGAAAAGACACAGAAAAGTTTCTGTCAAAAATGGTTATAGATGCCGAGGGAACATCTTCCAAGATTTTAAGGCAGACTGGCTTAACTACGTTTGACAGTCTTATGCTTGTTAATGGGGTTCAGGCAGAAGTTGAAAATGTTGAAGACGCTGAATCTGATATGGTCGACGTCTTTCTTGGAAGGGATTATGCTCCGGGCTTTTATGCGTGGCTGGTTCCCAAGTCTGGCGGCAAAGCAAAAGTTGGATTAGCTGCAAAAAAAGGGAATCCGAAAGAGCTTCTGCGAAGGTTCATGTTTAAACATCCTGTTGCTTCAAGAAAACTACACAATGCAAGAATTCTGCAGACCGAGTTCCATCCTTTACCGCTCGGAGGATCAATTCTAAAACTTTATTCAAACGGGTTCTTAGCCGTGGGTGATGTAGCCTCTCAAGTGAAACCCACTACAGGCGGCGGCGTAATTCTCGGCATGATTTGCGCAAAAGTCGCTTCTGAAGTGGCTCGCGTGGCTCTGTGTGCCAATGATTTTTCTTCTGAGCTTCTGGGAACATATCAAAAGCGATGTGAAGAGATTTTAGGCTTTGACCTAACAGTTATGCTTGCGGTGAGGAGGATGCTCAGTGCAATGTCTGATAAGAAGATTGACGACGTAATTGGTTTCTGTGCAAAATTTGGCTTGGGTGAAACTCTCCAAAATTTTAGAGACATAGATTTTCAAGGACAAGCCATCCTTAAGACTTTGCGAAGCCCTAAAATGTTGATTACCATCATTTACTTTTTCTTCCTCTACTTGTCTGCAAATATTTAAAATCTCTGAAAAATAGATTGATGAGAAGAAGATGGTTGAAGACGCATGAGCGAATTTCGTTATAAGCAAGTCATTGTTTTTCGTTCAGACTTAGGATTAAGTAAAGGCAAGGTTGCTGCTCAAGGCGGGCACGCTGCAGTTTCCGCGGCAGAAGAGGCTCGCAAGCATAAGAAAGCATGGTGGGAAGCTTGGATAAATGAAGGGCAACGTAAGATAGCTGTTAAAGTGAAAAGCGAAAAAGAACTGTTAGAATTGGAAAAACAAGCGAAGGAGTTGGCGCTGCCTACTGCCTTGATAATAGATAGGGGTCTTACAGAAATCCCCCCAGACACGATAACATGTTTGGGAATAGGCCCAGCCCCTACTGAGAAGGTAGACAAGCTAACAGGCGAGCTTACTCTTCTCTGAATAAAGGCGTAAACAAATTGCTGGTTCCTAAACTAGAGCGAATGATAGGCGTTGAGGTGTATGTCACACCGTCTGTAGGCATCGATGGAGCCATTCGTCAACTTGTTGAGGATTTTGTTGTTGAGGAAACGCTTGTCGACGGTTCCAGAGCCGAAAAAGCCTCATCTAAAACGCGTGCGGTCTTAGGTTCTTCTTCCATCAAGAGCCACTATCTACTATGTGTCTTGACTAAACGAGATTGGGATATGTTTAAAGCTCTCAAAACGGTTGCTGAACAACTTGGCACAAACGTGCGGCGAATTCAAATTGCCGGCATAAAGGACGCTAGAGCCTTAACTTCCCAGTACATCACAATTGAAGGAGTGTCGGCTGAAGACGTTCAAAAAGTCAACGCAAAAGACATAAATATTCATCCTGTGGGTTATCTTCGCTACAAGCTGTCGTCGTATTATCTTCTTGGAAACAATTTCAAAATTGCAATCAGAGCCACAAAGAATTCAGAATCCACTATTAGAAAGAGAATAAAGGAGACTATTGAACAACTCGAGACAGTGGGTGGCGTTCCAAACTTTTTCGGTCATCAACGTTTCGGCACGGTTCGTCCAATAACGCATCTCGTCGGAAAAGCCATGGTTGAAGGCAGCTTTCAGAAAGCAGCGATGCAGTTTCTGGCCAAGCCGAGCCGCTTTGAACATCCAGAATCTAGACAAGCCCGCATGCAATTGCAGGCTACACAAGACTTTGAAAAAGGATTGAAAAATTTTCCGAAAAAGCTGCGCTACGAACGGCTAATGTTGAAACACTTAGTCAGCAAACCAGACGATTTCATAGGCGCCTTCAGGAGACTGCCAATAAAACTACAGAAGCTTTTTCCACAAGCTTATCAGGCCTATATTTTCAACAAGTTCCTAAGCAGAAGAATTGCAAGTGGTTTTCGCCTGAATAGAGCCGAGATTGGAGATTATGCTGTAAGTGTTGAGCGTTCTGGACTACCTCTGTCAACAATGTACAAAATCGCAAACTCTGAAACGTTAACAGAGATTAATAAAGCGATAGCAGCTGGAAAAATGCGGGTGGCCATTCCACTGGTTGGTTTCAGGCAGCGCCTTTCTTTTGGTATTCAAGGAGAAATTGAGAAACGAATACTTGAGAAAGAAGGCACTATGCTAGGCAACTTCAAAGTCAACGGCATGTTGGAAGTCTCCTGCAGAGGAGAATTGCGAACTGTGATGACTCCACTGAATAACTTTTCCTTGGTTGAAATTTCAAGTGATTCTGTAAATCCGTCAAAATACAAGACCAAAGTGCACTTTATGCTACATCGAGGCTCCTATGCTACAATACTTCTCAGAGAACTCGTTAAGCCACGTAACCTGATAAAAGCTGGATTTTAACCGTTTCTTGGACTCTAGGAAACAAGCAAACAAAAATAGAACGCAAAAGCTTTATTTTCTGATCTCAGTTAGCAAGAAACGGGGCACTTATGAAACATTCAAAAGACAAGGTGTGGCTCGCCGAGCTAAGCATGGAGGAACTGAAGCAAGCTGCAGAAGTAGGAAAAGTTATCATCATTCCAGTCGGAAGTGTCGAAGAGCATGGTCCTCACCTGCCATTGTGCACGGACAGCCTACAACCTGAGTATGTTGCATTGGAGGTGGCTAAAAAAACTGACAGCCTCCTTGCCTCACCACTGAAATATGGCGTCTGCAGTACGACTCGTATTTTTCCAGGGACAATTTCGATAAGTTTTCACTCTCTATACAGAATTACACGTGAGGTTGTTGAGGAATTTATTCGTAACGGGTTTAAGCGATTCTTAATACTTAGCGGACATGCCGATGAAGAACAGATGGTTGCGCTGAGGCTTGCGGCAGAACATGTATTATGGAGACGAAGAGAAGAGAGCCAAAAGCGAAAGATTAGGATAATGGTTTGTACTGATTACGATTTTGCATACGCACTTAGAGGAAAATACTTTGATGAAAAAGATGGACACGGAGGCACCATCGAAACTTCTCGTGTAATGGCAATAAGACCCGACTTAATAAAGGGAAAAGGAAAAAAGAACTTTCAAAAAATTCCCAAGTTTGAGATAGTCGTGAACCCCCGAGACTTTTTACCGGAAGGAATCATTGGAGATCCAACAATTGCTTCAGCTGAAAAGGGGCGATTCATAAATGACTATATTATAAAAGAAATGGTCAAGCTAATAGACGAATTAAAAAGCTAAATCTAGAACTATTATTGCTTCTCTCGTTTCTTAACTCTATGGTGGCACGTGTTATTTTGCTTTGAACTCTTCTAATTGCATATAATACTGCCTTTCAGCCGATTGTTTTTAGGAGATCTGACCGTGTTATTATGCCCACAACATCTTTGCCTTTTGTAACTAATACTCCTTGATGTCTTTCCAGCAACGTGCGGATGGCCTGAACTGTCGTTTCCTCTGATACCATAGGCAGAGGCGGATCCATGATGTTCCTAACGTTCTTCTTTGCTATGTCTGAACCTAAATTCCTGATTATGCTTTCCTCAGTTATTGTACCAACAACTCTGTTTCCATTCAATATGGGCATCTGAGAAATGGCGTGTCTCACCATTACTTCACTTACTTCCAGAATGCTATTGTTTGGCTTTGCGAAGAGCACGCCTTCCGTCATTATGTCTTTGCATTTCACTCTTTTCCCTTCCGCTAGAACTTCTAAAATTCTGTTGATTGTTGAGAGTCTGGGATCAACCTTTCCCAGCTCTATTTTTGCTATGTGAGCTTGTGATACACCAACAAGCTCAGCTAGTCTTTTTTGGGTTAGACTCGATTCTACTCTTAATTTTTTAAGTGAAGCCCCTGTTATGGCCAGATATAACCACCAGTTATTTTTGATTAATAAATAATACAGTAAAATATATATTTGTCGGTGTGCATACACCCTAAACTTCACTAAGGAAGCCTCAAAATGAGGAACATAGTTGTAGAAGGGCTAACGCATATTCCACTCGAAAAGCAACGTTTGGAAATAGTTGAAAGAAAAGGTCTCGGGCATCCAGACTACATATGTGACGCGATCATGGATCATATTTCTATACGTTTAAGTAAAGAATACATTGAGAAGGCAGGCTCCATACTACACCATAATGTTGACAAGTCTTTGCTTGTGGCTGGCGAGGCTGAACCGAGATTTGGCGGGGGGATCGTGAAGCAACCGATACTCTTCGTGTTCGGTGACAGAGCAACATCAGAATTCAACGGCACAAAAATAGACATCAACGGGATAGCCACGAACGTCGCTAAGGAATGGTTTACAAAGAACATGCGATTTGTAGACCCTGAAAAGCACGTGAAATATCAAGTCGAATTGAAGTCAGGCTCCGTAGGTCTCACAGACATCTTCAAGCGCAAAGGAAAATTTCTAGGCGCCAATGACACTTCAGCGGCTGTTGGTTATGCACCGATGACCAGAACAGAAAAAATAGTTTTGCAGACCGAAAATTTTCTTAATTCTAAGCAGTTCAAGAGTCGCTTTCCTGAATCTGGTGAAGACATAAAAGTCATGGGCTTCAGAATAAACAATGACTTAAGATTAACGATTGCCATGGCTTTTGTCGATCGTTTCATAACCAGCGAAGAAGACTATTTTGAAAAGAAAGCGAAAATCCTTGATGACATTCACACGTTTGTTGCAGTAAATACAGATTTCGAAGCCATTGATGTGCAACTAAACACTTTAGACGTGAAAGGAAGAGGGCTAAGCGGGTTATACTTAACTGTCTTGGGTACAAGCGCAGACAGTGGCGACTCCGGACAAGTGGGCAGAGGAAACCGTGTAAACGGCTTGATATCATTAAACAGACCGTTCTGTTCAGAGGCTGCAGCCGGCAAGAACCCAATAAGCCACGTAGGAAAAATCTACAATGCCCTCACATACAAAATAGCGCAACATGTTCATGATGAAGTGCCAGAAGTTGAAGAAGTCTACATCTGGTTGCTAAGTAAAATAGGCAGTCCGATTGACCATCCCGCAGTTGCAGCGGCTCAAGTCATAATGAAGGACAATAACAACTTGGCTGAAGTCAAACATAAAATAAATGATGTTCTCGACTACGAACTCACGAACATAGATAACTTCTGCATGGAGCTGGCACAAGGAAAAATTTCGACCTATTAAAAGCAACTTGCGATTTTTGCTCAGCAACTTCAACCTGCTGACATGCTTAACAGAAACAACAAGCCAGAAACCAAGTAATTTTTTGGGTTCCAAAATTACTATAAAAGCCCCTCTATAAGATAGACAGAGTCAAGGAGGGCGTTTTCTACAGTAATAGTTCAGATTAATTTAAAAACTCAAATTATCAAAATTGGCCTATTGATAGTAGGCGAAATAAACGATGGCTGAAGCAGACGAAAAACTTCCCGTATCTGAATTCTACAAGGTAGTCGATCACGCTACAGTTTTCAAAAGCGAAAAATGGTGGGAGGCAATAGTTGTCTTCGAATCCTTCGGAAAACGTTCGATAGGCTTGTATTTGTGGCAGAAAAGAGATGGCGAATGGAAAAGAAAACACAAATTTAACATACGAAACTTGGACGAATGGAATAGACTTAAAACCGCAATAGAACAGTTCGCGCCCAAACTTCTTTCCAAATAGTCCCCCTTAATAACTCCGCCGATTTTTCTTTTTGAATGTGAATATTTTTTCCAATAGCTTTAAAAGTTTATTATTCTAGATTCTGGTATGCTTGGCAGGATACAAAGAAGCCTTTACAAGCTGAAGAAGCTTCTACTCAAAGTTCATGAGAAAGATGGACTTGAAGAGCCTTCTGCTTTAGCATCTTTATCTAGACGCAAAACTGTCGAAGAACGTAGAGAGGAAGCAGTGACTTTTATAATAGAAAAATATTTTGATTTGAAAAAGCGCGAAGAAGATTACCTAAGAAAACTGGAAAGTTATGGCAGATTTCGAAGATGGATATTTGAAAAGAGTAGAAGCTTGAGAACTGCTGGTATGATTTTTAAGGAGACTGTGGTAAAGCCTTCAATAATAGTTATGATGGTGTTTTCATGCTTCTTTTCGATTTGGCTTGGAACGGTTGTGGGACAACCTACGACAAAGTTTACTCAAACGTATGTACCGTTCCCATTCAACTATGCGCTTGATGTTTTGATTCTCTTTCCTATTGGTTTTGCCCCAGGAATATTAAGTATAGTCCTAAGCTATTACTGGGAAAAGAAGAAACTGCTTAGACTGTTCCAAGATTATGGGGTATAAATGTTTTTTGCACGCGGGTTTACCGAATGACTCTTTCAATTATTATCAATTCTTATTCTAAATTAGAATCCATAATTGAATAATTTTATTAATTTACCCTCACAACAAAACAAGAGAAGGGCAAACATTATGGAAACGGAGCAAGGAGCACTTGAAGACACACACTACGAAGAAGAGACAAGTGAAGAAAGTGTTCCGTTTGAGGAAATTCAACACGAGAACGAATCAGAAGCATACGTAGTTCCAGAAGAACCTTCGAAAGAGCAAAAGCAAGAAGAACCGAAGGAAGATGACCTGGATGCAAACACTGAAAACAGGAGCAGCTTCGTTCATGGTCTTTCTGTCGGACTTGGAATTGGTTGCATTGCAACTTTTGTCATAATGTGGATAACTGTGTTCTTTACACCACAATTGCCATCAATGATCACTTACGAGGCTATGCTTTCAATTTTCATATATCCGCTTATCTACCTGCTAACAGTAGGTTTAATTGCGCTAACTGCAGGTATAGTCAGAGAATACTTTACCCGAAAAGGCAACTTGTAAAAAAACAATCCCAGTGTCTAAGCATTTCTAATCTGTAATAGTTAATAAACCAAAGGTTTAAACTATACATTGTGAAGGTTCATGCCTTATATGTTTAAACAGCTTTTGGAGAAAATCATCGGGGAAAAGGCGCCAGGCCCATCTCCGACATTTTCCATGGTCCACATGTTGCTGGCGTTAGATCTTATGGCAGAAAAAACAATCGGTCGTAGCAAACTGGCTTATAGTCTAGATGTTGGAGAAGGCGCAATTCGTACGATAATAGGTCGACTGAAAGAAGCTGGATTGATTACAACTTCAAAAGCTGGATGTACACTAACAAACAAGGGTCTGAAGCTCTGGGAAGAACATAAATCGATTTTTAAGAAGAAGAGTAAAATTGTGGAAAATGAGCTGACTCTTGGCACCCACAACTTCGCAATTCTAGTTAAAAACTGTGGGCATAAAGTCAAGTCTGGAATGGGACTCCGTGACACAGCAATAATGGCAGGTGCAAGAAGCGCCACTACCATTCTCTTCCAAGACGGACGCTTAGTAATTCCTTCAGTAAGTGATAACGTGACCAAGGATTTTCCAAAAGCGGCAGGTCAAATAGTCACGCTTTTGAAGCCAGAAGAGAACGATGTAGTAATCATTGTAAGCGCAGATAATATGCGACAAGCTGAATATGGCGCGTTAACAGCTGCTTGGACACTTATTAATGACCTTAGGAAATAATTTTTTGACTAGGTGGTGTATTTTTCTCCTTCAGCCAAGATGCGTTCTAAGGTCATGTTGAAATTTGTCATTCCCTCATTGGTTTTCGCTGAAACTGGGATCAACAGAAATCTTAGACCAAGCTGGTAGATTGCCTTCATCATGTTTCTGCTTAGTAAACGCTTTGTTCCTTCAAGTTTTTGATCAACCGCATTTTCTAGGGCGTTTGGATCAGCTGACCACTGTACAATTCTTTCGGTTTCATGTTTCGGAAGCAAATCACATTTTGATAATAGATACACTTGGGGTAACAGAAAACGGTTGTAAATTGCTGCTGAAAGGAAAAGGTTTGAAACATAATTAAGTGGATTAACTGAGAAAACACTATCGAACAAGTAAACTATGGCTTTCGACTCCTTTGTGAGCTCGCTAGCAATATATGGTCCGCTGGCTCTGAAAGCGAAAAGTTCCATCTGTCCAGATGTGTCCACCAGAACAATATCAGATTTTAACTCTTCAATTTCTTTCGAGATCTGCTCAATTTCATCTGCAATCAAGTCGGCGGCCATTACTAATGCACCGTTTGGACCTAAACCATATTCTTCCATTAGACTTCCGACATTTACGTAGTTTCGAACGTCAACATCTGGAGAATACGGAATTTTTAACGCGCCTGGGTCAAGGTTGACTAAAGCAACATCTTGCTTGGATATTTTCAGCCATTCATTAAATGCTGCTGTAAGCAGAGACTTACCCGATCCAGCGGTACCTATAATGAAGACTATAAACATTATCGAATCATCCCCTTTAACTAAGAAATGCCATATTAAGTATCAAACTTCGACCTTTAAGTAAAAAGTTTTTCTATCAATATGGAATTTCTGGAGGCACGGGCTCTTGAAACCCTGGCTGAGTCTGTCTTGATGTGAGGAATATAATCAGACCTACACAGACCAAGATTGCTGTAATGGCTATTAACAAAACAAAGAATGTAGACAAAATCGTTAACGTTTGTATTCGGCTGTCCGCTCCTGCATAGTCTTCGTCGCCGGACCAGCTTACACGAATATAGCATATGCCTGCTGTTTCTGCGTTCCAAATATATTCGAACTGTCCCATGAAATCTGTCGTGACAGTGCCCAAGGCTATCCATGGTGAATTGTTCATTTTTATATAAACTGTGAGAGTTTTGTTTTGCAGGATTGGTGAGAGCTGTCCGTAGAGTGTGACCATGCCACTTTGAATCAAAAATGTCGGTGAAACGGTCAGAGATATGGTTGAAGATTCCAAGGTTTTATAACTTGCAGAAACCTGTCCTGGGGCCCATTGTTCGCAGTTTTCTAGCGTGATTACTTGCATTGAGGCTTGTTTTAAGTCGTCTGGGCACTCACCAACCCTCCACCCGTCTTGCCAGTTTCCACCTGTGCATTCCGCTATGTAATATTCAGTTTGATTATACGTCACGTAGTACGCCGGTTCTCTTGAGTCACGAGGGGTGTGAGAAAGACTGACACCAATGTTCATGTGGGCTTGGCTGTCGTAGTATAGAAGCACAGCGTCAAGTCCGCCCGCCTTAATGATTGAAGCTACAATGTAGGAGAAGAGGTCACAATCTCCCTTATTTTCGACTAATGTTTCTACGGGGTATTTTGCTGGGGTAGTTGCCTCATATGGTATTTGGTGTACAATCATCAACACTCCGTTTACAAAATCCTCGTCGTCTGTGTAAATTCTCCAGAGGCTATCAGCGATTGGTGCTACGGCGTAAGGCGTTACAAATTTTGCGAAATCATTGTTTGAATTTAGTACGTGGCTTTTTTCATTGTAGTATTCGTACAGCGACTGTTGCACAGTGACGTTCAACCTATAATATGTGGAACCATTCGGTTGATTTAGAAGTTGGTATGAATGACTGTAGCTTTGTGCCCAAACTTCTGGAAGCAAATAAGAAATCACAAGCAAAATTGTTGTTGTTGTTAAGAGCAGTTTGGACGACTCTATTTTGGGCTTTTTCATAGAAAACTTTGTTGCGAGTTTGATTTATGGCATTTATGAAATGTCAATCAGTAGTCGAAAGTAGTTTGGACAACTGCATCGAACACTCGGATTTCCAATCGTCTCTACTGCGTGTTTAGCCTTCCATCATCGCAACCACATATATGTCAATGTCCTGTAAACAAGACTTTTTCGATTCAAGTCTCCACGAATTTTCTTTTTCTATCGTTAAAAACACAGGTTTGAGTATAACCCACTTTTTTGGCTAGATTTATTGCTTCTTCAAAATTTCTTCCCACATCATCTGGTTCATGAGCGTCTGAGCCAAAGACTATTGGAACATCATAACTATACATAATCTTCAAGAACTCTTCGTTGGGATATATTTCTGAACATGGTCTTCTCAATCCTGCAGTATTGATTTCTGCACAAATGTTAGATTCTGCCATGGTTTCAACAGTTTCTATAAGGATATCAGAAAAGTCACAGTTGGGTTTAAACCCGAAAATTTTGATGAGATCTGGATGCGCCAAGATATCAAAAAGCTGGGACTTGCACATTTTCCTAACGAGGCTAAAATATTCCTCGTAAACCTGCAAAATATCCCTCTTCAAATATTCATGCATCTGAGAGCGGTAGTCAACGCCCCAGCCTCCAATGAAATGAACAGCTCCTATGACATAATCAAACGGGTGTCTTTGAACAAAATCTTCGATTTTCTGAGCATCGCTGGGAACAAAATCCACTTCAACGCCTAGCTTTATAGGAAGATTTGAGCTCTCCTTGAAAGCAAGAAAATTCTGAACGTAAGCTGGCATAAAGTCGGGCGACGCCCATGGGTAACCGCTAATAGGACTGACTAAGATGTGTTCTGAAAAGCCTATTTCACTAATGTTTCTTTCTTTGGCCTTTCGAACATGTTCTTCCATGTTCCCTTTGGCGTCTGGTGAAGCCTTCGTGTGGATATGATAATCCATAATCGTTTTGCTCACCAACTTCTACTTTAATTTAGTTTTCCCACCGATTTTCTTTACAAGCTCCGATAACTGAACTATAGTTTTTCCTAGGCGGTCCTTTGCAGTTTTAGAGTTCCTTGCTGTCGTTGAGAAGTGGATCTCGATATGGGGTTTTTTCTCTTCACCTTTTGGATGGGATTTTATATAGACATATGGATTGCCACGCATTACTTCATCAACTAATGGAGCCAACGTTGATTCCATAATGTTATCTGCATGTATGCTTGCCTCATAAAATGTAACCTCTCCAGCTCTTCTCCTGAGCAATGGAGCCACGGATTCTTCAAAAATAGCTTCCATTTCTGGAGGCACGCCAGGCAAAGCAATTAGAACGATTCCTTTAACATTCATCATTACTCCAGGGGCTGTTCCAACAGAGTTCGGCAATGGTGCTGCGTCTTTTGGAAGTGTTGCCATTTTAATTCTCGGCGGTGTCAGTTCAACTTTTTCCATTCTTCCAGATTTTACATAGGCCTCATATTTTTCTCTGACCATTTTCAAAGCTTTTCGATTAACTTTCAGCTTGCTGTTTAAGGCTTTAGCGATTCCCTCTAATGTTTTATCGTCAAAGGTTGGGCCTAATCCGCCTGTCGTTATTATGAACCCTGGTTTTCGCTGTAGCGCTCCACGAATGGCCTTTACAATTTCGTCCACATCATCGCCTACAATAGTTATCCGCTTGACTATTGTGCCTAGCGAAGTTGCGCGTTTGGCAATCCAATGAGCGTTTGTGTTCAGTGTCTTGCCTATTAACAGTTCATTGCCAACGCAGATTATTTCCATTTGCTGACTCATTTTCTCACCTTCCTAAGCTTAGGCGATAGAAAAATAAAGTTGTCGCGTTCTCTTTATGCGGTTTGCTGCTTTATTGTTCAGAAAAGCTGCAGGCAAACTATTTCTTCTTGCTAAGCCACCATTTCAAGTATTCTTTCCTTCGCTTTTCCTGCTCATCTTCTTTAGATTCTATGGATGGTCGCAGTTTTTCCCTTAGTTCCATTAGTTCCTGTTGTGTTACAGACAATCCGCAGCTTTTACAGGCATAATGCTTAGTGGCTATAATATATTTCATTTCGCCACCACACTCTGGACAGTATGGCATTTCAATCACCATCTATGTCTAAAAGTAAACCTTCTTTGAGAAATAGCTTTCGCTTACGAATTTGCGTATGATTCAGGTTATGAAATTTGCAAGTTTTGCTTTTCTAGCCAGTTGAACGGCTCTTTCTATTTCATCTCTCGTAAGTCTTCTGCGCAGTTCTGGGATCTCATACGCCAGCCATTCAGGTCTATACTGAAACATTAGGTTGACCCTAGTTCCTGTGCCCAGATTCGCTGCTATCCAATTCACAATTGGTTGTACACAACATTCCAGATGATCTGGCAGAACAAGTACGCGTATAAGAAGGTCACCATATTTTTTTGCTTCCAGATGGTTATATGTGCATACCTTCCAATAGTTTGGCGCTCCAGAAATCTTTTCTGCACATCCTTGTGATCCATACTTAAAATCTAATAGATAGACATCAGCGAATCCAGCTAAAAGTTGCGCTGTTTCCGGACTGTAGTAGCTGTTTGAGTTCCAGACAATTGGAATATTCGCATTTACATACTTGAAGGTTTCAAGCCATTGCCAAAGCCACGGTGTGGGTTCTCCGCCTACTAAATTGACATTTCTGCAACTGTTCGCACGTAGATGTTCGACTTCGTTTGCCAATTCCTTCAGCCCGTAAACTTTTCCTTTTTCTATCCATTGAGAAATTGTCCAGTTTTGACAATGTTTACAGCGCATTGTACAACCCATAGTGAAAATAGTTCCAGAAGGCACAAGCTCCGGTTCTTCACCTACATGCTCGAAAATGCTCGAAACAGAAATTTCTGTTCCGCATTTGCAGAAGCCTAATTCGCCCTGAATCCTGTTGATTCCACATCTGCGCGCACAAAAATGGCAATCGAAAAGGGTTCTTCTTGCGATTTCAATTTTCAAGTCTAGGTATGATTTCTCTGGAGTCGACATATCCTGCAAAATTTTTCTTTCAGTGTCAACTTTTCTTTGAGTTTCATAGAATTCTTGCGTAAGTTCAGCGTGTTTTTGCCAAAGTTCTTCTGCGGACTCGTTTGCGTTGAATTGTGCAGGAATTTTCTTCGTTATCATAAATTTTGCTGGTTTTTCGTTCTGCATGACAGAGAAATATCTGGCTAAGCTTTTACATGCCTTCTCGTCCTTCAACACTGCAATTGCGTCTGGGCGGAGAAGCTTCCACATCGTTGTCAACATGAACCTAGTCTAGCGCGTTTATTAAAATAGGGCGTATGGGTAAGTGTATCCGCTTGGATGCAGTTTGCCCTTGATTGGAATTTCTCGTCCGCACACTGGGCAATGCATGTCCTTTGTTAAATTCCACCGCGTTATTTCAAAGCTGAAACGCTTAATTAGCAATTCGTTACAGCCAGGACAGTAGGTGTTTTCACTTGGGTGACCGGGCACATTTCCAATATAAACATAGTTCAAGCCCGTGTCTTTTGCAGCAATGTATGCTTTTTCCATGGTCTCGATGGGCGTGGATGGGGTCGTAGTTAACCGATAATCAGGATGAAAACGTAGCAGATGAAAAGGCGTGTCCTTGCCAAGTGAATCCCTTATCCAGGCTGCAAGTCCATTTATTCTCTCAATCGAGTCTCCTATCCTTGGCACGACCAAGTTTGTGATTTCTATGTGAATATCGTTTCTTCTCATTTCCTTCAAAGCCTCAAAAATCGGTTCGACTGTGGGAACCGACGAAAAAGTTTTGTAGAAGTCTGGGTCTCCGCCGCCTTTGAAATCCACTGTTGCTGCATCCAAGTAAGGCGCTATGATATTGACTGCTTCTGGTGTCATATACCCATTCGTCACAAAAGTGTTGAAAAATCCCACTTGATGCGCAAGCTTAGCTGTGTCATAAGCGTATTCAAAAAATATTGTTGGTTCAGTATACGTATAGCTTATTCCTTGGCAGGCGTTATCCCTTGTGGCGTTGACCACCTCCTGTGGAGGGAAATTCCTACCGGCTATTTTTTTCTCCTGACTAATCATCCAGTTATCGCAAAATTGGCAGCGAAAGTTGCAACCAACTGTGGCAACGGACATAATCAGCGCTCCTGGATTGAAATGAGAAAGAGGCTTCTTCTCGATAGGGTCTACGCACGCCGAAATCGCCTTGGCATAGACAAGAGAATAAAGCGTTCCACCCTCATTCTTTCTCACCAAACAAAAACCTGTTCCACCGTCATTTATTGTGCATCTTCTCCCGCACAAGTTGCATTTGACTTTATTCTTTTCCAATTTTTCGTAAAGCATAGCCTCATACAATGACATTCAATTTTCTCCGTTAACCTTCTAAGCTAAACTTTCGTGTAAACCTTTCCTTTGTATTTGATTTATCTGTTTGTCGCGGAATCAGCTTCTTTAATTTCAAAAACGAATGGTGGAACAGGAGTTTTTATATCTAGCTCTGTTCCTAGTAAGCCTTCTAAGAAGCCAGCCCAGATTTCAGATTCACTGATGAATGGCGCTTTTATGAGAATATACTTGTCTTTTATATAAAAGTCGCCGAATCCTTGCACTCTCAAGCGTTTGAAAACGTCCTGCCATTTTTCCTGATTTTCTGTTTGAATGCCGAGGGTCGTTTCTATAGAGATCTTTATAGCTTCACCTGTTTTTCTTCCAATTTTCCGCCTTTCTTCTTTTGGGATGTGCTGAATGAAGATGTTAATAAGCTCTACATTCACGAAGGCTATGCGGCTTATGCCACAATAATACTCGCCTGGGAAGCGCCAATCATAAATCATCATACTCCGGTAAACATCAAGCATTTTGGAGATGAGGGGTTTGATGCCTGGTTCCTTTCCTTCTCTAATGAGGGAATCAATAAATTCCCGTTCTTCCTTCTCTAGTATTATCGTTGTTCTTTTTGCTGAATCGTTGCTCTTTTTCATCATTTCTTCGAGTTTTTTCTCCTTGTCTTCTTGCATAATTGTTATATCTTTCAGCATATCTTATATGCTTTGCTGACTTGCCCTTCACAACCGAACATTTTTTACACAGCTATGAGCAATTAATATTTGCCGATGAAGAATTTGCTTATCTGAAAAGATGATGCACCCTGGGGTATCTGAGGCGCAAATCCCCAGTTTTTTGCCTAAGAAATGACTTTGTTCCTAATCAGATACCATATAAGCACTAAACCAGCTACGAAAAGAACAAATCCAGAAAACATCGAGATTACATAGTTTATTTCAAGGATTCTTATGCTTACATAAACTATGTAGGTAGGTCCGACAAAGGTCAAAAAAGCTGCTAATATCACAAAAAATGTCTTCCAGTATCTTGAGCTAAGACGTAATCTACCAGGGATTTTATCTTTGCTTTCCTGTTTTTCCTCCGTCATAAGTTCACGGCCTAGTGACTTTTTCTAGTAATTTGTTTTCTCTTATAACCCTTCCTTTACCTCATTGCCCAGAGCCTTCATTAGAAACTTGAAAACGGAAAAGCCAGCACCACGGTCTGCTCTAAAACCTGTTGTTGCTCCTAGCAAGCATATGCCTTCCAAGTTGTGCTCTTTTGCGAACCCCAGCATAAGACCCGTAGCTCCTGCGATTCTTCCCTTACTGTATATTACTGCACCTTTCTCCATGAACTCTAGGGCAAGTCTGGTTGAAGTGGCAGCCACATACACTTGTGTTTTCTCCTCTGTGATCGGCACTCCGCCCATTGTCACGATCAAGCTGCAACCTTGTTTTTCGACAAACTCCAGTGTTTCGCTGCAAAGCTTATAATGGGCGATGACGTCCTCAAAAGAAGGCTGTGCATCTCCGGTCATTATTATGAAGTCATTTTTATCCATAGGTGCTGCATAGAATTCATATCGGGGCAAGTGGCAGATTCCTTTTGAATTAACTGAAACATAATCAGGAAAAGACGGCGAATACAACTCTGCAAAAGGTTTCGCCCCACAGAACTTTATCAAAAGATGAGCCGCAATCTTTCCGACATTGCCGAAGCCTGGAAGCCCCTGAACAAATATAGGATCTTTAAGCACCGGATTGAGTATCTGACGAAGGTACGATTTGTCCATTCAATCTGACTCCAAACCTACAAATTACAATGCTCTCTAAAATGCTTTTGCCGTTGTTTATTTGAAAAAATCAGCCACTAATATTGAAATAGTAGTTTGCTAGTAAAAGATTTAAGAAAGCATTCGTTCAGCATAAAGGATCAGCGGGGTGGGGTAGCCAGGATTAACCCGCTGGGCTCATAACCCAGAGATCGGTTGTTCAAATCAACCCCCCGCTACTATACCTTCGTGTATAAATAATCCGTATTTCCAATTTATTCACATCATTATTGTACATTTAGCAAGAGTCTAAAGGAGGAAAGGGAAAGACGAAGCTAGGTTTCTGAGTGTAAGAAGCTGTTTTTCCTGATAGAGGATTTTTCCACAAGATTAAAATGGCTGCAAGAATAATAGAAGTTTTTTGAGAGGATGTCTTATGAAAGTAAAAATCTCATTGTTAGTGCTTCTCTTCGCATCTGCGCTAGTAGTTACGATGGTACCAATGCAGTCAGCAAGATCGACAGAACCAGAGGCATTAGAAATTGCAGGAACATGGGATGTGAAAAGTGTCCCATGGTATGGAGTCTCTCCCGTGCAATGTATACTATATGAAGATGCTGGTCCACCTGAAATTGTAGGCGATATCGCATACAATCTAGATATGATTGACGTGGAAAACGTGGGTGAAACTGGTGAGGACATCTATGTTGCAGTGCTTGACACTGGTTTGATGTATAACTGGATGAACTATCTTCCAGTAGAAAGAATTCGCACGGACCTAGGCAAAGGCTTCAGCTATAATACTATTTACTGGGATGAAGAATACCAAGACTTCTTCCTAGATGACTTCTACGACACAAGAGGCTTCATCACAGAGCTTGGACAACCATGGAATGACTATGGAGCTCCATATGGCGATGGTCATGGTACCCATGTTACAAGTATAATAACTGGCTACAACTACGTGAGTACATACTGGGGACAAGAATTCTGGGTAGGAGGAGTGGCTCCAAATGTCTATATAATACCAGTGTTGGTGCTCGATACATGGATTGGATACGTTCCACCAGGCCAGACGGTCGATCCAGGGTACTATTTGGTGGGTGGCGGTTCCTACGAGATGGTTGCTGCAGGTATTCGCTACTGTGCTGACTTGGCCAAGCAATTAGACATAAAAATAGTTATCAGCATGAGTCTTGGAGGTCGAAGCCTTGGGAAAGTGGAAAAGAGGGCAATTGACTACGCTATTAGAAACGGCTGCATAGTAGTTGCTGCTGCAGGTAACGAAGGACAGGAACAGATAACCTATCCTGGAGCTTACTCTCCAGTCATATGTGTCGCTTCAGGCGGTTGGACTTTAGAGAACATTGGCACAGGTTCTTCACCCCACTCTCCACCATATAGATGGTGGCTAAGCGACGTTCCTGAAAACTTCTACACACTAGATGAAAACGGTAACGAATTCCAACTCTTTGTAAATGATTTCAGTGGACGACCAAATCCTGAACTTGGACAAAGCTGGTGCGACCTTGATGTTTGTGGCCCGGGCTCTTGGATAGTAGGTCCATACAGTCCCTATGGATCTTTAATTGGAGGCGGTGCGTACTTTGGATACTATTACGTGGGCGGTACAAGCCAAGCTACACCTCATGTCTCTGGAATAGCTTCCTTGGTGTTACAGAAATACCCTGATCTTGTTCAATGGCAAATGCAAATGATCCTTAAAATAGCAGGGATTGCAAATAAAATGACAAAAGGATACAAAGATGGATCCGCAATTGTCTACGCATGGCAAGATGGCTTTTACGATTACGAAGAATTCACTTGGACGGCATGGGACTACGGTACAGGATTCCTACAAGCCGACGCTGCTCTCTGCACAGCATTTCTTTTCAAACTGACTATGAACCGCTGTAGTTTCTATAGTCTTTACATGCATTAATACTGGAGAGAATCCGAATCTTACAATCCTCTTTTTTTTATGAACATCAATGTAAATGTTTAAACTGCCCTTATGTTCTTGACTCGAGCATTTGTGTAATTTCTACAATTTTGATTCTCAACAGTCATTCATAAAAAAGTGATGAGATCTATAGGTTTCTTAGTACTTCGCTGAAGGAAAGCCCTTTAAGGTTGACGCACTCACGGCTGATTGCTTCTCCGTTTATAGTTAGATTTTCGGCTTCGATAAAAGACTTCCAAAGTTTTTCCTCTACGATTTTTTGTCGGAGCTTCTGCCTAACGTCCCTGATCAATTTGATCTTCTCGGCATCTGTCATCTTCAGTAAGTCAATCTTTTTTTGTTTCTTGTTTTTTTTGCGCATTTTGGTTGCCTCTCAGGATATGATTTCGCATGTCTTAATAAATCAGTTCTTTCAAAGGTTGATATGTGTCAAGAAGCGATACATAGACGTAATTCTTCATCTGCCGCGAAAAATTATAATAACTAATATTTGGCATGCATAGATTGTATGAGTGACTCAGACATGCTGATTGACCAAGTCGAGAATGCGTTGTTTTCAGTCACCGTCAATCCTTTACTTAAATCGCTAATCAGCCTTTTTGACAAAGAATGCTCAGAAGATGGAAGCTTGCTCCTAAACTCTCTGAAAGACTTCCTAGGCGCTCCAGTTTTCTTATGTCCCACATGTCAACACATAAGCAGTAAAATTGCCAAACCCTTCTACGAGCTTGGAAGCCGCTTTTTGCATATAGACAAAAAATTCATGAACAATCAGTTCTTGAACGACCAGTACGGCGAATCTTGGCTCAGAGGCTTTGGCCTGATGATGAAGGGTATAGAAAAATATGGTGTACGAATACCATTTGTCCCCGCAGGACCTTTTGAAATTGTTTGGAATATTACTTATCAATGCAATCTGCGATGCAAACATTGCTATGAGAATGCAGGCAGCGGGAAACGTTCAGAACTATCTACAGATGAGGCAAAACAGGTTTTGGACACTCTCTCTAGGATAGCAGGCGTAGGATTGCCAGCGCTTTCTTTTAGTGGAGGTGAGCCTCTCGTAAGAAAGGACTTCTTTGAACTCGCCGCATATGCCAAGAAACGCATAGGTTACGTGAGCATAGCCTCTAATGGAACGGTAATCACCCGAGACAATGCAAGAAGAATCAAAGATGTTGGAATTGATTATGTGGAGATAAGTGTCGACGGGGCGACACCCCAAGTTCATGATGAATTTAGGGGTATAACTAACGCATTCGAAAGGGCAATGAAAGGAGTCACGAATTGCTTGGAAGAGGGCATAGACACATGTATTGCAACTGTCTTGCACAGAGACAACCTGTTTGAACTCGACAGACTGATAGACTTATCAAAGCAATTAGGAGTAAGGTTCATGCATTTCAATTTCATCCCAACTGGAAGAGCAAAAGCTTACGTCGAGTTGGACTTAACCCCAGATGAGAGGCTTCATGTGCTAGAAACCATTGGAAAAGAGATAATTGAATTATATCTAGAAGCGAAAGAGAAGGAAATTAAACGTGGGGCGTCAGATCTAAAGGTTGACCGGTTTCTCAGCACATGCCCCCAATATGCAAGCGTGACCAAAGAACTTTCACAGAGACATGGCGAAAAATTCATGGTTGAAGCACATTATGCGGCAAAAAAGGGTATCGAGAGCGTCGCAAACTTTCTGGGCGGATGCGGAGCCGGACGTTTGTATTGTTGCCTTGAACCCAACGGTGATGTAAAACCATGTGTCTTCTTCCCAACGAGCGAGGACACAGTTTTAGGCAATGTGCTGAAGGACAGCTTCGAAGAAATATGGAATAACGATCCACTTTTGTGGAAACTTCGCATAAGAGAAAACCTAGAAAATTATATTGTTAACGGAAAAAGAGTGGGCTGCGGAGAATGCTCCGATAAATACATATGTGGAGGATGCCGGGCAAGAGCCTACGGCTACTTCAATGGGAAGGTGACTAAACCAGACATAGGGTGCATCCACAACAAACCAATCTGGGAAAAAATCGCCATAAACGAAAAAGGTAGTTGAAAGGCAGACTTTTCTTCCTAAAGCTCTTAAGCTCTTCCTTTCTCTTCCTTCCCGAAGTATTTTGTCCATTTAAGCTTTCGAGAATCTCTTCTGAACTCTAAAGAACTTCTTCTGCATTTGCTTGAACAGAACCATAATACTGAGCCATCGTTCTTGACGTACATCATGCCTGTGCCAGCCAGAAATTCGTTGCCGCAAAATGAACATTTTCTAGCTCTGGGCAAAGGTAATCCCTCAAATTACTTCTAGTCCCTTGCTATCTGGTAATCTTCCTTGCTTCTCTTTCAGTCTCTCTGAGCATCAAGATGTCCTGAACTCGGATTGGTCCCTTAACATTACGTGTTATTATCCGTCCTTTATCCTTTCCCTCTAAAATACGCACCCTAACTTGTGCAATCTCGCCAGTTACACCAGTGCGTCCAATAACTTGAATTACTTCTGCAGGGATAAGTTCTTCTTCTGCGGTCGTTTTTTCTTCCTTGCTCATCATTTTGCTCCTCTTTTAATCTGCTCGATTCTTGAAACTATTTCCTTCACTAACCCTACAGCATTTCCTTCCTTAACAATGCATGCGGCAGCAGCAGAAACGTCGATGCCTAAGGAGTTGCCAATCTTCTCCTTGCCTGGCACAAATATGTATGGTATCTTTCTTTCTTCGCAGAGTAGTGGAAGATGAGCCACGACCTCTGGTGGGTCAACATCCTCAGCTATTATCACTAGTTTTGCTTGAGCTCTTTCGATAGCTTTTGTTGTTTCATTTGTGCCTTTTCTAACCATGCCTGTTTTTGCCGCTACTTGTAGGGCTTCATAGGCCGCATCTGCGATCTCTTTAGGGACTTCATATTTTACGTAGAATGGTCTGGACATAAGCCTCACCCTTCAAATGCACAGTCTTATCGACATTTCTTGTTTATGAATGTTTCGACTAAAATTACACGAAGACGCTTCATTCGCAAACTAAAGCAGAAAAGTTTAAATAAAATGCTTCATTTGAACCAATGCACTTTTCGCGAGGGGAATTCAAAAATTTGCGGAGACTAGGCCGAATCCTTCACGTAACTCCAAGCAAGAATTTCGTAATAAACATCGAAAATCTCCCGAGAATTGGTGAAATAGTCGTTGATGAAGATTTAAGAACTGTCGGAAAGATTTCTGACATATTTGGCCCAGTAGATTCACCCTATGCAACGGTGAAACCCACAATCCGAGAACTCCAGAAACTGGTGCATAAGATGCTATATGTGGCCCCCTCAAGAGGAGAGAGGAGAAAATCTGAATGAGCGATGATGAAGAAGGGCGCGAAGGTTCCGATCCTGCATTGTCAACTCAGCACATTGAATCTGTGAGGGTTCAATGTTGCCCAGAATGTGGCAGTACAAGAATTATGCGCGATTATGAATCCGCGGAGATAGTTTGCATGGACTGTGGCATTGTTGTAGCATCCAAAATCGCTGATAGAGGACCGGAGTGGAGAGCTTTCGATGACGAACAAAGAGCAAAACGCACAAGAGTCGGTGCCCCACTCACTTATACAATTCACGATAAAGGCCTATCGACAATGATTGATTGGCATGACAGAGACATTTATGGAAAAAGCCTGTCACCAGGGCAGAAGGCACAAGTCTATCGACTTAGGAAATGGCAACGCCGAATAAGAGTTTCAGACGCAACAGAACGTAATCTTGCCTTTGCACTATCTGAGATTACAAAGATTGCTAATAACCTAAATCTTCCCAAAAATATTCTTGAAACAGCCTCAGTGATCTATCGTAAAGCCGTAAAGGAACGCCTAATCCGCGGTAGATCAATTCAAGGCGTAACTGCCGCAGCAATTTACCTAGCGTGTAGACAATGCAGATTAGCCAGAACATTGGAGGAGATAGCTCAATCGTCGAGTGTAAACAAGAAAGAAGTTGGGCGCAGTTATCGCTTTCTCATTAAAGAACTCAACTACTTTGTCCCGCCTCTCAAGCCAAGCCAGTACATAACAAAGTTTTCAAACCAGTTAACAATGCAGGGAAAGGTTGAAGAAATCGCCCATAAAATTTTGGCGGCAGCAAAAGAACTCAAACTTACCTCAGGTCGTGGCCCAACCGGCATTGCAGCCGCGGCAAGTTACATAGCTTCTGTTTTGACTGGTGAAAGGAAGACTCAAAGGGAAATAGCGGAAATAGCACAAGTGACCGAAGTTACCATTCGAAACCGTTACAAAGAGCTTGTCGAACGATTAATGTTCTCAATAACTGTTTAACCCCTTTCCTTTTTTTATCTTTGCTCCCATTAAGCAATTCATTTTTAAGTATTTTACGCGATTATTTGTGGTACTAGCGAGCGTGCGGGAGACATTATGAAAGATATCTGATAACTAGTAATAGTCGAGAGTAGCCTTGGTTGATGAGTTCTTTTTTCAAATGATGAACATCTCCAACTGACACTACAATTTTGGCTGATCAAGATACGCGCAAAACACATTTTAGACTCTGGGAATCACAATAATAAGAGGCGCTTATGAATTGATTACATGTCCGAAGTGCGGGGCTGAGGCGGCTACTCCGTATAAGACGTGGATTATTCCTTCTAGGGAAGCATTACAGAAAGGCGAAGAACCTAAACTTGTTGTTGGATTATTTGAGTGCCCAGACTGTGAGGCTAGGTTTAGAACTGCGCTGAAATTTGAGGGGAAAATTGAAGAGACAGCAAGTATTAAAAATATGGTTGAAAGAATTAAGGGTATAAGGGAAGAGCTTATGCAGACTTTGAAAAATCTTCGCGAAAAAATAAAGACTTTGGAAACTGAGCGTGCGAACTTGATAATCGAGATTGAAAAATTGAGGAAAGTTGCAGAATCAAGGGTTAATGTGCTTGAAAGCGAAGTAGGCATGCTCAGAGAAGAAGTGAATTCTCTTAGAAATCTTTTGGGCTACGCTGACGAGTAAGAAAAATAGTGAGATGACGCTGCTTCGCTTCCGCACATTTTTGCAAATTCTAGAACTATGCTTTTGGCGATTTCTTATAGTATTCCTGTGCCTTGGTCACGGCTTTGTCAGGGTTTTTTAATATAGTGTATTTTTTGTCTGGCAGAATTTTTTCACATACACTAAAAAATTCCACGACCTTCTTTACATTTCCTTCATAAATTGCCAAACCCCCGGCAATCTCGTACCATGTTCTGGCTTTTGTGAAATCCTTTGCTTTCTCAGATTTTTGGGCATTTTCTGCAGCGTCCTTCAGTGAAGTTTCAATTCTAGTCGGGTCCAAGAACATTGTGTTAACTAAAGCTTCGTATGTTTCCTTATCGTCTCCGCAAAGTTGTTCAAGTTCGGAGATTGACTTTGAGGTTTCCTCGCCAAGTTTCTCTTCTATTTTCTTTTTTCTAAATCGATCCAGTAAACCCAACACTAGGCCTCCATAGCTTTCAGACTTGGGACTAAATATGCAACAGTTAATCTTAAAGGTTTGTCCATCTATCCTATAAGTTATGCCATACAAATTCACCTTTGACCTTTCGAGAATTTCGCGTTTCTTTTTCACCGAAATTGCCAAAGTTGGCTACGAGAAAGGCGTGCACAAGAAAGTTGGCAAAACGACACAGGAAATGATAAAGAAATTTAAGATTCAAGAGGCAACCGGTCTCAACTTATCTGATGCTGTGGTTCTTCTTCAAGATCTTGTTGATTTGCAGGTTAGAAATCTTTTAGAAAGAGAAAGATTCGTGCAAACAAGAAAGAGAGCGCTTTTTCTGCCGCATTGTTCCCGGAAATACATGGATAATCGTTGCAAAGCAGTTTTTGACCCGAATATCCCATCTTACTTTTGTGCACGCTGTTCTCCGGATTGCTTAATCAACAAGGCAGTGTCCATTGCAAAGAAAGAAAACTATGATGTATACATCCTGCCTGGAGGCTCTTGTGTAGCAAGAATTTTGATGAATAAGCATTATGATGGTATTGTTGGGGTTGCTTGTGGAGAGGAGATAAGGATTAGCTCGGAAATGTTGAAAGACATCGGTGTGGCTGGTCAGGCAATTCCGTTAATAAAAAATGGTTGCGCGAACACGGCCTTTAACATCGAAACTTTGCATAGAATTCTTTGATGGGGAAAGAATTGAAAAAGTTTCTCTGGATCTCTTTGAGGAAGGTCACTTTACAAGTTCTCTTTTCTTCCATCGTAAATTACCGCTTCGGCATTTTCTGCATTTGCTAGCGGTTGCTGCATTTCTGGCTCCGCATTCTCTGCAAATTTTCATGTAGAGCCTATGCCTTTGAGCGATGGTTTTTTTAAGAGGATCCATGATCGGCATTTTTTGACCTTACCTTTTTGTAGTCTAACTGAGATAATCCCCTATCAAATATACTTTTTGCCGTTTATGAGGAGAAAAAAAGGCTTCTTCAGAACTTGTGTTTATCTATTATTTGAAAGCATATCAACCATTTTCGTATATATAGGCAAGTTCTTTCAGTGATTCTGCTACTTCATTTGGTTTTTCTGCTACTTTTACGTCAGCATTTTTCAAAGCATCGATTTTGCTATTAGCCGTTCCCGCCTTACCCATTACTATTGCACCTGCATGTCCCATACGCTTTCCTGGTGGAGCTGAACGTCCAGCTATGAATGCAACAATGGGTTTTGGATACTTCTCTTCTACAATATATTGTGCTGTTAGTTCTTCTAGTTTGCCTCCGATTTCTCCTATCAGAACGACGGCTTTCGTCTGTCGATCTTTCTCAAACATTTTAAGTGCATTGATAAAGTTAAGACCTGTTATTGGGTCTCCTCCCAAGCCGAGGCATGTTGACTGTCCAAGATTCTTTCTGGTTAGGCTAGCGGCTATCTCGTATGTGAGCGTTCCGCTTCGCGAGACAATTCCTATGTTGCCGGGTTTGAAAATGTGAGTTGGCATTATTCCAAGTTTGCTTTGTCCTGGGGTTATTATGCCTGGAGTGTTCGGTCCAATTATCGTTGCGTTGGCCTGCTTCGCATATGCCATTACGTTTATTGCGTCTTTTATCGGGATGTGTTCCGTTATTATTATGAGTGTTTTTATTTCGTTTTCTAAGGCTTCTAGCGCAGCGTCCGCAGCAAATGGAGCTGGTACAAAAATTATTGAAGCGTTTGCTGGGTACTTCTTTTGCGCTTCCTCGACCGTGTCGTATACTGGGACACCATGGACTTGTGTTCCGCCTTTTCCAGGGGATGTTCCCGCCACAATCTTTGTTCCATATTCCAGCATAAGCTTAGCGTGAAATCTTCCCTGAGTTCCAGTTATTCCTTGAACAATTGCGTGCGTTTTTTTGTTAATCAATATTCCCAAATCTATTTGCCTCCATGCTTGGAAATCTCGACAGCTCGTTGCGCTGCCTCTTCCATGCTTTCCAACATATGGATTCCAGCTTTGGTTAGAATTGTTTTTCCTTCTTCTTCATTTGTGCCCACAAGTCTGATTACCATGGGCTTTGTTACTCCAACTTCTTCTTTTGCTTCTAGTATTCCGCGTGCAACCTCGTCGCAGCGGGTGATTCCGCCCAGAATGTTTATGAAGAGTGTGTCGACATTTGGGTCTGAAAGTACTATTTTCAGGGCGGTGGCTATTTTTTCTGCAGGGGCACCGCCTCCGACGTCTAGGAAGTTTGCCGGTTTTCCGCCGTAATGTTGGATTGTGTCCAGCGTTGCCATTACTAGACCTGCGCCATTACCAATGACGCCTATATTTCCATCTAGCTTGACGTATGCCAAATCGCTCTTCAAAGCCTCTAATTCTTGTGAAGTGAGTTCGCTTTCGTCTTCTAGGAGTCTC
This sequence comes from Candidatus Bathyarchaeota archaeon, assembly GCA_029881805.1. Taxonomy (GTDB): domain Archaea; phylum Thermoproteota; class Bathyarchaeia; order Bathyarchaeales; family Bathycorpusculaceae; genus JAOULW01. The sequence goes on from JAOULW010000001.1 coordinate 348,899, forward strand.
TTTTTGTATTCAGGGTGGCGGAACAATGCGCTGTCATCTAATATTATGCGCGCGTCTGCTGCAACGAATTTTCCGTCGATGGTTTCCACCAGGGGGTTCATTTCAATCAGCTCTACGTCATAGTCCATGCTTGCAGCGTAAAACCTTTCAAGAATTTTTCCCAGTTCAAGAATTTGGCAACCTGCATATCCCATTGTCCGCGCGATTTGTCTGGTGTGGAAAGAGCGAAGGCCTTTTTGAGGATTTATGTAAAACATTACAACCTTTTCTGGCGTCTTGGCGGCTATCTCTTCTATTTCTATTCCGCCGAATTCTGAAGCGATTGCAACGTAGCTTTGATTGAATCTGTCGGTTGTTATGCCGAAGTAGAGTTCTTTCTTGATTTGTAGCTTCTCTTCGATCCATACGCTTTTGACTGGTATGCTTTTTATCTGCATGTTCAGCAGTTTCTCTGCTGTTTTCTCAGCTTCTTCTACAGAATTGGCAAATAATATTCCACCTGCTTTTCCTCTTCCTGCAACAAGTACTTGCGCCTTAACTACAAACGGTGGTTTTAGTTTGGTTGCGACTTCTTCGGCTTCGCTTCTGTTTGTTGCTAGTCCACCTTTGGGAGTTGGGATCCCATACTTCCTAAGTATGTTTTTTGTTTCATATTCAAAGAGTTTCATTGTGGCTTTCTCCTTACTTTATAGCTTCTATGGCCACGTATGATCTTGTGTCTTGTATGCCGTCAATAGAGGACAACTTCTTCAAGGCTTCGTCAAGTTTCTCTCTTTCAACAATTAAGAGGGCATCGACATCGCCTGCCACCCTGAAGGCTCTTTGAACTGTGAGTTCTCTTATTTTTTTGTAGGCGTACATTCTTTTGTGTGGTGACACTTTGATAAATATGAAGGCTGGTGTGGAGAACATTCCAAGGATGTTTAATCCGTTCTCGGTTACGTCTATGAAACCTCTGCCCGTGCGTATGTAGTTCAAGTCTCTAAGTTTTCTCAAATGAACGTTTAATGCTTGCCTGCTTATGCCTAATTGTTTTGCGAATTCGTCTTGTTTCACATGAAGTGTGTATGTGTTTGTGGATTTGCCTTTTTCATAAAGCATTCTTAGAATCTGCATTGAACGTCTTGTGAGTGCCTCCACGTTATCGTCTCCTGTGTAGTAATTTGTTAAGTTTAGCTTTTACAATAGTAGGGATTATTTAAAAGTTTAGCAAACCCAAAAACGAAAAGTCGTAAACATTTTAGCTTCTGATTTCTATCGAATAGAAGTATAAACCGTAATGTATTTATTTATCGATAAAAATGCTTATGAAGCTATAGAAAAAGTGAAAACTAGGAGTGAGGCGGTACAAAAATGTCAGAAAGCAACTCAGTGTTGATCGGAAATAAGCCAGTAATGAACTATGTACTGGCTTGCATAACCCTCTTTCACGGCGGAGCAAAAGAAGTGAATGTAAAGGCGCGAGGGAGATCAATAAGCCGAGCAGTTGACGTTGTTGAAGTCGTTAGACGCAGATTCCTACCAGACGTAAAAATCAGAAAAGTCGGCATTGGAACACAGCAGATGGCACCCAGAGAAGAGGGTAGCACGCCAACAAACGTTAGCACGATCGAAATAACGTTGGAAAGCTAAAGCAGCGTTTCAGCATGAATTTGGCAATGCTCCGCCGCCCCTCCTTTATTTGCGGAGGGCGCTTTTCTAGGTGAAAACAACACTATGCAGTTTCTGTTTAAAGAGCGGGATACTGTGCCAAAAGTGTTTAGCTAAACTTAAATCTGGAGAATTTAACAACGTAGACCTGAAAATTGCTCGTGTTTTGCTGTCCTTGGAGGAAAAATATCCTTCGCTTCAGAATGTTTATTTTCACAAGACTGTAGATGCTGATAAAACTCTGGCAATAATTGTTGGGAAAGGCGATGTCCCTCGTCTCTTGGGTTATGGTGGGAAGATCATGAAAGCCTTAAGCGAGGAGACTGGCAAGGCCATTCGTGTTTTAGAATTTGGAGTTGATGATAGAAAGTTCTTGGAGGATTTGTTTGCTCCCTTACATATATTGACGATTAACACGATTTGGTTGCCCGATGGAACGACTGAAACGAGGGTCATTTTGAAGAAGAGGTATAGGCGACAGCCCCCTTTTAATGTAAAGGCTTTAAAGGAGATTGCTAGTAGAGTTCGCAACATAACATTGCGAGTTGAGTTCGCAGATTAGGTTGGCGAGCCTATGAAGTTAGATCTCATTGGCGATTGGTTTAGGACACATTACTCTGTTGATGTTACGCCTAGTATGGATGGCGAAGAGGTTACGCTTTTCGGCTGGGTTCGAGAGATTCGAGATTTGGGAGGAATTCGTTTCTTAATATTGCAGGACAGGGAGGGCACCATTCAAGTCACGATCCTGCGTAAAGAAGTAGGCAGCGAAGTCTCGTCGAAGTCTGATATTCTGCAGAAGAGGTATAGCATAGGCGTTAAGGGCACTGTGAAAAAGACTGAAATGACCCCTAGAGGTGTCGAAGTAGTCCCGAAGGAGATCAAGGTTTTGGCTACTGCTACGCCTCAATTGCCTATCGATATAGCTGGAAAAACACCTGCAAAGTTGGATGTTCGCTTGGATGCGCGGGCTTTGGATCTTTCACAAGAAAAGAACATAGCGATTTTTAAGATTCAACACACAGCCTTGAACGCAATACGAGTTTTCCTATTTGAAAAAGGCTTTATCGAAGTACATACTCCTCGCATAATCGCTTCAGCAACCGAAGGTGGCGCAGCCCTCTTTTCTTTCGATTACTTCAAGAGAAAAGCGTTTCTTGCACAAAGCCCCCAATTATACAAAGAACAGCTCGTGATGAGTCTCGAAAAGGTTTTTGAAGTAGGACCTTTTTTCCGAGCAGAAGAATCACATACACGCATCCACTCAAGCGAATTCGTCTCTATAGATATTGAGCAAGCATTTGCAGACGCTGAGGAAGTGATGAAATTGCTTGAATGGTTGACTCAATATGTTTGCGAAACTGTTGTTGGCAGATGTCAAAAAGAGCTATCAACACTGAAACACAAAATAAAAGTGCCAGAGGTTCCCTTCAGACGCTTAACCTATGACGAAGTTCTACACAACTTAAAACGCGAGAACATTGAGGTTCCTTGGGGGGAGGACATACCAACAACAGCCCTCAGAACTTTAGGTAAGATTCACCCGTACTTCTTCTTCATAACTGATTGGCCCACGCATTGCAAAGCCTTCTATATTAAACCACGAGACGACAATCCAACAATATGCGAAGGCTTCGATCTAATGTGGTCTTGGATAGAACTGGTTTCAGGTGGTACGAGAATAGCCACAAAAGAGCTTTTGATCAAACGGCTAGGAGAGAAGGGGCTAAACCCAGAATCTTTTAGACATCATTTGCAGGCTTTCGATTATGGAATGCCACCTCATGCAGGCTGGGCTATAGGCTTGGGAAGATTAACAATGATGTTGACTGGGAAGAGGAATATACGAGAAGTTACGCTCTATCCAAGAGACAAGTTCAGATTGACACCATGAAATCTTTTTCCCTTTTGTCTCTGCGAGAGCTTGGGTCCTTTTTATACAGGTTGAATTGAGAATTCTTATGAATCGTTCTATTATTATGTTATAGAGGTTTTCTACAGAATGGATAAAGCTGGGTGTTTCCAATTATTTCTTAAAGGAGATATGGAGAATGATGAAAAGGTTTGTCTTGTCATCTCTTTTAGTGGTTGTCTTAGCCGTTGTTGGTCTTTCAAACGTAGGCTCAGGTAATAAATCCTTGGCTTGTTTGGCATGTGACAGTGGCGTTGTTGATAAGGCGCCATGTGAGGCGTTCATAGTGAAAATCGCATTAGAAAATACTGGAGAATCTGAGGGTACGTGGTCTGTTAACGTAGCCTTTGAAGGTGAAAAATGGATTTGGAGTGGAACACCGCAAAACTTAACGCTTAGACCCTGCCAGGCGAAGACTTTGAGATGGCATGGAAACGTTCCATGTAACGCCACAATAAATTCAGTTGCGAGACTCATAGTCTATTATAACGATTCCTTTACCCCATTAAACTGGTGGATTCGAGTGGTTCAAGGCGCAGAGCTAACGATAACCTCAAGCACTGTGGAATAGAAGCTAAGCGCAAGTATTGTTTCGCATCGTTCTTGTAAAAAGCAATATGGTTTTTAGTTAAAAATGTTATAAAAGCTGATAAACACCCATTTCTTATTGCGTCACATGGGTGAGCAATTAAGAATCGCGTGTGGGGTCTTCGCTGCCATAAATTTCGATAAACAACCTATATTTCCATATATATACTGGGGTTTGAGGGCCCAAAACCACAGGGGCCACCAATCCCATGGCTTTCTCACATATGATGGTGGCAAGTTTCATGCTCACCGAAGCTTGGACCTTGTGCCAAAAATAAAAACAAGTGCAATTCAAGAATGGTTTGGACGGTTGCCTGGGTACATCGGCATCGGAAACGTCAGATACACAACCTCAGGGAAATGTGATGAAAAATCGCTGATAAGTGGAACGCAACCAGTCACGGCCTCAAAAAACGGGTTGAAACTAGCAATTTCGTTCAATGGTAATGTTGTCAACACATTTCAACTCAAGAAGGAAATAGGAGAGCACTTTCGAGACTTCTCATACGAATGTGACGCAGACCTGATCAGCCACAAACTCCTAATTGAGCTGTTGAAAGGCAAAGACCTTACTTCCGCTGTCAAAACATGTATGCAAGAAATAGAAGGAGCCTTTTCTGTAGCTGGAATAACAAAAGACGGCGATTTCTTCGCGTTCAAGGACCCGCATTCAATAAGACCGTTATGCGCCGGTCACGGTTTAGACAGCAAAACCTATGCTTTCTCATCAGAGACCGTAAGCCTAGACGTAAACGGCTTAGAAAGAGACTTTGAACTAGAAGCCGGGGAGCTTGTAAGAGTCACAGAAGATGGATTCGAACGAGAACAGCTCGTGAAGGAGCCGCGGAAAGCCTTTTGTGCCTTCGAATTTGCATACTTTGCAAGACCCGACTCACGTTTTGACGATAAATATGTATATGAAATCCGCGAAGAGTTTGGAAGAAACATTGTCCGAGAAAATCCAAACATTGTCAAAGACGCTGATACTGTTCTTTCTATACCTGAGACAGGCGATGATTCAGCCATGGGTGTACACGAGGAATCTGGGCTAAGATGGGAAAGGGCCTCTCGCAGACATCGTTACGTGACAGAACGCGCTTTCATCCTTCTCAACAAAGAGCGTTATGCCACAATAGACAAGAAAATCAATATTCTTGCATCCAAGATTAAGGGAAAACGTGTCATAATAACCGAAGACAGCATAGTGCGTGGAGACACTACAAGAGTTACAATTGAAAAACTTCGCAGAATGGGTGCTAAGAAAGTCTATGTATTCGTTACTTTCCCCCGCATAATCGGACCGTGCTTCTATGGCATTGACATGTCCACATATGGTCAACTAATCGGCTCCAAACACAACACCGAAGAAATAGCAAAAATCATAGGCGCAAATGCGATCTGCTATCAATCAATTGAAGGTCTTATAAAAGCAACTGGCTTCTCTCGCGATCAACTATGCTTAGCTTGCATAACCGGCAGATACCCAACGCCTCTGGGGCAAAGGATAGCTGAGGAAATGAAAAAAAGGTTCTTGGAGGGCTATGAGGAAACTGGAAGACTTTACGAACTAGAAGAAGCGGTCCAAAACGTTTATTGACAAAGCAAATTAGGCTTTCACATTTACTCTTCAATCTTGAAGGTTGTATAGCTATGGAGAAGATAGGTGTACTTGTCATCTCATACGGCGCAAGAGAAACCGCAATGGTTGACATTTTTGCCAGAAGCCCAAACTACAAAGTCGAGCTCTACGTTGCAGACAAACAGCGAAATCCGTTCAACGTGAAAAAATCGGCTAAGCATGTCGTCATGCCCGATTTGAATGTAAAAGATATCTGTAAATTCGCAGAGAAGAACAAAGACAGATTAGACTTCGGCATAGTTGGTCCAGAAAAGCCAATAATCGAAGGTATACGTAACCTAGTGGAAAAGCGGACTGGCATACCAATGATTTGTCCAACAAAGGAATGCGCCATAGAAGCAAGCAAAATCCAACAGCGATTATTGTTTCATGAGATCGTGCCTGAAGCAAACCCACGTTATAAAATCTTCAATCCAAAAGACTATGGAAGTCAAGAGAAAGTGAAAAGTGCTGTTTACAAATGGCTCGACGAACTCGAGAATAAGGCTGTTGTTAAACCAGACGAGCCGGCCGCCGGAAAAGGTGTTGGTGTGTGGGGAGATCACTTCACGAGCCGCGAACAACTCTTCGAACATTTTTTATCAAACTTCCAACATGGGCAAGTGATAATAGAGGAAAAAATCGAAGGAGAAGAATCAAGTTTCCAAGCCTTCTGCGATGGCAAACACATCACTCCATTGCCCGACACGAGGGACTATAAGCGAGCTTTCGACGACGACATGGGCCCAAATACCGGCGGAATGGGTTCCTACAAAGCTAAAGGCGACGTTTTACCTTTTCTAACATACTCCGAAAGACGTAAAGAGGTGACGATCGTCAACACACTTTTCGAGAAATGGAGAAAGACGGCGCTAAACGACGCTGGCTTGAGAGGGGTCCCGTTCTATATGGCTTTTATGCATACGGGCAAAGAGTCGAAAATTCTTGAAAACAACAGCCGACCTGGAGACCCTGAAATAATAAACATTCTGCCCATCTTGAAAGACGATTTTGTGGATGTTTGCTTCAAAATATTGGAAGGCAATCTAACACGTGTTGAATTGGAGAGGGCAGCGACTGTTCTAACCTACAAGGTTCCACTAAGCTACGGCGGCTACCTAGACACTTTTCCAAACCTCGCAAACAAAAGCGAAATCGACACGCCTGTTGACTTGAAAAAGGCATATGAACTAACAAAGAAGCACGGCGACAGAATTTGCGTTTACCCAGCATCTCTTGAACTGCGAGATGGAGAAACATACGCTCTGAAATCCAGAGCCGTGGGCGTCTTGGGCGTAGGTGACACTATCGAAGAAGCTAGGCAAATCTCTCTGGAAGGGATGGAAGCAATAAGTGGCGGGGCTCTTTGGCACAGAACAGACATAGCCTCAAAACAACACATACAAAAAAGCGCAAAACACATGGAAGAACTGAGGCGCAGAAAGTGAAAAAAATCTTCGTATCAGACTGCGAAGGACCGATATCCAAAAATGATAACGCCTTCGAAATAACATCCAGTTTCATACCAGACGGCAAAAAGCTGTTCACACTAATAAGCAAGTATGACGATGTGCTTGCAGACGTTTTGAAAAGGCCACACTACGAGGCTGGCGACACTTTAAAACTCGTTCTGCCTTTCCTCAAAGCTCATGATATTACAGATCGCAAAATGCAAGAATTCTCAACCAAAAATCTGATTCTAATTGCAAACATTAAGGACACACTAAATCATGTAAGGAATACTGCAAAAGTATTCATCGTGAGCACAAGTTACGAACATTACATAAAGGCGCTGTGCCAAACCATAGCTTTTCCCTATGAAAGCACCTACTGCACACGACTCAACATCGACAAATATGCGTTAACTAAAAAAGAAAAGGCAAAGTTGAAGCAAATTGCAGAAGAAATCACGCAGATGCCTCTGATTGAAATTCCTCAAAAAGCTAAATCCCTTCAAGACTTTTCCGAAAAAAACCAGAAAACAATTCGACGACTTGACGAAATTTTCTTGAAGGAGATAGCGAACATGGATTCTGGCAGGATTTTGGAAGAAGTTAACCCTGTAGGCGGAAGCGAAAAGGCTGAGGCTACAAGAGATGCAGTAAAGAAAGTAGGCGCGGCGCTGTCTGACTTGATGTACGTTGGCGATAGCATAACAGATGTAGACGCTTTCAAGCTTGCGAAAGACGGCAACGGGTTAGCTGTTTCCTTTAACGGCAATCAATATGCCATAAAAAACGCCGAGGTTGCTGTTCTCTCCGAGAATAGTTTAACAACTGCCGTGATTGCTGACGTCTTCTGCAGATTTGGAAAACAACAAACCCTGAACCTAATCGAAAACTGGAACCATGAAGGCTTGAATAAAAGCCGTGTAAACAAAGCCTTGCTTAACAATTTTTTCGAACTATACCCAGAGAAATTGCCTAAAGTTAAAATAATAACAAGCGAAAATATGGAGGTTCTAGCCAAAGAAAGTAGCGAATTTAGGAAAAAGGTTAGAGGAGAAGCAATCGGGAGATTAGGATAAAAATGGTTAAAAAAACCCTGATTGAATACACGTATGCGGAGGCTTTTGAAGGGATCCTTTGCAGAGTAATAGTTACTGCAGACGATGAAGAAACGTTGAGAAAAGCCGCCGAAGACGCGACGGCTACACCATCAATAGTTATAGGCCGCGTGGAAGGCGGAATCGAAAAGTGGCTCAGCGAAAAAGAAACCCCAGACAGACGCAAGGGCGCCATACTGCAGTTTTGGGGAGGAATAGACTTCAAAAAACCCTTTTCCGATTCCTTGAAAAAGTTCGAGATTGAACTATCCTACAGAATCCGTCAGGATATACTTGTCAAGCCTTTCACAGCAGTTTTTGATGCCTCGCAGAAAGCGAGAGGAAAAATGGACATGATGGAGCGTGTTGGACATTGCGGAGACGGCTACGAGTGGGTGGAAAAACGTCACGGACGCGAAGTAATAATCGTGCCCATCATGGTTCCAGACTTCATAATTGAACGTTATTTGGGCTACGCCAACGGAGTCATGGGAGCAAACTTCTGGATAATGTGCAGAAACAAAAAAGCACTCAAAGAAGCTGGCGAGCAAGCCTTAGAAGCAATACACAAAATAGAAGGCGTAGTAACATCCTTTGACATTTGCTCGGCTGGTTCAAAACCCGAAACGCGGTATCCATGGATAGGACCAACAACAAACCACACTTACTGCCCGTCACTAAAGCGAAAACTTATGAAAGAATCAAAAGTTCCGGAAAGCGTTGGTTACATTCCAGAAATAGTGATTAACGGAGTCTCGCTGGAAGCCGTAAAGCGCGCCATGAAAATTGGCATTGAAGCAACTCTAAACGTTGATGGCGTTGTGAAGATTTCTGCTGGAAATTACGGCGGAAAACTTGGCAAACACAAGATTTACCTGCACGAGCTGTTCAAATGAACCGCTTTGATGTTGTCGGATTCGGCGCCCTAAACGTTGATAAGCTTTTCCGAGTGAACAAAATAGCTGGAGCCGAAGAGGAAGGCTTCATAATAGACTGTGAAGAGGCTTGTGGCGGCTCAGCAGCTAACACCATCGTGGGTTTGTCAAGGCTTGGCTGCAAAGTGGGCTTTATCGGAAAAATAGCAGAAGACAGAGAAGGCAGAATGTTGATCGAAGATTTTTGCAGGGAAGGCGTCGACACAAGCGGCATAATTATTAGAAAAAAAGTCAGAACCGGTGCAGTTATGGGTTTTGTGGACAAGAAAGGTGGAAGGGCATTATACGTTGATCCAGGCGTGAATGACACGATAGAGTTTGACGAAATAAACAAGAAACAAGTGGTTCAAACAAGGTTTCTGCATGTAACATCCTTTGTTGGAGAAAAATCTTTCCAAACACAGAAAAAACTGGTTGAAACGCTCCCTAAAAATGTCAAAGTAAGTCTTGACCCTGGAGAATTATATGCCAGAAAAGGATTAACGACCTTGGGGTCCATAACAAAGCGAATGTCTGTTTTAATGCCGAATCTAAACGAACTTAAACTTCTAACAGGCATGTCAAACTATCAAAAAGGCGCCGAGTTTTTGCTTAAAAAAGGTGCAAAGATAGTCGCAGCAAAATTGGGCAGCAAAGGTTGTTATGTGACCAATGGAAAAGAAAGGCACTTAATTGAGGCTTTTAAGGTGAAAGTTGTAGACACCACTGGCGCCGGCGATGCCTTTTGTGCTGGTTTCCTTTATGGTTTGATTAATGACAAGAGCCTTTATGAGTGTGGAAGTATAGGCAATTTTGTGGCTTCAAGGTGCATAATGAGAATGGGCGCCAGACCTGGGTTGCCGGTAATTAAAGATTTGATAAAGAACACACTGGCATGACTGCGAATGGGTAAATGCTCGACGAAAAACAAAAGCCGTTAACAATAAGAGAGGCAATTGAAACTGACGCTACGGCGATAAGGGACATTGTTAACAGCATTACGGCAGAAAAATGACATTTTGTTCCAGAGAAGATTGGAATGAGGCAATCAAAGACATAAAGAGCAACAAAGGATTAATCATAGTCGCGCAAGTTGATGCAAATATTGTCGGCATGGCGACTTTAGCCAGAGGCAGATTGGAGAAGAACAAGCATACTGCGCATTTAGGCATAGGCATTTTGAAGGAATTTGGAGGAATAGGCATTGGAACGGCAATGATAAATTACCTTATGGAATGGGCGAGAAAACAGGAAGGATTAGAAAAAATCGCGTTAACTGTCTTCTCAACAAATGAACCAGCAATAAACCTCTACCGGAAATTCGGATTCGTAATGGAAGGAATAAACGAAAAACAGTACAAAATCGAAGGAAAATATGTTGACGATATAATAATGGGAAGATTTTTGACTTAACTTTTCTTTTCCAGATAGTTAATTAAGCTTTCGAAGATTAGTTTTCCATCACCGTATTGTGGCATCCGCTTTTGTCTTGTCCAGTTTGGTTGTTGCCACCAGTAGAAGGCTCTTTCCGGATGTGGCATCAATCCAAATATTGTTCCTTCAGAATTGCATATTCCCGCAATGTCATGAAAAGAGCCATTCGGATTCATTGGGTAATTTCCCTCCGCATATTCGCCGGTTCTGTCACAGTAGCGAAAAACCAGTTGGTCATTTTCATAAAGCTTTTCTAGAAGCTTCTTTTCCTGTTCTTTTGTAAATATGAATCTGCCTTCCGAATGCGCTACCGGAACTCGCAAAACTTTTCCTTTCGGAATTTTCCCCGAGAATATGCACTTTCCATTGTTCTCACACTTAAGATAAACCCAACGGCAATTATATCCCGGAGGAAGGTTAGTCGCTAAAGCAGCCTCTGGATACTGGCTTAAGCCTTCGAAGCCAGGAAGCAAACCAGCCTCAACCAGCACTTGAAAACCGTTACAAATACCAAATACTGGGCGATCATCCTCAACGAACGCCTTCAGCTCTTTGCCTAACTTTGCTAAAATCCAGTTTGCCCATATCACTCCCGCCCGCACATAATCTCCGTAAGAGAAGCCTCCAGGAAAAACCAGAACTTGATATTCCAGCAAGTTTTGGCTCTTAACCACCTCGTTTATGTGCAGAATCTCCGCTTGAACACCCAAATTTTCGAACGCACGTTTCGTTTCCGCATCACAATTGGTTCCGCCCACGCGCAAAACACAAACTCTAATCTCTTCAAGCTTCATAGCTACACCTCACTGCTTGACGTTCTTTTCCAAAATGCCGACAAATCCTTCAGTGACGCATCAACGACTACTCTTCCGTTGAGTCCTTTGATTTTCAATCTTGGAATATCAGTAACCTCACCTATCCTAGCAAAAGACTTTCCTTTCATCAGAACCTCAAAATCCTTTTTCGACTTTTCGGAGACCTCCACGAGAAAGCGACTGTTGGATTCCGCGAATAAAACAAAATCATTACGGTCTAAAGCTTTGCCAGGAACTTTCCTCAAATCCAATTCAATGCCGTAACCACCAGCAAAAGCCATCTCCGCGGCAGCCACGGCTAAACCGCCCTCAGACAAATCATGACACGCCTTAACAAACCCAGAATCAATAGCCTTCGTAATCGTTCTGAAAGTTTTTTTAGCATGGGCTTTTTGCACTTTTGGAACAGTTTTTCCCAGAAAACCTTTCAGTCTGTAATACTCCGAGCCACCCAGTTCCTTGAAAGTCTGTCCAACAATATACATTAAGTTATTCGGTGTTTTAACATCCATCGAAACTGCCAATCGAACGTCTGGAATCATACCCAAAGCTGTAATCAACAAGGTTGGCGTCACTGGTCCAAGTGGAGACTCGTTGTAAAGGCTATCCTTTCCAGAAATAAACGGCGTCTTGAAAGCGGTCGCAAAATCATGGCAGGCTTCGCAAGCCTTTAAGAGACTGCCTAATCTTTCCGGCTCTTCTGGGTTGCCCCAAGTGAAATTGTCTAGTAAAGCTATTCTTCTGCCTCCGACCGCCAAATTATTCCTTATAGCCTCATCTATTGCGGAAGCTGCCATCCAATAAGCATCAATCTTCCCATAATTCGGATTAATTCCGCATGAGATTGTTACGCCTTTCCAAGATTCATCTAAAGGCTTTATGATTGCTGCATCATTAGGTCCACCATGTTCACCGTGCAAAGGTTTAAGCACCGTATTCCCTTTCACTTCATGGTCATAGGTGCGTATTACACTCTCTTTGCTTCCAATGTTGGGCGAAGTCAGAAGTCGCAGAAGTGTGTGAGTTAGGTTTTCCGGTTCTGGATATGTTGGTTCCTTGAAATTTGCAGGCTTATACACTGCAATACGCGTGGCTTTTGGCGGTTCAAAGAGGAAGGAAATTTTCAGTTCAGCGACTTTTTCTCTGTTATAATAAATTCGCAGAACTCCATCTGCAGTGAATTTTCCAATAGCTGTGGCCTCAACATCCTCTTCCGCAAAAATTTCTAGAACTTTTTCAAGGTTCTTGGGCGGCACAGTTAGTAGCATCCTTTCTTGTGATTCGGAAACATAGATTTCCCACGGAGCTAAACCCGCGTATTTCAGCGGAACTTTCTCAAGATCAACAGTTGCGCCACACCCAAACTTTTTTGCAGTCTCGCCGACGGCAGACGACAAGCCGCCGCCACCTAGGTCCGTTATTGCCGAAGCCAACTCACGATCTCGAATTTCAATTATGGCCCTTTTCAGCTTCTCCTCCTCAATAGGATTTGCAATCTGAACCGCCGGTCTAGAGATTTCTTCCGATTCCTTCGTGAGCACAGCAGATGCGAAGGTAACGCCGTGAATGCCATCGCGACCAGTTTTTCCTCCAGCCAAAACAATCGTATCATCTGGTTTTGCGTTCTTCATGAACTTTTTCAATGGCAAAATTCCGACGCATCCGCAATAGACGACGACATTTCCGACGTAACTTTCATCGAAATATATGGCTCCATTAACTGTGGGGATTCCCATGTTATTACCATAACTTCCTATGCCTGCGACGACACCCATGTAAACGTATTTCGGATGTTTCACGCCAGACGGAAGTTTATTGTAATCAAAATCTAAAGGTCCGAAGCCCAAAATATTCGTGCACGCAATTGGGTCTGCCCATACGCCTAGAATATCGCGAATTACACCGCCAACACCAGTGGCTGCACCTCCGAAAGGCTCTATGGCAGACGGATGATTGTGAGTTTCTACTTTAACCGCAATTCCATGACCCTTGTCAAAATTGACTATGCCCGCATTATCCTCAAAAACAGAGAAACACCAAGAAGGGTCGATTTCTCTTGTGGCTTTTGCAATGTACGTTTTGAAGAGGCTGTCAACCTCGTTCCCATTCATTCTTATTTTGCCTTTGAAAGTTTTGTGAAAGCAGTGCTCTGACCAAGTTTGTCCTATGGTTTGAAGTTCCACATCTGTGGGATTTCGTCCTTTCTTTCGAAAATAGCTTCTGACAGCTTCCATTTCATGCGAGTTTAAGCCTAAGCCAAGTTCACTGCTTATTTCCTTAAGCTGTCTTTTTGTAGCATCAATTATCTTTACTTCAAATAATAAAAATGGTGCTTCTCTGCAGATGTAGAGGCTTGCTGTCATTTTTGCTCCTCAACTACGATTGTGTACTTGTCTTTTGTTGGATTCGCCAAAAGTCTCTTGCACATCTCCTCAGCCTTCATCACAGCCTCCTTCCTCGATCTAGCCTCTAGAAACACATTGTAAACCTTGCTGACATTCACAGTTTCAACTTTATAGCCAAGCTCCTTCAATAATCGCGTTGCAGTTTCGCCTTCTGGGTCACTGTGTCCAGGTTTTAAGGCAACCGCAATTCTCAAACAGTATCTCATAGACTAAAGTTGAATTACTAAGGAATTTAAACGCTTTCGTCATCAATGCGGCAAACCGTTACTTCAAGATAATTTTTCTCTTTTTATAGAAAACCTTGATTCCTCCAGAATCTGTTACACGACCCAAATGTTCAGCTGTCACTCCCGTTTTCTCCAAGACGTCTAGTGTCTTGTCTTTGTTCGCTTCGTCCACGATCACAGCAAAACCCCATCCCATATTAAAAGTCTTAAACATCTCTTTATCAGTTACCTCACCGCCAAGCTCAGAAGCCGCTTTCTGTATTAACTCAAAAATTGGCTGAGGTTTAAAATTGTTAAATTCAAAGCCTATGCCTTCCGAAAACTTCGCTAACCTGTTGAATTTCAAATAGGCGTCGCCAGTTATGTGCACAGCAGCTTTAATTTTTAGCTCTTTTGCAGTCTTAAGCAAAGGTCTAACATAAATCTTGGTTGGCTCCAAAACTTCATAGACTATCTCTCTGTCAAGTTCGTTTGGAATATCATATGGCTCGTATTTTCCTCCCCATTGCTTGAAAAGAACTTTCCTAGCAAAAGACATACCATTACTGTGAATTCCAGAACTTATCAAACCTATAATAGTGTCACCAGATTTTATGTTCCTTCCAGAAATTATCCTTTCTCTTGCAACTTCTCCGACTGCCGCAACGACCATGTCAAAGCCTTTGTTTTCAACTAAGCCTTTTATCAATTCTTCCACATCTCCTATTTCCCCACCTGGTACGATGCATTTGGCTTCTTCTGCACCTTTCACGATGCCTTTCATCCATTCTCCAACCAAAGCAGGATTTGAGACTTGAGCATGTATATTGTCCACAATAGCTAGAGGTTTAGCGCCAGACCTTATGATATCATTAACGACCACCGCTACACCATCAATTCCTATAGTGTCATACTTCTCAGCTAATTGTGCCACAAGCACTTTTGTACCTATACCTTCAATAGCTAAATCTAAGTAGCGGCTTTTCCCGACTGGAAAAATCTTCCCGTAAGGGAGTTCAACAACTTCACCGTGACAGCTAAACCTGTAGGTTTTCGCTAAGGCTTGCAGGGATTTCTTAGATTCAGCTCTTAGTATCCTATCAACACCTGCATCGGCATAGGTGAATTTACGAGTCAATGGCATTTCTCCTCTAATTCAATGTATTAAGTATTCATTTATAAATGGCGTATAATCCTTTTTTTTAAATCTGACTGGTTTCTGTTCTGACTCTGACTGTTACAAAGAACGTGTTCATACTGAATTCTTGATTTGTTCAAAATTTGGTATAGGTGAATTATATGACGCGAACTGGTCTAGAGAATCGTCTAATATTTTGTTATTTGCGGGGCAAGCGGAACTTTTATGAGCCTTCAGGAGAAGGGACTCAAACGTGATAAGGGTTTTATTCCACTTGCCCTCTCGCTTTTGGTTCATCTATGTAACAAGGCGAACTACATTTGTCGTGTAGACCTGGTCGTAGAGCGTGTTTCTAGGTTTTTTGATCTGCTGAATGAAGTTTTTCTTGCTTGGCAAATGATCTGTGGTTGCTTGTTCTGTGTATATGCATTCAGTAAGATTCCTAACAGGACATAGTACTGCCCTAGAAAGTCAAGCCCCTTCGCCGTTGCCTTATATGAAATCCGACGCTCTTTGATGTGCTTTTCAATGAAATCTATTTTTGTGAGACATTCTAGATACTTCTTGAGCTGTGCATAGTTGAAACCTGTGCGCTTCATGAGAGAATATCTGTCTTCACTGTTGTATCTTGCGGCTTCTAATATTGAGGCTATGATTTCAAAGTGGCTTCTATACTTCTTTCGTAGTGGCAAACCGCATAAATCATAGTCTATTGTGTAATTCGCCATGCCTTACTCCTTCAACTAATTTACCTCAGTTTAAATACTTACGAGTTTTTTCTGTAGAATCTGTTGAAAAGGGTTCTTTGTCTGTTGACAAAGTTGAAACAGAACATTTCTTGAAGCAAAGTATTTATTTATTCTGTCTATTGAAACTGTTGAATAGGGGAACAACAATGTCCCAGCGCAAGTTACAGCAGAGTGAAGTACAGTTTCTGCAAGAAGCCATGAACGCTGACTATAGCAATGCGGACATACGTTTGAGAGAAGGCGAGTATCAGTATGAGCTTGCCAGAACGACAGCGTCCTTTCAACTGGAATTGTGCTTTCCAGACGTTAAAGACATAATAAGAAGGTTATATGGAGAGGAAAAAGCAAATGATATTCAATTTGTCCGCAAAATTCAAACGATCTTGAAGAAACTGGAAAAAAACAACATCGTCAAAATTTTGCCAAAGAGGAAGCCTTGGGAACTACAACGATATGCGCTTCCAAGCTTCAAGTTTCGAGATGTTAACAGAAATTCCGTGATTTTCGCTACAGATCAACAAATAAAACAGGCGCAAGACTTATTGCAATCGATATCAGCGCAATATGAAATATCCGCCGTGAGACTAAGAAATTTAAGGATTAGAATTTGCATGCTACTGTTCGCAGTCGGCGCTTCGTATTTGATGATCTTGTGGAACTTCATGCAACCTATCATTAATCCAGCGGTCTTCATTCTGGCCTTTTCAGTAGCTGTTGCGTGCTCCCTAATGCTTGGGAAAACGCTATCTCGATAATTGGTATCACTGGATTTCACCTTAATGTTTAATAATTCTGTGCGCGAAAAATGAAGCGGTGAACAAATTGAAGAAATTGATCTTTACCGTCCTCACTGTTCTCTGTTTGTTATTGACATTCTTTTTGAGGGAATGGAACGTGCATGTAATTGCTAGTCCGTCAACACTGACTGTGGGTCAAGGTGCACAATTCACCACTATTCAAAGCGCTATCAACAATGCAAGCTCAGGAGACACAGTTCTTGTGCTTGACGGGATCTACTATGAAAATCTTGTCATCAATAAAAGCGTGTCATTGGTAGGAGAAAGCATAGAGTCCACAATTATTGACGGTAACAGGACGGATAACGTCATAAGCATAACGACTAGTAACGTATATTTGACTGGCTTTACCATAAGAAGAAGCCGTTCGAGCGAGGGTTACAGTGGAATTCACGTAGAATATTCCAGTGGCAACATAATAACTAACAATAAAGTGATGGATAACTATCATGGAATTAGCGTTGTTTCTTCGAATGGTAATGTGGTCTCTGACAACACTATAGTTTCGAGTTCCCTAACAGCAATTCGTCTTTTCTCTTCTGATGATAATGTGGTGTATGGTAACATCATTTCTACTAGTTACGGCGGGATTCGTCTCTATTCCTCTATTCGTAATGAGATTTCTAACAATACTATATCAAGATGCTTACAAGGAATCATTCTTCTAGTCTCTAGAGTCAATGTGATTTCCGACAATTTTCTTTACAGCATTACAGGCGACGGGATATATTTTTCTTCTTCTGATGATAATGTGGTGTATGGTAACATCATTTCTGCTAGTTACAGCGGGATCTATCTTTGGGTTTCTGGTCGAAATGTGGTTTCTGGCAACACAATAGCAAACAATTATCGGGGAATTGCGCTTGAACTTAGTGGAAACAACTCCATTTACCATAATAACCTTGGCGAGAACTACTTTAACAATACAGAAGTGAAAGGTGATCTTGCGAATTTTTGGGATTATAATGGTGAAGGTAACTATTGGAGTGATTACGTAGTACAAGATTCAAACGAAGATGGAATAGGAGACAGTCCTTACATTATAAACGTTAATAACCGCGACAACAATCCTCTAATGGGATTGTTCTCTGACTTTCACGTTGCTTTTAAAAATAAAATCTACAGTGCTACTGTTGTTTCCAATTCATCAGTCTTTGGGGTATCATTTGAAATCGGATCTGAAACGGGGAACAAAATAATGCGTTTAGATGCCAGAGGGGCGGATGGAACCGTTGGTTTCTGCAGAATTACCATTCCCACAGTGCTGATGAACTATCCATATTTTCTACTGATTGGCAGTGATATGATTTTCCCATCATTGATTGGGAATTCAAACGAGACACAAGCTTGTCTGTACTTTACGTACCAACATAATACTCACAATATCTCGATAGTTTCATCTGAAACATGGCGTCTCTACAGCGAATTGCTCGACAGCTACCTCAAACTGCAAACGGATTTCTATGACTTGAACATAACATACTATAATATGCTCAGCAGTATTCTCGCTAACTATAGCCTTCTCTTGGCCAACTATAGTCAACTTGAAGAAAGCTATCAAAACCTGAACAGCTCCTATCAAGAACACCTACTAGATTATTCTCAGCAAATAGAAAATCTCCGAAACCTGATGTATATTTTTGCGGCAACAGCCGCAATCTTCGTAGCAAGCACAGTTTACCTTTCAAAGCGCGCGCACGCGCGGTCGTAGTCTAGCTTGGCTAGGACATCGGCCTCCCACGCCGACGACCCGGGTTCAAATCCCGGCGACCGCACCAGAAGTTAGGTCAAAAAATCGACTGACTGGGATTTAGTTTGGTTTGTCATAAAAAAGAGAGGGTGAGAGATTTTTTGGTTAGCCTGTCCATCCGTATTCTAAGGCAGCTGCCAGTATGTCTTTTACGTCAATGAAAGCGTCGTTGTTGATGTCAAGGTTAGGATGGTATTTTGGATGTCCTGGGTAACTACCGTACGCTAGTGCTATAGCAAGTAGGTCTTTTATCTCAACGAAACGGTTGGGGTCTACGTCTCCTACGTGAACTATCATGACTGTGCCGTCGACATATAGATTGTCAGCGGTGTCTGTTTCGCCTGGAACTGGTGTTGCGTAAGCGCTCAGTGTGTAATTGTCATATTCTGTAAGCCCTGACGTATTCCATGTGAACGGTACAATGGCGGTGCTTCCAGCTATCAATGGCACGACTTTTGAGCCGATTAGGTTAGTTGTGTTCCAAAATACGTCGAGTGTGAAAGTCTCGTCAACTGTGCCTTGGTTCTCTACTGTTACATTTATGTAGCAATTTTGACCGCCGTGGATTATTGTTGCTCCGTAGCACGCAATTAAATCAGTGACTGCTATGTCGTGAACAGCGAGTGGTGAAGTCACTACAGCGGCTCTTATGAAAGCGTGCATTGAAGGATCATAGCCCAATGTTAGTGGGTATCCTACAAGCTCCCAAACTGGGATCATTCCGTATGGTGAAGGCGGTGGAGTCATCCATAGATTAACTGGGTAGCCATCGTGTGAAACATACATTGTGTCATTGTGTACATCAGGCGTGTGGGGATATGGATGTGGCATTGGTGAACGTCCGAAGGTTGCTCCTTTTTCAAAAGCGTCTTGAATAGGGTCGCTGATGAGCAGTTCAAAGGTTGAAGAGTTCACTCCAGCGGAAGTTACGTAGTGACCGAATTCCAAGCTTGGATTGTCGTAAAGTGGCATCCATTCGCCTTGGCCCAAGTCTTGATAGAATTCTAGGAGGAGCACAACGTCTTGGCATCTTTCGATTTCGTACTCTATCCATTCGAATTCTGGAAACTCTGCGGAATGAACCTCAAACAAGTCGTCTACACCCTGGTCTATCAGGTACTGGCTGATTCCGATTTCCATATCCGTCCAACGTGTTCCTGTATGTCCATCTAAACTTCGTATGCCATCTGTGTCCATGTACCAAGCTAGGTTGACGACAAGCGGATCCACGTTCTTTACGTCATGGTCGTCCCAAACACCTGGATTGTAGGAGGTCACTAAATCAAAACTGTCGCTTATTGTTGGTGGAGGCACCGGAGTAGGATTCATGATTGATTCGTACTCAGAGTCAAGCCACCATAGCGAATTGGAAACTGCCACTGGACCGCACCACGTGAAGATTCCTGGCGCTGGGCCCCACTTGTCTTGTATCTGATCGAAGTCTGGCATTCCGCTCGGCGCGTAGTCTGGATATGGAGGTTTAATGTACCATGGTTCAATTATTTCATAGGGTTCTGCGGTCACGTTCCATGGTGGAGGTCGTACAGTTGGAATCCCGGCGCCGACAAAGTCCACGTGGAACCATCCGATGGTGGTTTGGTCTACATGAATGATGACGTCCGCCCATTCTGTTGGCCAGACTATTTTCCACCAAGAGCATGGTTCGGGAGTCCAGCCGACTGGGTCTATTACCTTGAACCAGTCGCATGGCTCTATGTCATCAATTTTCTTTTCTGCTGTTAGCATGTGCGTTATCGGTATTGGGCTTGGTCCAGGTTCTACACTGTCTATGTGGAATAAGCCATCGCCTGTTGAATCGTCTACGTGGAACTCCCAACCCGTTGGCTCACCAGTGGTAGGATCTAGTATTTCCCACCATGAACAGGGTGTCGGAGTAGTTGCGGGGTCATCGACTTTGAACCAGCTGCACTGCGTAATATCGTCAATTTTCTTTCTAACGGTAACAGTGTACGACGGTGGTATGCGGATCACTATGTCTGGGGCTGTACCATCCACGTGGAACAAGGTCATTCCTTCAGTAACGTCTACGTGGAATTCTAAGCCTGTTGCTGCGCCATCAGCGTCCAGTATTTCCCACCACGTGCATGGCTCTGGCAGATAACCTTGTGGGTCAACAACTACGTACCAGTCGCAACGCGTAATGTTTTCGACTTTCTTTATTGCCTGCAAGAAGGGAACCGGATATGGTTCAAACACGTAGATTCCAGAATGGCCATCGATTAGTACTTGGTCTATGTGGAATTCGCAGCTTTCGTTTGTCCAGTCTACGTGGAATTCTACGCCACTTGCTGCACCAGTGTAGGGATCTATTAATTCCCACCATGTGCAAGGTTCAGGATACCAGCCTGGCGGTTCTTCAACAACGAAATAGTCGCATGATTCGATTTTAGGTATTTTCTTTCGCGCCCACATTTCAAACCATGGATATGGCAGTACAACTCCGGGTACGGAGTCACCGTAAAGTAGTACTTGGTCTATGTGGAATTCGCAGCTTTCGTTTGTCCAGTCTACGTGGAATTCGATACCAGTCAGTTCACTCGTTTCAGGGTCTATTAATTCCCACCATGTGCAAGGTTCAGGATACCAGCCACTGGGCCAATGAACCTCAAAGAATTGGCAAGGTGCGATGATATCGATCTTCTTTTTAGCTACAATAGGATACCAAGGATAAGGAATCGGACCGCCAGTCGGATTGTAGACTATGTCTACGTGGAATTCAGTTGGTCCTCCCTGGTCAAGGTGAAATTCAAGGCCGGTTCCTTTACCAGTGACGGGGTCGATTATCTCCCACCATGAACATGGATTGGGAATATAGCCTGGCGGCGATATTATCATTATCCTTTCGCATGCGTCAAGAATGCCATCAGGGGCTGCTGTCTCGATGAATTGTGCTGTGATGTTTGTTCCGATGAGCATTTCTTCACCAGACCAGAACTGCATCGCTGTTGGATCTCCAAACGTCATCGTTTCGTCTGTCGTGAAGTTGATTGTTTCTCCAGAAGTGAAAGTCATACTGCTTGGCGTTTGAGCATAAATTGCGTTGAATGAAAATATTGCTAGGGAACTCATAAGCAACAATGATATCGACAGCAAAGCAATTGCCTTAACACTATAGTTCTTTTTCATTTCTCCCTTTCTCCTTAATTTGATGCATATAAAGTATATAGAAATAATTTATTAAGCTTGTGTGATAAAGTTCTATCGAGAAACTACCTTTTAAGGCGTTTATTTCCAATTTCATTTCAGTTTTCTAAGCATTGCTAACAAAAAGGTTGCGATTATCAAAATTGACAAGGAAATTACAGGCCAAAACTCGGAAACTATTACTATTTCATGCGTTGAATGCTGATACGTGAAGTATATCCATCTGGAAAAACCGTCATCGTAGACACTATAGTTTGAATAAAGAATCTCCGTTAATCCATCGTCAATTAATACCGAGATTTCTGGTTCCATCAAAGTGTGTGGAACACAAATTCTACAGAATCCATATGTTTGATTGGGGCCATTGATCGTCAGTCTAATTATGTAACTATTGTTTTCATAAGCAAAGCTTAGTATAGTTGAGTTACTGATAATCTTGACATTGTATATTCTTCCTTCGTAATCGACTCTGAATTTCTTGAAGATGCTCAAAAGAGGATAGCGGTCATGATTGTAATCATCGATAGTTTGGGGAAGGTCGCCTAGGCCGTCTTTGTTAGCGTCAGAATTGGCGCCATTGCTCCAGTAGTTCCCTTCAAGACCATTGTCCCAAACATTCGAGTATGAAGCGATCAGATCTGCTTGAATGGCGTTCTCAATCAGATTATTGTGAAAGATTTCATTAGAATGCGAGGAGTACAACCTGATTCCATAAAGACTGTATAGAATGGTGTTACCTTCGAGGTTGTTGTTGTCAGCTTCATAGAGGGAAATTCCTTTTTCACCATCACCGACAATGTTGCCTTCAACAATATTATAGTCTGAATCTTGAAGGCAGATTCCAACCCAATTTTTCAAACAGACGTTATTGTACACAATATTGCCACTTGAATCCTGAAGATAAATACCATAACTGCTCTCAAGGGCGGTAACATTCTCTATCTTAGAGTTTGTTACATTAAAACAGAACACTCCATGGCCATTTCTTGTCAAATTCAGGTTTCGTACAGTTACGTTAATGCAGTTGATAAGATAGAGAACACCAATATTTGTTCGGTTTTCGAAGATTTCGTTTTCAACGCCTATCAAATATTGAACTGGTTTTCCATCAACGGTGTTGCCTACGTCTATGGTATTGTTAAAGTCTGAAAAGCTACCTCCAAAAACTCCAAGATTATACGAGTTATTCGATATCTCATTATGCCTCAGTACGTTGTTGCCCGAGTACCACAGTAGCATACCATTTTCACGATTTGAGGAAACGATGTTTCGCTCTACAATATTATTTTGTGAAAAGAAAAGATAAATTCCGATTCGATTGTTCGTTACAAAACAGTCGCTTAACTTGCACCCGGTGCTGTGATTTATAAAAACACCACAATCATCTCCGTAGGTTGGAAATAGCGATCCACTGTTCTGTATGGCAAATCCAACAACACTAACGTTGTCTGCGTTAACCGACAAAACCGTGCCTATTTCATCACTATCTATGATCGTTGTTGCTTGGTTTTCTCCCATGAGTGTTAATGACTTGTAGACATTAACGTTTTCATGATAAACTCCTGAACCAACTCTTAAAGTATGTCCGTTTATTGTTTCAGAAGAATCAATTGCTGACTGTATAGTGAGATAAGTCAAGTTTGTATCAAGATTGCGGATAGACCCATACGGATTCATCAGAGGATATCTATCTGCCTCAAAGTAATTCACAGCATAGTATGTGTCGCCTATTCCGTCTCTACCAGTTTCATTTTGAAAAGGTCCTTTGAAAAAGTCTGTGCCATTGTAATAGCTCCAATAGTTGCCTCCAGAAGGATAGCCGTCATCCCAAATGTTGCCACCTGACTGAATGATGAACGGATTTGTATTATTGATGAAGCTGTTGTGAAAAATAGTGTTATCTTCTGGATATCCGTATTGTAGGGGATATATCATGCCGCAGTAAGAATTGTTGTAAACTATGTTTGCAGTTATTCTATTGTTTGAAGATGAAGAGTACAAACGTATTCCATCGCTGTTTCGAGTAACATTGTTACCGACCACCGTGCAATTTGACGAATTTTCAAAGACTATACCTCCAATGTTTTGAGCTACAAAGTTGTTAGAAACTGTGCAGTTGGTTGATTCTGTTAGTCTAATTCCATAACCCATCTGGTTGACATGGTCTATTTTGTTTCCAGCGACAAAACAATTGCGTGAGCCATTTAGACGGATGTTATGGCATGTATGAAACAGAATATTGTTTTCGATTCTACAGTTATCAGCACCTTGAGTTTCGATGCCGCTTCGATCCCATCCCCATCCGCTGTTCTGGATAGTGAACCCAACTATGGTAACGTTATCCGCTACCACATCCACAACAGTTCCGCCTAAACCACCATCAATAATTGTCGTTACAGCATCTTCTCCAACCAGTGAAATTGTTTTGTTCACAATTATCCGCTCAAAATACGTGTTAGACGGAACGTTTACAGTAGATCCATTTTCTGCTTCATTTATTGCTTCTTGTATCGAAACAAAATTCTGCTGAATGTATTCTCCTCTTGAGTTCACAATCAGAAAACTCTGTGGAGAAATGGCATAAGAAGGAACAAATCGTAGACATGCAAGAATCAAGGCAGCAAACATCAGAATTCCAACGAGAGAACTTCTGAAACGAAAACCCTTGCCAAACATCATGGTTCTCCCCCTTCCCCTATTATTTTCTACCAAGTAATCTGTGCAAACCAAAATATTTACTTTGTTGACTAACATCTGACGGGCCGAGCGGGATTTGGCGCCCGTCCACAGTGGAGACATTTTTGGTTTTCTTATGCAAATTCCCTTTTTCTATGCGCAGATTAATTATGTTAAACACTCGCGTGCGCTCTGGGTGACTATCCTTCACATACTACTGTTCACAATCTCGATTTACGGCTTGATATTGGAAAAATGCGTGCACTTGGAAGCCGGGGATGGGAATTGAACCCACATATAGCAGCTCTGCAGGCTGCCGCCTGAACCGTTCGGCCACCCCGGCACAATAAAACTCTGAGAAGACTGTAATAAATATTGTTAGCTTATTCCTAGCTTCTGGAGAACTTGTCTGTAAACTTCTAGGGCTGATTTTTCATTGTCAACATTTTTTATGAGCATGCGCCCCCCGTTGAACAGGCTGATCTCGAAAGATTTATAGTCAAAAATTACCGCAAGCGAAGATCTTATTCGAACCTTGAAATACCGCTTAATCGTGGCATAAACTTCGTCCAAGTCTAGTTTTAATGGTTTTTCAGGATTTATGTTAGCCGTGTTTCGCCCACATAGCCAAACAAGTTTTTCTTGTGCCCTTGGAAAGACTATTGTGCCTTGGCATGCCTGGCAGTTTTCTCTTTTGAAAATGTCAATTATAGCGAAGTACATGTCATTGAAGTCGCAAATCATGAGTTTACTCTTCAAAACAGAACCAACGTCAGCCAAAATCTTTATGGTTTCCATAGCTTGCATCGTTCCAATGATTCCAGGTGTGACTCCAAGCACGCCTCGAACGTCACATGTTAGCAAGTTAGTGTCGTCAATGTTCGGAAAAACACATTCTAAGCATGGAGTTTCAGGCGAAGCAAAAACTGAAAGGTTTCCTTCCATTCCGATGGCTGCTCCAAAAACATATGGCATTTTGAGTTTTACGCATGCGCGGCTAACCAAATAACGCGTGCGCATGTTGTCCAAACCGTCAACAACACAGTTCATTCCGGAGAGAAGCTTTTCAACATTGCCTGCATTCAAGTTCTCCGGAATAGCCTCAACATTCACTAAAGGGTTGATTTTGCTGAGCCTCTTAGCTGAAGCCTCAACTTTAGGATAACGCAGATCCTCTGGACTGTACAAGACTTGCCTATGCAGATTGTGTGACTCAACAGTGTCTTGGTCTATCAAACGCAAGTGTCCAACTCCTGTAAGTGCCAAATAAAGCGATGAAGCCGTTCCGAGTCCGCCAAGTCCAACAATGGCAACTTTTGATTCAGCAAGTTTCTTCTGCCCTTTACGACCGAGTTCTTTCAATATGATTTGGCGGCTATAGAATTCATCGTGGAGTGATTTTCCCTCGACTTTGGACATCTACCAATTCTCCTCGCTTAACATTGCTATCAATCGACCTTATATCTACCTTTTTTCAAAAACTGCCGTTCATAAATTTCTCTAACCCGCCGTATTGTGTCTACCTCCTTAGGGGTCTTATCTTCTCTTATGCGATTTATTCTCGCAAAACGTAAAGCCATGCCGCACTTGTATTTTGGACTTTTCTGGATTTCGTTGTATGTGACCTCAACAACTATTTTGGGAATTACAGCAACTCTTCTATGCTCTTCTTTAAGGGCTAATTCTTTTAGCCGCTTCGTCATTTCAATGATTTCCGCATCTGTTAACCCCTTAAACGTTTTCCCTACAGCTAAGAACTCGCCAGTTTCAATGTCACGTGCCGCCAAATAATAGTCTGATAGCCACTCGTGCCTGCGACCATAGCCGTACTCGGCTGCTACAATGACTAGGTCTAGCGGTTCTAAAACAGGTTTTATTTTAAGCCAGCTCTTTCCACGAGTTCCAGGCGTGTATAGGCTGTCAACTTTTTTTGCCATCAACCCTTCGTGTCCAGCATCCATGGCTTCTTTCAGAAACTGCTCTGCTTCCTCTCGTCTATCTGTAACCATTTGCTTCGCTAACGGTATTTCCGCAGCGTTTTCTGCCAAGATTTGTCTTCGTTGCAAGTACGGAGTTGAGATTAAGCTTTCTCCATTGAGGTACAAAATGTCGAATAGGTAAAGTTTCAGGGGGATTTTTTCAGCCGCGTCTTTTATTGCGTGCAATCTTCTGAATCTTCGCATTAAGTGCTGAAAAGGAATAGGATTGCCACGATTGTCAACGGCTATAACTTCGCCTTCCAATATTGCCTCTTTTGCCTTGATGTTTTTTCTTGCTGTTTCGATTATTTCTGGCAAACTTTCAGTTATGTCTGTTAGTCTTCGACTGAAGATTCTAACTTCTCCATCAAGTTTGTGAATTTGAACCCTTGCTCCATCAAATTTGTATTCGAAAGCTGTTTTTTCACTATGCTCCTTCAAGGCTTCGGAGACACCGTTTGCCATTTGAGCCAACATAAGCCCAACAGGTCTAAAAATCTTAAAGCCAATTTTTGATAATACTTCTTTCCCTTCCATTGTGGCTATAGTAGCAACTTCGCCTATGTCACCTACAATCATGTTGGCTTTCTGTACCACTTCAAGTGGAACCTCGGAAGCTTTGGAAACCGCCTGTTCCATTAATCCTTCATGAAAGCCCGTTCGCATTTCGCCTATGAAAATTTTAACCAAGTATTTGGCTTCGACTGGCGACGCTTGACTCAGAAGAGTTTCTATTAGGCGTTCTTTTTTCTCTCTTGAGCCGAATCCTACTATTTCAGCCATGGTCTCGAAGCCACGTCTAACCTCCATTAGAGTCAATGTTTTTTTGAAAAGGGTAGATTGCCTCTTAATTTTGCTTTTTTCAAAAATCGTTTTCGTGGCTGAACCTATGTCGCCAGTTTTGCTGAAAGCTTCCATAAAAACATTCCACTGGACGCCTGTTATGCGTTTTATGATTTCGCTTAAGGTTGCCCAGCTAACCTCAAGGGTTTGTTGACTCCATTTCGGGAATTGTCTCCCTAAGATCATTGATGTAGCTGGTTCAACCTCTTGGGCTTCCAAGCTTTTCAGAAAGTCTGCAGTAAGGCTTATCATTGTAAGCCGCTTGGTTGTCGCTTCCAATTCTTCGCACAGACTCGCCAAAGCTTTGAAGGATGTTGGCATACCGTCAACCTTGAAAACGTGCGTCATTTTTCTAATTGTTAATTTAAGATATAGAAGTTGTTTTAATGGATATCGGGAAAAAGAGGTTACTAG
>JAOULW010000012.1 GCA_029881805.1 Candidatus Bathyarchaeota archaeon
TTCTCTAGAACGACTTTTCCAGCTTCGCTTTTATTTCTTTTATCTTCTTCTCCGTTTCCTTGACTTTATCTTTCTTCTTCATAGCCGTGTAGCAGTCTCTAGCGTATTCTAGTGCGCTTACTCCAAACCTGTCAAATCCTTTTTGGAACGACAACTCGGCAGATTCCAGAAAATGTTCGACAGACACTTTATAATCTTTGAGGGTGTATGCACATTCGCCTGCCTTGTAAAGCATTGTTGTGGAGTCAAAATAGTTTTGCGCTTTACGATAAAGTTCTGCAGCTTTAAGAAAAACCTCCTCAGCATCGTTGAATTTGCCAACTTCATAGAGTGTATTCGCGTCTTTATGCATCTTAACCGGGTCTTCCTTCACTTTTTCTTCGCTCATGATGATCAACTCCAAACTTGCTATCTATCAGCATAATACTTACATTTAGGTTTTCCCATTACAACATCAAAATTGCCTTCAGCAAGGATTGTTCGATTTTAATATTTCCCATTGTCATTTTTTTGTTATACATAGCTATGATTGCCACTAAAAGAAAAGCGCGAATTTTTTTAGCAAAAAATAAATGCGACCTGTTATCATTGCGGTTATAAACAACTTGCGTGTTTAGTATGACGCAAAAAACTTCGACTTCAACATCTACTCGTCTAGCTCTCACAGCTATTTCTATTTCCCTTGTATGTGTGGCCACAATGGTGTTTTCGATTTATGTCCCGCAAACTAGAGGCTTCTTCAACCTTGGAGAGACCATGGTCTATACTGTAGCTCTGCTTCTCGGACCATTAATCGGTTCTGTCGCTGGAGGGGTTGGCTCTATGTTCGCAGATGTATTACTGGGCTACTATCACTTCGCCCCCGCAACACTTGTGATTAAAGCTTTGGAAGGAGGCATAGTAGGTTTTCTTGGCAAAAAGAGAACAGCATTCGCCGAAAGTCATACCAAACTTGAGTGGAAGATCTTTACAACCGAAATGGGCGTACTCGTTGGAATTTTGTTGGGTCTTATGGGTTTCCTTTATTATAGTGGTTTTGTTGAAGTGTACTCTGGAGTGATTTCTCCTGAAACACCAACTTTAACAATATTTGTCCCGGCAGAATTCTGGTTTGGGCTTGGTGCATTCGTCGCAGTTCTGGTGACTATAATCGCCTTTATTTCTGAGCCAGAATTTGGATGGATGATCATTTCGACAATTTTTGGGGGTTTGCTTATGGTTGCTGGTTATTTCCTTTACGAACAGTTATTTCTTGGAGTCTTTGCACTTGCTGAAGTTCCAGTAAATATTGGACAAATGAGTGTAGGGCTAATAGTGGCAACCCCAATAGTGAAAGTTGTTCGACGTGCTTTGCCACAACTTAAAAGCTAAACATGTATACTACTATTTTTCAGAGGCGAAAAGATGAGGTTGCCTCCGGGAAAGATTCCAGTTGATATACTAAAAGAAGTTGTCTTCAAGAATCTAGGCGTTAGACGCAGAGAGGTAGTTCTAGGGCCGTCAGCCGGCTTCGATGGCGCAGTAATAGACATAGGAAATACATCTCTAATCATTTCTATGGATCCGATCACCGGTGCAGCAAACCGAATCGGCTGGCTCGCCGTTAATATTAATGCAAATGACATTGCCACTTTTGGTGTTGAGCCAGCCTTTCTATTCTCATGCATCTTACTTCCTGAAAATGCAAATAGGAGAACTGTTGAAACGATATCCGCTCAAATGAATAAAGCCGCTGAAGAATTAGGAATGGCAATTGTTGGAGGGCATTGCGAAGTGACTCCCGAACTGGTTAGCCCAATAGTTGTTGGCTGTGCCGTGGGCGTTGCAGAAAAAGGAAACTACGTCACGGCAGGAGGAGCCGAATCTGGAGACAAGCTCATTTTGACTAAAAGCGCTGGAATAGAAGGCACAGCTATTTTGGCCTCAGACAGAGAGAAACAGTTGAAGGCAGCGATTAATAATACAATGATTCGGAAGGCAAAGAACTTCTACAATCAGATAAGCGTTGTCAAAGGCGCGATAACCGCCTTCAGAACAGGCGGAGTCCACGCCATGCACGACCCCACAGAAGGAGGCATAGCTGGAGGAATACACGAAATGGTAGACGCATCAAACATTGGCGTAAAAATCTTTGAAGACAAAATTCAGATTCAGCCAGAGACCGCAAAAATCTGCGACTTCTTTCAAATTGATCCATTACAATTGATAAGCTCAGGAGCACTACTGGTCTCTGCTAAACCAAAATTTGCAGAAAAAATAGTTGACAATCTTAAACAAGAAGGTATCCCTGCTTCTCCTATTGGTGAGTTTTTAGAAAACCCACAAATCCGCATGTTATTAAAGAAAAGCGGAGAAATTCAGACCCTACCAAGACCTTCATGTGATCATCTTTGGCTTGCACTAACGAGATAATGGGCTTCTTCCAAAGTTTTTGCCTAACACTTGTAGGAGCCAGTAGAATGCAAAAAATGGATAGTAGAAAACATATCTGAAAGTGTGAGAATAAATTAGGCCACATTTTATTTCTAAGGCAGCCAATGAAAGACTTTCCTTCCAGTTCCAGTCCTCAGATGGTCTATAATGGAGACAGTAGATTTCATCGCCTATTATTACATTGTAGCCCTTCTTTTTAATCCAATTCACTATGTAGGCATCTTCGTAGGCGTGCAGTTGTTCTGGAATTTCGATGTCTTCAACGAGCTCAAGTCGGAGAAGGGTATCATGCATGCCACCGCGGAGATTGAAGCATTCCCTGGCGACGAGTGCTAAGGATTTTAGAAAAAACTTGTTTTTGACGTTTGGGATAACATCAATGTTTAATCCCCATATCGCGCCAACACTATTATTTATATGTTTTACGGCCTTACGGAACCAATTCTTACAAAGGATTACGTCGCTGTCCGCAAACATGAACCATTGTGTTTCAACCTCTTGTATGCCTTTCTCTCTTGCTTTTGCTCTTGAACCTTTTTCAGTTATGATCTTAACGCTCCCGTATTTTCTGTTAAATTTGTCCATAATTTCTAGCGTGCCGTCTGTCGAAAAGCCATCAACGACGATTAAGCGTTTAACTGGAACGTTCTCATAAATTGACTGGAGGCATTCAGTCAGTAGATGTTCACTGTTTTTTGTGAGCATCACGACATCTATTGCTTCCATATAGTTTAATCTTCCACTATCTTTTAATTAGGATTCTGGTGTCCAAGCCGAAATATGGTAATCTGAACGACTTAAAAAATAACAGCCTATCGGCAACCCTTAAACTTGCGTCAAAAAAAGGTTCAACTTTCACGATGGAGTGTTCAAAATTTTTTAAGTATTTCCTCCATTCCTCCGGGGCTCTAAGGTTAATGTGTGTCTTATCGAAATCTTTTACAAGCTTTTTTACCGGTTTTTCAACTGCTTTGTTTGGAGTTGTGCAAATCATTACATTTCTGCAGGAACTAAACGCGTTTTTGATTGCTCGTAAAGGATGCGGAAGGTGCTCAAGAACTTGAAAACATGTAACTAGATCAAAAATTCCATTCAAAAATGGAAGATTTCTTTGCACATCGCAAACTACAAAACTGGGTGAGTAGGTTTTTTTTGCGTGCCTAGCACCATGCTTGGATACATCGATACCGCAAGCATCGTATCCAAGTGATTTCAAAACGTCCACGGCATATCCATAAGCGCATCCAACATCCAACGCGGTCTTACCATGACCATCAAGAAGTTTAGAATTAGAAACCTCAGATCCCCATTTGAGGACTTCCAAAACATATCGCCTAATAAGATGTTCTCTCTGTGAATATCTGAAACGTTTGAAGTATTCTTCTTCGAATTGCAACAAGTTCGCCAGCTCAAATACTCTAAGTGCTTCCTGTATCTTGGTAATTATCTATTTCAGGCTCTATTTTTATATTAGTGTTTTTTTATCTTAGCAGAATTAATAAAGTACGTTAGGACAGTATAACAAAATCAAGTATAGATGGAGTGGCGCACTGTTTGGTCATGACCTTGGAGAAAGCTGCTAGCATCGCAATTCGCTCTTTGACTCCCAATAGGCCCTATCATGTGCAGTGGATGCTTACAAGAAGATGCAATTACAATTGTAAAGGATGCGATGTTTGGCAGGAACAAGACGGAAGGGAATTATCATCATGGGAAATCAAGAGAGGTTTAGACGTCCTTAGGGAATTAGGCGCGATTGAAGTAGTCCTATCTGGGGGAAATCCACTCCTAAGAGATGATATTGACGAGATTATCGAATACGCTTCCCGTTCATTCATTACTACTATTTACGACAATGGCAGTATGGCCGTGGAGAAAATCGATGCTTTACGAAATGCGGATTTTGTTGCAATCTCTATAGACAGTCTAGATCCGGCAAGAAATGACCATATCAAAGGCGTTAAAGGCGCCTGGAAAAAAGCCATGCAAGCGGTTGAAAAGTTGCATGACGAAGGAATTTCCGTAACCGTCTCGCCAACAATTTCTCAACTCAACCTATACGAGATTGCCGATTTCACCAGATTCTTCTTGCAAAAGGGTATTCCACTTTGGTATTGCTTATATTCCTATGATTCTTCTGAGGACCTTGGTCAAATTTTCAGAATCGGAAAAGAAAATGACGAATTCATAATAACTGACCGAGAGGCAATGGTTAAACTCTGTGACTTTCTCATTGAGATGAGAAGAAAAAACGGGAATATTTTCATGACAACAAGAATACTGAAAGCCATCAAAGATCTTTACCTAAGAGATGCAAGAACGTGGAAATGCCGGGCGCTCCAAAACTTCTTCATGGTAGATCATCTAGGCAGAGTTGCTGGGTGCCATCTCCATAGCTCGGTAGCGTCAATCTTTGATCTGCGTCATGCTTGGCACAGCAAGAAGTTTAATTCACTACGCAAGATCTACAGTGATTGCACTCAGTGCACATACCTTTGCTACATTTTCTACTCCATTCATGGGAGCGTATTCGGCAACATCAAAATAGCGCAAGAGCAGTGGAAAAGCGCGAAGCTTTTTCTAAGGAGAGACAAAACTAAGCCTGCAAACTTGACAAGCCCAGTCCTGAAATCATACTGAAGACACTGCAGCTTCTAGGTTTGAATGTTGTCGGTGCAGAAATAGCTCTAGAACGGGTTTAAAGAATTGTCATTGATTAAGGGTTTTGATTAATTTTCGAAGTTGAATGCGACGTTTTCTATCACTGCGCATAGAGTCTGAAACACTTCGTCAGCTTTGAGATTATTCGTGTCTAGGATCAAATGAAAGGGGGTAAAATCTTTGCCTAGGTCAAAGCCATATAATTTCTTGTAAATAGTCCTTGTTTGCTTTTCCTTGCTTCTTAACGCTTCAAAAGCGTTTTCTAGGCTTATTCCGTCTCTTTTGGCTATTCTTTTCGCTCGTTTTTCTAGGGAAGCTTCTAGCCATATTTTGAAGCCTTTTCTCAGAAGCCATGGCATTGTCCAACTGTCTAAGACCACGTTTCCTTGTGCTGCTGTCTTCAAGAGTTTTTTGTCAACCGCTTTGTCATACTTCATATTTTCTGTTCTTTTCACTAGAAAGCGCTTTCCTTCTTTGCTTTCCCACCATCCATGTCGGAGGGGCTTGTAGCCTTCTTCTATTGCTAAAGCTTTCAGTGCGTCTCCGCCTGAATAGTATTTCAGTCCATACTTTTCGGCAAGTCTTTTTGCCAGTGTGCTTTTTCCGCTTCCAGCCATTCCACTTATGCAGATGACTACTGGCGCTTTGGTTCTCTTCGTTGTTTTCTCGTCTGCATCCATCAATTTGCCTCAAAAATAGTCTTATTTGGCTCTTGCGGCTTGTTTCAAAGCATTTTTTAAGCATTTGCCGCATAGCTGTCCACCGTATGGTCTTCCAATTCTTCTTTTACTGCGGTTTAATTTGCGTATTTCTACGGGAGTCAGGTGTTGCATTCCAGACAATTGTTGTCCGCACATAGAGCACGAAGGTGTAGGTACAATTTCCTTTTCGTAGTGTATTTGACTTCTGCCACTAGGCAATGTCACTTTCAATCGTTTTTTGCTTCTTGTACGTAAATGGGGTCTAGGCATGGTTTCGCTTCCTATTCTATGGGCATTATACCCAGTAAGCGGGATGCAAGTGTTCCGAAAAGAAAGGAACAGATGAAATACCACCAAATTACAGGTATTCCTCCGATACCGGGGATGTATGCCACGATGTTTATTCCATATATTGGCAAGAGTATGAACCACCAGATGAAAAGGTAACTGAAGTTGATCCCAAAAAGGGCTAGTTGGGGTTTAGCCATTTTTTTCTGCATATTGAGGATTTGCGGTTCCTTCTTTTTCAGTTTCTCCTGGAGTTTCTTATCCTTCGATCGTATTGCTTGAGATGTTAGCTTTCGATATTCACTAATCTCTTTCTGCATGGTTTTATATTGTTCCCAGCCAACCAATTTGCTTGTTAAGAGACGATTGATTGATGAGTTTAAGAACGAAATACCCATACAAAAGAACATTATTATAATAGTTGCGATGGGTGGTTCTGGGTTCAAGAGCCATGCGAGGAAGTCCATTCTTTTTTCCCTTGCCAATTTCGATTTTTCAGTTTCTTTCTGTTTTGTTCTTATTAATAACTATTTTTACTTAAGGGTTTACTCTCCAAATATGCGTCTAAATGCTGGATACATTTCACTGGCTCTTTCCCGCATTAGTATTTGATAATATTGGTAAATTATTCCCACGGAAAGTAAAATACCCATCCCTGAACCGAATACCCCGAAGAAATCTGAAACGCCTGCAATCAACCCTACGACAATTCCACCCAAGATCGTGACTGCAGGGATATACCTCTTAAGAATGGATTCAACAGCCCTTTCCGAACGTCTATATCCAGGGATCTGCATACCGGCGCCAACGAGTTGTTTGGCCACTGTTGATGGGCCTAGACCGCCAACTTCAAGCCATGTGAGCGAAAAGATGACGCAAAAGGCAATTAGGATTCCCAGATATCCAAAAGCCCTAATTGGTTGTGTTGTCACTTCTACAAAATTGCGGGGTGCCGTTACAAAATGCACAAGGCCCCCTACAGTTTCAAGGTGTCTAGCGTCGCCCTCTCCAATCCATTGATATTGCCCAAGAAGGTCAAGCCAGAAATTACGTCCAGGAGGAGGTTGACCGTTCAGGCTCCAGAAAAGTTGAGAGAAGAAATACACGTTGGCAAAAAGAGCTGATGCAAAAATCACTGGCAAGTTAGATACGTATAAGAGCTTTATTGGATACCGGCTGCGGAAGCCTCGATAGCCAGCGTAGGATAGCGGCAACTCAACTCGCACACCTTCCATGTAAATTATGATCAAAAATGCGGCAATCGTAGCTATGAAGCCGAGCATTGATGGGTTTTGAGGGTTTTCTCTCAGCCAAAGCAATGATGCTGGCTGACCACTTGACAATACTTCGACCAGAGCAACAAAGAAACCGTAGCTTCTGAATTCGCCCACAGCAGGTATCGTTGCAAAGCTCTGCCAGAAAATATGTTGCGCAACGCCAGCCATAATGAATAGGCTTATTCCGCTACCAAAGCCCCAGCCTTTTTGGAGAAGCTCATCTAACAACATAACAATTATTCCAGCTGATAAAAGCTGTAGGAAAATGACTATGCCTGTCGTACCCATTAAGCTGCCGTACATTCCGCCAATTATATAAGCTGAGGCTTGGACTCCAGTAAGAACTATTGAGAATACCTTGCTGGCTGTCGTGAATAAGCTTCTATCCTCTGGGCGCGACATGTCGCAGTCTATCATAGCTGAACCGACTAAAAGCT
The DNA here is from genome assembly GCA_029881805.1 of Candidatus Bathyarchaeota archaeon. Classification (GTDB taxonomy): domain Archaea; phylum Thermoproteota; class Bathyarchaeia; order Bathyarchaeales; family Bathycorpusculaceae; genus JAOULW01. The sequence goes on from JAOULW010000012.1 coordinate 7,798, forward strand.
GTAGGATTAATCCCGCAGTGACAATTGGACCTATTCCAAGTTCCATGAGGCTGCCACGGTTGGAAGCAAAAATTATTCGAAGTGCAGCAAGTTCCCCTAACGGCTCTTTAGAAATGCCGTAGAGTGGGACCTCAGACATTACTAGGTAGATTATCAACACAAGTACGGTCCAGAAGAGTTTCTCAGTAAATCTTATCCTGCGTTCCGGAGCTTTGATTTCCGGGATAATCCTTGCAATGGGCCCGAATAAGCTTAAGAGTCTGCCAGCCATGAATTAACAACTACTCTCCCTGTTCTTGCGTTTCCATTAAGATTTGTCCGCCACTCTTCTTTATCTTTTCAGCTGCGGACTTTGAACAGTATGGCACTTTCACAACTAATGGTTTGGCTATTCTGCCTGTTCCGAGAAGTTTTGTATAGCCTAAACTTTCTAGATCTATAAGAAATTTCCCCTTTTCTTTTTCCACAGAATATCTTTGGGCTATTTCGTCGAGTTTTCCAACGTTCATAATTTTTACTTTTTGTTTTAGGCTTTTGGGTGAAGTGAACCCTTTTCTGCCAAAATAGTCTGGCTCATAAGTTGTAACATATGACCATCCATGTTTATGTCGCCCAGCCTTTCGCATTCCTTTAGAACCTGTTTTTCTATGTTGACCTACTCTACCGTAGCCGTGCGTTCTTGAACCGCGCTTTTTTCTGATTTTTCTGAGTTTATGTGGCATTTCTAACCAGCTACTTTGTCTATAGCTCTTTCTTCAATAGCCTTTTTCAATCGAATTTCAAGTACGCCATTCTTGTACGCTGTGCAAATTTTGCTTGGAATCACTCTTTTTGGGAGATTTAAACTTTTGTGGTATTTACGGTTTAGAGTTTCAGCGGATAAGGTCAAACGTTGATCTTTCAAGCGAATTCTCAGATTCTCCCTCTTAAAGCCTGCAAACTCGGTAATGACTATTATTTCATTTTTTTCCTCGAAGACATCAATCAAAGGCTCAGGCTCTCTCAGTCTTCTTTCTCCATAAATCCTTGAAGTCCTATACTTGTAGGGATGTGATTGTCTCTTAATCTTGGAAGTTTTGGTTCGAAACTTAGCTGTATTCTTGTCCTTAGCCTTGTTTAAGGCCTTGAAGACGTCGAATCGTTCCGAATGTCTTTTGGTTCTTCGCCACTTCGCGCTCAAATTTGCCTTCTCCCCCAGATACCAATGGCATTTCAAAAGTAACTATAAAATCTATCGCAAATAAACATGTCAAAAATAGAATGTCAGAGCATTCGCTTTATCAATTCGTTGATTTTTTCCCCTCGGTATCCCAGTTCGCCACCCATGCCGTAGCCCTTCTTTATTTTCCCTTTAAAGCCTTTGGATGGTGGGTGCAGTTTGAAAACTGTTTGTGTGTGCGGCAACTTCCAATATTCAATTTGACAATTGAAAACTGCTTCTGCGAGCCCTTCTAATGTTTCATAGCCGATTTTTTGAAAGTACTCATCGGCTAGTTTCTTGTTACCGGTAGCTCTTCCTCTTTCCCTTATCATCATATTCACAATTTCTTTTGACGTTTCGCCCCACGCGATGAAATTCTGTGCTGTTTTCAGCATCCCCAGAAATGACGGACGATCATCGAGTAACACCGCATGATTATTTCTTGTTAAATTAAGCATTTTTAGGGTCTCCCTAACATGCCTTGAGGCGCTAATTGTTCCTCGAATTCTCACAACTGCAATGCATTTGCGTTCCTTCGCTTCCTCTCCCAACTATTTCACCCAATCCACTGACGTTATTAAGCTGTAGGTTTTCTTTAACGCATCAAAAACTGCGTAGGCAAAGGAAGGAATTGTTCTTGTGGAACCGTAACTTCTTGTCCAGCAGTCTCTTATGCCGGCAAGATTCAAAACTACTTTCGCAACTTCACTCGCGACAAGACCTAAACCCCTTGGTCCAGGAATAATATTTACCCTTACACTACCACATTTCCCCTCAACTTGAAACGGTATGGAGTGGGATCTTCCGCAACCACATTCCCAGCTTCCGCATCCGCGTCTTACTGGGACAATATTTAGGCGGGCGTCTGCTGCGGCTTTCTGTATGGCTGTTCGCACTTGTCTTGCCTTTCCTGAACCTAAACCTATATAGCCGTCTCTGTTTCCAACGGCAACAATTGCCTTGAAACTTGATTTTTCCCCGGCATCTGTCTGCTTTTGAACCAAGTTTATGTTTATGACCTCTTCTTGTAATTCTGGAAGTAATACATCAACAATTTGGTGCTCACGTATCTGCAAGCCTTCCATGAAAACTTCTTCGATGGATGTTACTCGTCCCTCTTGAATCATTTTTCCGAGGCGGGTCTTCGGAACCCACTGGTCCAAGCTTTCCGACGCTCTTCTTCTGGATTTCAAGTTTTCTTACCTCCATTCTTAAATGCGGCGATGATGTCCGCTTTGACTTCTGCAAAATGTTTTGGAAGACTATCTGGAGAGATTTTTTGTTCCAAATATCTGGAAAATTTGGACTGGTACTCTTCTGGATTAGTGGCTAAATTCTCTGCATACTTTGCGATATGTTCGCCTTCTACCTTCTTTTCATCAGGTAGCTTTTCCTCGTTGCATGGTACATCTACACCAGCGTCCAAGATCCCCTTTAACGCAGCGAATACTCTTGCACCTTTCGAAGGAGAGTGTAATCCTATATCCAGAATTGCTTCGCCTATGTCGCTGGCTTTGGCTTTTAATCCACAAACTAACCCTGTTAAATAAGCCGCTGGAAGATTTCCTCTTGGAGCCTTCCATCCGTACTTTCTTGCTAATTCTCTGCTGTGGGATGAGACTATAACTTCATCTCCTTTTGGCTTAGCTACTATTATCTGAGCAGTAATGTTATTAAGAGTGCCACGTACTACCAGCCGTGGTTTTCCAGAAAGCACAAGTCCCTTTCTTTTTCTATAATCTGTTTTTCCCTCTCTCCTTCGCCGAAAAGGAACGTATTTGAGGGAGTTTTTGGGCACTAGCGTTTCCTCCAAAGTTCTCGAGTCTTTAGATAGCGCTCCATATCGGAGACTGATGAAAATCGTCCACTGCTTGCCATCTTGTACATTTTTCGGTACGTACTTTCTGCGATAATTCTGCTAGTTTTCAGTTCGCGCAGTCTCTTTCTTAAAGCTCGAATCCTAATCATCCAAGCCTCTTTCTTGGAAACTCTTGCATGTGCTGATCCGCTTCTGCTGCCTGGCCCGCTTCGTCTTCCTTTCTTTTTCTTTTCACGTATGAGGCGCGCCCTAGCGCGGCTTACGCCTTTTTCTGGCAGCGATTTAATGACTCCTTCATGGATTAATTTCCTAATTTCCTCTCGAGTTATTGCTGTTTCTGTATCCTCTGTCTTCTCGGGATCTATCCAAACTCGGTTTTGTCCTACCTTCAGTATTTGCGCTGCTAGGCGTCTTTGACTCTTAAGATCTGTCATCGAGTTTCAGCACTTCCTTTAGGTTTTCTAGCTTTTCTCCGAGGTCGCTTCGTCTTCTTCTTTTCTGTTATTTGTTCTTTCTCAGGTTTTTCTTCGTCTTCCCGTTCTTCTAGCAATTCTTTTTCTTCTTCAGCCTTTTCTTTAGCCTCTTTTAGATTTAAAACTCTTATTTTCCGCTTTCTTGCTTCAACGAGGATTTTCACTCTTTTTCTTTTGCCAACTGTACGTGCAATTCGTATGGCGTGAGTTTTCCGGTCAATTTCTTCAAGCTTTTCTGCATTGTGTGTTAAAACTTCTTGGAATCCAGATGGATGCATTCCTCTCGTAATTTTTGGTCCCCGGTATCCAGTGCTAACTGATGGTGGCCATCCCTTAATTTTTCTTCGCACTTTGTTGTCTAAACCTTTTGGTCTTCGCCAATTTTTCTTCAAGCGCTTATATCGCCAACTTTCTTGTCTTGCAAAATTGGGCTTCTTCTTTTTCAAACGCTTCCTCAGTTCTAGTGAATTTCTTGTTGGTGGGATTTCTTGTTTCGCCATTATCCCATTCCCTCGCTACGTTCGTGCACGTATATGCCATCTAGGAAGACGCGGGGATCTTTCCTCTTCACTCTTGTTGCTTGTTCAATGTTTGCTGCTGTCTGGCTTACGTCCTCCAGATTTATGCCTTGAATAATTATGTCTTCGCTCTGAACCTTGACTTGAGAATCACCCATAATCTTGGCCTTTCTCGGGTTTCGCTCTCCAGTGAAGTTTTCAATCAGAATAGTTTTATCCTTAACCTTGATTGAAACTGGAAAGTGAGAGAAGACTATTTTGAGTTTGTATGTAAATCCTTTTCTGACTCCTGTAATCATGTTTTGGATATGTGAATAAATGGTGCCCACTAGAGAGGCTTCTTTTTTTCGTGGCCATTCAGCCCAGATACGAATGACTTTCTCGCGGAGTTCAATTGACACAGGAGCAAAGGAAAAATCTTTGGTTAGTGTTCCTTTGGTGCCTTTGGCTGTGACTTTTCTCCCCTCTATGGTCACTTCTACGTCGTCTGGGATTTGAATTGTTTTTGATATTTCTACAGCTCGCATTTGGGGGCACCTTTTTCTAATAAACGAATGCTAATAGTCTGCCTCCGATGCTTTTTTCTTTTGCTTCTTTGTGGGATACTACTCCTTTTGAGGTCGAAACGACTAGTATGCCCACATCTCTTGATGGAAGGAAGTTTTTCTCCCATTCTTCTATCTCGTCTATGCTGACGGAAAAGCGCGGTCTTATGGCTCCGCATTTGTTAACTCTCCCTAAGAGTTGAACTTTGAATTTTCCAGAACGCCCATCGTCAATAAATTCGAACTCTCCAATGTAGCCGTTCAACTGTATAATCCGTAAAACCCTACCTAAGAGCTTAGACGCTGGGTTGATTATGCATTCACGTTTGTTGCGCATCTCATTGTTTATGATTGTTGTCAAACCATTTGCCAAAGTGTCCATCATGATTTACCTCGTTACTCATATTTTTTGAACCCAAGTTTTCTTGCTACTTCCCTAAAACAATGACGACACAAATATAAATCGTAACGTCGGATAACAGGTCCGTAAGACCCACATCTGCTGCATGGTCTTGTCACCTTACCAAACTTTCTTTCTTTTTTAGGTCTCTGCTTGCCCATACATATTCACCAATTCTATGTGACTTCAATTCCCAAAAAATCTTTAGCAAGCGTGATGGATTCGTCTGGCTTCAAAATGTGTTTTGAACCTAACATCGCCTTTTCTCTTCGACGGCTCCTAATGCGGTATCCAGGACGACTGACCGAGACGCAGACATCCATGCCGAATATGCCTACTTCTGGATCGTATTTTACACCAGGAAGTTCGATGTGTTCCTTTATACCAAAAGAGAAGTTACCATATTCGTCAAAGCATTGTCTAGAAAGCTTGTTGTCCACTACTGGTAAAACTTTCTTTAAGAAATCTATTGCTTTTTGTTTCCTGAGCGTTACGATGCACGCTATCGGCTCGCCTTTTCTTATTCCAAAATCTCTTATGGTTTTCTTGGCTTTTCTTTTACATGGTGTTTGACCGGCCAATTCTTTCAAGACCGTTGTGGCCCTTTCTAGTGGTTCTCCGGATTTTCCAACGCTAATATTGACCACAACTTTGTCAATTTTCGGTTTAAGCATCGGCTGTTCTTTCCATGCCTTGCGGATTTCGTCTTCAGACAACGTTGGCTGCCTCCGTTATGGAAAAGAGTGGTTTTGTCTCGCCTACTGCAAAGATAAAGTTCAGAATTGTTTGATAGCGAGTGCCATTTTCGCTCTCAATTGTTACAAGGGCGCTCCTTTGCTTCTTTCCTTCTGCCTTTTCAATTCCAACTATTTTGCCATGTTTCCCGATGTTTTTTCCGCCTGTTATCATCGCAAAATCGTTTTCTTTCATTTTTACATGTTCAAGGATTTGCCTCTCGGGCAGACTTATTTTCAAAGTGTCAAGAGTCTTGTAAATGTCCTCTTGCGGGTTTTTTGGATCAGCAATTTTCAATAGTAAGTTTGAACCATCATGAAGACTAAGCTGTACGTGCCCATTCCTAACAACCCTTTTGTCTTCTATTCTACAAAGCTTGAACGTTGTCTCTTCCTTGTCAATTGGGTTTAAGATTAGACCCTTCTCAGATGGCAATACTCTGAAGAATTTTTCGGCGTTTGGAATGGAAATAACGTCCATTAAACCTACTGGAAAGTCATCTTTCCGCCTAACTTTTCCATCTACATACACTTTCCCTTGCGCGACTATTTTTTTTGCTTCTTTCCTTGTCTTGGCGAATCCAAGAACGTTGCGAAGAACCAGAGCCAGAGGTAGGCAGCTTTCTATTGGGTGAGGTCCAGGAGATGGTTTTACAACCCAGACAGTTTCTTTTCTGTGAATTGGCCAGAATCTCGGAGCAGGTTTACTCTTTAAACCTCTAGATCCTCCTTTCTTGCCCAAATTCATTTTCCTCCTACAGTTTTCATAGTACTTTTGCGTTTAGCTCTTGTTTTCTTTTTCTTCGGTTTTTCTCCTTTTTTGGCCTTCTCGGCCGCCCTTTCCTTTTTTACTGCAGCTACTCTTTTGATTGTTTTTTTCTTTCTTTTCCTTGTTTTCTTGGCTTTCGGCTTCTCTTCGACAATTTCTTTTACTTCTGCAACCTCTTTTGGGGGTCTCTCTCTAATTTCTATCTCCATTGCTTCTTCTACTTTCTTGTGAGCTTCTTTTCTCCTTTCCAATATTTTCTTTCGCCATTTATCATCAAGGTTTATGCTTGTAATCATCACTTTAGATGGATGAACGGGAACAAATATAGTGGTTCCATCAACTTTTTCCCGTGTTAAACCTTCAACATAAATTCTGTATTTTTTCCTGTCTACGCGATTTATTTTTCCTTCAAATCCTTTGTGGTCTCCTCGCATTATGCGCACCGTGTCGCCGCTTCTGACCGAGAGGGATTTCACCTTGTGTGAGGCTTTCAGCTGTGGCGAAAGAGGCGAACCGAAAAATTTGTAACGTATGTGATCTGGTGCCTGGTGAAGCATTTTTCTTTGTTTTTTCGGTTTTGTTACTGGCTTTGTTGCTTGCATTTTCTTTTCTCCTCTATACTATTATGCTGGCGGCACTTGCTATTCTAGGCCATCTTTCTGCGGCTTCTTTTGCTACTGGTCCGCGGATTTCTGAGCCTTTCATTTCCCCATCTGGAGTTATTACCACTGCCGCATTATCTTCGAATTGAACCCATACTCCTTCTGCTCTTCTGTACGGTTTTCTCTGTCTCACAATCACGGCTTGGAAGAGTTTCTTCCTCATGTCAGGTGCACCACGCCTTACAGAAACTGTTATCCTATCTCCCACAGCGGCGGATGGGTAGCGTCGCAGTCTTCCCTTGTAACCCATAACTTGAACTAATCGCAGTTCTCTGGCTCCGCTGTTGTCAGTGCATCTTAGCATTGAGCCAGCTGGGAGTCCCCTGGATATTTTTGGTCCATGTCCAAGCATTCCTTTTGCAATTAATGCCCTATGTTTTCCTTTTGCCGCCATTTTCACTGTTCCTCCAGTTTCTCAACAACAGTAAATGATACGGTCTTGCTTATTGGGCGGCATTCAGCTATTATTACCCTGTCTCTTTCTTTGGCATCTATGCACGGCGGGTTATGGGATAGAATGCGACTATGTCTCCTTTCGTATCTCATAAATTTCGGAACGTAGTAAAGGTAGTCACGCTTCACTGTGACCGTCTTATCCATTTTTGCGCTTACAACGAGCCCTTCTAGTACACGACCTCTTACTGGGAGCTCTCCGTGAAACGGACAATTTCTGTCGTTGCAGGTTTTTTTGGGCTTTTTGAAAGTCAACGACATTACCATAATCTCCTAATATGCCTTTTGAGGCGGTCTTCTGGTCTTCCCACCAGAAGTTCGCCTTTGATTTCGACAGTTGTTCCGTCTGAAAACCTGAAATGAAAGACAGCCGAGTTTTTTACAACGATTTTTCTTTTTCCTTCGTGCGATACTGTAAAGGTGTTGCGGGTCTCATCTATTATTTTTCCGCATATTCCGACATAATTCGGATGCCTACTTTTGGCAACTTTGACCTCATTTCCAATAAATTCGGAGCGGATCACATCGGGCGTTACTTTCATCTCTTTCTCTTCCCCTTAGGCTTCGCTTTTTCTGGTTCGAGTCTTTGCTCGTTCTCTATTGTCAATATTCTGGCAATGGTTTTACGTAGCTCTTTTATTCTAGCTGGATTTTCAACTGTGCCGCCTGCTTTAATCATGGTTTTCAGTCTAAGCAGTTCTGTTTTGAGTTCATTGAGTTTTTTCATTCGACTTTCAGATGACATATCGCGTATTTCTTTCAGTCGCAGTATCGGCATTTATTCGGTTGCCTCCTCTTCATTGTTTGTTTCTTCAGGTACCGGTTCCAGCGTTTCTTCTGTTTCCTTCACGATTTCTTCTTCCGGCGGAGGTTCCTCTGCTATTTGAATCTTGTCTGGAAATCTTGCGTCTGGAGGCATTATCTTAACTCTTACACCGAATATGCCTGGTTTCAATTGGACATGAAACTCAGCTTTTCGCATGTACTTTAGTGGAGGGTCTCCGCATTTCGGAAAGTATCCGGCTTTGAATTTCTCATATCTTGCCCTTTCGGTTCTTAATTTACCGCTTATGATTATTTCCGCGCCTAAGGCTCCGGCTTCCATAACTTGATTTAGAGCCCAAAATCCAGCGCGTCTATAATGCACGCCTCTTTGTAAGGCTGAGGCGATACGTGAGGCAACAACATAAGCGTTTAACTCGGGAATTTCAATTTCGGAAACAGAAATTTGGGGGTTTGGAACTTTGAATTTTTCTTCTAAAAGACTTGCAAGTTCTCTTATGGTGCCTCCACCACGTCCTATGACCAAGCCTGGGCGCATCGCATAAATCACTATATGCGTTCCCAAGGGTGTTTTTGATATGGTCACCCCGCCATATCCAGCTCTTTCAAGTTTTCTCTCTAAAAATTCGTCAATTTCCGTTTTCTTTATAGATTCTGTTATAAAATGTTTCACAGCAGCCATTATGCTTTTTCTCCGGTTTCTGATCGCTCCTCTAGTACTATTTCAATGTGGGACAAAGTTTGGAATTTCGGTGTGGCTCTTCCATGTGCTCTTTGCATGAATCGTTTGATTTTCATTCCGGGATACGCAGATGCGTGTATGATGCGGAGTCTGTCGCTGTCTAAGCCTTTGTTTTCGGCGTTTGTCTCTGCCCCTTCAAGTGTTTTTAGGATATGTTTTGCTGCTTTTATTGGGTATCTGCCTGCGTAGGCTCTTTCGAGTCCGTGACGATGTCCCAGTTTTTTTGTGAATCTTCTGAATGGAACTGGCTTCTTTTTAGCTATGACATCTCGCAGGTATTGCTTTGCGTGGGGAAGCATCATTCCCTTAATCGTTTTACATACTTCTCGGGATGATTTATGGGATACCCTAACCTCTCGTCCGCTTGCTTTTGCGGTTTTCTCTGGGTCTAATTCCTCTTCTGTTATAGAGTATCCCCATTTTGGCACTCTGTATTCTCTCCAACTGTGCAAATCAACAGCGTTATGGCGATTTATATGGTTTTCCTTTACCTTAAATGATTCTAAGACCAATTTATGGCATCTGCGCCGTTCTATTCTGCGATTTCGGTTTATAAAAAAGTAAGATTACTCCTGTCAATGCTAGTGTCACTCCTATGATCTGTAATGGTTCAAAATTTTCTTGGAGGATGGTTGCTGAGAAAATCGCCGCTGACACAGGTTCGAGAACTGAGAGTATGCTTCCTCTTGAGGATTCAACGTGCTTAAGCGCATAAGAGTAGAGGAAGTATGCCAATAAAGATGGAAACCACGCTATTGAAAATATTAGAAGCCAAAGTTGCTGTGGATAACTGCCAATTTCGTAAAGCGAAGAAAAGATTATTGGAGTCAAAGCTACAGCGCCTATTGTGTCGCCATAAAGGATTAGAGTCCAGTTTGTGTAGCGGTTTCTCATGCCTTTGATGATGAAGAAATAAAGGACAAAGAAAATGCTCGATAGTATACCAAAGATTATTCCGAAGAGATTAGCGTTCAACCGTGAGGGTTCGTAGGCTTTTACGACTAGTCCAGCGCCTGAAAGTGTTAGAATTATGGCTAATATGATTGACGAGGTGATTTTCTCCTTTAAAAATAACGTTGCATAGACTGTCACGAAAATTGGATACGTGTAGAAGAGTACCGCTGCCATGGTGGCAGTCGTTAGGTCAACTGCATAAAAATAGGTTATTCTTTGAAGAGCCGTGGCGAAGATGCCAAGAATCAAAAGCTTGAGCGCATCGCTCTTCTGGATTTTGAATAGTGCTCTTTTGAACATGGCTATGAGTATGAGTATTGTCATGGAAGATATGAGGAGTCTTAAGGCAATTAATATCGTAGGACTGATGCCGTAACCGAAAGCAAGTTTTCCAAGGATTCCCATTGTTCCCCAAATGATGGATGCGGTGGCGATCAGAAGATACCCAAAGGCTTCTTTCATAGTTTTCTAGAAAAATGTATTGAATGATAAAAGATTGTTGGATGACTGCATGCTGTTATTACGATGCATTTATGTTAAACCGTAAATCTAGTATTCCAAACTAAGAAATAGGTGTGAAAAATTGACGGCAAAGGATGATCGCATTACAATGTTACATGGTGCTGGCGGTACAGTCATGCACGATTTGGTGAAAAATTACATTTTGAAATATTTTGAGGGCGGTGCAGGTCTCGCAGAGGTTCCGCTCGAGGCTTTGGATGACGCTGCTGTCGTCGACGACATCGTTTTGAAAAGTGATTCACACGCTGTTAAACCAATCTTTTTTCCAGGCGGCGACATTGGACGTTTAGCTGTTTCTGGCACAGTTAATGATATTGCAGTTCTGGGTGCCGAACCACAAGTTTTAACATGCGGCTTCGTTTTGGAAGAAGGTCTGGGCTTAGCAGATTTCGAAAAAATCTTGGCTAGTATGCAACGGACATGCGTTGAAGCTGGCGTGAGCATAGTTACTGGTGACACGAAGGTTGTTGAAAAAGGAAGCCTAGGTGGCTGCATAATAAACACCTCAGGAATTGGTAGAAGAACATCAGTCTTGGAGAAAAACCTCGAAATTGTTAAACGCTTTAGAAGTGATTTTGAATCACGATGGGTTTTGGATTCGAATTTAAGGGCGGACGACAAGATAATATTGTCCGGAACTATTGGCGATCATGGCTTGGCTGTTTTGTCGGCTCAAGAAGGCCTAAGTTTCGGCAGTGGCATCAAGTCCGATGTTAAACCTTTGAACCGTTGGATTCAACGTTTGTTGGCCGAAGTTGGCGGTATAGTAGCTATGAAAGATCCAACTAGGGGAGGATTGGCTGATGCTTTGAACGAGTTTAGCGAAAAGTCAAGAATTGGCATACTGATCAGTGAGGACAGAATACCGATTAGAGAAGATGTGCGAGCGGCGTGCGAAATGCTGGGCTTGGACCCGTTTGAGGTTGGAAACGAAGGGAAAATAATCATCGGCGTAGTTAGAGATAAAGCTCAGGAACTTGTGAAGCTTCTGAGAACTACTGAAGAGGGTCAAGACGCGGAAATCATAGGTGAGACCACTGCAGATTTCTCTGGTGTAGCAATGCAGACAGTTGTTGGCGGAAAAAGAATAATCGCAAGACCGATAGGAGACCCTGTTCCAAGAATCTGCTAGTCCTTTCTAGAAGTGTTCAATATTTAATCCGTCTGGGTTGAGAGCACAATTCTGACGAGAAAAAGGGAAAATCGGGGCGATGTATTAGGTGGGTTGCTTTGGCGTTTCTTGTGGCTGCGTTGGTTGCGTCTTGATCGAAAAGAAGGCGACAGCGACTAGTATCCAGGCGACCCAGATTAGTAGGTAACCGATAGCTACTACTGCCAAGATGCCGCCTATGAGCATTAGTATTCCTGCGGTGCCGAACATGCCTGTTCCAGTTTTTGCTGACATAAGATTCAATGATTTTCTTGCGAAGATTGTTGCGATTATGATGCAGATTGAAAACACTATCCAAGCCAAGATTAAAGCGCCAAGTAATTCCAAAATAAAGCTTATGTCTCCTTCCATTATGCGTTGTTGAAGTTCCAGACCCATGTTGGCCCAATCACTAGTGTCTATACCTAGGTCAGCAATTGCTGAAAGAACACCAAACGCCACAATACCTACAAGAGATATGACGCCTATTATTCCCATGACTATACCATAAAGCCCGTTGTTGAATATGCCTCCTTCGCCGTAGTGGTCCGTCAAGCCTTTCGCTGATATTAGCACAAGTATTATTCCGACGAGTCCTAGCAAACCTACGTATATTGTACCAAGGGCGCCCAGTCCAGCGATTACAATCAGTATGGCACCTATGCCGCCTAGATTTTTGCTCATCTCTAAAGTCATTTTAATGATACCTCGAACAGAGCGGTTTATACCTTTAAGAATAAAAGGTTTTCCAGTCAGTTTGGATTTGAATACGTCAGCAGGTTTGTGTCTTTGCCCAGATTCGGCACGTTCCCTCTGTGCTGACCATACATGCGCCTACGGGTTTATGCGGCGTGCATGCTTTCATAAACAAAGGGCATTCTGTTGGGCGAATCTTTCCGATTACAATGAGATGACATCTGCAACCTTTTTGGATGTCGACACCTTTTTCAACTTTTACATCATGCTTTAGGTGAGCATCGTATGAAGTGAAGTCTTCATTTAGTTCAAGTTTCGAAAATGGTATTGTGCCAAGGCCTCGCCAATTACCGTCAACGGTGCCAAAAACCTTTTGCATAATCTCCTGTGCTCTTGTGTTGCCTTCCCAATGCACTGCCCGCACATACTCATTTTCCAGTTGCGGTTTGTTTTCGCTCAATTGTTTTAGAATCATGTAGACGCCAAATAGGACGTCAATTGGTTCGAAGCCTGCTACAACAACTGGCATCTTATAATGCTTTGGAAAGAGTTCGTAGGGTTTAAGCCCAATGATTGTGCTCACGTGGCCTGGTGCAATGAACCCGTTTAGGCTTAGATCTTTCATTTCGACCAGTAGTTTCATGGCTGGCGGAATTACACGATGAGAGACTAGGAAGCTTAGGTTTTCTGGTGGCTTGTTGATTATTTCGACGGCTGTAGATGGAGCAGTTGTTTCGAAGCCGACGGCGAAGAAGGCAAAATCTTTTTCCGGCTCTTTTTCAGCCATTTTGACAGCGTCAGCAACGCTGTAGACGACGCGAACATCAGCGCCTTCAGCTTTAGCATCTAGGGGCGACATTTTTGAGCCTGGAACGCGCAGAACGTCGCCAAAACATGTGATTGCCACGCCTTTCAAGGCTAATTGTACTGTTTCGTCAATCTCGGAGGCCGGTACTATGCAGACTGGGCAGCCTGGTCCAGCGATGACTTCTATGTTTTCTGGTAGGAGGCTTCGTATGCCATAATGCGTGATTGTCCATTCGTGTGTGCCGCAGACATGGCAGATCTTAACGGTTCCTTCTTTTGGTGCGATTTTGTGGATTTTTTCTGCTACACGTTTTGCCAAGTCTGGGTCTCTAAACCTTAATTTCTCAACCATGCCACGTCAACTTGTCTTACTTTTGTTGGATTTTGGCTTCAGCCTCAAGGATTTCATTCCACAAACGTATTGTTTCCAATGCTTCTTTTTCGCTTAAAACTTGAATGGCATAGCCAGCATGCACTAGAACGTAGTCGCCTACTTGAGGACTTACGAGTGTTACATTGACTTCTCTCAAGACGCCTTTTCCGAAGTCTACCTGTGCTTCGTCTTCCTTAACGCTTATGATCTTCGCTGGTATTGCCAGACACATCATTATCATTATATATGCAAAAATACACAACAATAAATCAATTATGGTATTAACAGCGCAATCTTGTCCTTAATGGCTTAACACTGGAAGAAACCACATGCGACCGTTTGACCAAAGGATAGTCCGCCGTCGCCTGGAGGAACAGCCTCATGAACAAGAAACCTTAAACCAGCAGCTTCCACCGCTCTCCGCATAATCAAAGCCAATATTTGGTTGCATGCGGCTCCGCCCGAAAAACCAATGTTCTTGATTGTGTTTTCTGATGCCTTTTCTACGGCTAATATCGCCAAACCTTTAGCTAGATATGCATGAGCAGAGTAAGCCAAATTAACAATTGATTGTTTCTCTTTGTTTTCAAATACTTCCAAAAGCATTTGCGTAGTTTCTAATGTGTTGCCTTTTATTGTTGGTTTTAGCTTCAGCACATCCTTGCCTTTTATTGCTGCAGATTCAAGTTTCATGGCTGGCTCGCCTTCGTATGTGCGTTCATAGCATACCCCTAAGACGGCTGCAACAGCGTCTAAAACTCTTCCACAACTCGTCGTTTCAACTACGCCATAACCCTTCTCAAGTTGATCAAGGATAATTTGAGTCTCCTTTTCGCCATGGGGAAAATGTTGCTTGTTCTGCAGAAGCCAATCTTTCAAATCCGTTTTTCTGGAGAGCATTCCCGCGGCCATTCTGAGCGGATAGCGAGTAGCCAAATCCCCGCCTACCAGTGGCTGTTTTTCCAAATGCGCCACTCGTTTAAAACCAGATTCCTTCCGAGTGCAGAACAGAATTTCGCCGCCCCACGCTTCACCATCAACACCATATCCGTAACCATCACAACAAACGCCAACCATTTCCTTCACGTTATGCTCTAGCATCAGCGCAGCAACATGCGCATAGTGATGCTGAACGCGGACAAGTTGCCAAGCATTCTCTTTTGCCAAGTCATGTGCAAGCTTCGTCGTCGTGAATTTTGGGTGTAAATCGCACGCAATAGCCTCTACTTTGCTATTTGTTAAACGAATTAGGTGCTTTGTTGCTTCCTTCAGGAATTCTCTTGTTTCAACGTTTTCCACGTCGCCTATGTGCTGTGAAATGAAAGCCTTATTATCAAGCAATATGCACGCAGTATTGTTTAATTCTCCGCCTAAGCCTACGACACAGCGTTTCGCCTTTTCCTTCAACATTATAGGTGCAGGCGCATAACCACGAGAACGTCTAATAAAAGCTAAGTTCGTGTCGTGCATGCGGACTACTGAATCATCACATCGATGGGCGATCTGCCGATTATGAAAAAGAAAATAGTCAACCGTTTCACCAAGCGTTCGCAAGGCTTCTTCGTTGTCTCTCACTATAGGCTGGTTCGGCGGATTAGCGCTGGTCATAACAAAGGCTGGCTCATCGACCCCATCAAACAGCATATAATGCAAACCAGTGTAAGGCAACATAACGCCAACATTATGCAAATCAGGAGCAACCAAACTCGAAAGATAATATGCATCGCTCTTGTTCAGCAAAACTATAGGACGGACGTAAGAAGCCAAAAACTCCTCTTCCCGCTTGCTCACCTCGGCAAAGGTTTTTGCGGCTTCCAGACTTCGAGCCATAATGGCAAAAGGTTTTTGTCTTCTATGCTTGACCTCTCGAAGCTTGGCTAATGGTTTGTCTTTTGTTGTCGATGTTGCAACGTGGAATCCGCCGTAGCCTTTGATAGCTAATATGAAGCCTTCTGAAAGAAGCTTGCCCGCCTCTTTGATAGGCTCTTTGTGGTCAATTAACTCGCCTTTTCGTGTTGTTAAATATGCTTTGGGGCCGCATTTTGGGCAAGCAACTGTTTGAGCGTGAAAACGCCTGTTTAATGGGTCTGCGTACTCGCTTTTGCAGAATTCGCACATCGGAAACTCTCGCATCGTAGTGTTTTCCCGGTCGTATGGAAGATGCTCGATTATCGTGAATCTTGGACCACAATCAGTGCACGTGATAAAGAAGTATTCATATCTTGGGTCTTTTGGGTCTCTGAGCTCTTGTAGGCATTCGTTGCATATGGCTATGTCAGGTGGTATAACAGAACCAGAAAGTTCTGCTTCATTCGAGCTCCTGTATATCGTGAAATTTCGGCATATTTCCTTGCCTTCAAGCTTTTTTGTTATGATTTCATGCATCCGCGCCAAAGGAGGCTTCTTCAATTTTAAATCTTTTATAAAATCTTTGACGTTAGTCTTCTTGCCTTCTAGAAGTATTTCTACTCCAGCATCGCCTCTGTTTCTGACGTATCCGTTTAATCCATTTTTTACCGCTGTCCGGTAGATGAAGGGGCGGAAGCCTACCCCTTGAACTATGCCAGTAACACTGACTTTTACGCGCACACTAGGCCATCTCTTCAGTTTAGAAGTAACGTATGATTCATATACATTTTTACTTTCCACAAAGTTTTTCAACATTGCCCAATAGTTGTTTTTTCTCTGCTGAGGTTTGACTGTTGGAAGTCGAAGACGCGTTCAACTATAGGTCTCGAGTTTTTGTCGTTTTATGGATCGTGAATTTTCTGCTGACCTTTGCCATTTCCTTGGTTGCTACGCCAATTCCTTATCTGATGAGGGAATTTGTTGTTGGGCAAGATGTCCAGAGTGCGATTACGGAAGCGTATGGTATTGTTCTTTCTTTGGGCTACGTAGCAACCACTTTAGGGTATTTTCTTGGCGGTTTTATGGCAGATTCGGTGGGAAGAAGAACGATAGTGGCATCTTCCTTTTTTATGTTGGCAGCGGGGTTTGGACTTTTCGCTGTGGCTTCAAACATGTATTTCTTGTACGCTGCAAGGTTTATTCAGATGTTTGGGTTGGGATTTTCTGCGCCTGCTCTTTCCGCTTTGGTGGCTGATTACAGTGAACAAGGTTCGAGAGGAATGGCCTATGGCGTTTACAACCTTTCATGGATTACGGCGCAGATTCCAGCGCCTTTACTAGGCGGAATGATAGCGCAGTTTGTGAACTTGAGAATTCCGTTCGTGATGGCAATTTTTATCAGCGTTATGGGCTTGCTGTTTTCGATTCCTATGAGAGGAAAGCATGTCGAGAAGAGCCGTGTAGGTGATGAAGAGGCTGTTGTTGTGGAAGTAGATTCAAAGAAGAAGGTGTCAATTAGGAAGATTGTTCTCATTTTTAGCCTGACAAATCTGATGAACGGCTTATTAAACGGTTTTGTTGGTCCAGTGTTCAACGGTTTTCTTATGTTCAGGCTGAATGCTGAACCAACAGAGTACGGATTGGTTTCCGCGATTGCGATAGGAGTTGTAACAGCGATCGTTCAAATCCCTGGCGGAAAACTAACAGACAAGTTTGGAAGAAAACACTTAGTCATCTTCAGTTTCCTAGGTGCTCCTTTGGTATTTGCATTAGCGTTTAGCCAATCGCTTCTTGAGTTTGGCTTGATATTGGGGGCAATAGCTGCTGTTGGAAACATAAGTGGGCCGGCAACGTCAGCGTGGCTGATGGATTTTGTTCCAAAACATAAGCGGGCCAGCGTTTCTGGAATAACTCGAACGCTCAATGGCGCAGGTTTGTCAATGGGTCCGACAGCCGGAAGTTATGTATGGAACATGACCAAGCCAGATGCTGTTGTGCCATGCTTTGTAGCATCTTTGATATACGCAATCGGTTTGCCCTTTTATCTGATCCTTGGTGAATCAAGAAAGACTTCGGAGGCTGTAGAGGCGAACTGATTTTTGATTGACTGTTTGTTCATAATTAGAAATATTAATAGCCTCTGGGCTTACCTACTATTCGAATCTTTAAGAAGATGATTGAATGTCCAAGCCACACGAGACCACGAAATTTGAGTCGCATTCGACGAGCCTTTGTCCAGAATGTATGAAGAGAATTCCTATGAGGGTCTATGAGGAGAAAGATGTCATCTTTCTCGAGAAGACTTGTCCTGAGCATGGGAAGTTTGAAGATGTTTACTGGGGAGACGCGGAGCTCTTCAGATGGTTCTATGAAAACTGGTACAATGCCCGATACGTAGGAAGTGGCTTAGAGAATCCGCACACAAAAACCGTTTTGGGATGCCCGTTTGACTGTGGAATCTGCCCTCAACATAGGACCCCTACGATTTTAGGCATAATTGACGTCACAAACAGGTGTAACATGGCTTGTCCGGTTTGTTTCGCTTATGCTGGCGCAGCGAATTATGTTTATGAGCCTTCCTATGAGCAGATTGTGGAAATGATCAAGCTTTTGAGAGCAAACAACCCGTGGGCCTGCAATGCCTTGCAATTCAGTGGTGGAGAACCCACCGTGAGAAACGATTTGCCAGACTTGATTAAAGAGGCTAAGAAGGCTGGGATGAGCCACATCGAAGTTAACACTAATGGTTTACGCATTGCTGAGAACATTGATTATTTCAAGAAACTGTTGGATGCTGGTTTGAGCACGCTTTATTTGCAGTTTGACGGCCTAAGAGAGGAAATTTATAAGAAGACTAGGGCAAGAGCAAACCTCGTTCCTGTCAAGCAGAAGGTTATTGAGAATGCAAGAGCGATTGGTCTGGACTCGATTGTTTTGGTTGTCACTTTGGCGAAGGGTGTGAATGACAAAGATTTGGGCGACATAGTCGATTATGCCGTGAAGAATCATGATGTTGTGCGATGTATTAACATCCAGCCGGTTTCGATGGCTGGCAGAGCTCGCAAAGACGAGATGCGAAAAATGCGTATCACAATACCTGACACTATAAAGGAGATAGAAGCGCAAACAAACGGAGCTATAACCCGATGGGATTGGCGACCTGTGAATTGGCCTGTTCCAGTTTCTAAGGGCATGGGCGTGATTAAGAGCAGGACCTATCCCGAGTTTACAATTCATCCTATGTGCGGAGCCGCAACATTCCTAGTTGTTGACAAGGATGGTTCTTACAAGCCTATTATGCGTTACGTAGACGTAGATAAGTTTGCGGAAGTGTTCTGGGAGGTTTACTATTCTGGTGTTAAGGGCAAGAAGACCATGGCGAAGGTGAAGATGCTAAAGCTTCTGCCCATGGCGAAGTCAGATTTTGTCAGAGGTTTGATTAAAGATGTTGTGACTAAGGGAAGCTACGAGGCGCTTGGAAATCTTATGCAAAGAATAGTCATGATAGGCATAATGCATTTCCAAGACGTATGGAACTTTGATTTGGACAGAGTGCAAAAATGCGCGATTCACTATGTGACGCCTGACATGAAGATAAGGAGTTTCTGTACGTACAACAGCATACATAGACCCAATGTTGAGAAGCAGTTTGCCACACCCATAAATGAATGGACTAGAAAAACAGGAAAGAAAATCAACGAACCTGCATAACCACGCTTCAAGTTAAACCACAACGGACTAACCTTAAAGAGTAGAAGTTATTATACGAAGTGATAGGGCAGTAATTCAAACTTTGAAGGGGAGGATTTTGTGCTCGGAACAACTGAAATATTCCTTTCTGATAGAGCTTTCCTAAGCATTATTCTCTCTTCCGTGGAAGTCTATAAGAACGAATGCCATGGAGCTTTGTTGGGCATTCAATCCCAAAGACGCATAATTGCTGAATATGCCATTCCTTTTCAAGCTGCAGAAAGAAAATTTTCAGAAGTGACGCCAAATTGGCGAAGAGAACTTAAGGTAATTGAGGTGCTTCCCAAGCTGGTACATTTGCAAAAGCTTGGATATTTTCATTCGCATCCCCAATTTGGGAATAAACGAGGCACGACCGAATTAAGCGAATTTGACAAGGATTTCATGCAAGAAGGAGAAACGGAAATCGTGGTGGCTATTAATGATGCTAGAAAGACACTGCCGTGGACAGAATCAAAAACGGGATTGTCAGGTACTTTGGGAAAGTATCGTATCACCATCGCAGGCTTTTACAAGCGAAAAAAAGATGGTAAAATCGTACGGTACAGAGTTTTATGTCCATACGCTGTTGGATTCGACTATGCTTTTAAACGATAGCAGATCAGCAAAAACTTGAACCGTTATCATTCACGTTAGGTCTTTGCTGCTTTTTGCGAATCTTTTTATAATTTCTTTTATCACTCTTACTGACATGCAAATATTACAATTATCAACTGCCGTGCCTAAAAACAAATATTCGACTGAAGAACTGATCGAAATTTTTCCATGCCAAATTCCTGAAGACGTGAAACAGAACATACTCAACTTAGGAGTTGTAAAAAGGCACCTAATTGACCATGCTAGCCCGCCTTTAAAATCAGAGATCATTTTGAACGAGGCTGACATTGTCAATCTTTGCTTAGAGGCTTGCGAAGACGCTGTCGAAAATGCTGATCTATCCATTAGGAACATAGACTATTTCATCATGACTTATGATGCGAACCCGTTTTTGTGTCCAGGTCTCAGCCAGCTTTTGATCCGAAAACTTGGTTTTAACCCTTACATTAAATACGTCAACGTTCAAGGAATGGCGTGCGCAGCTTTCACAAAAGGTTTGGAACTTGCTGAAAACTACCTGGCAACGCGCCCTGAAGACTATGTCTTGCTTTGTTTTTCTGGAGTAAACTCATATTGGTTCTACAATCAAGTGCGAGGAACAAAAGACATCATGGGAATCAGACAAATTAACCAGATAAAAACAAGGCTAAAAGGCAGACGGAACTTAGGAAATGGATTGCAAGCATGGAGTTTTTCCTTTTTGGAGATGGAGTGGCTGCTGCTATTGTGACAAAAAAAAGGAATGGATTGTCCGTCAAGAAAATTGTTGAAGTTACAAATGCGAGAGAGAAAGACTATTTGGCTGGCTGCGGCAGACTTGCAAGCACAAACGAACCTTTCAAGTTCGGCTTCTACTCACATCTGGATAAAGAAATTCCAAGACTAGGCGTTAGATACACGGACATGGCTCTCAAGAGGCTGTTTGGGAAAAAAGCTGAAAAAATTACGAAGGCTACAAAGAAGTGGGCGTTTCACACGGGCAGCCAAAAAATATTGAACGTTTTGGCTGAACACAATGGGGTTCAACGTGAAAAACTGAAAGAGTCATACGCGGTTCTCAGGGAACACGGCAACTTGGCAGGAGCAAGCTTGCCATTCATTCTTAAACGGATAGTTTCGAAGAATAGGTTTTCAAAAGGCGACATTATCCTGATGCTTGGTTACGGATGGGGGTTTTCAGCCTCCGCTGCCATGCTAGAATTTTGAGAAAAGAAAGAAGGATTGTTTGTTTATGGTTGTTTTGCAAGATAGTTGCTTATTGTTAGTTTCTGGATTTCGCTTGTTCCTTCGTAGATTTCAGTGATTTTTGCGCACCTGTGGAAGCGTTCCACGTGGTAATCAGCCAGATAGCCGTAGCCTCCGAAAATTTGTATGGCGTCGTCCGTCACTTCCACCGCCACCCGGCTTGCATAAGCCTTGGCCATTGAGGTTGAAACTGGGTTTACTTTCCCTTGGTCGTAAAGCCATGCTGCCTTGTAGGTGAGCATTCTTGCGGCTTCGATTTTGATTGCCATGTCAGCGATTTTGAAAGAAACTCCTTGGAATTGGATTATTGGGGAGCCGAACTGTTTCCTGTTTTTTGAGTATTGCAAGGCCTTTTCGAAGGCTCCTTGAGCCATCCCAACGGCTTGAGCAGCGACTGCAATTCTTGATTTGTCGAAAAATTCAAGGACGTAATAGAAGCCTTTGTTAAGCTCGCCTACGAGATTGTTTTCTGGAACTTTGACTTCGCTTAACGAAACTGAGCCTGTGATGCACGGTTTAATTCCCATTTTTCCGTGGAGCTTTGTCACTTCGAGCCCGGAAGCGCCTTTCTCTACGATTAGAAGGCTTTGGCCTCTGTGTGATGGTGCGGCGTTTGGATCTGTTTGGCAGAGTATCATAAAGTAGTCGGCTATGGGGCTGTTTGTTATGAATTCTTTGCTACCGTTGATGACCAATTCGTTTCCGCTTTTTGCGGCTGTTGTGTCCATGCGTGTTATGTCGCTTCCATGTTCAGGCTCTGTGACCGCTCCTGATGAAACTGCTTCACCCTTGGCCAGTGGCGGGATGTACTTTTGTTTTTGTTCTTCGGTTCCGTGTTTCAGAAGGATGTCGGCGACCATGAAGGTTCCTGAAGATATTGCTGTGCCAAGTCCAGGGTCGACTCTGCACATTTCTTCCACGACGATGCAGTCCTCTAGTACGCCGTATCCCTGTCCGCTGTATTCTTGAGGGAATTTCATGCCAGTGAATCCAAGCTTGCCAGCTTTTCTGTACAGTTCTGTGGGAAACTCTTCTTTTTGGTCAAGCTCTAGGGCGATCTGTGGTGTGAATTCTTTTTCGCAAAATTCTCTGATGGCCTTCTTTATTTCTTTCTGCTCTTCGGTTAGTTCAAAATGCACTTTGCCCATCTCCATTTTGATTTGAGAGTTATGCCTTTTGTCCTTTCAACTCATATATTTTGCCTTTAAGCGCTGGAACTATCTTGAATAAATCTTCTACTATGCCATAATCGGCGAAGCTGAAGATTGGGGCTTTGGGGTCTTTGTTTACTGCTATTATGAGGTCTGAGCTTTTCATTCCTAGAACGTGCTGGAAAGCGCCGCTTATGCCAAGTGCCAAATACAGTTTGGGTTTCACCGTCTTTCCAGAACTGCCTACTTGTCGGTCACTGGGGAGCCAACCTTTGTCCACAATTGGGCGCGAGCAGGCGAGCACTGCACCTAAGGTTTTGGCCAGTTCTTCAATCATGGACATGTTCGTCTGATCTTTTATGCCGCGGCCAATGCCTATGAGTTTTTCCGCGGCTGTTATGTCTACTCCACCCGATGGCGGCAAAACATATTGTAGGAAACGCTTTTCGGCTATTTCTTCGGTCAGTAGCGAAGGTACTTCCGCGATTTGTCCGTTTGGGGGTGTTGCAGGTTTTTCTGCTGTAAATGTTGCTTGGCGTACAGTTGTCATATACGTTTCCGCCTTGCGCAGCATTGCTTTGACGTTGACTTTGCCGCCGTACATTTGTCGTGTTACAGCTAGTCCGTCAGCTTCGAAGGTTAAGTCTAGGCAGTCTGTTGCGAGTGGTGTGCCTAGCGCTGTGGCTAATCGTGGAGCTAGTTCTATGCCGTAGCTGGTGTGCCCCATCATGACGAGTGATGGCTTGTGTTCAGTAATGAGTTTTGCTAAGATTTTTCTGTAGGCTTCTGAGTTGAAATTCTCCAGTTTCGGATCTTGAACAAGCAGAACGGTTTTTGCGTATTCCGTCAGGGTTTTTGCATGTTCTACAATGTTGTTGCCTAGCAGGACGGCTGTTGTTTCAGCGTCTGTTTTTTCGGTTAGTTCGTTGGCTTTGGTGAGCATTTCGAATGTTATGTCTCTTAATCGTCCTTGTCTATGTTCGACTAGAACGAAGATTTTTGCCATTTTCAGATCAGCCCCCTTGATTTCACGATGTCAGCGATTTTTGTGGCGATTTCTTCGGGCGTGCCCTTGAGGAATTCGGCTTGTTTTTCAACCGGCGGCACGTAGAGTTTTTCGATTGTTGTCCATGACCCTGCCGGCCCCACATCAGCCTCGGTCAGACCCGTGTCAGCTAAGCCCATAACTTTGATTTCTTTCTGCATGGCTTTACGGATGCCCATTATTGAGACGTAGCGAGGCTCGTTTATGCCTGTTTGGACAGCAAAGAGTGCAGGCAGCTTGATTTCTAATTGCTCTTCTAGTCCGCCTTCGAGTTCACGGTTGACTTTTGCCGTTCCAGTGTTTAACTCTATTTTTTTTGTCATCGTTGCGTGTGGAATGTTTAACATTTCTGCAAGGATTGGGCCGACCATGGCTGAGCCGTCGTCTCCTGCTTGTGCGCCGAGTAGAATTAGATCATAGTGCAGGTTTTTAATTGCGGAGTGAAGGATTTTCGCTATTGCATAGGCGTCTGAGTTTTCGAATTTTGGGTCAGTTAAGCGTATTGCTGTGTCCGCCCCTCGGGCTAAACACTTGCGTAGTGTTGATTCTGAGTCTTGTGCGCCAACGGTTATGACTGTGACTGTTCCGCCTTGTTTTTCTCTTATGCGGACAGCCTCTTCCAATGCGTAGTCGTCCCACTCGTTTATGTCAAAGACTAAACTGGTTTTTTCTATGGCTTTGCCTGTTTTGTCGATTCTTAGTTCTGCTTCTGCTGTTTCGGGAACGTGCTTAACACAAACAACAACATCCAAGTCACTAAACTCTCCATTATGCTTGGAAGTGTTAAACACACATTTTCATAAAACTTTTGCTTGAAATACATATTTCGGAACATGTAAAGGATTGACGCATCCAAGTGGATGATGTTTCAATGCTGGGCCTCCTCTGAATCAAAGGAGTTTCCGTGCATCCTATCCCGCGAGCATCACGTTAGCCTTTTCCTAAAACATGTTCAGAAATCTGGATGGTTTTTCATGGAACCTCCAGTTAAGTGCATAAAAGTGTTTCTCCGTTTTTGTTCCGGTCTCAATAAACTTTCTACCATCTTGAATTGTCTTTCATATATATGGCAATTCTTGGAGTGAAAAATGAGCTTGCCTGTTTGCAAGTTTAGGCCTCCGCGTTTGTTTATTTCTGACACTATTGCCTCATTGAATAATTGGATTCCGGCTATGTTGGCTGGAAGTCCAGCATATGCGTCCCATGACCTGAAATAGCAAGTTAAGTGCATTTTCCCATTGTACATCTCGGTATCTATTAGGCTCAAGCAAGGAGGTTCGTGTTTTTCGTTGCCAATGTGTTTCATAATATCTTCAGGCAACCTGACTACAAGAGTAATCTGTCTGTCATTCTGCTCTTTCAAGTATCTTTTGACGAGTTCTTCTATCTGGTCCACGGGTTTTCGAAGCCTTGAACCGTATGTGTAAGTTTCGTCTTCTATTACTCCGGACCATAAATATCTTAAAGCATACCATTGCACATATTTCATGTCACAGGGTGCCTTCTCCGCCACTAATGGTCTATTTTCGGGATGAAGGATTTCTATGCTGAGATTTAATTTTCTAGTGACAGAACATTCGGATCCATATCTGACTTCGAATAGATCTCCATTTTCCCGTATCGCCACTAATGATTTATACCAAGCATCAGGACAATCGAACGCTTCGATTTTGAGGTATTTCATGAACGGCAAACTCCAAGTTTCCTTGCATTTTTCTAATATATAACTATCATATAACTATCTGCAACTGCAATCTAAGTTGTGGGCTTTGTTATAATGCATTGGTTTATCCGCACATGCTCCTACCTCTCAAATCACAGCAACAGCGGAAACAAAGTCAGAGCAAAGGCAACAACTCAGAGTTTCTTGTGCAGTTTCTCTTAAAAGAAATGCTAGGTTCTATATTCAGCCTCATTATTGAACTCATCTAAGTCATAAAAATCTTTAAATGATGAGAGGTTTGGAAATCAAGAGTATGAAGCTTCAAGTGAAAAAGGCTCATAAAGCGTCGTTCAATTATTCAGTCGTTTTCAAGAAGGGAGACAAGGTCAAAGTAGGACGTGAGGATCCTGATATGCCGGGATGGTACTGGTGCGAAAACATAGATGGCGTGTTGTCGTGGATCCCCGAAGACTACCTCAACAGAAATGGCACAGAAGGAACGATCACCCATAACTACGATACAACGGAGCTCACCGTCAAAACAGAAGATACGCTGGAATACGTGACAAAAGTCAAGTTCTGGACCCTTTGCCGAACCCGTGACGGCAAGAAAGGGTGGGTACCGACTGCAAATCTGGAACATGTGAAAAGTCCAAAAGGTTAAAGGTTCTCGTACGCAATTGCTTGTCTGAAGGAAAAAACGGGCGTTCTAAAGCATAGTATTATTTGTAACGAACAGAATTGTTTCATTAGAGATCGTAGAGATGAAGCCAAGTCGTCAAATCTATTTCGTCATCAGTATTGTATTAGTCAGCGTTTTCGCTGTGTGGTATCTTTATCCAAATCCTATATTGTATGATAAAACCTTTGAGCAAGACTTTGAACTGGATTTCGGTGGATGGACGAAAGACGCTCAAGTCCCTCCAGATCCAAATAATCCAGGTCACCCTGTTGCCTGGGAAGTTTCTCGGGTGACCTCTTTGTCCCATTCTGGGCAATACTCAGTGGAGTTGTACATTGATGGGAGGCAGGATGACGGCACGGTCTGGATAGAGAAGAAAATATCGGTGAAACCCAACTCGCAAATCCAAGCCAACGTTTCTTTTGAATTCTACAGCATAGACGAAAGTTTCAACACTATAGCAGGCGTTTGCGCCTATGCTGGAATCTCGGACCCAGAAGCTGAAGAAGATTTCTTTGTTGTCGACCCTGCCAACTTGAAAGCAGGATGGAAAAACTATAATTACACTACAACTTTTAACACAGACTCTCGCGGAGAAATGTGGATTGCTCTGGGAATCACTGTGTTTTGGGAAACTGAGATGACCTATAACATAGACGATGTGAAAGTTGCAATAACCTAGCTTTAAAACTCTATTGCGCTGGCGCACGATTCTTGTGCAGAAGGGACAATAGAGAGGTACAGAAAGGTTTCACGTTTCATAATAGCACATGTCAAAAAAGGGTTTGCGGGAGTAGACCTTACGATTAGTTGGTTTTTTGAAGCAAATGATATACGCTGAAAAGAAAGCACAGTCTTGATATAACCATTATTCTAATAGAGAATCCCAGATAGATGGGGAACAATGAAGAATGAGTGAAAACTCTTGACGATTAAGGCAGTCTTGTTTGATATGGGAAATACTCTGGTTAAATACGATTATGGTTTGCCTGAAGAAGTCTTTCGAAAGGTTTTATTTTCATTAGGCATCTCCAGATCATTAGACGACATGAAGAAAGCATTCGTGAATGCTGAAAAGGAAGCAGAAGATAATAAGCTGCTAGAATCCATGGGCAAGATAAAACGAGCTGAGTTCTGGCACCAATGGGATTCTCTTGTAATGAAACATCTCGAAATAGCAGAGCATGAAGAACTTGCCAAATCGTTCACTCATTCCAAATGGATGGAATTCGTGGATAGCAGATTGTATCCAGAAGTAAAGGAGGTTCTATTGGAGTTAAAACGAAGAGGATTGAAGGTGGGACTTATAAGTAATGGCTATGAGGAGGAGATCATCCTCGTTCTCAAAAAGGCAAATCTTGAGAGGACAACCTTTGACATCATAGTCGGTGTAGACACAATAAAGAAAGTCAAGCCTAACCCAGACATTTTCAGGTATGCTATCAGCAAACTTGATGTAAAACCGGAAGAGACGATATTCGTTGGAGATAATTCAGAAGTGGACTATAAGGGAGCTGAAAATTCAGGCATACACGCATTGTTAATTGACAGAACGGAAAAGCAGCAGAGTGACTTGAGGACAATCAAAAATCTGAAGGAGCTTCTCTCTCTCAAATTGACTGATTTCTTCCACAAGTCATAAGAATTGAGCGAGACGACCACATCGTTAAAGAGAAAGAAATCGAAGAAGGAATTCAAGACCTAAACTTAGGTCAAGACAAGAGAACCATACAGACCTATAGACGATTGCTTCTAGACCTTCAGCGCATTAAACCGCTAGGCAATGGCAAATACGAAATATCAACCAAACCCATGAGAACCAGAACAAGAAATATCCCATGTGATGTCCGACTTCGGGAGATATCTCCATGCGCAGCGAGGTTTGAGTCCTATTCCGACATAACCGTCGTGGAATTGTCGAGGTCGTTCGGAGGTTTTATATTAAACTCAGCTACAGTACATTGATACGCGCACTTTGGAGAAGGACCGTTGTCGAAAATTTTCTCATGCGCACTAGGAGTAAAAACACATGAGAATTCGATTCGCTGTCCACATACCTGCACAGTTCGGATTCGACTATGAGCATGCTAAGAGAGTCGCACTCATAGCGGAGGAACTTAGCTATGATCTAGTCACCATTGGAGATCACCTTTTTCTAGATGAGCAATCACAAGACCGCAACTGCATGGAGGCTTGGACACTAGCAAGTGCCTTGGCTGTAGTGACATCCAAAATAAGGATTGGAACGCTTGTCACTTGCAATTCATTCAGACACCCGGGAATACTGGCTAAAATCGCTGCAACGGTTGACAACATTTCGCATGGACGTACTCTATTTGGAATAGGAGCCGGGTGGAAGAAGCTTGAATATGACGCCTATGGGATTCCATTTCCGCCAGTGAGTGAACGGATGGATCAGCTAGAAGAAGCAATTCAGATTGTTAAATTGCTCTGGACGAAACCTAAAACGACCTTTATTGGCAATCACTACAGGATCAAGGATGCACTTTGTGCACCGAAACCTATTCAGAAACCTCATCCGCCAATACTCGTGGGTGGACATGGAAAGAAGAGAACACTGAAGATAGTTGCGAAGCATGCAGACATGTGCAACATGAATTTCGAAGTCGGACCTGAACTTGACGAGCTGTTGGAGACGTTGAAAGGACATTGTGATGCAGTGGGGCGAAATTATAATGATATTGAAAAGTCCTTCTTTGCGTATTGCTACATCACAGAAAATGAGGAAGAGGCTGAATCTCATTTAATCGATGTGGCGAAACGTAGTGGGCGAACTGTAAGCGAGTTGAAAACTGATATGCCAGGAATCTGGGTCGGCACTCCGGAAACGGTCAGGGATCGTTGTCAGAACCTAATATCTAAAGGTTTCACGAGCTTTCAAATAAGATTCCTATTCGGCAAAGAATGCGAAATGAGCGAGTTGTTTGCCAGACAAGTCATTCCTGAGCTATCGTAGCGGATTTGCTGACTATTCGCGCCTTAAGCACTACAACAGCTTTGACTCTCTTTTTGCTCACTATTGCAGCAACTTGAAGCTTCCTCTTTTCTTGTTTTTTTCTTTTCCTCCATTATTTCACCTCCTAGCACATTTGCCGAAAATTCATTAGGTTTGCATATCCTACGTTTTGAACCCTTGAACTTGTACGCTCGCGATTTTCGCATATGAACAGCAATCACCCGAGGTTCTTTCGGAGACAATTGTGACGTTTTTGAAACCTGCTCTTTCTATAAGTGTCAAATATTGACCTTTCTCGAGCGCGCCTGCGACACATCCTGCCCATGCTTCGAGGCTTTCCTTGACCTCTTTGGGTAATTCTCCCTCTGTCACTATATCTGAAATCATGATTCGTCCGCCAGGCTTGAGAACCCTGCAAGCCTCTCGGAACACTTTTTCTTTGTCTGGAGCTAAATTGATTACACAGTTGCTAATTACGACGTCTATGGAGTCATCTTCGATTGGAAGATCTTCTATCTCTCCAAGTCTAAACTCCACACTCTCGTAGCCATGCTTCAGTGTCATCTCTCTCGCCTTTTTAACCATCTCTTCAGTCATGTCGACTCCGATAACCTTCCCTTTGGACCCGACTCTTTTTGCGGCCATGAAGACGTCAATTCCGCCACCTGAACCTAAATCAAGAACTGTTTCTCCTTCCTTCAAGCTTGCTAACGCCACAGGATTCCCGCAACCCAGACCCATGTTAGAGGTTTCGGGAACGTTTCTCAAGTCTTCCTCAGAATATCCGATGTCGAGCGCCCTGTCCGCAGATGGCGGTTTACAGCAGGATGTCGCTTCCCTAGCGATTTCGCCATACCTTCTTCGTACATAATTTTTGATCTCTTCATGTTTCATTTTCACTTCACCTCCTTGACGTTGTCATCAACTTTCGACGCATCTTCTTTCTCGAAAGACATTTCCCGTTTAGGATAATTGATGGTAACTCGGTAGTCTTTCATGAAAGTATAGCCCAACACCCCATCAAGAGGTGCTCCAACTGCGTCACAAAGCAGCTGCAAGTCTTGCACCCCAACTTCAACATCACTAGACTTAGCTTTGCCCACTTGAATAGACTTGACTTTCGACAGAACCATGGTCGTACCAGCGAAAAACCCGCTGAGAGCTTTCTTTTCGCCACATATATTTCCGTGCAGACCAAAGGTCTGTCCGATCTGCTCTGTCATAACTGTTTTTGTTGCGCCGGTGTCTACTAAGAAGTTGAAAGGCCCTTTTCCATTAAGTTCGGTTTCAACGACAATGAAGTTCGCTTTACTAACTAGCCTAAATTTTGTAGGCAATCTACGTTCTTGTCTTGACTCTTCGAAAAGTATCTCCATTTGCGGATAGTCGATAACTACTTCGTAGTCCTTCATAAACGGTGAACCGATTATACCATCCAGCAGAGTACCTGTCTCTTCGGACAGCTTTGAAAGGTCTCCAAGAGCAATTGGAACTTGTCTCTTGCCTATCCCGCCGACTTGTATGGAAGCGACAGCTAGCATTTTCGATGAGTAACAACCGCTTGTTGTGGAGTTCGAAGTCTGAGATATTCCCAAAACTTCAGTGGCTTCCCGGCCAACAACTGTCACACTTGAGCCTGTGTCTACAACGAATTTGAATGGACCTTTGTTGTTCAGTCTTGTCTCAACGACGACCAATGGGGCTTTATCAGCAAATTCAAACCTCATGCATAACATCCCGACATTTTCTGCCTGCCGATCTAGTCGAGTTCCAGCCTTTTTCCGTATGTTTCAGCAAAGCAGATTTCTTCGAGGGGTTTCCTTGGTTTGGGCTGTGGGGTTTCATCTGGAATTCCTATTGCCACGAGGACGACAATATCAATGTAGTCTGGTATTTTCAGGGTTTTCCTGACTTCTTCTACCCATAATTTTGGTCTTGACTCGTAGTTTGCAATCCAGCACGTCCCATAACCCAAAGCAGTTGCTGCCAACACAATATGCTCAGTTGCTATCATGGGATCGTGTGTTGTCCATACAGACCGTCCGCAACATCCACCTCTGCCATCTCCGAGTACCACGACTATTGCATTGGCTTCAGAAATGAAACTTTGCGTTGAAGGCTTCGCGAGCAGTTCTTTGGTTTTCTTGTCTTCGACAATGATAAAGCGCCAAGGTTGGTTATTGCTCGCTGAGGGCGCAAGCCGAGCGGCGTCAAGTATTTTCTTCAGATGATGTCTTGGGATATTATGCGCCTTATATTTACGTATGGCTCTCCTCTTTTCAATAATCTCAAATAAATCGTTTGTTAATGGGCTTTTTGCAGTGCTTCTTTTCATTTTCTCACCCTACTCTCTACTACCATTGAGTAGTAGAATAGTTTATAAGTGTTCTCTACCACATTCTTATTAGAAAGGCGGAGAAAATTTGGAAAAAATAGATCCATCTGTGAAGGAAAATCTCATATCAGAATTCAAGACGTTGGGTCTTTCAGCTCTGGCATCCAAAGCATACTTGGCGCTATTATCAAAATCCAGTGCTTCTGCAAGTCTTCTCTGCAAAGAAACCGGAATACCTGACTCCAAGATATATTATGCCGTAAGTGAGCTTTCTAGAAAAGGAATGATAATTGTTCAAAATGGAACGCCAAACACCTACAAAGCTATCAATCCTAAAGAAGCCATAGGCAATTTGAAACAACAGTTATCTGAAAACCTCAGCAAGCAACTTAGCCGAGCAGATGACCTTGCAGTTTCTCTCTCACCAATCTTTGAGAGCGCCGAAGGCAAAGAGGAAATCGAATTAGCCTATGTAGTTCGCGGACAGAGAAACATATCCAGAAAGATGAAAGACCTAATAAACTCTGCCAAGAAGGATATTCTGCTTTTAATATCAGAAGAGGACCTCTGGGACTGGTTAAGTTCATCCCTAGCGAAAGTCGATGATAATATCGAAGTCAAAATCGCCATCCCCCGAAAACTTCGGCAAAATAGATCTCTAAAAGGAAAGATACTAACCAAAATACTGGAATGTCCCGTTAATATTGTCATTTCTGACATGAAAATGCTCATCACAGTGTCCAGCTGGGAAAATGAGGTTGCAATAATGACAAACGACAAGGCATTAATGAGTATGTCTATGGAATACTATGAGAACCCAAAATGCTGCAGAAAAAGTGATTGATGCTGACGTTGGCTAAACTCACTTGACTTTCCTGTTTCTTCTGTAGACTGTGGCTGCTAATAGTATTGCTATCATGGATAATAGCAGTACAGAGTGTGTTGGTAGCTCCGGAATTGTGATTATCACTTCGTGTGTTGAATGTGTGTAGTTGAAGTACAGGTAAGTGTGAGAGCTGTTCGAGCATGGGAGCACTGTGCTGTTGACGAATTGTCCATTGATTAAGACTACGTATGAAGATGTGTTCAAGACATTGTTCGGGATCATCATTCTGCAAAAGCCAAATGTGGTGTCTTCTCCGGTTACGTTGAAGAGAAGAAACAACTGACCTGACTGAAAGTATTCGTTCGGTGAACTTAGCCAAGCGCATAATTCTAAATCAGAAATCGTGGAGTTGGTGATGACTTCCACCGTTTCCGTCACATTACTCAAATAAGGTGGAACTTCGACAGTAAAACTGTGAAACATGCCCATTAAAGGAAAACGATCAGTATTGTTTTCATTGATAACATATTGAGTATCGCCGACGCCATCGGAGTCTGAGTCTGTGCCGTTGTAATCGCTCCAGTAGTTTCCACCTGAGGGATAGCTATCGTCCCAAAAGTTGATTGGAATTGATTCGGGAATGTAAACGTGCTGGGTGTTTTCTATGAAGTTGTTATGGTAAATTGAATTCCAGTAACAGTAGCTGTCTATTTTGATGCCATAGTCATTGTTGCGTATGTTGTTTTCAGTCAGGGTGTTGTTTGAGGAGTAATCGAAGCGGATACCGCAATCGTTGTATGTAATGTCATTTCCTGTTATGCTGTTGTTCGAACAACTGTAGAGGTAGAGGCCCTCGCCGTTGTTTTTCAATGCGTTTTCTGACATATTGTTAAAAGAACCACGAAGATAAAAACCGACGTAGCTGCAGTTGAGTACGTTGTTTCCGTAGGCAGTGTTGTTGGTCCCTATAAGACCTATACCGCCAAAGGTGTTTGTCACATTGTTTCCACTCACATAATTTGAGGAACCATAAATTCCGATGCCCCCGCCAAGACTATTCCCTGTAATGTTGTTTCCGGCAATGGTGTTGTGGTTTGAATCTTCGAGCCAGATGTCATAATTGTTTGTTGTCATGTTATTTCCTAAAATAGTGTTGTCTGAAGAGCGTGAGATGTATATGCCAATATTGTTGTTTGTTATGGTGTTTTCAAATATCTGGTTGTTTTTGCCATGCTGAAGGAGATGGATAATTGACGGTATATCTATAATAATGTGATCTATAAGAATAGGTGCAGCATTCCACATCGCAATGGCTGCGCCGGTGTTGTTTGCTATTATGTTTTCAGATATGGTGTTGTTTGGAGAATAACGCACCAAGATGCCCTCACCACCCCACCAACTGTTGTTTGCTATTATGTTGCCGGTGACAGTGATGTTGGAAGCCCATATGAGATCGATTCCCGTTCCGAACTCTCTGATTTCCATGTTTTTGACTGTAACATTCTTCATACCGTAACCATACATAGTAATCCCTGTTCCTCTTCTGTTGCCCTGAAGCTTGTATCCGTTTCCATCAATTATTATGTCGCTTCTATACACGACAATTTCGTCGTTAACGTTATCTAAGAACTTGTAAGTAACATTGTCTGCACTCGTAATCTTGTCCGTGCCAGAGACCTTACCGTTAGCCCTAATGTAAATGGTTCCAGAAGCCTCAACTATTGGAATTTTAAGTGGTATACTTAACACGGAAGTTAGCAGTATGCCAAGACCGAGAAGGGTCACAACTGAGTTTCTCTTTGGCATTGTCATCAATTAGGACCCTGCAATAGGCACTTATAATTCTACGTTTTAGAACAGCCATTCAAAAAGGCTAGACCGTGCTATTTTTTGGGGATTTACGGAAGAACCATCGATTGAAACATGGGATATACTGAAGTCGATTCCATACATTTTTTTCTGCAAACTGCAACCGATAGGAGTGTTGCAGTAATTAATAGTGTCCAAACCGTTGAAGCAGTGTCCGTTATCATTCTCGATTATCAAACCTCGCAGATAGTTTAAATCTGTTGGCTACTCAATTAATTCCCATGTCAAACAACAAAACAAAAGAAACCATTGTAAGCAAAGCCCTACACTACTTTAACGTTGACGGTTGGAACTGTGCTGAGTCCGTTTACATGGCTATTTTCCGAGAATACTACAGAATAGACGTGACACCAAAGACTGTTACTGCTTACGGCGGCGGCATCGCCAGAACAGGCAGCTTCTGCGGCGCAATAAACGTCGCTATTATGGGCTTAAGCCAAAAATATGGTAGAGAAAACTCCCGCCAGCCCTTCATCCGCACGCAACGCCCAACGCTCGAGTTCCTGAACCAACTCATCGATCAATACGGCACATTAAACTGCAATCGCCTGAAACAGAGTCAACTAGCCAAACAGAAAGCAAAAACCACTAAAGAAGAAAACCTTTGCACGCCTCTCATAAGGAAAGTAATAGAGACATTCCTAACCATGGTAGAAAACAACAAACAAAACCTTTAACATTAGTGAGTTTCTGCTATAACCTCTGGATCCGAGCATCAACCTCTCGCGCCAGATTTCGACCTAATCTTTTACCTTGTTATTTCTCGGTGGTCTTGAGTCCGTTAATGTTCTTTCTTGTTGGCATCAGCAGAGGTTTATTTTGACAGTTGCTCATCTTGCCCATTGCTATCAGATTGGGTTCAGATCCATCGAGGTTTCCACACCTGCAAAGACAAGTTGATTTGGTTTAACTATGAACTCCCGTAAAACCAAAAACTTGGTCATGACGTGTGGTTGATAAAACTGAGTTTCTGATTCTTATTTTGGTTTCATAAGTCTCTAATTTGTGTTTTGAATTGTTACATAGTGGGCAATACAATGATCGATATATGGATTATATTTCTGGCGCTTCTGTTCACTTTTGGCATTCCGTTAGTAGTCGTGTTTCTAATTTATTACTTTGAAAATGTCCGCAAGCCTCTTGAGCTCGCCAAAATGGGCAAGTATGATGAATACACTGAGGCTAAGAAGACTATAAGGGAAAAAGTCATTGTCAAAGAGATAGTAATGATTCCATGTCAATATTGCAATGGGATGATGCCAGAAACATCTACATTTTGCCCCTATTGTGGAGCTCCAAGAAAAGCACTTGTCAGTGAACACTCAAAATCGAGATAGAACTTGCAACCAAAATACAAAAAAAGAGTGTTCAGCACACTTTGATTTTTTGCAAGTCACGGAACTCTGGCATTGTCTTGTTTTTGCGCTCGTAGAAATTTGGGTTTGGTTGCGGAAAAAAAGGCCAAGTGTTCCTACACACATTCAGCCAAGTAAGCAGTGATGCGATGCGCATAGACCGCGTTATTGTTGCATACTTAGAAGTAGCTAAACCATCTTCTGTTGGTCTGCAAACTCAGAGTAAGATTCTCCCGTCTTCTGAATTGTTATCTCCAGCACACCGTTCTTGTACTTCGTTGACACGGAATTCTTGACAATCTCTCGCTCTGGCAACTCTACGACTTTGCGGAAGTTCTTGGTCTTGATCTCAACACCGACATCGGTCACGTTCACTTGTATGTTGTCTTTTTCCTCTCCAGGAAGCTCCATGTATATCTTTACAGCGCTCTTATCGCTGAAGACATCCACCAATGGTTCATGCTCTTCCCTCAAAGCACCCTCTGGAACTTCGAATAATCTTTTGGGAATAGATCTACGCTTCAAAGGTATCAGTGGCTCAATCGGTTCTACGGATTTTTCTGATCCAAATCGGCCTTGAGCAATGTACCCATTTACTCCTGGTTCGTCAATTTCCTCAAGTTCCCAATTACCTTTGATTTTCCCGCTCTTGATTCCTTCAAGAATCTCGTTCATTTCTGACTGAAGTTTTCTCATGAACTTACTGCTGAAGAAATCTAAACCATCAAAATCTTCGTCAAATGACAACTGCCTTCACCTCCTACAAATTCTCCATTTCTTCCAGCGATTCTATCAAACGGCGTAAAGCGAGACTCATCATCATGAAAGCTGTCTGTCCTAACTCTGAACAGCTATACTTTCCTCTCCCAGTCTTCTCCATTAGCCCTCCCTCCCTCAGTTTTCTCGAGCTCTCCCAGACTATCTTTGGATTCAAGTCCAGCTCCCGCATGAAACCCGCAAAGTTCATCGTACGGTCTTCTTTCTCCAAAAGCAGCCTCATCATCCTGAAGGATGTCTCATGGGACAACGCATCAAAGATATTCGAGAATCTTTGGAAGTCATCTTCGATAGACTTGAACTCGTTTTCCAGATCCTCTCTAGGCCAATCTGCCGGGGAGAGAGGAATCTCGAATATGGTCTCTCCGTCTCGCACCAATTGAAGTTTCAACTTCATGTTAGGTCGCCTTTATTACCATAAAGTAATTACTATTTAGTAATATATAAACTTACCTTTAAGTAATATCGGTTCACAAGAGTAATAACTCGCAATTACGAGAGTCTTACGTCCGAATCTTCAAGAAATGGAAACACCGCACTATTCTTGGTAAAAAAAGGGTGGCGCGAGTGGCGATTACAGACTATATCTCCTTTCTCATTCGATTCTTCTAAGTTCAAAGACCACGGGTCTCAGTCCATCAGTGCAGCAGAAGACACCAGTCCCCTTCTCTTTCATCCATGGAAAATTTCCACCGAACATCAATGTCAATATCTGCTGGTATATATTGTTCCAAGCCCACGTGCAGAATCCTTCCGGCATTTCGCCTTCAGTGATGAACTCTTGACCTACCTTGAAACGAGTGCAACCCTCAAAAGTCTCTCCGAATGGGGGGGCATCGCCAAATACTTCTTTTGTACTCGGTGTTTTTGCAACTCTTATTTTTACCTTAGTTTTCTCTACCATGAAGCTATCACCTATCTCTAGTGTATCTTCAGAAGAACCTACTCTCCATAGAGTTTTCTTATAAAAATCTTTTGGGAAAATTTTGCCGCGCACTCTCTATAGTGTCCTTATATTAGCGACTATAAATTTCGCATAAGACAACGGAGAAAACGATTTGGAAGTCTAAACCTGCAGTTTCTGTTTTATCGCATTCCGTTTCTCTTCCGCTAGCGGTCCAAACTTCTTGATCCTATCAGTAAACATACCAAACAATTCAGTAGCCTTCTTATACACAGGTAAAGGCACGTAACTATACCGCACACGCATGCTCTCGACCCCAAACTGTGCTAGCTCTCGTCCAAACTCGATCATGCGCTTCTTGGTAAAATGTGCATCAATCTCCTGGCTGCCTTCGATCACCAAAACTCCATCAGCGCCAAAAGCAAATGCCGAAAGCAGATGCTTCAAACCCAAAATCGCCGTGGAAGGTACAGCCACGATTCGAATATTTTCAGGATAATTTGCTCTATCCAAACCCAAAAAATCCATGCCCGTATAACCCACATTCCTATCAACAAAAGCCACAACCCTCACCTCTCCAGCCTCCTTATCAGCCAATACACCCCGCAGCTGCGCAAACAACTGCCTACTCGTCGAATTCTTGAAATCAATAGCCTCCCGCGGGCAGACAGGGACGCAAGCGCCACAACCAATGCACTGGAATGACTCAACCTTCGCCTTGCCGTCCTGCATACTAATCGCGTTCACCGGACAAACGGGTACACACGCTTCGCAGCCATCACACAAATCAACGATCACAAAGGCCTTTTCTGGGCTAGTCGTAACATAATCACCTTTCAAAAACAAAGCTACCTTCGCAGCGGCACCTAAACCGTCAGAAACCGTGTCGCGTACATCCTTCGGGCTCAAAGCACAACCACCGACGAAAATCCCAGTAACAAGCGAATCAACAGGATCCAACTTCGGATGCTTCTCAGTGACAAAACCGTCCTCACCAATCGGAATCCTCATCTTATCAGCAAGCTCCTTCAGACCTCTAGGCGCAACCATCGGCGTTGCCAAGCAAACCATGTCGAACTCCTCCTCGCCAACCTCACTCGTAAGTGTATCTTCAGCCTGAACCACAAGCCTACCATTACTATTATTCTTGAAAACTTCAGCCACTTTACCGCGAATGAAGCCAACACCAGCCTCCTGATCACGCCAGTACAAGTCTTCATAACCCTTGCCAGTCGCCCTAATGTCCGTATAATAAACCGTCACGTCGACACCAAGCATCTTCTTCAAAACAAAAGCCTGCTTCAGCGCATACATACAACAAATCCTACTACAATAAGGAACATACTTCTTGTCACGAGAACCCGCACAAAGCACAATTGCCACGCGCTTAACATCACTGCCATCGGCGCGCTTCAAATAACCACCAGTCGGCCCAGTAGCAGAAACTAACCTCTCCAAATCCATCATCGTAACAACATCTTTATACACCCCATAACCAAAAGTCTCCAAATTCCGTGCATCATAAAGCTCGTAACCCGTAGCCAAAACAATCCCACCCACATGCAAGTCAACAGTCTGACCTGGATCATCAATGGTGATCGCTTTAGCAGGGCACAATTGCTCGCATTTCATGCACTTGTTGCAAGCGTCAAAATCTATCGCATAAGCAGAAGGCACAGCCTGCGGAAACTCGATGTATGCGGCTTTTCTCTGCGACAGGCCCTCATTAAACTCGTCTGGAACTGAAACCGGACAGACCTTGGCACAGACTCCACAACTTCTGCACGTCTGAACATTCACACCACGCGGTTTCATGAACACCTTCACATAATAATTACCTGGTCGTCCGCCAACCTCCTCCACCTCAGCGTAAGTAAGCAAATTAACATTCGGATTCCGCCCAACTTCAGCCATTCGCGGCGTAAGAATGCACTGAGCACAATCCAAGGTCGGGAAAACTTTCGTCAACTTCGCCATATTGCCGCCGATGCTGGGCTTACGCTCCACTAAATGCACCTTATAGCCCAGATACCCAAGCTCCAGAGCAGCCGTGATTCCAGCAATCCCACCACCAACAATGAGAATTTCCCTAGAACCTTTCTCACTTATAGTTTCTAGCGACTCAAGCTCCTTACTCCGCTCATAACCTCCACGAATTAGGCTTATGGCCTTCTTGGTGGCCTCCGGCGAAGGATGCGGACCCATGACCCACGAATCTTGCTCGCGGATGTTAACGAACTCAAGCATGTAGGGATTTAAACCAGCCCGTTCCAGCACACTTTGAAAAGTGGCAAGATGCATACGCGGCGTACAGCTGGCAACAACGACCCTATCTAGATTCTGCTTCTTTGCGGCCTCAACAATCATATCTTGAGCAGGCTTCGAGCATAAATATTTATGATATTTGGCTACAGCGACTCCTTCCCAGCCTTTAACTGCGTCGACAACGGCCTTAACGTCAACAACATCCCCGATATTTCCGCCACATTCGCAGACGAAAATGCCTATTCTTGGCGTCTTTTTCTCCAAGTGCAGCAATCTCCATTTCAATGATGGGTTTTGAAACATACAAGGGAAAACACTTATTAAAAATCTTACTCCCTCATTTCTGTCAAAAGTGACGTTGAAATGAATGCTCAAGAGCTTGCCCAAAAACACAAGCTTCTGGAATGTATCCAATGTGGAGCATGCACTGGAAGCTGCCCAGTCGCAAGGAAAGCTAACTTAAACGTAAGGCGTTACATGCGCGACGTAGCCACTTTCGGCAAGCTAACAATTCATCCGCAAAACGAGCTATGGAGCTGCACCACATGCTCCACGTGCGGTATTCGTTGTCCGAAGGAGATAAACCCATATGAATTCTTAATCGACATTCGCAGCATGGCGGTCGAAGAAGGACAGATTGCACCTACAATCCGAGATGCTTTAGAGAGCATATTCAAGAACGGCAATCCATGGGCAAGGATCCGCAATAAGCGTTCAGAATGGCTTCAAGGCTTAAATGTTAAGCACATTTCGCAAGGCGCAGACATCTTGCTCTATGTCGGCTGTACCTCTGCCTACGACCCGAGAATACAGAACGTGGCAAAAAGCCTTGTCGCATGCCTTGAAAAGGCGGGGCTAAACTTTGGCATCTTAGGCGATGAGGAAAACTGCTGCGGAAGCGAAGTGTATGGCATGGGCGAAAAAGGATTATTCGACTATCTAGTAGAAGAGAACATGAAAATCTTTGACAAATACAATGTGAAACAGGCTGTCACAAGCTGTCCACATGGTTTTCACGCGTTCAAAAGTCGATATAACCAAACGAGCTTCGAAATACAGCATTGCACACAGCTGCTTGCGAAATTGATAGAAAACGGAAAACTGACCTTCACAAAAGAGGTAAACAAGAAAGCTATCTATCATGACCCATGCTTCCTAGGGAAACAAAACGGCATATACGACGAGCCGCGCAAAGTCATCGAAAGCGTGCCAGGTGTAAAGTTGTTGGAGTTCGACCGCTCAAGGGCGAGGAGTCTCTGCTGTGAAGGTGGCGGTGGAAGAATGTGGATTGACATCCCAGGTCCGCGTTTAGCGGAAATCCGTGTTAAGGACGCTGTTGAACAAGGCGCGGAAATATTGGCTGTAGCTTGTCCATTCTGTCTTTTGACTATTGAAGACGCGGTTAAAACCACAGGAAACGAGGGCAAAATTCAGACAATGGACATAGCAGAACTAGCTTCACTGGCTCTGTGACATTTTCAAGAGAGGTTTCATTCTTAAATAGCAAATTGCCAAATTAGTCTACGTGAAAGGTTGTTTTAAATGCAAAGCTGGGACTTGTTAGTCATTGGTGCTGGTGCCGCAGGTTTAGCTGCTGGAATTTATGGAGCTCGAAGTGGACTTAAAACGTTGATTTTGGAGGAGAAAATGGCTGGAGGCACAACCGCAGACGCTCCATTAGTGGAGAACTATCCTGGTTTCCAAAGCATAGGTGGAATGGAGCTGGCGGAGAAAATGGCATCACAGTGTAGAAGCGCTGGGGTAACAATTCACGAATTTGAAAGCGTGACTGGCTTAGACCTTAAAGGCGAAAAGAAGATCATAAGAACTAATAGGGCTGTTTATGAAGCGAAAGCGGTCATCATTGCTTCCGGCTCGCACTATTCCGAACTTGGAGTTCCAGGTGAAAAAGAACTTCGGGGAAGGGGCGTGAGTTATTGTGGGATTTGTGATGGTCCACTGTTTAAAGGTAAGCGTGTGCTTGTTGTTGGTGGTGGCAATTCAGCAGTTATTACAGCCTTATACATTGCAGAACTTGCATCGGAACTCAAAATTGCTCACAGACGAGACACGTTTCGCGCCGAGGAGGCTCTTGTAAAAGATTTAGAGACCAAAAAGAACGTTGAGATCTTATGGAATACTGAATTGAGAGAAATCAAGGGTGAAAAACTGGTTAACAAGGCCATACTTCACAATAACAAAACAAACGAGACAATGGAATTGCTCGTTGACGGCGTTTTTGTCCAGGTTGGAGAGGCGCCAAACAGTCAGCTAGCCAAAGAAGCAGGCGTAGAGGTTGATGAAAAAGACTACATCAAGATTGACATCTTGCAGAGAACGAACATTAGAGGAGTATATGCTGCTGGTGACGTTACGAATCATCCTGTCAAGCAGATTGGAACAGCAATCGGACAGGGCATAACCGCAGCATTAGAGGCTTATGGTTTCATTAGAAGACCATATTACAAACGATAGAAAACACTCCAAAAATATTATATCATTCGGAAGTCCCTTTTCAAATCTTCTAAGCGTCAGCAATGCGTAGAAGGTAAGCTAAAACTGGAGAAATCTAACTTGAGCGAGAAATGTATTGCCGCGGTAAATATTAACCAAGACTACTGCAGTAGATGTTCAATTTGCCATTCCATCTGTCCGTACGAAGCAATAAAGCGTGATGCAGAAACAGGAGAAGTCGAAATAGACATACAAAAATGCCAAGTCTGCGGGATATGTTACAGCGCATGTCCAGTTTTTGCAATAGAAATTAGCTATTATGATCATAAAACTTTGGCTAATTATGTTGATTGTCTAAGGGAAAAGGTCAAAGGCGACACTCTTGTCTTGATGTGCCGCGGAAACTCTCCTTCCACGTGTGAAGTTGAAGAAATTTTGGCAAATCAAGGCTTAAGCATAAAGGATTATATTCCGTTACGCTTGCCTTGCTCGGGGCGTATCCCAACAGAATTTGTCTTCGAAGTCTTGAATTCAGGCATAAAAAACATTGTTTCAATTCAATGCGAAGACGCGTTTTGCCGCTTCAAGGAAGGCACAAAAATTAACACCAGAAGGTTATTGTTGAGTAACGTGGTGCTTCAGCAACTGGGGTTCAGCAAAGACGTCGTCAAAATTGTGAAGTATTCTAGAAAAGTAGTTTACGAAACTGAAAAGTGTGTTGGTTGCGACAAATGCGTTTTCATCTGCCCATATGCCGCCATCGAAGCTGAGCCTTTCGCAACTCCAAAAATACTCTCTGATGATTGTATGGGCTGCGGAGCATGCGCGCTAGTTTGCCCACATCACGCGATTCAGGTTAAAGGTTTTGAATTCGAAAGTGTTCTAAACCGCTATGGAGAGGCAGCGAGAAAACTAAAAGCAGAAGGAAAATCACCAGTTATTCTAGTCTTTTGTTGCCAATGGTCAGAGTTTTCGGCTTTGGACGACCCCGAAAGCGTGCTTTTCAAAAAGAACGCCATAGCTTTAGAAGTCCCATGTTTCAAGGCTCTAGACCCTGTGCATGTTTTCAATGGCTTGCAGGGCGGCTTTGATGGCGTAATGGCCGTCGTGTGTTCTGCTGAAGATTGCAAGCTGCAAGAGGGTAGAGATACCTCCGAAAGGAACATGACCGTGCTGAATGACACTCTAAAGAAGATGAATTTGCATGAGCGTTTCGAGCTTTTTGAGGTTTCACCGCGGTGCGTGGACGATTTTAATCAGAAACTAGACAGGTTTTGGAAGAAAATTGCAGCCATGCCTCCTTTGGGGCTGGTGAAAGCGGAGGCTTAGGCGAATGTATGAAGTCTTAAAAAACATGGAGTTGGCTCCCAAAATAAGGCTGTTCGAGGTTTACGCTCCAGAAATGGCTGAAAAAGCAAAGCCTGGACAATTTGTAATAGTTATTATCGACGAGAAGGGTGAGAGGATTCCGCTTACGCTTGCTGGATATGACGCTGAGAATGGAACGATAACTTTTGTCTTTAATGAAGTTGGCAAGACAACCAAACAGCTCGGGATTCTGAGAGAAGGTGACTCCATATGGAACATTACTGGGCCGCTTGGCAACCCTTCGGAAATCAGAAATTTTGGACGGGTCTTATGCGTCGCCGGCGGGGTGATGATTGCACCTATGCTTTTGCAGGTTAAAGCCTTACGCGAAGCTGGCAATACTATTGTGACAGCTATTGGAGCGCGAATAGAAGAACTGCTCTTCTTCGAAGAGGAGGTTAAAGCCTTAAGCCACGAGTTTTATGTAGCGACGGATGACGGCTCTAAGAGTTACAAGGGATTAGACTTCCTGAGGCAGATTCTTGCTAAAAAGAAGTTTGACCGTTGTGTCTCCATGGGCCCGGTCGTTATGATGAAAAATGTCAGTGAAATCACTAAGCCATTTGGCATTCCCACGGTTGTCACTTTGACGCCTATAATGGTTGATGGCATGGGCATGTGCGGCGTGTGCAGGGTCACGGTGGGTGGAAAAATGATGTTTGGATGCGTCGACGGACCAGAGTTTGATGGACATCAGGTGGATTTTGACGGGTTGATTAAGCGTCAGCGTAT
The DNA here is from genome assembly GCA_029881805.1 of Candidatus Bathyarchaeota archaeon. Lineage (GTDB taxonomy): Archaea > Thermoproteota > Bathyarchaeia > Bathyarchaeales > Bathycorpusculaceae > JAOULW01. The sequence goes on from JAOULW010000012.1 coordinate 51,242, forward strand.
GTTCCTTCCCGAGGAGCGTCTGAGCGCCCTTTTGTGGGAGCTTCAAGGAGGTTGTGAGTGTGGCAGAAAGCAAGCCTAAACCGAAGATTAAGAAGGAATCCGTGCCGATACTGAAGCAAAAACCTGAAGATCGCAGAAGAAACTTCAACGAGGTCGCATTGGGCTACACAGAAGAGCAGACTCTAGAAGAGGCAAGTCGCTGTTTGCAATGTCCGAAGCCGCAGTGCATTCAAGGCTGTCCAGTGGAAATTGAGATTCCAGCCTTCATTAAGTTGTTGCGGGAAGGGCAGTATGAAGAAGCAATCGCGAAGATTAAGGAGAAGAACAGTCTTCCTGCCATCTGTGGTCGCGTTTGTCCGCAGGAGGAGCAATGTCAAAAGTTCTGTGTTGTTGGAAAGGTTGGTGAACCCATTAGCATAGGACGATTGGAAAGATTTTTGGCTGACTGGGAAAGGGACAGGGGCTTTGCGATGCCTAAGAAGCCTCCTGCCACAGGCAAGAGCGTTGCGGTCATTGGCGCCGGTCCTGCCGGACTTACGGTTGCTGCTGATCTGGCAAAGCTTGGACACAAGGTTGTGATTTTTGAAGCATTACATTTGCCTGGCGGCGTTCTGGTTTATGGCATACCCGAGTTTCGCTTGCCCAAGAAAATTGTTCAAGCAGAAGTGGATTACATTCAGAAGCTGGGTGCTGAGCTTAAGCTTGGTTATCTCATAGGCAGAACCTATACTATTCCTGAATTGCTCAAAGAGAGGGGTTTTGATGCGGCATTTATTGGAACTGGAGCTGGTTTGCCAGCATTTATGAACGTGCCTGGCGAGAATCTCGGCGGGATTTATTCTGCTAGTGAATTTTTGATACGGGTCAACTTGATGAAATCCTACGCTTTTCCAGAATATGACACGCCTATTAGGATTGGTAAGCACGTTGTGGTTATTGGCGGCGGCAACGTAGCCATGGATTCCGCACGTTCTGCGTTACGTCTAGGTGCTGAAGAAGTCTGCATTGTCTATCGACGCTCGAGAGAAGAGCTACCAGCAAGAAGAGAAGAGGTCGAAAACGCTGAGGAAGAAGGAATCATCTGCAAGTTCTTGGCTACACCCACGCGTTTCATTGGCGATGAGAAGGGTTGGGTTAGACAGATGGAATGCATCTGTATGGAGCTAGGAGCGCCCGATGACTCAGGTAGACGCAGGCCTGTTCCAGTGAAAGGTTCAGAGTTTATTATGGATACGGATACCGCCGTCGTTGCCATTGGGCGATCGCCTAATCCGATTATTCAGCGCACTACTGGAGGTTTAGAGGTTACGAGGCGGGGCACGATTGTGGCTGAGGAGAATGGCAAGACGAGCCTTGAAGGCGTCTATGCTGGTGGGGACATAGTGACTGGAGAGGCAACGGTGATAAGTGCCATGGGAGCAGGAAAAAAAGCAGCAAAAGCCATACATGAATACTTGACAAAGAAACCTTTCGCATAGCCCTTAGGTAATCTTCAAGAGCAAGTTCGCCCTCTTTATGAGGCCTTTAAATTCATTAGTTTGCCTATATTATTATGAGAATTATAGAGGATAAGAGGTGAAGAGCAAGTGAATAATCCGTGGAGGGAACTTCCGCCTGGTCCAAGTCCTCCAAGTAGAGTTTACACTATCGTAGAGGTTCCTAAAGAGTGCAGCAATAAGTATGAATTTGACTGTGAAACAGGAGTTTTCAAGCTTGATCGGGTATTGTACTCAGCCCTTTATTACCCAGGCGATTATGGCATAATTCCAAGGACATGGTCTGTTGACGAGAACCCTCTTGATATTTTAGTGTTGACAACAAAGCCTACGTTTACTGGCTGCATAATGGTTGTCAAGCCTATTGGTGTATTGACTACTGTGGATGAAAATGGAGCGGACGACAAGATTTTGGGAGTACCCGTTGGAGATCCTAGGTTTCAAGAGGTCAGAGACGTGATTGATATTGCTAAGCATCTGAAGGCCGAGATTGCTGACTTCTTTTTAAGTTACAAGAAACTTGAGCCAAAGAAGTGGGTACAAGTCAAAGAGTGGAAGGAAGCAAAAGTGGCGGAAAACATAATATTGTCTGCAATTCAGCTCTATAAGGACAGATTTGAAAGGATTACTTAGTGCGGGAATCTTGGGCTTTTCTGTTTTCTACTTCTTTGTGTCTGCACGGTTCAGAAAAATAAAAAACGGGGTGTGTTTAAGGTTTCTTTTTTGTTTTGTAGGCTGTGACTGATAGTAGCGTTGCCGTCATGAACAGAAGCATAAGCGTCGCGAATGCAAATTCTGGGATTACGTGGTATTCGAGTGTGTATTCCAGTTCTTGGCTTGTTATAGTGTTGTTGGCGTTGTCTTCAGCTATGATTATGTAGGTTATAGTTGTGCAGTATGGGAAGGCAGGTATGGTGCCGTTATAAATTTCTGCTTCGTACGGTTCCATCGTCGTGGTGAACCATGTTCCGTTGCCTGTTGTGTAGTTTAGTGTTACCTGTTTTATTCCGCTTAAGTCGTCAGTTATGTTAGCGAAAACGTCAACTGTGTCCTCTTCGTACACGTTTTCTTTGTCTGGTTGCTGCCAAACGTCGTTTATGTCGGGCGGAGTTGAGTCCACAGCAGTTTTGAACACGTATAGGCTATCATAGCCTGGTCCCGCGATGGCTATGGTTGCTCCGTCTCCTGACATTGAAACCATGGGGCTGAGCTGTGCTAGCGGATATTCACCTATTTTGACGCCGTCAGCTGTGAAGAAGTAGGCTGTGTTATTGTATGCTTCGTCTTGAGCAGGAGCTGCTATGATATTTCCGTCATCGCTTATGGCCACGTCGAACACGACTTCGGACACGAGGGCAATCCAATCTTCCGACTGCGTTCCATTCCGTGTTCTAGCGTCCGACCAGAAATGCAAGCTTCTTGGCATAAGGTATCCGCCGGCAACGACGTCGTCGCCGCTAGCGCTCATGTCAATTGACGTGAAAATTCCAGGGCATGTCCATGTCGCATTTGGATCGCCTGTTAGATTTGTTGCGTTTGCCCAGTAATACAGTGTGAGTGCGACGAGTTCAAAGCCTACTGCCGCCACGGCGTAGCCATCGTCTGAAAGTGCCAAGTCTATTATTAGAGTATTTGTGTGATTTGTGAACCATAAAGGTGTGTAGTAGTCTGTGGCTGTGTCTGCATCTTTAAAGAACATGACGAATCCATTCAAGAAACCTCGTTGTCCTCCGCCTGCGACGTATTTACCGTTTGGTGAGATGTGCACCGTATAGAAGTCGGCTACGGGTGCATTATACATCCATGTGAAGTTCTGCTCTGATCCTGTTCTACTTGTGCAGCCTGCATAGTAATAGATGATTACACCTGTGCCGCCGACTACGGTGTAGTTTCCGTTTGCTGACATATCCAGTGTGCCTCTTTCTATGGGTCCGTACAGGTCTCTGCTGATCCATGTTGGCTCTGTCTGATTGTCTACTCGCTGGGTTGATTGGTTGAAATAGTGCAGATATCCGTCGCCGTCTCCTGCCACCACGTAGTCGCCGTCGGTGGATATAGCCACTGACCTGAAGACCACGGCTTGTAGCTCGTACCGCCACAGCGGGTTCTCATTATCAGCGTCAAAGTAGTATAGGCCTGTGCTGTTCACGGCAGCCACATAATTTCCGTCTTTCGAAACTGCCATGTCGTTAACAGCCATCGAGTTTACCCATTTGAGTTGCACGATGGTTGCTGTTGCGTTTGCGGTGTTAAGCGGGTTTAGTGTTACGTGTAAAAATGCCGTCAGCAATGTTGCTGTGATTAGAATTAGAATGATTTTTCTTTTCATAATGCATCAGCTTCATAATTGTTGCTACAGTATGCTATTATGTTTTGCGCAAAAAAGATTGTGAAGAGAACGAAAATCCAATGTAAAGCCTGATTTTTAGACAATCTTATAATTTACAAGTTACAAAGTTCAGTATTAGGATCGTCAGACAATTCGGAGCGACCATTATGACACAACCGAAACTCGTTTCAAGATGTGGAATTTATTGCGATGCTTGTTACGTCTACCGCGCATTCAAAGACGGCGGCGAGTTTCTGGACTCTGTCTCAAAAGAACTAGGCGTGCCCAAATCTCAGATAAGATGTGGTGGATGTCTTGGTCCGGAGGAAGAACTGTGGCAAAACTGTAGGAAATGTCGGGTGCGGGCATGTCTCAAAGAGAAGGGATTTGATTTCTGTTATGAGTGCCCGGAGTTTGAGAAAGGCTGCGACGGATATGAAAGTCTGTTTAGTTCTTGTTTACAAAGAGGCGAAGACACTAAAGAGGCACTGAAACACTTCAGAATTGGCAAGACAGAAGAGTGGCTGAAAGAACAAGACAAAAAGTGGCGTTGCACTAAGTGCAAAGGTAAACTCTCTTGGTATGAAAAAACTTGTCACCACTGCGGAGGTTCTATTTCACCGACGAAGTAGACTAGAGAGACATTGGTCTGAATTTTAATCCAACCGACCAACCAACACTACGACAACGACAACCCAACCTTTCTTTACTCCTATTTCTACGTCTACCTATACTATGATACGTCGCATAAGCTAGACTCCTTCATTTGACAACCAAGGGCATTGGAAGCAAAACCTTTTAGAATGAGGTCACCTCCCGATTAACCGATAGAAATGCGTTGGTCAATCTTCGCAGTTCTAGGCTCAATACTCTTGACGTTAGGAATCACACTTATCATCTACGCGCAAAACATACCCGTCTACTACGCTGGCGGAGGAACAGGAGTCTCCGTGACTGGCAAAGTCGTAGGAGGACTAGCGCCCAGCTATTGCGAAATTCCCATAATCACAGTGCCGAACACGCTCCATATTCACGCAAGATCAATTGAACCAGTCACCGTCAGAATCGACGCACCAAACAGAACCAGTCTAGCGCAATGGCAAAACGAAACGGTAAGCGTAGACTATCCTGTGGCAGAATGCGGGTTCTGGCGAGTCTACATCTCACAATCCTCAGGATACTTCGTGTACGGCGAAGTGCTTGCCACCGCCCCACTGTATGCACATCCAGTGCTCATGTACGCGTCAATACCAATCTTGCTCGGCACCATGAGTCTCCTGCATTCGAACTACAAGAAGAAACAGACTTCCTACCTCGAAGACATTCAATTTGAACAAAACATCGGGGGAAGATGGGTCTTCCTCTCTTGGATCCCAATACTCGCAATCATTTCTCAGGCACCCTCTTACATTCCGAGCTTTCCCTGGCTCTACGCTCTCCTAATAGCAGTAATAGTCGCAGCTGTCTTCTTCTCATTCGCCCTCGCCTACGTTAAGATATACTTGTCAAACAAAGGCTTCTACATCGAAGCCCCATTCCTCAACTTTCACAAACACTATGAAACGCACCAAATCTTGGGATACAGTATCACACAGGAAGACAAGCAACGGCTGCTAGGCTTCTGGACAATACCGTCAAGGCATCCGAAGAAGGAAGACCAGATCACCATCTCCATCCTAGACCCCTTGCCAACACGAATCTGGATAACATCGCTCGCAACAAGACTGTACCCCAACAAGATAGTCTTCCGCCCAAAATCCACAGAGAAATTCATGGATGCTGCCAGAAAACTGGGCATACCAAAGAAAGAAGCCGCTGATATTTAGAAGCGGGGGTCTCCATTTCACAATGCTTGTATTTAGAAACTCTGTTTTCAGCTGGTATATCAGACTAAAAGAAAAGCCGATTAATAGTTTGAACCTCGGGAGCAATCACCACACTGTTGAAGTTACGACCAACACGCCAGCCCACAGCGAAACCAATCATCTATTTGGGTTTTCTGAAGAGCATGATGTTTTGGGGAGTCGTATAGACGGAGACAAAGCACGCGTAGTCCGTTTTGAAACAATCCCACTCATTAAGATTCATGCCTCTATTTTGCCGTGTTTCGGTCTTCCGTTGTTGTGGCGCAAAAAAGCGCGCTCTGAAAAGGATAGAACTAGGGGTCGCACTTGATGAATAGTACTTGGCTTCAGCTATCCTCCAGAATCCCAACGCTTTCAACATCGTCAGGAACGATGGTGAACCTAGTCATTTCGTTCTTCTTGTCCTCCTTTGACACCCACATTATGGCTCTGTGTACTTCGACGTTGTCTGGAAGCGTGAATTCATGAGTTTTTCCGTTCTTGAGACGGAACCGAAACTTCAAGTTGAATGCCCCCTCAGCTTATTATCCTGGGGGTTTGGGCAAGAAATATCATTTGTAAATCGACAATATGTAGCAGTGACACTGCTTTGGGGGTAAAGTTTTACCCAACCAACCATTTGGTCTTCTGGCAATCATTCATTCTGGAGGCGTACAGTCTTCAGGAAATACGCTATTTTCTCTGTTCATCTTCTTTTTTGAGTCTTTCGGACATTTCTATGAATTTCTGAGTTCCGACTCTTCTTCGGTATGCCAAAAGTCCAGCTCTAGTAAAGGCGCTCTTCTGTCCATGTGCAGGGTCAAACTGGTTTACGAAAAGGTCACACGGAAAGTCCTCACACATGCCACAATGCTCAACTCGACCCTTCGCACAAGCATGTACTTTGCACTTGCCCCAGAAAAGCTCTCCATTCTGATTGCCACATCCTGAGCAGCTTGGCTTTTCCTTTCGGTTAAGGAAACTGCATATTCCACAGTATGTGCCACAAGGTGCAACTAGCTTCTCGTTCATTCATTCCGCCTCGAGTATCAACAGATTGGTGCCATTATTATTATTGGTTGGGGTAAAGTTTTATCCAACAACAACAACCAACATTTTACGTGCCACATGACTTCAGGAAAAGACTACTGAAACGGCAGTATACACGGTTCAGCATACACGGTGTTGTGAGAGCTGAAAAGAGGGTACTACCAGAGGTCAAGGCAATAATGCGGGTAGTATATAGGTAGTAGCGGAATCGAGTATACGGTCTGTCCTGACAATGGATAGTTGCCATAGCCAAGCTGATCCTTTCTATTCAGGTATGTCTATGTACATTTCTACCCTTGGCTGATGTTTGTGCTGCCCCGCGTGCCGCGACATCTATTAAACCGCGAGGGAAGAGCGCGCAAAAGTAAAAACTTTGATTCGCAGGAAAAACTTATTGTTGAACCAGATATAAGTAATATATCATAATCATGTGGAGTACTAAATGTATAAGCTACTAAAAGAAATCAATTCAAGACCACAACCTTTTGAATTTTACACCGCTGCTGAATTGTGGACAAATGAGCATACAGCCAAACAGATGCTGAAGTATCATTTGAATGATGATGTTGATCTTGCATCACGAAACAGAAATTTTATCAAAAAATCCGTGCAATGGATAGTTGAACGCTTTGAATTAGATGAAAATTCAGAGATTGCTGATTTCGGTTGCGGACCAGGATTATATACGACTAGGTTTGCGGAACGAGGTGCAAAAGTCACCGGAATAGATTTTTCAAAAAATTCAATTGAGTATGCGAAAAAAATGGCTAATGAAAAAGGACTGGATATTAAATATTTTAATCAGAACTACCTGGATTTTGAAACCGAGGATCGTTTCGATTTGATTATCATGATTATGTGTGATTTTTGTGCGCTAAGTCCGGAGCAAAGAAAAAAACTACTGTCGAAATTCAAAGAATTTTTAAAACCAGAAGGATCAGTGCTGCTCGATGTGCATTCATTAAATCTATTTGATCAAAAACAGGAATCGGCTACTTATGAATTGAAC
>JAOULW010000013.1 GCA_029881805.1 Candidatus Bathyarchaeota archaeon
CGCCTATTAAAAGGGAACGTGAGCTGGGTTTAGACCGTCGTGAGACAGGTCGGACTTTATCTGCTGGGAGTGCTGGCTGCCTGAGGGGAAAGGGTCCCCAGTACGAGAGGAACGGGACGCTGTGGCCTCTAGTTAACCGGTTGTCCGATAGGGCATACGCCGGGCAGCCACGCCGTCGAGGATAAGGGCTGAAAGCATCTAAGCCCGAAGCCTCTCCCGAAAATAGGCAGCCATTCCCCCAAACGGCTGGGCTGGTAACAGCTTGGCTTGAGGGGACGAGGGCTCCCATAGAAGATGGGTTTGATGGAGCCGGGGTGTAAGCCGGAAGGCTTCGGCCGACCGGTTCAGCCTGCGGCCTCCAACCGCTCGAGATGTCGGGCGTTATGCGGTGTCTGGGCGATATTTTTGAAAAAGGTGAATCTTGAACGTAGGTGCGGGTAAAACGGGGCTTGTGCGTGGCGATTGTGTTTATGAGCTGTTGTGCTCTGAGTGATTAAATACCTTATCTTGTATGAGAAAATTTCAGCCGTCATAATGTTTTTGCTAATTCTGTGACTTTTTCTTTGATCTCGGCGTAAATTTTCTCCGCATCTTTATGTGATAAATAGTATGGGTCTCTAATGTTCCATACAACGATTTTGTCCTTGCATTCTGGACATTTGCTCAGCACTGCGTCTTTGTGTCTTGTTTCCATGGCTATTATGAGACCGCATCTGTTGAGTGACTTGCTGTCTAGGTTTTCGGGAAACTTCTTTAAGTATTGGTCTGCGTTCTGTTTTGCCAAGTATTCTCTTACTTCCTCTGAAACTGGTATGGCGATATGCAGTCCTGCAGAGCCTACTTCAATGTCTGGCCTCAGCTTTTTCAGTAACGCTTCTGCCAGAGGACTACGGTGAGCGTTTCCGGTGCAGACAAACAAGATTCTCATGATTCCCACATGTTCCGGGTTTTTCTACTTTGTTTGCTATTGAAGTTTTATAAACTTCGTCTTTTATTAAAAATGTGCTGGGTGAGTTTATGCGTGTTCAGGCTTATGTGTTTTTCAAGGTTAGCTCTGACAATGAGTGAGAAGCTTGCGAGAAAATTGCTGACTTTGACGAAGTATCAATTGCAGGAATAATCTATGGTGAATACGATTTGATTGCAAAGGTTTCTGTTCCGAACTTGGAGGCACTTGAGAAGTTTTTAGCTGAGAAAATACGAAAGGTGCCCAGCATCATTTTAACGTCTACGATGATAGTGGCTCGAGAGTACAAAGGAAAAAATCAACGCGTTAGGAAATAGACTAACATGGTTCTTTCACCGTTCTCGAATAAGTCACATTTGTGTCTCCTCTGCTTTAGTAAAGTCTCTTAAGAAACGAATTTTTTGTGAGTGTTCCGGCCGGAATAGTTCCAGTGAGCCTTTGCGACCTAGATGCTTAAACTCGACACTTCGCGTCCAGAACTTTGCGCTTATTTTCGTGAATTGACTGCGTCTGGCGCTCATTGGAAGACGAATAGAAGGACTTGGGTTTTCTTTTGTAAATGAGAATGGAAACTGTGATGATTATGAGTGCTAGAATGGTAAGCAAAATTATGATTGGCCATGTCGGCGGTTCTTGCACTGTCCAAAGGTTTGACTCGATTAGCTTGTAAGAAGTTGACCATGTGCTTGTGTAGTTTTCGATGTTCTCGACTGTTTCGATTGAATATTCTACTAGGACTCCTGTTGCCTTGTCCCAGTACCAGTGCACTGTCTCTTCTGTTGTTCCGTTCAATGTTTCTGAGTTCATTCGGGTGACATTCATGCTGCTTGTTCGGTTCATATAATTGGTCTCTCTGGAACCACTAGGATAGGTTCGATTGGCTGCCTGGCTTATTTTGCTATCTGTGTAGTGAATCCCAGAATAGATGCTATCACCAACGCTCAGATTGGCTGAAACAACCTTCGAAGCCATTTTACCGTCCCCTAAGTTGATGCTAATGTTACCTCTGTCGGTGTTCTCGGTTCCGTTTCTGTAATGTGTTACGACTTCTAAGGATACAGATGTAAAGGAGACGTTCAGAACAGATGTAAAGGAGACGTTCAGAACGGATAGTAGCATCCATTCTGTCTCGTTGGTTTCTCTCAAAGCCGCTAAGCCTGGAGGAACAAACGTTGCATTTGGATCGTTGGAACTGTAACACGCAACAAAATCGCCGTATCTAAACCAATCGCCTTGAGAGACTCCGACGACCCTATCTTGAGCCATTACTGGCGTCAAAGCTGCCAAATAAAACAATAAAACTGAAAATAGTAGATAGAGCTTTCTTTTCATTTTCCCCATTTATTACTTATATCCTCTACAATAAAACCTTTCTTTTTGTCTTGCGAGTAGAACTGAAGAAAATAGTAGTTATTAATTTCTGAGAGGGAAACCAAAGTCCAATGTACAGAAAACTTGATAAAGTTGCTCATTGATTGTCAGATGTAGTGAGACCTGCTATTAGGGTGTATTGTGAGAGTGGAATCTTCCGTAATCATAACTACTGTAATCATTCTGGCCTTATTTTCTTCCCGTTCTAGCTCTGTCACACAACTGACTACTGGGCTTTTGAATTCTGTAGAGAATTGGAGCTTTGAAGTTCGCGACTACTCTATTCCTGGCAACGGCGTATATGAGTGCCCGCCTTGGGAAACCAACAATGGTGGATGGCGAGAATGTCGCGGCGATGTAGATGGTAATGGCTTCACCGAAGTAAAAGACTTACTGGCAATTGTCATAGCCTATGGGTCGTATCCTGGCCATCCAAACTGGAATCCTGATGCCGACTTAAACGGTGACGGCTTCGTAGACGTCAAGGACGTTAATTTGGCTTCAAGTGACTACGGAAACGTGGTCCATTGCGTGGACGGTTATTACTCGTGGTACACGAGCGGAGGAGGCGACTATGAAAAATGGCAGTGGCTAGATGTTGATGACTCGATGGCCTTGGCAGGAGAAACAGTTGAGTTCAGCTTCTCTTTCTACCCTGAATCCGTTTCGCCGGACGGCTCACAAAACAATGCGAGAGCAGAAATATATTATATTTTGAACAACCTCCAGGAAGAAAACACGGTTCTTGGCACGTGGGTGGCGCCCACATCTCTAGGCTGGTGGGATGCGCATGTCATAGCACAGTTGCCTTCGAACGTTCTTTTTTTGGCTGTAATTATACATGGAACACCTGATTTCAAGGCTTGGATTGATTCTGCAGAACTTGGTACTTGGTATCGCAATATTTACTACCGATCACCGCCATACTCTAACCAACAGTCCTATCCTGAGAACAATACTAGAGTGGATTGGGCGAATGCTGCTATCGCTGCAGTTGGTAACCCTGATACAGGGTTGGTCTTGGTTTACGCTTGGGATCAATCTGGTGTGGGTTCTGGGAAAATGGCGTATGTTAAGTTCAATAGTAACCCACCAACAGGAAATTCTCCTTCGAAGACTGAAACAGATGATTTCAGGATTAGTGTCTACTGGTACCTTTATGGATATTTTGGTTATGGTATGTCTGCACTTAGAGTCACGCTTAGTCTTTATTATCTCCAGATAGGTACAGGATGGGTTAAAGTAGATGAATATACATTTGGGTTTGATTCAATACAATATCCCAACCAAGAGATTTTCTGCTGGCAGTCTGTTTCTTTCTCGATACCATCACCACCCTCAGGAAACGGGATATATTCTATCACAGCTAAAGGCTACGCATATGCCGCAGGCGATGGATATGCTGCAGTAGCAGATGCTCTGTATGATGACTATGCCATGTACATTGACCTCCTAAAGATATCGGATTAGGTGATATATATGAAAAACAAAAGGATCTGGATAATGGTTGCTTGCATGATCTTCATAGTTGGAAGTATGGCTTTAGCATTTGGCTTGCAGCAGAGTGGAATTTTCACGATAGAGATCCCCGAAATTGGGCAAAAGCGCAAGTTTAATCAACCCCCTCCAGGTGCCACTGTTCCCCTCGCTCCTGGTGACTTTCTATTTGACTTGTTCATTACAAATAAGAAAATAATGATTCCTAGAGGTGGATCACTAAGCACAACAGTCTCAATTTTTGGCAGAGGTGAGGCTAACGTCTCATTATCAGCAGGTATAGATGACGTGCCGCCAGAAGTTAGTTTGCTTCCCACAGGAATAGAAATCGTCTTTGATAGTACTTCATTGGTGATAGAGACAGATTCCACAACCACTGTCAATTTGACGATTTCCATTGGAAATGAAGCAATCCCAGGGACCTACAAGCTGGTCATTACTGGAACTCAGAGAACAAATGGATGGGTCCTTTCTCATGGAATTCCTTTTGAGATAACAGTTATGTGAAATAGCCACTTTCTATATTTCGTTTCTTTCATAAAAAAAGAGATTAAATGAACGAATGGTTTTTCCTTTAGCTTTAGTATTGTAAATGTGGACGCTGTAAGACTTTGAGTTTAATTTCAAAGTTCGACCCTTGGCATTCAGCGCTTTGCACTTGCCCGCCTAAACTGACCTTTAATCCATACACAGGCTGTGACCACCACTGTATTTACTGCTATGCTTCAAGCTACATTCCAAGATTCTTCAACTGCAGACCAAAAAAAGACTTGATCCCAAAACTGAAAAAAGAAGCCGCAAAACTCAAAGGCGAAATAATATCAATCGCCAACTCTTCAGATCCATACCCAAACGTAGAGGCAGAAACAGGGTTAACACGGAAATGCCTAGAAATCCTATCCTGCAGTAACTGCAGAATCCAAATAATCACAAAATCCACCCTCGTAACCCGAGACATAGACCTCCTAACAAAAGTCCCATCGATGGTCTCCGTAACAATCACAACAGATGATAATGCCCTCGCAAAACTCATAGAACCCCACGCCCCACCTCCTTCAAAACGCTTAAAAACTATAGAAGAATTACTCGCAAGAGACATTCCCGTGTCCGTCCGCATAGACCCAATAATCCCTTTTCTAAATGATGACCCTCAAACTCTAATCAAAAATCTAGCAGACATAGGCATAAAACATGTAACCGCCTCAACATACAAAACCAAACCAGGCAACTGGCAAAGACTCAGCACGGCATTTCCAAAAACCGCAGAGAAATTAAAACCACTCTACTTCCAAAAAGGCGAAAAAATCAGTAGATACTCATACCTACCAAAAGATTTCCGCCACAAAATAATGAACACAATAAGGATAGCAACAGAAAAACGCGGCATAAGATTCGGAACTTGCAGAGAAAACCTAAGCCATTTGAACACTGCAACATGCGACGGTTCATGGCTACTGTCCAAAACAAACAACACAAAATCATAGGATTTCCGTAACAAAAAAAGCTTGCATCAAGCTTTATGCGTTCATGGTTTTGACGGTACTTGATCTGACAACTCACCTAGTCTTAAATAGCAAAATTTATTACGTTTTAAGACAAATCAAATCACGGGTGGGATTCAAAGTGGGAGGACCCTCCGAGGCAGATTACAAAGAAAAACTCAACAAGACAAGAGAGAACATGTACAAAAAGATAAACGATGTCCGAAAAGAATTCGCAGAAATAGAAAAAATCAAAGTGGATGCGCTGAAAAAGATCGACGAATCACGACGTTCCGCTGAGAATGATTTGCACAAAATAGAAGAAGACATTGTGAAATCGAAAGATTTGGCACCAGAATCTAAAAGAAGACTTCGTTCAGAAATAGACACGTTAAAAAGAGAAGTGGAAGACAAACATGTCGAGTTGAGAACTCGAATCTCTGAAACAATGATACCAACATGAGCTAGACAATATAGACAAGGCAACGCAGCACAGAAATGTTTTCAGCTTACATTCTATAGAAAGATATTGATTTTTGAGTCGAACTTTTCTCTCTTTTCTTTGATTTCTAGCCCAAGGTTTACTTTTTGAAATGTTCGATGGTGAACTTATTTCCATCAGGGTCAACAAACGTGGCTGCTCGGGCTCCCCAATGCATGTTTTTGGGCTCAGAGACAAATTTGACGCCTTTCTTTTTCAGACTAGCGTACGCCTTGTCCACATCATCCACAAGCAGAAAAATTTCCAGCATTCCTTTCTGTTCAAAACCGAAGTGGACTCCTCCAACATCAAACTCTGCGTAATTGGACCAGTCACCTCTCTTCTGAAGCCCAAGAACATTCTCGTAGAAAGCCACAGTCTCTTTTACGTCCGAAACGGCGAAGGTAATATGATACACCTTTTCAATCACGACTAATCCCTCCTAACTCAGACTTCTTCACACAAGAGTTCATAAGATTTTTCATTCAACTAGACTAAAAAAGTAAGTTCAGAATCAATGAGATTTGAACCTAATCCCACACTTCGTGCGCCGAATGAATTTTCTTCTTTTTGTTCTAGATTTTATACGTGCCTGTCGAGAAAATATTTAAATCAGTAGCCGTTTTTCACCGCTGGATTGCAATGAATATCGTTGAGGCCCTTCTAGTCTTAATATTAGGTTTCATGGTCGGCGTCCCCTCATCCATGGTCGGTCTTGGAGGAGGTTTCATCATAGTTCCCGTTTTGATCTTATTTTTTCAAATACCAGCGGAAAACGCTATTGCAATCAGCTTGGTAGCCATCTGTGGTACAACGTTTTCCTCTACTCTTGGCTACATTAGGCAGAGACGAGTTGACTATAAGCTGGGTCTGTTTTATGACATACTTGACGTCCCAGGCATTGTTCTTGGAGCCTACGTAACTACGCTTTTGCCTCAAAACGTTTTAACCGGCATTTGCGGCGTCTTCATAATCTTCATCTCTGTGCTTTTGATAAGAAACAAAGGAAAATCCTTTTCGGAGAAAAATCCGAAAGCAAATGACGCAAACATGGAACGGACAAGGAATGGAACTGACTCTGAAGGCCACGCCTTCACGTACACTCTTCGCAGCCCACCTCTGGCATTAGCCAGCAGTTTTTTGGGAGGGCTTGTAACTGGCTTATCTGGATTAGGAGGCGGAATAACCGACGTTTCAACAATGATTCTACTTGGTGTCCCCGCCCACATTGCAGTGGCAACCTCCGAGTTTGCTATGGCTGTTACCAACGGCGCTGGCGTAGTAGCCCATGGCCTTCTAAACAACGTCCTAATCGAGTATGCTCTTCCAATAACGATAGGCACAATTATCGGAGCTCAGGTGGGTTGCTCACTTGCTAAACGCGTAAAAGGAAAAGCAATAAGAAAAATTCTTTCATTAATAGCAATTCTCGCTGGAGTAAGGTTGGTCTATTCATTTTTTATACCATAGACCCCCAGGATAACTTCAAGTCTATATTTAGCTACAGCAATTCGATCGCTCATACGTTTACACTCCGTATAACCGCAGTCGTCTCCAGATGAAAACTTGTTTAATTCCTTCACCTTTTTGTTTACTCGATTACTACTAAAAAAAAGGGAAGAATAGATTTTTGGCCTTCTACTGGATTCAGGTCTGCAGTGTGGGCGATTGTTAGAAGATTGTTCCTGTCTCTGGCTCTGTTTCCTGTACTGTTATCGTTCTTGTCCATTCTTTCTGTAACATGAATTGTTTGTGTTCTCCGCCAGCTTCGCCATAGTTATAGTCGACATTTAATTCAAGCATAATCCTAATTTCAAGCGTATTGCCTGCTTTGACAGCTTCTGGCTTGAATTCAAAGACGATTTGTCTATCACATCCGTCGGTCATTTCAATGGTTTCGTTGCATAGCAAGTAGCCTGTTGCGTTCGATACTTCAAATCTTAGTTTCAATGAGACGTTAAGGTTGTAGAACTCTGTATGTTTGAATCTGTTTTCAGACATTATTCGCTCTCTATGGACGTATCCTTCCCCATCAAATGGAGAACTGCCGAATGCTCTCAAACTGTATGCTTTAGCCGTCCAAGTGAAATTAGCCCCTGATAATGGGGAAGAGGTAATTGCGGTAGTTTCATAGGTTAACGAAAGAGCCGTCGAATCGTATCTGTAAAAGTACCATATCATCGAAGAAGACACTATGGCTATCAAAATTATGGCCACTGCAGCTACTACGAGTTTCCTATTCAAATCCTGATCCTACCTGGTATTCGCGTTAACAGTCACTAACGTCCGATTTACTTCAAAAGCTTTGTGCAATTGAGGTATTTAAAGACTTCAATTACGACGTATGAATGGAAAAGATTGTATGAGGACATGGACAGTAAGCGGGGTCAGCTTTTACTGCCATCTCCCTAACCTACAGCTTTACTGAAGATGGTGATTTTGGTGTGAAAACAGCCTGTTTTCTCTCACCTATCCCCGTTTCCCTGTTGGATTGTTGGTAGCCCGGTATAGCTTCAAACTCTCGCCAAGCATATCCTAAGCATATTTTTTACCGGTAAAGTCGGGTGGGGGACCCACCCCCCGCACTTTCTTATTATTGAATGAACAAGCCCGATTCTTAGATATTTCATCGAGAGAATGCCTTCTATTTCCTTTGAATTTTTGGTGCTTATTATACTTAGGAAAAAGGTTAAGAGCGAGAATCGTTTGCTTAGTTGGCTTAGCAAAAGTCCGTAGAGGTGCCTAAAACAAAGGAGTCTTGAGCAATGCAGTTGTGCTGGAGAACTATATATGGACTTAAGAAGAGAGCTTGGACTTTTGCATGCAACAATGATGGGTTTAGGAAGCACCATTTGCGCAGGCATTTTTGTAGTACTGGGCCAAGCTGTAGCGATAGCTGGTCCTGCAGTGATTTTGTCCTTCCTTTTCTGCGGAATTATTAACGTAGCCACAATGCTTTCTTATTGTGAACTCGGAGCCGCAATGCCCAGAGTCGGCGGCGAATATGCATATGCCAAAGAGGCATTCAAAGGTCTTCCAAGTTTTCTCACCGGCTGGTATGAATGGTCTAGTAACGTTTTCTATGCTACGCTGATGGTTTTAGGCTCGGCTTATATGCTCTCTTATCTCATGCAAATCAACAAATTTCTGATAATAATAATTCTGGTCATTATCTTTACAGCTATCAACATCAAAGGCATCAAAGAAGCGGGCACTACACAGACGCTTTTGACATCAATACTGCTAGCGATAATTTTCTTATTTGTAGGAGCCGGATTGACCCATAGCTTTAGATCTAATGCATTCGAGCCGTTTATGCTAAAAGGTCCATTAAGCATGATTGCAGCTATTGCCTTCATTTTCGAAACATATCTGGGAGTTGAGGCAATAGCCGCTGCTCAGGCAGAAATAAAGGAACCGGAGAAAACAATTCCAAGAGCCATGATTCTCTGCTCACTGATCTTGATAATTGTGTATTGTCTTGTGGTGTACGTGACAGTCGGCATACTCTCTCCTGACGTTTTGAGCAAATCACCGACTCCATTGAACTTAGTAGCAGAAACAACCATGGGCAGCGTCGGCGTCATACTACTCACCACTGCTGGCTTAATTGCTGCGTTGACTTCTCTCAATTCAGCAATCATTGCTTCCTCTAGAGCCGCTTATGCAATGAGTCAGAATGGACATTTTCCAAAGGCTCTTAGAAAAGTTCATAAACACTGTAAAACTCCCTATGTAGCGATTATCAGTGGTTCAATCTTCATCATATTTTTCTCCATAATAGACAACCTTGAATTCGTGGTTTATTCAATTAATTTCGGATTTCTGATAGGTTTTTCTTTAGTAAACTTGTCACTGATCAAACTTAGACGAAGCAAACCTTACCTGAATCGCCCCTTCAAAACACCACTATATCCGCTAATGCCAATCATCGGAATCATTACCTCGCTTATGCTTCTGGCTTTTTTTGATATAAAACCGCTGGTATTCGGGATCATATGGGGCCTGTTTGGTTCAATGATATACTTCTTTAAGCAAAAAAGTGAACGCCATTCCACTTAATAAACAAATCTCTTAAATCATGCCAATCGCAATTCTGAGCTCCATTAGTACAATCCCGAGAATTTAAACCCAACCCTCGAACCATCATTAACCCGAGAGTTCGAACGTTCTATAGAATTGTTCTATTTGCTCGCATTTCAATAGCAATTTCTATCGGTTTTATAGCGAAAATGCGGCTGATTTGCGCGCATTTTGAGGGTTTGAAGTAGTAGCCCGGGAGAGATTCGAACTCTCGTCAAGGGCTCCAGAGGCCCTCATGCTTGACCACTACACCACCGGGCTAACGCAAGTAACAAATCTAATCTAAAAAACCGATGTAATAACCTTAGCGTTGGATTAAGAAAAACGAGAAATTATCTCTTGTTTTGCTTTTTCTCGGCTTCTTTGATGCAGTAGCATTCTTGGCTAGAGGGATTCCATTCTTCGCAGCACCATAAAGTCTGTACTATTGGTTCTTTGCCTTTCGAAAAGCGCAGTGTGCAGAAAACTTGGTTTGGATAATTGTATGCGTTGTGGCTGCCGCAGTTTCCGCAAAATTTCTGTGCCGTTTTGGCTTTTTCTTCCATCTAGATTCCACCAATTCCTTTGGGTTTTAGATACGGCGCCCGCTTGAAGTCTTCACCAAGCCTTTCTAGAACCGAAGCAACAATAATCGGAAAAACTATCATTGCATCACCAATAACCATGATTTTGTTTGCCGCGCTTTTCACTTTTCCCCAGCTCACCGTCTCCTCTAATGTTGAGCCGGATAGGCCTCCAATTTCGGGACGGTCCATAGTCATTATTACAGCATAGTCCATGCCTTTTTTTGACGCAAGAGCAGCAGACTGGACAGTGTTTCTCGGCACTCCTCCACCAATAACCATCATACCATTTCTGGGGGAACGCTTGCAAATGCTGACTATTTCAGGTAAATCTTTGAAGGCATCCACCAGCAATAGTTTTCCGGAAGTTTTCCGCGAGGCATGAAGCCAGTAGGCAAACCCAAATTCTGAATCTCGCACTGCAGGGAGGAAGATGGGCACTCCGGCTTCATAAGCAGCCCGCAAAATCGAGTCTGAATCGCTAAGTCTCCGACCTAATTCCCATGTAAACTCGTTTGAAGACAAGCTTTTTCCGTTGCTTTCAGTTGCTATCTCGTCGTATATCTCAACAAGCTTATAGTCAAGCTTCGTGAAGTCTTCTTCAGGCACAAAAACGTCATAAATACGATATATGTGGTATTTGTAGAGAACATAGTCGTCGACAAACCAGTGTCCCTTGTAATGATGGCCGCCGACAGCTTCTATGGCGTCATGAACCATGTTTGCTCCCGTGCTCACAACCACATCAATGCGTCTCTCACGGATCAAGTCCGCAATGAGCGAACGCATACCGGCCGGAACAACAGCACCTGCCAAAGCCAAGAACACCGTACATTTCTCGTCTCGCAGCATACGTTCATAGATGTCACACGCGGCGGAAAGCCTTCCAGCCCCAAATGAGCCGGAATTTCTGAACTGTTGGATTAGTTGGTCCACCGTCAATTTTCCGTCTATTCTTATGTGCTTAACAGGTTCTCGAATAAAATCATCCCTTTCCATCAAATTTCACGCTCAGAATTCCATTCTTTAGTCGATTAAGCAAAAATATCTTTCTATATTCTCTTTTCAGCGAAAACTGAAAACCGATGATGTGTCCTACTTCGTATTCAGAATTTCTGTTGTTCAACAGAATTTTCAGCCAAATCAATTGAATTATCATTGATGTACTAGGCTACTTGGCGACTAAGACTGGGCAAGAAGCATGCCGTATAACTCCATCGCTTGCGCTCCCCAGAAGTATCTCCCTTATTCTGCTTATGCCCCTAGCACCCATGACAACCAAATCAAAACCTCCTTCATTCGCCGCCCTGACAATCTCTTGAACTACGTGTCCTTCCACAAGTGCTGTTTCAACCCGAACATTCTCAGCCTTGACCCTTTCTTCACCTTCAGCCAAAATGTTGGCGCCAGCTTTGCGAGTTGCTTCCACAACCTTGGAAACATCTGCTGGAGTCATAACTGGAACTCCGGGGGGCGTTAGAGTTGTCGGTTCTGGCATAACGACAGGTCTTGCAGTGACGGAATATATATGAATTAATGTTACCGTCGCGTCGAACTTTTTGGCTATTTGAACTGCGGTTCCTAAGGCTTTTAATGAGTGTTCAGAACCATCCAGTGGGACTAGAATTTTTTTGAACAAGGACATTTCACTCTATAAGATGTATTTGTCAACTTTCAGATATAACTTTTGACTCTCGAAAAGAAAATGGAGGAAGGAAAGCTAGGTTCTTAGCTGGCGAAGCTTGCCTGCGAATGTGCGAATTGCGCTTTGGTACTTTGCTGTTACTGTGCCCAATCTTTTTCTCTGTTTAACTACGATCACCGCTGCCATGAGGCTTAATACTGCCAGAATCAGTGGAAGCATCTCCAGTGGGAATTCTTTAACGATCCACGTGCCAGTTATCTCAATAACGTGTTCTGAATGGGAATAGTTCATGCTTATGAAGACATATCCAACGTTTTCAGTTATAGTGAAGTTCTCTGAAGACAAAATTGTTCCATCAATTTTGACAACCCACTCCTCTGGCGCAGCATCCAGGAGCGCTCTCGGAATTGTGATTTCGGAGAAGCCTGTTCCACTTGTCCCAGTAACGTTGAAGCTTATGGTCTTTGTGTCGGCATTAAAGCCGAAGTTGCTCGCTGTTGAATTTGTGAATATCGGAACATAATACGTTTTTCCAAGATAATCTATGACCCCCTGATACGCTATTCGGAACTGCAAATCCTTCAAGCTGCTGAATGTCACGTTTTGCCACGTCATAGCTTTGTAATCCAGCGATGTTACGTCCGGAGTTGGCAAGGTACCCGGCGCATACAGAAGAATCGTGTGTGTCCCATTGAAACCGGCAGCTATTGCGATTTTCAGCTTCTCAAACTCTCTCGGCGGCTCATACGGATCCTCGCTTGTCATGTTAAAGAACCTGTAAAGCTTGAACCTTATGAAGTCCATTTCGTCCTTCGGAGGCTGTATTACTAGTCCATCAAAGGCCATGTACATCCAGTCTCCGCCTATTTTGAGCTCAGCTGAGAAGTTGTCGATGTTCACTTCTGTATCGTTAAGTACTTCTAATAGTTCTGACGGTCCACCAGGGTTTGCAATTGTCCAGAGACTCAGGATGAGCTGCTTTGTATGGTTTAGTTGTGCTTTAAAGTCGCCTTGAAGAACCCAGTTTATTTCGAAGTCAGCTGTTTTGTTTATGTAGTTGAAAGTTGCGTTAGCACCTGTTAGCGTGCAGTAGGTTGTGTTTAGATAAGATTCAACTGCTTCCTTAATTTCTGGAGGCACAGCGTCTGGCAAGATTGGGGTCATATCGCCTTTGAGCTGAGTTATGTTGGCTAAGAGCCAAGCGTCTAGATCTAGTCTTTCTTCCAATTTTGAGTAGGACGCGTTCAAACTGACGTCTTTGATGGCGTATGCGGTGGCGTTTGCAATCTTAAGCCATGTTTCAACCTGGACCACATTTTCAGGCGGCACTGTGGAAGGTATAAGTTCCAATGCCTTACTCCATAATGCACCTACGTCACATGCTAAATTCAGATTGACTGACGCTATTCCTGAACTATGATAGTAGTTCAGTAGCATCGAGCCATTTTCAACCGAGTTGAATGCCGAATCCAATGCAGCGAAGACAAGTTGCTCTCCTTCGGGATAGGATCCTCCGAAAAGCATTTGACCTAAAAGTTTGGCAAAGAAGTCTGTGAAATTACCATTGATGGTGACGTTATATTGCACATCCGCGCCCATTTCTTCGGTGTCGTTAGTCCATGGATTCATTGTTGTCTCCCACAGGGTGCATTCAAGCAAACCCTCAGTCATATTGTATACTAGACCTGTAGGTCCTGGCATGTCTCTACTGAAATTGGCAAGCATTTCATTGAGTACCGTGGAGTTTATTTCTATCATATCGAAAAAGTTGCCGTAAGTCAAATTGATGTGCCCAGTTAGATAAAGATAAGTTTGGTTACCACTGAAGTCCACCTTAACATCGCCTATTGGAAAGCCTGGAAGCGCGTGGAAGGTGACGTTTCCCATGATTTCTTTTCCAACATATTCTGCAAGCACCGTGAAATCGGTGACGTTCAACGGAAACATGCTCTCACGTGCGGGTATTTCTGTTTCTCCCCACAATTCTATGTTGAGCATTTCATTTGCATATTTGCTGGTTAATTTGAAATCGCTTGCGTTGGTTGGATACGTGATTCCTCCTTGCGTGGGCATGAGTAAGGCGGCGACCAACGTAGTGTTCAATATTCCATTGTCATAATGCGAAGTCAACGCTGCCGCAGTTGAGTTATATGGCCAATTGTACATGGCGCCTTCTGGAATAGCCATTGTGCCTTTGACCGTACCTGTTGTTGTCTCGTCAATTGTTGAGATGCTCAGCGTAGCGTTTGCGATAGGACCTGTGTTTGAAGGATACATATGTGTAGAGTTAGCTATGCCACTAACTTCAATTGTGCCGTTTGGATAAACCGTGAAATCGACTTGCATGTCTTCTAGGGGAGCGTTGAAAAGTGTATAATCGTATCTCGTGGAAAGCGGAGCCGACGAAATGTAGTCGAGTTGCATATAAAGATATGCACCTTCGCTGAGGCTGATGTCAGTAATGTTTGTGGGGCTAAATCGTTCAATTGCAAACTTTGGTCCCTCATAGTTCAGAGCCACTCTGTGAACACCAACATCAAAATCTGCCTCCACTGATTGATAGGCGTATAACCAGTCAGTGTATGTGCTATTTACTTGTTCCAATAGTCCGTACGCGGAAACTCGATATCTTCCGGCTTTCGTCACGTTAATTTCCACTTCAATCTCCAAGTAGTCAAATAACAAATCACCATCGACGTCAACGCCTCTATCCGAGATATTTCCAGTCAAAACCGCCAGTGATTCAAACTCTGTGTAATTGTAAGGTCTGGAAAGAGGCACATTTGAAAGTTTATCAATTAATATGGTTTTCCAACCGTTCGAAATGCTGTAAAGATTAACGATTTCGATGTAAAAGGGGTCGATTTTTGACGCATAAATTCTTGGACCATAGACGGTCAGGTTTATCATGTAAAGACCGACGTCAAGATACTCTGACACCGTTTCAGACACGTTAATGTAATTGAAAGCGTCATCGACAAGGTTCATCAATTCCACGTAGTAGTCGCCTGGTTCCGTGACATTGATCTCGACGCTTATTTGAAGATAATCAAATTTTAGATTCATATCATTGTCAATGCCCTCGTCAATCATTGTTCCGGTGAAGTAAGCTAGCACTTCAAATTCTTTATAATTGTACGGTTTGCTTAATGGATGATAGTTTCTGGAGTCAAGCTGGTAAGTAATATAGTCTTCACAAACATAAAGGAATATCCATTCAACGATAGAAATGTTAATTGCATGCGAAGCATAGATCTGCGCCCCATACAATGAGACGTTCAAGATTTGAGAGTCTCCAGGCATGAGGTACTTTCTTGTGGCATTGCTGACGTATATGTAATCGTAATAGTAGTAAGAGACATTGCACAGTCCCGACACAACAACTTCATACAATGCGGCATCTGTAACATTGAGCTCCACTCCCACTTCAAGATAGTTGAAAAATCCGTCGCCATCTGTGTCTGCACCCTCATCGTAGATCGCGCCTGTGAGGACTGCTCCACTATCAAATAATGTGTAGTAATAGACTTCGCTCAGAGGATAATCGCCAAAGTAGCCCTCAGAATAGGTCTCGTGCTTTATTGAAAGACCTCTAATTCTTGCCGGGCTAAACTCTGCAGCATATATCGCTATTCCGTTGAATGATAAGCTGACATTATGTGTTCCAACGTCTAGATAGGTTTCGTTTGAGCTAGGAAGCCCAAGATAATAATCGTAAACGTCCCATAGCTGGTCTATTCGAACTGTGTAAATCCCAGGCTCAGAAACACTAATTTCCACGTCGATGACGAGAAAATTGAGAAGCCCATCAAAATCAGTATCCACTCCATAGTCATAAATATTGCCAAAAAAAACGCCGTCAATTGCATTCACAAAGGCAGGCAAATTAATCGATGTCGAGGCAAAGGTTGCAAGTAAGAGTAGCATTACCGCGGATATCGCTAAGATCTTTTTCTTCATATTCTTCCCTCATATATCAAAATTTCCACACCTAGTTCTGTTAATGTTTTATATATAGTTTTTATGATATGAACTCCTTGGTTCAGGGAGAACTCAGAGTGCGGTTGCTGACGCTTTGTTTCCGCAACTTGTCTCGTAGAAAGTTGCGAACCTTGTTGTGCATCATAGGTGTAGCCTTGGCAACAACCTTCGTTATAGCGGTTGGCGCGACAACAATGCGGTATGCAACAGTAATCAAGGAAATGAACGTACTATTCTCAGGTCAGGTCATGGTTGTAAGCAAAGACGCCATTGTGATCCAAGCAATTCCAATCGGCGGTGGCATGCTCCCACAAAACTCCACAGTCAATAAGATTAAAAACATTACAGGTTTAGAAAAAACAGTTCCCATTTTATTCGTCACGCCTTCTATAGAAGTCAGCGGAACACTCATTCCAGTTCCCGAGAATTTTAGCATGGGCGTACCAGTTGAAGACTGGCGCTCAATTTTCGGATCGACGCCATTAAAAGGCAATGTTGGGCATTTCCCCATAAACGAGTCAAGTAACGAAGCCGTCATTGGTCCTTCTCTGGCTGATCAGTATCGCTGGAGTGTGGGAACAAAAATACTGATTAACGGTTACGAGCTAGAAGTTGTGGGAATTCTTGACACGAAACTAGCTTTGTTAAATCGCTGCGTTGTCATGTCGCTTAAGCTCGCGCAAGAAATCTACAATTACCGCGGTAGCGTAAACATAATCACTGCAAAGCCCGTTCAAGGAACCACACAGAAAAATTTGGCGGACGCCATTGAGAATCAAATATCATATGTCAATGCTTTGACGGAAGATGAAAGAAATGACATGATTCAGCCCATTTTAGTTCAGGTTGAGACGTGGAATCTTGGCCTTCAAACGGTAGTTTTTGCCATGAGTTTGATACTTGTCATGACTGTTACGCTCATGAGCGTTTCAGAGAGACGAAGGGACTTCGCGACCTTAGACGCCATAGGGGCATCAGTAAGCTACGTTTTTCGTGTCGTGATTGTTGAGTCAACATTAATCGGTGTTTTGGGCGGTGTTCTCGGCATATTCTTCGGGTCTCTGTTGGCTCTTGTTTTGGCAAGCCTTTACACGAACATTTCACTTGCGCAGTTTTTCCCGAGTATTTTCGAAATTGTTCCTCCTCTTTACCTGATTGAGATTTTTGCGGCAATTGTCAGTGTTTCTTGTATTGGAGGAGTTGTTCCAGCGTTAAATGCCATGAGGATGCGGATAGCTGAGGTTTTGAGGGCTGAATACTAATGAGAATGAAAACAACGGATTTGACGAGGATATACCGTTTAGGTCCATCTGAGATAACTGCTGTCAACAAGGTTAATCTAGAAATCACTGAGGCAATGTTCATGGCAATAGTTGGACCTTCCGGCTCTGGAAAGTCTACACTTCTGCATCTCATAGGACTAAACGATTATCCAACTTTTGGAAAGATTTGTATTGACGATGCAGATGTCTCGCTTTTGTCCAGCAGTGAACATAGAAAAATCAGGCTTTTGCGCATGGGCTTTGTTTTTCAGACTTTTAACTTGTTGCCGACGCTTAGTGCATTGGAAAATGTCGAGTTACCAATGGCTTTAGCTGGCAAATCGTCAAAAGAGCAGACGGAAAAGGCTTTGCGGCTCCTTGAAGCCGTTGGTCTGAGTAATAGACTTGTTCACAGACCTAAGGAGTTGAGTATGGGTGAAATGCAGCGTGTAGCCATAGCAAGGGCGCTTGCTAATGATCCTGAAATGATTATTGCAGATGAACCTACGGGCGAGCTTGATTCAAAAACTGCCAAGGAGATAATCGCCTTGCTTTTTGAAATAAATAGGAAAAAGAAGGCAATTGTGGTTGTGGCGACGCATGATGAAAAAATAGTTGATGTGGCGGACAGAATTTACTTGATTGAAGATGGTGGCTTAAGACTTCAAAGCTGAGACTGAATCTTTTACAGCAACGAAAAGTCTGTGGATATGACTTTCCCTTTTTGATCTACAATGACTTTGAATTTTTCAGCCCAAGGATGCCCCTCTAAATCTATGGGACATGTTCCTCTGATTATCCAAACTTCTTTTTCTTTCTCAACCTCGGAAACGTCAATCTTTTCCGTGTTTCTCTTTTTCTTAAGAAAATCAACAGCTATTTGATGGGCAAGTTCTTTTGACATGCTATTCATCTAGTTTTTCCTCCGACTATTGTCTCATTTATTTAAAAGTCGGTGGCATTAAGGGTTATGAATAGAAAATCGTTAGTAAAGCTAAACATAGACTGAACGGCGTGCATATTTATTTCGACAGATTCAAATTGGCAGATGTACTAGTCTTTATCTGAAATAACATGTTTGGAACAGAGTATTCATGAGTGAAAGGAAGAGAATAATATTTCATTTGGATATGGATCATTTCTTCACGGCTGTTGAAGAGAGGGAGCATCCAGAATTTAAGGGAAAACCAGTCATTGTGGGAGCTGACCCGAAGGAAGGGAAAGGTAGAGGAGTCGTAAGCACCTGCAATTATGAAGCAAGAAAGTTTGGTGTCAGGTCTGGAATGCCAATTTCAAGGGCGTGGAAACTTTGCTCTGAAGCCGTTTATCTGCCAATCAACTACGAGCTTTACATAAAAGTTTCCAATGAAATTATGGACATATTGCGAAAGTATTCGGACAAGTTTGAGCAATGGGGCATAGACGAGGCTTTCTTAGACGTAAGCTCGAAGGTGAAGGACTTCGCTGAAGCGGAAACATTAGCGCACAAGATAAAAGCTGAGGTTTACGACAAGCAAAAGCTTACATGCTCGATTGGCATTAGTTCGAACAAGCTTGTCGCAAAAATAGCCAGCGATTTTCAGAAGCCAGGCGGCTTAACAGTTGTCCAAGAAGAGCAAGTGGAAAAGTTTCTTGCGCCGCTACCCGCGCGTAAGCTTCTTTGGATCGGGCGGAAAACTGAGCAGAGACTTGCAGATATAGGAATCAAGACCATAGGCGATCTAGCGCGTTGTGACCGCACAGTTTTATCGGAAGCTTTTGGTGTTATGGGAACACAGATGTGTTTAATGGCGCATGGAATCGACAGAAGCGAGGTTGAGGAAAGGAGCAGAATCAAATCTATCAGCCGTGACGTGACATTTGAAAAGGACACATCAGATTTTGATTGCGTATTGCAGGCTTTAGATGAGCTTTCTGAAGAAGTGCATGAGGATGTTGCGAGGCAGCAACTTCATTTTAAAACGGTTACTATCCGGGTTCGTTATGAGAACTTCGAAACTCACACGCATGGCAAAACTTTGCCGTTTATTACAAATCGCTTAGAAGACTTGAAGAAAACCGCAAGAGAACTGATGCGAGCCTATCTAAGGTCTGACAGAAAAATAAGACTGGTGGGCGTTAGAGTTTCAAACTTCATCTCTGGAGAAAAGCAGAAGGCGTTAATGTAAAGCTTGATTTGCCATTCGACCCTTTGTTTGAAAGTTATTTTGTTGTCTTTTTTGTGCTTGGATATTTTTCTCTGATTTTTTCGTCAGCAATTTTGGCGATCATTGCGTTGGAGATTAGTACATATTTTACGCCCGTGAGTTCTGCTAGGTCTGCCGGTTTCTGGTCTTGGGTTACGAGGAGTAAATTGTTGTTTTTTGCGTGCTCCACAATATCCTTATCCCTCGCTCCTTGCAACCCTGCATCCTGAGCTGTAATTACTTCCCAACCTAAAGTTTCAAAATATTCTTTAAGACCTGCATACATTTCATCAAGCAAAATCTTCAATCTAACCACTTCACCATGGCTTGGTTTGTTACTTCTTCTTCTTTTTCTCTTCTCCTTTAACTCCTTCTTTTATTCCCTTTCCAATGCCTTTAGCTATTCCAAAACCTTTCTTGAGACCTTTCCCAACTATTTTTCCAGTCTTCTCAGCAACCTCTTCAGCCTTACCTTTCTCTTTCTTCTTCTTCGGCAATTCTTCACCTCCCTAAATCATCAATACTCTATTAACGAATTACATTTAGTTTTTTTGTTTTTCATGCGCATACGCGCTTGGGAAGAGAAGAAAAGGTTGGTTCTCAGATGTTTGCAATATTTTTCTTTCGAAAATTCTGATTCTATTAATTCATCTGTAGCTCACTTTATAAAAAAAGAAAGAGGAGTTAGGAGTTTACGTTTCGTTCTTTCTATCAGAAGAGACGTCGTCTGTTCAATTCTGCCGCGGTTGTCGCTTCAGCTTTCTTGCGCTCGGCCTCCAACATTGCGGTGTCGATTTCCTGTCCGTAATTGTAAATGTTATTTATGGAAGTATTAGCGTGACTGACTTGAACATTTAGGGAATACTCGGAATCTTTGTTTACTCCAAGTAGTTGAAGGAACCTTGTGCGCAAATTCGTCTTGACAGTCTTAGCCTCAGTTTTTTCTCTATGTTCAGCGCACATGTATTCATCTTTGTTTACACATTTATGGGTCATTTCAATCACCATTTTGGTATTCAAATCCTCGTTTTCATATTATTCCATCCGCTGTATATAAAGGTATCGCTTTAATAAGGAAAGCTTTTTATACTCATTCAACCAATATTTTACTGTGAAACAATCATGAAACCTTTCCAAGTTTTGAGAGACCCTAAGGCTTTCCAACTTCTGGCTGACGAAACTAGAAGAAAAATACTGTATCTGCTTCGAGTTAAGGAAATGACCGTGAGTCAAATAGCCACAGAACTAAACCTCACTCCTCAAGCACTGTATCATCACATCAAAAAGCTCATGCATGGTAACATGGTAGAAGTCGTACGCGAAGAACGCTGCGGTCACCTCATCGAGAGCTACTACAGAGCAGCCGCTGAAGATTTCCTTCTCACTGTTGGAAAGGTTAGCGCGCAGACCTTCCACGACAAAAAACTCGCTGAAGAACAGGTGAAAACGGTCCTCAAAACTTTGAACAAGCTTGGTTTCAATCTTAAATTTGATGATAAAAAAGTCTCGGAACTAGTTGATTTACGAGCTGGACTTATCACCAAGTGTTGCACCAGCGACGAGAGATTCGAACGCGCTCAAGATGAGATCTGGAGCGCTGAGGAACTGGACCTCCTCACGAAAGATATAGCCACAGAGTTTGCCGGGACTCTTCTGATGTCTGATGAGGACTTCGTCAACCAGCAGAAAACTAGAGAGAAGATTAGAAATTTGCTGCATTCCCTCACCCCGAAATAGAAGGAATGCTCGAAGCAAAAGCAGGGAATCAGAAGACAGTTAGAACAAGTCAACTTCTAACCTTCCTTTTTTGTAGGATGGTTCAATCACTTTTTACGCCGGCTTAATCGTGGCATTAACATTGCCACCCGTTTCTTATAGTCCTCGTATTCTTCACCGAATTCCCTGATTAGTTCTTCCTCTTCTTTCCATGAGATAGAATAAACAAGTGCAATCATCACGGGAGTGAAGAGCAAAGAAAACCATGCAGACAATAGGAACGAAATCCCCGTATGTGCCAATAATCCGCCAAGATATTGAGGATGTCTAACAATGGAGTAACTACCTGTGGTAACGATTGTCTCTGTTCTGTGCGTTTCTGCTACTTTCAGGGTTGTCTCTTTTACACCCTTGATTGCAAGCCAAGAACCCGCTATAAGGAATGGGACGGAAATTATTAGGTGAAGCAAAGAAATGGAAAGACTGAGAAGCGGAACCAAGGTTGAAAAATTCTGAAGAATTGGAATGGCAAATCTAGGCTGAGGTGAAAACCAGATTCCGATCCAAAACAAGAAGAAACCCCAGCCTGAAATTAGACCATAAATCATGCCGATTCTGGTTCCTTTCTCCTTCCCATGTCTTTCTTCAAGTTTTAGATGCTCAACTGACAAAAAATGAAGAGGTATCATAGCAATCACACCTAATACTGAAATGAGAAACCAAACAAACATCCTACCACCTTGAATTTCCACACTAACCCATTCTAAATCGTTCTACCATAATATTAAACGCATTCTGGACGTTTACAGTATAATCAATTGTTTAAGAATCTGTAAAGATGGAACATATGAAGGGAGAAATTTATTTGGAATATCAGCGGTTTTCCTTTCTCTCCTAGCCCTTGTTTCTTGATTTTGTCTTCCAGATAGGCTGTTTGTTTCTGCCTGGTTGGAACTACTGCAAGACTTCTCCATGTTCTTACAGCCCGGTTTCGAGTTCAATTCCTCTATCTATCAGGACTTCACTTTCTTGTATCGCTCTTCACTTATATTGGAGATTTTCTCTCATCTAGAAGCCGATCCTTGGCGCGCGCTCTATTCTAGAAAATGAGTTTGAAAAAAATAGGAAGGCGACGTGACACACGCGCGGCTAGACTGCAGGTTGTGTTATCCCTTTTGACCTTCTATTAAGGATCATCAGGAAAACTGTCATCAACGCAAAGGCTACCGTGATAGAGCCGAAGATATACATCATAGTCGTATTGGTGTTATTAACTGCTTGCAATTCACTTATTTGCTGTTGGAGTTCCTGTATTTGCTGTTGTAGCTGATCGTTAATCGCTTGCTGATTCTCGAATTGTTGCTTGTAGGGTGACTCGATGTACAATACAGGTTGATATGTTGGATGATCGGACATAAACCAGATTTGAGAGTTATTATTCCATAAATCTGTTTTGGCCTTTACCAAAAGCTCAGTGTATCCATGGGCTATGTTGTTTGGAAGGCTGAACGGAATCAAGAAGTCTTCTGATTGACCTTGCTGAATTTCTATAGGGAGATCGGCGCTTGAGAAGAACGTTTGAAGATAAGAGTTTCCATCATCGTAGTAATAATCTATAGCAGCGGTTAATTCGCTCACTCTAATCTTGTCATCCTTGTCATTGTAAATAGTGACCGTAATGAACCCCGTTTCGCCTCTGTTGTATACGCTTTTGTCCAAAGTGCATGTTGTAATAATAGCAGCTTGCACAATAAGTGGGATGACCATTAAAGCCAAAGGTGTCAACAATATTGAAAGACGTTTTTTGCATACTGTCAATTTTGTGTCTCCTGTTTTGAACTAGATTCGTTAGTTTCAGTAACGTAACGCTAAAAAGCTTATGAATCACTGGTATGAATTGAAGATTTAGGCAATTGACCGATAATGGTACAAGCAACTTCTGCGAACCTTAAAGCAAGAATCCATGGAAAAAGATTCATTCATAGCGACTACCTTGGTACCAGTAGTCCCAGCAATTAGCGAGGTCGGATTCGTCGTAAGCGACTTTGTCCGCATTGATGGGAGTTTGGCGAGAAAGCCGAACGTCTCTGGTGCACTTCTGGTTTGCCAGAAAAAGTAATATGTTCAGAAAGCGAATCGTGTAGTGATGCAGAATGGATGATGAGTCTCCTCCAATGTCTTGGGAAGAGAAAAATCGGCTCTACATGAAGGCTGCAGTATCTTTTATTGTGGTTTTTTTCATTTTCATGGGCTATCTTGTGTATCTCATGCAAAATAATCTATTCAATTCGACGTTTGATCTTCTTGTAAAATGGGGTCTTCCATTTGTTGTCACTGGGATGCTCACTATGAATGCTGCAATTGAAATCCTTTATTACTTACGGGTCAAGAAATCTCTTAGATTTCATCTGAGAAGATTCTGTATAAATACATTGTTGATCTTCACGTTAATCTTGTCATTTTTCGGATTTACAACATTTGTGTATGTCACATTTTCGCCTCACATAGGCAATAGAAGCCTCCTCCTTGCCCTTGTAGTGTGGGCTGTGCTCCTAGCAGCAATTGCCTTCAGGTTCCAACATATTCTACGCAAATACTGGAAAGAACCCTGACTCTGTAGAGATTCAGCTATTCTAATTGTCTTTAGACCTTAACATTGCTTCTAGTCGCAAGGAAGACATTAGCAGAGAGAGGCATTAGGGAACTTTCTCAATTTTTCTGCTTTCTTTGGAGCACTTTTTCGATTTTTGAGTTGCCCTCTTGGGGGATAAGCTATCAAAATCATAGTTTGAACTCCCATTTACACCATAGTTCTTTTGGATGCTCGTCAGGCGGACAGACTAGGCATGTCACTTCCACCTTAGGATTCAAAGTCTTAGCAAAATTCTCCAAATACCCAAACCGCACCTTCTTGCATGGAAACTCGAGTAATCCCTTACTCAAACGTGTCTCCTGTGTTCTGCATCTGTCAACGCTTAACGTAGCTTGCTTAGAGCCTACTTGAACAGTCTTGAACGGCTGGTCCAAAGCCCAACTCGACCGCCGCAACAAATCCATAATCGTTGGCACGTCAGGATTTTCGCCAGCATCAAACATTTTCTGCAGACTCTTCGCCTCAATCGCAGCCATTGCCTGCCAGACGCCAGCATCAATCTCGGTCGCTGCCTCAGTCCCAAAACGCTTCTCAATACCTAGAAAGTATAAGCCATCAACACGCCACAAATTTCGGATCTGCAGAAAAAAATAGTCAAGAAGTCTTTCAATGGGCATTGTCGCAAGGATCTTGCGATCTTCACGGTCTCCCGGTGGATATCGGCTCATAGGTTTGCACCAACATTTAGATTAACAAGTTACGTAAACTAATCTTTTAAACCTAACTCGAAAATAGAAAAGCGGCGAAAAACCTTTGGAACAACTAGTAAAAACCATACTCCTAGGCATAATCCAAGGCTTAACAGAATGGTTACCGATATCAAGCACCGGCCACCTAAAACTAGCGGAGCACTATTTAGGATTAAAAGCTCCTATACTTTTCGACGTAATTCTACACGTAGGCACACTAATCGTCATTCTACTCTTCTTCAGAAGCGACATCAGAAACATCCTATCAGCTCTTGTGCAGCTTGACTTCAAAACAGACTGCGGAAGACTGATCCCTTTAATAATTGTTGGAGCAATTCCCACAGCTTTAATCGGTTTAGCTTTCGGCGACTTCATAGAAACTGCTTTCCAAAACATCCTGCCCATAGCCGTGGCATTCCTAATCTGCGGAACTTTTCTATACTTCTCAAAAACGGGCAAAGAAAAAACTGACAATATAACTTACATCGCTGCCGCAATAATTGGCACAGCCCAAGGCATAACTATAGTCCCGGGCATCTCAAGAAGCGGAACAACCATCGCCATCGCCCTACTGCTCGGAATAAGACGAGAAAAAGCCTTCAAATTCTCTTTTCTGTTGTCGATTCCATCCATACTCGGCGCTTTAGGCCTGACAATCTGGAAACAGTCTAGCGAACTTGCAACCGCAGGATTGGGTTGGACTGAAATTTTCGCAGGGATAACCTTGGCAATGCTCGTAGGCTACTTAACCGTAAAACTTCTCTGGAAAATCTTGGTAAGGAAGAAATTTTACCTTTTCGCCGCTTATTGCTGGCTTCTTGGCACCGCATTAATAGTGCTCAGCTTAAGCGTTTTCTAGCCATTTAGGCTTGCCAGAAAGAAACTCTGTTAAGAACTCTGCAAACTCGCCATTCCTAGCATAAGGCTTGACAATTTCCTCATTTACCAAAATTCTGTATCCTTTTTTGAGGGTTTTAGAGATTCCTTCTGCCATGCCAGCGTTTCTGCCGCCGTCTTTTAGCCTTTCATCGAGCAAGTCACGCACATCAGTAAATTTTCTTCGAACCTCTACAACCCATCTCCCGTTAGAGATGTAAGGTCCAGAAACCACATTGCGATTATTCACGTATTTCCCTACGAAGTTTTCGCATTCACGTTCCTTCTCAAGAGGTGGTCCTAAATGCTTCTTGACACCCGGAAGACGCCAATCTTCAAGCTCAAGAATGAGCATAGTAGCTCTTTTCTCATCACTCCAAGCAACGTCTCTTATGATTTTAAAATCATTTAGTTCAACAAGCTTGCGCAGAGAACGCTGAGACTTGTAAAGTTGACCCCACAAAACATCTGGAACAGCGTCAACGTTTCCAAAAGTCACGAAAATAATTGCCGAACCGCGGCTCTTCAGTTTCTTCATCATCTTCTTCGAATTCAAAGCTCTTGTTTTCCGCGGATAGAAAAACTTTAGATTCGACTCTTTTAGGAAAGCTCTGGCAGCAGCTACAAACGTGTACAGCTTCTCCGGCTGCACAGCCGAAGCCACGTTTCTTCCTCGATCAACCGGGTCAACAATAACTATAGGCTCATTAAATAAAAGCTGCAACTCACCTTCTCTTCCCTTGTAAAAGCCTTCAATGTCCACGACTATCCTCCGCTTATGGTGGGCAAACGCCTTCAAAGTTTTTATGAAAGACTCATAATGCAAAATAAGAAGTTCGCACAAGTATCCACTGAAACCACCAATTTTTATTTCAGCACCGTAAACACCTATACCATTCATAAACTTCTTCAACAGGCGTACTTCGTCCCGAGCCTGGTCATCTAAGTGTTTCTTAATATAGTCCGTGTGAAATGGGGTTCTGTCCGTCGCGCTTAACCATTCTCCCCGCTCAGCATCATAACACGGAACAACATTTACTCTAACATCATCAACCATCGCCTCAAGGTACGGATGCTCTGCAAACCTTTCAATCTGCTCCGAGCCTCTTGTGGCTTTTCTGGCTATTTTTAGACATACGTCTCCAAAAGATTTGCGAGGTATTGTCGCGGGTACACGCATAAAAATGTCAATGTCTGGTTCTCCACTGAGCCACGTGTCCTTCGCAACAGAACCTTCAACCCGCACTACGGATTTCACATCTAACGCTTTAGAAGCAGAAGAAATCTTCTTCTCCAACTTTTTAGCCAAAGCCTCTATTCTAACGCGTTCCATCTTTTTCGGGGTAACCCGACTCAGAACTACTGTACGAACCTTTTCCATTTTTTCTTGCATGTACATATCCTTTCTATTCATTCTTGTGGACAAAACTCTTTAAGTGTTGAGTAGATCGGTCCTTTAGGTGTTAAATCGCTTCTCTTCAACCTCAGACATTCAGCCCTAATGGTTCCAAATTCGCAGTTTGCGTTTTCTGTTAAACATTTAATGAGTGCAGGCTTATTCCTCCCAGATTTGACACGTGCAATCGTCAAGTGTGGACTGAAGCCTTTCGAGTCTGGCGCAAAGCCTAGGCTTCGTAAATGGGGTTCTAGCTGGCTGAACACGCTTTTTAACTGGTAAGCGCCTTCAGTTATTCCAACCCATAAGACTCTTGGATAGTTCAGTTTTGGAAACGCGCCGACTCCGCTAATCTTGACGTTAAAGGGAATGAACTGAACTTTTTTCATTTCTTCGAAGATGTTTTCAACGGTGGTCGGCTTGATGTTTCCGAGAAAACGGATAGTTATATGAATGTTCTTTGGTTCAACAAGTTTCAGGTCGGCCCCCGAGTTGGCTAGAAGATTCTGCATTTGTGTGATTTTTTTCAGAACTGATTCGCCGTCCATGTCAAAAGCTATGAAACTTCTTATTGCTTCTGCCATCGGTTTGATTCTCCTTGTTCTATATGCTTCACTCTGTTCTTTCATAAATGCTTTAACATAAACGAAGAGTCACTATTCTGAGAAACTACCATAACCATAATATCGCCAAAATGTTAATCTCCTGAATGTCAAACAGAATATTGAAAACTAAAACATAAAAGACCAGCATTACATTAAAACTTGAGACAAAGGACGATTATGATGAACGAAAAATTTGTCCTAGGCTTAGCTGGTATGCCTGGTTCGGGAAAATCTATAGTGGTTAATGTTGCAAAGGAAAGCGGCTACGGAGCAGTTGTCATGGGAGATGAAGTGCGAAATGAGGCAAAAAAAAGAAACATGCAGCCAACGCCAGAGAGCCTTGGAAAAATTATGCTTGAGTTAAGGCAGTTGGAAGGAGAAGCCGCCATAGCGAAAAGATGCATTCCGAAAATAGAAAGAGAAGAAAAACATAGAATTATCGTGGACGGCGTGAGAAGCCTGAGCGAAGTTGAAGAATTCAAAAAGCATTTTCACTCCTTTGTTCTCATCGCAGTTCACGCCTCTCCAGAGACTAGATTTAGACGACTCTACCATCGCCAAAGAAGCGACGACCCCAAAAACTGGAAAATCTTCCGTGAAAGAGAGTTAAGGGAGCTACGAGTAGGACTAGGCAACGTTATCGCTACGGCTGACTACATGATACTGAACGAGGAAAGGTTAAAGTTTGTAAAAGACAAAGTTAGGAAAACTTTGAGAAGGATTGATAGAAATGGATGAAGTAAATGTTTACGT
Organism: Candidatus Bathyarchaeota archaeon; assembly: GCA_029881805.1. Taxonomy (GTDB): domain Archaea; phylum Thermoproteota; class Bathyarchaeia; order Bathyarchaeales; family Bathycorpusculaceae; genus JAOULW01. The sequence continues at coordinate 28,206 of JAOULW010000013.1, forward strand.
GGAGGTTGAGATTAACCCAACAGAATCTGAAGAAAAAGTGAAGAGGGCTGTCGAGAACCTCTTCGGCAGTATACCAATGCAGATAAATCCCATACATAAAGCAAATCTTCTAGTAGCAGAAGCCAAGGGACTGGAAACACTTACAAAGCTTTGCAATCTGCTACGCAGGGAACGCATCCGCGCCGCAGCCAGAGGAGCCCTTTTCGAAGGACTAAACAGGAACAGCATCAGCTTTTGTCTAAACAAGCAAGTCGCCTACTCAGGACACATCTCCTTCTCTAAGGCTGTGGCGGAATCACCCCTAGGACCAATAAGAGTTCAGATAAAATGCGAAAACCCACGACAACTTATTGATTGGCTTGCTCCAAAAACAACGTGAGATGAAAGTAAATGAGTGTAAGAAAAGTTTATGATTACATTGATGCGCACGTGGACGATTTTGTTGACGATCTAGTCAAGCTTGTTAAACAACCTAGCGTGTCAGCAAAGGGCGAAGGTGTGCAAGAATGTGCCGAACTAGTAGAGAAAATGATGAAAGAAATAGGATTTTCGACAAAAATTCTCCGTGAGAAAAAGGGAAATCCAGTTGTCTACGGCGAACTCAAATCCAAGAAAACTCTCCTCTTCTACGACCATTACGATGTGCAGCCGCCGGACCCTCTTGAAAAATGGACGTACAAACCGTTTAGCGGCAAAATATCTGGAGGAAAAATCTATGGAAGAGGAACATCAGACAACAAAGGCAATTTCGTCTCAAGGTTGAAGGCTGTTCAGGCATTGCTAGAGGTTACAGGCGACGTGCCTGGAAACATAAAAATCTTTGTCGAAGGAGAAGAAGAGATCGGGAGCCCGCATCTTGAACCCATTGTAAAGAAGCATAAAAATCTATTCTCAGCCGACGCGGCCATCTGGGAATTCGGTGGCACTGACAGAAGTGGAAGACCAGTGCTTCACTTGGGGTTGAAAGGAGTTTTATCAGTAGAACTAAAGGCGAAAGGAGCATCAAAAGATGTCCACTCAGCAAATGCACCTTTAATACCGAATCCAGCTTGGTGTCTTATTTGGGCACTGAACCTTCTCAAGGATGAAGGAGAGAATATTTTGATCGATGGCTTTTACGATGATATTTTATCACCCTCTCGTGAGGAAATTGAGTGCATGAGAAAGATTCCCTTCGAAGAAGAAGAAACAAAAAAGGAGCTTGGCTTAAGGAAATTCTTGCGGGGTAAGTCTGGGCTAGAAGCTCAAAAGGCATTGTTATACCAGCCCACGTGTACAATCAACGGTCTGATATCTGGATATACTAGCAAAGGATCCAAAACTGTTTTGCCACATGAAGCCTCAGCAAAAATGGACTTCCGACTGGTTCCAAACCAACAATCTGATGACATTTTTAAAAAACTCGTTAATCATCTGAAAAAACATGGATTTCGGGATTTGAAAATTATAAAACATGGTTCCACCGAGCCGACAAGAACACCTATTGATGACCCTTTTGTGGGATTGGTTGCGAAAACTGCTAGAAAAGTCTATGGAAGAAAGGCTGTGATTTATCCTATCAGTGCAGGTTCAGGTCCCATGCATTTGTTCAGAAACTTCTTGGGCTATCCGGTTGTTTCTGCCGGATGTAGTCATCCAGAGTCCAATACCCACGCGCCTAACGAAAACCTCAAAATTGAGAGCTACATCAAAGGCACGAAATTCATCGCTACCTTGGTTACAGACTTTACATCATAAACGGTGCGGCTCTTTGCCATTGAAAGCAACAATAACCCATAAAGGGGCAATTATTCTCGGAAAATACGTCGCCTGTGACGCTTTTGATGAATCCAAACCGTTAAGGGTTGTTACCCACGCTCATGCTGATCATACTATTGGTTTGCAACAGAGTTTAAGAGCCTGCGAAAAAATCTTGATGACTAAAGCCACGAAAGATTTAATCGATGTTATTAAAGGACCACTATTCCTAATGGGCGGATATGTAGAAACACTCGATTACAGCAAAACGTTGCAACACGGGGAAGAGCGAATAACGTTTCTTCCCGCTGACCACATTCTAGGTGCGGCTCAAGTCCTTGTTGAAGATGCCGAAGGAACGAGAATTATTTATACGGGAGACTTTAAAGTTGATGGAACTCATGTCGTGGACACCGACGTCCTTGTGATAGAAGCCACGTATGGAAGCCCAACATGCAGACGTTCTTTTGATAAAGACGTCAAGGATTTGCTTGTTTCATTAGTAGATGAAGGATTGAAAAAAGGCACAGTGTATGTTTTTAGCTATCATGGAAAACTCCAAGAAATCATGCAACTTCTGCACGAAAGAGATGTAAATAGTCCTTTTGTTGTCCCTGAAAAAGTTTTCCATGTTTCCAGAGCTTGCGAACTGCACGGCATGCGTCTTGGGCGCCTAATATTATCTGAAGATAGAGAAGCAAAGGAGCTTATTGAAAGAAACGCCCCTTGCGTAGCTTTTTACCACATGAACGCCAGAAGAAAATTTGGTCAAGGTCTTTTTCGTGTATATGTTAGCGGATGGGAGTTTGATTCTCCTTGCCGTGAAATTGCAAATAAAGAGTACGTGGTAGCTTTAAGTGACCATTCAGACTTTGAAGGGCTAATAGAATACGTCAGACGCTCAAAACCTAAGCTTGTGATTACAGATAATTTCCGCTTTGGTCATGCCGAAACACTAGCGAGAGAGATTCATAAGCGCTTTGGGTTTTCCGCAGTAGCACTTCCAAGGAGATAGTTCTTCCCAATCTTAAAGTCTCGTTTTCTTTCGTGTAAAAGCCGTATGTATTGCATATTACGACAGAAGATTTATCTTCCCCGATTAATTATTATACGTAGAATTCGGATTTTGATTCCGAATTCATACGACTTAAATAAGAATAAACACGACATTCGAGTGCGGTACAAGATGCCTTTACCACTACAGCCAGAGTTCTTCGCACTACTAGGAATAGACTTTTTTCTAGCCATAAGTCTGTTAACATGCTTGTTAGATCGACATTTTCCATGGCAACTACCATACATATATCAGTTAGCAGCTTTAACGGGTTTCGGACAACTACTCATAAGCAAAGAGTTCATGGCACTTTTCGGAGAATACATGCGCTTTTGGTATAGCCTTCTCTACTTAGTCGTGGCTTTAGCAAACCTAATTGCGGTAAACACGTATTTGGGCATAATAAAGAAGTTGCTTAATCACGCAAAAGTCTTCATGTTCGTCGTGACATTTCCATCATTAGCAATAGCTGCTTTCTTCCTATCCAGCTATTCCGCAGTCGCTATTCACCCGTTCGTTTTGATCCCGCAAATGTCTTGGGAAGCTACATTCATCGGCATAGTTGCATTCGACACCTTGGTGGTCGGGCTAGGAACATATGTCTTCTTCAAGCCAAAATGGTGGTACATAGCCTTTGGTGCAGGCACGGCAGTAACAGGCGCAAGTGTATACGCTCTATTCAAGCCGTCGTGGGGGGAGGCAGCCTTTGTTGTCTCAGCCATAGGCCTTGCAATAGCCTGCATCATCGTCTTAGGCATCAGCGTCTACGTGCTCACAAAAGTGTGGATAGACACCTTAAAGGAAAGAAAAAGGAGGAGGGAGGTGAAAAAATAAAATGAACATACACTATAAGAAAAGTCTAAAACTAATAACATTACTCATATCATCGCTACTGATAGCAACGGTAAGCGCTCAAATCTACAACTACATGTACATAGTAGGAAGTGGAGAAATTACAACTACAGGGTTAGTGTGGGCAATAGGTCCTGATGCCCCAAGTACAGCTTCAATTAGCGGTCCCACAGCAACTGTACCAATGAACGCAAGCGGTGGAAGCCCAAGAAACTACACAGATTGCCTGCACATAGTAAATCAAGACGCTGCTGCTCATTCATTCAATCTCACTGTTACTTCAAGCACAGGCGACGCAGACAACTTCACAGAATTCAATTTGGTACCGTTTGATGAGAGTAGCACAGAACAAGGGGTGTTAAGTCTGTTGAGTACTTCAAGCTTGACCGGTCTATCAATTCCAGCTTCAGAAACATGGGTGGTTCTATTTGAACTGATCCCCATTGCCAGCCCGACAGCAGGTGCAAAAGTGGACTTTGAGGTGACGCTAGTCTACGAGTAGTCTTCCCAATTTTCCCTCTTTATTTTTCAATTTTTTGTCACATTGTATTTAGAAGAAGGGTTTTCGATGCTTGCGTAGGGCACGCTTTAAAAGGTAGTCAAGAAGCCTAGAAGCTAGTCTGGAAACCATAGGGTCAAACAGATTCACTAAAATCACTTAAATGAAAAAGAACCTACACTATTGTTGCACTGCCTTGCACGTACATCCAGTTGTAAATGACAGCACAAACAACACCAACAGAAATTGATGCAAGAAAAAGACATAACATTAACATTTTCTTTTTATGTTTCTTCATAATTCCATCTATATGTTTTCTAGCACCTCTCTTAATAAAAGCTAGGTTCATAGACCACTCTTTCCTTTAATCAATTTTCGAATCTAAGTTTATATACTAAAAAGATTATGAATCTATAATCAATATTCCAACTCGAGCTTTCCAAAGACTTCCAGTAATAGCCTCAATTTCTTTCAAAACTCGTGAAATTTGTCAAGATTTAAAAGCTAAAACTAGAAGTATTATGTTTTCAATAGTAAATAATAGAAGTTTGTGGAGAATAGTCTATGAGTAAGTCTTCCTTGACTTCAGGTTTCTATAAGCTTAGTCCAAAGGAACGTTTAGAGCTTGTTAAGGGCTTTGCTGACTTAACCGATGACGAATGCGCTTTGCTTCAGAAAACAGGTTCCTTGCCTATGGATTTGGCTAATCGTATGATAGAAAACGTTGTAGGCGCCATCCCCTTACCATTGGGTATTGCTGTAAACTTCCAAATAGACAAGCATGACTATTTGATACCCATGGCCATAGAGGAACCTTCTGTCATAGCTGCTGCTAGCTATGCGGCGAAAATGGTGCGTGACGGTGGAGGCTTCCACACAAATAGCACACCGCCTATAATGATCGGGCAAATACAGGCAACGAGCATAAAAGATCCATGTACAGCTAGGATGAGAGTCATGCAAATAAAAGAGGAAATATTGAAGACAGCAAATGACCAAGATCCCGTCCTTGTTTCTTTCGGCGGCGGAGCAAAAGATCTAGATGCAAAAGTAATCCACACAATTCAAGGACCGATGCTAATCACAGAGTTGCATGTGGATTGCCGTGATGCCATGGGCGCAAATGCGGTTAACACAATGGCGGAGGCTGTTGCGCCAATAATAGAACGCATAACAGGCGGACGCGTTTATCTGCGGATAATTTCTAATTTAGCCACGAAACGCTTGGCAAGAGCCTGGTGTGTAGTCCCCAAGGAATCTGTCGGCGGCGAAGAGGTGGTGGATGGCATAGTTAACGCCTCTGCTTTTGCGGCTGCAGATCCATACCGCGCGGCGACGCATAACAAAGGAATTCTAAACGGTATAACCGCAGTCATAGTTGCCACGTGCAACGATCACCGCGCAATCGAAGCCGGAGCCCACGCCTACGCAGCCAGAAACAGTCACTACACAACACTTTCGACATGGGAGAAAAACGAAAACGGCGACCTAACTGGCTCAATTGAGTTGCCGATGGCCGTAGGTCTCATAGGCGGAGCCGTGCGAACACATCCGATAGCAAAAATAGCAATAAAAATTTTAGGCGTAAAAACAGCCAACGAGTTCGCAGAAGTTTTGGCAGCTGTCGGTTTGGCTCAAAATCTTGGCGCGCTGCGCGCATTGGCTCACGAAGGAATTCAACGCGGTCACATGTCACTTCACGCGAGAAACATAGCTGTGACAGCAGGAGCAACAGGAGAACTAATAGACTTGGTCGCTGAAAAAATGGTCAAAGAACGCAAAATCCGCATGGACAGAGCAAAAGAACTAATAGAACAATACAGATCTACTGGAAAAAACTAAAAAGAGAAGGCAACCGCATTCTAAACGCGGCGAGAAAATGAAGATAATACCAGGGCCAGCGTCAAAAGAACTGGGTGAAAAGATAGCTGAACTCCTGAATGTGCAGACAGTGCCAGTATTTTCTAAGGCTTTCCCTGATGGAGAATCCTATATCCGATTTAACGCAGAGTCCTTGCAGAACGAAGATGTTGTCATAGTGCAGACCACTAGTCCGCCACAAGATCAAAGACTAATTCAACTTATGCTCATGGCAGATAATGCGCTAGACATGAAAGCAAATGACATCACTGCCGTGGTACCATATTTCGCCTATAGCCGTCAAGACAAGCGATTCTTGACTGGAGAGGCTTTCAGCATAAAAACAATCCTGAAATTATTAGAACACTGCGGAGTGAATAGGATAATAACCGTAAACACCCACAATCCCGCCGTTATAAAGAATTTTAATATTCCTGTAGAAGATTTGTCAGCGGTTCCACTGTTAGCAGAATATTTTAAGACAAAAGTTTTGGCTAAAAACCCTGTTTCAGTATCCATGGGTAAAAAGGCTTTAAGCTTGGTAGTAGAAGCTGACAGGATCTTAAGAGGTGGATATGATTACATATCAACCAAAAGGGACGTAACTACAGGGAACGTTACACTTGAAGAAAAGAAGCTACCAGTTAAAAATCGGAATGTAGTAATATTTGACGACATAATAAGTAGCGGCGGGACAATGGCAAAGGCTGTGGAACTTGTGAAAAAACAAGGCGCAGAGAAAGTCTATGCAGCGTGCGTGCATCCTCTGCTGATGGGCGACTCAAAGAAGAGAATTCTGGAGAATGGAGCCGAAGAGATAATCGGCACGGACAGCGTTCCAAACCCTATTGGTAAAGTTTCAATTGCCGCATTAATAAGCAAAGCATTAGCCACAAAAGGAGCATAAAAGTGGCTAGACTTTTCTTCTTGCTTTCTGGGGAACACGAGACTCTGCCTGCGTCAGAGTTAAAAGCTATACTTCAAACGGAAGGCTACGTTTTCACGACATTGGAAAAACTTGATCAAGCATTGAGGATTGAAGCAGACTTACGCTGCATAGAAGCGATAAGAAGCAGAGCTGCATTAACGAGACTTTGCGGATTAGAAATGGTGTATTGCAAAGCAGACACAAACAAAATTTTGAAATCCATGCGTTCCATAAACCTAAAAAGAGTTTTGAAAGAAGGGGAAGGCTTTGCGGTTCGCATTAAACGAGTTAAGAATTACTCTCCAGAAATCCAAGGAATGGCTCTTGAAAGGAGACTGGGCAAAGTAATACTCGACAAAGCAGAAAAAGCAAAAGTAGACTTGGAAAAACCGGACAAAGTCTTTTTAGGAGTATTAACCGAGGAAAAGCTTATTCTTGGTCAGAAGCTCGGTGAAATTTCGCCCAAGTCTTTTGTCGAGAGACGCCCAAGGAAGAAGCCTTTCTTTCATCCCTCTGCCATGCCTCCGAAACTTGCAAGATGTATGGTTAACCTAGCCAGACCTAAAGTTGGCGAATTGGTTTTCGACCCATTCTGCGGGACTGGAAGCATGCTCATCGAAGCTGCCTTGATTGATTGCCATGTTTTGGGCTTGGATATCCAAAAGCGCATGGTGAAGGGAAGTTTAGAAAACTTCGCGTACTTCAATATCAACTCGGAGGGCATTATAGTTGCAGATGCGCGAGATCCTCCGATAGCGAGAACAGATTGCGTTGTAACCGATCCGCCTTATGGAAGATCTGCAACCACCTTTAGACGAACTACTGCACAGCTAGTTAAGGAGGTTTTAATGGCGGCCTCTGCACTGCTTAAGAAGGGGCAACGAGTTTGCATTGCTGCGCCAAAAACGTTGGAGATCCAGCACACAGGAACGACTTTGGGCTATAAGCATTTAGAGTCCCACTTCGTTTATGTTCATAGAAGCCTAACAAGGGAAATTGCAGTATTTGAAAAGGTGTAGACAACATGAGCTTGCGAATAGTTTTCCTAGGCACTGCAGGAAGCGTCCCAACGCCAAAAAGAAGCCTCCCAGCCATACTCATCCAACGCAAAGATGAACAAATGATGTTTGACTGCGGCGAAGGCGTGCAAAGGCAAATGATAAGGGCTAGAGTAGGTTTCCATAAAAAGATGAAAATTTTCATTTCGCACATGCACGGTGATCATGTTTTAGGCTTGCCAGGGCTGATGCAAACTATGGCTCTGCTTGACCGAGAAAGAAAGCTTGAGGTCTATGGACCGTTGGGAATAAAGCGATTCCTAGGAAGCATCAGAGAAACAGTGCAGTTCGTCTTAACGTTTCCAGTTGACGTTCACGAGATTGATAAGGCAGGCATTGTTTGCGAAGAAGCAGAGTACATTGTACAAGCGATTTGGGCCAATCATATAATCCCAAGTTTAGCGTATGCCCTTGTAGAAAAACCACGACTTGGAAAATTCTATCCAGGAAGAGCTAAAGCATTAGGCGTTCCGAAGGGCCCTTTATGGTCAAAGCTTCATCATGGACGCAAGGTTAAGTTGCCAAACGGCAAAGTCATAAAACCTGAAGATATCGCTGGACCACCTAGACTAGGAAGAAAAGTCGTCTACACCGGTGATACAAGACCATTTAGGGGCTTAGTGAAATTTGCATCGAATGCAGATTTGCTCATTCATGACGCTACTTTGAATGAGGAACTTAGAGAAAGAGCTGAAGAGGATGGCCATTCAACACCGATGCAAGCGGCCAAAAATGCTAAGAAGTCGAACGTAAAGCAGCTAATCCTGACACACATCAGCGCAAGATATGACAACACAAGCACACTACTAGAGCAAGCACAAAAAGTTTTTAGAAACACGTTGGTGGCAGAGGACTTGATGAAAGTAGAAATTCCGCTTCTCAATAGTTGAAAAGACTACGCGAGTGACTCCTTCAACTTTTGCATACTCTCCTCTGTGCGATAAAAAGATTCAACAATTACAACTTTATCATAGAATATTCTTTTCAGAATGTTAGCAACGTTTACCCAGTCAACCGTGCCATAGCCTATACCAAGATGTTGGTCATTTTTTCCATCATTGTCGTGAGCGTGAATGTGTACAATTTTGTCAGCAAAAGTTTTCAGGAAAAGTTCAGTCTGTCCATTGATGTGAGCATGTCCAATGTCCAAAACCAAGTCTATTTGTTCCTTAACCTCATTGTAGAATTTCAGAAAATCCGCAACACTTTTCATTAGAAACGGATAAGGTTCCGGCACGTTCTCTACGGCTATTTTCACACCATAATCGTCTGCAATTCTGAAAAGCAGTTCTGTAGTCTTTAGATTTTGAAGCCAGTCCACATTAGGATAGAACCAGCTTACACCGGTTCTTAATCCTGGATGGAAAATCCACATATAAGCGTTTAAAGAATTCGAATAAGCAATGGACTTTTCGAGTCTTTTAACCATAGCTTTCAGTAATGGTTTGGATAGTGAGGCTATGTTAATGTCTTCGAAAGGTGCATGTACAGAGTACCTCAGGTCGTAGGACTCTCCTATGGTCTTTAGTGTCAGAACCCTCCGTTTGTTTAGTGTGTGAATGCCGCCGTCTATAATCTCTACATATTTTGTTTTTGTTTTCGTTAAGTATTCGGTCATTTTCTTGAATGGTTCGCCTAAACTGTGCAATGTAGACAAGCCGATTTTAGGCTGAGACAAAGCTTATTCCAACCATGTGCTTTGAGTTTTATGTCTTAAACGTTCATCCTTATAATCAATTTGTATCGTATGAGATTTTTATCACCAAATCAGTTTATGCTGGAGCTTGGTTTCATCGTCGCAGCCATAATCTAAAGATTGTAGTTTATTGTTTTCATTTTGCATCTAAATCTAGGAAGCTTATGGTCGAGGAAAAAGACATAATCGAGTTTCTGAAAACCAACAGGGGAAAGGCATCTCTCAATGGTATTGTAGAGGGTTTAGACATTTTAAAGTATGGACCAAACTCTGCTTATGCAACATTGTAATCCCTAAAAACTAAAGGCACAATAGAAAGGCACGGCGAGCTTTAGGCACCTACTGCAGAAGAAATTAAACTCGAGGCTAAGACCACAAAGCACAATTACGGCCGACCAGTGAAAAAGAAGCGTCAGTATAAGATGTTGAAAAGCTTAAGAAACTTTATGAACTTCAATATGAATGCTGCCCAACTAAACCATTGCGAAGCTATGTTTCTTTGAACATCTCCCCATTTTCCTGATGAGAAAAGACAAAAATCAAGAATTGTTTAAAAGCAATAAAGAAAGATCAAATTAAACCCTAAGTGGAGTGACCAACTTTTAGCTTACTTGACGTAGATAGTCACATCAGAAGGAAAGCTAAACTCGAATGTACCCTCTGATGTCTGGCAGCCTAAAACTCGTATATGGTTGGTGAAAGCCAATATCGGCGGTAGTTTTGTGTTGAATAGTATGGAGACCCATGGCAATTTCGACAAACTCTCTTAGCGTGTTGTTTGCAAATTCCCATGATGGATTTCCATATTTGAGGCCGTTGCACATGGAATCTGAATAAATGAAGAGTGAGTTTCCGCAGTAATTATAAGCTGACTGATTTGTGTTTCCATAGTCTGGTTTGCCAAGAATTTTAAATGGCCAAAGCTTGCATGCTTTTGGCTTCGTACGTTGCAGTCCGCACACGTAAGTGTTTGAAAATCGACAAAGGAAGGCGCATGAGCCGTCTGTGTTTCTTTTTATGAATAGCTTGTCCAAGCCGGAATTGGTTTGTTCGACTCCGTAGTTCTTGACAATTTTAAGCCATTCGTGGAAGTTTAGGACTACACTGTATAGTTTGCAGCAGTTACCGCAAGCTAAACATTTCCAGTCTGCAATGTACTGCCATGGAACAAACTGCATCTATTTCACTCTAAAAGCCAAAAGCTACGTCTTGCTTATAAAAGCTATTTGCAGAACGGTTTCAGCCTTTCCACTATTTCCATCGGAATCTGCGTAGGTTTACCCGTTTGTTTATCCGCCGCCACAATTACTACGTAACCAGTTGCCAACAAAGCTGCTAAATCTTTGTGGTATATTTTAAAGCCATATTTTACAGACTTTTCCTTGAGCTCTTCTATTGTTAGTTCGACCTCAAGCAAGTCGTTGAATCTGGCTGGCTTTTCATATCGGCAGAAAGCTTCGACTCTTGGAAACCAAACTTCTTTATACTTATGATCTGTGACGCTGAAGCCAAGATGCCTGTAAAACTCTTCTTCTACTCGCTCAAAAAACCTAGAATAGTTGGAAAAATGCACCACTTGGGCGGCATCGGTGTCTACCCATGAAACTCGAAAAGAAATCCGGTAGCCATTAGACGACATAAATTTTCACTAGTTAAAGGCTAAACTTTCTTATATAGATAGATTGTATGAGAAGGATATCCTAATGTTTGGTTTTCACAAAAATTTTCAACTTTAACAGGCTTCCATCCCACAATTTCATAATCATGAGAAACCACGCGGACCCCGGGTTTCAACTGAACCTCAAGTTTGGGCTTAACCTTTTCATTTGCACTTGTCGTTAGATACAAGAAAATCACGTCCGCCGAGGTTAAGTCTACACTGAATATGTCGCCATTTACAATCGTCACCCTGTCTTGTAGTCCCTGCTCATAGATAGAACCTAACGCCCTTTTTACGAGGTCCTCTCTCAATTCGATGCCTACGGCTCTGGCGCCAAAATCTTTTGCAGCCATTATTACTGCCCTACCGTCTCCGGCTCCCAAGTCGAAAAAAACTTCTCCAGGTTTCAATTCTGCCAAAGTAAGCATATGAGTTATTACCTGCGGCGGGCTTGGAACATAAGGCGCTATGTACAGCTCATAAGCCTCCGTTCACACGCGATTTTTGATTTCTTTTGGTTAACCCAATTACTTTTCTTTCTAAAAGACTTTTCCACAGATCTCAGGCAACGTAGGTGGCTTTCTTAGGCGCAGGCCTTCTAGCTTCTCCGCATTTCAAGCAACTTTGAGCGCACAATTCAAGGTATTTTTCTTCATCTTCAGAACCGACGGTATCAGCGGCTTTTCGACACATTTCGCTGGGTTCTTCACATTTTTCTTCCTTGCACAGGCTGGATATGTAAAGGCAAACGTCCTTCACGTCTTTGGGATCCAACACAGCCCTGTTTGTGCGAACCAAAAGGCATAATTCTCTGGCTAGAACACATGTCTTCACGTATTTGATTCTCTCAAGAACCTCTTGTCTAAGTTTTTTTCGACTGATTTCCAAAGTATTAATCTCCTTGCACTATAAGCAAATACTGCTCAGGCACAGTAAGGTTACGTTTCATTTAAAAGTTGTTGTAAGTCTTAGACAGCTACCAAAATCTCTTGCTCATGGCCTTGCGTTCAGCTTCAAGTACAAGCTCATAAAATCTATCGGTAAGTTTAGGCTCTTCTTCAAGGGCGTCTCTAACCTCTGACGGTTGAACCCTTCTGGCGCATAAGGCAACAGCAGCTGGTTTTCCATACTTAGTTATTAACTGTGCCGTACGTAATGCTTGTTTCCGCAGTTTCTCTTCGCTCTTGGTTAGTTTTTCGCCCTTCTTTTCGATGAGTGAAAGCGCTCTTTCTTCCCCCACCTTGAGAAGCCCTATAGCACGAGAACCACACCGTGGACACTTTGGTCTTTCCGGCAAATCTTTAGCGCATATCAAATCCACGTAGTTCCAGCAGTTTGTGCAGACGAAATTGCATGTTTCATTAAGTAGTCTTGCCTTTGCAGATTCTATGAGCACGGCACGCATTCTTTCAGGCGGAATCAAATCAGTCTTCATGCTCACCCGCTCAATGCCCACACGAGCAACCGGCGACGCATTTGCGCCCGTTTCAATTTTCCGCACTTGAATTTCGTGCTCTCGGGTTTTTTCAAGAACGTAAATAAGCTTTTCCAGATCAAGATCTTTGGTGAACACTTCCTTGAGAGCTTCTTCGTAAATTGGCGTTCCCTCAAAGCTTTTAATCAGTCTTTGGAGGCTAAGGTTGCTGAAGTCCGCCCATTTCTTCAAGGCTCCGAAACGCCGCGCAACGTGAATCATCCTTCTCTTGAAGAGTCCAGTTTTCACAGTTGCTCTTGTTAGGGTTTCTCTGATTGTTTCGTCCGGCATTGCTTGCATTTCATTGAACAATGTGACTATCTGGTCCGCGTTCGAAGCGCCCATTGTTTGCACGAAGATGCGATATGGGTCATGTTGAACCACAATACCGTATCCGATTTTTTCGGAAAGTAGCTGACCTATTAACTGGGCTAGGGCTCTGTTCGCAAGGGAACCGAAGTTTGCGTGGATTATTACGAATTCTTGCCAGTCTTCGATTACTATTCGTTTTTCCGTAGGAACTGAAAGTCCAGACGTTATATGTTCAATTGTTTCGGCTAGTGCACGCAAAATAGTGTCTTTATCGGACGGATATTGTTTGCTCAATTCGGCACCTATTTCATCTTGTGATAGTCCTTTTTGTGTTTGTTCTTCAACGAAACCCCTGATTGAGCCAACTTCCTGCGCTACTTCGAAAGGCACTGGAATTTCTTCACCTATCCAGCTTGGTATGGCCCCAGTAGGGTCGTCAACAGGCTTCACATGAACCCGTTCCTCGGAAACGTGGAGAATCCGCCACGGGCTTCCTCTGATGATGAATTTTATTCCAGGCTTGCCATACTCCGCCATAAATGCTTCATCCAGAACTCCAACAGCTGAGTCAGTTGACTCATCTACGACGAGAAATTGTTTCTGTACAGGTATCATGGACAGATTATCGAAATAGTATTCGAAGAGGGCTTTAGCTCTCCGCGGCTTTAAGACTATTTTGTCTTCCAAGGAAACCCATGCTAGGCGCGGAAAACGTTGATGCATGTACCTAAGAGTTTTTTCGATGTCTTCCATTGTCAAATCCATGTAAGGATAGGCGTTCTGGAACGTTTTCAGGATTTCATCAAACTCAAGCCTTCTCTGTTTAAGCAGTAGGCCCGCTATCTGATGGGCTAAGACGTCATAAGGCTTAGGCGGAATTTCAACAGGCTCCAAATCTTCCTTCAATGCCTTTTTAGCTATAGCAAAGGCTTCCAATGAGTCGTCAGAATCCATTGCAACAATTATTCCTTCAGCTATGCGCCCAATTCTATGACCGCTCCTTCCCACACGCTGGATAAGTCTCGTAACCTGCCTCGGACTCATATACTGTATAACTAAATCTATTCTACCGACATCTATGCCCAACTCGAGGCTACTTGTGCAGACAAGTCCTTTCAACTCGCCATTTTTCAACCCTCTTTCAGCAGCTATTCTTGAAGGCTTTGCTAATGAGCCATGATGTATCGAAACAGGATAGTCCATGTCCCAAACTTTGAATCTGCTCGCTAAAACTTCTGATATTGCTCGAGTGTTTGTGAACAAAAGCACGGATTTACGTTTGCTTATGTAGTCGCGGATTATCCTTAGCCTGGCTGCGACTTCCGGATGAGTATAAAGTTGCCCCGCTAACTTAAAATCTTCAGGATCAGGCTTTGGAAAAACAACCTTTAATCGCATCATTCTCGCAACTGGAACCCGGACAATTTCGACACTTCTACTATTTCCAACAAGAAACTGCGCCACCTTTTCAGGGCTACCAATGGTAGCAGATAAGCCTATCATTTGGAAGTCTTTACCAATCATTGACCTGAGCCTTTCAAGAGCCAATGAGAGCTGGCTTCCACGCTTGCTGTCAGCCATCTCATGCACTTCATCGATTATTGCCCATTTGACGCTCTGTAAATTTTGACGCATAATCCAACCAGATAAAATCGCCTGCAAGGTTTCTGGGGTTGTAATCAAAATGTCAGGGGGACTTCTGGCTTGTCTTGTTCTCTCCTTTGTTTCGGTGTCGCCGTGTCTCACAGCCAGTTTCACGTCTAGATTGTTACACCACCACTCAAGCCTTTCAAGCATGTCGCGGTTTAAAGCCCGCAGAGGTGTAATATACAACACCTTTATACCAGGAGTCTGTGGCTCCTGAAGAAGCATACTCAAAACAGGCAGAATGGCAGCCTCAGTTTTGCCAGTAGCCGTAGGCGAGATAAGAAGAACGTTTTTGCCTTCAAGAATCTTGGGAATTGTTCTCTCTTGAGGCTCAGAGGGCTTCGAGAATTCCTTCTGTTCAATTAGCCTTCGAACAGGCTTAACAAGAAGGTCAAAAGCATTCTTTTGGGAATCCTTCAATTCCGGCTGAACCTCAATGCAGGAGAAATAAGCGGAAAGCCATATGTAAAAGCGTTTTGGGTCTCTCTAAATGTCATAATCATGCATAAATACTCCAAATGGTCAACCCATTATGCATTGTTAGTCTTCTGCACTGCGTGACATTTTCGAGTTTTATGACTTTCCTTACAAATAGTCCATCAGGAAAACGGCGCAGGTTCGCTTGATAATTTTTCCACTTAGAACGCAATTTGCATGGTTTGCACTCGCATTTTTTTGCTTAAACTTGTTTTAGAACGAAAATATCGCATGCTTTTGACCAAATTTGAGACACCAATTTCATGCTTCTGGTTGATTATTCTTTGCCGAATATGACGGCCCACACAATTCTTAAAGGCATAATTAGCAACAAATGAGTTCAAATCTCCTTCCGTAAACCTTCTATCCCAATTATGTACGCGTTTTTAGGTCTCGACTTAAAAGTCTTTGAAGAGCCAATTTGTCCGTTTGAAATAAACTTGTATAAACATGATGTTCCAAAACAGACTTTCTATTCGAAAACAATGGAAAATTATTTATCTATCATCATTAGAAACCATGGTTATCGAGATATATTGGAGGAAATTGAATGGCTAAATGTCCAAAATGCGGAAACAACGTTTCATCGCCTAGGAAAAAGTGGAAGATGGCTGGACGCCCAGATAAGTCAGGAAAGAGAATGCAGCTGGAAATTGGACTTTTCGACTGTCCAAAGTGTAAGAAAGCATTTAGAGAAGTATTAAGCAAGAAGAAGATTTAAACGCCTTGCGAGCGCTGGCGCATATCATGCCGAAAACAAGAGAGAACATCTGCCCTGAATGTGGGACACTTGCAGGAGACCCGTATAAGACATGGGAGCTTGTCGCGCCGTTTCCGGACAAAAAAATGAGAATCACAGTGACAATGCTCGGCATGTACGAATGCTCTAAATGTGGCAAGAAATTCAAGGGAGTTGTAAGCAAGGCCAAGCTTGGCACTGAAGGCATAGAGCTTTAGACTTACCTCCTTCTCCCCTATTTTTCAACTTTTGAAGCGTTAAGTTTTAAAACATCGAAGTCTAAATCATCAAGAACATTTCAAATTAACAGAAGGCGGAACATTGATCAAAGAAACTCTCAGAAGCCTTTGGAAAAATGAGTACTTCAGAACAGCGATGATGTTTATCCTCATTATAGTTGTAGTTTTCGGATTTTGGTACGGCGCCCAGCTAGTATTAAATACGCAATATCCTGCATTAGCGGTAGCCACTGGAAGCATGTGCCAAGTAGAATACATGGGCTGTGACGGGTGGTCTCATTCATTTGAACAAACATTACATGTTGGAGACTTGATCATCGTTCAGGGAGTAAGTCCAAAAGATATCAAAACAGGATATTCCACTGGCGACATAATAGTTTTTCATAGGCCAAAGTCCAGTGCCAATTCTCCCGATGAGTTGATAGTTCATAGAGCAATTGACAATGTAACCAGGGATAATGGATTGATCTATTTTACGACGAGAGGTGATGGTAGCCCAAGCCAGTCCGGAGATCACTGGGAAGACTACAGAGAAGACTATTCTTGGGAGGGCTCAATCTCTGAAAAGCTCTATGTTGGCAAGGTTGTTTTGCGGATTCCTTGGGTCGGACACGTTGCGCTTTATATGCGTAACAATACTGCTGGAATGTTCATAATATTTTTGCTCATAATCATTCTTGTAATTGTAGAGTTTATTATTCCCGCATACACTGGAAAGGAATCTAGAATTGAAACCGAAGAATACGGAAAAAGCTTTTGAGGACAAGCCTTTATAAAGGGTATTTAAGCATTCAGTAGACAAGAAGTGATGTTGCATGCCGAAAGTTAAAGCTATAATAAAAATTGAAAACGTTGTTGCTTCTGCAACATTAAATCAGAAAGTTGACTTAAACGCTGTCGTGAAGGGCTATCCTGGCGTGGAATACAGACCAGAACAGTTTCCAGGATTAGTGTTCAGACTTAAGAGACCAAAAACAGCCACATTAATTTTCAATTCTGGCAAAATGGTTTGCACCGGAGCCAAGTCGGAAAAAGAAGCCCGCAGGGCGGTTATGAAAGTTGTTAAGGAACTGAAGACAGGCGGAATAATCATAATTAGCAAGCCAGAGTTGAAGATACAAAATATTGTTGCTTCTGCCAGTTTAGGCGGGATGATAGATTTAGAAAAATCCGCGTATGACCTTGGTAAGACAATGTATGAGCCGGAACAGTTTCCAGGATTAATCTACAGAATGGGTGAGCCAAAAGTCGTGATCCTACTATTCGCAAGCGGGAAACTTGTTTGCACAGGAGCAAAAAGAGAACAAGACGTTTATGAAGCAGTACACAAACTTCACAAAATACTGGAAGAACAAGACCTCATATTCTATGAATAAGAATTTTTCAGCTTCTACTCTCCAGCGTTTTACTTTTTCTTTCCCTTCTTAATCTGCTTCAGTATAGTTTTCAGTTGCTCTTGGTCTATTGTGCCAATTTCATAAAGCCTATTGGCTACTTCCTCAACACTAAGCAATGCGTGAAGCCTTATTCTACCTTTATGAAGTTCTTCTTTTCCACCTTCTTCCCTATCCAAGAGCGCAACAGCATCGGTCACTACTCCGCCTTCTGCAGTTATGGCTTTTGCAGCCTTTCTGAGAGACAAGCCAGTTGTGATCAAGTCATCGATCAGCAGAACACGGGCGCCAGGTTCCAGAGTTCCTTCTATTCTTTTTTGTCTTCCATGGAGGCGCACTCCTTTGCGTATGTAAAGAAAAGGTTTTTTCAAGTTGTAGGCTGTTACAGATGCGAAGGGTATACCGGCAACTGGAATTCCGACTATTCTCTCAAAATTCTTTAAACCTATTTCGTTCTTTATGAAGTCTGTGTAGAATTCGCAGATTTCTTGGAACGCATCTGGGAAGCTTGGAATTATTCTTAAGTCTATGTAATAGGGGCTTATTTTTCCGCTGGTGAGTTTGAAGGCGCCAAATTGTAAGGCGCCTATTTTGTTCAGAATCTTGCAGATTTCAGCTTTAATTGCCTCGCTGCTTTTCTGGGTATGCAACGTTTCACGTCCTTTTAGAAACCTGGTAGATTTTTCCAACTTCAGGTATGAGACAAGTAGCTTTTGGCATCTCCTTTTTAAGAAGTTCAGCGAATCTCTTCTGGTCTGCAACCGAACCTGTATGGTACGGAACCGCTACCTTAGGTTTTGTTAGTTTCGCGATGTCGGCGCCTGTTTCTGGTGAGGCGCCTGGCGCAATCCCAACAGTGCAGAAAACCAAATCAAGCTTTTCTCTTTCGCCTATTGTTGCCATCTCGGGGAATGGGAGGCTGTCCGCAGTGTGGAAAATCTTGACGCCGTCTTCACTTGTGATTATGAAGGATACTGGCGAGACTGAAGGAGGATGATTACACTTCTCAGCTACTACAGAGACTTCCCCTATTTTCACTTCCGAACCAGGCTGAACTTCACTCAATTTTTCCGAAGGAATGGCATTTTGCAATCTTTTTGTGGATGTTGGGTCAGCCACGATGATGCACTGTGATAATTTATGCATTTCAGAAATAAACGATTGGTCTAGATGGTCATAGTGTTCGTGGGTGATTAGGACCGCGTCAACGTTTTTCAAATCTCGGGGTTTAACATCTACAGGGTCTACAACTAATGTTTTTGACGGAGTTTTTACTATTATTCCCGCATATCGGTTAAACCATACAAAGAAAATTTCGTTTTTTGAAGGTTCTTTTTCGATTACCATATCAGATTCCTCACAACTCAATAATTATGGCATTTGGATTTTAAAGAACTTGTGATTCTTTTTGACAAGGCTTAATAGTTGCTGTTTGCGTGTTTTCATAGTCATAGTGATGTTCCATGGTTGACGTTTGGCTTCCATACGGAAAAACAGACGTTTGCGTGAGAATCCCAACTCGCAATTTTCTAGGCTCTATTGAACCTCGAGAAAAGCTTGACGTACCAGACTCGGAAGCAGAAATTGAAAGAGCCTTAAGGGAGCCTCTTGGCTCCAAGAAGTTAGCCGATATTGTGAAGCCTGAACATGAAGTGGTTATTGTCGTTGATGATGCAACTAGACCATCGCCAAGCAATCTGATAGTTCCGCCATTACTCAAAGAATTAAATGCAGCAGGCGTAAAGAATGAAAATGTAAAAATTGTTTTTGGCTGCGGTGCGCATAGGGCTGTTGCACGTGAAGAAGCTGCTACGCTTTTAGGCGAAGAAGTTTTGACTTGTGTAAAAGCCGTGAGCCATGACTGTAAGGCGCAAGATCTAGTCTATGCGGGTGAAACTCAGAAACATGGAACAAAAGTTTATTTAAATCGTCTTTTCACTGAAGCAGATGTGAAAATCCTGACAGGTGATGTGTGCTTTCATTATTATGCCGGTTATGGTGGCGGAAGAAAAAGCATCTTGCCAGCAGTTTCTGGGGAAGAAACGATAAAGCATAACCATATCATGCTTTTGCATCCCAACGCAAAAACAGGAGTTCTGGATGGCAATCCCATTCATGAAGATATGGTTGAAGCAGCAAAGTTGGCCAAAGTGGATTTTATTTTAAATGTCGTTATTAACAGCAAGCGCGAAATTGTCAGAGCCTTTTCTGGTGATTTAGAACAAGCATTCGATGAAGGAGTAAAAGCTGTTGATGAAATGTACCGCATACCAGTAGACCGAAGAGCTGACATTGTTGTTGTCAGCCCAGGCGGCTATCCGGCGGACGTGAACCTTTTCCAAGCCTACAAAGGTGTTGACAATGCTCTTGAAATTGTTAAGCGTGGTGGCGTGGTAATTCTAGTGGCTGAATGTCCTGAAGGGCATGGAAGCCAAGTTTTTTATGATTGGATGGCTAAGTTCAAGGATTGGAAGGCAATTGAAAAGGAAATCAAGCGTAATTTTGTTTTAGGTGGGCATAAAGCCTATTATTTGATGAAGGCTCTGCAGAAATCTCAGATAATTTTGGTTTCGTCTATGCCGGAGTATTATGCTACGAACATTTTCAAGTTGAAAACGGCTAGAGCCGTGAACGACGCTTTGACCGAGGCATTCAACATTGTTGGCAGAAATGCCAGGGTTTGGGTCATGCCCTATGGAAACTATACATTGCCAGAGGTAAAAACAAAAGAGGAGTGAGACGCCTTAAAGCGTGTTAAATAGGAAAAGTGATTAAGCCATATTGAAATTTACACTTTAAAGCGAAATGGAGAACTGAAGCTTGCAAGAGACATTCAAACTACGGAAATTTGCTGTGAGCGATTTGCAAAGTGTTATGCGCATCAATCATCTTTGCCTTCCGGAGAATTATGCCGATTTTTTCTTCATTGACTTGTACCATCGCTTTCCTGAAACTTTCATTGTTGCAGAGGAAAACGGGGAAATCGTGGGCTACATAATGTGCCGCGTTGAGGCTGGCTTGTCAAGTTTTGGTTTCAAGGGCTTGATTAAGAAAGGGCACATTGTTTCGGTGGCTGTTCTGCCTCCGTATAGGCATAAAGGGATAGGCGAAGCCCTAGTCAACAGGGCTATGAATGGCATGCTAGTGTATAATGCAAAACAATGCTTTCTGGAAGTTAGAACAACAAACAGGCCGGCAATTGACCTCTACAAGAAGCTCGGATTTTCGATGACACGCACAATTCATGGATATTACGCTGACGGAGAAGACGCACACGTGATGAGCCGCGAGCTTCTTTCAGAGAAAAAGTGAGGGAAGCTACAGGCTTTTGTACTCTGCTCTTGTGTTCATATAGTTCACTGCTTGAATCACAGATTTTGCGAACCCTAACAAACCTAATAGCATGGCAACCACTAAAAACAAGCGAATATCAATAGTCAAGCTTACATTCTCAAAAGTCATACCAAAAATCCCGCCATTCAACGACAGAACAAAATAGCTAATCACAAACAACGCCTTAGCTGCATTGAAAAAGTATTGAAAGATAGTATCAGAAGCGAGTTCTCCTATAACCATTAGTATTATGTAAACAATGACGAATGTTTCAACCATTTGCTGCAAGCCTGGAATCAATTCTGAAAAAGGAGCCAAGAACATCCATAAAACAAAATAAAAAGCGTAGAAAAGAGCGCCTTTTATTGTTGCCTTTAAGGCTCTGAAGGTGAATTTTCTGAGATTCTTCGTGAAACCGCCGTCTGTGTCAGCCATATGGAACCACCACCGGTCCAATGGTGAAAAATGGGTTTGCAAAATACATTTCGAAACGTCCATTTGCAGTAGCTCCAGCAGCTGAAACGTAAAGCTCCACAGATCCACTGTAAGGCGAGCCATGCCAAGCCTCTATTAGGGTTTCGCCTTCGCTTAAAAGCGAGTCAGTGCTGTTATACATGCGTAATTGCATGTTGCCAACTAAATCAAAAAAGGCGTGATTTTCAAAGCCTATTGGAACAACAGCTCTCAAATGAGTTGAGTTATAAACTGTAAGATCGATTCCTCCAAGTCTAAAATCGTATAGTGGTGCGCCCCAGAACGCAGAAAGATTCGCTACAGCTTGAACTGGAATCACTTCCGCAACACTCATGCCTACTATTGCATTTATTCTCAGTTCAACATCATTAAACAGGTAATCTTGGTAGTTTTGCAGCAAATCATCAACTTCGATTGTCATATTGTGGGTTATGGTTATCCTGTCATATTTCTTTATGACAGGTGTGAACGTAGTTCCACGCATTATTGGGGAACCTTCTTCATCCCAGATTTCTGTAGTTACGTTGAAAAAGCCAATGTTGTAGTATCCAGTGTTTTCAATTATTATAGGTAAGGAGAAAAGCAGTTCATTGTCGGAGGTTGGATTTATTTGTGGTTCTCCAAAGTCGAACCTGACATCCTTAACAGAATACAATGCAGAAACTGCGAAAATGATGAGGAATATCCAGAAAAACGTTGTAGCTATCCCTATCATCCGAATTGGTATGTTCATGGCTTCCCCCTTTTCCGAATGAGTTGAGTACGATTTCTACTGATTTGTTTGCTGCTGAGAACCATTGTTCTGCGGTGATTGCTGTGGTTGCGGTTCTTGGTGTGATTGCGGTTGTGGTTGTGGTTGCGGTTCTTGCTGTGGCTGTGGTCGTGGCTGTGGTTCTGGCTGCGGCTGTGAAACCTCCTCAGGAGGTATGACTACAAATTCTGGTTCTGGCGGTTTGACCTCTTCTTTTGGTTTTTCTTCCTTGGGCTTCTCAGCTTTTGGTTGTTCAACTTTCGCCTTCTGCGGCTGTGATTGTGGTTGCGGTTTCTGCAGTGAAATCAGATTCTGTGGTTTCGTAACAGTCTTTGGTATTTGTGGCGTATGCGCGATTATTGTGACGCCTCTTATTGTTAAGAGTGAGCCTACCCAGCCCATCACACCTAGATACATTATGCGTATGCACGTAGCAATCAAAGGAGCCAGCGCTTCACCAAAAGTTCGCACCAAGTCCTCAGAAGCAATTATTGACAAACCTTGGGTTAGGAATCCATAAGCACTTATGAACGTGAATATTAGCAAGACTACACCTATCATCAACACTGCGACTCCGGAAAGGGCTATTTTGTCTCTAAAGTTTCTCAACATACTTCAGTCACTGTCTTTAAAGATGGAAGCTAGAATATTAAATATTGCTATACACTAAACAGAATCCGGAACACCTATCAAAAATCAATTGGAAAAATAAAGGTTGAAACTATTGAGATATACCCAACTTCTGATATATCCTCTGTTTATTTGCTTCAACGTTCTTTGCTACATCAGTGAAAAGATTATTTTCATGCGAGTCAATAGCTACAGTCAATGGGCCAAACTCTTCAACCTCAAAAATCCACATGGCTTCAGGCATACCCAAATCAAACCATTCAACACGTAGAACACTCTTAATAGCTTTCGCAGCTAATATCGCGGCCCCACCGGTGAAGGCACCATAAACGGCACCGTACTTCGCCATAGCATCAGTTGTCCTCTTACCCATTCCCCCCTTGCCGATGACTACGCGAACCTTGAAGTTCTTTACGAACTCGTCCTCGAAAATGTCCATCCTCGTGCTCGTCGTTGGGCCTGCTGCTACTGCAACCCACTTGTCTCCTTGCTTGCTCATCACGGGACCGCAGTGAAAGACAGCCAAGCCTTCAAGGTTTATGGGCAAAGGTTTTCCTTGCCTAAAATATTCTAAGGCTCTCTGATGAGCCTGATCTCTCGCGGTCACCATGGTTCCAGTTATGTAAAGCATATCGTTTACCTTAAGTTTGCGTATGTCTGCCTCAGAAATTGGCGTTTGAAGTTTGTAAACTACCATTTCTTCCACCTCTCACATTTCCATTTTACGCGTTAAATATTCAACCGTTTCATCTGCATTAATCCTCGCAGAAGCTCTTCTCGAAGCCCAGCAATTGAAAGCGACAGATGCTGGAAAAGATGCTGGATGCCTAAAGGCATAATCTACATGCACGCCCAAAACTGTAGTTTTTCCGCCGAGTCCCATGGGACCAATCCCAGTCATGTTCGCAGCCTCCAATATTTCTTTTTCAAGCTTGGCAATTTCAGAATCGGGATTAGGTTCGTTTAAGGGCTTTAGTAGCGTCTTCTTGGCCAGTTTCATAGATATGTCTGCCCCGCCTCCGATGGCGACGCCTATAATGGTCGGGGGGCAAGGTTTGGCCCCTGCATTTATCACAGTGTCAACAACAAACTTTTTCAATCCGGTTATTCCCTGGCCTGGTACGAGCATTCCTGTCACGCAAACGTTCTCAGAGCCTCCGCCCTTCGTCATGACAGTTAATTCTATGCTGTCGCCTAGCACGATTTCCCAGTTCACAAACGGAATAAATCTTCCAGTGTTGTCTCCACTGTTCCTCTGCGCAAATGGGTCAACAGCGTTCGGTCTTAAAGGAACTTCCTTCGTAGCTCTCCGCGTGGCGTTTATCAGTGCCCCTTCAACTTTCTCCAAGTTTTTCGCTTGAGTGCCGGCTTTGATGTAGAAGATTATTGTGCCTGTGTCTTGACAAACTGGAGCCTTATGTTTCTCTGCAAGTTCGATATTGTTCAGAATTGCGTTCAGCTGCGTCTTCCCCGTTTCGCTGGTTTCCTCTGCGTACGCCTTCTTTAACGCTTGCTTAACGTCATCAGGAATGTAAATGACTGCTTGCTTTATTATGTTAAAGGCAACGTTTTCCACGATTTTTGCCTTTTCCAATTTCATTTACCTCTTGTTAGCTAGTTTTATGAAAAAACCGTGTACTTATATCTTATCTAGTATTAACGCAAGACCTAACATTAGCTCATGCTTGCGAAGAGGGTTCAAGTTTTCACTTTAACCTATCTCTCCATGGATTACACGCTATTGGGGTTCGTGTGTTTTAAATATGACTTGGCTTAACCTTTTCATGAATTAGGAAAGAGGAATGAAGAACTTATGACAGAAGAAGAGAAGGAAGAAGTGGCCCTCAGAAGGAAGTATGAGCTTTTAGAGGACCTCCCCGGGATTGGACCCGCCACAGCCCAAAAACTGAAAGAAATGGGATTTCACACCGTTGAGTCTTTGGCCATGGCTACCGCCCGAGAATTGGACCCTGCTGGCATCGGCGAAAAGAAGGCTTTCGCCATCATCGAAGCAGCCCGCTCTTCAATTAGTGTTTCTTTTGTTAGGGCAGATGAACTTCTCCGAATGCGACAGAGTGTTCTGCGTTTGACTAGCGGAAGCAAAGCGTTAGACGGAATGATCGATGGAGGATTAGAAACGCAGACAATAACAGAGTTTTACGGAGAATATGGCACTGGAAAAAGCCAGCTATGCCACCAATTGTGCGTGAACGTTCAATTGCCCCCTGAAAGAGGTGGACTCAACAGTGCTGCATTGTACGTTGATACAGAGAATACTTTTAGAACAGAACGAATTGTGCAGATGTCTAGACATTTTGGTCTCAATCCAGAAGAAGTTGTTAAGAACATTATTTATGCTGAGGCTTACACTTCTGATCACCAAATGTTCTTGTTAGATAATGCTGATGAAGTGATTAAGGCGAATAACATAAGACTGATAATTGTTGACTCCTTGACAGCTCATTTCAGAAGCGAATACATTGGACGGGAGATGCTAGCTCCAAGACAACAGAAGCTTAACAAACACATGCACAAACTTATACGCTTGGCAAGAGCCTTCAACGCCGTAGCCGTTGTTACGAATCAGGTCATGGCCAAGCCAGACGTGTTCTTTGGAGACGCTGTTCATCCCATTGGCGGCCATGTCGTCGGCCACACGAGCCACACGCGTGTCTATCTGCGGAGAGCTGCACACGGGCCTGTGAGAATTGCTCGTTTAGTTTCAAGTCCATACTTGCCCGAAGGAGAGGAAATATTTAAAGTAACTGAGAACGGCATAGAGGATGTTTCTGAAGACGAGAAACCGAGATCTCGTGGGCGTTGAACATGCCTATTCCCCAAGCCTTGGTTACGCGCTATTTCCAGCTTTTGGTTAGTAGACAGTTTAGTGAAGCCGAGCGTGAATTGGAGAGGCTTAAGCAGAAAATGCAGAAGACAGAGTGGAACCGAGGTTATTTTAGAGCTTTGTTTGGAATGCTACTTGCACGGCGGTCTAAAAACAACGATGCAGGCTCATTTTTTTCGAAGCTGGATTTTGGTGATAAAGCGGCGTTACACGACTATAGGCGGGAGTTTTTGGATCACACGAAGAATGGGCTTCATGGAGATTTTGACCGCGGATTTTTTTCAGCTTGGACTGATTGTATCCGAGTGCTTAGCAGAATGCAAATCGCAAATTCACCAAACGCGAATAGTGCGACTTCTAAAAATGGAAAAGTTGAGACATTAAAAAATGATAAAAGCCAAGCAACCATGGGGAATTTTCTTAAAGGAAAAGAAGACTAAACAATCGGTGGCGGTGGCCCCGCGATAATTGAATACAGAAGAACCCATAAGACTATCCAAGTTAGGAAGTAGACGCCTATTCCCATCGTGAAGAGTTTCTGCGGTTTTTCCACTTGAAGCGCAAACATGCGCTTTATGACGAGATAGTGAGATATTAGGTAGATTACTATTGCCAAAGAGAGACTATTCATAAAAGTGCTCAATATGAATGCATCATTTCTTATCATGTCGGTCGCAATTCCATAACCTAGGCAGATTACGGCTGCAATGATGCCTAGCACCAACTTTAGCCAATACACCTTTACCATGGGCTTCATTGCTTTCTGCACCTTTGCATTTTATATTTTGGTGGATTATGATTTTAAAGTTGTCTATTTATAGTTTGACAATGGTTATAAACTTTGAAAGGCGAATCAGGTTGAAAAGGAAGGAGTTCACAAGTTTTGATGTTGCCGCTGTTGTCCGAGAGTTAAGAGAAAAAATTTTGGATTCTCGCGTCAGCAAAATCTACCAGTTAGATGGCAAAACCCTACTTTTCAAGCTCCACAAACCTGACAACCCTGCCTTTCGGCTGGTTTTAGAAGCAGGAAGACGGCTACACTTAACATCTTATGTCATGGAGAAGCCTTTAGTGCCTCCTGCCTTTTGCATGGCTTTAAGGAAACATCTGCGAAGTGCATGGCTAACTAATGCGAAACAGTACGAGTTTGAAAGAGTTGTCGTTCTCTCCTTCAAAACTAAAACCAGTGAGTTACAACTTGCTTTGGAACTTTTCGGCGATGGCAACATAATTCTAGTGGACGGTAAAGGAAAAATTTTGCAGGCTTTAACGTATAAACGAATGCGAGATCGAAACATCTTGAGAAACGAAACCTTTGCTTTTGCACCCTCTAGCGGACAGAATCCGTTTAATGTTAACCGAGAAGAGTCTATAGAAGAGTTAAGAAGCTTTGGTGATGTTGAGATTGTTCGGGCTATTACGCGTCTCTTAAGTATTGGGGGGATTCACGCTGAGGAAACTTTGTTGAGGGCTGAAATTGACAAAACCAAAGCATGCGCTGCATTAGGCAAGAAGGAGTTAAACACGATTTTTGATGGTTTGCAGAATTTGCTTTTGCCCATTGTAAGTGGCAAGTTGGAGCCTTGCGCGGTTTTGGGCAAAGATGGCGAATTTATCGATGTTGTGCCTTTCAAGCTTAAACGTTACGAGAGCTTCAAGTGTCAGCCTTATGAAAGTTTCAATGCAGCTTTGGACGAGTTTTATGTTCGGGTCATTGCCGTTGAGAAGGCTAAGGCTGGCGTGGAAGTTGATGCCTTAAAACGTGAGGCTGAAAGGCTTAGACGTGTTATCGAAAGTCAAGAGAAGACTTTGACTGAAGCTAAAGCCAAGGCAGAGCGTAGTAGGGAGATCGGAGACGCCATCTATGCCAATGTTGGCGAGTTGCAGGTTTTGTTGGATAGATTTTTGGTTGCCAAAGAGAGTGGAAAAGAATGGAGTGAGATTGTTTCGGAGATTTTGGCTGATAAGCGCCGCGGTGTCAAGCCATGGGTGTTTTTTGATTCTTTTGACTCCAGAAATTTGGTGGTTAATGTTTGTTTGGATGATTCGCGGTTTGGTTTGAATTTACGTGGAAAATTGTTTGAGAATGCTGGGCAATTTTATGAGCAAAGTAAGCGAGCTATGCAGAGGTTGAACGGCGCAAAAGCGGCTTTAGAAGATACGAGCAGAAAGCTGATGGAGACAGAAGCCAAAATTAGGGAAACCGAAGCCTTGGAGCGTGTTAAACCAACCGAAGCGGTTGAAGAGCTTGCTAGGCGCAAAGTTAAGCGTAAAGAATGGTTTGAAAAATTCCGATGGTTTGTCTCTTCTGATGGATTTTTGGTTGTTGCTGGCAAAGATGCAGTAAGCAACGAAGTTTTGGTCAAGAAGTATACTGAGCCGCATGATGTTGTTTTTCACGCAGATGTTGTGGGCGCACCTTTCGTGGTTGTCAAAACAGGCGATAAAAAGCCTAGTGAGCAATGCCTACGGGAAGCTGGAGAGTTTGCTGCCGCTTTTTCTAGGGGTTGGCGGGAAGGCTTCGGAAGCGTGGACGTTTATTGGGTCAAGCCCAACCAGTTAAGCAAGGGTGGACCTTCAGGCGAGTCTGTGCCTCACGGAGCATTCGTTGTCAGCGGACAGCGCAATTGGCTGCGTGGAGCTCCGCTTAAATTAGCTGTTGGCGTGGTTGTTGGAAATGAAAACGAGATAGAGTTTGTTGGTGGACCTGTTGATGCGGTTAAGGCTAAAGCTAATGCATACATGGTTGTTGTGCCGGGAGACCTAACTGGCAAAGAATTGTTTAGGCTTGTTTTGAAGGGTTTGGCGGGAAGAATGTCAAAGGAACAGCGGGAGAAAGTGTTGAAGGCTTCGGTTGAAGAAATAAGAGAATTTATTCCATATAACAAAGGCAGAATTTTAGAAACCTGAATTTTTAGGATAATTCTGACGTAGTAATTTGTAGTTTAATAGAGCTTTCTTTCTTAGCTTTGTGTTGCATTGTTTTCTTTGTTAATGTGGTTATGGATAGGTTTATGCTATGGAGCAAAAGGATTAGCAAAGTGACTCCAATGATTGCAAAGCCGATGATGACTATAACAAGGTTAATTGGTGCTCCCAGACGGTAGTAGCTAACGACGGAATAGTCTACATCAACGTTCGTGTTCTCTTGGCTCAAATTATTTATTTCCATGCAAAGAACTGCGCCGCCGTAGAGTGGAGGTTCACGTTTGCTTAGCCATTCTCCTGGAAAACTAGGAAAGTTTAACGGAGAGCGTTGATTGATGACTTCAGAAAAATTGGTTCCCTCTTTTCGCAGCATTTCAACACCGCCTGCATACACGTAAACACTGAGATTTCCAGGGTTGGAGACGATGGATAGGTTTAGGTCGAATGTCAAGTCTTCTGACAAGAAAATATACGGATGCTGCTCATAGGCAGGACAAATGTAGACACATTTCTGCTCAGTGGAGTTCAGAGAGAAAGAAATGAGTCTTGAATCTGTCAGCGAATCAAGATGATAAAATGGAGATAAAACGTAGAAATATGAGGCGTAGACTAAGCCGATTAGAAAGGCTCCTATTAATATTGGAATGATAAGGATTTTCAAAGAAACATGCCCTAATATATTTCATTCACGCATAAACCCTAAATTTTTTTTCTCAATGCAACCTAGAGAACGACTAGTTCAATCTATATATAAGGGGGTCTAGACACCGCGCAGAAACCAAAAGAAAACCGCAAACACATAGATAGAACCCAACCAAGTGCAAAATTCTTCCATCAAAAACTTGCAGATTAGGCTTTGGCATTTTTGTGGCTGTTCCTTGCCCCTTTCTCCTCCAATCGGTTTTGTTGTGGCTATATTACTTAGGAGGTGATCCGGCCGCAGGTTCCCCTACGGCCACCTTGTTACGACTTTTCCCCCCTCACGAAACTTGGATTCGACGCAGCCAAAGAAGACTACGCCTCACCCAAAAGTCGCTCGGGTGGAACGACGGGCGGTGTGTGCAAGGAGCAGGGACGTATTCACCGCGCGATAGTGACGCGCGATTACTAGGGATTCCATGTTCACGAAGGTGGGTTTCAACCCTCGATCCCAACTACGGCAGGTTTTAGAGATTGCCTTCCCCTTTCGAGGTCGGATCCCATTGTACCTGCCATTGCAGCTCGCGTGTAGCCCGGGAGATTCGGGGCATACTGACCTGCCGTGGCCCGCTCCTTCCTCCGCCTTATCGGCGGCAGTCTCCCCAGTGTGCCCAACTCAAGGTTGGTAGCAACGGAGGACGCGGGTCTCGATCGTTGCCTGACTTAACAGGACACCTCACGGCACGAACTGGCGACGGCCATGCACCTCCTCTCAGCTCGTCTGGCAAGACCTTTAATCTGGCTTTCATCCTGCTGTCGCTCCCGGTGAGATTTCCGGCGTTGACTCCAATTAAACCGCAAGCTTCACCCCTTGTGGTGCTCCCCCGCCAATTCCTTTAAGTTTCAGCCTTGCGGCCGTACTCCC
>JAOULW010000014.1 GCA_029881805.1 Candidatus Bathyarchaeota archaeon
TAGCGATTCTGCGATTTCTACCCCAACAACAACGTGATGGACTGTATGAGTTTTTGAACGACCAATATCATGTAGAAGTGCTCCTATTTCTACAAGTTCCAAATCAATGTTCAATCCTTTTTCTTTACAGGCTTTCGCGATTTCCACTGCTAATTCAGAAACAGTTCTACAATGTCTTACAACATATCTTGAGCATCCACTTTGGCGAAGAAGTTGTATAGCTTGCTCTCTTGATGGAAGATTCTCACTCACCCAATTCCTTCCTTAATTGTTCGACTTTCTTTGTTAATGTTTGAAGGATTTTGTCATTTTCATAATGCATAATTGATTTACCACATGTCGGGCATCGAAAAACAATTTCCAGGGCGTCTTCAAATGGGATGCGTCTACATCCTGGCGTGTAGCAGTAGTAGAAATCATGATTCTTTTCGTATTGCAGTCGAATGTTGAGCTTTTCGAGCACTCGGCGTTTTTGACTTAGTATGAAGCCTTCAAGCTGGTCTGGTTGTAATCTCCAATGAAATATGAACCATCCAGTTTTTGGGTCACGTGTTCTTCTCAAGCTTACAAGGGAATGGTCATAAAGTTTATAGAGGATTTTGCGAACAGAATTCAGCCTTATGCCGGTTTTGTTTGCTATTTCGTCGTCTGTGGTTTCATCTGAGTTTTTGAGAATCTCGATTAGTTTAACGGCTTCTTCGTCGCCTAAGGCTTCTGCCACTCTTACTAGGGTCGCGTCGTCTATGTTCGATAGCATAGTGAACCTTTCGCTCAGCGTTTGAATACTCTCGTTTCTTTTCATAATATATATCTGCAAACTTTAATTTAAATCTCTTTACAAATCTGCTCAGGCCTAATTATTTCTTACTATTTTCTTTCCCCTTTTCTGACAGATTATTTTTACTTTTACATTCTCGAAACTTCTAGTAAGTTCCGTCCCTTCAAAAAAGCGGTCTAGAAAAACAGCCATACTTGCGCATTCTGAGTGAGGTTGATTGCCGATTGCCACATTAAAATCAGAAATAGTCTCCGAGAAGAATTCTCTTGGAACTTTTTGGCTTCCAACAATGATCAAAATGTCTTTTTCTAGAGTCTTAATTCTTTGTAGAACGTCGCTCGTTTGGATATTTTCTCCATAGGCTGTCAAGTGAACAACTATTCCGCCTTTTTCCTTCCAGTCTTTAATAACTTTTTTCCAGGGTGTTCCCATTTCAAAAAGGAATGGACCTCCCCAGTTTTTGGTTATCTTTTCTATCATTTCTTTAATCTTTTCATCTTTTATGTCTGAAAGCATAAGACCCGATGCTCCCAGTGCTCGTGCGGCTAGTATGACATGTGTTGTAAGCCTAGCATCCCTCTTTGGCCTGTGACCCCATCGTAACACAAATATTTTAGGCATGTTCTCTTCACTTTGATGGGCATTTTATTGCTTAGTCTTTTCGAGTTTTCCATTAAATTCTTCTGCCCGGGTTTTCACTTTGTCAGCAAACCATGGAACAGTTTCAAAGATTATATGAGCAGAATTATCTGTATAGTTTATGGTTTGTACGTCGGCGCTTTTGAAAAGCCATGATATGAATGACATGGTTTCGTCTGTTAACGGTATGCTCAGTGAAACTCGGATGTAGTTTTTGATTGCCTTTAGCATCTCTTGTTCCAAAAGATTGAAGTTGGTCTTGTTCAAGGCTGATATCGGAGTCGGATTTGGTGTTTTCCCTCTTAGTTTATCAAGTTTGTGCTGTATCTCTGTTTCAGGTAACAAATCAATTTTGTTTAAGGCTGTTATTATGGGAATGCCGGATGCTCCTATGCGTTCTATTGTTTCTAGACAGGTTGAGAGTTTCTTTTCAATAAGATCTACTGGTTCGCTTACATCTACGACTAGAAGTATCAGATCTGAGTAGATGGTTTCTTCGAGGGTTGAATGAAAAGCTTCTATTAAGGTCAGTGGTAAACGGTCTATGAAGCCAACAGTGTCTGTTAATAGAAATTTTTTCTTTGACAATTCCACAAGCCTTGTTGTTGTGGAGAGCGTTGTGAATAAAGCGGCATCTACTGGGACTTCTTCCTCTGTAAATGCATTAAAAATTGAGCTTTTACCTGCGTTTGTATATCCAGCTAAAGAAATCGATGAAAATCCCAGCTCTGTCCTTCTTTCGCGGTGCAAAAGTCGTTTGCTCCGGATTTTCTTCAGTTTTTTGCGTATGGTGTGCACTTGTCTTTTTACGCTTTCGTAGTAGACATCCACTTCGTATGCTCCAAGCCCCATGAATCCGGGTTGTTCTTCCTTTCTTGCCAATCTGACTTTTTCTTTTGCATGGGCTAATTCGTATCCCAGTCTTGCGAGTTGGATTTGCAGTTTTGCTTCGGTTGTTGTGGCTCTTTTTGTAAAGATTTCGAGGATCAGCTGGAAACGGTCGATGACCTCGACGTTTGTTGCTTTTGCCAGATTATAAGATTGAACGGATTTTAACGGATTATCAAAGATTACTTTTTGCGCTTCTGTTTTTCTTACAAGTTCGGCGAGTTCTTCCACTTTTCCAGCGCCTATCTGGTAACGGGAGTCTGGCTCTCTAATCTGTTCTATTTTGTCGACAATAATGTATCCGGCAGATTCCGCTAAACTTCTGAGTTCCTCTAGGCTTGATTGTTCAAAAGATTGTCGGCGTTGAACTAGAACCGCTTTCGTTCCTCTTGCTCCTCCTTTTTCTCATCTTTCTTGTTTATGTTGATCAAGTCCCCTAACGTTAGTTCGCGACTCGATGGTTTAGGAACCTTGATTTTTTCCTCAGAAGCCGGAACGAGTAATTTGATTTTTAATTTGTGTTCAAGTTTCGTTACTAGCATGTTGTCTGGCGTCATTTTTCCTGTTTCAATTTTTCTGAGAACTGATACCTTTTCGTTTATTTTTTTGCCTAGTTCCTCGTGTGAAATCCCAAGTTTTTCTCTTGCTTGTCTTATCTTTGCGTGAAAGTTTTCTACTAGTTCTTGTGTTGTGTCTACTGCTGGCGTTGATGATTTTTTGCTTTGGATTCTTAGTGGAGGAACTGCCGTTCTTGTTTTAGGGGTTGTAGTTTTTGGTTTTTCTTCCTCCCAGATGATTTTTCCGTGTTTAGAACAGTGGCTGCATACTGTCAGTTTCGCACCTTCAATCATGACGCAATATGGTTTACCGTAGATGTTGTGTCCGCAGACTTCACATCGCAATTGCTGGCACGCACCTAGGCTGCTTTTATTGTTACGGTTGTGTTTATAGTTGTCGAATCATAAATGTATGGTCAATGGTGCATATGTTTGGAAGATGCTCTTAGAAAGATTAGAAGTGTAGCAGACTATCAATTTGGAAGAGGAGTAGGTATCAAGCTTTTTCCTGGAAAAGTGAAAGTTCTCTATTCTAAAAGAACTGGCAGAATACGTTATGTCTATCTGAACGGACAGAGGCTTGTGACACTTCGCCCTACGAATGGCTTGTTTTCGCTGAGCATCAAAGGGGCAAAGCGTATTGCTGATAATGCTGGCTCTGCAAGATGTTTTGTTACTGTGAGGGACGATGTTTCACAGTTTATTGCTGACGGCGGCGATGTTTTTGCAGTTCACATTGTTAAGGCTGATGATGAAATTCACCCAAAAGATGAGGTCATTGTCGTGGATAAAAGCGGCGAAGTTTTGGCGGTTGGGCGAGCTGTCTTGTCTGGTGAAGAAATGAAAGCATTCAAGAGAGGTGTCGCTGTTAAGATTAGACGCGGATGCTTGCAACAAGGTTAAGTTTATGAAGTTTGAAAGCTAACTGTTAGGTGAAGATAAGGGTGATTTTATGCGTAGAGGCGTTAATCCTCGTGAAGCGAGGCGCATGATGCAACGCATGGGCATGAGCATGGACACAGTTGAAAACGTCAAAGAAGTTGTCATCAAAACATCCGACAAGGAAATCGTTATCGCAGAGCCTGAAGTAGCGATATTAGCTGTCCAAGGGCAGAAAATCTTTCAAGTAACTGGCGGGAGAATCACTGAGAAAGCTATGGAGCGTAAGGCGCCAACTGTACCTGAAGAGGATATTAGGCTTGTGGCAGACCAAACAAGTAAAAGCCTCGAAGAAGCAAGAAAAGCACTGGAAGAATGTGGAGGAGATTTAGCCAAAGCAATTCTTCTGCTTCAATCCAAGATTTAGCATGCCTACATTAGTCTTCTCAACGCGTAAGGACAGCATAGAACTTCTATTCGAACATGCTCTAAATATTCCAGAAGTTTTGCTTTGAGCAATGCTAAGGCTTCCTTGTTTTGCTGAATTTCTTTAACGTGGAAGTCTTCGATTTCAAAAATCTCCTCTCGCGGGTGCAGAACCATGGCTGCGATGATTTGCTTATTATCATTTTCGACAACATAACAATGTTTTGGCACAATTTTTAAATGGTCCAGCGTATGCTCTTTAGCTTCTCTATAAACCTTCTCTGGGCTGCTATTATGGTCTAGAGCAACCATTTTTGCCACGGTTTCGACATCTTCAACTTTCATATTACGAATACTAAGCGTTAACATCATCTCCATTTTTAATATTCCAAAATTCTACCCGTCAAGAAAAAGAGCGCCCAATACCTTAATGAGCCTAAACTGCGAATGCACGACAGTTACTGAAATTTCATCTCAATCGCCTCCGAAGGGAGGCACACACTAATTCTTTGTTCTCTGATTAGAAACTTTGCTTAGGGCACATGCCTAGGTTCCGTTGCTTTTAAGAAGGCATTTCATGTAATATTTGGTGGAGGCTAGGCTTACAAGTGTCAGACATTGTTTCGGTGGGGCACCTAACTATAGACCGTATTTTCCTACCTAATAGGAGCGTGCCGTTTATGGTTTTAGGGGGTTCTCCAACCTACGTTTCTCTTGCTGCGAGCTGCCTAGACGCGAGAGTTTCTGTGGTTTCTAAGGTTGGCGGCGATTTTCCAGCGGCTTACTCTTGGTGGCTTAAAGAAGAAGGCATCGACTTGTCTGGAGTGGTTAGAGTTGAAAACGGGCAGACTACACGTTTTGAGCTTAAGTACAACAGTGACTTGTCAGAGCGTACTTTGCGGCTTGTGAGCAAGGCTCCCCCTATAACTGTTGATGATATGCCCAATTCTATAAAAGCCAAAGCAATCCACCTCGCACCAATAGTTGGAGAAATCACATACGAAGTAGCTCAGAAACTGAGAACCTCTACTGAAGTTCTATCTCTTGATCCGCAGGGACTTGTGCGAAATTTTGACGAAAATGGAAACATTACTTATGGCGTGTTGTCAGACAAACGAGTATTAGACCTACTAAACATCTACAAATCTTCCTTAGTCGAAATTGAAGCTGTCACAACTCAGCCAAACCTTAAATCAGCCATAAAAGCAGTTCATGATCGTGGCGTAAAAGTAGTAATAGTCACTTTGGGGATGAAAGGTGCTGCACTATCCGTAGAAGGCGATTTCTACAATATTCCTGCGTGTAAACCAGAGAAAATCATAGACCCAACTGGAGCTGGAGATGCCTTCATCGGAGGCTTTCTAACCGAGTACATTAATGGCGCAAACTATTTACGATGTGCTTGCGTAGCATCTGCAGTTGCGTCGCTCGTCGTTGAGGCTCAAGGACCAACATTTTCCTGTGACAAAACAAAAATTTACCAAAGGGCGCGTGCGCTTTATGAAAAAGAAATTAAGGAATGATGCATATTGTATTGGATTAAAAGTCGCGAGTACATAAAAGGAGTTCGAACCTTTGGGACGCATCGATAAAGGCATCACATGTAGCGTATCCGGCTGCAACAAAGACGCCACCCGCTCAATTTCGGCAGACAAGGTTAAGTCTTCGGGCTTAAATGCTAGTGTTAGCGAAAGGCGTGCTTATCTCTGTAAAGAACATTATAAGGAATATAAGAAGAGAACCAGAAAAGACAAAATGTTTGAAAAGTGGCGGTATAAAGGCTAGAAGAAGGACTGTTCCATGCGAATACTGCAGCTACACTCAAATTACATCGAGTACAAGCCAATCCAGAAAGAAATAGCCATGGCAGAGGAGACCGAGAAGAAATCGAGCCGCCTAGAAGAAATCGTTGTGTTGTTCACGGCCGTCGAGGAAGGTGACAATGAAAAGGTGGCCAAAAAAGCCATAAACGAAGTTCAAACCTTTCTTAAAAAATTGAAAGCGAACCGAGTTTTAATCTATCCCTACGCACACCTAAGCAGCAACCTAGCAAAACCAAAAGAAGCACTGAAAATAGTCAAGGCTATGGAGACGTATGCAAAAAGGAAACGCATAGAAACATACCGCGCGCCCTTCGGCTGGAACAAGCAATTCACATTATCAATAAAAGGGCACCCGCTTGCAGAACAATCCCGTGCAATACTATCGACCAAAGAAGAGGAGAAAAAGAAGGAAAAAGTTTCTGACGCAGTAAAAGCTGAAGAGAAACTGAAATCTTTTTGGCACATTCTTCTCCCAAATGGTAAATTAGTACCAGTCGAAACGTTCAATTTCAAGGATCACAAAAATCTCGAAAAATTTGCAAAATATGAAATGACTAAGGTAAGAGCTAGCCAACAAATGCCGCCTCATGTTACTTTAATGAAGAGGCTGGAAATAGCCGACTACGAACTTGGAAGTGACCCTGGAAATATCCGTTGGTACCCAAAGGGTCGACTGATCAAATCTTTGCTTGAGCAGTTTGTCACCTCTAACATGACAGAATACGGTGCGATGGAAGTTGAAACTCCAGTAATGTACGACTTTCAGCATCCAAGCCTAGCAGACTACATGAACCGTTTCCCAGCGAGACAATATTTACTGAAATCAGAAGACAAGCAACTTTTTCTCCGATTTGCTGCATGCTTTGGGCAGTTTCTGATGGTTCATGACGCTCAGTTCTCTTACAAACACATGCCGCTGAAGGTTTACGAATTAACTCGGTATAGTTTTAGACGGGAGAAAAGCGGCGAAGTCGTGGGTCTAAGGCGTTTAAGAGCCTTTACAATGCCCGACTGTCACGCCTTCTGCACAGATCTCAAACAAGCCAAAAAAGAATTTACAACGCGATTCAGACTGTGCATGCAAATTCTAGATGAAATAGGCTTGTCCGCGAAAGATTATGAAGCGGCAATACGTTTCACAAAAGACTTCTACGAAGAAAACAAGGAATTCATCATGTCTTTGGCCAAGATATTTGGAAAACCCGCTCTTGTTGAGATGTGGAAAGAACCATTCTTCTATTTCAGACTAAAATGGGACTTCAACTTAGTAGACAATCAAGGTAAGGCAGCAGCTCTCTCAACAGATCAGATCGATGTTGAAAATGCAAAGAGATATGACATAAATTATGTTGATGAGAAAGGCGAAAAACGTCATCCGCTAATTCTGCACTGTTCACCGAGTGGAGCGATTGAGAGAGACATATACGCGCTGTTGGAGAAAGCTTACAAGGAACAACAAGACGGCAAACCACCAATGCTTCCGCTATGGCTTTCGCCAACACAAGTACGCATAATCCCAATGTCTGATAAATACACTGAAAATGTTGAAATACTCGCTAAAA
The DNA here is from genome assembly GCA_029881805.1 of Candidatus Bathyarchaeota archaeon. Lineage (GTDB taxonomy): Archaea > Thermoproteota > Bathyarchaeia > Bathyarchaeales > Bathycorpusculaceae > JAOULW01. The sequence goes on from JAOULW010000014.1 coordinate 7,553, forward strand.
AAATAGAGAAAAACTGCATACGCGTAGACATCGACGATCGGGTATTGACTTTGCAAAAGAGAATTCGGGAGGCTGAAATGGAATGGGTACTCTACGTAATCGTCGTAGGCCAAAAAGAAGTAGACTCTGGTTTACTTTCTGTGAGAGACAGGAAAACTGGAAAAATACGTAAAATGAAACCTGAAGAATTAATAAAAGAGATTGCAAAAGTAGTGAAAGGCAAGCCCTATAAGCCACTTCCTCTGCCTAAACATCTTTCAAAAAGGCCGCAATTCTACGGCTAGCAATGGTGAAAAATGACCGATTTATGCAAAAACTATATCAAACCTAAGTTGAATAGACTAGACTCTCAATTTGGAGGGCAAAACTATTGGAAAAAGAATTGCTCGTCTACATAGACGGGGAATACTATCCAAAGTCTAAGGCAAAAGTTTCAGTCTACGATCATGGGCTTCTATATGGAGATGGAGTCTTTGAAGGAATTCGCGCATACAGCGGTATAGTATTCAAGCTGAAGGAACATGTTGACAGGCTTTATCGTTCAGCTCACACGATAATGCTACAAATCCCAGTAACAAAAGAAGAAATGACAAAGATAGTGCTGGATACTCTGCGAAAAAACAACCTAAAAGACGCGTACATACGTCTAGTAGTCACAAGAGGCATAGGAGACCTTGGACTAAATCCTAAAAAATGTCCCAAAGCAACAATAATTGTGATAGCGGACACAATTTCGCTGCATAAAAGCGAAGCAAAAGAGAAGGGTGTTACGGCCATGCTTTCGTGGGTCAAAAGAGACCCTGTGGATGCTACAACACACGAGATAAAGTCACTCAACTACCTCAACAGCATACTAGCAAAAATTGAGGCGAACATAAGCAATGTTGACGAAGCCATATGCCTTGACAAGAATGGCTTCATCTGTGAAGGAGTAGCGGAAAACATGTTCATAGTGAAGAACAGAAGAATATTCACACCGCCAAGCTATACTGGTGCATTACCAGGTATTACAGCAGAAGCAGTAACTAAACTTGCCAGAAAGCTAGGATACGAAGTCATAGAAAAGAACATAACGCCATACGAATTATTTAACGCGGAAGAAGTGTTCTTCACGGGGACAGCTGCAGAAGTTGTGCCAGTAAGAGAAATAAACAAAAGACAAATAGGTAGCGGAAGTCCAGGTCCAATAACTAAACGTTTAATGGAAGAATTCCCAAAGTTGGTTCGGGACCCTAGCGAAGGAACGCCAATCTACCAGTGAAACTCGAAAAACTTTCCAAACTGCACTCTTATTTATTCTTTTTCATGAAAAGTTCAACTTCGTCTAAAGCTTGTTCGAGTATTTCAAGGGGTGGTAGAAAAACTCCTCTAACGTGTCCGGCGCCATATGTTGGGTCGAATCCTGATCCGTGAACGAATAGAACACCAGTTTCTTTTAATAGTTCTAATGCAAATTCCATGTCTGTTTTCCACAGAGACCCAACTGCATTAATTCTGGGAAAAACATAGAACGCACCTTCTGGTCTTTTACAGCTTATCCCGTCAATTTCGTTCAATCTTTTCCAAGCGTAGTCTCTTCTTTGTCTAAGTCTTTCTACCATGTCTTCTATGTGATCTTGTGGTCCATTCAGAGCTGCTACTCCAGCCTTCTGGACAGGTGTATTCACGCAGAGCCTTATCCTAGCTTCTTTTTCTATGCATTGCTTCAATTCTTGCAGTCGGTTCTCTTTGTCGTGGAAATACAAGTAGCCAAGTCTCCATCCGGTCATCAAGTAGGCTTTTGAGAAACCATTCAATCCCACTATTGGAACATCTTCAGCCAAGTTAGCAGCGCTGAAAAATTTCTTCTCGTATATTATTTGATCATAAATCTCGTCTGATAAGACCGGAAGACCATACTCGCCTGCTATATCTAATATTTGCTTTACTGTTTTTTCTTCATAAACCGCGCCGCAAGGGTTGTTCGGATTGATAATGACGACTCCGCGAGTTTTCCCTGAAATTTTCTCTCTTAAGTCGTCAATATTCGGTTGCCAATAATTTTCTTCAACTGTTTCATAGGTTATTGGCTTTCCTCCAAAAAATTTTGCATAAGAGATATAAGGCGGATATGTTGGTCCTGGAAGAAGAATTTCATCTCCAACATCAATGAGCGCAGCCATGACCATTTGTATACCTTCTGAAATTCCCGAGGTTATGATAACATTCTCAGGTGCAATGTCAATTTTGTTGACTCTCTTCTCCTTCTGGCCTATGGCCTGTCTAAGCTCGGGCAACCCTTCAGAAGGGGCATAAGAATTTGCACCTTCTTCAACAGCCTTCGCCAAAGCCACTTTGATATGCGGTGGTGTGTCAAAATCAAATGCAACAGGATCTCCTATGTTCAGAAAGCAAATCTTTTTGCCAGTTTTTGCGAGTTGTCTTGCGTGAACAATTACGTCACGAATGGCGTATTCAATACTACTTACTCTTTGTGTAATTTTTATGTTTTTCAAGTCTTATCGCTTCTCAAGATTTAAGCTTCTTAGCTCAAAAGAGAGATAAAGGTTATGGAGGCAGTACATAGGTTCGTGATGTTTGGATGCCTTCTGACGTGTACACCGTGACTTTTATTTCGTTTGACGCTAGATATCGTTCATAGTCCGAAATGCACAATATTGTGGTATTTTCACCCACTGTAATGGTGTATCCACTTGGAGCCAGCTTTGGGTATGTTAGAGTATTGTCAATTAAGTAGGTCTCATTGTAGGTTTCGATAATTATCTTTGTTATTGTTAGATTCTGAACTGAATTGACTGAATTTGAAACTGTGACGTTAACGTAAGGGATTGTTACATTAGTTTCTACATTGTGTAAGTCGCCAAAAACGAAGTTGTCATCCAGCAGTTTTAGCTGTACAGAGGGTAAAGTAACAGCTCTGGAAACATTTACCCCATCTTGTGTTTGTACTTTAACAATAATGTTCTGTCCTCGTAAAGCTTTCCAATCAAATGTGCAGTTAAACATTGCCTGCATGCCATTAGTCAAAGTCGCAGATGGTGGATCCATGCTTGTTACGTTATTTTCAAGTAGTATCATTGTTATGTTAATTTCGTTCAGAGAGCATGGCATGTTTGTCACATTAACTAAAAAGTACTCCGTATAATCCAAGTCAAATTTTACATCAGTTATATTCCAAACAATTGACGGAGGTGTTACAGCAGTATAGGCGGGTGAAATGATACCTTGTAGTGTATAAATTTCAACCGTTATAATTTCTCCACGATATATGCTCCAATCCCAGAGGCACTTAATAACTACAGACTGATTCCTCAGAAGAGTTATTGGTACTGCGCTTATGTTTGAGGGATAAACTGTGCTAAGTGTAATTGGTAGGTCGTCTCTCAAAGTGAGATTTATTTTATTTAATGTGGCATCCGATGTTGATTCTTCCGTGCTGATAACAGTCAAATTGAAATAAGATGTTTCTGTGTAATCAAATCTTATATTGCCTATATAGAGAAACACACCTGGGAGCACATCTGTTGTATAACTTGCCTCGTAACCTTCTTCCGTTCTTACATTAATGGTGACATCTCCCCCCATCAGATTCTGCCAATCTCGTTCACATCGAAAGTTCCGATGCTGGCCAGGTGGCAAAACGTATGGAAACGCTGGAGTAGTATTCATTGCAAAGCCAAATATTGACACTTCTAATAATGTGAGATTTATGACAGATTCTCCAGAGTTTTCTATTGTTAAGTTAAAATATTCTATGGTTGTTGAAATGTCAAAGTCAGGTGTTAGTTTCATCTCCACTTTTGGAAGAGTTACTTTTGGTGTTGTATACGAATAGTTTTTTGTCGCTGCGTCGACAGGTATCGGCTCTACAATCACTGTTTCTCCGGCGAGATTGCCCCAGTTCTGTTCACATTTAAAAGCCTGCTCAGTTCCTCTCTTGACCACAAATGGAATGGTAGGATCTGCTGTTGTAATATTATAGACATCGGTTTTTTCATCCACACTTAAGCGGATTGCTGATATATTCGCGTCTGAAACCGAATTAGAGGGATTGAGAATCGTCACATTAAAATATGTGGCGTTATGAGCAGGAAAAACTGCGTCCTTTACTACAAGGAGTGTTGTGCCCTCGGGCATGTTGTAGTAATTTGCCATTACCCACAGGTATGAAATCAATGCTCCAAAAACTATTGAGCACAGTATTAATATGATCATTATAAAGGTTGAAACAGCCTTTCTATCAATCTGCACATACATAGTGTTTCACCCAAAGCAATATGGTATTTGCTCTATTTCATATTTCGTAGAAATAGATAAGTGTTCTCTTAGAAGATTCGTCAAAGCATAAGTATGCCAGAAACAACTAAGCTTTATAATAGTAATAATATTTCTCTCTATACTTCTGTTGACGTAGTGGAATGTGTATGGTTGAGTATGATGCAGTTATAGTTGGCGCAGGGGTTCTTGGTCTGGCGACGGCCTACCACCTCAAAAGCAGAAATCCTGAATCAAATGTTTTGGTTATCGACAAGTTTGGCGCTGCAGGTCAAGGTAGCACAGCTAAAAGTGCGGCGGCTTTCCGTTGCTTCTTTCACTCTCGTACAAATTTTGCCTTATCTGACTCTTCCGTAGAGTTCTATAAGCATATACAAAATGATTTGGAATTCGACTTGAAATTGCGGTGGACTGGTTACCTTTGGCTCTTTGATGAGGACGAATACTGCAAAATGCTTCCTGTTCTGAAGGATCTAGCTAGTAAAGGTTTGCAATACGTGGAATACGAGGAAAGTGATTTGGTTAAGAAACTTGATATGCGCACTGATCTTACTGACGACGAGGAAGCACAATTAATGGGCTTGAGGAATGTTCGCAAGGGAATATTGATCCCAAAAGCCGGTCTAATAGATGTTGACTCTCTTGTAAAATTCTATGAGTCAGAGTTTATGAAACTTCGTGGCAAGATTCAGTATAACACTGAAGCCATGGAAGTAATTGTGGAATCACGGCAGCCTCTAGGTATACCCGGTGAGCCTTTTTTCTGGCAGGATGCAACGGTTGCTGGAGTAAAAACTAATAGGGGCTTAGTGAAGGCTAAAAAAACGATAATAGTGGCTGGACCTTGGATTGCCAAATTGTTAGACTCTATTGGAGTCGAGTGTTTTATAAAGGCCAAGAAAAGGCAAGTTTTTTCTGTTAAGGCGAAAACCGAGGCTCTTAAAAAACTGCTTTTCACAAAAGAGTTCACAGATGCTGGTTGTCTGCCATTTACAATTCCTCCTACACCTTCTGCGTACATTCGACCAGCACCTGAGGAAGACGCCTTGTGGTTGGCATACGCCGACGATTTTCCAAGAGCATTCAAGGCTGAAGACAATCCTGAACCTGAAGAGAACTTTTACAAATACGGCTTATACCAAGTTATAGTCAAGTATTTTCCACAATTCACTGGTTGTCAACCATTCTCAGCTTTTGCTGGTTTATATGAGATAAACACCATCGACCACCAGCCTTTGATTTTTGAAGAGAATGGAATCATGGTTGTCGGCGGTGCGAGTGGAAGCGGAATAATGAAGGCTGACGCTATAGGTAGAATTGCAGCAGCCCTTTACAAAGATGAGGAGTATGCGTTGCTCTATGGAGACAGAAAGTTTAAGGTCAGTGATTTGGGTTTGAAAGACAGAAATATTGAGCATGAAAAACTAGTAATTTAGCCTCTTGGCTCATTAGATTTATTTAGTCCAAAGTAAAAATATTCACGCAGTACCTTTGGGGATGACAAGTAGTGTTTGGTTGGAACGGTACTATTCTGCGAGTGAATTTGAGCAAAAGCAAGGTTGCAGCTATGCGTTACGAGGCAGATTTGGCCAAGAATTTTCTGGGAGGTAGAGGATTTGCCGTCAGAATACTGTGGGATGAACTTAAACCAAAAATCGATCCGTTGTCACCTGAAAACAAGCTTATCTTTGCTGCAGGGCCTTTGACTGGGTTTGCTTTGCCAAGCAGTGGCAAACTTGTTCTGGCAGCTAAGAGTCCACTGACAGGCGGCTATGGAGATGGAAATGTTGGGACTCACGCTGCTGTTCAGATGCGTAAGGCTGGTTATGACGCTGTGATCGTGGAAGGCAAAGCCGATAAACCAATAGTCTTGCTTGTTCAAGACAAGATTGCCGAGTTTCTCGATGCTAAACATCTTTGGGGTTTAAGCTCATTTGAGACTGAGAAGAAATTGAGAGAGCTTTACGGACCTATAGCTGGCATCCTCTGCATTGGTCAAGGCGGAGAAAATCTTGTCAAATTTGCGAACGTTGTCTGCCAAGAGGGACGTGCGGGCGGAAGACCTGGAATTGGTGCTGTCATGGGGTCTAAGAATTTGAAAGCTGTCGTCTTCATTGGTTCTGGCGAGCTGTCTGCGGCATACCCTAAAGAAATGAAGGAAATAGGTGCAGAAGGCTACAGAGAAGTTTTGACTAAGCCGAACTATGCGTTCTGGAAGAGACAGGGTACTATGATGACAATTGAATGGAGCCAAGAAAATGGCGTTCTTCCCGCATACAATTATCGTGAATGCGTTTTCGAAAAGGCAGAAGCCGTCGGCGGATTTGCCATGGAAAAGCTCAAAGTCCTTAATCGAGGATGCCCTCAGTGTAACATGACCTGCGGCAATGTCATTAAGGGTTCTGACAGAAAAGCATCCGAACTCGACTATGAAAATGTTGCCATGTTAGGTCCAAACATTGGGTTGGGCGATCTTAGACAGGTTGCGGCTCTTAATCGGGCTGCTGATGAATTCGGCTTGGATACAATTTCGTTGGGCAATGTAATTGGTTTTGCCATGGAAGCTTCTGAGAGAGGGCTGATACAGGAACAAGTTTCTTGGGGAAGGTTCAAGGAAACCAAGGCTTTGGTTGAGGCCATCGCTTACAGACGTGGTCTAGGTAACATGCTGGCTGAAGGTGTTCGCTCTGCAGCTGATAAAATCGGTGGAGCTTCAAACCGTTGGGCTATGCATGTGAAAGGCTTAGAGATTTCAGGTTATAATTGTCATGCGGCACCTGCAATGGCATTAGCCTATTCAACAAGCTCTATCGGAGCGCACCACAAGGATGCTTGGGTAATTTCTTGGGAAGTCAAAACTGGACGTGAAAGCTATAGTGAAGAGAAAGTGGACAAGGTTATCGAGTTTCAGCGCATCCGTGGTGGAGTTTTCGAATCTTTAGGTGTTTGCAGGCTTCCCTGGATTGAGCTTGGCTTCGAACTTGAATGGTATACGAAGTTCATGCACGCAGCAACAGGCATGGAGAGGAATTGGAACGATTTGAATTTAATTGCCGACAGAGTGTTCAATCTGACTCGTGTTTTCTGGGTGCGTGAATATGGCAAGAATTGGAGCAAAGAAATGGATGTTCCTCCCACAAGGTGGTTCGAAGAGCCACCGACCAAGGGCGCCTTAAAAGGTGTAAAGCTAGACAGAACAAAGTACGATGCTATTTTGCAACATTACTACAAGAAAAGAGGTTGGGATGAGCGAGGAATACCTACAAAGACAACACTGAAAAAACTTGGATTAGGCGAAGTCGCTAAACAGCTTGAAAAGCGCGTGGAAATTTCCGAGTAAATATTCTCCTAAAAGGTCAGTTAGTCCTCAAGAGCAAGTTCTAACATAACACCATCATCTTTAAAACCTTGTTTTCGGTAGAATTCCACTGCCTCCTTGTATATCGTGTCAACGTGCATTTCCAAAGCTCCTTTTTTCTTAGCGTCAGCGATAGCTTTACCTAAGAGTTGAGAGCCGACTGCCTTTCCACGATGTTTTTCATCTACCAAAAGAAAAAGTACATGACAGCTCCAATCTCCAAGCAGAATGTCTTGGAAAAATATCTGATGCAAGACTTCCACGGTCTTTCCATCCATCTCTGCAACTAGAACTTCCTGGTTTTTATCGTTTATTGCCGATTTTATTGCCGTGACCCTTTCGCGTTGCCAATTTGACCATTGAAGAATCATTTTTGCTATTTGTGAGATGTCATTCTCTTTTGCGAAACGTATTATTCGCTTTTTCATTGGCTTAGAGTCTCGCTTCTTAACCTAAAATATTCTTTCAAGAAAAAAGGAGTGAGTGCTTGATCGCTTTTTAATATGCCTTGGCGAAGTAAACCACTTCTTTTGCTTCTTCTCCACAATATACACATTTTGAAAATATTTTCTCTTTTTCTAAGGGCACTGTCCTAATTGTTGCTCCGGTTTCATCCTTTATCTTTTCCTCACACGCAGAATTGGAGCACCAGCATGCTCTGATGAATCCTCCTTTCTTTCTGAAGATTTCCTTGAATTCATCGTAGGTTTCTACTGTCGCAATGCTTTCTTCCAAGGATTTCTTGGCTCTATTAAAAAGGTTGCTTTGGATTTCTTCGAGAAGTTTTGTCACTTCATTAACTACGTCATCTTCTTTCAAGGCAATTCTTTCGGACGTGTCCCGCCTGGCCAAGGTCACTTGTTTTTTCTTCACATCTCTTGGGCCAATCTCTATTCGTATAGGCACACCTTTTAGCTCCCACGCATTGAATTTCCAACCAGGAGTGTATTCAGCTCTATCATCAAGAACAACCGATATAGTGCTCTTCTGCAGTCTTTCATGAATTTCTCTAGCTCTTGATTGAATCACCTTTGCGTCAACGCCCTTGTAGGGTATGGGGATTATTACAACTTGTATGGGTGCGACTTTAGGGGGCAACATCAACCCCTTATCATCACCGTGCAGCATAACCATAGCGCCTATCATCCGCGTTGAAAAACCCCATGAGGTTTGCCAGACATAACGTTCTTTTTCGTTCTTGTCGAGAAATTTTATGTTGAAGACTTTTGAGAAATTTTGACCTAGCTGGTGCGATGTTCCCATCTGTAGTGCTTTTCCATCCGGCATCATTGCTTCTAGAGCTGTTGTGTACAGGGCACCGGCAAATTTTTCTCTTTCAGTTTTCTTTCCAATAAGAACAGGAACGGCTAAGTAGTTCTCAATTACGTCCTTGTATGCGTCTAGGATTTCCTTGACTTCCTGGTCTGCTTCTTCCTTTGTTGCATGGGCCGTGTGGCCTTCTTGCCAGAGGAATTCTCTTGTTCGCAAGAAAAGTCTGGTTGACTCTGTTTCCCATCTTACGACGCTGTTCCACTGATTCAATTTTATTGGCAGGTCTCTCCAACTTCGGATCCATTTAGCGTATGTTGAATACATTATTGTTTCGGACGTGGGTCTTATGGCAAGTTTCTCTTCCAGCTGGCTGTCTCCGCCAACTGTTACCCAAGCGACTTGTGGAATAAAACCTTGGAAGTGTTCTGCCTCTTTTTTCAGAAAGCTTTCCGGTATGAACATTGGGAAGTACACGTTTCTGTGGCCTGTCCTTTTTATCTTTGCGTTGAAGATTTCTTGGATTTTTTCCCAAATGGCATATGAGTGCTCTCGGAATATCATGCAGCCTTTCACTGGGGCATAATCAGCTAGTTCAGACTTTAAGATGACTTGCGTATACCATTCAGAAAAGTCTTCAGATTTTTTCACGGTTATTCCAATGTCAGACATTTACATCTCTCCTTTGTTTTTGACTGCCAGAATATAATTCTAGTGGAGAACAAATCCTAATGTGGGCTGAGTACTTCGAGAATTTAGTGACGTGGAACGTAATCGCCCATTTCAACCACTTCACAAAAGGATACAAATAGGGATTATTAAATGTTTTCACTACGTGGATCTACCGAATCTAGCTGTGGCAATCTCGCCAAAACAAGAGACTGCAAGCTTCGTAGACGTATCCGCGGTGTTCAAATGAGTCTCGCAGCAATCTGGAAAAAACGCACAAATGTTTGCAGCTACCTCGGAGTTTACTACTGCACAGGCACAAGTCGCCATTCTTTATAATCCGTGATAACCTTAATGTATCCTTTAAGCATTTTATCCGCTTCTGCATCTCCTGTATCGACTCTAAGGGTATTGCCATCAATGCTCCGAAGTTTATTTCTTGTCGCTACAATTATAATTTGTAGCTTTCCGGCCCGTTTAATTATTTCAGGGCTTATTTGCTGATTTCCCCTTCCCAAAAGAATTCCTTGATGCCCAATTGGCGAAAGAACAATCCAAGCTTTTTGCCAATCTCTAACTTCTTTTAGAATCCTTTTTTCGTTTACATCCAGTATGACTCTGCCTTCCTTGTAGATGTCTACGCCAAGAACTGTTTTTTCTACTCCCAACAGTTCCGCTAGGCGTTTAACAGTCGTTCCCGGACCAAGTATATACGTTCCATTCGGTTGCATTTCCTCTACGATAAATCTTGCTATTGCAATTTGGTTTTCCTTTTCATCAACTGTTTCCGGACTTATTTGTTTGCTTCCTTGAATTCGCATGGGGATAAAAGGTCCTTTTAGAAAGCCGTGAAGCTCCACAGAGAAAGTATCGCTTCGGATGCCCTTCTCATCCGTATCCATAATTTCGAACTCTGTTATTTCCGCCTGGTTTTCAGCGAATGCCAAAACAACATGAACAGCATCTGAGGGGTTCACTGCAAAAACACCGCTGTACATTTTCACACCTGAAGGGACACCCAAGACTGGCACTTCGTGACAGCCCGGTGTCGCATCAAAAATGTCTTTGGCTGTACCATCTCCACCAACAAAAACTATTAAATCCACTTTTTCAGCAGTCAGCAGTCTAACCGCAGTTTTTGTATCCTCAGCGCTTGTTTCTTTCGCGATTTTCATAGGTAGAACCTTGACCGAAAAGCCTACAGTTCTCGCTTCTTTTTCACCCATGATTCCTGGACAGGTGAAAAACTCAATTGGTGTTTTTCCCAGGTTTTCTCTTAATTTTTGCAGAAATTGTTTCGCTCTTTTAGGCGCTATTGGTTTTGCTCCTTTTGCAATTGCCTCTTCCAAGACGCTGTCTGTTCCTTTCAGACCTACTCTGCCTCCCATGCCTGCTATTGGGTTAACGATGAGGCCCAGCTTCATCTTTTCTCAGTGACAAGATTTATTGCGCGCGTTATAAATCGTTTTGATAGCCTACGGTGTTGTTAGTCTAATGAAAGGTCGCGGAACTGGAACATTTTCTGTTTTAGTTTTTTGCCAAAATCTAAATTGATGGGCGGTGCTGTCGCTTCTGGTTCGCATCTATAGGAAACAGAGTACTGCATGCAAAACCTGGAGTCGGTGTGATAGCAACTCAAGCATATACTAATGTTGCATACGGTGATAGAGGATTATAATTATTTGCGAAAGGCTTCACCCAAAATGAGGTTTTGGATGGGCTTTTGAGAGAAGATTCAGAGATGGAGTTCTGGCAAGTTTCAGTTATGGATTTTAATGAGAGAAAGGCTGTTTTTATAGGCATCAAGACTCCAGAATTTAGAGGAGAAATTATAGGTGACAACTACGTCGTGCTGGGAAATCTACTTGCTAGAAAAGAAACTTTAACAAGCATGGGAAAAGAATTTGGGAGCTCCTGCGGGAAATTAGCCCAAAGACTAGCGATGGCTTTGAAGGTTGAAGGTGAAAGCGGCGGAGATAAGCGAGGTGAGAAATCCGCAGCGCTAATCGTAGTTAGTAGCAGTGAGATGGAAGCTGAAATAAAGGGTGATACACATAAGAATCCTATTGATGAGCTACTTCGCAGGTCGAAAGCTCTTTGGGAAAAAGAATGATATTGAAGCAGTCTTTTGTGAGAATTCTTATATTTTACAGATTCTAACTTCATCTTTCTCTTACAATAATTGAGGTCTGTAGAATGTCGAAAAAAAACACGAAAAGAATCCTCGTGACAGGTGCCACTGGCCAAATTGGTTCTGAACTGACAATAGAGCTACGAAACACGTATGGATGTGATAATGTTGTTGCAGGAGGACACAAGAGAGCACCCAGTGAAAAACTATTCCAATCTGGTCCATTCGAATTTGTTGACGTTACAGACAAACAAAGTATCGAGACAGTTGTTAAAGAATACGAGATTGACACAATTTACCATCTAGCTGCTATTCTTTCAGCCACAGGTGAACAAGATCCGCAACTCGCTTGGAGTGTCAACATGAACAGTCTTTACAACATTCTCGAAGTTGCGAGAGAACACAAAATGACCGGGGTTTTCTGGCCAAGCTCTATTGCTGTTTTTGGTCCGTCAACGCCTCGTCTTAATACTCCTCAAGAAACAGTCCTAACTCCTAGGACAATGTATGGCACTACAAAAGTCGCTGGAGAACTGCTGTGCAATTATTATTTCCTCCGGTTTGGCTTAGATGTACGCAGTGTACGCTATCCTGGTATTATAAGCAACGAGACACCTCCAGTCGGGGGCACGACCGACTATGCTGTAGAGATGTTCTACGAAGCAATCAGGAAGAAACGTTACACCTGCTTCGTGAGGGAGGACACTGTTCTGCCAATGATGTACATGCCTGACTGCATTAAGGCAGCCATAGACCTAATGGAATCTGACGCCTCCAGAATCAAACATCGCGCTAGTTACAATGTTGCTTCAACAAGCTTCTCCGCAGGAGAGCTAGCAGCTGAAATTAGGAAGCATATTCCAGATTTTGTTTGCGAGTATAAACCCGACTTTAGACAGAAGATTGCAGATTCATGGCCCACGTCAATAGATGACACCGTAGCCCGCAAAGAATGGAATTGGAATCCTACGTACGATTTAGCTTCCATGACGAGAGACATGATAGAAAAGCTGACAAAAAAGTTTGAAACATAAGTTTAGAGGTTAGAAAGAGTTAAGAGAATGCATGAGAAATTAGGAAAAAGAGATGAATGAGATGCGAAATCCAACAGCCTTTTTAAAGGAAGAATATGAAGAATTGGTAAAAAACGAACTTGACTGGAAACTTCGAGTTTTGCAAGGTCCAAGCACACCATGGTGCAATGTTGACGGAAGAGAGGTCTTAATGTTTTGTTCAAACAACTATTTAGGCCTAAGTAATCATCCGCGATTGAAAGAAATAGCAATAAGGGCGGTTCAAACCCACGGCGCTGGCTCTGGCTCTGTTCGCCCAATCGCGGGCAACATGGATTTGCATATAGAGCTTGAAAAGCGACTGGCGGAGTTTAAGCATGCAGAAGCGTCGCTAGTTTATCAAACAGGTTTTGCGGCTAATGCCGGCTTAATTCCTCAGTTGGCCGACAGGGGCGATCTTATGATAAGCGACGAGCTCAACCACGGCAGCATAATTGACGGCGTTAGATTGTCGCACGCTGAGAGAGCAGTTTACAAGCATACTGATATGCAGGATTTGCAGCGGGTTTTGGAGGAAGCGGAAAAACATTCGCCGCCGTTTAGGCGAATTTTGATAATTACTGATGGTGTCTTTTCTATGGATGGCGACATTGCGCCTTTGGACGGGATAGCTAAGCTAGGAGCTGAACATGGTGCAATGGTTTTTGTAGATGACGCTCATGGCGAAGGAGTATTAGGAGAAGGAGGAAGAGGCATTGTATCACATTTCAAGCTTGGTCGCGACAAGGTTCATGTTGAAATGGGCACTTTCTCTAAGGCTTTTGGAGTTGTAGGCGGGCACGTTTCCGGTTCTAAGGATTTGGCTAATTTTGCCTACAACAAGTCGCGGACTTGGCTTCTCAGCGGTTCGCATCCTCCTGCAGTTGCGGCTGCATGCATAGCAGCCATCGACGTCCTAGAAAATGAACCTCAGCATGTACGAACACTGTGGGAACGCACAAGTCATTTCAAGAAGGCCATGAAGGATTTCGGCTTTGACATTGGCACCAGCCAAACACCAATAACACCTGTCATTGTTGGTGAGAGTGGTGTCGCTAAAAAGTTGAGTGTGCGGCTTTTCGAAGAGGGTGTGTTTGCCTTGCCTATAGTGTATCCGATGGTTGCGCGGGATAAAGCTCGAATAAGAACCATTATGAATGCTGCGTTGACAAAAGAAGACCTCGACTTTGCTGTTGGCGCTTTTGAAAAAATCGGGAAAGAACTGCATATAATCTAGACAATTAATCCTCCATTTTTTGAGTCTTTGCTCTCTTGCTTGGTTGGACGCCTAAGTGGAAAGAATGGATGTCAAAGCTGCTAAGAAATTGCTACGCAAGAAAATCTGGTTAAAACTCGAGAAAAAGGGTGTCGCCAAATTCCCACTTCCGTGCTTTGGGCGAATTCCGAACTTTGTTGGTTCCGGTAACGCTGCGGCGAAAGTTAGGCTTCTCGACGAATGGCAAAACGCGAAGGTTGTTTTTGTCAATCCCGATTATGCTCAGCGAAAAGTTAGAGAATGTGCACTATTGGACGGAAAAATTCTTGTTATGGCTTCGTCAAGGTTGAAACATGGGTTTATTGTGATTAGTCCCAAAGATGTTAAAGGTGCCGAAAGCTTCGCTTCAACTATTAAAGGAGCCTTCAAATATGGAAGAACGATTGATGTTGATGATATTCCAAGACCAGATTTGGTTGTTGAAGGCGCTGTGGCTGTTGACCTACGTGGAAATAGACTTGGAAAAGGACACGGCTATGGCGATTTAGAAATCAGCATTTTGAAGAGAATATTTGGGTCAATTCCTGTTGTAACAACTGTGCATGACACGCAAATTGTCGAAGCAGTTCCTTCCGAAGAAAAAGATGAAAAGATTGGCTTGATCGTCACGCCTACGAGAATTATCCGAATTTCACCGTATTTTCTCTAAAGCCCTGTCCACGTCTTCTAGCCCAAGTTTTCTCAGAATTTCCGATCGCGGTATGCCATTTTTGTCCCAGCCGACCGCCTTGTAATATCGCTTCTTATACTTTTCTACTCGTCCTTCGTCAGCAGTCTTTCCCTTGTATGGTCCAGAAGGTAACGGGTCGTAAAATCTCGGCGGGTTGCTGTCGTGGATTTTCGGATTCCATTTCTGGTCAGGACCGCCAAAGAGCAACATGGCTCTCTGCAACTGTAACACCTTCAATGCTTTTGTGCTGACCCACTCTTTTCTTGTCAGCTTCAATCCTGTGGTTGCATTGTAAAAGTCGAATCGTACATTGCGTGGTATGCCGAAGCTGTTGAAATTGCAGTATACTCCTGAGTCGTTGAAAATTTCCATCAACTCGCTTCCTCCTCCGTCTAATGGGAGACCAGCCGTAGACGTGTGATCTCCGCCTTGCACCGAGCAAGCATAGGAAATTATTCCTGGATAGTCTTTTCCACTGCGGATTCCATGTGCGCCTATGCTTATGCCTTTGGACTGTACAGCATATTGTAGCACGTCTAAGTTCTTCATTTTTCCAATTTTCAATGCTGAGCGGTAAGTTCCCTCTGCCAACAAGTCTCCTATACCTTTTCTAAAAGCTATTTTTCTGGCCAAGGCCGCAAAGGCTTCAGCATCACCCCACTTGAGTTCAATGCCGTCTAAATCCTTCTTTGTCAATATTCCCCTCTGGAAAAGCTCAGCAGCAAAACCCATCACATTTCCCGTTTGTATGCCGCATAAACCTAAATCGTCGATGAGGGCAGCGATAAACACGTTTTCTTCTGGCGTAAAAATCCCCAAATTTGGGCCTAAATAGGCTTGCATTTCATAATCAGGGTTGTCTGTTATGGCTCCCTTGAACTTTCCATCCTTAACCATAGCTACCTTCAAGCAACATGTTGGACAACCAAAATCGCTCCAGAACTGTTTTATCCAAACTCTATTCTCAAATTGGTCAACACCAAAGCTTTTTTCATCATGCCACTCATCCTGCCAATTTCGAACAGGTTCGGAACTTGTTTTTGCTCCAACCTCGTAGCCGGCTGCGCCTGTTCCCCAGCGCCTCCACAATTCAGCCTCATAAGCGTTATCATTCACAACTTTTATCAAACGCTCAACTCTTTTCAGGTTAGCAACTGGTGGCAGTGGTCCAGTGCCTTTGACGGCAATTGCCTTTAGCTTTTTAGAACCCATGACTGCACCGTAGCCGCCGTAGCCTGCGGCGTGCGCCCATTTTGCTGCGACGACAGCTGTTCGTACAATGTTTTCTCCAGCTGGACCGATGTATAATATTGCAGGTTCTTTCCATTCCCCATATATTGGAAAGCGTTTTTTCAAAATCTTTCTACACTCCTTTGTAAGAATTCTGACTGTTTGTTTTGCGTCTTTGCCCCAAACATGTTTTGCGTCCCTGATTTCTATGTCTGAATCCTTAACGAACAAATAAACTGGTTTTTTAGCTTCGCCTGTCACGATTATGCCGTCATAACCAGCACATCTCAGCTCTATTCCGAATTCTCCACCGACAGTTGAACCCACAACACCACTGCTCTGTGGTGATTTACCAGATACACAGATTCTGCCGCCTGGAAAATATCCTGTTAATGGACCGGTTAAGAATAAGAGTATATTTACTGGTCCTAGTGGCTCTATCTTTTCCCATTTTTTTCCTAATCTATCCCATAGAATTTTCGTTGCTAAGCCTCTGCCACCAACATAATCCTTCAAAACCTCATCACGAAGTGTTACTTCTTTGATTTTCTCTGTTGAAAGGTTAACTTCAAGGAACTTTCCTGCATATCCCAATATCACAGGAATTCCTCCGCCTTTTCGCCATACATCTTAAGGGCTAAGTCTCGCGTTATTTCTTCCGGTGTTCGCGCATAGAGTCCATAAGAGCGATTTCCTCTCGAAACCCTTTTCAGCACGTTCCACTCGCCCTCTCTACATACTTTGACACATTGCGGCTCACCTGCACATAAATCACAAATCAAAATGAACTTCCCATTTGGATGCATGTGTGGGATTCTGCCTGGACAAGCATTGATGCATTTTCCGCATGCAATACACTTCTCAGCATCTACTATAACTGCGCCCGTTTTATTGGCTATTGACAACGCTTCAACTGGGCATGCTTTCACGCATGGGTAATCTTCGCATTGAGCACAGAAATGTGGAAAGTCGACGCCAGGGACAGCATGAAAACTCTTATTCTCGATGCTTCTGGCCATATACTATTTTCATGAAAAAGCGAACACGCAATTTCGCATTTTCTACAACCGCTACACTTTGAAAGCTCTCTTGCTATCCAAATCGGCTCCGTTTTCTTTGCCAACTTCAAGCCCTCTTAAAAAATTTTGTGGATTCTTTTTAGAGGGCCGCCTCAATTTAAATGTGATGCTTGTGATGACAATTTCTTTAAGCAAGGCAAAATAAATCAATTGGGAAGGAGAGCGCTTTCAAGTTGCAGTTCCAAGACATTATAAACTGGTTTCTAACACTGTCTGACCAGTATGGATACTTTGGAATATTCTTGATTAGCCTAATTGGTGCTCTGTCGATCTTCTTTCCAATTCCATACACAGTCGTCATTTTTGCTCTAGGGCAAAGTTATGAACCACTTTGGATTGCGATTGCAGCTGGTCTAGGCTCTGCTGTGGGAGAGTTTTCTGGATATTTGCTCGGCTTTGGTGGCAGAAAAGCCATCAACGACAAGTACAAGAAGAAAATGGATCTTCTGGTCAGAATTTTCAACAAATACGGTCCAATAGTGGTTTTTTTCTTCGCTCTGACTCCACTGCCGGATGATTTACTTTTTATTCCCTTAGGAGTCATGCGCTACAACATCGTTCGAGTATTTATTCCTGCTTTTATTGGCAAATTTTGCATGAACCTTATAGTCGCGTATAGTGGTCGCTTTTCTGTGGGGATTATCAAAGATCTTTTTGGTGTAGAAAGCGATTGGATAACCGGTTTGATTGGCATGATTCTTGCAATAGCCTTGCTAGTAATTGTGTTTGTCATCATGTTCAAAGTGGATTTGGAAAAACATTTCGAGAAGTATTTGACTGATAAAGAAAATCGGCTGGCTCCCTCTATTTCACCAAAATAACACCTTTTCGGGTAAGATTTCGATAATGCAATGCACTTGTCATCGTCAAAAGCGAACCAAATAGACACCACATGCGGTTTGCCTTCCTTGTCTACTGTTGCGAAGGTTGCAATCCATTGTTTGTTTAAGAAACCAAGCATATCCGCAATTGTTTTGGACACAGTCAACACCCTTATTGCTTGCAATTATAAGCAAAATAAATCTTCTGTTTAATAGACTTGAAGTTCAAGGATTAGAGTCGTTTTCTTTAAAAGCATGTCCAAACCATAGGTTTAGTGGCGGAAAAATTGAGAGTAATAGCTGATTTGCACATACACAGTCGTCACAGTCGCGCCACAAGCCAACGAATGTGCCCTGAGGAGATAGCTCGCTTTGCAAGAATCAAGGGCTTAAACCTTGTGGGCACTGGGGATTTCACGCATCCAAAATGGGTTGGAGAACTTCAGGAAACCTTGGTTCAAGCTTCAGACACTGGCTTGTACAAAGTGGCAAAAGATCCAGAATTACCTGTGCGCTTCATGATGACGGCAGAGGTAAGCACAATATTTACTTTTGAAAACGAGGTCAAGAAGATTCACCATGTACTTTTGACGCCAAATATGGAAATTGCCGTACAAATCAATGATAAATTATCAAAATACGGCGACTTGACCGCGGATGGCAGACCAACATTGAACATGTCAGCGCCACTTCTTATTGAAGAAATAATGGCGGTTTCAAGTGAAAACATGGTTTTTCCAGCTCATGCTTGGACACCGTGGTTCAGCATTTTCGGTGCCTTCAGCGGTTTCAACAGTGTTGAGGATTGTTATCAAGACATGACGAAGCACATTCATGCCTTAGAAACTGGGCTTTCCTCTGATCCGCCAATGAACTGGCGTCTAAGCAAACTCGACCAATTCGTTTTGGTTTCAAACAGTGACAGTCACAGTTTTTGGCCTTGGCGAATCGGCAGAGAAGCTAACGTCTTTGAATTGGAGAAGTTGAGCTATTATGAGATTGTTGATGCCATTCGGCAAAAAGATAAGGCGCGTTTCAAGTCTACGATAGAGACAGATCCAGCATATGGAAAATATCATTGGACCGGTCACAGAAACTGCAATGTAGCGCTTTCTCCACAAGAAGCGATAAAACTTGGAAACACTTGTCCAGTTTGTCGCAAAAAGCTCACCAAAGGCGTCGAACAGCGTGTGGAAGAGCTTGCCGATCGTCCTGCTGGCTTTAAACCCGCAAATGCTGCGGGCTTTATAAGGTTGCTTCCGCTTTCAGAGATTATTGCAACAGTATTGGGCACAGATTCTCCTTCATCCAGGAGGGTGTGGAGCACCTACAATCTGCTCATTGAAAGTTTCGGCGACGAATACGCTGTTCTTATTGACGCCTCGATAGAGAAGTTAAATAGACTTGTTGATGCGAAAGTCGCAGAGGCAATTGTTAGGGTCAGAGAAGGACGTGTTGAAGTTATACCGGGATATGATGGCGTTTATGGAAGGCTTGTAGTGTTCGAAGACGATTATGCAAAAAAGCCTTCTTTAAAAAGAGTTAAACAAATGAATCTTGCAGATTTTCTTTAACGATGATTTTGTATGCGCCTATGTGTAGGTGTGTTTAACGAATCTACGACAAACCTTATTAAGTCGTAATACACAATATAACTACCGTGTGAGCGCAATGGAAACTCCAACTCGAGAAAAGAAGAAAGAAAACAAGATTTCCAGAATCATAGATGGTGTCCTGAGGCAAATTTTTGGAGAAGAGGCAACTCTTTTGATATACAGACACTTAGAAAGTAAATACTCACTGAAGCAGAATGATATATCTGAAAAGATTGATGTATTTACGAAAGGACTTGAGGAGTTTTTGAGTTCTGGAGCTTACGTTATTGAGCGGAGAATTCTGGAGGATATATACTCAAGTTACGGTCTAATTCGTAGACTGGAATTAGAGAAAATGCAAGAAGAATGCGACTTTGTCAGCCAAGTTAGGTCGATCATGCGGAAAGCATAAGCAATTTTTCCACGTTTAGATTTCTGCTCGTAGCCATCGGCAAAAATATTTTTCCTTATTCTCTAAATTAGCTGAGAATGGTAAGAAAAAGCAACTATTTTTATAAGACTGTTTCTTGAATAAGTCTCTTCCAAAATGCAGTATTAGAAGGAGATTTTCATTGAAAGAGGTTTTAATTAAAGCTGTTGACGCTGCTCAGAAGTTCGGTGCTGAATATGTCGAGGTTCGCTTCGAGAAGCTTCTTAAGACTATGCTCACGCTCAAAGAAGGCCGTGTTGAAGCAGCTAAACAGGGAATTGAAAATGGCGCTGCTTTGCGTGTGCTTGTCAAGGGCGCATGGGGTTTTGCATCGGTTGGAATCCTAAACACTGAAACACTTACTAGCGCTGTTTTGGATGCGTGCAAGATGGCGAAAGTTGCAAGTTCAAGACTTAAAGCACCTATCAATCTCGTCAAAACTAAAGCTGTTGAAGATAAGGTCGTGGTGAAATCTTTGAAAGACCCGTCAAAAATTCCTGTAGAAGATAAGATAAGTATGGCGTTGACCATGAACAACATTATTTTGGGCTATGACAATCGCGTTAAGAGTTGCACAGTAGACTATCTTGATTTAATTGGAACAAACTATTTCCTGAGTAGCGAGGGCACGTACATTGAACAGGAGAAGCTCTATGTTCTGTCAAGAATAACAGCCACAGCAATAGAAGCTGGTATTTTTACCTTCAGCCGAGAGGAAATTGGGTCGACATCTGGGTACGAGATATTTGATGTTGAAACTCCAGAAATTGTGGGTGAAAAAGTTGCGAAACGAGCAGTTGAGCAATTGAAAGCGAAATCTCCTAAAGGTGGAACTTACCCAGCTGTTCTGGGGCCAAATGTGGTTGGCGTTTTTGTCCATGAGGCTTTTGGACATTTGGCCGAAGCTGACTTAACATTGTCTGGTTCTATACTACTAAGTAAGCTTGGTAAAAAGATCGCTTCCGACGTTGTTACTTTTTATGATGACGGCACAATAAACGGGGCTTTCGGGTCCTCCAAATATGATGAAGAAGGGATTCCGACACAGAAAACCCTACTTGTAAAAGATGGCATCGTGGCTGGATTAATGCATAGCCGTGAGACCGCACACAAATTTAATACAACACCAACAGGTAACATGAGGGCTGAAAGCTTTCGAGTGGAACCGATCATACGAATGCGTAACACGTTCATGGAACCAAAGGACCATTCCTTTGAAGAGCTGGTCAGCGACATAAGATTTGGCTATTATCTTAAGAGTTTTAGAGGCGGTCAAGCAAATTTGGACGGCACTTTTCAGGTTGGGATTCAAGAAGCTTATGAAATAGTCAATGGTGAAGTGGGCGAGCCAGTGCGTAATGCTTCCATAAGTGGCAACACGCTTGAAACCTTGCTTAAGGTGGATGCTGCAGGAAAGGATTTTAGATTGTGGCCGGGAAGATGCGGAAAAGGACAAACAGCTTTTGTGTGCGATGGCGGCCCTCACGTCAGGATTAAGGAGGTGCTTGTTGGTGGCAGTGCCTAAGCAAGAGGACATGCTGAGTTTAGTTGAAGAAGCAGTTGGTTTTGCGTCTAAGAATGGTGCAGATGAAGCTGAGGCATATTTGTATCAAGGGCTGACAACAAATGTTAGTATTGAACGTGGACAAATTGCTAGAAGCTCTCGAATAATTGACCAGGGTTTAGGGGTCAGGGTCATAGTTAACAAAGCCGTAGGCTTTTCATACACAAACATGTTAGAAAACAAAGCAATAGTCGAAGAAACTATTTTGAAGGCTTTGAGTTTTGCTAAGGCAAGCAAACGGGATGAAAACTGGCACAGTCTTCCAGCCGGGAGACCCAGCGCATCTGTTGAAGGCACTTATGACGGTAATGTTGTTGAGCTTCGTTCTGAGGATTTAGTGAAACTCGCTTCTGAGATGTTGGATGCCGCTGAAAATAAGGATAAGCGGGTTTTTCCAATAGAGGGAGGCGTAGGAGCATCGCACCTGTCTCACGCTATTGCTAATTCGAGTGGTGTTGCAAATTTTGACCAAGGAACGATCATTGAATGCAATTTGGCAGCAATCGGTCAAGAAAAAGGTGAAGTTACGCCTGTATGCTTCGAGTTCAATGCTGAAAGAAGTTGCAGCATTAACCCACAGTGGGTTGGCGACGAAGCTGCGCGGCTGGCGATTTCCGCCCTTGGCGCTAAAAAAGTGGAGACAAAAGCCACTACCGTAATATTTACTCAATTTGCATTACAGCAGCTTCTTTATTTCACTTTGATTAATGCGGTTAAGGCGGATTATGTGCAGAGGAATCAGTCTGCCTTTAAAGGAAGAATTGGAGAAAAGGTGGCTTCTGAAAACGTGACGATCTACGATGACGGCTTATGTAGAGGCGGTCTTCGCACATGGAAATTTGATGGTGAAGGAGTTCCCCAACAGAAAACTGTTATCATAGAAAAGGGCGTCTTGTGCAACTTCATCTACGATGATTACACTGCTAAGAAAGAAGGTAGAGATAGCACTGGAAACGCTACGAGAGCTGGATATTTATCTACGCCTAATGTGGAAGCTACAAATTTTCATTTGATGGCTGGAAACAAATCGCCTGAAGAGCTTATCAGTGAAATGGGTGAAGGTCTAATTGTGTACTATTTGCAAGGCGCGCACAGCAGTAATCCAGCCAGTGGAGAATTCTCTGTTGTTGCGACCCCTGCTTGGAAAATTCGGAATGGCGAAGTTACATATGCTACTAGAGGAGCGATGTTGACCGGTAATGTTTTCCATGTATTAAAAAATATTTCGGCGCTGGCTAATAATGAGCGGAAGGTTGGGCAATTGATTGCGCCTTGGGTTCTTGTGAGAAATGTTAAAGTTATAGGAAAGTAAATAACTTAGATTTTCGTTGACCGAATGAAGAGGCGAGAATTTGAGGGCAGAAATCAGGCAAAAACTAGTCAAATTTAACACGGTTCGGAGAGTAGTCCAATTCTTGTCCTTCATATTCTTTGGTGCAGTGGTCTTCAATCTAGGTGCTTTGCCGCTTTTGTTTCCTGTCCTGTGGACATTGGGGCTGGAGCAGAACACTGTGGGCGATGCTTTTACTGCAGTACAGTTGATGCTTAGTGGGTGGGAGGGTTTTGGCGTCGTCTTCCCATGGCTTGCATTAGCTTCATTCCTAATTACCGGTGTGCTAGTCGGCAAATCTCTTTGCGGTTGGGTTTGCCCTTTCGGTTTTATTCAAGAATTATTAGGCTTTATCAAACGTAAACATACGGAGTTTTCCGTCAGAACTCATGAAAGCATGGTGTACGCGAAATATGCTGTTTTAGCCATTTCCTTGTTCATCAGCCTGACTTTTTCTGCTTCAAAAGTCCTAGGAGTAAGCAGAACATATGAAGATGCTTTGGGAATTTTTGCTTATACGCCTTTTACCGCGTTAAGCCCAGCGGAAACCTTGTTCGCAACCTTGCCAAAGATGTTTCTAAACTTCCGCAATGCTTTATTGCAGGTGGCTTTTTGGGATGCCGTTTCGGGAATTGCGTCACTTCCTCCTCTCTTCTGGGTTCAATTCGTGATTATGGCTGGCGTTCTTGTTTTTGCGGCTTTGGTGCCGCGGGGCTGGTGTAAATATTTTTGTCCGCATGGAGCGATAATGGCTGTTTTGAACAGGGTTAGTTTTCTTGGTTTGCGTAGGGATTTGGTCAAATGCGCTAAGGGTGAATGCCGACTTTGTGTTGAGGCTTGTCCGATGCGGGTTCGCATCTTAGACTTGCCTTGGGAGAAATTTAGTGACCCAGAATGCATTTACTGCATGAAGTGCGTAGACGCTTGCGAGAACAAGGCGATTAGGTTAAAATACCCGTGAAATTGTGAAACTAAAGAAATTTTTCTTTATTAATCGAGTTTATTATCTGAATTATTGTTAGTATGTGATTCGATATTAACATGTAACCATAAGATGTTTCCATAATTATTAAATAATTAATACTTAATTGAGTATTAAGCCAATAGTTACACTAGCCGCTGGAGGAATAGTTGCAACGGCATTTACAATAAAATGGAAAAAAGGGAGATTGAACACTACAAGATAAAATAAGCAGCCAACAAGAGGAAACAAAGAATGGGGATTGACGAGTCAAAAATTGAGGATGTTTTAGAATCTTTTGAAAAAGCTAAGGCTCAGGAGGGAAAGACCAAGATTAAAGAGGAAGAAAATGTTTGGAGGGCTTTGGTTAAGTACTTTGCGCATGGACTTGGGTTCTCTATTCTGTTTGGACTCTTGTTATTTGTTTGGGTAGCGATTTTTGTTGTTCTAGTGATTGGCGCGCTCATTATTGGGTTAATCATAGGTATAGGTTTACTAGTACTTTTTGTCGGGTTCATCAACAGCTTTCTCATGTCTGTTATATGGGGGTTTTCTATGAAAACCAGTTTCTGGAGCATAATTTCCCACGGAATAGTGCTTTTGATCGGATTAGTTATTGTAGGCATTATCTTTATAATACCCCAACTTGTGGATCCCAGCATAACCACACAAATACTCATGCTAGTCGTAGGCTCTATTCCACGAGGTTTTGTTGCCAAAAAGATAGGTGAAATGTGGGAAGGTGAAGAGAGAAGTGGAGAAATTCAGTACACCATTCCAGAAAAATTGTAGCCTAAAAGAGATAGAACGTTAAGCCCAAAAGCTCTTCGAGTACTCGCCTAAAACAGCTTCATAGATACCTTTTGTCTGCTGGGCTATCTTACTCCAATTGTATTTTTCTTGAACTTTCTTGTACGCATTTTTCCTTATCAAGTTCGCATAAGCGTCATCAAGAAGCACTTTTGTTATCCCCCACGCAAGCGAATCGGGATTATTCACATAGACTTTGACACCAGTCACATCATGCTCAACTATTTCAGACAAGCCGCCGGTGTCTGAGACCACGACTGGGCTTTTTGCAGCCATTGCTTCAAGAGCAACAATTCCGAAAGGCTCGAAAAGAGACGGCACGACACACACATCTGCACATTTCTGTAATTTCCTTAAGGTATCGTCATCCACAAATCCAGTAAACAATACTTTGTGAGCTAACCCCATGCCTCTCACGAGGCTTGAAAGCTGTTCTTTCATGTAACCGTTGCCAACAATTATAAACTTTGCATTTGCTTTTCCCAAAACCTTCGGAACAGCATTGACAAACACGTGTGCTCCCTTCTCATAAACCAGTCTTCCGACAAAAAGCACAATTTTCTCTTCTGGCATGGCAAATTTGCTTCTAAATTGACCTAGATTCTCGTTTTCAGCTTTTTCGTACACCTCCGTGTTTACACCATTTGGAACCATGCTCAGCTTATCTCCAGGCAATCCAAAAGCCCATCGAACATGCGAAACCATGTAATCGCTGCAGCATATAACTCTCCATGCCTCATAGGTTAGCCACGCCTCTGTCTCATGAATCATCTTCTCATAATCAAAGTGAATGCCATTCCTTCGTCCAATCTCAGTGGAGTGCATTGTGGCTAAAAGCGGCTTTCTAAAAGTGTGCTTAAGACCGATTCCCGCGGTTGCCACAAGCCAATCGTGAGCATGAAAAACATCAACCTTATTGCCCAAATCATTAACGAGGGCGGCCGTCTCCTTTTGCATATTCACATTCATCAAATAAACCCAAGTTGCAAAATCAGGAGAAGGGTTCTTGTATGAATCCATTCTAAAAACTTCCATACCATCCACAACTTCATGCTGAGGTGCTCCAGGAAAATCACATGTAACCACATAAACCTTCATGCCGTTTTTTGCCAGACTCTTCGACAAATAATAAACATGTGGCGATATTCCACCAATAATCCTTGGCGGAAACTCCCAGGAAAGCATAATAACAGTCAGGTCTCGAGTCACTTTGGATTTGCACCCTCTGTAACATCCTTGTACGTTTCTAAAATTCTCTTTGTCCAGTTAGCAGATTTTGAAGGAATCACTTGCATTTTCTCCATTGGAACCTTGTAGACCCGATAAGTTTCATCTCGCATCCACTCAGACTTTACAATCAATCTTGCAGCTTCATACATCCCCAACCACTCGATGCTCTTGATAGCCATGTTAAAAGGCGAATTCGCACCATGGGAACGATGCTCTTCTAGGCTTTCAACCGAATAAATAAAGGGAATGTTAAGCGCTTTCTTCAGAGTAACCGCAGCCGGTATGAAATGCCAATCATATACATCGATTACGTCAACATGCTTGTTTACGCTGTAATATATGTTTGCTGCCGCCCTTTCCACTTCTTGGTTTAACGTGAGAACCCATGTGAGGACACCAATATGAGTGCGAACCGGATTCACTACTCTATAGGTTTTAACACCATCGGTCTCATTATATTGCTCCGTCAAATAGTCATGATAGGTAACAACATATATTCCCACACTGTTTCTAACAAGCTGTGCAGCAAGTTCTCTCACATGATTTGCTAGTTGCCCAACTATTCTCGGCGGATACTCCCACGAGAAAATTATAGCGTTCATTATTGTCACTACGTAAAAAGTGCGCAGACCTTTATTATCCCGCGTCCAGTCAGGTAATACCGTTTTTTTCCTTCATTATCCGTGAAGCTTTCAGCAAATCCTTCAGATTTATAATTATCAAGGACCCTCTCCACCTCTCCTAGGTCAATTTGTAAAACCTGCGATAGCTCCTCGCTTCTTCTAGCTAAGTCAGGAGCTGTTGCACATAAATTATGTAATGTTTGCAGAATTTTTTCTGATAATGGAAGCTCTTCTCTCAATTTTTCCACCGTCAAGTAGCATAAACATAATTCTAGTGAATGTTTTCTTATAAAAGCCTACGCGAGCGCGCTTCAAAAATATCCAGTTGATGTTTCCACGTTCTCTCTCGACTCATCGAATCTTCGTTTGGCTATCTTGACTATTGTCTTTCTAAGCGGTTCTCCCTTGATCTTTGACAGTCTCACTTTCCTTAGTTGTTCCGACAGCATTTTGTCGCCAAGCGATTTTCTTGTCCATTTCTCAAAGTCTCTTCGGCTATTATGAAATTCCAAGGATTTTACGCTGATTTTTTGAATGACTCTTGTGAATTCTTTTAGGCTTCTCGCTATCATTCTCGTGAAATTTTTCTCTCCTACACCAGTATAGAATAAGAATGGTTCATTTGCGGTCATTGTTGCAAGCCGGACTCTATTTTCAAAGTCCAATATTGCCGCTTGCGCTGTCACGAAGGCATCCGTTGGAGAGCTAAAGGGGCTGAAATAAGAGTGAACTTCACCAGGTCCTCCACCGGCTGTGAACATGTAATAAAGATGATCGCTTGTCTGGAAATACCGCCATATTGCTGAAAAATCTTTATCGTCAGCTTCCTTAACAAATGATTCAAGTCTCCTCAAACTTGTATAGTAAGCCCACTGCATAGTATTCCCAAGCCAACAGCTTGCATCCCTTTCTAAATCAGCCCACGAGACTGTTCCTCCGAGTTCTGGAACATCAATCTCTCCCGCAGACGCGTATTTCTCTGCGACTTCTGAAGGCGTAGCCATGTGTAGATGCCACCATTTCAAGATATGTTCTGGTAGATGCGTTAGAAAGTCATGTATACCTGTTTCTGGCCAGTGGTGTTCGCCGAATGTTTCGTAGTCTGGGAATATGTTGATGCAGTGACCTAGAGTTGTTGCAAGCCAGCTTGCATATTTTTCTGCTGTTAACGGCCACTCGCTCCACCATCTTGCCGAGAATCTAAAACCTATGTCGTCTGTCAACTTGTAATTCCGCAACAGCAATTTGATTTTTTTGCAGTTTTTGGGTGAGTAGAGATAGTTTGGTGATTTATCGTGCAATATTCTTTCTACTCCTTCTGTAAAAATTCCTAAGTATCCCAGCTTCTCGATTGTTTTCGCTATGACATTGTTGTAGAGTAACTCAGTGTTTTCAAAAACTTTGGGTCTATAATTGAGTAGATCTTTCATTATTTGTTCGTGCATTTTTACCTGCTCGATAAATTCATCTCTTTCTGGGTAAAGACTTGCAAGCGAATGATAGTAAGTTTGGCTCAAAAATTCCGCGCAACCGGTTGCAGCAAGTTGTTTGAAAGACTCCAATAGGTCTCCACTAAACATCTCGCACTGCTCTAAGAAAACTCCAGAGATGCTAAATGAGACTTTCACACGCTTTCTTTCTGTTTTGTATTTGTCAATTAGATCAAGCAATATTTGATTAGATGGAAAATAACATTTCTTACACGCTCTCTCAAACACCTCTCTGTTAACAAAACGGTCAAAATAGTAGTTAAATAGCTCTTTCTTTTTTACACGTTTAAAAATCTGGTTTTCCCAATAGAAGTCCCGTTTTAATCTGTGGGGTTGATGAACCTCAAATATGAGTACAATGTCTGTCAAGTGTAGTCCCCCATCTTCTTATCTATTTGCCGTTTATTTCTGTTTGCAGTCACTCATGCCTGAATGATTAGGTCTGATTCGTATTCTGGGTTCATAATTTATTTATTTATTGTCCACGTTTTCCTTATCAAAAGGTGAATCTACGTGTCAATCGAAAAAATCAGAATTGAGAGTGAGCAAGAACTGGGGCAAATGATAACGAAGGAGATGGATCAAATCGAAAAAGATTTGACTACGATTTGCAGCAACATTCCCATAAACGACAAAACAACATTAGATGTCTTATGCCATGACGGTAATGGTCAACTTGTTATCATCCAACTGAATGTCAGCCAAGATGACGTTATGCTTTTGCGCGGAATACAAAGCTTAGACTATGTTGACAAATTTAAATCGTTTTTGAAAGCCACGTATAGCAAGCATAAAATTGATGATAAAGAGAAGCCGCGTCTGATTTTGATTGCGCCAAGCTTTTCAGATGCGGTGCGACGTGCAGTCGAGAGCATGCAAGGAATCCACGTTGACTTATACGAGTGGGAATACCTGAAGCTCGGAGATCACAAAGGCCTCCGCCTCCAACCTATTTCTACTTGGAAACCAATGGAAAAACCAAAAGAGGCAAAAGAGGAAAAAGAGGAAAAACCAGTGGAGAAAAAGCGTGAATCGAAACCTGCAAAAAAGAAGGAACCAGAGCCAACGCCTGAAAAGAAGGAAGAACCTAAACCAGAACCGCCAAAAGAAGAGTTCGAGTTTCCATTTCCACCTGAAGAGCCAAAAGAAGAAAAAGAGCCAGAGAAGGAAGAACCGCCTAAAAGAAGGCTAAAACTATTCTAGCATTTTGTTGTCTGTTCATTTTCTCCTTTCAAACTCTCATGTTAGCCCCACTAAAGGATATAGTGTTGACGGTGTGATTACTTGAGGATTGGTTTCTTTGTTTGGGAATATCCACCAGCGCTTGTTGGCGGTTTAGGCACTTACGCGGAGTATATAACGCGTGAATTTGTTTCTATGGGGAACGATGTAACAGTTTTCACGCTCAACCCTGGAAACTTGAAAACCCGGGAAATCATAAAAGGCGTAGAGGTTCATAGACCCCTAATTGCAGACGCAAGCAACGTTTTTCCAATGTTTGTAATTGATGACCTTAAAAAATGGGGGACAAACATACGTCTATTTAATGACATATTCATCTACAACATTTTGAGTGCCACGAAATTCATAAACAGTATGCTGAAAAAGGAAGGCTGCAAATTCGACGTTGTCTGTGTGCATGATTGGCTAAGCGGTATAGCTGGTATCATGGTAAAAAACGAAACAAAAGTTCCAGTTACTTTTCACGTTCACAGCACAGAATGGGGAAGGAGCGGAGGGCAAGGCTCTGAGGTTGTCTCACATCTTGAATGGGCAACAGCGCAAACAGCTGACAAAATAATAACTGTAAGCCATGCCATGCAAGAAGACCTAATGAGGCACGGATGGCCAAAATCAAAAATAAGCGTCGTCTGGAATGGGGTAGATCCTGAACGTTATAGCCCCAAAAACTGCAAATCCGAGGAAGTGGAAACAATCCGCAACAAGTACGACATAAAACCTGACGACAATATGATTCTGTTCCTTGGAAGACTAACATGGGTTAAAGGCGTTACAAATCTGGTGCAAGCAATGCCGATGGTCCTTGAGGAATATCCAAAGACTAAGCTGGTTATCTTGGGTAAAGGCGAACAGCAGAACGACATAATCGAGACTGCGAACAGGCTTGGCATAAGCAGCAAGGTTGCCTGTAGATTTGAGTTTGTGCCAGAAAAAGAGCGTATTTTGCACTATGCGGCTGCCGACGTTTGCATCTTTCCATCCACTTACGAGCCTTTTGGAATAGTGAGTCTAGAAGCAATGTCAATGGAAAAACCATTGATTGTAGGAGCACAAGGAGTGGTCGGTTTTAGAGAGCAAGTGGTGCCATCTGGACCAGACCAGAATGGTGTTCACGTGAATGGTGGGAATTCCGCTGACATTGCGTGGGGCATAAAGGAGATCTTACGCGATAAGGACAGAGCCAAAAAATTGGGCGAAAACGGAAGAAAACGAGTTCTCCAATACTTCACTTGGAGACAGGCCGCAGAACAAACCCTGCAAATATATGAAACTCTTCAGCATCCGCCAGAAAAAGAAGAATATAGAGTAGTTGACTTAATAGAAAAAGTAGCCCGCACATAAAAATTTTGAGGCGGTCAAGTCTTTCTAACTGCTGTCTTCTTGAGCGCAACCACGCCAGGTAGTTTTCCACCCATAAGAAACTCGATTAAGGCTCCGCCAGCAGTGCTGACATAGGATATTTTTTTTGTCAGTCCAAGTTCTTCCAAAGCTGCGATAGTGTGGCCCCCTCCTGCGAGCGAAAATGCCTTTGAATTTGTGACCTCCTCGAAAATTCTCTTTGTTCCGTAGACGAATTCGCTGTTTTCGAAAACGCCCATTGGTCCGCTAATCACTATTGATTTGGCCTTTTGTATTATTTCGCTGTAATTTCTGACGGTCTCTGCTCCTACATCAAAGATTAAGTAATTAGTTGGCAGTTTGCTAACGGAGATTTCTTTTCTCCTCTTGTCCACTTCCACGGCAATGTCTTCAGGGACCTTAATCTTTTCTGGATGCTTACTCATGAGTTCTTTTATTCCAGGCAGTAAATTCAAGAGTTCTTTTTGTTGGAGGAAATCCATGTTGGGCTTACCTAAGTCAAAGTCTTTCGCGGCGAGAAAAACGTGACCCACGACTCCTCCCGTTAATACATAATCAGCTATGCCGTTGTCCAAAACGTATTCGGATATTCCTAAAGAATCATCCGCCTTAGCTCCTCCGAGAATGTATATGCACGGTTTTTCCGGGTTTTCTATTACTCTTGTCAAGGATTTTAGTTCTTTCTCCATTATGCGTCCTGCAGCACTTGGCAGCTTTGTTGTAAAACCTACGATTGAGATGTGTGCTCTGTGTGCGGCCGCGAATGCATCGTTAACAAACAGGTTTGCTAGCGGTGTCAGTTGACTAACCATCTCTGTTTTTGCATGCCCTTCTGGCGTTCCTTTATTCGTTTCTGCTGCGAATGTTCTGACATTTTCCAGTACTAGCACTTCACCACTTTTTAATTCCCTAATTGCTTTCTGTGCTTTTTGATTGAAGACATCGTCAACATATTTGACTGGCATGCCAAGGACTTTGCTGAGAATTTCCGCATGTTGCTTCAATGGAGTAAAATCCGGATCACCTTGTCTTCCTTGGTGAGCCAAAACCACGACTTTTGCCCCTTTTTGAGCAAGCTCTTTTATTGTTGTTTCGCCATGTGCGCGGATTCTTGTGTCGTCCAGAACTTTTTTGGTTTTCGGATCTATTGGCGAGTTGAAGTCGACTCTGACCAGCGTGACTTTGTCCTTCACTTTGACGTCATCTAACGTTAAAAATCTCGCCATGATTCTCACTTTTTACAAAAAAAGAGAGGGAGTTGGTCAAAATCCTGCTTTTTTGCCAATCAGTTCTATCAGTTCAACCATTCTGCAGGAGAATCCCCATTCATTGTCGTACCATGCGAGCACTTTAGCAAGGTTTCCGGCAACAACCTTCGTTGACAATCCGTCGAAAACTGCGGAGTATGTGTTGTGGTTTATGTCGGATGAAACTATCGGGTCTTCAGTGTAGTCAAGTATGCCCTTTAAGTAACTTTCTGCAGCGTTCTTGAAGGCAGCGTTTATTTCCTCTTTTGTAGCGTTCTTCTCCAATACTGCTGTTAAGTCTACAATTGAAACGTTTGGAACCGGAACCCGCAAGGCAATTCCATCCATCCTTCCACTCAACTCGGGCAAAACTAAAGTTGCTGCAACAGCTGCCCCAGTGGTGGTAGGTATGATGTTTATTGCACCAGCTCTGGCCCGACGTAGATCTCTATGCACTAGGTCCTGTATTCTCTGATCGTTTGTGTATGCATGAGCTGTCGTCATAAGTCCGGCTTTTAATCCGAACTCTTTATGCAATACATTTGCCACTGGTGCCACGCAGTTTGTTGTGCAGGAGGCATTCGAGAGTATGATATGCTTTTCCGGGTCATATTTATCATGATTTACGCCCAAAACAATGGTTGTGTCGGGGTTTTTGGCTGGGGCAGATATGAGTACTTTTTGGGCTCCTGCTTGTAGATGTTTTGAAGCGCCTTCTCGATCTGTGAAAAGTCCTGTCGACTCGACAGCCAAATATACGCCCATGTCTTTCCAAGGCAACATTGCTGGGTCGCGTTGCATCAAGGTCTTTATCTCTTTTCCGTTGACAACTAAGCCATTTTCTTTAACCTGTACATCTCCATTGAATCTTCCATGCACAGAATCGTATTTTAGGAGGTGAGCGAGGGTTTTTGTATCCGTTATGTCGTTTATGGCCGCGAAGTCTATGTTAGCGTTTTTCTCCATGGCGGCTCTGAACAAAAGGCGTCCAATTCTTCCGAATCCGTTTATTGCTACTTTTATTGCCATATAATTTCACCATCAATTGTGGTTCTTCTATTTAATGAGTGATTATTCTAATTAATTTTCCGCTAGGATTGAAGGAAAAAATAAGGTGATTTAGCGGAGTTTCATTAGCACCATTTCAGCAGCTAAAACCAGTGGTTCCCAAGTTTCGCATAGAGGCGGCGCGTAAGCTGTGTCTGCTTTTGCCAGTTCCCGCACAGTCATTTGTTTCTGTATGGCAAAGGATATTGCATTAATGCGTTGGGTTACTTCTTCTCCACCGATTATTTGAGCGCCGATTATTCGTTGTGACTCTCTTTCTACAACAAGCTTGACTTTTATTGGCAACGCACCCGGATAGTAATCTGCTTTTGTCTTTGACGTAATACTTCCAATTACTGTTTCAATTTTTGCTTTCTGAGCTACTGCATCAGTCAAACCTGTCACTCCAGCCTCAGTATCATAGAGCCTCGTCACTGCAGAGCCTAAGACACCTGTGAAAAGCGCATAGCCTCCTGCAGCATTGATTCCCGCGACTTTTCCTTGTCTTACTGCAACTGTGCCAAGCTGTACAACAGCTGGTTTCTGAGTAACTATATGCGTGCTTTCTGCACAGTCGCCTACTGCGTAAATGTCCTTGATGCTCGTTTCCATTCTGGCATTTGTTTTTATTATTTTTGTCTCTCCTAACATTACACCAGCGTCGATTGCAAGCTGAGTGTTAGCTCTAACACCGAATGCGCTGACAAATAGGTCTGCGTTGATTTGTTGACCTCCAGCAATTATGCCTGTCACCCTATCCGTGCCGAGAAACTCTTCAACACCTTTTCCAGTTAGGACGTCTATCCCCTTTGTTTGGAGCATTTCTTGAATTATATTTGCCATGTCTGCATCGAGCATTGCAGGTAGAATTTGAGGCAGTAACTCAACAACAGTAACTTTCAAACCTCTTTCTTGAAGGGCAACTGCTGTCTCCAGGCCAATCAGCCCAGCTCCCATGACAACCGCGGTCTTCGCTCCGCTTTTAATAGCCTGGTCGATTTTTTCTCCATCTTCCAGCGTTCGAAGAGAATGCAATCCCTGCTTTTCCCTGCCTTTTATAGGCGGAGTGAAGGAGCTGGCACCTGTTGCCATAATCAGGCTGTCGTATGGAATGCCTTCTGTTTGGCCCGCTTTGTCTACTGTTTCAACTGTCTTGTTTCCAGTGTTTATCTTCGTGACTTTGGTTTCGGTTTTTAGGTTTAGCTTCATCATTTGGAAGTAGGCTGGTGGAAAAACGATTAAGTCATTAAAGTTTGGTATGTGACCGCCTAAGACAAAAGGTAGCCCACAACGTGAATATCCGAAGCGTTTTTCATCAGTTATCAGTGTGATTTCCGCTGTTCGGTCCGTTTTTCTTGCGGCTGAAGCTGCGTCTATACCAGCAGCATGCGCACCAATTATCACTATGCGTTTAGGCATTTTTTCTTCCTTCATTTCGCTAGGCTTTTGTGCCATTCGACTGCTTTGTCGAAGTCCATAATATTAGCTAGTTCTGCTTGCAGGTTTGATGGCTTTACTATCAGTAGCCAGCCTTTTCCGAAGGGATCTTCGTTGAGTGTTTCAGGTTTTGACTGAACTTCTGCGTTTACTTCTTCTATTGTTCCGCTTATTGGCGCGACAAGATCTGAAACTGCCTTAACAGATTCTACGGTGCCGTATGGTTCGTTCTGTTTTGTCGTCGTCCCTGGACTTGGCAATTCAGCATAAACGATTTCTCTGAGTTGTTTCTGGGCATAGTCGGTTATTCCAACGCGAACTTTATCTCCTTCAACTTTTACCCATTCGAAATCCTTTGTGTAATATAGCCCCTCGGACACTTCGTACCCGTCAACTTTCACCATTTCTGTCCACCTCGAGATTAGTAGTGCTATTCTTTAACATCTTTAGCCTTTAAGATTAACTGTTCACGAACCCATTAATGAACAAGTAACAGACTGTTGCCCAAATCTTGAACTAATTCTAACGCAGATAACCACATCCGAGACTTGTATCGGGTTGCTGTCCCTCTCGCCCTTCTCAAGCATCCTGCAATACCACTAGCAGAGAATCACATCGAAAAAATAGTATGCTGTTCGATACTTCTAGAACTCAAAGTGCAATCCATATAAGGGAGAGTCTAGTTCCCCTAGTCTATCTCGCAGAAGGACGTTTTATCTTTGTCTTAATCCTTGTATGAACTCCTCTACAGATTGCTTTGCCACGGGATCTGGCACTTGAATTGGCGGATGTTTAAACGCATATGCAGATATACTAAGCAATTGGCCAGCAATCTTGCGGTCTAAAGCTAGTTTCACAGCCCTAATAACATCAATCACTACGCCTGCGCTGTTCGGCGAATCCTCAACCTCAAGCTTCACCGAAATCGTCAGCGGTCTGTCGCCAAACTTTCTTCCTTTGAGCCACAAATAACAAATTTTTTTGTTCCCCAAAAAAGGCACATAATCCGAAGGTCCAATCCGCGTGGGCAAATCATATGGAACCAAACTAGTGACCGCTTCTGTCTTGCTAACACGCTTAGTTTTTAGCCGCTCTTCAACGGTCATGTTCTCAAAATCCGTGTCTCCGCCCAAATTCAGCTGATAAGTCTCGTCAATTATCACTCCTCTATCAACGCACAGTCTGGCCAAAGCTCGATGCAAAATCGTAGCACCTACTTGGCTCTTGATGTCATCACCTGCAACGGGTAACCCACGCTCCTCAAATCTCTTGGCCCATTCAAAATCTGAAGCAATGAACTCAGGCATACAATTAATAAAAGCGCATCCAGCATCCAAAGCTGCTTGAGCATAAAATCGCGTAGCATTACTACTTCCAACAGGCAAATAATTGATGAGAATCTCCGCCTCTGCCTCCTTTAAAACGTCAACAACATCCGTAGGCTTAATCTCCTTGGCGTTGTAAACGCTAAAAGCTTCTTTCATATGCTCAGCTACACCGTCTAAAACTGGGGCCGGTAAAACCTTAACACCCAAAACTGGTACACTCGAAAATTTTTCGCAGCAGTTAGGTTCAACAAATATTGCCTTAGACAAGTCCTTCCCAATCTTGTTTTTGTTCACCTCAAAAGCAGCAACAAACCTTACATCCTTCACATGATATCCGCCGAAGTTCACATGCATAAGCCCAGGCACAGTTGCGTCTTCACTTGCATTTTTATAGTATTGCACTCCTTGAACTAGGGCGGAGGCGCTGTTGCCCACACCTACAAGCCCTACACGGATTTCTGGCAATTCAAATAACCTCTTCTGGATACCGTTAGTCAAGGCTAAATGGATGACTACTCTATAACTTTTTCTAGAAGACTTTGCTTTTAATCGAAAGTTTCGTGAATGCTTTCTTACGTCCTTTGTTACCCAAAGGTAAGAAATTAACCGATATGTCGAAAACCACGCTAGTTATACATTACTCTACTTCAGTAAAGTCTTTATCAAAAACAAGAGCATACATCAATGGAGACCGCGTTAAATGAAACAGCCAATCGACTGGTTGCAGGTTCTTATCCAATGTAGAAGCAACGTACAAAGACAAATTACTCCTTTGCTGACAACGTTAAACCAGCCGCAGCCAGATCTTGGTATAGGAGCAGGTGGTGACGCAATAAAACAAGTAGATTTGATAGCTGAAAATGCTATAATAAATACGCTAGAGGAGCATGAACTCTCTTTCACAGTCATAAGTGAGGAGTCTGGAATAAAAGAATGTGGAGAAAGCCCTTATGACTGCTACGTGACGGCAGATCCCATAGATGGCACAACGAACCTCATGAGAGGAATCCCTTTTTACGCGACATCAATCGCGATATCCACAAAGCCTGCTTTAAACACTGTGTTTGCAGCATTAGTAGCGGACTTGTTTCACGGCATAACCTATACAGCTCAAAAAGGAGTGGGTGCATATCGAAATAACCAAAAAATAACCCCGTCAAAGGAAACATCGCTTAAAGAAGCAGTGATAGGCATGGACTTAAACACATATAAAATTAAGGAAATGATTCCAAAGTTAACCAGTCTAATCCAAGAAACAAAGCACATACGTCATCTTGGGGCTAACGCTTTGGAGCTGTGCTATGTAGCAGACGGGACGACAGACGCTTTTCTCGATTTTCGGGGAAAACTGCGCACAACAGATATGGCTGCGGCGTGGTTGATAATACAAGAAGCAGACGCGATAATAACAACGCCAGAAGGAAAACCGCTAAACGCAAGGTTAGACCCAAAACAAAAGGTAACATTCATCGCAGTCGCAAACAAAAAAATAAACAAAATAATATCAGCTTTGATAAAAGATGACAAAAAGGAAAAGAAATGATAACACCTATATCACCACATCCAGCTGCAATAATAAGAACACAAAAAGCACGAATAATGGTAATAGCTGACTTGCACATAGGATGGGAAATGGCTCTTTCAGAAAGAGGCATCCACATCCCAACACAAACGCCGAGACTTCTAGGCAGGCTAACAAACTTAATATCTACATACAAACCAGAAAAGCTAATTGTTCTAGGTGACGTAAAACATACAGTCGCAACTGCCGAAATAGGCGAATGGCACGACGTACCAGAATTTTTCGCCGAATTAAAAAAACAAATAAAAGAAATATGGGTAATCCGCGGCAACCACGACGGAAACCTCGAACCATTATTGCCTGAAAACATAAAAATATTGCCGGGGACCGGCACTAACATAGGCGAAGTTGGTCTATTCCATGGACATCAATGGCCTTCACCAACTCTATTACAGTCCAAAACATTGCTTATGGGGCATGTTCACCCAGTTGTAGCCTTCCGTGATCCAGCAGGGTTCAGAACGACAAAGCAAGTTTGGGTCAAAGTAGCCTGTAACGGCGCTCAACTAGCTAAAATTTTGTTGCAGAAGCATAAGACAAAAATTGAAAAGACTTTGAAGGAAACACTGCGGAAACATTATAAGGTTAAGCCGAGAACCGTCCAGCTTTTCATAATCCCACCTTTTAATGACTTTTTAGGCGGTAAACCACTGAACAGGATCAAACCAAACGGAAAATCTAAAAGTGAGAAAATTGTCGGTCCTGTTTTGCGCTCAGAAGCAGTTGACATAGAGAACGCGGAGACCTATCTTTTGGATGGCACTTTCCTTGGGACTCTAAATCAGCTTAGAATGTTGGGCTGATAACATTTAGCATAAAACTTATAGACATGGCATCATTCACAGTATCTCGGTGAAAATAATGTCTCCAGAAGATTACCCCGATTGGTTTAGAAAGAGGCGCTATCCATTCTTTAGAGGCTGGGGTTTTGACGACATAGATAGTATATTTCGCGAAATGCAGAAGATGATGGAGGAAGAGTTCAAAACATTTACTTCGCAAGTTCCAAAAGACTACGTAAAGGAACGCAAACTTCCGGACGGCAGAACCGTGCGTGAATGGGGACCATTCGTTTATGGCTACAGCATGAAAATAGGTCCTGATGGAAAACCTGAAGTCCGTGAGTTTGGAAATGTCAAACAAAGTCGTCTGGGCCCCCGTGTAAAGGAGGAACGTGAACCACTAGTGGATATAATTGAAACAGACGGAGAAATCCATGTTGTTGCAGAATTGCCAGGCGTGGAAAAGAAGGACATAAAGCTGCATGGAACAGAAGATATGCTGACTATATCTGTTGATACTTCGCAACACAAGTATTACAAAGAGATATCGTTACCGGCAAAAGTGAAAGTGAAGGAGGCAAAAACGCAGTATAAAAACGGAGTTCTCGAGGTCACATTGACAAAAGTCAAAGGTGAAGAGAAGGCCAAGGGCGAACCTATAGGCATAGACTAAAAGTTCCCATTCTTTTCAATTGCAGTTGATGCTTGTCTTAAGCTTGTGTGCGCATGGAAGAAAACTCGGAAATTGACAAACTAAACAACATATGCAAGGAAGCAAAAGTCGAAGAAAAACTAACTGGCAAGAACTTGACCAAACTCTACGAGATCTTCGGTCAGCGATTCACAAAGGCTTTTGAAGCTTTGAAAGAAGGTCGTGTAAAGAAGTATGTTTTCAAACCAAGTGGCAGAACAGTTTGGATTGTGGTGGGAAATGAGCGAGACTACCTAATAATGCCTAAAGCCGAGTTTTGTACTTGCGACGACTTTTACTTTCGCGTTCTGGACAAGGAAGTGCACTTATGCTACCATTTAATAGCGCAGAAAATAGCCAATGCTTTCGCTTGGTATGAAACAATAGAAGAGCGTGACGAACTCTACGATACGTTAATGAATGAGTGGAAAGAGGTTATTATTTAAATATCTCACCTCTAGAATAAATGGACAAAGGAAGGCTGTTGAATGAGCTTGGGGGAATACTTCGAGATACTCAAATACATCCTTATGACCGCGTCGTTTGTCGCATTAGTTTTGATATTCTTGCATATCTTCTATGGTAAAGAAGAAAGGGCAAGCTAGGAAAGGCCTAAATCTATGTCTTCATTTTTTCCGGAATATAAAAAATGCTATGATGCTCAAGATTGCAAGGATTATACTAATCAAGATCATCAATGTAGCTTGTGGTCCTGCTCCAATAACTATGGGAAATATCCAGATGAATATAACTGCGCCGAAGTTCATTGATTCGTCGCCGTAAACTATTGTGGCAATTATTAGGATTATTGTGCCTATAAAAATTATCAAAAAACCTATTAAGAACAACATCCAAAACTTTTGCGGCTTTTTTAATCCTTTGTTTACATATTTCTCAGTTTTTTCGTTCATTGCCATTGCTGGGTTTTCTCCTATCTGAATAATAAGTAAAAGACAATCATTGCTATTATGAGAACTATCGTGAGCGTAAGTGAAAGCAACAAAACTGTTTTTGTTGATTCTTTATCTGTCCCAAAAATTATTGGAAAAGGTCCAATTATTACTGCTCCGCCACCTCTGATTTTTCCTTCTTTAACACTAGAGACAAAAAACCAAAGAATTGCAACTAGAATGATGAGTACTCCAGCGAATACTAGGCTGACACCCAAACCATACAGTGTTCTCGTATCCATTACGCGTGTTTAGCTCCTACTGTACATTTCAGAACTCGTTGATAGTATTTAATAAACCTTATAACATCAATAATCTCTCATCTCCAGCGGTAATGAATCTAAAATGGAATGTGAAAAGTTAATTAAGCAGATTCTTTCATCACGCCCAGAAATCTCGAGAGAAGAGATTCTGGAAAAGTTAGAGGAGGAGAAAAGAAAGACTGGCGGCCTTATATCAGACGAGACTCTTCTACGAATGGTCGCAGAAGGGTTTGGAGTCGAGATTCCGCAGAATGAAGCCTTGACGCCTATACATCCATTAGGGAAACTGGTTCCAAGTCTAAGTAATGTTACCGTTGTTGGCCGGGTCGTCGCAGTTTTTTCTCCTAAAACCTTCAAGGGAATCAACAGAAACGGAAAATTTGCGAGTCTATTTATTGCCGATAAAAGCGTTATCATACGAGTTGTTTTGTGGAATGATAAGACAAGCCTTATAGAATCTGGTGAGATGAAGACTGGACAGATTGTACGCTTCTCTCATGGATATACTAGAGAAGATCGCAGTGGAAAAATTGAGCTACATATTGGAGAAAAAAGTGAAGTTACTATCAACCCAAACGACGTAAGCACAGAAGATTATCCGACTATAGACAAATTCGCAACAAAAATCGAGAAAATAACCCGAACGCTCAGAAACAAAAGGGTAAACGTCATAGGCACTGTTAAGGAGTTGTTTTCCGTGTCTACTTTTAAAAGAAAAGATTCAAGTTCTGGGAAAGTCATGCGGTTCATTCTGGCTGATGAAACAGGCGAAATGCCAGTTGTCGTGTGGAATGAAAGGGTCGATGAACTTGAAAAAAGATTGAAGAAAGGTGTCAGATTACGTGTAGTAAACGCGAATGTTAAGAAAGCATTGGGTGAAGGCTTTGAAATTCATGTCAACGCAGGAACCTTCATTGAGACAGTTGCGCCCACAGAAAAGTTTTTGAAGATAGCCGATTTGAAAGAAGGCTTAAACCGTGTCAATGTTGAGGGAAGAGTCGTCATTAAACCTATGGTCAGAGACGTAAAAACGTCAAAAGGTGAAATGGTAAAACTTACAGTTTTCGAATTAAAGGATGAAACTGGTAGAATATGGGTTTCAGCTTGGCGACAACACGCAGACATAGCAAAAGATCTGCAAATAGGCAACGGAATCATGATAAAAAACGCTTATGTGAAAAGAGGTTTTGGAGATCAAATAGAACTGTCAACCAAAAACAATACAGTCATAATTTCTACAGATAAAGTCAAGTAATTTGGTGCCGGGGGCGGGATTCGAGCCCGCGACCTCTGGACATGGGCGATGGCCCTTTTGTTCTCCAGATTATGAGTCTGGCGCCCAAACCAGGCTAGGCTACCCCGGCTCACTATCTAGTCATTCCGATTTTAAAGCGAAGCTCTTCCATATAAGAGTTAAAATCATCATTGCTGCAGTCAACGTTCTATTGCAATTTTCTCTACGCCCGTGTTTTTTCCGAGGTATACTAGATTCGCCATTTTAACAAAAAGTCCGGTTTCAACAACTCCGGGGAGACTCC
The DNA here is from genome assembly GCA_029881805.1 of Candidatus Bathyarchaeota archaeon. GTDB lineage: Archaea > Thermoproteota > Bathyarchaeia > Bathyarchaeales > Bathycorpusculaceae > JAOULW01. The sequence goes on from JAOULW010000014.1 coordinate 48,882, forward strand.
TCAATTTGTTCTCCAGCTCTGCAGGTTTACGTATGAGACCAAAATTTGCATCCAGAATGATGTTGCCGTTGTCTGTTATAACCGGTCCAACTTTTTTTATTCCTTCTCTCAGAGTGGGTTTTCCGCCGATTTCTCTTATTTTCCTCATTACAACAGACACAGCCATAGGTAGCACCTCTATCGGAACTGGGTGATTGTCTTCCCCTAGAGCTTTGACTTTCTTGGTTTCGTCGGCCACAATGACAAGTTTTGTTGAGGCCGCTGCAACAATCTTTTCTCGGGTTAGTGCTCCGCCCATTCCTTTAATTAAGTTTAGTTTTTTGTCTATCTGGTCGGCGCCGTCGATTGTCAAATCTAGTGTGGAGTGTATTTCTAGCATTGTTATTGAAATTCTATGCTTAATAGCCAACATTAAAGCTTGATATGACGTTGGAACGCCTAAAATGTGCAATTTTTCACGTTTTACTCTTTTTCCTATTTCTTCGACGGCGTAAGCGGCCGTGCTTCCGCTCCCCAAACCAACAACAAAACCGTTTTTAACGTGTTTAACCGCTTCACAAGCTGCGGCTTTCTTGGCCTTTTCGATCCAATCGCTTTTAGGATTCAACTTCCATCTGCCCCAATCTGTCCAAAACTTTTTCTACTTCAGCTCTGATTTCTTCTATTCTTCTTTCTGCCTCAGTTCGTGGGGTGGGTTTAGCTGTTCGCGCCTTTCTTTTCTTCTTCGTCTTTTCCTCTTCGGCAAGTTTTTCTTCTGGCTCCATGGTAGGCAGTGTTTTTCGAGTTGGTATCGCTATTTCTTTTATTGGTTTCGTTTCCACTTTGGAGCGTAAATCTTCGATTTTTGTGCTCAATTCTCCGAAGCGTTCGCTAAACAGCTTTATCAGGTCTTCTTGCATGGCTTCAAGTTCGTGTAATGCAACTAGGGACTCGTCTTTTGAAATGGCCTCTTTTACTGTCATCATACGAGACTTGTATGTTTGCGCGAGTCTTTCTCTTTCCTGTTCTGTTATTTTTCCTTCTGCGTGCGCTTCATAGAGTCTTCGAATGGCGTCGCTCAAAATCTCTCTTTCCAGGTCCAGTATTCTAAGCTCATCTTTAGCGCGTGTTGCCTCATTTGAGGGAACACTTTTTTCGATTTTAAAGGGGACACTTTTAAATTCCATGTCTATTTTCTCTTCTTCTAGAACGTCTTCTTTTTTTCCGCTTTTTCTCATGGCGAAAACAACTATTAAACAAGGGATAATCACCCCTGCGGCTATTAATGCATAGGTCAGGGGCTCATCAAAGGGCAATAACGGTTTCCCTCTCTATCTTCATTTCATTGTTTTATGAATATATAAATTATCTAATCGATTTTCATGAATCGTTTCGCATGGAGGCAACGAAAATTTCGGCTGAACGTCCCGAGGACTTGCAGCAAATTCCAGGTATTTTCTCAACTTTCACTTCTGAAAAATGCTGTCGAGCCATTTCACGGATATTTTCTGGTTTGAAACCTAAATGCACGTCGCCCATTTCCATCTTGAACTCTTCGAACGTGTGCTCACACATATCAATAAGGATGGCTTTTCCATTCTTTTTTAAAGTTGCCTTGATACTTTTGAAAACCTTCTCTGGGTGGGTGCTGTGGTGAAGCATTAAGGTGGAAAATACTGCGTCAAACTTGTAAGGGATAGGGAAGTGCTTTCTCGCCTCTTTTATACTGCCCTCAATGTTTTCGGCTATGCCTACGAAAGGCACTACGTCAGCGTTCTTTTTCTCCAACGAGAATAGCATTGCTGGAGTCAGATCCATTGCGTAAAAGGAAACTTCCGGAAGCTTTGCGCTGATTTTTTTGGCGATTTTGACTGTTAGAAACCCCGTTCCAGCGCCTATATCAAGCACATTTGCACCTGCCAGAAGTCTTGGCGGCGCAAGCAAAAGCTTGGTGACATTGTTGACGATTCGATTTACTCCAGTTCTTCCAAAATAGCTAACGACAATCTTGTCCCTTTTCTTCGCCTCTTTTGTCGTAAAATGCTCTACTTCTTTGGCGAGAATTTCGGGATTGGAAGCACCTAGTCTCTTAAAAAACTGTTTAAGCTGCAGATCTTTTATGTATCTCTCTAACTTTGTTGACATGTCAACTCTCTCTTGCGCTTTCCTCTCTTTTTAGGCTTCATCTAGAGACAAGCCAATTAAGAAAAGTCCTGTGATAAAAAGTAAGACTAATCCAATTGGAACAATAGAGACCCACCATGCAGGCAACCCTCCTAGTTGGTACGCACCATAAAGAATGCGACCCCAACTTGCTTGGTTGGGGTCACCGAATCCCAGAAAATCTATTGACGTGAGAATTAGTGAAACGCTTATTGCTGTAAGGCAAAAGTTTGCCAGTGAATATTTTAATAGAGCATAAGCTTCGTCTCTCCTGGACTTTTCATGTACTAAGCTTGTCAAGTATACAGTTCTAAATCCTATTATGGCGATCACTGGAAGGAACCAGAACAGAACTGATAAGGATTCGAGATAAAAAGTATACTGGTAGCGTAAGGAAATCAACAAAAGGAAAATCACAGGTACTGCAAAGAAAGTTTCCGCAGCAGTCATTATAATGTTGTCTGTCCAGCCCTTGAAGCGTCCTGCAAGAACCCCAAAGGGCAAGGCTAAGAGCACAGTCAAAGCAGAAAACGCAAAACTCATCACTATGATTGTTCTTGCACCGTAGACCAATTCAGTCCATACATCTAGACCGCTGCCGTCAGTTCCTAATAAACCATGTACCTTCCCCTCTATTGTTAAACCCACTTTTTCAAGGTTCAGTTCGGCATACGCACCTTCGTATGAATGGGTTTTTGGATCCATCAAGTTCTCAAATTCAAACATTACTTGGACTCCGTAGACGCCTTTTTCTGAAAAAATTATCGTGGCAGGATCAGGCGGTGGCGTAATCAGTTTTTCTGGTTTGTAAAGTGAGCTTAGAACTGGCTGCCATGGTACATCGATAAACGAGGGGACACTCAGATTGAACGTTTTTTGGTCTATGGTTATATTAGCTATGGGCACTGACCAGGGTGTATATTGACATATTAACATCTCCGCTTTAGTTGGGTCTTTAAAATACTCATCCCACAAGGGATTCGCTGTGTAGTTTTTGATTGTGAAGTAGACTCTTAGTATCGTTCTATTGAAGTACATGTTACAAGAAACGTGCATTGTAAATGAAGGGGGCGGCCTGTAATCATACGTTATGTTACCCACAAATATTGTGACCGATGCATTCTGTGATATAAAACCGTCAGGGTCAGGATTGAAACTGAATGTAAGATTATCCAAGTTGACTTCAATCGGGCCAGTATAATTGACTAATTCTACATCTTCAGGTCTGAAAGTTGTGGCTAAAGTGGGATTATAATCCCGGTATTCCGGAAACATAGTCATCCAAGCTGGCATTGCATATGCACTTGCAGATTTAGGAGGGCTGTATAATTGTGAAGGAGGAGGAGAGGGCGTTAAAAGCGGCGCGGCTACGGCTAAAACAGCGAAGAAAGAGAAAATTGTTAAGCCGATGATTAAGCTTTTTCTCTTGAAGTGTGCTGCAAACTTGCTTTTAGTCAGTGATCTTTTATTTGGTTGTGTTTCAATTTTAGAGTGTTGTAGGGACGCATTCTCCAGATCATCGCGTAAGCCAGTACTTACTTGCAGTAAGTCAAGAAAAGAGGACATTATTCCTAAACCTATTGCGATTGCAAGCAGAGCAACGAATGATGCGATAGTAACAGGGTGATTGTGCATCCCTAGACTAGACATAAACCATTGACCTGCGCCTGGAAAGGCATACATAATTTCCACGAAAAATGCAGCTGAGGCCATGAAAGCGAAGTCGATTGTCGTGATGGAGAAAAGAAAAATCTTCCATGGGCTTTTTTGGCTCAAGGAAGAGCCACCACTCCAAATTAACATGGCACTTCTAATGGCAGTTACGAGCGTTATGGTTAAAACAGGCAGAACAAGATGAGCGAGAAAGTCCATGGCGGCTTCTATTGGCGTCATTTTCGAAATACCCACCGAAATTAATCCGCCTCTAGGAAATAATCTCAGGAGAAACCAGAAAATATAGATAAGTATTATGGCTATGAAAGGGGTCAAACCGAAAAGGAAGCATTTTAGGGAATGGGCAAAAATCACTGGTCTTCGTTTTTTTGGCTTGCGTGTGGAAAATATGACGGTAAGAAGGGCTCCTGCCAGAATGGAAGCCGCTGTCGAAAAACCAATCAGCATAAGAGTGTTTCTTATTCTCCATGAAAGTTCAGGCAAAATCGGTGTGCTGCTCTGATCAAGTTGTCTACCGAAATTCCACTGAAGTATATGGTTCAAAAGCGAACTGAAGTTTTTCACTATTTCGAACTGTTCCATTCTTACTTGTGGTGGCATTCTAGGATCTACGAAAATCTGTGCTGGATCACCGAGTCTGAACCAGAAAAAGGAACAAAGCCATGCTATAATGATGTAATAAAGCAGAGCGAGCGCTATGGGCTTGGCAGCTACACGAAAGTACCTTTTGAGAAGCCCTCCGGCAGCATCCATGTCTAGGTCACTTTATCATTTAGGCTGTTCTTGCTTTTGTTGTCTGATCAGAATTTTTGGACTTACCAACCCGGCGATGCTGGAACATAAGCAAATCCAACCACCGGCGAGAGGTGAAAGAAACGCAACAAAGCTTGAGATAATCATTGTAAGAGTCGTGAAAATAGCACTCAACAGTGCCCCAGCATATATCAAGTGCATTCCTACTTCAATCTTCACTAGTTTCAGGACCGCTCCGAAAATCATAAAACAGCCAAAGAGAATCAGAAAGTTAAAGGCTGTGCTCGCAAAAGCCAAGTTGAGCGATTCAGCTGTGAATTCTCCAACTTGAAATGCATTAAGCTGCTCGGATGTTTCATTGGC
>JAOULW010000027.1 GCA_029881805.1 Candidatus Bathyarchaeota archaeon
TTCCGTAATGTTATTCAGCCTAATAGTGCAGTTCGAGGAATAAGCAACATAGATTGAAGGATGCCCATGATAGGTCCCCTCACCGTTACTCGTTACCTCATTCTCGTAAACAGTGATGTTCGAAGACTGAGAAATGTAGAAGCCATAATAGTAGTTGCCTGTTACGTTGTTGCCATGGAACACGTTGTTTGACGTATTATAAAGGTAGATACCATAATTAAATTTGATGACCTTCAAATTCCTGATCGTAATGTTAGAAACCTCATCCAGCGTGATGCCATTTCCATAGTCTGCTCCTTCAAGCTTATACCCTGCTCCATCAACAACAATGTCGTTTTTTTCAATTACTAGAGAATCAAAATTATGATCCGTGAAAACGTAAGTGACTTCATCGCTGGTTGTAATGTTAGCTGAAATGGGGTCGATGGTGCCGTCAGCTTTAATATAAATGGTTTCACTCGCCTCCACTCTCTGAACCTCAAATGTCACGGTCCACATGCCAATAAGAGCAAAAACCAAAACCGTAACCAGAAAAAGCTTCTTATTCATAGTGTATCACTCAACAATTCCATCTAGTATATTTGATCGAGTTTTTATTAATTTTGGAGAAAACTCGGCAATCCTTAACTCATCTTTGGTTTTTTGTCTAAGACCTCGCTTCGTTCCCTGCCTTTCAAGTCTCTAATCGCATAAAGTGTGATCACTGAAGAAACTCCTCTTTCCCTCAAGGACTTCACATAATCCAGAACTTTTTTCTTTGACCCTCTCATGTTGTCCTTTAGAGCCCAGCCTACTCCCTTTCGAACATAATCCTCTTTGCTCCAAATCAGGTTCTCGCACAGTTTCAGCACTTCATTAGTGAACTTTCCACTCTCTCCAATCTTTCTAGTGAAGGCAACAACACTTGCCCTTTGCTTCCAAATTTGGTCTGATTTGTTCCATTTTCTCAACAGCTCCAAAGTCTCCATGGTATACTGCCGGAGCAAAGGCTGCAAAATACGGATGCAGAACCAATCGGTGTCTCCCCAATCATTCAGGTAGTCTCCAATTTCATCTAGAAGCTCATAATGATCTGGTGTGATTTCATCTAGGCTTAGGTACAGGATTCTGTCTCCAAAACCGACTTGTTCAGAGAAACCTGAAGCCTTGAGCATTCCTGCAATTTCAAACCTTTCTTCAAGACTTAATTTCATCAAAGCGTCATTATAGCATTTGAAGAGCTCTGTCTGTTCAGATTCTTCAAGTCCATAAGAATTGATGTTAACTCCAAAATACTTAGCTTGTGCAATTTTCTTAAAGGCAACATCAGGATGAGATCTATTCTCCATCTGCTTGACAATTTCCTGATATAATTCCTTGACTTTCACGTAAGCACCCGTTTTCCAAATATCAAAAAGCAGTTTTATGACTTGTGGAAGAAACTACTCCACACTATGAAATCTTTTGTATGTTCTTAAGCGAGCTGACTGGGCTTTAAGTCACCTTTTCGATAATAGCTATGTATGGTGGGCCTTCAGAATCTATAAATTCCTTAACCTTCCATCCTGTCCCTTTGAGTAACTCTTTCATCTCCTCTTTGGACACCATCAAGTAGTCAAACCATCTGCCTACATATCTCCTAAATCTTATCCGAATTCTCACTTGCCCGCCCATTCTGCCTTTTTTCTTGTTATGCTTGTGATACTCCAAGTGGTCTGGATTATCAGTTTTATACGGGTCAAGAGTATCAGCGATAATTAAAGCGTTTTTAGAAGTCATTTTATGGAATTTCTTAAGCAACTCTTGTGCTTTTTTGAAGCTGCCGAAGAGACCGAAATTGTTTCCCATCATTATAATTGTGTCAAAAGAGTCTGGTCTGTAACCTATGTTCTCAATTGACATGACTTTGGCTTTCTTCAAACCTCTTAGTTTAGAGACTTTTATAGCAAGAGGAGAGTTGTCAATTCCAAGCACGTCAAAACCTTTCTTCTGCAAGTACAAAGAATGTCTGCCAGCTCCACAGCCAACGTCTAGCACCTTTCCCTTCACAAAATCCATTGCTCGTCTGTGATAAGGAGCCCAATCTTCATATTTAGAGAAATAGATTTTTGGACCAAGCGCAGAAGGATCAATGTAGCCGTCATCTCTTTCAACTATTTCAAAGACTTCTCTGCCTTGATAACAAGCCCATATCTCTTGCCCATAAGCATCTTCTTCAGGGTTCAAAGCTTTGGTTCTCATGTCATCGCCTAAAGGAGAAGATTAAAAGAAGTGACTAATAAAAAGCAACATGTGCAAAATAGAGATTCAAGAAAATGCTTTCTTCGTGTCTTTTAACGATGCTTCCGCTAGACTTCGCTCTCATCAACTACTGTGTTATCTACAACTTTAATCCACCTAGTAGCCAAAATCTGGTTGAAATCTTCGCTTTTTGGGTCGAGGTCGGTGGCAACTAAATGCCAATGGTCGTTTATGGTCGCAAAGGTTGTATCCATGATCACGAATTTGGGAGTGTAACAGAAGACTTTTCCGCCAATTTTGGACACTATATCTAATGCGCGTTCATAATTTTTGTATGGTATTGTATGGTCATGCCTTTTATGCACTATCATAATCCGTTCTTTGTGTCCTTTCAGAGTTTTGGTCTTCAAAACAATAAAGGATCTGTCTTCGTAGTATATTTTCTCTTTTTTCAAATCGAGACTGCAGAGAGGGCAATTCAATGCTTTCAACTTAGCCTCGCTCACTACGCTGTTTTCCCATTACATTATTACGACTTTCATAATATAAACTGCACATCTGACTCTGAATAGCGTGTGCCTTGTAGGTCCTAGCAAGCGAAGCTACAATTTGCAATCGTTGAATCTCGACTTTATCAAGGCTCTGTTGACCGGCTTTTTCTAACGCAGCAGCCAAAATTTTCAAGGCTTCCTCTATACTTGGTAACTCTTTAGGAAGCTTTAAAGAAGAAGTGGTGTAGCCCTTAGCGTCTTCTTCTACTTTCAGGTCAAGACGTTTACATTTGAGATATACTGCATTAACACTCTTGTTCAACGGCTCCGCAATAACACTAAGAGGCTTACGAGCTTCCATAAGCTCTCGCAATTTCTTCTCCTCCCAATAATCCAAGGCTTACCTTTCATACTTTTGTCCCAAAAAATGCCCATAATTGTTCCACAAAGCGCGTGCATTTTCTCTTTATTGCATGTTTGGAACCTTCTCTTCCACATGATAAAAGAACGTTACGAATATTATCGACGTTGTGCTCTTCTTACGGGAATTTGGGGGCGTCTCCACTCAAATTCCCTTCAGCTAATAGGGTGCACGTTAAACAAAGCCAGAAAGAAAAGGAATAGGTTTTTAGCTGCACTGTTGGAGATGTCTTGGGGCAACCCCATTTTTTCCAGTTTGTTAAGGCCCCGCAAGGTGTTTCCGTGCGCAAGATGGACACAAACACAGTGCGCCACGTTTGTTTGCGGCTGTGTGCGTCTTTGCAAGGTCGAGGAGTTTCTCATTGTTCATTGTTTTCTGGAAGTCTCCTCGTGATCCGTCTGGGCTTGGGACGTTGAGCACGAAGCGATCAGGAAAGTTGTGTCGAACGGTGTTAAACACTCTGTTTCCTACAGCGATTATGGGCACCGACTTGTCGACAAGTTCAAGCTCTCTTGCGAGGTGACTTCCTACGCATGCTTGCATAGTCTCGGACGGAAGTCCTTGACCTTTGATTCTTTCGCATTTGCAGAGAGTGGTCCAAACCGCAGCTCCCTTCAATCCAAGATTTTTGCGAAAGGCATCAAGCTTCGAGTAGAAGGCAGACGATTCAACCTTGCTGCGACAATGTTCGAGCAATTCTCTATATCCTCTTGTTGCGGCAAGCAACTTCTGATCCCTAGTAGCTGTTCTCGGTGGAGCCAAGCTGACTATGACGCAGCTGACTTTGTCCCCTAGGCCTGAGACAATCGTATGGCGAGAAGGAACGCCGTCTTCGACAGAACTCCATACACCTTCACATCCTCTTTTACAGTGCATTAATTCCTTTCCAGCTTCACCTAGCGCAGATTCAAGCTCTATCCTATTCATAAGATCACACAAGCGATCATGTTTGAAGTGGCTAAGTAAGGCGCAGAATATAAAAGGTTGTGTAAAAGAAACTTCGGCAATTGTTAAGCGTGTCAAAGAGCTTAAGTTGTCTGCTTTTGATTGAGAGCGAGCAGGCGTTCTTCAGCAAAGAGTCGACTCTTCTGCACAGTAAGGCGCGGCAGCTTAGCGTGCACTAAGGGATGTTTGAAGATTTTCAGAAAGCGAAAATAGATGGGCGGTTTTCAAAAAAGGCTGGCGTGTTGGTCATAACCCAGCCCAAGTGGAGACTTTTGTAGGCGCCCTTCTGTCATATCTCACAATGGAGAATTTGCGGAAAAAAAGGGATGATGGTAGATGTTGTTGGTCTGTTGCAGTCGTTACGTTTGTTGGGTGAGGGCTATTACGTCTTGTACTGCCGTTATCAGGTAGTCTGCTTGTTCATTGGTTAGTTTCGTTCCTCTCTGGGCTTCAACTTCATTAATGAAAGCATTGAGTTTGTTGACAGCGTCATTTCTTTGACCTGCATTTAACGCGTTGAGAGCACTTAGAGCATTGGTGAGCTTTGCGTCTAAACTGTTCACAATTCCCTGCTGAAGATTCAGGGACTGTACATCATCAATTAGATCTTGTATTGCTTCTTGTGGTGATGGAACTGGGACTGGTCCATAATACAACGTTTGAGCTCCGGTGCCTAGCGGTGGACTCGAAATGAGCTCCGGCGGGTTAATCCCATCATATTTGTAGACAAGACCTGTACCATCTCCGGTCATGCGATCTGGATAGCCTACAGCTTGTCCGCCAACTCCTAAATATAGATAATTCGCATCTGTTGCGGTCGACAGTATACCCTCATGAGGGTTCATTGTTGTCCTCGAATAACTCCAAACCTGAGTGAAACTAGTTCCGTCATATCTACAAAGTGGAGCTGCACTAGTTCCATTCGCGTCTGCCCCTATGTAAAGGCAATTTCCAAAGGATTTGAGTGCCCAAGCAAATCCCCTGTTGGGTACTTGCCAAATTTGCGCGGCAGCAGGCACATTATTTATTCTGTAGATGGTTCCTTTGTAAGCTCCAGCGTAGAGATATCCACCATATTCTTCGAAACTGTAGATGCACGATCCTGCGGGTATAATGGAAAAGAAGATTTCAAATGTTGTGCCGTCCCATCGAGCGATTTGGTCGAAAGCCCACTCGCCAAGGTAAAGCCAGTCATTCCATACATAGGCACTTCTGAAACCATACCACCCTTGTGGCCACATGGGTACTTCTAAGACTTTAGTCCAGGACGTAGTTTCCACATTAAATTTGTAAAGCCTCGCTGCGTTAATACCAGTTCCTGCATATAGGTCTCCTTTATACACGATAAGGAAGCATACTTGATTGTCAAGTGTGCCAACATCCGTCCATGTGCGTCCATCATATTTCCAGACTTTCCCAACAGAATTGAAACTGGTTTTGTCTGTGATGGCTCCAACGTACCAATCTTCGCCATACATAACAATGCTAGTTACCGACCATCCCAACACTGGTGAAATCACTTCCCATGTCGTGTCACCTGCATATCTGTAAACGATTCCAGGATTAGTGCCGCCTGCATAAAGTCCTTGAGCAGTCGCTTGAGCTTCAGCAACTTGGACAGCGTGCAACCAAAGGATTTGTAGAAGGAGGAACACCAAGAGTATGCCATATTTAGTTTTCATTTCTACTTTTCATCTCCCAAGTTTTCATAAATTTCGCAAGAGTTCCAACTGACACGTGATGGTTTTGTGCCAAGCTGGAATTTCTTTGCGTATTGTCCTTCTTAATGTGAAGCATTTATAATATTTATGGAAAAATTTTTCATGTAATTAAAATGTGCTAGCTATCGTGCAAAGCGATCCCGCGATCTTAAAGAAGCATGCCAACTCATCGAAACTGGTTTCAAATACATAACTGAGACGGACGGAGCCAAAATCTTCAGAAAAAGAAAGTAGAAACGTGCTGTGCTATCAGTAGAGCTGGCGTGTTGGTTGTAACCCGACTTCTAGCCTTAGTAATTTCTGTCATTTTCTCAGCTTCCTATGAATTTGTCTAATGTTCGGCATCTTGATGCTTCTATACAGGAGTTGAGAGTTTCCAAAAGAGGACTTTTAATCTTGTATTCGTATCTTTTCTTGTATTCTTTCTTTCTCATACGTTTTTCCTCTGTTGCGTGGTCTATGAATTTGAAATGTATATTTCTCTCCCCTCCGATTCGTTTCGACGTGTCGGTTGGAAGGTAGAAATTCAGTTTCATGTGTTTCATGCCTTTGCTTTGCGGATTTTCTATCATGCAAATTTCCTCGCTTTTTATGGGAAATTTGCCGTCGTCGTTTTTTGCCTTTGCAGATTTATGGTGCTGAACGAATGTGAAGCAAAAGAATAAAGCTTTGCCGAAGAAGAGTCGGTGCTTCTTCGGGACATTCAGAGGAAAGAATGGAGTTTTCCAAACGAAAACCAAAGCTTTATCTTTAATAAATCTGCGGCGCGGGAGAGAGTTTGAGAGAACCTCATGAGGTTCTTTCATTTGGCATATATTGACAACTGAGCGTGTGCCTTGCAAAACTCTTAAAACCGTTCAAAGAAATTATTGTTATTCAAAGCTGGAGTCAGAGACAATGCGAATATGCCTTGACAATGCCATAGTAGGAACCGCTAGTTTGATTCTATTTCTTAGCATAGCCTGTCTCCTGTTGTTCACCATTTGTGCTAATGCGGAACTGAATGTTGACGAGTATTTTGAAAAATCACGGGGAGAGTTGATTGGATTCTACGGTTCGGAGATTGTGTCACATGGAGCTCTCGTCCTTGGTTTTGTCGTGGCTGGAGTAACCTTAATGTCCAAAGCAGACGATTTTTGGAATAATCAAAAACCATCGGTGCCAAAAAGGCTGTTCTTTCTGGTTTTCATTTTTCTATTGGTGTTAATGTTGTGTTCAGCATTTTACTCTGGATTGAGAGTTATTTTTTGGTCAGCTATGGGCGCATATGTGATAGACGCAACGCCTGACAAGATATGGAATTTTCTGAATAAGAATATTACATCTTCCAATGTCACATCTTGGACACCCGTTCTTCAAGAATATGCCATAAAGGAGTTTGAGAATGAAACGGCGCCCCATTATTGGTTAGCACGGGTGCTTAGCCCGATTCTGGGGGGGTCTGCTTTTCCTTATTCTTCTTCCCTTCGCCTTTACTGTCATTATTGGCATTTGGAGAGAGAGGTCTCAGAAGCGCGGCGACGATAGCACGGGCATACAAGACATGGTTTAATATCTTTCGTCACCACGACACGAGTTAGGCATTCTATTTCTATACTTCATTCGCGTGCGCGAGAGAGTTTGAGAGAACAATGAAAAGGTTCTTTCAATCTGATTTCATAATGAGTTAGCGTATGTTAGGAGGTTAGTCACTTTTTTCAAATAGTAAGTAGTGCTTGACATCTGTACCATATCCAGTAGCTTGATAGGTATGAAGACGCCATCCTCGGTTCTGCATCTCAGCAATTGTCTTAGGCACTTCTTTGTGGTGATTAACTTGTATGCAAGCATATTCTTTCAATTTCACCCTCACCTCCTCGTCCGACATGTTCAGTAATATGAGCGCGCTAGTTTCATTGACCTTGGGAAGTATCAGGCCGCGACTTTTTCAAGCTCTTGAACAGACCCCTCAAGTTAACCTTAAGACTTTTCTTATTAGCTTGCTGAATCAGGTTTCCTAGTTTTTCTAGGTCGAGGTCATCAACGTTTTTGCCTTTTATCCTAATGGTTCTCGTTTCTTTGAGCTTTTCAAGAGTAATTCTCATGTCTTCTGCAAGCAACGAAAGCCCTAGTCTTTCAGACTCCTTGGCTTGTGCTTCTAGAAACGCTATTCGGCGCCATTCGCTTTTTGGCATTGGAAGCTCTATTACAATTTCCTTTTCTAAGGGTTTAATCGTTTGTTCTCCAGTTTTTGCGTGCCATATTCCACGGTCATCTTCCACTTTTCCCATGAGCTCAAGAGAAGTGAGGTAGCGGTGAACCGTAGTTTTATGGATGTCGAGTTTTCTTGCGATTTCAACCGCTCTAATTCCTTTTGCGCTACTTTGTAGCACCACCTTGTAGCATTTGTTCAAATTCTCCTTGTATTCATGGGCTTTTAGATTTGACATAGTAGCTACTCAAATCAGAATACGGACTAGTAGCTACATATACTTTGTGATGAAGATGAGAAAAAACGTTAAGAACGTAAGTAAGTCTGAGATGTGTTTGTTTTTGGTTGATGTAGTTTGCTCTTTTAAGCGTGACTTGCTGAGGAGAGGGTTGCTTAAGAAAGGCGAGAGGGTGTATGTTTTAGACCAATGCTCTACGTGTAAACATTATAAGGAATTTGTTCGTGGGATGGAGAAAGAGGAAGAGGAGTTTTTCGCCGAAGTGGATAGGTTGAATAGAGAAATTGGTTCTACTTGTCCATGTGACGATAAGCTTTGTGATAGAGATAATCTTGGTTCTTGCTTTTCAGTTTTCTCGAATCCAGATGGTTCGCCGTCTGATATTCTGAGTGATGTATGTCCTCGTTTCAATGTGAATTGTTTTCCTAATGGTGCGGTGATTAAGAAAACGTTCTTGCGTCTGCATAAACGTAGCGGTGGTTTGATTGAACGTTAAGGTTTTGATTGAAGGTTTTCCTGAAACTTATAAAAGAGAGCTTGCTCGTCGTGTGGCTTTGAATAGACAAATTCTGACGTTTCAATATTGGTTTCTGCCTGTCGATGATACCGGTCATGAGGATTTTGTTCCTGTTGGTCGCGGTGTGCCGTCTTCTGAAATCTGTGGTAGGTGGCGTAGTCTTGTGGCTTGTAAGAATAAGGAAGGACATAAAGGTAAACTTTTGAAGGGTGCGGATGTTACGAACAAAATGGTCGTTCGGCATAAACATTGGTGGTGTCATAAAGCGTCATGTCCAATATGCTTTGCTCGTGGTTGGAGTCCAAGAGAGGCAAGGAATATTTTAGGGCGTTGTAAAGAGGCTGAAAAGCGCGGTTTGGGTATTGTTGAGCATGTTACGGTTTCTGTTGCCGTCAAAGACCGTGATTTACGCGAATCTGTTTCAAGGAAAAACTGTAGAGAGGCTTTGTTTGATAGGGGTGTTGGTGGGGGCGCGATGATTTTTCATGGGTATCGTATTGATTGGAAACGTAAATGTTTGGTCTGGAGTCCGCATTACCATGCTTTAGGGGTTGTTAGTTTGGAGGGTGGGTTTGACCGTTGTCGGGATTGTGTGCATGACTGTCGGGATTGTGGTTTATGTGATGGTTTTAAGGTTCGTGAGGTTCGTGGCTTTGCGAAAGATGGATATTTGGTTAAGGTCCACGAAACTCGTAAGACTGTTTTCGGTACTGCTTATTATCAGTTGAATCACGCTACTATTAGGGTTGGTCTTAAGCGGTTTCATGTGGTTACATGGTTTGGTTCTATGAGTTATCGTATGTTTGAGGGTGAAAAGTTGGTGTCTGAGGATGTGTGTTCTGTTTGTGGTGGTGAGATGGTTAGGTGTTTTCATGCTGGTAAACGCCGTATTGTAAAAGATGTCGGTGATATTGGTTATGTAGCGTGTTTTGTCGATGATGAGTTTGATGAGCGTGGTGAGCCTAATTACGTTGAGATTGTTGGAAGTCGTGGATTTGGGTAGGGATAGCTATGAAGAATGATTCAAAAGTTGTCTTTATGATACTGCCAAGTCATTTGTGATGACTAGGTTTCCTCAAGGTTTTCTTCAATCCTTTTCAATTTAATATTGTGCGCTACTTCTCCACAGAATATCTCTCTAAAGAGGTAGACAGTATTGTTAGTATTAACACTAGGTACGTCCGTTTTTTCTGCTTCCTTGTATAACATTGTTTTCAAGTTATTTCTTTGCCTGATACGTAAATCAGACTGCTCTTCAGTCCTATCTCATCGTATCCAGTAATTCTCTTAGGTAAAGTCTTATCTCAACAAGAAGACTATTTCTTCTTCAAAGGAAATTGTTCTATAAAATCAATGATTTCCTGAGCGATCTGTACGCACAATTTCCCTTCTGCCAGTTTCAATGGAGTGTCCATATAATAATCAGCAATCCGTCTTTTCTCATAGACTTTGTCTAGCATAGACCCAATATTCGAAATTTCGTTATCCAAAAGTTCGTCTATAACGAAATTGTGAACCGTATGGTCATCGGGTATTCGCCAGCCCGCTTGTTTCATTCTTTCTTTCACAAAAAGGTGTGAGGCATAATAAGCTCTTCCAACCACTGTCCTAATTCTGGCAGGTTCTTCATATTTTCCATCATCGATAAGCTTTTCTGCCAGTTTTAGGAATTTTCGGGGTTTGAATTGCTTCTCTTTAGGTTCATACACAGATGATCGCCTAAATTGATTCGATATGGGTAACAAGATTTCGGTTTATCGCTTTTCTATCTGCCTCTTCGAAACCCGCGGCTTTTATTGCATTTCGTACTTCAAAATCAATTCTCAGCCAGTAGTTCATTTTTTCTTTGAAATTACTATTTGGTATTTTAATGTGAATTATCGTTTTTTCTCTAGTATACTCATCTATGCCCTGTCTCAATGAGATGTTGAAGGAGATATCTGGAACATTTCTGAACTTTTCTCTGATTCTGGATTCTACACTCGCAATCGCTCTCTCAAAATTGGGGTCAGAGAATATTTTTTTTGAAACACCTAAATCAATGGTAACAAGCTCATGAGGTTTTTCTACTTCCCTTTCAGAAACATCTGAAAATGATTTCGGTTCCAATTTTGGCAATATTACTTCAGTTTCAGTCAATTTTCGATCTTTCTTTCTCTCCAAATATTTGGTGTCGTAAAAAAACGGTTTTTGGCTGAAGTCTTTTGCGTCAACTGCTTGAAAGCTTACGGATGTAAGATCAGAAAAATAATAATCGCGTTTCAATTTTCCTAATTCTTGGACAAACTTGACCCTGTTCTCTAATTCATCGACATCTTTTTTGCCACGACGGCGTTCTATCTTGAAATGCTCTCTTCTTAAATCGATCGGAGACGGGAGTCTTGGCAATCGAATTCTATCAATGGCTGAAGGTAGAATGTCGTTTTCGACGAGAGAAACTATTTGATTAGCTATTTCCTCTGACGAATAACTTGAATTTGAGGTTTGTATTTCAGCTGTCAACTCGTCAATCAAATTAGACACTTACTTCACTTCCTTTTGCAAGGCTTTTTCGACACTTTCGGACAGCCTTTTCTTTGTTTCTTCACTTACTGCAACCTTTCGCTCTCCAATTGGAACAATTCTTGGGCGCTCCATAAATCGAATATAACAAACTCGCCAGTCGAAAATAATTTTAGCCAAAAGCTGTGTAATTGGATCAAAGTCAATTTTCTCGTTTTGAGCAGCAGCCTTTATTGAGTCAAGGTATGGAAGAACAGAGTTCTCAATGATTTCATTTCGATAATCCTTGTCAAAATAGTCGAGATAGCTTGAATAGAGATTCAGTGCTCTAAACAAGGAGATC
Source organism: Candidatus Bathyarchaeota archaeon (assembly GCA_029881805.1). GTDB lineage: Archaea > Thermoproteota > Bathyarchaeia > Bathyarchaeales > Bathycorpusculaceae > JAOULW01. The sequence goes on from JAOULW010000027.1 coordinate 11,590, forward strand.
AGGCAGATCTCGCGTATCTGTGCTCCATGCACGCGGGCAATACGCTCCATCTCTGTTAAGATGCCTGTAATAAGCCGATTCTCAGGCTTAAATAGCAGTTTCCTATCCTTGTTTATCAATTCCACTAACCAGTTAAGACTCGCATTTGTAAACGAGAGGTCATCTTCGTAGCTCTTGTTTTCATGTTCATTCTGTTCGTACTTGCGGATTTTGTTATAGAACTCGACATAGTTAGACCATAATTGCTCGCTTTTGCTCTCTATGTCTACCGATTCTATGTAACTCGTAGCAATTGATTTTGCAGTTGCATATGCAGTGGTATCTCTATTCGTTTTTACACTTCCGCATGTTCTGGCGATTTCTTTGAAAAAGAAACCAAGCAAAGCAAAGTTGGAATTTTCGTCAAAAATTGCATTTGTCATAATCCTGTTAGAATATATATTCATCTCTTCAAAATCATCATTTTGAGCAGCTGACAAAGCTGCTTTCATGTCTTGCTTTACTATTCTAGAACTCTCCATTTGCTAACCCTAATTTAACTGAAGCTCAACGATTATAAATCCTTTTTTGAATAGTCAGAAGACACAGACGCAGTCTTTGCTTATCAAAACCATCAGCTGGGCAAAGTTTTCCATCCTAAATACACGCTGTCCACGCACATCCTAATTCGTCTACTTCTTGGTTCGTAATAAGATTCGTAAGAAAGTCGCTCCGAATGATAGAAAAAGAGGACTATTTTGCGTTTTCTAAATAGTTTTGTACCGTTTATTTAGGTTGATGTATTCAAATTCTTTTTCTATGAGGTCAGTTGCTTATTTCATAGTGTCTGTGGTTGTATTTGCATCGGCATTGTGCGGAACGTGGGCATAGTGAGGCGAAAAGCCTCACGGATTCGGTTTAGTTAAAAGATGGGGTTTTTTCTTTTTCTGAATAGTTACAAGTTTCATGAATTCTAACCCATGCCTATCTGCTAAATACACCTAGAACACAACGATTTTTTATGTTTGGTCATATATTCAGTTAAGAGGAAGCTGTAAGTTGATGGACTTCACTTTGTTATCTATTAGTATATCTCTTTCCTCATTAGGTAGTCTCCTAGATAATTACACCACTTACATTTTCATAAGAGATTTAGGAGTGGAATTTGAGGCAAATAAACGTGTTAGAAATGGTGTTAAGAAACACGGTTACAGAAGAACACTCTTCCTCGAAGCTATTCTAGTTATCGTATTCGGTATTATCGATTCTCTTAGGCTATATTATCCATTCTTTTTAATTGGTTTGGTTGTCTTAATAGTTAAAGGCTTAGCCGCCGCTCATAATTTTCAAAATATCGTTGAATATAGGACTATTGGAGTAGATTCATTCAAAGAGAAAATAAGGTCAAAGAGGCAAGCATTTCAAAATGCTTCGTTAATAAATAGAGTCGAATACGTTTTACCATATCTGGTCGAAGCTCTTGTCTGCTATGTTATTTATGCAATACTGCTCTCAGCTGATTTTCCTCTTGTAATTCTGAGCAGATATTTCATCTTAGGGTTAGCCTTGTATTTCAGTGCGACGGCTTTTTATTTGATGGAATATTATTCGTCAAGAGAAAACTGTTAACATTTGAACAGAAAGGTCGCATTCGCATGCTGATGGGTATGCGTAAGATAGAAATTCTGCAAGTTGTTGAATCGAAAAAAGGGGGTTGTTTGTTTTTCATTTTCTTTTTCTGAATAGTTGTACTCCTTCGATTGTTGTTTGGTATTGGAATCCTGCTTCTAAGAGTTTTTTGGCTTGTTCAACGGTGGTAGCTCCGTCAACAGTCCATTCATCATCGTTGAGGTTTAATAGGTGCATATAGCGTTGGGTCGTTTCAAGTTTTGTGTGCCCCATCAGAACCATCACCGTATAGGGATTTCCAATGTCGTGTAGTTTCTTGGTGCAGAAATAGTGTCTTAGGTCATAGAATCGTATCTGTCGTATTGATGCGTCTTTCAGCTTTTCGGCTAATGCGTTGCGCATTTGGCGGTATTGTTTGCCATAGTGGTCTGCGTCTGTTCCTTCGAACAGTAAGTCGTTTGGCGTCAAATGTTCCTTTCTGATGTGTTCTTGTAGTTTCTGCGTTAAGCTTTGCGACATTGGGATAGTTCTTGCGTTGCCTTTCTTGGCTGTGGTTGGGTTCACAGTTCTGTGTTCAAGGTCTAAATCTTTGACTTTGAGTCTTGTGAGTTCTATCGGTCTTAATCCAGTTTCCATACTTAGCGTTAACTTCATTGAAAGTAGTTGTCCCGCACTAGCGATTAGCATTTGTATCTTTTCTCTGGTTGGCAGAGAGATATTTTTTGCTGGTTGTCGATATATTGGCATGTTCCATTTGATGCCATATAACTTTGCATATTTGTTGTAGGCTATACAGAGATTTCTTTTGTAGCCGTCTGAGGCTTCGAGTTCAGCTATGAACAGTTTTACAGCTTCTGGTTCTGCTAGGCTAGTGTGTTTGCCTAGGAAACCTAGTGCTTTTCGGGTGAAGTTTATTGTGTAATTGCTTTTGTTGTCTTTTTTCATCTGGATTAAGACGTTAAGCACTTTGGAGTCCTGCTCTTGTGGTGTACGGAAAAAAGCATGGTCTTTGGGCTGGTGTGTTGGTCGTAACCCGCCTTTTGTTCTTTGTGGCATTCGGCTAATCGGGCTACCCGCGCCTTAGGTAGATTCCTCACAGGCGTCTGTTTGCCCTTTCCACTTGCAGGACGGCCGTTTCACCGCTTCGCACCCAGCATTCTCAACAACTTAGCATGTATCATCGGCTCTTGCTGAATGGACGTTTCGTTTCTGCTCCGGAGCCAAGGCTCTCACCTTACACCCTTGCGGATGTTGCAATTCTACATGTGGGCGGAGTTTCCTCAAGCCTATCGCGTAAGGCTCGAAAGCCACACACCAACTCGCCAGCCCAAGATTAACTGCGCAAAAGTAGGCAATAAGAATTTTGCAAACCTTATTTGTGACAGGTCCCTTTACTGATGCTAATAAGTGGCCAAGGCATGTCAAAGCGAATTATCCTAATTACTGGAACTCCTTGCGTTGGAAAAACCTCAGTTGCGCGCCTGCTCACTTCTAAACTTGACGCTTTGTACTTGAATCTAACCGAACTAGCCACACGCGAAAACCTAATCCTGGGCAAAGACAAAAAGCGAGACTCGATAATTGTCGATGAAAATCGTGTGAAACAAAGAATCAACGAAATCGTTGAAGACTGTGATGGGAAAGACGTAATCGTTGATGGGCATTATGCTGTTGATGTTGTTCCCGAAACGTTGGTCACGTTCGTCTTTGTTTTGAGGCGCAACCCAGTTGAATTGCGAAAATTCATGGAGCAGGGCGGATTTTCTGGTCAAAAGCTGTGGGAGAACTTGGCTTCAGAAATCTTGGATGTTTGCTTGATTGATGCTTTAAATGTTCATGGAGAGGGAAAGGTCTGCGAGCTAGATGCTTCTGGAAAAAGCCTGGAAGAAGTTGTTGATGACATTCTTTCGATATTAAACCGCAATAAAAAGTGCTTTGTAGGTGTTGTAGATTGGCTGGGTAAGTTAGAAGCTGAAGGCTTGTTGGACGATTTTCTAAAAATTTGAGCTAGCCTATCTTAGGCTTAGCGCTATATGCCTTTTCGTTAATAGCGTGATTTTTCTTCTGTTCGCATAAGACTTTGCGTGATCGCTGAATTTTTCTCCTATCAAAATTGGATTCGATAAGCCAACGTCCTCAGAAGCCTTATCTAGATTTATCACAATGTTCACGCCTATGGTTCTGTCCCAGTCTTTTATCCAAACTCCATGCGTTGTGCGTCCTTTCTGAATTATGAGGTCAAATTTTCTGGAGATTCCGCTGAAGCCTTCAAGCGTTGTCTCGTTCTTTTCAATTTTGTAACCTTCCTTCCTAAAATATCGTATTGCATTCTGCACCAAGTCCAATAGTGATTTTGGCTTCTCCTTTTCTTCGCTACTCATTTATGCCCCTCTTGCATTAAGCGTTATTTAGTTGTGTGTGGAAAAGGTTTTGGGTGGTGCAAAACATAGCGTCTGTCCTAGTAGTCGTGTGCAGTAAATGCGGCGGATTCTTACTGGCTAAGGCTGAACAGAAAACAAAGGCATGTCCATACTGTGGTTTCAAAATCGCCGTACAGAAAGCAAAGAAAGCGGCTTCAGCCAAAAACGCATATGAAGCCTCAGCAATCTTGCGTAAGCTGAAAACCGACGCGGTGCTGAAACGGAATCGCGCTAACCGCCAAAAGCAGTTTTAAGATAAGCCATCAACCCGACGCCTAACAAAATAACGATAAGCTGAACCACAGAATCGCTCGGCTGGAATTTCTTGTGCATCTCCGGCATGAGATCTGTTGCTGCGATGTAAATGAATCCGCCGGCTGCGAATGGAATCAGAAACGCTGATATACCCTGGACGTATGATAAGAAATAGCCCAAGATGGCGCCGAAAATTGCGGTGAGGGCTGAAATGAAATTGTAGGTCAAGGCTTTCTTTTTGGTTAGCCCTCCGTAGATTAAAACACCGAAATCTCCTATCTCTTGCGGTATTTCGTGGAAAATTACGGCTAAAGTTGTGGCAAATCCCAGTTGATAGTTGCCGCCTGCAAGAACATACGCTGCTGCGATTATCATGCCGTCAATGAAATTGTGAATTCCATCCCCTAACAGATTTAGGTAGACGAACATGTGAACTGGGCATTCTTCTTCGTGACAATGTCGCCAATAAAGAAATTTTTCCGTGACAAAAAAAGCAACAATACCAGCAATAACATAATAGAATGCAGTTATTTGATTCGTCTCGTACGCCTCTGGCAGTAAGTGAATAAACGCTCCGCCCAAAAGCGTGCCCGAAGACAAGCCCACCAAACCCATTAAAACTCGTTTTATCAAACCTTCTTTCAAATTTATGAAAACAATTCCTGTCAACGATATTAAACTGACCGTCGTTACTGAAACCAAAATGACAATTAAATCGTTCATTGCCTTTTGTTCTCAATTATTCCTCTTTATATCAATATCGGTTTCCTAAACGATCTGACTAAGCATTTGGCACGTCTTACACACTTTATCGGTTGTCGGCTCTCCACATTCGGCACATTCTCTTAATCCTTCTTTGTCGGCAAGCCCTTCTAAAGCAGGTCTTATCTTTTCCATCGATTTAAAAATGGTGAATTTCATTCCAGCATGCTTTTCTTCAAATCTGTTGAGCATTATACGGATGTCGTTTCGGAGTGCTTCTGATGCATACGTACACGGGATATTTTGAAACTTTATTTTTTTGATGTAAGCATACAAAGCAGTTTCCTTTTCTGGAATTTCGCAGAAAGGCTTTATTCTCCGTACAAGTTTCGGATGAACGTCATCTGTGATGGGCTTTTCTCTGGCTATACGCAAAACGTCACCATGAAAAATGTTCAATAGAACGGTCTGTACTTCATCATCCAGCGTGTGAGCTGTTGCAAGCTTATTCGCTTTGACCTTTCTCGCAGCCATATTTAGCGCCTTTCTGCGTAGAACACCGCAATATGCGCAAGGGGTCAGTCTGTCCCTGCCTTTCTGTTTAACACGTTTGACAATCTCGTCAAGTGTAAATCCATAAAGTCCTTTGAAAGACACTATGTGGTGTTTTATGCCGAGCTTCTCACAGTTTTCAGCAGCAATTTTCAAGGCTTCATCTCGATATCCTCTGATTCCTTCATCAACGGTGACAGCCACAAGCGACGCTTTCGGGTAATTCCGCTCCAATCTAGCCAAAATATGCAGTAGACTGACGCTGTCCTTCCCACCAGAAACTGCTATCGCTGTCCTATCATCAAACTCGAGCATTTGATACTTGGCAATCGATGCTCTAACCTTTTCCTCGATGGATTCGGCGAAACATTTTCTGCAAAGTCTCTCTCCAGAGTATAGCCTGAAGAAAAACGCTTCTCGACGCTTGCAGGCACTGCAGATTTCGACACTAGTTTTCATGGAAATCCCATCACTAATCAATTCCATAATCGTCAAAGTAGAAAGTAAAGACTTCCGCATATTTATGTCGAGAATTCCATTTTTCAGTTTATGAAACTATTTGCTTACGAAGTGCTAAAATAAACTAAATGCGATATTTTGTTGAAAGAGGCAAGGCGATGGCGAAGAAACCTTTGATACGTTTCGAGTACAGAGAAGTGGCTTACGGTGATAAGCGTTGGGCTCTGCTTAAAAGGTTTAGGCAGACAACTATGCAGATAATGGAGGCACTAGAAGACGCTCACTTAGAAGCTATAGTTCATGGTAGCATAGCCAGAGGAGACGTCAGCATGAGAAGCGACATAGACGTTTTCATACCCTACCAAATATCCTCTTTCACGATAGAGACCGCTTTAGAAAAAACGCACACACGAATCAACAGACGTCTAATCGTGCAAGCCACTCCAACATACGCTATGAAAGCATACGTAGAAATAGGCGAAAACACAAGCGTCTCATTCCCGCTGATGAAGATGCGTAAAGTGGAAAGAGAATTTTATAAATTCGGCGGTGAAGCCACCCTTGAAAATTTGAGGAACGACTTGCGAGTTTGTGGGGTAGACAAACGTTTAATGCTGATTGAACCCAACAACAAAGGACACAGAGAGAGCGCAATAGTCGGGCGTGAAGAACAAGCTGCAAAACTGCTGGGAATATCTGCTGAAACCGTTTCGAACCGCGTCCACGCCCTCCTAAGAAGGGACAAAATTGGGAGGACTGGCGTTTTCCTTGAAAAAGAGCTTTTGAGCAATGAAACCTTCGAGTTAGCTTTGAAGAGACTTGCAGATCAAAATCCGGCAGTTCGCAGACGACTAAAAACTGTTTAGGTTAAGGCAACGAAAAACGCAGTAGAGCAGCTACTCCTCCCAAAGCAATTAGTTTAGCACCAGCTTCATGTTC
>JAOULW010000016.1 GCA_029881805.1 Candidatus Bathyarchaeota archaeon
CCGTTCTTCTGCTCTGCATGTTTCATTAAGCTTTCAAGAAGCAACCGCTTCTCATCTGGAGCTTCACGCAACATTGTGTCCGCCAAAACAAGTTTTTCAACAGCCCCCAACTTCACCGACTTTTCAACCTCTTCAATTCCATAAGTAACATTCGTCTCTCCTTTTCCAAGTCTTCTCAAAATCTCTTCCATGATTTCTGTCTCCTCAAAAATTCGCAGCTGCTTCATGGCTCTTAGAAGAACACCTGAACGTAACGCTTCATATATTCCTGCGACCCCACCGTTGTTGACGCTTTTTACGTCTACAACCGATTTGGCAATGTCTGTTGCTTCATTTCTTAAGAACTTAACAAAATTATTCTTGACAAAGCCTACACCGATTATTACTATAGGTCTCTGTGCCACGGACCAAATTTGGCGTAAACTATTCGACGTTTTTCTGAAATATTCTCTTGTGGCGGCGCTTCTTTTTTCGGCTTCAAGCTTACCAGGAAGCTTCATTCTTTCCTCAATTTTCACTTCAATTCCATACTGGGCCGTAGTGGCTATTGCATAGCCCTCGTCGTCTATGGCAACTATTATTATTGGTTTTTCTGATGTTTTGCTGGCCCTTCTTAGTCTTTCCAGGTTATGTTTAGTCCATTCCTTCTTTACGATTGTTAGCGGCGTGTTTAGGGTGACATTAAGCGTGTGATGTGCACCTGTCGGGACTATTTCTGGCGCTTCGCAAATTGTTCCGTGAATTCTTAACTTACCCAAAAGCTTGTCCCAAGTGACCTTTTCAACTCTGACTCCTAGAAAAACTGGAACTCTTTCTCCACGTTTGGGTCTCGCATATTTTCCATCAGGCTTTATTTCACGCGTTGTGTACGCGTAAACCGCGTCATCATAATAGATAATATTGTATAAGTGCCAAAAATCATCAAACACTTCAGGAACAACCTTCACAAAGCCTTTCTTCAAATTCTTTCCCAAGATTTTCAAAATCTATTTGCCTCTTCCATTAATGCATAGCAATTACTAATCAATTCTCACCTATTAAAAAGTGTTAAAAACAAAAGTGGAGACATCTCCTGCACAAACTCCCTTTTTCTTTTTTAAGTGTATAAATTGAGAAAAGACTAAGAAGATAAAATAACGCCTGTTTGTGATTAAATTTAATTCTCTATTCTGACTATCTCTATGTGGTGATTGAATTGGGTATGAGAAGTGCCAAAGACAAGCCAATGACCAAGAAGGAGAGAGAGGAGAAAAGAAGGAAACGCAAAGAGAAACGCTTAAAGAAGTAAAGGCGCATAAAAGTAAGTATTGCTTCGTGGAGATTAGTGTATGCCTTCATTAGAAAAAAAGAACAAAAAAAAGAAACAAAAACATTTGGCTAAAATTGGGAAATAATGCAAATTTCCCAACTTATGTTTATGCTGCTTTCTTTGTTGAAAAGTGAGTGAAATCAGGAAATTATAGCCGGAGTGAGGTAACCTCGGTCAAAGTGGAGATGCCTCCACTTGAACCCACGCAAACCCTTCTTTTTTTTGGAATTCAAATGTGGCGTGCGCTGCATAACGTTATGAACAGCTAGAGCTGACATTGTTTGCAGGGCTGTCTCCGATGAGATTGCTGAAACCTGTGGGCAATTATCTTAAGAAAAAAGCCACCAAGAATTTGGTATTTGGAGTTCTGTGCCTGATTTTTTTCTTGTATTACTGGTTACTTCTATCGAAATTCTACCTTTATATGTAGATGTTGGCAGATATGACACGTCTCGTGGCGTAGCGTTAGGCTTGCTTATTGCTAGCTCGTACTATTTCCTCTGCATGAATATCCTAATTACAGAGCTGGTATAATTGGAGAACAAAAAGTCACCAAAACGCTTTCGCTTTGAAGCATCCAAGATTATGAGAAAAAAGGTGACTAGCGAGATTATGCCCAGAACCGCTATAGTATATATTTGTTCGTTTGTTACCAATGACACTCAAAGCAAAGTGTAGTTCAAGAACCCAAAACTCTTTCGGTAAATTATGTTGAATCTCGCTTATGCCTTTAAACACTCCATTAAATTATTCTGTCTTTGAAGCGCGAGTGGTAATCGGTTTGTTTATCTGCTTTCTCGTCTTGCTAGTAGGGTTGGTGTCCTAGTTTCTAGAATAGTGGTGCACAATAGTGGAATCAGAAACACACTAAAGTTTTAGCGCGAACAATTGAAAGAAGACAGTTTCTAATCATCATCAATTGGAAATAATGGTCTGGGAATGTTTTTCCATTTAAGTCGTTTTAAATCAATAGTTGCCTGTCCGAGAGCATCTACTTCTATAAACTTTTTGGCAAAAGATCTATAGTTCGGTTCACTGTGCATTTTGAAGGTTTTGATCACAAGAATCTTTTTTCTAGAAGGCCTGATCCCATTTCTTCGGAAAATTTCTGGGTCGACTGGATTACAAGTTTCTTCAGTAATAATAATTTCTATCCCATGCGTTTCCACCACAACTGTTCTACCCATATCCACTTGCGCACCGCCATACAAGGGGCCCCTCGTAACGAATAGCCCATCAGAAATTGTCTTAATTTTACCAACTAGTTGAATAGGTTCTCCAGAAGTTCTGGGATCTTTCCCACCTAAACTGAGTTCTACTTCATTTCTAACTCCCGTGGCAATACATTTCTTTACTGCTTCTGGATCCCTTATAACAGCAATAGCCGCATCTTTTACTCCCTTCTTCAATAATGCGTGGAGTATCTCAGTCGAATCTTGGGTAGTTCCATCTCCAGGATTATCAGCTACGTCCGCTAGGATTACAGGGCCTCCTTCAATGGATAATGCTTCTTCAACAGCTTCCTCTGTTGAAGGCAATTTTGGAATAAATTCATGTCTCTTTTTCCAAAGTTTTTCAGAAAACTCTTGAGCGACCTCTTCTGCTAGCTTTTTCTCTTTATCAGCTACAACTATCACGCTCATCCCAGCATGTGGAATATCCGCCCAAGGAAATCCAACAGCAATATTGATATTAATTATCCTCGAATCTTTTTCTCTTTCAAAAACCTCATTGAATATTTCAACCAACGGTCCTGATTTGGGTGGGTTCATATACAATGTTGGTGGGAGTATTCCGGGTTTCTCAACCGCCATTACCGGTTCTAATTCACCCTTTGCAATTTTGTATAATACTTCTGTCGCTTCTACTCCTCTTTCATAAGAATCCAAGTGTGGGTTTTCATTATTGCCGAAAATGGCATTTACAATAGCAATTAGTCTTGAACTAATATTCGCATGCATATCCAAGGTACAAACAATCGGGGTTTTCTTACCAACTTTTCTCCTAATTTCTAATACTAATTCAACCTCAGGGTCAAAAATGTGTTCTGCCACTATTCCTCCATGAAGACACAATGCTATTCCGTCAATATCTTTGTGGTTGTCTAAATGAGATAATATTCCATTTAGGAAGAAGTCAAAAGCTTCCTTGGTTATAGGACCAAATGGATTAGCATAGGCAACAATCGTAGGTAGTAATTCTACACCCAGTTTGTCAGCAGTATTAATCACCCCAGCTATGAAACTGCCTTTTGTTCCTCTAATTTGCTTGATAATCTCTTGACCTCTTATTATTTGAAAATGTTCAAGAGTGTTTTTTTCTGGACAGAAAGTATTTGATTCCGTAAGGAGGGATGCTATTAGGAATTTCATAACCCCTGACTAACAATTCCATCTTAAATGGCTTTTCTTTTTTGGAAACATCGGCGTTCCAGAGAGCGTGCGCTATGTCCCAGTTCCTCGGTGCTTTCTCTTCGAGCGTTCTTCCAGTCTATTGAATCTCTCTTCTGCCTTTGCCATAGTTTCCAGACCATCTTCAATTAGCTGCTTTAGAGCTTCTTTTTCCACTACATACATTTACATAACAAAATCCTGCTTTTGTTAATAGGACTTTTTTCCTTAACAAAAAACTCTTCAGGAAACGAAAATGAAAACCACTATTAACACGCGAAAAGAACTATTAAAAAGTGTTAAAAGTGGCTTTTTCTCCACTATTTATTGTTTGGAAAAAAGGCGTATGTCATGAGGATTACGTTTTGGCTTTTGGACATCAATTATGAGATTAAGAATAATGCGTCTGAGATCTGGCTTTGGGGCATTGACAGTTCGGGAAAAAGAGTGCTTATTATTGATAGAAACTTTCTTCCTTATTTCTATGCTTTAGTTGAAGATGATGTGGATCCAGCGGAATTTGTTGAGGAAATCAGAAAGCACTGTCCATTTGTTGCGAAGCTTGAGGTTGTTGAATGCAAGTTTTTTGGAAAACAAGTAAAAACCGTGAAAGTTCACTGCAAGGACCCGAATGAAATATCGAAATGCGCGAAGGTTCTTCGAAAGCTCGAAGGAGTAAAAGACTGCCTCGAAGATGACATTCGATATTCCATGCGCTACCTAATCGACAACAAGGTTGTTCCTTGTGGGTGGCACGAGATAGACGTGACTGAAGAGGCGAACATGTTAGGTGTTCAAGTTGACAAAGTCTTTGAAGCAAAATCTTTTCCAAGACTTCTCGAAAAAGCTGAAGCTCCACAACTGAGAGTCCTGGGCTTTTCGACAATATGCTACAGCAGAGAAGGTTCACCAAAGCCTGACAGAAACCCAGTAATTATCATCTCGGTCGCAACCAATCACGGCGAAGAAAAACAGTTTTTGGTTGATGAAAACAAAAACGACAAGCCCATCATAGAAGCTTTTATGAACTACGTTCGAAACTTCGAGCCAGACATTATTGTAGGATATGGCGTAAACGAGCAAGACTGGTCCTATCTCAACGAAAGGTGCAAGACACTTGGATTACGATTATCTATTGACAGGGTGGAAACCGAGCCTCACACGAGTGTTTACGGTCACGTTTCAATAACCGGAAGGGCAAACATGGACCTCTTCGACTTTGCGGACGAGTTTCCTGAGGTCAAGGTCAAGAACTTGGGGAATCTTGCAGATTATCTGGGTGTTATGAAACTTAAAAATCGCAAAATAGTTGAAGATGTGGAATTTGCAGATTATTGGGATGACAAAGAAAATCGTGAAATTCTAAAAAAGTTTTCCATGGATAACACCCGTTGCGTTATGGGCGTTGTTGAGGCGGTTTTGGATTTCGCCATGCAACTGTCGAATCTTGTGGGCTTGCCACTTGATCATGTTGGAACAGCAGCTGTCGGCTTTAGAGTTGAGTGGTTCTTGATCAAGCATGCCCAAAAAATCGGTGAACTTGTACCCAAAAGAATCGAACAACCATACAGACCATACGCAGGGGCCATAGTGCTTAATCCAGAGTCTGGGGTACATGAGAATGTTGCAGTTTTAGATTTCAAGTCTATGTATCCGAACATAATGATAACCTACAACCTTTCTCCTGATACGTACGTGCCGCCGAAAGAGTCTACACAACCGTGTGAAGTCTATGAAGCCCCAGAAGTCAAACATAGATTCAGAAAAGAACCTGCAGGGTTCTATAAGGAAGTCTTATCTTATCTCATTAAGGTACGTGATGAGATTCGGTCAAAAATGAAGACCATGTCTCCTGATAGTGCTGATTATCGTGTTTTGGACGCTCGACAAAAGGCTGTCAAAGTGATAACCAACGCATCTTACGGATATGCTGGATGGACAGGCGCAAGATGGTACATCAAGCCGGTCGCAGAAGCAGCAACCGCTTGGGGAAGGCACACTATTCTCAACGCGATAGAAATGGTCAAAAATGAAGGCTTGAGCGTTGTTTACGGCGACACAGATAGCATATTTGTTAAGTATGAAGCGGACAAAATCGAAAAATTATCCAGGGAAATTGAGGAAAAACTGGGTTTAGAAATCAGACCAGACAAGATTTATGTGCGAATTTTCTTTACAGAAGCCAAAAAACGCTACGCTGGGCTTCTGTCTGATGGACGGCTTGACATCGTTGGTTTGGAAGTCATCCGTGGAGATTGGGCGGCCGTAGCCAAGAAAGTACAGGAGAAGGTCTTAGAGATTGTTTTAAGGGAGCAATCCCCAAAGAAAGCCGCCAAGTTTGTGCAGGAGTTTATCTCTGAAATTAGACAAAAGCGTGTTGCCTATCGCGACCTGATTATTTGGAAGACGCTGACTAAACCAGTGGAGGACTATCAAATTAAAGCGTCACATGTAGAGGCGGCAAAAATGCTGAGGGCGAAAGGGTGGAGTCTAACAGTGGGCGACAAAGTAGGTTTCGTGGTGATTGTTGGAACAGGGCGTCTGTATGAAAGAGTCAAACCCTATATGTTCGCTACTTACGATGAAGTTGACATAGAATACTACGTGTCCAAGCAGGTTTTGCCAGCCGCTACCAGAATTCTCGAAAGCTTTGGCGTGACTGAGGAACAATTGCTAGCATCGAAGTTGGAAGAAGCTGAAACTAGAAAACTCACAGACTTTTTCGGAACCTAGCTCTCTGCAATGTCTGGGAAAGTCAATAATTGCACGTTCAGTGGTGGTTTGACAGCGTCTGACACACGTGAGGCAACTATGTTCTTTATTTGTTTCTCACTTGCCACATCCACTATTCTTTGTGTTATGATGCCGTCAAAGACAACAGTGTCCACTCCTTCTACTTGTTGGAGTTTTTCAGCCAACTGGTTTACTGGCAAACGCTCTATTTGCTCTAGCTTTTCGTTGAGGAGAACAGCCTCGAATGAGCCCTCTAATCCCTTTGCTGCTTGAAAGATTTCTTTTGGAACCTCTATTTTCTGCTTTTCTCTTTTCGGCTTGGATAATTCTTCGACCGGAACCCTTGTCTCTAGTGCTTCAAATATTTCTTTGCAATTTAGCTCTTCAACTTCCTTTCCGCGTGGTGCTCTTGCGATGTGTTTTACGTCTGTGACTTGCAATAGCTCTTTTAGGATCAGGTCTCCACCTCTGTCTCCGTCTAGAAAGGCTGTTGTTTCTTTTTCTTTGCATAGCTTTTTTATTGTTTCTGGAACCTTGGCACCTTCTAATGCTATGATGTTAAGTAGTCCGCAACGCATCAGGTTTATTACATCTGCTCTTCCTTCGACAACAATTATTTCTTTGGAGCTCGTAATTTCTGGTCCCGCAGATAGTTCTTCTGAGCCGTATTTTTCGACTTTTGCGACTTTGAGTGTTTCTGCAACTTCTTTGAAGACTTCGTCTACTGAGGGCATGGATTCTATCGTCCATTTGTGGAGAATGTCTTTGGCTCTGTCGATTATCACTTTTCTTCGGGCTTCTCTGATGTCTGCGATTTTTTCAAGTGTCACTTTTGCGGCGCACGGTCCAACTCTGTTTATGCTTTCTATGCTTGCAGCGAGTAAAGCTGTGGAAACCCTGTCGAGACTTGTTGGAATTGTTATTGTGCCTGTGGTTTTGTCTTGTTTAGAATGCAGTTCGATTTCTATTCTTCCAATTCTGCCAGATTTCTGCAGTTCCCTGAGGTCGAGTTCTGGTCCGAACAGACCTTCTGTCTGGCCAAAAACTGCTCCTATAACGTCTGGTTTTTCTACTACTCCTTCTATTTCGAATTTGGCTTCTATTACATACTTTATGGTAAACGTCTGTGATGAACCCGTAAGCGTACACCTCCAATTTTGATTAGTTAAGGTTAGTTTCAATCACGTGACGGATGAATCGTGCTTTTTAATCACGAGATTACATCTTAACGTTTACTATATATTAGGCTTATGAATTACAAATCTTACTCTTTAAGGTTTCCATGTAGGTGGTTAAACCTTCAACGTCTTTGACTTCTCTACCGACAAGGCTCAGGAGTTCCAGCCAAAATCTCACGTTTGCTTTTATTCTTGCTCTTTCCAGTTGTTGTTTCAGGCGCTTTGTCCATTCCTTTCCTCGTCTGTCGAAATCAAATAGCAGGATCACCTCACTGGCGTTAGTTTTTTCTATCTCAGAAATTACGTCTAGGAGAGACTTCCCGCCAGTTTTTGCAGTGATTATCTTCCCTTCAACAGCCAAATCCCTTAAAGTCTCAACGTCTTTCTTGCCTTCCACAATTATGGGTGTTCCCTTTGCAGTTTCTTTTGCTAGGAATTCCAAAACTTGTAGAATTTTCTCTTCCTTTTCCTTAAGGTGTGTCGACAAGATTTTTTACCTTGTCACTTGAGCTTTTTTCACGGTTTCTAAGCATTCTTTTGCTTCTTTATCCGTTTCAAAATATCTTCTTACAGGCTCGAGAATTTTGGATATCTCTTCTGCCACTGCATTTTTCAAGTCTTGCGGGTGTAGACCGCCGCCTGCGTAGGCTTTCTCTAATTCTTGATAATTTTGGAATTCGATTGGTCCGCCGAATTTTGCCGGACGGTCTATTTTGAATGTTTTGTTTTCATGGAACACAACGTATTTGACGATTTCTAGCACTGGGTTCATTTCTACAAGTTTCTCGGGGCACCATGCCTTTCTCATTTTTTCTTTTATTTGTTTCTGCGTGTCATGGATGAATATGGCGGTCCATGGTTTTGATTTGCTCATTTTGCTTGCAATGACTTGTTCCAATTTATCCTTTGATTCGAGTTTGATCGGCTCTGCTATACCCATCAATATGTGATGATGGACTGCAACGGGCTTTTGCCAGCCCATTTTTGGAAAGATTTCTCTGGCTAGGACGTGTGCTTTTCTTTGATCCATGCCGCCGTGGGGTATGTCTGCACCTATTTCTTTTATGTCGACTCCTTGCATTGGAGCGTAGAAATACTGCGACAAGTCTAGTTTCTCGTTTTCGCTTCTGCCCATTATTGTCATACACCTTAAGCTTCTGCTGAGGGTCATGTGTTTGGAAAATCTTAACAATTTTCTCCAATAATCGTCATTATTGTGATATAATCCAGAACCCACCACAACTTTTACTCCTCGACAGAAGAATTTGAATGCCTTCTCATAATATTTCGTTGCTGACAAGATTTTGTCCCAGTCGCCGCCAAACTTGTTGTTGATGAAACTGTGCCAATCTGCAAGGTAGGCTTGACATTGTATTCCCGTTTTCAGAAAGTCGTTTATTTTGAAGCCGGAAATGATAAAATTTCCTAAGTGTAGCAGACCAGAAATTTCAAAACCCTGATAATGCCCCGGGTGCTCGTTAGTTTCTAAGAGTTGCCTCAATTCCTCCTCTACTAGAATCTCCTCCAGTGGCGGTCTTTTGATTAATTCCATCTTTGTTTCTATGTCCAAACTGTTCCCCGCCGGTCTTAAGCCCTGTATTCTACCGTTCTATGTTGAGGTGAGACTTAAAAGTTGTTTCGCGGGCTATTGTTTCCCACTTGACCTATCACTTAACTTCACAGCAGGAGCCACACGCTCCTCTAGGCTAAGCTCTCTCCGGTATGGGATGTTTTGCCCGCGCCCACCGTGTCCCATGTTTGGGTACACCCGCCATCACGAGTAACGTAAGCCTTTGTGGCTTGCGGTCTTCCGTTGGGTCCGTCTGCATGGATTTTTCGGTGGGATTCGCAGAAGGCTCGTTTGCAATCATCGCCTAAATAGCCAATAGTTTTCTGAAAAATTAAACATTACTATCAATACGTTCAGAATGTTATTCGGAAAAGGGTCTCTATAATGACTAGACCAGTCCCTTATATTGGAGTGTTATTGACTTATGCCGAATCGCGATTATAGGGTTTAAGGCACGCGCCCTTTCTGACAGCATTGAGTTCTAGCTTGTGGACTTGTTATCTAGAACATACAGAATTGTTTAGGGAGATAAGGTCTCCTTATTTCATTAGTAGTTCCAAGTCTATTTCGAATGCGGCGGTGGGATTTTCCAGCCCAAAGTTGTTTAGAACTTGCGGATGTATTTCGCCCAGAACACCTAAACACCTGTCTTTAATGCAGACTGCAGCCGATCTGCCTTCCAAGAAAGTTGGGTGTCGGGCTTCCTTAATCTGCCAATTCTTCAAAGCAAGATTGGCAAGCAAGGCTTCGCAAAGTGATTTCACTTCAGTGAAGTTAGCCATGGAATGTGATGAAACTGCAGCTACATGCAATCTTCTTTCGCACATTGCCTCTAGCTTTTTATCGACTTTTACAACATCTGAGACTTCGAAAAGCCGTTGCGGAAAACTTTCATGTTTGTTTTCGGTCAGATTGTTCAAAAGCCCCGGCAGCAATGCTTGACGCATTATGGAATATTCTGTGGAAACAGGGTTAGCAAGCCTGATGGTTTTCTCTGGTTTCATCCGCACAAATTTGTAATGCAGACGTTCATTAGTGAGCGTGAAGTTCATCACTTCCAAAAGTCCTAAACCTATCATAATTTGTCGTGTGCTGTTCGCGAGCCTATGTGTCGGATGCTGTTCTCCGACTGTTACGGCCGCTGGTATAGTGGGCTTCAACCTATTGTAGCCGTAGCCTATGCCGACTTCCTCAACCAAATCCACCTCATGTAATATGTCGATTCTATATGCTGGGAACGAAACCTCCAAAACGCCTTTCCCCACCTTACGTGCATCCATTCTGCATTTCTGCAAGCACTTCACAGTTTCAACGTCTGAAAGCTCCAAGCCAAGCAGTCTATTTGCGTAATTCACGTTCAACTTCATCTTCTCTGGGTTTAAGTTCGGTGAGACCACTGTGCGATCCGAATACTTGACAGCGACCTTCTCTATTGTGCCGCCCATGTCCGCCAAAGCAGCGGACAGCACCTTCAAGCTGTTTTCAACAGCATCATAACTAGTGCCCGTAACGTCTAAGAACAGGTTTCTTGTATTGGCATCTACTCGCGTCAACTCACCATTTATTATAGGCGGCATCGAAAGAACAGCGCCATCTTTGTCAATCAACAATGGGTATTTGGGCGCCCAGTCTACGAGATGGCGATATGCTGCGCCCTTTTCGTGCTTCTCCAGAATCTCTTTCAAATCCATTTTTTCATTTTTACCCAACGGGACAAACTTCGCTTTTGTAGGCTCGACTGCCGTAAACTTGAAAGGCGGTTTAATAACATCCAGGTTATGGATGCCAATAGAAGCCTTTTTCCTGTCTCTGCCGATACCCCAGTGTAGGTCTTCCTGCATCTCCATCAATTCTACAATTGAATCGTCATCAAATTTTATGTTGCGAACTACTCCTGCGAGCATGAAAGGCCTGATATTAGCAACTGCCTTGTCTATTATGAGGGTGGTCTCTGGCTCTTTGGTCACGTATGCAGGTAATCCTTTTTCTAATCCCATGAATCCTTTCAAAGTCCTAGCGACGCCTGCATAGCTACAGAAGTCGATGCGATTTGGATTGTACTCAACCTTCACGTAATCTTCGCCTATCTCTTCAAGGTCAAAGCCGATCCAAGGCAAATGCTTAGTCATGTCCTCAATGGTGATTTTTCTACCCACGAACTTGGAGAATCTTTCTTTGTAAAGCGTAATCACTGGCATAGGGGTGTCCTCCTGAGCCATTCTAAACGGTTACCGTAAAGCATTCTGATGTCGTCCAAACCAAGCTCAATCATGGCAAGGCGCTCCAATCCGCCTCCCCAAGCTAGCACTGGACACTTGATGCCCATGGGAGCAGTGACCTCCGGTCTAAATATGCCCATTCCGCAAAGTTCAATCCAACGCTTAAGTTTTGGATGGTAGACCATGGCTTGAGCTGAAGGTTCAGTGTAGGGGAAATAGCATGGCCAGAACTCTGTTTTCTTTAATCCAAATTTTGTATAGAAAGTCTTCATTGTTCCCATCAAGTCTCTGAGGGTCACGTTTTCGTCTACAACTATGCCTTCGATCTGATGAAATTCGGCTGTGTTCTTATAGGTAAGCTGCTCATTTCTGTAAACCCTGTCAACAGAAAACACTTTTATAGGCGGCTTCTTATGCTCCGCAAGATATTTTATCGTTTCCGCTGTCGTGTGCGTCCGCAAAACAAGCCTTTTCGCTTCATCATGACTCCAGTCGTAACCCCAACCCTTAGAGCCTGTTACCCAGCCGTTTTCATGCACACTCGCGACAGAATTCACTATATTCTTCGATGGCAGTTTTCCAGTCTTAGGACTAGCCAAATAGAAAGTGTCCATCATCTCTCTAGCCGGATGGTCTTGAGGCTGGAACAAAGCGTCGAAATTCCAAAACGCAGTTTCAACAAGTGGTCCGCGAATTTCCGTGAACCCCAATTCTAGAAAAATCTCACGAGCACGCTGAATAATCTGCTGAAGCGGATGCATCTTGCCCGGATAGACTGACGGGCCGGGAGCGGTAACATCAAATTTTATTAGCTTGACTCGTTGCCATTTTCTTGTCATTATAAGCTCTGGCGTTAATTGCGTTACTTCCTCGATAGCCTCTTTTCGCTCTCTTAACGCTGCTAGTCCAGCATCAGTAATTTCAAAGATTCTCTTGATTTTTCCCTTAATATTCAACAGTTTTCTTCTTTTCAAAACTTGTATAGCTTCTTGTTGCTCCTTATTCAGGTCTTCAACAACTACCTGTCCTTTTTCGTTAAGGAGTCTCAGTATTCTTTCGTCTTTTCCTTCTTCCGCCCTCTCTAGCACTTGTAGAGTATTCGTTTTCGTGTCTAAAACTGCCCATTTCTTCTTTTGAATCCAACCTAAAGCTATAGGTATTGAATTCTTTTCTAAATCAGCTTCTTCAGCTACGTTTTCCAAAGAGGCTTTTCCTCTCAGTTTTTTTAATGCGCTTAATAAGCGCCTTTCTGGCAAACCTTTCTTAGCATGTGCTTTTCCTTCATCATTGAGTTTTGCTCTAGTTTTCTTTTCTTCATGGACTTTTACGAGACCCTTCTCTTGCAGTGTCAAGGCTGTTCGCATCACAGCCGCATCAGGCAATCCGCTTTCGTGTATCAACTGTTCTACTGACGTCTTACCACCGGACTTTTCTAATGCCGATAGTGTCTTACGTTCATTGACTCTTAGATCAACCATGGTTTTTCCCTTCTCGAAGAGAACAGACTAAATTTGGTAATGTAGTTGTTCTAGTTATAATAAAACTATGCATGTTCTTCGCTAGATTTTGTTCAGAAACACCATGCCCTTCTAAGAAAATTGGCGGGGCATCACTTCACCGCTTGCAATTATAAATGCACAAACACTATTTATGGATTATGTCCTCCCGGACACACTCATTTTTACGGATAACATTCACTCGGCTACAACAATCCACGATCCTTCAACATTTTCATGAAATCCTCTTTCGACGGAATAGCCGACTTACTAACAAACTCTGCAGCTATCTTGCCGGCCGCTTCTATTGCGCCTCTATACTGCATCGCTTTAAAAATAGACCCTTCCAACTTCAGCATCCTACTTAGAAACAAAGATTCCAATGATTTCCTACCTGTGGCCACCTCTATTGACAAGTCATAAGTCGGGATCTCCACTGTAAAATCCACCTTCTTTCTGGTTTCCTCAATTTCACTTGCCGGGACGTGTTTTCGCTCGACAAATTCGCCATCCACATAGGTTGAGATTATGGCGAAGGGAACATCCTTAACAACGAACAAAGTTTTCCAATTGACTCCCTTCGATTTCTCTCGATACTCCTTGTTGGCATTAATCCTTTTTCTCAATTCCTCCGAGAATTTAAGAGACTCATATTTCAGTGACATGATTGATCTCTAACATTAAAAAGCGTATTTGAA
Organism: Candidatus Bathyarchaeota archaeon; assembly: GCA_029881805.1. Lineage (GTDB taxonomy): Archaea > Thermoproteota > Bathyarchaeia > Bathyarchaeales > Bathycorpusculaceae > JAOULW01. Next base: position 13,594 of record JAOULW010000016.1, read on the forward strand.
ATTTATGTCCACATAAGACTTAATACGTTTTTCATGAATTAAATTAGGAACTAAGCCGCGAGGTGGAGTATGCTTGACCGACGAAGACCGAAATGAAATGGTTGTAACTCCTTGGGAAGTTAGGGGCAAAGTCGACTACGAACGCCTGATTCGCGAGTTCGGCACTCAGCCCCTAACAGACGGATTACTGGAAAGAATAGTGAAACTTACCGGTGAGTTTCATCCTCAGCTTCGAAGAAAACTATTTTTTTCGCACCGCGACCTAGACACAACGCTTGATCTCTATGAAAAGGGAGTGAAATTTGTCCTATACACGGGCAGAGGGCCTTCTGGTCCGGTTCACATAGGTCACCTCATCCCATGGATCTTCACGAAATATCTACAAGATAAATTCAAAACAAGACTTTATTTTCAGATGACAGATGACGAGAAATTTGTCATTGAAGAAGACCTGAAGCTTGAAGAGACAACTCATTTTGCATATGAGAACTCTTTGGATCTAATTGCTTTAGGCTTCAAACCAAAGGATACATACATAATTTTTGATGTGCAAGACATAGACTTGCTCTATGACATAGCGTTAGAAGCTGCGAAGCGCATAACATTCTCAACTGCAAAGGCTGCGTTCGGATTTCAAGAGAGCACAAACATCGGCTGGATTTTCTGGCCAGCCATCCAAGCAGTGCCATGCTTCATACATACGAAACTGACTGGTGAGAAGGTTCCAGCCCTCATCCCGGCAGCCATCGATCAGGATCCATACTGGCGAATAACTCGCGACATCGCTCAGAAACTCGGATACTACAAACCAGCCCAGATTCACTGCCGTTTTCTCAGTGGCCTTGGAATAGGCGGAAAAATGAGTGCCTCAGAACCAGAAACATCAATATTTACGACAGACCAGCCAGCTACCGTGAAACGCAAAATTTGGAATGCTTTTACGGGCGGTAAAGGAACGGCGGCAGAGCAGAGAACGACAGGCGCTGACCCAAACATCTGCACCGTATTCCAATACTTCTATTTCCTATTCGAGGAAGACGACAAGAAGATCGCTGAAAGAGAAAGACAATGCAGAGCTGGTGAAACACTATGCGGCGAATGTAAAACCGATTTAGCAGAAAGAATCAACGAATTTCTTTCAGAGCACCAGAAAAAACGGGAGAAAGCAAGAAATATTGTGGACAAATTCCACATAAAACGCTAGGATGTGATTTGCAAATGTTGGAGAAAGGGAAAGTTGATGTTATTTTATCAAAAGCCTAGAGGCTTCTTCATCCAGTGTACACGGTGCTTGTCTCTTGTGTTGGTAAAACTGGGAAACCAAACTTAATTACTTTGGCGTGGGCAATGTCTACGTCGGTTAATCCGCCTTTGGTTGCTATAAGCATCGCTCCTAGACGGCATTCATATGCTTCTATTGAAGAGGCAAAAGAGTTTGTCGTTAACATTCCAAGCATGGAGATACTGGATGCGACGCTATTCTGTGGTAGAAGAAGTGGCGAGGATCATGACAGACTTAAGGAGACAAATCTTACGCCATTTCCATCAAGAAAAGTGAAGCCACCAACAATAAAAGAGTGCATAGCCCACCTAGAATGTAAACTCCACAGTCAGTTTACAACTGGCGACCGCACTGTATTTGTCGGTGAAATAGTCAAAGCCTCCTCGGTCAAGGAAGCCTTCACGGATGGATACAATTTAGAAAAAGCGAAGATGACTTTTCACATTGGTGGAAACGATTTTGCCACTCTTGATCCTAAGGTTTCTACGCCTGAACTTTAGACATCCACCTTTTCTGAAGCAAAAAACAAAGTCGTACTATCTAAACCTAGTATTCCACTTCGCCATTAAACCTTTTAAATCACAACATTAAATTAGCGTTAGTAAAAAATAATGTGTGACATCGATGAGCGGTTATGACAGAGATACACTGGAAAAGTTTCGGCTTTCTGGAAAGATTCTCCGTGAAACTCGCGAGGAAATGAGATATCTTGTTTGCGAAAATATGCCAATAATCGAGGTCTGCGAAAAAGCCGAGGGACTCATACGAGAAAGAGGCGGAAAACCAGCATTTCCATGCAACGTCTCGATAAACGAAGTAGCTGCGCATTACACTTCTCCCCCGAATGATAAAAGAAAGATTCCAGAAAAATCCATAGTTAAAGTCGACATTGGCGTACATGTCGACGGATACATAACAGACACAGCAGTTACGGTCTGTTTTAATCCAGAATACAAAATCCTTTCAGAAACAGCGGAACAAGCCTTGAAAGCAGCAGTAGAAAACATTCAACCTGGAATGCCCACATCAAAACTAGGTGCAATAATCGAAAAAATCATAAAATCTCGCGGTTTTCAACCAGTTTCAAATTTGACTGGGCATCAAGTTGGACGGTATCTTGTACATGCTGGCACTTCCATACCCAATGTGGCGCAAATGTCTTTTTCAAGAATTAAGCTTGGCGGAGTTTATGCTATTGAACCATTTGTGACTCTTCCAAACGCTGTAGGCAGAGTTGAAAACGGTGAAGAAGTTACTATCTTTCGTTTCCTCAAGTCTCGCTCTCTTAAGAACCCACATGCAAAGCAACTTTTGAAGCACATTGAGGAGAATTTTAGAACTTTGCCCTTTGCTGAACGCTGGTTGCAAGATGTAGTACCTGATGAGCATTACCTTGAAGCCTTTAGGGAACTGTTATCATCTAAAGTTCTTATGGGCTATCCAATATTCGTCGAAGTTAGCAGAAAACCCGTGGCTCAGGCAGAACACACAGTTCTAATTGTTAAAGATGGATGTGTCGTCCTAACTTAAGAAGGAAATCCTTCTTTTCTTTTTCCCTTAATTTCTCTGAAAATCGCTGTTATCAACATTTTGTCGTTGCATTTTTGGCATGGTTCAACTTCCTTAAAGATGTAGTCGCCACGTTGAAACTCTCTTAAGCTTTTGAAGCCGCATTTCTTGCATTCAATCGTGGTTGTTATTGATGTGGCTTCAATTCTTAAACGTAGTATTCGGCGTCTCGTTTGAAGTAGCACATATGTAGATAGGCCTACACCCAAGAACCCTATTAACAGTAGATATCCTGCTGCTTCAGGATTTTGGGGAAACGCGTAAAGAGCAAGAATGAGCGCAGTCAACGACAAAGCCAAAGTCACGAATATTATCATTAGCACGAATGACGAGATTTTGCTTGTTGTAGATGTTGATGCTTTACTCATTCACGAACCTCTCCTACTGTCCAATCCCAATTGTATTGCCTATTCCAGCAATTATCAATTTATCTCCTTCCTTAGTTTTCTCTAGAACAACCTGTTTTATTCTTTCGATGGCCATATCAGCAGCGTCAAAAATCTCTTTGCGCATCGGTGAAACCGCATCTCCAATATCCTCTTTGATTATCACGGCATTTATTGGAATGCGATATTTTAGAATAGATTCTTCAATTTTAAACTGGTCAACGCCGGGGCCGCCTACTGCTGCTCCAACACCTTCAGCCAACTCGCCGACTTCTTCACCTTCAAGCTTCATGGCAGCGTCAATCATTATTATCATGGCAATTTTTCCTTCATTTTCTTCAATAATTGTCTTAATCGCATCTCCTGTTTTGCCAACGTTTCCCCCGGGGCCCTCAGCTTTTACTACATATGCGGTGCGCCCTTCTATTGGCACGGTTGACACAACACAGTCTTTTGGAACTTTTCTCTTTTCATGTCCGTACATGAGTTTTGCCCCCACTAGCGCACCAGCGCCGTCACCTATTGGTTGACCGTAAGCGAAGGCTTTCAACGCACTGGCGTAGGCTTCTGCTTCTCTCATGACAAGCGGTAATATCATTTGAATCTGCATTATAATGTAGAGGCTTAATGTTTTCTTGCCAAGCAAATAAAAGTGCCGTATTATCTTGTAAATGTAGTTCAGCGCCATCGCCGCTTCAAGGGTATTTTCCAGATTGTTTGTTTGTGTTTCATCTGTTGCTGGCGCCATCAATTTTACTTCGTCTTTGAAACGGGCGTCTCTGATGTCAAGTATGTGTTCAAGTTTCCAAACTACGCCCGCTGGGTCAAGGCTTTGAGGCAATAATGTAAAGTATTCCAGAAATCTATCAACTCTTGTTGTTGGGTCTGTCTGTGGCTTTCCGATTTCCTTAATTGTTTCTATTGTGGTTTTTCGTCCTTCATCTTTTATGTATTTCAATTTATGGAGTGAGCCCTCAACTTCTCTGAGCATGACGTACATTTGAATTCTTTGTCCGTAAAATATGAAAACTATAAAGATGGCATAGAATAGTATGCTCAGAATCTGAGAGAAGGCGTCGCCTCCGGGCCACTGTAATATTTCACTTTGTAGGATGTTTATGACCGTTAATGTATCCATTAATTCGCTCACCTTTCGGAAAAACTGTCAACTCTCAGTTATAAATCTTGGGTAATTATCCCCCAAATTTTTTATTTAATTATTGAATAGGGCTGCCAGCTTTCCCGGTTTCGCGTGGCCTAAGACCACACTACAGCCGGAAACGGAGCGCAGTTTAACTTCTGAGTTCGGAATGGGTTCAGGTGGATCCCGCGCCCTATGGCCGGCAAACCCCAGAATACACGTTAAAACTATACTCATTAACTTTTCGCTTTTAGTCTTCTTCTTTGAGTATGGCTTCCCATATTCCAAATCCGCCTACTGTTTCCGGGCGTTCAACAGGGTTATACCATTTTTTCTTAGTGCCTACCTTGGCCCTCATTTTCCATCCGAAAGGTTTAGGTTCCCCTTCTGTTCTTTCCAGAAGGAAATCTATTTTTCCACTCAGTTCATTTCTGTCTTCTTTTGCAATCAGTTTCGGGTCTATTTCTGCTTCTGGACCTAGTTTGTCTATTTCTGAAACGAATTTCTTTAGTTTCTTGAGGTTTGTTGTGGCTGTGTACCAGAATCCCCAGTCTTGGGCTAGCAGTTTTGCTATGTATGAAGCGTCTATGCTTTCCTTTTCGCCTTTTTCTTTTACTTCATGCGCCTTCAACAGAAGTAGGCAGTCTTTTAGGTCTTTTATGCTGAAGGCCTCCCACATCTGTATTTTCTCAAGAAGCATATCCGTAACCGAAATCGTTGGATAGTCTAACTCGAGTCTTCCTCTGAAATTGATTGGATGATTCGCCACCAACAGTTTGTCAAAAAACACATCCACGTAAAACCAGCCCTTTGGGTGATAATATATTTGCCTTTCTGACGCGGCAGAAGAAAGAGTAGCTCTTCTTTTTGCATAGCCAAGCTTGTCGAAGAACTCCCTAATTTCTTCTCTGTGATGACGGTAGGACATGTAGTCTATATCGCTGTACTCTTGACCTTTGATTACTCCTGTTCCGATTCTTTTAAGTTTGCTGGCAAACTCTTTAAATTCTTGGCAATGCATCGCTATGCTTAATCCGCCCAAAACTCTCATGGTTATACCCTTTTCCTTTGCATTTTCAACGATGCTTCTGGCTTCAGTGAGGAAAACTTCAGTCGGAACTATTCCCTTCCATTCATTAGGTAATTTTCTTTTGATTTCTTTGTCCAATAGCCAAGCCATTCTTACATCCTCCTAGCCTTCTATTCTCTGAAGCTTGGTAAGGTCATCTCCTTTGAATTCTATCAGAAAAGCCCTGATAATTCCTTCAGCATACTCACTTCCCGGGTTCACGCAGTGTGTTCTGCCGATTTTCATTGAACCTGAGGATTCGTGTATGTGGCCGTGCAATCCCAAGAATGGCTGATATTTTTCAATGAGTTTTTTTACAGCTTTTGAACCGACAGGAACCATGATGATTCTTCCGCCTTGAATGATTGGATTTAGTTCATTGTCGAGTAACGGTGCTTCATCGAGCTTTGTTTGGTATGGTGGTGCGTGAAAGTTGAATATCGCAGATTTCACGTTCTTCAGCTTAGAAATGTACTTTTCAAGTCGTTCCTCAAGTTTATCCTCATCTTCTTCGCGAGCTGTTTTCCAAGGGCTCGGATTGACCCAGCCGCAACTTATCATCTCATGAGATTCGTCAACGTCTATGACTTCAGCTTCCCCGTTTATCACTGCCTTGTGGTCTTCGATTAATTCGTCCACTGGGAATCTATCATCGTTTCCTGGGCAGACAACGACTCTTGTTTCGTTTGAAACTTTCTTGGGAATTAAGTCGAACCATCTTTTCAGAGTCGAAACCATGAGATTATGAAAGACTTTGTCCACTTTTTTGGGATCGTCACACATTTCCTTGTATTCTTTTTCATTTGTCAGGTGGGGATAATACCCTATTCCTTGAATGTCTTTGTATGCCTTCTCTAGACCACTTGATTGAATGGTGTGAGTTTTGCCCATAAGGTAATAATCGTATTCCTTGTTCTCTCTTTCTACGATTGGAACAATCATTTTTCCAGTCAGGTCTCCACCGCAGATAGCTACGTTGACCTTTAGCATGGCTGAAGCATTTAGAAATTTTATCCAAGAGCCTTCAGACCCGTGCATATCGGTGGCAAAAAGCAGCTTTGTTGCCTCGCCTTTCTTCTTTTTGAATAGAAAGCTCAATCTGAGTTCTTCCTTGATTTTATGTACTTTTAAAGGTGCTGAATTATTTAAAACATATGCCATCATGCAAAGATTTAAATCTGTACAGCTTCCAAACATGTGAGATTGGGTGCAAGATAGAATGGCTTCAAGTAAAACCGGACTCTTCGCTAGAGAAGCAACTGGTCTTGTGAGAGAAATAGGCTTCATGCTCGGCGTAATACTCATCCTTTCGCACGTTGTCGGCTTGGGTTGGCAGAAGAGAGCTTTCCAGTTCACTGGCGCAATGCCCGTTCCGAATGACCTGCTTCCCATGGGTCTTCCAGCAATGTTCTGGGCTTTCCTTTTTTGCGGCCTCATAGTGCTAATCACTGGCTATACATCTGGTTACGTCACCGCTTCTATGCCAAGATCTGGTGGCGGCTACGTCACGATTTCAAGAGTAATTCATCCCATAGTAGGGTACATGGCTGGGTGGCTGATGTTCCTTGCAGAAGCATTTTCCTACGGGCTTATCGGAGTCGCCTGTTTCGAAGCAATTATGATATTCTTCAACATCGCAGGATATGCCATAACTTTTGATGCAACCATGCTTTTCGTAGGTGGTATAGTAATCGTTTGGGTATTCGCAATACTCGCTTTGTTAGGCACAAAACTTTACGGTAGACTTATGGAAGCAATGTTCTGGATCCCTGCTGCAATCACGGTAGGATTCTTCGGCATGTGGATAGCTGGCATATTGAATCCTGGAGTCACAGGTCCGCTCGCAACTGGCGTACAGCAGGTCATGGGAGCAACTCCGCAGCAGATGGTGGACTTGGCAATAGCCAATGGGATGACAGCAGAAATACCGAGTTTCTTTGATGCTTTTTCCTATGCATTACCTGGAGCGTTCTGGGCTTACATGGGATGGTACGCAACCACTTTCGTTGCTGGTGAAGTGAAAGAGGCGAACAAGAAACTGCCGATGGTTGTGGTGTCAGCTGGACTATTGATAATGATAGTGTACCTGGCGGCTTCATCGCTTTCATCGCTGTCAGCTATCAATGTAGCTGTCACTCCTTCTGGTGGACATGACTGGAGCTTTTTCCAAGCATATTCTTGGTTAAGTTATACTGATGCAGGCAAAGCAGTGGCGGTGGCGCCTGCTATTCCTAATTTCCAGGCTGCATGGAGTACAGGAATCGCATCTTTCATCGCGCAAGGCATGGGTTGGGGTTGGCTCTCGTGGCTTATTGCAATAGCTGGCGTGTTATGGCTTGCTAACGACATACCACCCTTCCTTCTAGTCGCTTCGAGGACCTTCTTTGCTATGTCATTTGACCGGATGTTGCCTGAAAGCTTCGCATACGTAAGCGAACGATGGCATGCTCCAGTTTGGTCAATCATAATCACTGCTGTCGCAGGAGTATTCGGATGTATAGCTGAATCAAACGTCGCTGACTTAGGATCCTACTTCGCATTTGCAGGTGTCGTTGGAACTGACATATTCGACGCGCTCTTCCTAATGTTGTTCTGCGTATCCTGTATGTTGCTTCCGCTTGAAAGAAAGGAAATCTTTGATAGGGCTGCTGTTAAGCATTCGATAGGGACAATTGTGACATTGGGATTCGTGGCTTCGATACTCTCTGGCTTCTGTCTCTTCATATTCGTAAGAGAATCACCGTGGATCTTAAATCCCTCGGGCAACGAACTGTACAGCAGTATAGGCTTCTTCCTATGCATCATACTCGGGCTGCTGCTATACATCTACCACCTGTATAGAAACACCACGCGTGGCGTAGACGTGAGAACTCTCTACCTGAGCATCCCACCAGAATAGCCTTATATCCTCCCTCTTTTTATTTTTTCCATAATATTAGGTGTCATTGGTGTATGAACTAAGCTTCGTGAACGACCTAGTTGAGGAACGATTAGTCAAAGGAAAGTTTCGCTGGTTAGCCAACTTCAGGGAAATTCACAGAGACTTCAAAGTAGGCGAATTCACAATTCCGATTTATGCCACGGGAGGATTGGAAGAAAAAGGGTTTTTGCTGTCCAAAGTATTTTCATTCTTGGTCACACCTAAGTATAAAGTCCATTTTCTTTTTTATACGTCCCAAGAAATAGACGTAAAATTTCTGAGAAGACTTGTGATTTCTTGTAAGAGCAAGTTCGGCACTGACGACTGGATTTTTATCGGGTTGGTTCAGAGTAAGCCTCTTGATAAGGCTGTAAAGGACGCTGTGGAAAGCATTGCAGATCCTAGAGTCGGCATAGCATCATACAGTCTCGCTTCTAAAGATGAAGCTTCATCAAAAAACGTCCTTGGAAAAGCTCTACAAAAACAGTTGAAACTGACCGAAGCAAGGTTTGAAGCCTTTGACTTGCCAAATTATTTGAAAAGCTTTACAATAGTGTTCTTTTTAGGCACGCTACTATTAGTTGCAATGGCGTTTATTGGCAATATCACAGCAGCAATTCAACCGTTGACACTCCTGCTTACCGCCCTTTTCTCGCTTATACTTGGATATCAAATCTACAAAACAAACTATCATGTAACCCTAACATTAAATGCCAGAGACTTTCAAATTCGAGAAGGAAAAACCGTCACTAATAGGAAATGGTCTGAATTCACAGATTTGACGATTTATATTACGCCGCGATATGAAACCCGCCTCAGACTATATTCAAAAGATAAAACGCTGGATTTGCCTCTTTCAAGAGTCGGAATTTCCAGAAGAGACTTCTACAACACGGTTAAGCAACTTGTCAGTAGAAAATGAGTTTTACTGAATTATTGGAGTTTCGACTGCCGTATTCCACCAAGGCTTGTCCCATTTTTTGTCGATGTCTGGCAAGAATTTCAGTAGCTCTTTAACTCTTTCCACAACCGTGGCGACCTCACTTTTTCTCATCCACCTTTCGATGATCTCTGGTTTTTCCACCAAATTTTGTAGGTTCAGCGTGGCCGTCATAGCTAATTTCTTATCCTTCTCTAGGGTTTTTCGCAATCTTTCACCGTTAATTTCGTCATTTTTCTTTCCGATACTGTGATCTAGGACTATAGCACAGACATCCTTCACGTCTTTTTCTTCCATGCCTAGGACAACCATGTCTTTGGCATAATATGAATATGGCAAAATTCTGTATTCGCATTTGTTTTCCTTAAGCTCTTGTACTCTGTCTTTTGGAAAATCCATGATGAACTGGGTTTTTGAAAGTATGAGTTTTTCCAAACCTATGGTGTAAAGGTTCTCTTTGTATTTGTCAAATTCGTCCTTAACGTCGACTTTGTGCCTCAAGTCTATACAATCGCAAAATAAGTCCAGCACCGTTATTTTTGGAAGTCCTTCTTCGGTTATGTCATTGATTGTCGTAAGTCTGTATCGTTCGCCGTGTCTCCAAGCGCTAAAGCGTCTGTCGTTTGCCGTGGCAAAAGACTTATACTGTGTTCCAAAGGCTTTGTGCATGTTTAAAAGAAGCTTGTAGAAGTCAATTCCTTGTTTTTTCGGAACTATGAAATCGGTGTCCTTTATGTCTCTTGCCAATGCTCCTCCAGCGTTCGCACTTTTGCAGTGGATTTTTACTGCAGCACCACCAAACAACAATGACGGAATAGGTTTCTTGTTGACCTTTTTCTCAAATGCGTTAGGATACAACTCATGAAGTTTAGGTCCGTTTACAGACGCCCAAATAGTGACCATTGCGCTTTTCATAGGAAAGTAATCTAAGTCAATGTAGGATGGAAGACCCAGATTTTCTCTGAGCTCCGCAGGATCCACGTTTGAAGTCAAAGGCAAATCGACATCGTATACAGTTCCATCCATATCTTCGTAGAGAACGATTCTCTTCGGAGCATCAGACGCAGATTTGTTGCTCGTTGTTCTTAACCTCCACACCGAATATGCTGTCAACATCCATCGTAAACAGTTAGGACATTTCCATAATAGAAATTGAGATAGATAAAAATTGTTCTAAACAAAGTAAACGGCCAAAGTCAGCTACTTTCAGTCAAAAGGGAATAACGCATATATTTTATCCCTCACAGTAAATCTAATGCCATTAGAAAAAACGGGGCTGTAGTCTAGGCAGGTATGACGACGGGCTCCAGAAAGTAGCAAACGTGTTTGCGGACCAGCTGCTTGGGATGACGAGGTTCTGGAGCGGTCAGGAGAAACCCGTAGGAGCAGCCAAGCGCTGTTTCCGGGGAAAGGTCGTCGGTTCAAATCCGGCCGGCCCCACCAAATCTTATTGGAACATAAGATTGACGCTCACTAAATGTTGCTTAAGAGCAGTAAACCTGAAGCTATTCGATTCCACCGCAACATGCAGTTTTTGGGTCCAATTTTTGCCTGCTATGATTTGAGAACCATTGGTTTTCCGCAGCACACGAGGATTCCTTTTCCTGCCTCTAGAACTTTCACTATGTTGCCGCATATTTCGCAGACATAAACCTCTTCAACTTTAGTCATTTTTTCACCTTGACTTAAACTGTCGAGTTTCTAACTTATAATTTTCTAGGTAAATCCTGTATATGTTTGGAAACGATAATAAAGGAATCTTGCGCGACTGCGAAAAGCACATAAATATGAAGGTCATAAATCTGACTTCACTGTGATGAAAAATGGTGGATAAGAAGGCCATAAATCTTCTGAAAGAGATGCTTGAATCCTTTGGACCGGCAGGATTTGAGCGTGAAACGGCGACGATTGTTAAAAAAGCTGTCAAAGCGTACGCTGATGACGTGACTGTCGACAAGTTGGGTTCAGTGATTTTCAGTCACAAGGGAACGTCAGAGCGACCGAAAATTTTGCTGGCTGGGCACATTGATGAAGTTGGCTTCGTGGTTTCTGGGGTTGACGAAAAAACAGGCTTCTTGACCTTCAATCCTTTGGGAGGGTGGTGGGATCAGGTGCTTCTTAGTCAGCGTGTGATTGTCAGAACTGAGAAAGGAGACGTTCACGGCGTCATTTCTGCCAAGCCGCCGCATCTTTTGTCGCCTGAAGAAGCAAAAAAAGTTGTTGAAAAGAAGAATATGTACATTGACATAGGCGCAACCAGCAAGAAGGAGACGGAGCAGATGGGCGTCAAAATAGGCGACCCCGTGGTGCCGTATTCTCTGTTTTCGACCATAAGAAATGGTAAGCTTGCGATGGGAAAGGCGTTTGATGACAGAATCGGGGCTTTCATTGCCATGGAAGTTGTTCGTAGACTTGCTGAAGGTAAGGTTAAGCATGCAAATACTGTTTATGGAGCGGCTACGGTGCAGGAAGAGGTCGGTCTTAGAGGTGCAACTACAGTGGCTCACGTTGTAGATCCAGATGTGGCTATAGCTTTGGAAGTTGACATTTCAGGTGATGTGCCTGGAGTAAGAGCCCATGAAGCTCCGAGCAGAATGGGAAAGGGTCCAACAATATGCACTTATGATACTTCTATGATTCCGAATCAGGCGTTGAAGCAATTCGTTATCAACACAGCCAAAAGGTTGAAGATTCCATTTCAGCTCTCGATAGTGTCAGCCGGGGCGACAGACGCAGGTAGAATTCACATTAGCAGGGCTGGTTGCCCAAGCATAGTCATAGGAGTTCCAACTCGACACATACATTCTCATGTGGGTATCTTGAGCCTGGAAGACGTGGAAAACGCAATAAAGCTGACGCTAGAACTAGTGAAACGTTTCGACAAGAAAATAGTCAACGGATTCACAGCATTCTAAGAATCATCCATTTTTTCTTTATGTAGCAATTCGAATTGTTCTTGAACCTTCTCAAACAGCACATGCAAAAGATTTTAATCATAGTTATTGTATTGTGCACAAAGCTGGTTGATTGGAGAATTAAAAATATGAGTGTTGCAGTTGAAGCAGCCGACGTCGTGAAGGTCTTTGGTGAAATCCGCGCCTTAGATGGTTTGAGTTTCACTGTTGAGACTGGAGAGATTTTTGGGCTTATTGGTCCCAATGGCGCAGGAAAGACGACGGCTTTGCGCGTTGTTTCGACGCTGCTGCTGCCCACCGCAGGTAGCGTTAATGTTTTTGGTTTGGATGTTGTTGATAGGGCTTCGAATGTTAGGCAGATAATAACGTATCTTCCGGAGGAAGCTGGAGCGTATCGAAACCTTTCTGGCTGGGAATATTTGGAGTTCATGGCCAGATTTAGTGCCAAGAGTAAAGATGAGTCTCGTGGTATGATTAAGGAAGCAGCCGAGATCACCGGTTTGGGTGAACGCCTGAAGGACAAGACTAAAGGCTACAGTAAGGGAATGAAACGAAGGCTTCTGGTTGCAAGAGCCTTGATGAACAAGCCTAGGCTGTCAGTTTTGGATGAACCCACCAGCGGATTGGATGTTTTGCATGCGTACCACGTTAGAGACATCATTAAACGGTACGTGAAAGAACACGACGTGACCGTTTTGCTTTCAAGTCATAACATGCTTGAAGTTGAGCATTTATGCGATAGAGTTGCCTTGCTGAATAAGGGTAAAATCGTTGCTCTGGGAAATCCGCAAGAGTTGAAAGAAAAATATGAAAGTGCAAACCTAGAAGAGGTCTTCGCAAAGGTGGTCAAGCTTGCTTAAAGGCTTTGGGAACTTTTTAATGAAGGAACTTAAGGAGCTGATTAGGGACCCAAAAATACTGTTGGGCATGATAGTCGTTCCTTTGATAATGTTTCCTGTGCTCGGCGGAGTGATGAGCTATTCGGTGCAGTCTGCCCAAGAAAGGGCTCAGAGAGCCACTTTGTTAGTGGTGAACAATGATGAAGGAAATTGGTCAGATTTTCTAATAAATTTTCTTAATGTGAGTGCCAGAATTTCTGTTGAGAGCAATATAGTGCTAGACAATGATACGGCTATGGAATTGCTGGCTGAGTACAACTCTACGCAGTTGTTGGAAATCCCGATGGGCTTTGGTGAGAACATGATTGAGCACGTCAATGTCAATCCAAATGTGACGGCGGCGGTGAAGTTTTACGGTGTTTTCGTGGGAGTGAGTATCTTTGAAAATATGGGTTCGCCGATTGACAGATTCGTGTATGATTTTAACAGGTTGCTGGCTCCTGATGTTTTGAAGGCTGAAAAGTCCACGATAATTAAGGGTGAGATTATATCGGGCGTTGATCCTGCTACGCTTTCTAGCATACTTTTTTCGCAGACGATTGCCCTGCCAATCACTATAATGATTTTGCTAACTTATTCTATACAGATAGCAGCGACGTCTGTGGCTATGGAAAAAGAGGAGAAAACCTTGGAGACGTTGTTGACTCTGCCTATGGATCGTCTTTCGATTCTCGCGGGGAAATTGTCGGGGTCGATTTTTGTTGCGGGCGTTGGAGCTTTGGCTTATATGATTGGTTATAACTACATGCTTGGAGCTGTCACATCTGCGATTCCTGCTGAGGCGGGCATAGATTTGGCTGCTTTGGGGCTTGTTCCTTCGCTTCTTGGTTATCTGCTTTTGGGAATATCGCTTTTCGTGGCTTTGCTTTCAGCCTTAGCCTTAGCGGTGATTCTATCTGCGTTTGCAGAGGATGTTAGAGGCGCCCAATCTCTTGTCGGTTTTATCTATCCTTTGATATTTCTTCCGTCGTTTGCTTTGATGTACGTGGATATTGGCACTTTGCCTTTTGCATTTAAAATTGTTCTTTATGCTATTCCTTTCAGTCATCCGACTATAGCGTCCAGAGCCGTGATTATGGGTGATTACTTGACTGCTGCCTTCGGAATCGTTTATGTTTCTGCTTTCACAATCGGTGTTATGTATGCTGCGTCGAGGTTTTTTGCAACCGAGAAGATACTGACGGCAAAGCTGAAGTTTAAGGGTTTAAGAAGACGCAGAAAAACACCTGTGGAAGAGTTTTAGCAAAGCTTTTTACCATAAACAAGTAAACTTGTCTTCGGTGTTTGAAATTGGGAATTCAACAAATTGAAGTGTACAAGGTTATTTTGCGCAACAAGGAACCTTTCAGAATCGCTCGTGGAGCGAGCACTGAAAGCGAAAATGTGGTTGTAAAGGTGGTAACTGACTATGGCGTGATCGGATGGGGTGAGGCTTCTCCGTCGAAAAGTGTGACTAACGAGACTCCAGCAACTGTTATCAAGACTCTTGCCAAGATTGCTCCGAAGCTTATTGGTTTGTGTCCGTTGAGAATCGAGCAGGATGTGGAAATAATGGATTCTCTTGTGAAGGAAAATCCTGCGGCGAAGGCAGCCATAGACATAGCGTTGCACGACATTTTGGGAAAGACTGCTCGTAAACCGCTTTTCATGGTTATGGGTGGCTACCGCACAGAGGTCTTGACGGACTTGACTTTGGGCATAAAGTCTCCTAAAGAGATGGCTAAGGACGCTGTTAAAGCCGTTAAGAAAGGGTTTAAGGCTCTAAAAGTGAAGGTTGGCATTGACCCGGTTGAAGACGTTGAGCGTGTGAGGCTTATCCGCGAATCAGTGGGCAGTAAAATACAGATGAGAATTGATGCAAACCAGGGGTGGACGCCGCCGCAAGCCATAGAAGCCCTCGGCAAAATGAAGAAATTTAATGTTCAATTTGCTGAGCAGCCAGTTCCAGCAGAAAACCTGAAAGGCTTGATAAAAGTTAGGAAGAACTCGCCGATACCTGTGATGGCTGACGAAAGTGTTCACTCGCCTGAAGACGCCATACGCTTGATACAAGCAGAAGCCGTGGACTTCATGAACATAAAGTTGATGAAAAGCGGAGGAATATTGAAAGGAAGAAAAATTGCGGCCATCGCAGAAGCCGCAGGAATACCATGCATGATCGGGTGCATGGGTGAATCGGGAATCGGCATAGCTGCAGGTTCTCACTTGGCAGCGGCAGCTAAGAACATTCAATACGCGGACTTGGACTCTGACCTCTTATTAAAAGACAGGCTTGTGACGAAAGGTGGTACAAAAGTCAAGGATTCGATGAGAATATTTCCGAGGCAACATGGGCTAGGCATAATGGGGCTGGACGAAAAGCTTCTTGGAAAGCCTTTAAAGATTTACAAGTAACCAAGTAAATTAGCAAACGTGGAAGGTGTTTGTTTTGGTTTCTCTTAGGGGTTTGGCGCCTTCGCTTACCAGAATCACAGTTGCTGCTGCCGTTGGAGCTGCCTTGCACATAGGTCAGGGTGATTCTAATTTGGTGGATGCTAAGGCTGTCGAGTTTTCTAGGGCTACGTTGGCTCAGACGGATGTTGAGGGCGAGGTGATCTCGTGTGAAGGGCCTAAGGATGATGCGCCTTCTTTTGGGATTAGGGAAAAGGTTGGGACTGGTAGGGGTCCGAAGGTCGAGTTTGTCGTGGACCCTGTTGACGGCACGACTGCGGCTTCCAAAGGCATAAAAGACGCTATTTCTGCTCTTGCTTGCGCGCCTGCTGGTTGTTTTCAAGTGCTTCCTGATGATGGATATTATTTCAAGGTGGCGACTGATTACCATTCGATGGGTAAGATCTCGTTGGACATGTCTGTTGAGGAAATCGTGCGCGTTGTTGCCAAGGAAAAGGATTTGCCTCTGGAAAACTTCACGGTAATAATGCTGGAGCGTGACAGGCACACGGAGATTCTTAAAAGTCTTAGGATGCTGGGCGTTCGGATTATTTTGATTCCTGACGGCGACATTGCGGCGGCTGTTGCCACGTGTATTCCTGATTCTGGCGTTGATCTTCTTTTGGGTGCGGGTGCTGGGCCGGAAGCTACCATAGCAGCGACAGCTGTGAAATGTTTGGGTGGCACGATGCTTGTGAGGGTTTGGAAGGGCGAGAAAGATGATCCTGTGAGGCTTGATAGGCTTGAGATGGAGGAGATTGACGTGAACAAGACCTATTGTGAGAATGAGCTGGCCAAGGGTAACGAGTTGGTTTTTGCGGCTTCCGGCGTCACAAAAGGGGAATTGCTGGATGGTGTGCGGTTCATTCCGAATGGAGCCGTTGTGAGTTCGATTTGTATGCGTTTGCCAAGTGGGACCGTGGAGAAGTCGGAGACGACTTTGCATTTTAGGGGGCATCCGGTTTACAGGAAGTTTTTGCCTTGAGTGTTTTTTTGGGGTCTGGTACGTGGTTTGGTAACTTTTAAATGTTTTTAGTTGTTTTTTGTTGTTTGTGGTTGTTATGGAGAAGTTTGTGGCTAGGGTCTTTAAGGGTGGTAAGGTTACGGTTCCTAAGCGTTTGAGGGATTTGTTCGGTGTTGAGGATGGTGATTATGTTCGTTTGGTTTTGGTTGAGGTTATGAAGAAGGGCGATGGGGGTTGGGTTAGGAGGAAGGTTGACTGATGAGTGCTTTGAAGCATGGGCTTTTTAGTAGGGGTTTTATGCTTTGTGACAGGTGCGCTTTGAATGTTAAGTGTGAGCGTTTCAAACCAGGAGAGCGGTGTTTGTTGGAGCGGAAGGCTTTTGATAAAGTTGTTTCGGAGTTGGTGGAGGAGTTTGATTTGGACAGTGTTGCTGACCGGATTTTGGTTGAGCGCACTGCGATGTATTTGATTCGTATTGCGCGGGCTGAAGCGTACGAGTCTGCGGTGGGGGTTTCGGAGAAGTCGGTTTTGTGGGGCGCGTACATTAGCCGGTTGGACAACACGCTTAGAGGTTTGCTCAATGATTTAGCCGTGACTAGGCTGAGGCGCAAGAGGCTGGATAAAGACGAAGCCTTGCTCGTGAGCGTTGACGACGTGCTTAAAAAGTTTGCAGAGAAGGAGGCAACGTTGAGAAAAGGTGAGCGTGTGTCGAAGCGTCGGGCTGCGTTGGTTCCGAGAGAAGCCTTGTTGCGGAGTTGGAGGAGAGAGTGTACTCGGCTGAGGTTGAGCGGCAGAAGGGCGAGAAGCGTTGGTGAAGAAGAGTAAAAGGAAGTTTCCCAAGAGCGTGTTGGAGCCGTTGATGGACATGTGCGAGTTGGACAGCGAGTATACTGAGGAGTCGGCGACAGAGCTGTTCAAGTGGTATTTGAGTTTGATGGATAAGTTTGCCGATTACTTCTTTAAGGGGGAATGGCCAAAGAAGTATGATTACGAGTACGCTACGACTTTTACTGACGAAGATTTAGAGTTTCTCTATGGTCATGATAGGGACGCTTATGAAAGGTTTGAAACCGTTTGCCTCAAGAAAAACATAAGTCTAGAAGGGTTCCTAGGACACTTCGGAATGTATTGGACCAGACAGGCTTTTTATGAAAAGTTTGTCAAGCCAGAGCTTAAACCTGTTTTAGAGGCTTTTGAAAGATTTAGCGGCGATGAAGATGCTAGAGACGTGCTAAACGAGCTGAAGAAAGAGTTCAGCGACATGTACTTGATTCACCTCAGCTTAACCGACATAGCTGAACATCAACCCTTGGACAAAGCGAAAGATCTGCTGGTCGCAAGAATGCTGGAGTTGATACACACGGAAGAAGACTTTGGCGACTGCGGCAATTATGCGTGTGAGCTTACACGAGAAGGGCTGAAAGAAACAAGCGACAAAACGTGAATGCCTAAACATGGTTCTTCGGTTTTGCAAAACAAGTTTTTGACCGTTCCAGAAAGGTCGCTCGTTATGGAAGCTGAAAATATACATATGTAGGCTAAGTGGGGCAGTGTGGTTGGCGCAGCTACGGTTGTTTCTTGTTTTTGATCGCGTAAAACCCTGCTGCTCCCAGAAGGCTTAGCGTGGCAACTATCGTTCCAATTGGAACTTCAGGGATGACGTTGGGGTTAAAATGATTACATTTGAATCCTCCGCCGGCAAGCAGCGTCCACTTTCCGAAAGCAGATATTATATCCCGTACATCAACAAAGTCATCATGGTTGACGTCGGCTAGTGGATTCCATCTAGGATGCTCCGGATAAGAGCCGTAGGCTTTTATAATCTCGAAAATGTCTTTCAAGTCACTTTCACCGTCGCCGTTTATGTCCCAGAATCCCGTGGCTCTTGCAGAAACAGCGTAGTTTCCTTCTGATTCCGCGATGATTGTTCCCACGTACGCTGGGGTCGCCGTGTCAGCCAACACTATAGAGAGATCATGCCATTCTGCGACGGAAATGTCGGCTGGATCGTATACAATAACCTGAGTGACTGTGATAATCTGATTTTGGTCAATGGCGTCGACTTTGACGTAAATGTCTACAGTTTCTCCAATCAGATATTCTTCCTTTCCATTGAAGATGCTGAAGGATCCCGTAGATGTACCCGCCATAACCAACGGAACAGCTAGAAACAGCGTGCATAACAAGACTAAAGTGGCTGGTTTGAGAGTTGTGAATCTGAGCATTGTCATCCCGGAATTATTACGATGATTTCATTGGATATAAGTATAAATGGATAATTAGTATAGAAAAGTTTCAAAAAGTTCTTTTATTCTATATTGTAATGTTTGGCGCGCTTGTCGGATGAATCAAATGCTTTTTAATGCTCTAGAGAGGTCGATGATTATGGACGGCAAGAACAAGGATATGTAGGCTAGATGTGGCAGTATTAGCGAAGTGGGCACACTTAGTGGAAAGCTTAGGAATGTTGGCAGTAACACGGTGAATGTTGGTATTGACAGAAGTAGGTTCATGTTGTGTGGTTGGAAGAATTTGGCTGCGTCCTTGGTTATAACCATGATCGCTATTGATGCGAGGAATGTTGTCCATTCTAGTGCTATGTTTGTGGGGCTGAATATGCTCATGTTTGTTCCGTATTGCTGTGTTGTTAAAGGCCATAATAGCTGGACTTGGCCCGCAGCGATGTAGTCGCCTATCAGGAAATGCTGAATCAACGCGATGAAGTATGGTATTGCCCTTTTGCGATAGATTGCGAAGAAAGGAATGAAAACTATCAATGCTGTTATTATTGAGTGTGCTGGTCCTCTATGCTGGACAAATGGTATCAGTATGTCTATGTCGGGGATCACGGACAGCATGAGAACAATGGGAATGTTAAGGTTTGTTTTCAGTATTTTTGCTGTTGCTTTGCTTGAGATGTATCCTATTGCGAAGTGGCCGACTGCGAACGATTTGTTTTCCTCCAGCTTAGCTAGAAGCGAGTCATCCATCTAATAAGTTTATACTCCATGCTGGTAGTCGCACAGTCGCCAGTTCTTTTGTGCTGGCAGAATGACTGTTGACGTTCAGATCGTTCGGTTGAAAATGTTGTGCGAATATTCTTTAGGCGTCTTTTTTGTATTTACGTACATGCGTAGTGCGATTGAGCCGAAGGTCATTCAGGTGTTGAGGATAGTAACTGGAAAGTTGAAGGGTAAGAATGTCAGTTGGGTTTTGATTGGAAGCACCAGCCTGGCTTTGCAGGGAGTGGACATTAAACCGAAAGATGTGGACATTTTGACAAGCAAGGGAGGCGCGTTCGAAATTGGTGAGCTGCTGAAAGAGTATGAAGTTGAGCCAGTGCGGCTTAAGAAGTCTGAGCTGTTCGAGTCGTTTTTTGGAGAATTTAACGTTAACGGGATAGAAGTCGAGGTTATGGGGGACATGAAAGAAAAAGTCTGTGATAAATGGGTTTCACTGTCTAGTAGGTTAGTGTGTCCAAAAATCGTGGAAATAGAAGGAATGAGAATACCTGTTTCTTCTCTTCTTGAGCAGCAAAAGTCGTATGAGCAGCTGGGAAGAAGGAAAGATCCTGTTCGCGTCAGAAAAATAAATGAGGCGTTGCGAAGAGCAGAAGAGAATGTTGATTGAGCGCAGTTAGCTTGGACGTGTTTTCGCAGGGATTAGTTGAACAGAAGTTGATTAGGACTTAGTATTTGTGGTATAGTTTGTTGGATTTTGATGTTGTTATTACCTGTATTTGTGTTCTGAAGGTTGATAATAATGTTTATTAAGACTTATTATTCACTACAAAGCCGTGATTTAAATGTCTATGCAAAAAGTCCCTACTGGAATAGTTCTAGGCATTGCGGTTACAGCGATAGTCATAAGTGTTTTAGCCACTAGTTTGTTGTCGAATTATCAGAGAATTACGAACAACGGAAATGTGGAAGCAGTAGGAGTAGGAGTATATTGGGACAATCATTGCACTGACAATGTTACGTCGATTGATTGGGGTTTTCTGGAGCCTGGAGCAGTAACCAATAGAACCGTTTACATAAAGAATAGCGGCAATGTGCCTGCAATGCTTAACATGACTACAGCAGATTGGAGCCCAAACGAGGCTTATGGTAATATAACTTTGAGCTGGAATCGTGAAGGTTACTTGTTAGATTCTGGGCTTGTGGTTCAGATGGTTTTGACTCTTTCTGTGTCCTCAGAGATTGCCGGAGTCGCAAGTTTCAGCTTTGACATAATAATAACTGGGACAGAGCTTTAATTACCCTATTTTATTTCCGTGTTTGCGAGTAGAAGTAGACTTTTGGACGTATAGTACTTCTTCTACTTTATTCATGTATGAGGGTCGTTTTTTATTGAAAATTTACATGGGTTGAAATATGCGCATGACGACGGTGATCATGAAGCCTATTCCTAGTCCGAGCGAGACTAGTCTTAGGCGTTTTTTTTCTATTACAATGTTTCTGGAGTATTCGGTTGATGAGGTGAGTAGTTCAGATGTTATTAAGAGGATTATTGCAGTGACGGCAAGCCAGAGGCTTATGTCTGACATTGATAGTGGGAAATTCATTTATTGTCAGCCTCATACGG
>JAOULW010000003.1 GCA_029881805.1 Candidatus Bathyarchaeota archaeon
GCAGAGAATTAACGAGGAAATGAGAAAGTCTGTACAAAGAGAACTTGATGCATTGGAAGATGCCATAGAGAGAGCAGACCTTGCTGAGGTTTTACGTCACAAACTGATATTGGAAGTCTTACTGGGACAGCAATCTTCATCATCACCCAAAAGCGCTTCTGATTCGGTTTTATGACTTGTGTAAGTACCATTGACTAGTTATCGGAGACTTTAGGCAAACATGATGGCGGAGGAGGAAAAGCCCGCTAAGGTTTTCTAGTATGAGCTTGAATATTATCTATGTTTAAGGTGCTGTTTGAATTGATTGAGTGGGAGTATAAGGTGATCCCGATAAAGACGCGGATTCATTCAGATCATTTCCAAGCTGACAGCAAGCCAATCATAGATGATGTTCAAAATGACCTTAATGCCCTAGGCCATGAAGGATGGGAACTTGTCAGCGTCCAAAACATTAGCCTGCCCGACGGCAGAATGTTCACTGTCGCCTACCTCAAGAGACGAAAAAGGGTTAGCTAGTGAGGAGCTATCCATAAAGGACAAGCTTGCTATTATAAACTATCATAAAGCTTGGAAAACCATGATCGACGAATCTTGCAAGTTGATTTAATGGACAAGGATTTTCAGTGAGCCGACTCAATTGAGTGAAGGCTGCTCTTGGCAGATATGACAGTTTAAACGCTTGAGTGAAATCAAAACTTGCCCAGAATTTGAAGTCGTTTTTACACCATGCTACGCTTGAAACAAGCGAAATTTGAGCGAAACTGATGGTTCGAATGTGGTGCGGGGGGTGGGACCCCCACCCGAGTTTACCAGTAAAGAGGCATACCTGATATGTTTAGCAAGAGTCGCAACTTCCTGGCCAAAAACAGATCCTAGTCAGGTCGACTTTCAAACTCTCGGCTCAGTGATTGTGATGGAGGTTGGGTTTAAACATCGGTTGATATTCTCGGAACTTAAGCCTTACATAGATTTCTATTAACCCTTCAGTTCCCCTTGCTTGGGATTTTTACTTGTATCGCATGGCTTAGTGAGTACTTGTGAATTTGTCGCATGATCTAATCATTCTCCTTGATCAAAAATAGTTTATAAAATTGTGCAGATCTAGTGGAAATTGGCTTCCGAAAAAAATATAATCCCTTGCATGCAAAAATTGAGATGAAAGTTATGAACATTAGGAACACATTACTATGTCTACTCCTGATTTCCTTCACACTTTCGTCTCTAAGTAATATTTCGTTGGCATTTGAGCATGGTTCAGAAAAACTTCAAGTAGAAACTGACGACAGTTTACACTTTAAGATCACCAAACTTTACGGGATAAACAGCACTATTGAGGGAAACTATAGTATCTTCTTAATGGACACAAACCCACCTCCATGGAGCATGTTCGCATTTGGACGGTTGGATTGGACTTACTTCGCTTCATACCCGCTCGCTTCTGGATTCACTTTTGGCACTATGAACATGACCATTTACAGTAATGGCGGTTTGTCTTCCTACATAGATGTGTCAATCGGCTGGTTTGATGATCAAGGAAACGCGAACTTTTATCAGAATGAAAGTAGGCAGTCGTCGGGAACTGGAATTGACTCAATAACAGTGGATGTTAATCTGCAATTGCAAGCGGGACAAAGGTTGATGATAGGTGTGAGGGTTATTGAAGGACAGATGCTTCAGACCTTCTGGTTTGGCGATGACGAACATGACAGTAGAGTTCAGTACATTGGAACTGCACAATTTATACCAGAGTTTTCGTCTATCACCATTATGCTCACATTTATGATTACTATGATCTTTTTGCTGCGATTGCGAAAGCGCTTCAAAAACCATTCTGGCGACACACTTTTCCAATTTACAGAAAATCAAGTTTCCTTAACTAAACAGACAAAAATTGAAAAATAGAGAAGAATGTGAATGTAATAGAACTCCTAAGTGACTAACTCATGCAGCTGTCCAGTGTTAAGAGCCCTCTTAATCTCTAATACTGTTCGGTCGCCAGTGCTCATTGGTTTTTTATGTTTGCGTATTGGGAGCCTAAGCTTTTAAAAAGCAGAGAATTCAAACGCAGCTCGCTTTCTAAGTGCGGGGGGTGGGATTTGAACCCACGAACCCCTACGGGACAGGCTCCTGAAGCCTGCGCCTTTGACCAGGCTTGGCGACCCCCGCAACAACACGAAAATACGCTAAGAAAAGGTTTAAGAGTTGCTGTAAACTCTTACATGGAACAGGTGTATTGGAATGCCTACACACGGTTCACTCTCTAAGGCTGGAAAGGTTAGATCACAGACTCCGAAAATCCAGCCCATGCGAAAAAAGAAACCGACGCCACGCTTCAGAAACAAGCGAAACTACGAAAAAAGAATAGTCATGCAAAGAAAAGCTGGACAAAACTGGATTTAGCACACACTCTTTAAGGCTTTTATCTTTTTCATGCATAATTAACCTCTATGTTAGAGGCTACACTTGCGATTTTGAATGGTAAGGTTATGACTCTGAATCCAAATCAGCCAAAAGCCGAAGCAGTGGCAATACAAGACGGAAAAATAGTCGCCGTGGGTTCAAACAAAGAAATCCGCAAATACGCAGGCAATAAGACGAAGATTATCAATGCAAAAGGTAAGATGGTCATTCCAGGTTTTGTTGATTGTCATGTGCACTTGACGGGGTTTGGCAAGATCTTGCAAACTTTAGAATTGAGAAACACTAAGTCCATAAAAGAAATGCAGCAGAAACTGCGAGAATATGCTGAAAAAAACCCTGAAAAGAGCTGGATTCGTGGAGGAAGATGGGATCAGGAGAGGTTTGCCGAAAAACGCTATCCCATTCGCTCGGACTTAGATGCCGCAGTCGCGGGCAAACCGGTTTTTCTCGTTCGAGTTTGTGGACACATTGCTGTTGCCAACAGCAAAGCCTTGCAGCTGGCAGACATAAGAAAAGAAACAAAAATCGACGGTGGCAAGATAGATTTAGATGAAATCACAGGCGAGCCTAATGGCATACTACGGGAAAACGCCATGGATCTAGTTTGGAAAGTAATCCCGAAACCCAGTCAAAATGAGAGCGAAGAAGCTTGTCTTGTGGCATGTGAAAAAGCCGTAGAAGCAGGTCTTACGTGTGTTCATTGGATTTTGGGTTCTGCGGATGATATGCGCGTAATACAAAAACTCGATGCAGAAGGAAAACTGCGTTTGAGGGTCTATGCAGGCATACCCGTAGATTGTCTTGATGAATTGATTAATCTAGGATTGCTTACAGGCTTCGGAAATGACATGGTGAAGATAGGCTTTGTCAAAATTCTAGCAGACGGCTCGCTCGGCGGACGCACAGCCGCACTGAAAAAGCCGTATTTTGACGAACCAGAAACAAGCGGTATGCTGCTTTACACCCAAAAAGATCTGAGCCAACTTGTCCTGAAGGCTCATAAGGCAGGCTTACAGCTGGCTGTACATGCCATAGGCGACCACGCAATGGAAGTCGTTCTAGAGACTTTAGAGAAAGCTTTGAAAGCGCATCCGCGTAAAAATCATAGACACAGAATTGAACATTGCTCTGTCCTTAACCCAAAACTAATAAAACGCATGAAACACTCAAAGATAATAGCCTCAGTCCAGCCTCACTTCATCGTTTCCGACTTTTGGGTGCCTGACCGCTTAGGTAGGAAAAGAGCACCTTGGGTCTACCCACTCAAAACGCTCCTGACGGAAGGAATAGTTGTTGCGTCTGGCTCAGACTGCCCTGTAGAACCCATAAATCCAATCTTGGGCGTCTGGGCTGCAGTAGCAAGAAAGAGCTTTACGAGAGAAAGCCTAACAGTTCAAGAAGCCCTAAAAACTTATACTATAAATGCTGCTTACGCCTCCTTTGACGATGGCAAAAAAGGAACAATCGAAGCTGGAAAACTTGCAGACATAACAATTCTATCAGCAAACTTGTTTGAGGTTCAACCAGACGAAATCAAGAATGCCAAGGTGGTAATGACGATTGTTGGCGGAAAAATTGTTTATGCAAGCTAGCGGAGTTTATTTGCTGGGTTCATCTTAGTGTATTGTGGTTGCCGTTAGCTTGAGTACAAAAAAAGCCTTGAGAGAAATAATTGAGAAGTTGATGCGCATTCCTTCACCAAGTAATCGCGACGTCAACCACGTCAAAATGCAGGTTTCTGCTAACTATCATCTGGAAAAAACGCCGTCAAACTCACAGATCATACGGTTACTTAGAGCTGAAGAAAAACGTAAGCTTCTGCCACTTCTGAGAAGGAAGACAACCCGTACTATATCAGGTGTAACAATTGTAGCCGTAATGACGAAACCTTACCCATGTCCACAGCCTCAGCCCTGCGCGTACTGTCCAGGCGGACCGCCATTTGGAGTTCCCCAAAGTTATACTGGTTTCGAACCAGCCGCAATGCGTGGGCTTCAAAACAATTTTGACCCTTATTTGCAGGTAAGAAGCCGAATTGAACAGCTCCAAGCCATAGGGCACGCTGTGGACAAAATCGAATTGATTATAATGGGTGGAACGTTCCCAGCCACACCAACGGATTATCAAACATGGTTTATTAAGCGATGCCTAGACGCCATTGCAGAGAAGGAATCCGCAAGTCTTGAAGAGGCAAAAAACAACGCGGAAAAAAGCAGAATTCGCAATGTTGGTATAACCGTTGAGACACGTCCAGACTGGGCTAAGGAATCTCACGTAGACCAAATGCTCAACATGGGTGTGACACGGGTGGAATTGGGTGTTCAAAACCCTAATGACGAAATTTATCATCTTGCAGGCCGAACGCATTCGGTTCAGGATGTTTTGGAGGCTACACGTGTAACGAAGGATTCTGGATTAAAAGTGGTATATCACTTAATGCCGGGAATGCCAGGCTCAGACATGGAAAAGGATATGGAGATTTTCAGAGAGATTTTCGCAAATCCAGGTTTCAAGCCAGACATGATTAAAATTTATCCATGCCTAGTTCTGAAAGACACAAAAGCGTACAAATGGTACTGCGAAGGCACGTATAGGCCATACACAAACGATGAAGCCGCAAACTTTGTTTCAGAAATTAAGAAGAGTATTCCACGTTGGATACGAATAATGCGCGTCCAGCGTGACATTCCAGCCCCATTAATAGTTGCTGGAGTCAACAGAAGCAACTTGCGCCAACTAGTTCAGCAGAAGCTAAAGGAACAGGGTATAAGATGTAGGTGCATACGCTGCAGAGAAGTAGGTCACAGAATTGCAGCTGATGAAATAAAACCTGACCCAGATGAGGTGAAGATTTTAGCCACTCGATACACAGCGTCTGAAGGTGAAGAAATCTTCATTTCAGCCGAAGACACCAAAAATGATGCTCTAATTGGTTATTTACGACTGCGCATACCCTCAAAAAAGGCCCATAGACCAGAAATAAAAGCAAAGCCATGCTCCATAGTGCGAGAACTTCATGTTTATGGACCACTTGTTCCCGTTGGCAAACACTTAGCCAAAGCATGGCAACACAAAGGCTACGGCAACATTCTATTAGCCGAGGGTGAACGTGTGTCGAATGAGGATCATAATTTAAAAAAGGTTCTAGTAATAAGTGCTCTTGGAACAAAACAGTACTACATGCGGTTCGGCTACCAATATGATGGAGTTTACATGTCAAAAATGTTGGAGAATTAAGAATGAGTAAGAAGGAAGAATTTTTTGGTTATAAAAGCAAGGCGTTTGAAGCCCTTAGAAAAGCTGAAGCCGAAATTGGCGATATGATAAGAATAACAAGAAACGGAGAAGTCTATGAGGGAATTCTGATTCCACGCTCGGAATATAGTGATGAAAAGCATATTGCTTTGAAGTTGAAGAGCGGCTACAACGTCGGCGTGCACATTACTTCAAGCACAAAAATAGAAAAAACGGGGAAAGGAGCAAAACCAACCTTCACCTTGCCACCACTTCCAGAACAAAATCCGGAACTTCCAAAAGTCACCATAATAAGCACTGGCGGAACCATTGCAAGCCGTGTAGACTACAGAACAGGAGCAGTACGACCAGCCTTGACAGCAAGCGACTTGTACAGTGTAGTGCCTGAACTAGCCAACATAGCACGCGTGGACACCCAAATATTGTTCAGTCTGTTCAGTGAAAACATAACGCCCAAACATTGGACAGAAATAGCGAAGGCTGTCGCCAAGCAAATATCTCAAAGCATTGACGGTGTTGTAATCGCCCATGGAACAGACACAATGGGGTACACGGCTGCAGCCCTAAGCTTTGCATTACAAAACCTTCCAATTCCTGTCATACTTGTAGGTTCACAGCGTTCAGCAGATCGCCCAAGCTCCGACGCGGCAACAAACCTTGTAGGTGCAGTTACAGCTGCGGCAAAGGCTCCTTTTGCAGAAGTCACTGTGGCAATGCATGAAACACCTTCAGACGCTTCAATAATATTCCATAAAGGGACAAAAGTCCGAAAATGTCACACAAGCAGAAGGGACGCTTTCAAGTCTGTTAATGCATCACCAATAGCGAGGATACAAGACCGAAAAATGATCATGCTTACAGACGATTACACAAAACGTAATCCTGCAAATAAGCTCATCTTAAAGCCAGAATTCAACGACAAAGTCGCGCTGATAAAGTTTTATCCAAGCATAAACCCTACAATGATAGACTGGTATGCACAGAAAGGCTATAAAGGCTTGATTTTTGAAGGAACAGGCTTAGGTCACGTCGGTAACTGCTTTCATGAGCCTATACGAAATGCAATAAAGCAGAACGTTTTGATTGCCATGACTTCTCAGTGCATTTGGGGACGAGTAAACATGAACGTCTACGATTCAGGCCGCGACTTGCAGGCTTTAGGCGTAATCCCATTGGAAGATATGCTCCCAGAAACGGCCGTCGTTAAACTTATGTGGATTTTTGGACAGACCGAAAACTTGGAAAAAGCGAAGACCCTTATGAAAGAGAACATTGTGGGAGAGCTTTCTCCAAGAACTCTTCCAGAAAAAACAGGCACGGAGTGAGGAGTGTGCAAACATAGAATTGGATATGGATTATGAAAAAATCGGGTTAAAAGTCGGTCTGGAAATTCACCAACAATTGAACACGTCTGAAAAGCTATTCTGCGGCTGCAAGCCCGAGCTCTTTAAAGAAGAGCCAGAAATAACCTTTCTTCGTAGACTTAGACCCACCCAGAGCGAGTTGGGTCAAATAGACCGCGCAGCCTACTTCGAATTTCAGAAAGGAGTAAAAATACTTTATGAAGCGAACAAAACGACTTCATGCCTTGTGGAGATGGATGAAGAACCGCCTCATTCACTGAACATAGAAGCTGTTGAGATTGCTTTAACCGTGGCCATGATGGTGAAAGCTAAGACAGTCAGCGAAATTCATGTAATGCGCAAAACAGTGATAGACGGCTCGAACACCACTGGTTTTCAAAGGACATGCGTGATAGCTTTAGATGGTGGAATTAAGGTTGGAGAAAAGAGTATCCCAATTCAGCACATAGGTCTAGAAGAAGACGCAGCTAGAAAAATGGGTGAAGAAGACAACATTATACGCTACCGCATAGACCGCTTAGGTATACCATTAATAGAAGCTGCAACTGCGCCAGTCATAAGATCACCTGAAGAAGCACAACAGGTAGCCTTGGCAATTGGAGGAATCTTTAGAGCCACTGGAAAAGTCATTCGAGGCCTAGGCACGATACGCCAAGATGTAAACATATCAATTCCAAAGGGTGCATTAATAGAAATCAAAGGAGTTCAGGAGCTTGAACTCATCTCTCTTGTCGTGGAGTATGAAGTTCAGCGCCAATTAAACCTCATAAAAATAAGTGAAGAACTAAGGAAACTTGGGGCAAAAGAAGAGGAAATAATTGAAGAATTTTTTGATGTGACAGATATTTTCAAGCAGACAAAAGGCAAAGTCATTCAAAAAGCTTTGGAACAAAATCAGCAGGTGTTAGCGGTAAAACTTCCAAAATTCAAGGGTTTTCTGAAGCGTGAGCTTATGCCAAACTTTCGTCTTGGAACAGAAATGGCAGACAGGGCACGTTTCTGGGGAAAAGTTGGCGGAATATTCCACACAGACGAGCTTCCAGCCTACGGAATAACAACAGAGGAAGTTGAAAAGTTGAGAACTGCTGTAAACGCGGAAGAACAAGATGCTATAATATTCGTTGCAGATAACCTAGAAAACGCTAGGGACGCGCTAAAAGCTGTAGCGAAAAGGGCAAGAGAAGCAATAAGAGGAGTGCCAGAGGAAACCAGAGCGCCAAATTCCGATGGAACAACACGTTACATGAGACCGAGACCCGGGGCAGCGCGAATGTATCCAGAAACAGACATTCCACCAACCCAAATAACAGAAGATTACATAAAAAAGATTAGTTCCAACCTGCCCGAGTTCCTAGAACAAAAACTTCAACGTTTAATGAGTGAGTATGAGCTAAATCAGAAATTAGCTAAGCAAGTTCTGGATTCTGAATACGGTGAACTCTTTGAAGTCATCGCAAAAGAAATCAGCGTTTCACCAACAACTGTAGCAGCATTTTTGACTGAAACATTAAAGGCGTTAAAACGCGAAGGCATCCAAATAGAGAAAGTTTCTGAAAATCAAATTCGTGAGATCTTCAAACACGTAAGCATAGGGGAACTTACCAAAGAAGCAATATCAGACGTTGTAGTTTGGCTCTCGAAACACGAAGACAAAAGCTTACAAGAAGCAATCGAAGGTACTGGACTAAGGCTGCTTTCAGAAGAAGAGCTAAAGAAAATCATCGACGATGCGATTAAGAATAGTAAAGACTTGATTGAGAAAAGCGGAGCGAAAACTTTCGGTCCACTCATGGGCATGGTAATGAAAGAAGCAAGGGGTAAAGCAGACCCGAACACAGTCAGCGCATTGATAAAGAAGAAGCTAGAACAGCTTGAGAGAAAGCTTGGACAACGATTTAATTAGAATATTAACACGGTGACTATTATCACGATTATCAAAAGAATCAGAAGGATAATGAGTATGGGAAGAAGGGCGGTCGTCAGTAACGCGATTATTATAGCGACGTAATCTTTCCAGCCAAGTCGTTGCTTCTCTTTCTTTTCATCACCCATCAGCGGATTCACCAGTTCTCATTTCAGCCGAAAAATCTATTTCAGAATGACAGGCAACGAAATGCCCATCTTTTTCGACAAGATTTGGCTCTACTTTCCTACACTTTTCTTTTGCATATTTGCATCTCGGATGAAAACGGCAACCAAGTGGAATATTTATGGGGCTTGGAACATCCCCCTCTAGAAGTATCTCCTTCTTTTTTGCCTCTGGGTTTGGCACGGGTATAGCCGCCATAAGCTGAAATGTATAGGGGTGTTTGGGGTTGCGATAGATAGTGTTTTTGTCCGCCAACTCGACTATCTTGCCCAGATACATGACTGCGACTCTGTTACTCATGTGATGGACGACGGCCAAGTTGTGAGTGATGAACATATAAGTTAAATTGAGATCTTTTTGAAGATCCTTAAGTAGGTTGAGAACTGATGCTTGGACAGAAACGTCGAGGAAGGATGTGGGTTCATCTAATATTAGGAATTCAGCGTTCGCAACAAGAGCCCGCGCTACTGCTATTCTTTGTCTTTGACCGCCGCTAAATTCGTGTGGAAAACGGTATAAATGCTCCTCGTCCAATCCGACCTTTCTGAGAAGCTTCAGAGATTTTTCGGTGGCTTCAGATTTACTTTTCACAACACCATGAATATGCATTGCCTCGCGCAATAGCGAACTGACAGTTTGTCTAGGGTCCAAAGAGGCGTATGGATCCTGAAAGATTATCTGCACTTTCTGACGCAAAGTTTTCATTTGTTGTCTATTTGCCTTTGGTATGTTTATGCCATCGAAACGGACCTCACCCGCTGTTGGTTTTACCAGCCTCAGAATAGCCCTAGCAAGGGTGGTTTTGCCGGAGCCAGATTCACCCACAACTCCTAGAGTTTCATTTTTTTTCACACTAAAGCTGACTCCATCAACAGCTTTTACGTGTCCTATTGTCTTTTGAATGACACCACTCTTTATTGGAAACCATACCTTCAGGTTTTTGACAACTAGTGGATCGATTGTTTTGACTGCATTTTTAGTAGAGATAACATGCGACCTCATGTCCTTTCTCAACCTCCTTGAGTCTAGGCCTCTTTTTAGTGCATGCGTCCATGGCATATTTGCATCTTGGGTGAAAACGGCAGCCGGGTGGAGGATCGATCATTTCCGGAACAGTTCCAGGTATAGCTTCTAATCTGCTCGTCGGATTTTCTATGTTCGGTATCGCCTTCAGAAGCATTTGGGCATAGGGGTGGAAGGGTCTTCTAAACAACACTACACTAGAAGCAACTTCTACAACATTTCCACCATACATGACAGCTATTCTGTCAGCCGTTTCAGCAGCCACTGAAAGATCATGAGTGATCATCAAAGTTGACGCGTCAATCTTGTCCCTGAGCTCTTTAAGCAAATGAAGTATTTGAGCTTGAATTGTTACATCCAAGGCTGTTGTAATTTCGTCAGCTATAAAAATGGAAGGCCTTCTAGCGAGAGCCATGGCAATCATCGCCCTTTGTCGCATGCCACCAGAAAGTTCAAAGGGATACTGCTTCAAAATTCTTTCTTGATCTGGAAGTTTAACCAAACTCAAGATAGCAGCGCATAGTCTCTTGGCAATTCTTTTGGTTTCTCGCCTTGAAATCTTCAAATTCTTAGGTTCAGTTGCAGAATCATCCATTTTAATAAGGTCAGTAAAATCTAATTTCTGTTTTGGTTTCTCTATAGCTATGGCCTCGACCAGAAGATCTTTGTCCATAGTAACAACCTCTTCCAGTTGCGTTCCAATTGTTAAAACAGGGTTTAAGAACGTCATTGGATCCTGAAAGACTATGGCCAGGTCGTGTGTCCTCAATATTCGCATTTCTTCTTTTGTTTTGTTTATTAGGTTGTCACCATCGAGGATTATTTCTCCTTCAAGAACAGAAGCATTTTCGGGTAATAGCCCTATTAGGGTTTGTACAGTTACTGATTTTCCGCAGCCAGATTCGCCTACAAGAGCGAGAACTTCTTTGCAACAGAGTTTCAAATCTACTCCGTTTAGTGCTTTGACTTCCCCTCTGTAAGTGTGAAAATTGACTTTTAGATTTTTTATTTCAAGCACAGTATCTTTTGCATTTCTCTTGTCACTCAAATTGATTACCTTCTTAGTCTCGGATCCAAGACGTCTCTTAATCCGTCGCCTACGAGGTTGAAGGCTAGTGATATTATTAGCATTGTCAATCCTGAGAAGAGTATTACCCATGGAGCGCTGAAAATGGCATTGTACCCGTCAGCCGCAAGATTTCCCAGTTCTGGAAGAGATTTGCTAGGTGAAAATCCTAGAAACATCAAAGCCGAAAAAGTCAAAATTACACCACCCAAATCCATTGTTGCTTGTACAAGTATAGGGTAGATTGCATTCAGCATGACATGTCTAAAGAGAACCCGCAGGTGACCAGCTCCCAAAGCCTTCAATGCTTCAACGTACGGCTTTTCTTTTTCACTTAATACTTGGCCGCGCATGAGCCTGACGTAGGGGGGCCACCAAACCAAGATAATTGCAAATTGCAAAGTTTCGATTGATCGGCCAAACATCGATGCGAAAACCAATGCCAAAACTAATCCTGGAAAGGCAAAGAAGACATCTGTAATTCTGAGCACAGCTTCATCAAAGATGCCTCCTGCATACCCAGCTAGGGCGCCTAAAGTAGTGCCCAAAAGAGCTGCTACGACCACTATAATAAAGGCATTATAAAGATCTACTGGTAACGCAAGAATTATCATGCTCAGTAGATCTCGACCCCAGCCATCCGTTCCTAGATAGAAAAATTCTGGACCATCATGCAAAGCTATGTCAGGGCCCCAAACTATAGGGTGATTCGCACTCCACATGTACTTTCTTTCGAAAGGATATGATCCACCTGTATATCCTTCAGTGGTAGCCAGTCTTGGATCTACTATGAAGTTCGCCAACAAGGCTACTATGATAAAAAACAAGGAAATTATCGTGCCCGTCATTACGAGTGGGTTTTTTCTAAAAAGATGTATCATGTATTTTATGTCTGCCAGTCTTGCTTCCCATTCGCCTCTTCTAACTTCTGAGTCTTTTTGCATTCCATGCACCTCAATACTTTATCCTCGGGTCAAGAAAGGCGTAGGCAACGTCTACTGCCAGATTGGCAAGGACAATTATTGTCGCAAAAACAAGACTGTAAAGCAGTATGAAATTGCTATCCCCTTGTCCAACAGCTAGCAACGCTGCCTGACCAACGCCAGGCCAAGAGAAAACATATTCAGTAATCATGGCACCGCCAAGAAGACTGGCAAAGAAAATTCCTGTAAGGGTCACGGCGGGGATTAAAGCGTTCTTTAACGCATGCCGGTAGATTACAACCCTTTCCCTGAGGCCTTTTGATCTTGCCATTGTAATGTAATCCTGTCTTAGAACTTCTAGCATGCTTGCTCTGACTATTCTTGCAAGGAAACCTAAGCTTATGAATGAAAGGCTGATGGATGGCAAAATCAAATGAACAAACTCGTTCCATACAAATCCAAGGTTGCCGGTCAGCAACCCATCTAAAATCGGTAGACCTGTGATGCGTGTAGCAATACTGGGAGCCCCACTGCTTGGGAGATTAGGTAGACCCCACAAGGAGAAGTAGTAGAAGAAGACCAATTGCAGGAGAAATCCGAACCAGTATGATGGAGTGGAGTATCCTGCTAAGGCTATTATTCGAGATATATGATCAGGAAGCTTATTGTTCTTTACCGCTGAGATTATTCCTAGCGGTATTCCAATACTGATGGTTAAGATGGTTGCGAAAACAGCTAACTCAACCGTGCGGGGAAAGCGATTAAAGAAAACTCTGTTCGCAGGCAGACCTAGTCCCCATGTTCCTGTAAGTCCCCACTCTCCGTTAAACACGTCCCTAAACCAATAAAAGTACTGCTCATGTAAAGGCCTGTCAAATCCGTGGGCTTTTATCACTTCTTCTATCTGTTCTGCAGTCATTTTTTCATTAATGTAAGGTGCCCAAGGAGCAAAACCTCTTTCAAAGCCTCGTGTCAAATAGAAGATCAATACGCTGACGGCTAGCAATACAAAAACCAGTAAGATCAAACGTCGAATTATGTATTCGTATAGTTTCATTCATATAACCTTGCGATTTTAGTCATAGAAACCACAGACAAGTCTCAATATAAAAGCCTATCTGAATATCAATGCCTGCTGACAATTTCAAGAAAAAAGAGGGATTAAGTTTATGGCTGCTCGTAGTACATTGCTGACCAAAGGTCTACTCCGTATACTGGGTTCACGTACCATCCTTTTAGCCATGAGGAACGCGTAAAGTACTCGGTGTCATGCCACCAAACCATGTACATCACGAGCTCATTGGCAATAGTGTTCATTTGGTTGCTTATTTCCACGAGTCTTGTAAAGTTTCCTTCCTCGTCCGCGGCGACTGCCTGATCATACAGATCGTCCAGTCCTGTTACGTTCCACAGGTTCCACGACGGATAGGTGCCTCGAGAATAGTACATTGGCATTAACCAGTTGAGTACGTGGTTGTAGTCGGCTATCCACCCGCCCATGTAACCATCGATTTGATGTCTTGAAGCTAACGTGTATTGCTGACCGCCAGGCACGATGACGACACGAAATTCTAAGCCTGATCTTGTTCCTGTTATGCTTCGAGTTATTAGGTTCAGGTTATCAGTTAATGTTGTCAGGACCTGTTGGAATGTGTTTGCTCCGCTTTGCACATATATTTCAACCACTTTAGGATATGCTGTGCCGAATCTGTTATCGACCACTCCTGCGGGTATTTCTGTGCCGTTGTAGAAGTACATGTCGTAGTCCGTGCTGTTCAGTGGATTTGCATATGCGTCCTCGAGCAGTTCTCGTGTTCTTGTCAGGTTAAAGGAAAATGTAGGTGTGATACTTGGGTTGTATGAACCTTCTGGGAATGTTCCTGGTGGAACTATGTTGTTTGCCAAGATGCTTAATCGGTTGTTGACGTATATGTTCATGTGCGTCATGTTAACCGCGCAAGCTACGGCCATTCTGATTCGCCAGTCGGAGAACGGCTGCCAGGATTTGTATGATCCATCTACGTTTGTGACGTTTGTGTTGAAGTCTATCCACCATGTGTTCAATGTGGGAACAACGCCGTGGACCGTCACACCAGCTATTATTGATTGTAGAATCCCTTGATCAAGCCATGTATCCCTGTCGACCACTGAGTAAATGTCTGTTTCTGATACAGCGATAGCTGTTGATGCTCCTTGTCTCAAGTTTAGCAATCGTGTTGCGAAGCTTGCGGTGTAAATATATTCTATTGTTGCAATTCTTGTCTTTCCAGTCGGCGGCAGATTCATATTGCCTGGTCCGCCCCAGTAGTTGTTGTAAGCTTTCAACACTATTTTGTAGGTCGATGTATCCACGCTTTCAACATAGTAGGCGCCTGTGCCGAATTTCCAGCCAGTTTCCGGAAGATTGAAGTATGTGTCACCAACCCCTGCCATGTGAACAAGATATTTTGTGAGGTTGTATTGTGGTTGCTGTTCAGCCGCAAAATTCCAAGCATGATACGCGTAATCTTTCGTAATAGTTTCTGTAGGTGAAACGATGCCTGCCCAAGTACCCGCGAGTATGACAAGCAGTTGTGATGTCGGTGTCGCAAGGTTAAGCCTTATTGTGTAATTGTCAATTATTTCTACGAAATTCAGGTCCAAAACCGACTTTACCCAGTCTTCGTCATAGGATGGATCAGCACCCAATGCAGTGAAGTAATCTCCATCAGGGTCGACCAATTGCTGGACCATCCATGCTGCTTGGCTTCCGCGTACACCAGTGCCGCTTGTTCCATCCATCACAAAAAGTCTGTTAAGACTGAACCACACTGCTGTGGCGTTGAATGGTGTTCCATCTTGGAAGGTTATCCCTTGTCTCAACGCAAAATCATATGTGGTCTCATTTACCATTGTCCAGCTACTTGCCAACCATGGAATCAGATCTGTGGCGCTGCTCTTGTTATACCACATGAGCGTTTCAACGCTGTGCCAAAGTATCCAATAGTCATATTGATAGTATGAAACGTGGGGATCGAGCCACTGGAACGTTGCGCCAGCTTCATAAACCAATTTGTTCTCTGTAACGAAAGTCGGAGTTGGTAATGGTGTTTTTGTGATAAGAGCGTTAGCAGTATATGTCTGTGCATCTGTTGCACTGACAGTCGTAGAGTAAGTCTGATAACCTGCCGCAGTAATCGCAAGCGTATAAGTACCTAAAGGCACGGCCAAGGAGTAATTTCCGTCTGGACCGGAAGTGGCGACGTATCCATCAGCAGCCACAGTAGCACCAGAAATAGTAACGTTTGTAGCTGAATCTTTAATCACTCCAGTAATCATGGCAACTGGTCCTGCAGGTGGTGGTAGAGTAATGAAGTAGGCGACTGTTCCAACTAATCCCGCTGCTAGAATTATAACTGCCGATATTAAGATCATAATGTTTCTTGCAATGCCTTTCATATTCATTTTTGAACCCTTCAGTTTCACTTATTCTATTGTAACATTATATAAACTTTTATGCAATTAACCAACGTCGCTTCAAGGAGTAGATTCTAGAACCAAAATAAAGAAATGGCGATTCGTGCATTAGCATGTACAAAAAAATGTTAATCCATGCACGTTAATTGTAAACAAACTGTGAATTGATGTTTTTCAATTATAACCCATATGACATAAGAATAATAGTTGTCATCTGTAGTCTTTAAGTGAAACCACATTTTCTGGAAGAGGCTTCATCTTCTCGCCACAGTAGGGGCAAGTCTTGAATTCTGGCAACAATGGTTTTCCACACGCAGGACAGGAATTCGAGAAATGAATCCTTTCCTCAACTTTTTTGATTTCTTTCTTAAGACTACTTAATTCAGTCTTTATTTTCTCCATATTCTCTTTTAGCGGACGCAGTTCTTTAACATCCGCCCTAACATTGCACATCAAATCCTTAACTTGCCCAAGGATTTCGTTATCCGATTCTATGGTTTCATACATCGCATCAAGCAGTTCACTTTTGTCTTCGAGTAGTTGGGTTTCAACGGCACCTTGCTTCTTAGCGTCTGAAAGTATCTTGTTCAAAAAAGCCTCCACAGGATTGTCGAAGGCTACGACGCACGTAATTCCCCAAAGAATAAAGGTTGACGCTGCGCTCACCCAAAAGTAGGCTATGGGTGTTATTAGTTGCAGTTTTCCGCCTAAAAAAGGATAGAGCTGAAGGAGCTTGATTTCATTGCTGAAAATCAACGCAGAAATTGCATCAATCAGATGTGCGAGAGCCATGAAAGTTAGAGAGCTAAAGATCCATACTGCTATCCCTTTTTTGCCCAATGACATTCCTCTTGCCTTAGCGTGAGCACAAAAACTAATTATGGTATCTTACTATTTAATACGATATTCCTAATCTCGACATATGTCGAGATACGTAAATCCTAAAAGGAGTACCGTTGTTTATATTGTGTTGTTGATTTGCGTGGAGGGTCATTGGAGATTGGAGGGAAACTTTGTCTTTCGCGTGAAATTGGGCGAGTACGAGGTTGAGATTTGTGGCGTTCGCGAGGAGGTTTTGAAGACAGTAGAGGACTTGCCTGATTTGATGGCTAGTGTCTACAGTGCATTTGAGAAGGTGAGGCCTAAGACCGTGACCACACTCACTGTAAAGTCAGAGGCGCCCAAAGAGGAAGTATCAGGTCAAAAATACCCAAAAATTTCGCGTACACAAGACTGTGATGAAGCTATCTTGAAGATTCTTGAAACAGATTGGGGAAAATGGCGACCGCGCAACATAGGGGAACTGAAAGAGGCGTTGAAGGCTAACGGGCTGCAGTATTCAGGACGCGTTTTCGCTGGAGTTCTCTTAGGGCTTGTTAGGAAGAAAAAGGTCAGACGTTGGAAGACCGACGCGGGTCACGTGTACATACTTGCTGAAAAGGAGACATTAGCCTGAGAGGAGATGCCGGATGAAAAAAATTGAAGTGCGGATAAAGACGCCTTTCGGCGAAATTCTGATCGAAGGCGAAAACCCGCAAGAGATTCTCAGCATGCTTGGAACTTTTCCAGAAAATTTTATGGAGAAAATTGCAGATTTCGTTTCAAACCGGCTGATTCCTTCAGGGGTCCAGTTGAAAGGCATAGTTGAATTTACAACGGAAGGTCCTGTAATAGTGACTAGGGAGAAACTCACCCATTACGAGGCTATAGGCTTGACATTATACGCTTCAGAGGATAAAAAGGGCACGGCAGCGCAGATACATAAGCTTTTGGAATCAAGTGGAATAAAATCTATGGTTCCAGCCCGCTTGAATGAGATGACTAAGAGAGGTCAAGTTTTCAAGCCAGACCCTAGCAAGCCGGAGTTTAAGTTGACCATGCAGGGCGAGAGATGGATTGAAGATGACGTTCTAGCCAAGCTTAGAGGCAAAATGAGTTGACCGGACCAGCGGATAATATTCTAATCCAAGTAAAATACAAGGACGTTGAAAAGACTTTTTCTGGTAGTCCAGAAGAAGTTTGGTTGTTGTTGAACAAGTTTTTCAGGGAGTTTCTTCCTTCTTTTGAAATTGCGAGTAGACTTATGCTTAGTATTGATTTGCAGAAGCTTGCAAATGAATGCGACGGTATAATTGCTTTTTCAAAGGAAGGTCCTAACTTGCTGGTTTCTAAGACTAGGTTGACGGATAATGAAACATTGACTTTGTGGCTTCTAGCGGCATACGTGGGGTGCAAGTTGGGCTTTATTGGATGCGATTGTATCTCTAGGGAGGAGTTGCAGTCTAAGCTTGGAAAGAGTGCAAAAATTACGAGTACGCGTCTTGGAGAACTCGTTAAAAACGATATGGTTGTGAAGACTACTGATGATAAATACAGGATTACCACTTTTGGGATATTGCAGATGCAGAAGGATTTTATTCCGAAAATAAAGGCGAAAATAGGTTAGCTAGAATGATTTTGGGTTCTGATGCTCTGCAGTGAGCAGCCCCTATCTTATTAAATAGATTGAACTTTGCCCAAGCATAGCTTTCATATTGCTGTGACGTGAAGTTTGTAGGAACAATGAGTTTATAGCAGAACTCTCATTACAGGGGATGCGCAGAAACCGCGAGGTTTTTGCTTCGCAATGCGGAAGTCGTAGGTTCAAATCTTGCTAGGTCCATAATTGAACTTGAACTTTTTTGGGTTTCCCAGAATTATTCACACAGCAAGCAGTCCTACTCGATTATCAGCTGTCGAAAGTGTTTCCTTAGCGCGTGCATTACGTCACTTCTTGTTAGGATTCCTAGTAATGTACGTTTGTCTCTTTTGTGAACAACAAGGAGTCTTCCAACATTGTATTTGCTCATTTTTTCAAACGCTTCAATGACTGAATCTTCGGGAAACACTACAACGAGACTTTTCGTACAAATCTCATCAAGAAGAACACTGTTTCGCTTCTCTTTATCAACTTTCATTGCGTCCTGCAAAGTAATAATCCCGACAATTTTATTTGATTCGCTCATTATTGGGAAGCCAATGTGATGGTGCTTAGCGATTTCATCTAGTAGCTCATTAACTGTCATGCTTGGCGTCAAGGTGACTACTTTTTTTGTCATTACTTCTCCTACTTTCACTTCTTTTAGCGTACTGATTTCGCTGGCTATCGGTCCTGCGGAAAACTTTGCTGCTGTGGGAATCGGGATGTTTGCTCTTTGCATGGCTTCGATCTCATTTAACGCAGCGTTTCTTTTATGAGCAGACAACTGGATCAGATGAGCCAAAGGTTCCGGCTCGGTGTCTATCTCCTTGGTTGTTATAATACCTTCTTTAATAGCTCGGTTGAGAAAATCTTCACCTTTCTTGGTTCTGATAATAACTATTGACCAGTCTTCCAATGGGCTTGCTCCGCCAATACTTAGGTCAGCAAGTTCTGATGTAAAGTCGGTACAGGTTCTACAGCGGTTCATGATGTGAGATTCAACTTCTGCTATAGGAATTCGAACAACACGGTTCTCTGCAGTCACAACATATTCGTTCACTGTCAAATCGACGTGCTGGATTTCGTTAGCTGCAATTTTATGTTCTTGCAGAAGATACTCTAGCAGTCGACCTAGAGAAAAAGTCCAGAGGCAAAAGAGTCCTATAGTTATCTCTAGGCTGTCCATCAGTTTGTGTTGCCAAGCTTCAAGTTTTCTAAGGGCTAGAATGTGACAAGGTACGCCAACGAATGCAATGTGGACCTTGCCATGTTCAAAAGCCGCACGACCGAAAGCCTCGGCCACAGCGGACGGCACGATTTTCGTGTCAACTGCGGAGAGCGTATCATCTGGAACAAGGTTTATGGAAGGTCTAACCTTTATCGGGACTCTTGACGATGCTTCAGAAACGATTGCACTGTCAATTATTTTTCTGCCAATGGCAAAATTAAGAAGAGCATTTACAACTCCCCCGCTTCTACTAGCATCTCTCAGAGTAGGATTAGTTGAGTGCGCAAGCAAAATCTTTCTATAATGACCCAGGTTTTCTCTTCTATGAGGTGCATCAGCGACAAACCTCAATGTCTCAAACAAGAGCTCGTCAGTGTGCGGACATATATCATAACAGATTGGACAGGAATCCAGATGCTCAGAGCAATCGTGAAGCCTAACTGGCTTCTCATCCTCTACTTTTATTGCGTGAACTGGACATGCAGCTTCGCAAGCGCCGCACATAGTGCAAAATCCTGGTTTTATTATAAAGCGTTCTAGATCATCAAACGCTATAAGCTTGCTCTTCTTGTTTGGCACAGTTTAGCCTTCCATTAATAAAAAGACGAATCATGTTTTAAATACATATCCAAATTTTTCAAGAAAATTACGGCGTGAACGGAAGCTGCTGTATTACGTGTTCGATGAGGTTTAAAACGATTGTTGGATAAATGCCCAAAACAATTATTGCAGCGACGAGAATGAAAATGGGAATAAGTAGCTTTTTTGGCTCCCTGATTTTGGCCTCTTCTTCTAGTCTTTTTGCAAACATATAATTGATCAACCTTACCAAATATGCTGCTTGGATCACGCTGGCTAAGACTCCGACGACTGCCAGCCAGCTTAGGTTAGCCTCTATTGCTGCTGTGAAGACCAGATATTTTGCGATGAAACCTGCAAGAGGCGGAATGCCTGCAAAAGAAAAGGCGCCTAGAAGCAAAGCTAAACTTGTAAGCGGCGCTTTTCTACCTACTCCTGAAAAATCCTCCAAGGTTTCAAATCCCATGCGGTTCAAAATTCCTACGGTCATAAAAGAAAGTGCCGTGGTTACACCTCCGATAAGAAAGAAATAAAGGTTGCCCATGATTCCAAGCGGTGTCACGCTTGTTATCGCTACAAGATTGTAGCCCACATCTGCTATGCAGACATATGCAATCAAGCGTTTCACATTTTTTTCAGTTAATGCGAGTAAATTGCCTACAACCATTGTCAACGCAGACAAGACAGCAAGCATTAACGTCCAACCTAAAACGGTAGGAGGCGTCAGAATGTAGATAAGGACCCTTAAGAGAACGTAATAGCTTCCTTGGTCAATAAGTGCTGAAAGAAAGGCGGAAGAGGATGCTGGTGCTGCAGTGTAGGCGTCTGGAAGCCACATGTGGAAGGGCACAACTGCAGCCTCAATAGCATATCCGACTGCAATGAAAATGAAAGCAACTACAAGTAGATGCTTATCCTCCAAAGCCATTAACGCATTTTTCACTGTCCAAAAATTTAGTGTGCCAGTAATGCCATACACTATTGAAAGACCGTAGATTATGAAAGCCGAGGCGATGATTATCATAACAAGATATTTTAACGTGGCATGCATAGACTCAGGCGTTTTCTTATAGAGCATCAGGAAGCTTGAACCAGCAGCTGAGGCTTCCCAGAAGATGAATAGGGTCAGAAGGTCTCCTGCAAAGGCAGCGCCTATTATGCAACCAGTAATTATCAACATAACTGAGTAGTATCTCTCCGAGAGTCTTTCGCTAGGGTCAACGTAAAACATGCTATAGAAAAAAACGATTGCACCAACAACTGTGAAGATTATTGCCATGTAAATTGATATTGCGTCTATCATAAAGGTGCTTGAGAATATGGTGAACGGTTCACTTGTTAGTGTTATGTTCAAGAAAGGTTGAGGTGACGCCTGTTCATAATATTTTGTTGCCAAATTCGCTACGGTTATGCCTACTGTAATAAAAATCGTTGCGAACCAAACAAGCGTAATAAGGGTTTTTCTCGTTTTTGCTTTGCGGATAGCCTTAACTACAGGAATTGTTAGGAGCGAAAACAGAACGAAGCTAATTATCGGTAATGAAACGTCCAAAATTTCTATCATACGCCTCACTAAACAAAACTAACTGTTGAAATGAGTTGAATAAAAAATGTAGGCCACACGCCGAGAATAATAACGAGCACCATCAAGACAACCATTGCTAGCTTCATAAAAAACGGAGCCTCCTTGGCTTTTTCAAGTTTTCCCGATCCCAAAAAAACATGGCTTACATATCTTAAAGCGTACGCGAGCGACAAAACAGTGGCTATCAACATCAGCGCTGTTGGCAGAAGGTAGAAATTGTCGTTGTTAATTGTTTGAAAGGCTCCAACAAATATTAGAAATTCGCTGATGAAACATGCGAAGGGAGGAATCCCTGCGATGCTTAGCGCCGCTGTCATTGAAGATATGGCAGTGATAGGCATCTGCCCAGCGAGTCCGCCCATTTCGCGTATGTCTCGGATTTCAAGCTGTTTCATAATGGTGCCAGCTGACAAAAAGAACAAGCCTTTACTCACAGCGTGATT
Organism: Candidatus Bathyarchaeota archaeon; assembly: GCA_029881805.1. GTDB lineage: Archaea > Thermoproteota > Bathyarchaeia > Bathyarchaeales > Bathycorpusculaceae > JAOULW01. Next base: position 21,894 of record JAOULW010000003.1, read on the forward strand.
TACGAGATGTAGCACTGTCCCGGTTATGACTTCTGGATGTAGTACTGTTCCGCTCATGATTTCTTGGAATGGAAAGAGTGAGAGTCCAAAAAGAACGTATCCCATGTGAGCTATGCTTGAATATGCGATTATTCTTTTTATGTCATTTTCTACTAACGCAATAAGAGTACCAAAGAACGCGGACATGACTCCGAACACGGCCAAGCCATGCAGAAACTGGTTTCCGAAATCAATTGCCATGACAGCGACGGCGGGGAACACTGTTCCTAACGATACTCGTAGTATTGCATACGCTCCAGCGCTGATTATGACTCCGCTTAGAAGAGCAGACATCGGTGCAGGTGCCTCTGAGTGGGCATCTGGTAACCACATATGTACTGGCACGATGGCCATTTTAACGGCGAAACCTGCGGTGAGAGATAACAGGATCCACTTGACAAGTTCAGGCTGAGCGGACATCAACGCAGTTTGTGCTTGAAACATGTCTAGGTCACCTGTAACCATGAAGATTGCCCCTATGCCTAAAAGAACAAACACAGCGCCTGCATGGGTGAATATAAAAAACTTGAACGCTGCTCTATAAGGCTCTTTGTAACCCCATCCGCCAATTATAAAGTATGCTGGTACCAGCATTAGTTCCCAACAGAAGTAGAAAAGCATAAGATTTGATGTAATGAAGACACCGACAAGACCTATGAACAACAATGTCAAAAGCGCATAGTATTCAGCAAGGCCTTTCTTTTCATGCATGTAATTCATTGAGAAAAGTGTAGCTGTAAGAATAAGTATCAAAGTTATAATCGCAATGGACAAACTGACTCCATCAACAAAAAGCGTAAAAGAAGAACCTAGAATAGGAATCCAATAATAAGACTCAACATACTTGTGCTCTGCTGCAGGAGCGGAATCAAGAACGACGGGCACAGTTGTTAAAAGCAACGCGATATCAGCTATTGCAATTAAGGCAACTAGAAGTGCAGCTGCTTTTACGGATTTTTTTCCCAGTAAATAGACAATAGGAACTGCCAATGTAGGCATGAGTAGCGTTAACAGGAGTGTGTTTTGCATTTCATGTCACCTTAAGATTGTAATTATTATTAATATTAAGAGTATGAAAAATCCGAGTATAGCTGCTGCTATGAAGTGCTGAAGGGAGCTGGAATGTATTCTCTTAATTTTAGAAGCAGATGACAACGTTCTGTTTGCCATGATGTACAGCATTTCATCGACAAAGAGGTCAAAGTACTTATGAGTGCCATGAGCTAGACTTATTACTTTATTTGCAATAGATTGGGGTAAACGGTCAAAGATTGCATTTTCAACGTATTTTTGAATGTTGTGGGAGATTTCGACAATCCCGTCAGCAAAAAGGTAAGGTAAACGTCCAAAACCAGTCACTTCAACGTACCGGAGACCTTCACAGAGTCTGATGAATCCCTTAGCGACGACTTTTTGGTAGAAATCATCGAAGAAGTAGCCATGCTCCAGAATCGTATTTAACGGAGCTAGCAGTGTCCTTTTAACTCTTTCTATCAATGTGGATTTCCGATAGTATGTAGCATAAACAGGGAAGCCACCCAATAAGAGAACGACTATGAAAATCAAAGTTGTTGAACTGAAGACCTCACTTAGTCCCATTTCGACGGCAACGTGCATAAACTTGCCAACCAAAGGTCCCAGAAAACCCCAAGCGAAACACAAAACAGCAAGTATGCCTGAGGAAAGGAGCATTATTTTCGGAGCTTCTTGTAACTGAATTTTCTTCAGATATCCTGATTTTTCACGCAGAAAGGTGAGTATAATAAATCGTAGGGTGTAGGCAAACGTGACTGCCGTAGAAGCATAAATCGCAAGCACTAGCAGAAAATCCCCGGTTGACCAAAGACTGCTTATGATGAAGCCTTTGCTGAAAAAACTTGCGAACGGAGGAACCCCAGTGCGGGCCAACATAACAACTATACTGAGCCCAAACGTAATCGGCATTGCTTTCCGCAGTCCTCCCATCTGTCGCATGTCACGAGTTCCAAGCGTGTGAACGATTCCGCCTATCGTCAGAAAACCGAGGCCTTGAAAGAAAGCGTGACTTAACATATGAAATAGTCCCGCAAACCAGCCTAGTGAATAAGATAACGGAGCGGCGCCCAGTGCTGCCATCATAAATCCTATCTGACTAACGGTTGAGTAGGCTGGCACTCCTTTTATGTCAGGCGTGTGCAATGCCAAGGTTGCTCCAATGAATGCTGTAATTGCGCCGATCCAAGCAATGCAAGGCAACCACATGGGGATCAATGTAACTTGAGCACCGAACAGTAGGAGCAATCTTGCAATCAAGTAAACGCCTGCTTTTACCATGGTTGCTCCATGTAAAAGCGCACTGACAGAGGTTGGCGCCTCCATAGCGCTGTAAAGCCAAGTATGTAGAGGTAGCTGAGCTGACTTCGCAACAGCTCCACCGAGCATCAGGAAGGCAACTGCAGTTAGGGTTGGTAAAGGTAAGGACCCTATGTGGCCAATCACGTAGGAAAAAGAAAACGAGCCCAAGCTCGCGTAAAGAAGAACAATTGCCGCTAGAAGACAAACATCTCCCACACGAGTCATGAGGAAAACTTTGACGCCAGCCCGAACAGTTTCTGGGCGTTTGTACCAGAAAGAAACCAGCGAATAAGAACAAAGTCCAACCATTTCCCAGAAGATAAACATCTGAAGGAAATTATCTGACATGACGAGTCCAGTCATTGACCCGATGAAAAGAAGCATGAAAAAGTAGTATCGTGTTAAACCTTCTTCGCCCGTCATATAACCCAAAGAATAAATGATGATAACTAGACCAAAAAAGGCGATTAGACTCGCAAATAGAATGCTTAGTGAATCAATGAGCACTCCGGCACTTATACCCAACGCGGGAATCCATGATATGTTAGACTCTGGGACTGCCAAAGAGTTAAAGTAGACATCAGGGACCATGGAAAATGCAGAAACAGTAGCGGCCAAGCTCACTATTACTGCAAAGCGGTCTCTTGCTTTTCCGCCTAGCTTTGCGACGAGTGGAATAAATAGGCTGGAAACAGTTGGAATAATCCAAACAAGCCACGGTGCATAAGGAAACAACTAGGCATCACCCTCGCCTATCTCACTGCCATTTTCCTTATTCCGCTCTAGCCGCGCTAGTTTTCTGATGTCACGCGTTCCATATTTTCTAGAGAAGATAACTAACAAAGCCAAGATAATAGCGGTTACACAGGTGTCCGTGGAAAAGGCAAGTATCAGAAAAGCTTCGCCCAACGCTTTGTTTAACGAAGAAGCAAGCAATACGAAATTCATTGATGCAGCTGTCGCGATTAACTCAATTGATACTAACACTTTCAACAGATGGCGCTTAGTTAGTAGACCGTAAATGCCGATTGCCAATAAAGTAACAGAGAGAATTACATAGTTCATCAGTTTTTTCCTCCCCTTTTTTCGTATAAAACTATGGCAATGCCTAAAGCAACGGTCATTATCACCATGCCTTGCAAAACAACATCAATTGCTCTCAAGTTCCACAACGCTTCTGGAAAAGAAACTCCAGAAGTAACATTGGTCTGGATAGCCTTTGCAGAGAGTAAAATCGATGGAATCGACAAAAGTAGTGCTCCTGCTATTGCTAAAAACAGATTTCTTAGAGATTTTTTACCACTTGGTTTCTCGCTAAGCATTTCACCTGACAAAAAGAGAACCGCCAAAGTTCCTGCACTTATTGCCAGCTGAAAAACTGCGGCGAAATTGGCGTCACTTAGCGAGTATAAAATTGCCATAAGAATAAACGTGCATGTTAAAGAGACAATTGAGTAGACTGCTTCGTCAAGATGAACCGCCAGAACAGCTGAAACAATCAATCCTGCTGCAAGCAACTCCAGAATCATATTATGCGTCATTCCCCTTCTTCAGACTTATTAGGTTTTACAACCAAGTCAGATTTATCAGTTGAGGCAAGTTCAAAAGCCTTCGAGCTCTTTATCGCATTTCTGGGGCAACTTTCGGCACACTGATAGCAAAAAATGCAAAGGTCAAGATGAAATAACGGTCTGTTCTTTCCTTCAACATCCACCATCTCAATGGCTTTTGCGGAACAATCTCTAGCACACAAGCCGCAGCTAATGCAGAGATCAATATTAAATATCTGTCTTCCCCGGAAGCCTTCAGGAATTTTCGGTTTGACCTCGGGATATTTTTGAGTAGCGGGCTTTCTGAAAATTTGAGAAACCACCTCTTTTAACATAGGCGACATCTTGCTTTTCTTAGCCATTTTCTTATCCCACCAGTGGATTAAGCCAAAAAGCCACAGCGGTAGTCGCAACAAGTGATAGAATTGAGAGTGGTATCAGCACCTTCCAATTAATAGCTAATACTTGATCAATGCGTAGTCTTGCAAATATGCAGGTTAAATATTCCGAGATCACAACAACAAAGAGAACCTTAAGCACAAACCACAACGAGTACCAAAATGCGCGTAAGTCAAAAAACACTGGTCCATATGGACCATTTAAGAATAGCTCAACCACAATAACTGCACCTAAAACGATTTGCACATCTTTAGCAAGCTTAAGAAAAGCTAATCGCCGACCGCTGTATTCAGTTTCGTAGCCACCTACTATTTCGGTTTCAGCTTGAGGAATATCAAAGGGGTCTTTCTCCAACTCTGCTTGAAGAGTAACAATGAATAGTACAAAAGCCCACGGGATTAAGAGAGCAAACGGAACGGGTTGATTAGCTGCGATCGTTGAGACGCTGAGATCGTGTGCGAGGAAAGCGGGGGTCAACGCAAGAATGAAAAGAGGTACGTCATAGCCGAGAAGTTGCGTTAGAACTCTAGCGGCACCAATTGCGCTGTAGGGGTTGGTTGAAGACCACCCAGAAAGAAAGAGAAAAAAGTTGGCAACTGATACCAATGTCAGAAGGAAAATCAAATCACCCTCAAAGCTTGAATTTGGAATGACATTTGCCCCATCAATGGGCAAGAAGAAAAAGGCAAAAACGAGGATTGAAAACGCAACTATAGGTGCAACCTTGAAGGTAACGCTCTTAGTGTTGCGTGGAACTATGTCTTCTTTTGTTAATAACTTGACGAAGTCAGCGAAGGGCTGCAGGATACCCGCAGGACCAGTGTAGGTGGGACCAATTCTGTTCTGCATCCGTGCCTCAATTTTTCTTTCAATCCAATCACAAAACATAGTAAATAAGAAGATAAAGGTGAAGCCTGGAAAAACCAAGACTCGGAAAACAAATTCCAAATTTAAACTCATTTTTTAATCTTCGGCCCCTATCTGTCTGTGCATGAGAAGCAAGGATCCAGACTTACGAAACTAGCAGGCACATCCGCTACGTTGCCGCCCTCTGCGATATGGACGAAAGACAAGATATTTGCGAATGTTGGAGTACGCACTTTAACACGTTCAGGGCACGCTGTGCCGTTGCCTTTCACGTAATAGAACAATTCACCTCTCGGTGCTTCAACACGGCTAAGTGCCTCGTCAGCGGGCACAATTCTTGGGACTCGAACCCTGTAAGGTCCACTTGGTAAGTTGTCTAATGCGTATTTTATTATGTCGATGCTCTCGCTGATTTCATCTAAGCGAACCATAAGCCTTGCCCAAGAATCACCTTCGTTGTAAGTTATCATCCTAAAAGGGATATCGTCATATGCAGTGTAAGGGTCATCCTTCCTGACGTCAATCTTCACATCTGAACCTCGAGCTACAGGACCCACAACAGACAATTTTAATGCGTCTCGTTTGTTTAGCACTCCAACATTTTTAGTTCGCATCTTTAAAGAGGGGTCACTCTCAAAAAGTTGTTTGTAGAAACCCATCTTCTTCTTCAAAATCGCTAGTTCTTCTTTGATTTTCGGAATCATTTCTTCTTTCAAGTCTCGTCGTACTCCCCCAATTGTGATAAACGAAGCAATGACTCTGTTACCAGTAAGCCACTCCATTATGTCCATTACTGTTTCTCGGTCACGCCACATGTATTGAAAAAGTGATTCATACCCAATTTCAAGGCCAGCGTGGCCTAATAAAAGCATGTGACTCTGGATCCTGTTCAGCTCTAGAATTATTGTGCGTAGATATTTAGCTCTAGATGGTGCACTTATTCCCGCTATTGCTTCTACCGTTTGACAAAAACATGTGGCGTGACAAGCATTGCAAATTCCACAGATCCTTTCAACCAGGTAAATATCCTGTAAGTAAGTACGTTGTTCTACAGCTTTTTCGATTCCTCTATGAACGTAACCGATGCGAGGTTCAACCTTTTCCACAATTTCGCCATCAACCTTCAAAGTAAACTTCTCAGGCTCTATCAAAGCAGGGTGTTGTGGTCCCATAACGATGTTTATCATATTACTACTCTCTAAAAACTGCTTATTCTCATCCATCACGGTAGTTTTTTCCAAAGTATTTGTAACATGCGCGATCTCAGCGTCTTTTCTAAGTGGAAAAAGTCTTTTCGGCCAACCATCTGGAAGGACTAATCTTTTCTGGTTTGGATGACCTTCGAATATTACACCTAACAGGTCTGCTACTTCTCTTTCGTGAAAATTCGCGCCTGGGATTAGGTCGGTTATGCTCTTGATCCGTGCATCTTCTTGTGGCACTTCAGTTCTAATCGTAACTATGGCGCCATGGGTGCGGACATGGTACATCAACTCGACCGCTTCACCCAAGTCCACGCCTGTAATCGCAGATATGCCCGCGCTTTCATCTTCATCGAGAAGGATTTTTAAAGCGTTTACGTGAACCCCAGCATTAACTCGGATAAAGATCTTTCTTGGCTGTGGATTTTGGGTTTGAAGGATTTTTTCTCCTAGTCTGTTACTAAGCGCTGTCAAGATTTTTCGGTCAACGTCCACCATTGAACTTTACCTCCTTCACTGATTTAAGTAGTTTGATAATTCCGTCAATTATCGCTTCAGGTTTCGGTGGGCAGCCTGGAATATATATGTCGACTGGAATAGCCTTGTCTACTCCTCCCAGCACGCTGTAATTTCCTTCGAATACGCCGCCTGAACAAGCACATGCACCTATTGCTACGACAAATTTGGGTTCAGGCATTTGTTCATAAACGCGCTTAAGTCTATCTACACATTGTCTAGTAACAACACCCGTAGTCAGTAGAACGTCAGCGTGTCTGGGTGATGGTTCAAGTAGTATTCCGAAGCGTTCGACATCATATCTAGGGGTTAATAGGGCAACAATTTCAATATCGCATCCGTTGCATGCCCCAGAATTAAAGTGGAGAACCCAAGGTGATTTCAGTCTTGCCCATTTTGTTGGACTAACAAGATGCGTTATTCTTTGCCTCCTTCAAGAAGCAATGAAGTCGATGCAAGCAGTATAGCCAAGTAAAATATAAACAGCATAATATTTATCGTTCTGACTGCAAGCGAAGCAAAGGCAACGAGCAGTACCGACGAATCTAAAATCACAAAGTAGATAAGATATCTATACAACGACACATTAATCCTCAACTTTGGAAATGATGCTTTTTCTCCACATGCGTATGTTGATTGTACATTTTCGCCTTGGGTATGTTTAGGTGATAAACAACGACCAAATATGTAGATCAGGCAAGACGTTATAAATATTAAAATGAAAGCAACAACGAATTCATCAAACGTAAATTATGTCCCCATTGGCAATACATGTTTCACACATTTAACTTTGCCTCACACAAATTGAGGTCACTTTCTTCCTGACAAGATTTTTTCAAATGTAGAGATGCCTACATATGTATGGGTCCACAGGATTTTCCATCTTACCTTTCAACACTTTGGAACCAAACACCAAGATTTAAAGTTTATCTGCAATTTTGGCTTAATTGGAAATTGCATCTTTATTCAAAACATCATGGCGGTCTTTTTTGGGCGTATTGGTATCTGCGGGGTTTTCCTTGTCTGGTCAGGATTCCGTCTTTAACCAGGTCGATTAGTGCATGAGCTACTGCTGTTCGGTCATAGTGAAATCCGCGCCTTGCCATTTCGCTGTGCACTTCGCTCAAGCCTTTGGCTGTTGCGAACCAGCCTTCTGCCCAAAGTTTCTGTATTACGCCTTTGCACGTTTCTGCCCTCGGCGGCGCGGCAGCTCTTTCCGCTATTAGCGGCGTTTCTTTCAGTTTTTCTGTTACTGTGGAGAGGATTTTGTCTACTGTGGCTTGTATCTGGTCTTCTTGGCATTCTATTTCGAACTCTATTTCGCCTATCTTCATTTTTACGCGGATGGGTGGTTTTTGTTTTGTTTCTGTCAATTTTTCACCTTGTTGTTTATTGTATTGCACATCTTGTTCATGCACAACACTTAAATATGCCTTCAGCCAATCAATTGGCTATTGGTGAATCTTGGTGATTGAACAATACACTATTACAACAACACCAAAATATAATTTTCCACAACCCACCGTAGACACAACATTACCCCAACGCTTCATAGAACTAAGCATACGCTCACTAAAGACTGGGCAAAACCAAACCTTTCAATTAAATCAACAAACCATTCAACAAAGCCAAGTCCAAGCATTACAGCTTAATCCGCAACCAATACCGCTGAAACCTAGACGCACAGAAACCATAGTCGCGGCCGTGGACACTTCAAGTATGAAAATCGGCGAAACAAGCACAGGCATGCTCACAGCCGTCAGAGGCGCAACTGTATGGAAGCAAAACAGACGCTACAAGTACATGCGGCTCGGACCCTTCATATTTCACATTACAGAAGAAAACAAAAGAGAAGTCTATAACACACTAAAAATAGCCTACTTCAACAATAACCACGACCAGACACGTCAAGGCTTGCTAAACCTTCTGCAGATGCCGACACGCATAGCAAACGTCCTCGAAAGATGGCTCCAAACAATGCTGTCAAAAACATTAAACAACAGCCTAATCCTCTTCGACGGTTCACTGACAGCAGGAATTGCCGACACTCCAACACAGCTCATGAAAGAAATTCTGTGCACGTCGAGAAAAAAAGGCAACATTGTGCTAGCTTTCTCAAAAATGACGACCTTGCGGGTCAATGGCCATCTCATAACAGATTTCATGCCGTTGTACAAGCCCCCTTACATGCTTGAGGCAGTCGGTTTGAAACCTAGACCCCCACTTGTATTGTTAGGTGACGTTTACGTGGCCAGATTAACCAACGGAAACTACGCATTCAGGCTAGACATAGACAAAGAAGCTTCCTCTGAACAGAAAATTGGGGCAGTTGAGAAACTCCTAGGAAATGATTTGCTCTTACAAAGCTATCCAGAAACCCTGCGCTTGGCACACATCCTCTGCACCTTCACGGCCAATGAAGTCATAGCCATGCAACACTTCATTGCACGTAAGTACGGTCTAAAAATAGTCAATAGACCAGACATTCATAGGCTTTTGTTTGGTCCCTTCGGTAAAGGGGAAAGCAGTTCATGAAGTTGTATAAGAAAGAAGGCAACGTCGTTCAGGTTCTCAGCTTCCCAAATGAAACAGTGGAAAAGGGCGACTATCTGCTTGTTGATGATTCTGACGCTAGAAAAGCTCTAATAGTGCAGGTTATCGACGTGCAATTCGCAAGCATTCCAGGAGTTCTTGAAGAGCTGCTCCGAAGTCTGCCTGACGGCGGAGAGCTAATTCGAGGAGAAGATTTTGATCCACTAGAGATTGCGCCCCACATCACGTACATTCAAGATGCAAGTCTACTAATCTGCAAAATCCGTGCGACAATGGAAAGTGAGAATTTAAGCCCGAGCAGTTCGTGGCTCCCTTCGCGCTCGCAATCAGCAATAAGAAAACTTGCAATCCCAACATTGTTGAAACTTGCAAAGGTTAATGGGAAACTTCCAATAGTTTTAGGCGGGACAAAGGATTCTTCGCTTTTGACAATTGATGCCTTGTCATTGGATGGCAGATTAAACATAATAACCGGGAAGAAGGAGACTGGGAAATCACATTTGTCTAAACTTTTGATGTTGAACTTAATAGGATATAAGGCCACAGTTTTTGTTTTTGACTTGAATGGTGAATACCTGAGCTTAGGAATGACATCTGATGGGAAAAGAAACGCCTCCTACGATAAGATTCACGTTTTGACGCCGTCACAAAACTTTAAGGTGTCCTTGAAACAGCTGAACCTTCACGTGTTGTTGGGCATTCTTATTCATGCACTTCATTTGCCTGGAACTTCCGCTCGCGAGTTTAGACGTATATGGCAATCGTTGAAAGAAAGAGACATGCTCAGCATGCATGAGCTAGGCGAAGCCATACGCAATTGGCACTGCAACCAGCACGTTCGTGACGCACTGTTCTCGCGCTATTATGCACTAGTTAATTCGGGCTTTTTTGCAGATGAAATAGGCGGAACCATGCTTTTAGAAGAATGCCTATTTAAGGCTCGGGAACATGGCGGAGCCATCATAATAAATCTGCGAAATACTTCTTCGATTGACCGTCAAATAGTCGTCGAATTTGTACTCGGGAAACTTGTTGAACTACTAACAAGCTGGAAGCTCAGGGCAGTCTTCCTTTTCGCCGAAGAAGCGCACTTATACCTTCGTGAAACTTATTGGGACGACATTGTAACTCGCATGCGGCATTTTGGAATCTTTACGACATTCATAACAAACCAGCCTGACACTATTCGGGAAAACATTTACCGTCAAGCTGACAATATATTTCTCTTTAACTTCATGAATGAGCACGATTTGGAAGTTGTTTCGCGCGCGGCACGTGTTGACGCGGAAACAGTGAAGTCCATAGCCAGAGACTTGCCTCCGCATCACTGTCTTGCGCTTGGAAAAATAGTCAAGGATTTTCCGATGGTTGTGAAGGTTAGGGCTTTAGACGTGAAAACAATGGGAGAAACAAGGCTTTTCTTCAAGGAACAAAATAGCTAAAGTTCTGTTAATTAAACATGCCATAGACCGTGTTGCAGTTATAAGGAAAAACCAGCCCATTTCCACGTCATGAACAACTATTTAATGTTTCTAGTTTTTGTCTGTTTCTTTGGAAGAATTCTCTGAACGTTATTGTAAGATCATATTTTTCCACTTCGTCAAATGCAATCCATTTCAATTCTTCTGCATCGCTTGAAGCTTTGAGCGTACCACCTTTAAGCTTCACAAAATAGTCGATTATGACAAAATGATACTTTATCTCATCATTCTTATCTCTGATTATGTTGTCAACAATATCGATGTGATCAGGCTTTTCAACATTAAGACCTGTCTCTTCCCTAACCTCTCTAACCACTGTTTGGTCCAAGGTTTCGCCTAATTCAACTAAGCCGCCTGGAATGCTCCATTTTCTCTTACCTGGATCGTTTTTTCTCTTTTCCAACAGAATTTTGTCATCACAAATTATGACTGCGCCAACGCCTACAATTGGTTGTTTAGGGTAGAGCCTCGTCAACGTGAAAGCCTCGACAAGCTATTGTCTTATTCGTATCTTAAAGCTTCTACTGGCTTAAGCCTAGAAGCCCGCCAAGCAGGATAAAGCCCAAAGATGAGGCTCACTACTAGCCCGAAGGCAAAAGCACCTATGAACACTGTTGGAGTCAAAACAGGCGTTATAGTCATTCTAGTCATTGCCCCTGCTTGAGTCCCCTGTTGAATGTTTCCTCCGACAAATCCAAATCGTGCAAATATGTTGGCTAGACCCCAGCCAGAAGCAATGCCAATGGTTGCACCCATTAATCCTATGATCATAGTCTCGCCCAAGAAAATAGAAAGTACAGTTCGACTTTTCATGCCCAACGCCTTCAATATACCTATCTCTCGGGTTCGCTCCATCAACGAAACAATCATAATATTCATTATCCCAATCCCAGCAACCAAAAGAGAAATACCAGCAATACCAGCTAAGAAAAGCTCCACACTCGCAAACACACCAGAAATAATGTCAAGTACCGCAGTAGGGGAAGTCACTTGAACCTGACCGCCAAATGCATTCTTTATCGCCTCAGAAACATCTTCAATAGTCGCCTCATCACTATTTTTTAACTGCACAATTATCGCCTCACACTCATTAGTTTCAAAAAAGTTTTGCGCGTGCGAAATTGGAACATAAATGCCTAGATCAGAAGGTCCACCTAGACTGAAGCCTCCGATTTCATCAAGCACAGCAACCACCTGCCCAGCGTAAGTTTCTTCTATTGGGAGGCCAGTGACGTTTCGCTTAATCCAGGTAATTTCAACAACATCACCAACATCAGCAAGTATTGTTCCATTTTGCCAAGGCTCACGTATTCTTGCACCGATTACAATTGACTCATTGTCTGGACTTGAGGATATTGTTCCGTTGGTGGGAACAAAAGTGCTTTCGTAAATACTCATGTACTTGGCGAAGTCTACCCCGATAATGTTGACTATAAAAGTTCTCCCGCGGGAGCTGACGTTGCATGTTTTCTGCATAATCGCTACTGACATACTAACGTTGGCTATTACATCAATCGTCTGCGTGTCAGCAACATATAGCGGAAAGCTTGACTCTGTCGCACCGAAACTCCTCTGCGAAACAATCAAAGTATTAGTTGCAAATCCCTTCTCGAATTGAGCAGTTATCACATCCTGAAAGCCCTGAGCCAGTGAAAGCAAAGCAACAATGGCTGCAATTCCTATAATTACGCCTAAAGTCGTTAATCCGGAGCGAAGTTTTCGCAATTTTATCGCGCTGAAGGCATAAGAGAAAATATCACTTGTCTGCATGTTAATTCACCCTCTCTTGAGTTACCATGCCATCAAACATCCGCACAATTCTTCTTGCTTCCGAAGCCAAAGGGCGATCATGAGTTACCATGATTATCGTCACGCCCATTTCTTCGTTCAGCCGCTTAACAAGCTGAATTATTTCACTAGCAGTCTTCGAGTCGATGTTTCCCGTTGGCTCATCCATCAGAAGAAAACCCGGATTGTTTGCTAAGGCTCTTGCAATTGCCACGCGCTGCTGTTCACCGCCGCTAAGCTCAGTCGGCTTATGATTCAGCCTCTCCTTCAGTCCCACAGTTTCTAGGAGCTCTTCAGCACGCTTTTTCCTTTCCTTCCCGCTCAAGCCAGCTATAGCCATAGACAACTCGACGTTCTGTCTTGCTGTAAGTCTCGGAATCAGATTGAAAAACTGAAATACAAACCCAATTCTGCGTCTTAAATCAGCTAGTTTATTGTCAGTTAGTGTTGAAATGTCAACGTCTTCAATGAACACTTTTCCATCAGTAGGCTTGTCTAATGCGCCAATCAGATTCAGAAGAGTGGACTTACCGCTTCCAGAAGGTCCCAGAACTGCGAGAAAATCGCCTTTTTCAACTTTCAGATTCACGCCACGCAGAGCGTGAACTGGAACTTTTCCGAGCATGTAGGTTTTTTTCAAATCCACAGCCTCAACAATAGCCGCCATGAGTGCTTCATCTCCCCCTATTTGCTTAGATATCTCCAAGATAGGACAATGCCAATCGAAGTGAAAATTACAGCAAATACACTCAAATAAGCAAAGTCTATCATAAGCTGCATAACATCCGTATTGTACAGAAGAAGCTGCCTCATGGCGTCGGTAGTGTAGGTTATTGGGTTAATCTTAGCTATAGTCTGTATCCAATCCGGCATCATCGAAGTTGCAAACAGCGTATTGCTTGTAAACATAAGCGGCAAGTTAAGCAAATTAACAATCGCCATCTGCGTTTCCCAACGTGAAGATCTTATAGCGATCAACAAGAACAACGACGACAAGCCCAAGCATATTAAGAATATGACAGCGAAAACTCCAAGAATATTCAACGGACCGAAAGTAGGGCTGAGCTGCATACCCAACAGCAACGCAAACACTATAACTATTGACGCCTGAACGATCGACCGAAGTGTCGCAGACAAAACTTTCGAAAAAATTATTGTACCTCTAGAAACTGGGGTGCTCAGCACTTTGTTCAGGAATCCTAAGCGTCTGTCCCAGACTATTGACATGCCACTGAACATTGTTGTGAAAAGCACAACGAAAGAGATCATACCGACTGACATATAGGAAAAGTAATCTGCAATTCCAAAGGTATTCTCCAGCATCTTACTTGGAATATTTGACAGCGCCTGCTCAAGTTGAGCTTGTAGCTCGGGAGAAAGACCAAGGTTTGGTGGAAGAGTTATGGGATTATTAGTGAAAATAGCGCCTATATTCATGGCCTTTCCAAACAATCCCATCCAAATCGCAGGTTGAATTATAGACATGAAAAGTATTATTGGCTCTTTGTACCACTTCTTGAGTTCTCGATTTGTCAAGGCCCAAAGTCCATGAAGTCTGCCCACGCGTTGCTCATTTAATTGGCTCATCTTCCTCTAGCCCTCCTTAAAGCTATTCTTTGAGTAACTAAACTTTCCCTCGACTCTTCCGCATCCCGCATGGACTTGCCAGTGTAATCCAAATAGACCTCGTTTAATGTTGGCTTTGTAAGCGAAAGCTTCGTTACAACATAGCCTTTTTTCCGTAAGGCTTCAATTATTAGAGGTGCTGTCAACTCACCGCTTTCAGCCTTAATCAAGTATGTATCGTCTTGCTTTTTGACTTCCTTCACATGCTCAACTTTCGCAACCAATCCGCCGATGTCAGCTTTTTCCTGAATGCTCAAAGTGATTATGTCTCCGCCTAAATTGTTCTTCAAATCCAAAGGCGAACCTGTCACAACTATTTTTCCATGGTCAATTATTGCAATTCGGTCGCATAGAGCATCTGCCTCTTCAAGATAATGTGTAGTCATGAAAAGCGTCATGCCAAACTCTTTCTTAAGCAGTCTAATGTAATTCCATGTCGCGGCGCGAGTTTGAACGTCTAAGCCTAAAGTCGGCTCGTCAAGGAAAAGCACCTTCGGTCTATTGATTAATCCACATGCGAGCTCGAGTCTCCTGCGCATCCCGCCTGAATATGTTTCAACCTTTTTGTCCTTAAACTCTGTTAATTCAACAAGCTCCAAAAGCTCAAATGCGCGGTTTTTGGAAACTTTCCGCTTTATGCCATACAAATCTGCACATAGAATAATGTTCTCGTAGCCGGTTAGGTCTTCGTCTGCGGTATACTCCTGCGGCACAACGCCTATAACGTTTCTGACCTCACGCGCCTGTTTTACAACATCGTATTCAAATACTGATGCTTTGCCTTCTGTTGGTCTTAAAATCGTTATAAGCATGTTAATGGTT
Organism: Candidatus Bathyarchaeota archaeon; assembly: GCA_029881805.1. Lineage (GTDB taxonomy): Archaea > Thermoproteota > Bathyarchaeia > Bathyarchaeales > Bathycorpusculaceae > JAOULW01. The sequence continues at coordinate 37,071 of JAOULW010000003.1, forward strand.
GTCGTTTTTCCAGCACCATTTGGGCCTAAAAACCCGAAAATTTCGCCGGTATTTACACTGAAGTCCACGTGGTCTACTGCCTTTAGACGCTTGTTGAAAATTCTGGTTAATCCTTCGGCTTTGATTATTTCTTCAGTCATCTCGAGTTCGCCTCATTTTTCGGTTTATTTCTTCAATTTTTTTCGCGGTTTCGTCCAAAACTTTGCAAGTTTCCTCGATGATTTGATCTGAAAAATGTTCTTCTAAGTTGGCGCCTAGCTCGAAAAAAGCAGAGAAGACTCTGGTTAAGGACCTTCGCAGTTCAATAGTTTTTTCTGGCGGTATACGAAACCATAATGCGCCAAGAAAAGGAGGAGGCAAAAACTTCGCATCTTTCCTGAAGTTCATCTTGATTTTTCTTTGTTCTTCTAGTAGAGCTTTACCTTTATCTGTAAGAGAGTAACGTTTCATGCCACCTTCTTCAGTTGACGACTCTTTTGCGTAATTGTTGTCTTGTAACCAAGAAAGAAGTGGATACACCGAACCTGGACTCGGTTTCCAACGCCCATCTGTCCTCCTCTCAATCTCAACCATTATTTCCGAACCAGACATGGATTTCTCGGCCAATAACTCGAGTACCTGATAACGTATGAAACCCTTAGGTACCATAGCTGTATGCCTCATCCAGTGTTTTCGAAATGGAAGCATTTTTATCACCATTGATATCAACGGCGATATCAACAGTGATATTTAAACATGTCGCCTGCGAAAAGAGGAAAGCCAACCTAAACTATTACTGTTCCAACGTGTTTGCCCCTGATAACAGCCACAACGTTTTCAGGTTTAAACCCGTTCACAACAACAACCCTGACTTTTTTACGTTCCAGAATCTTAACTGCCTCTGGATCTATAATTTGGTGTATTCCAGCCTTATGTTTGTCTTCGGCAAACACGCTTGATAGATCCCTGAAGGTTAAGTGCTCAAGTTTGACTGCATCTGCATGTTTCTTAGGATCTTTATCGTATACGCCCTCTTGGTCTGTCGCCTTAATGAGTAAGTCAGCATTTGCTTGTTCAACAATCAATGCCGCAACAGTATCCGTGGTCATGCCTGGTTCTAAACCGCCCATAACTGCAATCTTTCTTCTCTTCAAACATTTTACAGCATCTTCAATTGTCAATGGAACATTCTCGCAACTAAGTTTGCCGAGTTTCTTAAGGAAAAGTTGGGTGAAAATTCTTGAGACAGAGATCGCAATTTCATCTTGAGCCTTCTCATCCAGTCCCAAAGTCTTTGCGGCTTTGATGAAATCCCTAGCTAAAGTCCCGCCGCCGACGACAACCGCCACTTCATGCCCGTGTTTCTTTAAATCCTTCAACAAAGCTGCATATTGACCAATTAAATCTGGATTTAGCGGCGAAGCAACGATTGAGCCGCCTATTCTCAACACAATCTGCATAAATGTCACATCCTTTCCAGCGTATTATAAGACTTTTCCAATTAAATTCCTTTAGATAACCAAGTTTTTCCTAGATCTTGGCAATCCCAAGCCAAAAATAAATAAATTATAAGTTAAAAAATAATGAACTCTGAGTATGGAGGAAATCGAATGGACTACGAGGAAGAGAAAAAGAGGTATGTTTCATTTTGCGGCTCATACTGTCACACTTGCGATTGGTTTACTGGAAAAATAAGAAGAACCTTTCAATCGGCATTGGATATGGTGGAGGAATACGGGTTTGGAAAACTTCTTGAAGGCAAAGCGGATGTGGAAAATTTGAAGTTGGGCCTGAAGATTCTTGCGAATTCGTCAATAGACTCAGGGTGCAAGGCCGAGGCGAAAGAAAATCCCGAAGACAGGTGTAAGATTCGTCAATGTTGTCTCAGAAGAGGGTTCGATTTGTGCAACGAATGCGATGATTTCCCATGTGATTTATTAAGGAGCAATCTCGGTGTAGTGAAATTTCATTGCATAGAAAATCTAATGGAAATAAAAGAAAAAGGAATAAAACATTGGATTGACAAACAATGGAAAGAACATTCAGTTTGCACTTAGAGAAATTTGTTTAAGCCTTGCCGAGTTTTTCTGTTCGTTTGTATTTTTATTGTTTCTCCAAAATTTATTAGCATTCCATCCACGGCAGCAACGGTGGGGACACCGGTTTTTTCTTCAACGAGTTTTGCCTCTTTTGCCGGTCCTGCGAATATCATTTGCATTCCAAGATGCGTCAAAACAGCGTGTTCTGGACGGGTGGCCTCGACTATTTTTATCGCGTCATTTGTTGTCATGTGGCCTTTCCATGGCTTTCCAGTAGGTCTCATCACGCATAGCATGAGAAGCCTTACGCCTTCATAATATCGGCTTATGCCTTCGAAGTATTCTGTGTCACTTGTATAGGCGAAGCCGCCGAATTCTTGGGTTTCAAATCTGAAGCCCACCGTGTCCGGATCAGTGTGCCTTGCTTCAGTCACTGAAACGTTAACATCGTCCATTTGGAACTTCATGTTAGGCACGGCTTCGATTTTCTGCTCGGGCATTTGCTGATGATACTTTGAAATTGAAGCTTCGCAAGTGTTACTTCCGTTTAAAACGCTTTTGGCAGCGACAAGCACTCCACGTTTTTTAGTGGTGCCCCGTGTCATGGCTTCAATCAAAACCTCAGCATCAGTGTAGTGATCAGGATGACAATGCGAAACAAAAATAGCGTCAAGTTTCTGCGGGTCTAGCCCTTCATTAATCGAGTGAACAAGCGCCCCTGGCCCAGGGTCTAAGTGCATGTTCAAGCTGTTGCTTATTATTCGTATGCCGGCGGTGCGTCTTTTCTGTGTAATTGTAGCGAATCTTCCGCCGCCGGTGCCTAGGAATAATATTTCAAACTGGGGCATGGATAAACTTATAGTGTCGACGTAATTTTTGCTTTATGCCAAACTTGGTAGGCAAACTGGGAAAACGCTTTTAACGCTGTCTTAAAACCCATTAAGAGGAAGGAGTGTGAATTGGTCTGTTAGAAGAATGGGGACTGCTGGGCAATGCACTAGTTCTTATAGCCTCACTGATTGCTCTCAATAAAGCCAGCGATTTAACAATCACTAATTCGGTAAAAGTCGCAGACATAACTGGCTTCGGGAAAACAAAAGTGGGATTCATTCTAGTTGCTTTTTCCACGTCTCTCCCAGAACTTTGCGTAGCCATCATCGCTGCTATACAACAGGAAAGCATAGGAGTAGCCATAGGAAACGTTTTAGGTTCAAACATAGTAAACATCTGCCTAATACTCGGCATCTGTCTCTTAATCATGACATTAAAAAGCTCAAATAACGTGAAGATTCTGCCATCAATGGCTAAAGAGGAGATAGGGAACCTATATTTTGGACTTTTTGTAGCTTCAATTATTCCGTTAACTCTACTTTACATCGGATACGCAAGCCAATTCATAGGAATAGTCCTCATAGGAATTTTTGTGTTTTACGTTTATCAACTCTCAAGAATAAGAGCAGTGAAAGAAGAAAGCGCTTCGGGAGAAGAAAGACAAAGAATGTCTAGATACACGTTTTTAACGCTTTTAGGTGCTGCGGGAGTTGTGATCAGCGCTTACTTCATTGTGGACTCTGCATCATACATTGCTGGAATCATAGGCATACCCCCCGTCGTTATTGGTGCCACAATAGTGGCCCTTGGTACAAGCTTGCCAGAACTAGCCACAAGCGTTAATTCAGTTCAAAGGAGACATTTAGACCTCGCACTGGGCAACATCGTAGGAAGCTGCTTCATAAACATAACATGTATTTTAGGAGTCACCCTGATAGCTTCAACATTAAGGGTTAACATGTCCGCATTCTCCAATTTGGTCATGTTCTCGTTAATAACAAACCTCTTCTTCTGGTACTTCCTGTCAAGCGAAAGGATAAGCTGGAGAGAAGGCGCGGTTTTACTGTTTATGTATTTTGTATTTCTAGTAACAAGCTTCGGCGGCTACAGAGTTTAGTCAAAAAGAGCGTTTAAATAAAAGCGTGAAAATGATAAAAAGATAGAAAGTGAAAACACTGAAGGCTCTAGGACTTCTGTCCGGTGGCTTGGACAGCACATTAGCCGTGAAGCTAATACTAGATCAGAGCATAGAAGTGGAGACCATAAACTTTGTGACCCCATTTTGCCTCTGCAAAAAAGGTGGCTGCGGTGCACCTGAGGTCGCAAAAAAATTCAACGTACCGTTAAAAATCATGAGCACTGGCAACGATTACTTGAAAATTGTAAGGACCCCAAAACATGGTTATGGTAGAAACATGAACCCCTGCATTGACTGCAGAATTTTCATGCTGAAAAAAGCAAAGAAACATGCGAAAGAAGTCAATGCCTCTTTCATTTTCACAGGAGAAGTCATAGGCGAAAGACCCATGTCTCAACACAGAAAGGCATTAAAGCTCATAGAAAAAGAGGCAGGATTGGAAGGAAAAATCCTGAGACCTTTATCCGCAAGATTATTGCCAGAAACGGAAGCTGAGAAAAAAGGATGGGTGAACAGAGAAACCTTTATGGATATCAGAGGAAGATCAAGAAAAAAACAGATTGCGCTTGCTAGAAAATTTGCAGTAGCAGATTATCCTTGCCCAGCCGGAGGCTGCTTATTGACTTATAAAGAGTTTGCAGATAAGCTGAGAGACTTGTTTGAGTATAAAAAGAGAATCTCCCTAAAAGATGTGCAATTGCTGAAGAGTGGAAGGCATTTTAGATATGGTAAAAACAAGATAGTTGTCGGAAGAAACGAAAGTGAAAATCAAATTTTGCTGAAACATAAAACTAAAGAACATTACTACTTTGAAGCCCAAGGTTGCGGAAGCCCAATCACCTTGCTTCAAGGACCAAAAACAAAAGAAGCTGTCAAAAAGGCAGCTGGTTTAACAGCCCATTACTCAGATCAGAAAACTGGGAAAGTACTCGTAAAATTCGGTAGAAAAAACCTAGACAAATCAGTAACCGTTGCCATTCCAGGTCGAGAAGAAATAGAAGAGTTAAGAATCAAATAGCGGAATCAATAACTAACTTCTTTTTATTTGGATCCACAGTTATTTAGATGTTATGTCGTCAGCTGAAGTTGCGGTTCAAGTCTTTCGCAAACTTGAAAACGAAGACCTCAGAGTGTTGCAGGTCATAGAAACAGCCATGAGCAAACATGAATTCGTTCCGAAGGAGCAAATTGCAAAATTCTCTGAATTCAGCATGCGAGAAACAGACTTCCGTTTAAGCCGACTTAACAAGTTATGGCTAATCCGCCAAACGCGGGGCGCCTATGTTGGCCACACGTTGAATTACGCAGGTTATGATTGCCTAGCAATAAACGCCCTGGTCAAAGCCAGCGTTCTTGAAGCCTTTGGTAAACCTTTAGGAGTAGGTAAGGAGGCGGACGTTTACGACGCATTAAGCCCTGAAAGGGAGCGAATTGCCGTGAAATTTCATAGATTGGGTAGAATCAGCTTTCGCCAAACAAGGCGAAAAAGAAACTACACCGCTCAGCGTGTCAACTGGCTTTTTCAGTCTAGACGTGCAGCAGAAAAAGAATTTAAAGCTCTGAAGCTGGTCTCCCAGAAGAGGGTTGCAGTTCCAAGGCCGATAAGCCAAAACCGACATGTCATAGTCATGGGGATGATTGAAGGAGCAGAACTTGCAGAATGGAAAGAAATTCCAAAACCAACAAAAATTTTGGAAGAAATACTTTTCAACATCCGAAAAGCCTACATAAAGGCTGGCGTCATCCACGCAGACTTAAGCGAATACAATGTCATTTTGAAGCCCAACATGAGAATTCTCATAATCGACTGGCCGCAATACGTTACGAAAGAGCACCCGAACGCCCAACAACTTCTAGCTCGAGATGTCAAGAACATCCTAGGATATTTTGAACGCAAGCGTATGCTAAAGACTAAACTCAAAAAAGCATTGGCATATGTAACTGGAAACAGCAAAGCAGCTAGCTTTTAGTGTGAGTTCAAGGCTATGTATAGCACGTTGTTTCCACGTAGCAAGACATTTCCATAATTGGCAATCAGCTGATCGTCTCTGGACTCGGTTGCTCCTTCAAGTAGCATATTCATATGCCCGTCGCACTTGATCATTTTCCCCTTGTATTCGCAACCGTTCTTCAGCACTACAGCAATGTTAACGTTCAATTGCTTAATCAGCACATTTAATGGCTTTTTGCTAGGCTCCATGCAGGCACCTTAGCCCATCATCTCAATATCCATATCCACAAGCCATCAGATATAAAAGTTTTATGAAAGCCATTTCTGAAATTTGAAGTCAATTTAATCACATTCCGAATTTTTTAAGCTATTTCTAAAAATAAATCCCGTTTCATCATAGCTTTTTCAGTATTGACAAGGCTGCAATGACTAAGAATGCAATTCCAGTCCACCACAGGTTTCCTGTGAGAAACCAGACTACAAAGGCAACGATGGCTGCGGGAATTAGTACTAAAAGTAGCCGAATGACGAGAATAATTATTATGCCAATTATGATTAGACCGATAATTCCGACGATGTCGTACATAATCGAACTCCCCTAATTCCTAAGAGGCAATGTATATCTTGGAAGGTAATAAATAATGTTTTGCAAAAGACTAAAAAACAAAATTCCTCAACATATCAGAAGAGAGGAATTCCAAATGAAATACGAGATAAAATACAAACCATCATACTCAATGCTCGTTGTCAATCTGGAACAAAACGAAAAAATAACAGCAGAATCTGGAGCGATGACCTACATGGACCCAAACATAAAAGCGCACACAAGGAAAAGAGAAAAAAGCCTTCTAGGAAGCTTAGGCCTTTCGATTGTTGGACGGCAATCTTTCTGGGTAAATGACTACACAGCCTCAAGAGGCCAAGGAGAAGTGGCCTTTGTCTCCGCTCCAGTAGGCGACATAGAAACATTAGAAGTAAAGCTAAATCAAGGCTACATAATACAAAAATCCGCGTACATAGCGTCAACGGAAAATGTGGATTTAGACGTTAAATGGGAAGGCTTCACGAAAGGACTATTCGGTCAAGGCTTATTCATGCTGAAAGCCAAAGGTGACGGTATCCTCTTCATAAACACCTTCGGAGCAATAGACAAACATACCCTGAAGCCAGGGCAAACAATGATAGTTGACAACTTCCACCTAGTGGCCTTCAGCGACACATGCAGCTACAAAGTCACAAAATTCGGAGGATTAAAAGAAACTTTGCTAGGCGGAGAAGGCTTAGTCACCCAAATCACAGGCCCGGGAGACATTTACATACAGACAAAAAATTTGAGAGAATTCGTAGAATGGCTCTGGACACTGCTAGAGCCGAGAGTCAGATCGAGAGCACGCTAAGAACCCCATTTTCTTTTTCTGAAAGAGGCAGTGGAAGTCCAAGCGAAAATAGGTTAAATGCTCCCAAAGGATTAAAACTTGAAAAGTTCCTATTGCCCTAGTGGAGAGAATCGTATGCACGAAGTGCATATTGACGGCGAAACATTAACGATTGAAGACATTGTAAAAGTTGCACGAGAAAACTGGACGGTTACAATTCCAGAAAAAGCGAAGAACCGAGTCAAAAAAAGCCGAAAGGTCTTAGAAAGGCTGGTTGAGGAAAATAATGTAATCTATGGTGTTAACACTGGTTTCGGAGCTCTAAGCAATGTAGTAATTCCTCCAGAAGAAATTAACCAGTTGCAATCAAATCTCATCAGAAGTCACTCAACAGGTGTCGGAAAACCTTTAAACACCGAAATTGTTCGTGCCTCAATGCTTTTACGCGCAAATACATTGGCAAAGGGATATTCTGGCATACGTTTAGAGACCTTGGAAACCCTTGTGGAGATGTTGAATAAAAAAGTACACCCAATAATCCCAGCCAAGGGCTCCGTAGGCGCAAGTGGAGACCTAGCCCCATTATCCCACATGATTCTAGTGCTCATAGGTGAAGGAAAAGCCGAATACCAAGGCAGAATTATGAGCGGAAAAGAAGCCATGGAAAAGGCTGGAATAAAACCAGTCAAGCTAAAGTCCAAGGAAGGAGTGGCCCTAAACAACGGCACGCAAGTTATGACGGCAATCGCAGCATTAACGATACACGACGCTGAAAACCTAATTAAAACAGCAGAGGTTGCAACCGCTTTAACACTAGAAACGCTGTTGGGAGTTACTGACGCATTCGACGAGAGAATCCATAAAGTTAGAGCACACGGTGGACAAGCCATAACGGCAAAAAACATTAAGGAAATGATCGCCGGAAGCACCCTTGTCCAAACAGGAAAAAAAGCCATGAAAACAACGCGACGCCCCCACGACCCTTATAGTCTGAGGTGCGCACCGCAAGTTCTAGGTGCTGCAAGAGATGCCATAGCATATTGCAGAAGAGTTGTGGAAGTTGAAATCAACTCAGCCACCGACAATCCTTTAGTCTTTCCAGACGAGGAAATTTGCCTCTCAGGAGGAAACTTTCATGGTCAGCCCATATCCATTGCCATGGACATGCTTGGAATAGCCTTAACGATGATTGGCAACATTTCTGAAAGAAGGACAGCCAGACTACTCGATGAAAAACTAAACAATGGCTTACCCGCATTCCTAATCCCGCCTCAAGCCAAAACTGGATTAAACAGTGGCTTAATGACCATCCAATACACAGCAGTCGCCTTAACATCAGAAAACAAGATTCTAGCCCATCCCGCATGTGTTGATTCGATTCCAACATCAGCAAACTTTGAAGACTTCGTGAGTATGGGAACCACAGCCGCTCAGAAAGCTCTGCAGATTCTAGAAAACACAGAGTACATAATAGCCATAGAACTGTTGTGCGCGGCTCAAGCAGCAGAATTCCGCAGACCAGGAAAACTTGGAAAAGGAACAGAAATAGCCTATTCCACAATTAGAAAATTTGCACAACCAGCCAAAGAGGACAAGGCCTTAAGTGAAAATATAGAAAAGGTCAGGCAGACAATCAGAAATCACGTAATACTTAATGAGATTAAGAACAAAATGAAATCCTTCTTGTTTCGTTGAAAGTGTCTTGGTCGGGCGGGCAGGATTTGAACCTGCGACACTCCGGTTTCTGTTTGTGCGCTTAGTAGGCTGGGTGACACCCACCGTGGGCAGATGTCTACAGCGTCTCCGCCAGCTATTCAGCCTTATGCCTATGCTGGCTCGGAAGCTCTACCAAGCTGAGCTACCGCCCGACCAGAATTACAGAAAACAGAATATATGATTTATGCGTTTCGTTCCTTTTCTTCAGATTTCGGCTTCACGACTTTTCTAGCATATTCTTCAACAGATTTTCAATATCCTTTCTTTCTTCGTCGTCTAATGGCAATGCTGGTCTACGCGGATAGCCGCTGGGCAAGCCTCGCAGCTGCAATGCTGTTTTAATAGCTGATAGCTGGTTGTGCCTTTTCACGAGGACCTCGTTGATGTAGGAGATGCGTCGTTGTAGTTCCTTTGCCTCTTCATAATCGCTTCTTTTAAAAGCTTTGTATAGGTCACTGCACATTTTGGGATATACGTTTGCAACCGCTATTACAGCACCAGTTCCTCCCAGCATCAATGTTGGAAGAGTCACGGAAGCCGCTCCAGCCAACACGGAGATTCTGTCGCCGACCAACCTTATGATCTCGACTATGTTGTCGATGCTTCCGCCACTATCCTTCACTCCTACGACGTTGTCGTATTTGGATGCAATTTGAGAAATCACGCTTGGTTCTAGAGAAAAACCCGTGAATTTTGGAACACTGTATAAGATGACTGATAGATCGACGGCTTCAAACAGAGCTGAGTAATGTTCACGGACCTCTCTGTTTGAAAGTTTGAAGTAAAACGGCGTCACAACGAGAGCAGCGTCCGCTCCCAGATCTTTCGCATCCTTAGTGAACAAGATGGTTTCTCTAGTGCTCATGCTGCCAGTTCCAGCAATCACTGGAACTTTTCCATTCACCTCGTCTATTACGATCTTGATTACTCTCATTCTTTCTTCTCTAGATAGGTAAGGAGCCTCACCATTACTTCCACATGGCACCAGTCCCGAGACCCCACCTTCCACCCAAAAGCTTACACATGTTCTCAACGCTTCTTCATCAATGTTGCCGTCAGGGGCAAAAGGGGTCACATGAGGCACAAATATACCATTTAGCCTAGTTCTTTGCATGTCTGTTCCCGCAGAACTTTAAGATGGGATATTATATATCAATTTACATTTACCGCCTAAGAATGGGGGAATTCATTGAAAAAAGATCTCAACATAGTTGTTGTTGAGCCTATCCACGTAGAAGGGATAAAAATCTTGAAAAGATATGGAAAGGTCATCCAACTCTCTTCAAGTTCTACAGAGGATGACCTCTTGAGAGTTTCTGGAAAAGCTGATGCGTTTATCACGCGTGGCTTCATGAAAATCTCTGAGAAGGTTTTTAGGACTACAGAAAGACTCAAGGTAATCGGGGTTCACGGTGTTGGCGTTGACCACATAGACATAGATTTTGCACAGAAAAAGGGAATACAGATAGTTCGTACGCCTAGTGCACTGGCCGTTACGGTGGCTGAGTTCACAATTGGGTTGATGCTGTCTCTTTTGAGAAATATACCTAAAGCAGATTTAGCTGTTAGAAAGGGACAGTGGGGCAAGAAATACAGTGAGTTGATAGGTGTTGATTTGACACGTAAGACGGTTGGGATTATAGGGCTTGGAACTATAGGAAGCGAAGTAGCTAGGAGGCTAAAAGCGTTTAACGTGGAAATAGTCTACTATAAACGAGTCAGAAATCATGAGCTTGAAAAGCAGCTGGACGTTAAATATGTCTCTCTTAAGCGGCTTTTGGAGATAGTTGACATAATATCGATACATGTTCCATTAACCCTTGAAACCCACCACATGATTTCCACTGAAGAATTTGCGTTGATGAAGCACGGCGTGTACATCATAAATACTTCCAGAGGAGCCGTAATAGAAGAAAAAGCATTGTACGAAGCTTTAGTCTCAAGGAGAGTGGCAGGCGCGGCATTAGATGTCTTTGAATCTGAACCCATCTGCCCTGACAGCCAATTGATCAAGCTTGACAGAGTTATTTTGACCCCTCATTTGGCTGCCAGTAGCGAAGAGGCTTTGAGAAGAATGTCAGTTGCCGTTGCAGAGGAAGTCATTGGAATCCTAGTGCCGAGCAAAACGTAATGAGACAAATTAAAGCTCAAAGCTGGGCTTGTCGATCTTTTCTGCAAGCACGAATCCAGAGCGCCCCAAAGATTATAATAACGACTAGCGTACTCCAGAAAAGAAATATCAGAGTCCGAACAGCGTCGGAAGCAATTTCTTCAAACATTTTAGGCCTTCTCAACAATTCTTCTCTCTCCGAAGCTAAAAAACGAAGTTTCCACATATGAAATAAGTATGCAAGAGACATATTTTGGCAGAAGATATATGCCAACGTAGACAGCAAGGATTTTATAAACATTTGACGTATACAGTTTTAGCCAGCAGGGTGAAAGGGGAAGGCTTCTATCACTCTTTTTTTGAATAGAAAATTTGGAAAAGATACTTCAGGCTTAGCGGGTTTTACGTCGTAAATCATAACCGTAATACCAAGCAGCCCAACCTTTATAGAAATCCTCATCAGATGTCCTTCTCCTTCTACGGTAAAGCAAAGCAATCAGAAAAATCATGAGCGCAACTGAAAGGGACAGCAAAAGAAGCCAATAAAACCATTCTGGAACATACCAGCCCTCAACACGTAAACTGAAGTGGGCTGTAGCTACGTGAGGGCTATCCATGTACACTGTTATGGTCTTGACTCCTGTGCTCCGTGAGACCCCGTCAACATCCCAGTATCCAAAGTCATATTTGTCAACGGGTGAAGCGGTCAAAAGGACATTTTCAAATTGGTCATACCAACCTTCTCCCGGAATAGTCAATAATCCGGACGGATCAGTTTCTACAGCCAAATAGTATTGGCTTTTATAGTTGCCTGAAACCGTCACCGAGTTTGTTACGGTCATTGGAGACGCCAAGCCTATGATGCTTGTTAAAATGAAACGTTTACCCGTGACTGAGCTTGAAATGTCACTATATGTGTAAGTAATCACAGCGCCGTGATCTACCCAAAGAGTATAAGGCAATTCACCGAATGTTTTGGGATTCTCATTAATGGTCACAATCCAGCCAAGGGCTGAAGAATCAAGCCCGGTATGGTTAAAGATTACTCCATACTGGACTTTCCAGTTTGCCACTGCAGTTTTTGGTCTATCCATGATTATCGGATTACTTTTAGCATAGTCTGTTCCAAAGGCGTCAGAGCTCCAATGAGTGAATACTCTGCGGGTGCCATTTCCAAGGTCAACGATACCGGCGTCTAACGTAGCATAGGCTGTCGTGATGGTGTCGTACCAACCTTCGCCGCCTGTGTTGCCATAAGGCGAAATCACGAACAAATAATTTTGGAGAACGTAGTGAGCGGTGGCTACATGATTAGTATCCATAATCACTGGAATAGGATTATCAGAACTAGGTGTTTCGTCAACGTCCCAGTGGCTAAACCTGTAACGAACACCTGTGGACACTAAAACATACTCCGGAGCAGTCAGAGTCACAGTCACGCCTTCATTATACAAACCCTCGCCAGAAATAGATGTGACGTCATATGGGTCGGTTCTCACGGTCAAGTAGTACTGCTTTATTGCGGGTACAATTTCAATGACTCCATCAAAAAGCTGGTTATCTGTAAGATCTGCCTCTCCAATCAGGTATGGGATGAAAGCATTTATTGTGTAGTTTCCTGGATCAAGTCCTGTTGTGTTAAACGTGAATAGCAGAATCATTGAGGAATAAGGTTCCAAAGCAGTGACTGTAGATGTGCCGATGAGGTTATCATCATGGTAAGCTCTAACGTTGAAACTTTCCTCGGTAGTCCCTTCATTCCTAACAGTTATGCCGATAGAGACGGGCTCACCTGACATGACTGAAGTGACAGAAGGTACAATCTTCACTATTGCCGCGTCACGAAAATCTAATGTTAGCGGTTGATAGACTGAGACAAGAAACTCAGCTGATAGAGCTGGACAGAAGGAAACTCCACCTTGATCTGCAGGAGCAGTGAGCACTGATACAATAGCATTCGCGTTTCCTATGTGTGTCCATTTGGGAATGTACATTTTGCAGTAGAGAAAAACCATTTTTTCATTGGGCTGAACCTCAAAATAGTTTATTGCAATAGAACTGACTGGAACTGTCAATTCGTCTTGTACAACAACAGCAAGTGTAGCATTTCTTATGCTCATGGCTATGCTTCTCAGAGCAATTTCTAAGCCCACGTCTCCTCCGATTCCGAACTCGCTGCGAGAAGTGAGATTCTCGTCAATGACTCGTACTGAAAGAAGCTTCACAACCCAATCCACTCTGAAGGTTAAAGAGTCTTGAAGAAGATCGTCCATAACAAGTACATTTGTCAAAACAGACCATTCCCCAAAAAAGTCAGTCAAATCTTCATGTCTTTGCGGTATCGAGAAATTGATTGTAGCAATTCCACTTGCATTGGTTCTGGCCGTGAGACTAAATGATGAGCTGTCAGGCGCTTCCACATGAAACGTCACAATTAGATTCGGCACTGAAACTTCGCCATAGGTTACTAGCGAATACAAGATGACAATATCGCCTGGACCAAATGCATCACTTGGCATGTTTGGTCCCCTTCCGCTGAAGAGCTCTTTTTGAGTGAAGAGATCCACGTTTCCACCGGCGCCTTGCGAAAACGCAATCTCTACGTTTGCCAATGTAAAAGTCAAAAGAATTACGATCATTGCTAGCATAGCAGCTAGTTTTTCCAGCCTCGAATTCATTGTTATCAAACATTTAATTAACACAGAATACTTTAACAAATATTCCGTAATCACAAATATTACTATAAAAGATGGGTCCCTAGTCAGCAAAGACACATGTTTTTTACTAGAAAATGTCAAAATCGAAACTATTTATAAGCGGGCCCGCCGGGAATTGAACCCGGGACCCCCGGGTTTCTTTGCAATTCTAAACGCTTAAAAGCCCGGTGCTCTATCCTTACTGAGCTACGGGCCCTTTTGGGCTTTTGCTTTCGCTTCTAGAGAAGTAGTGAAGGTATTTTTTAGTATTTCGATTCACTTAGTTTAGTAGAAAAGCTTCAAGCAGCAGATTGGGCTTTGACAGGATTTGTTATGAAGTCTTTTTGACCTTGTGGCGCATTCTGTTTCAAATTAATTCGAATCTTAAATTAGAAGTCCACATAATCTCACATAAATTTTATAAAAAATATGAGTGACCCTATCACTATTACTATGAGCAGAGGAAGTCTGATGAAGAGAATATCCGCGCGTAAGGTAATATACAGCTTTTCTCGAAAACACAAACCAGTGGAACATGTCACGACAAAAGAGAAGGTTTTGCTGGAGACTGAGGATGCTTTTGGCGGTCAGGTTAAGGACGAAAATATGTCAATAGAACAACTTGACTGGACAAAAGTCAACGGTGCTACTGGGCCAGTTTTTGTTGATGAAGCCAAACCAGGTGATACACTTGTCGTCGCCATCGAAGAGATAAGGATACCAGATAAGGGCGTCATAGCGGTTATACCAAATCAAGGGGCGTTAAGGAATAAATCCTTCAGTGCTGTTGTGAAGATCATTCCACTACATGAAGGGCAGGTACACTTTGAAAGAGAAATCAAGGTGAAAGCCAACCCTATGATCGGCACCATAGGAGTTGCTCCTTTAGTCGGAGAAATTCCGACAGGCAGTTTGGGCAGGCATGGGGGAAATATGGATGTCAAGGAAGTGACGAGCAGAACAAAACTGTATTTACCGGTTTTTGTGGAGGGAGCTCTTTTTGCAGCCGGAGACCTCCACGCTGTTCAAGCGGATGGTGAAGTCTGTGTGTCAGCGGTTGAAGTTCCAGGTGAGATAATCTTAAGCTTTGATATTATAAAGGGAAAAAGTGTGTCTTGGCCTATTCTTGAAACACAAAATAGCTACGCTATCCTTGCATGTGGAGATTCCCTTGATGAGGCTTCTGCTTTGGCTGTTGATGCAGCTGTGGAGGCTTTTATGCGAGAATATAATTGGTCTTTTGAGAAGGCATACATGTTTAGCAGCCTAGTTGTTGACCTTAAGGTTAATCAAGTTGTAGATCCGAAAAAAGGCATCAGGGCGAATATTCCCAAAAGTTTGATGTCGCTTGAAAGTTTATGCCACGGAAATTCATGACAGTTCTAGTAATGAAATGTTTCAAACTTTCAGTTATATTAGAGGGCAATAGATTAGTTACTTTTTAAACGTAGTTCTTTATCTAAAGGCTAAAAGCTGCCGTTTTTAACAGTCAGCGATATATCTACATGTTAAAAAATGTTATTTCTTTCTATTGCGGCTAAAAAAGGGACGGTGTTAAAATTGATTTCGTGGAAGCATTCTTTTAAGAGATTAAACGAAGAAAGTGAGATGGCGAAGAAAAAGAAGCAAGCTTTGGACAGTTTATTAAGTGGAGGCAGAATTTCGCAGTCTACATTCGAAATATTCAGCGAAGAGATAAGCCAGGCGCTTGCAGAAATTGAAAGGCAACAGAAAGCTTTGCTGGAGAAAATGAATTCTAAAATGGATGAGCTTGAAACTCAGATTAAAACTTTAGAAATACTTCTTGCAAACTTTGAAATTCAACATGTAACAGGAGAAGTGGAAGAGGAAGTCTATCAGCGTGAAATTAGTCTTCTATCTGCTGGACTTGAAACTTCAAGGCATGAATTAGAAATTGTTAAAGAAGCTATAGGTCAGCTCTCAAGTGGTATACAAACTCCCACAGATGAAGCTGTAGCACAGCAGGGAATGGAACAGCAACCTCAACCTCAGGAGAATATTGATGTTTCTAATGCCGAAGTTGAAATTACAGAAGAACAGGCTTCGATTGTGGAAGAGAACTTGCCAGAACCTCCAGTAGAACCTTTACAGGTCAGCGAAACTGATACATCTCAGACTCCACAGGCTGAATCACAAGAATTTTTTCAAAGCGCCGAAGAAACGCAGGCGACGGAGACGAACGTCGAAGGTGAGGAAAAACAAGAAGCATAATCGAAAAGAGTAGCCACTTTCCCTTTTTCTATTTTGCAGATTTGAATGAGCTACAGAATTTTATATAATTGGTTTTAGTAATCTTGATTCGAGAGTGGCTTTACTTGCCAGAAAAAGTGATGCTGACATTTCATGAAAAATTTAAGCAATATGACTTAGGTGAAGGCCACCCCTTCAGAGGTGATAGGTTTGTAAATGTGATGAAGCTTTTTGAAAGTCAAGGCTTGCTTAGTCTTTCTGACGTTGTTCTTGCTGAACCCAAGCCTGCATTAAAGGAGGATTTGTTAAGGGTTCATGAAGGCGGCTATGTTGATTTGATTTTTCGTTTGGCAAAGGAAGGCAAGCCTTATGATTTTGAGACACCTGTTTCACCGGAAATTCTGGAGGCAGCACTGCTAATTGTAGGCGGCGCAATTGAATGCGGCAAGGCAGTTTATGAGGGAAAAGTGAAACACGCAATCTCCTTAGGCAGCGGTTACCATCACGCTGGAAGAAATTATGGCGGAGGATTCTGCATATTTAACGACATAGCTATCTTAGTTGAGTATTTGCGGGCGGGATATGGCGTTGAACGGTTCTTAGTATTGGATTATGATGTTCACTTTGGAAACGGCACAAGTGACATCTATTACAAAGATCCTTCTGTGCTTTTCATTTCTTTGCATCAAGACCCCCGGACGATTTATCCGGGGACTGGATTCACGTGGCAAATTGGAGAAGGCAGGGGAGAAGGCTACAACGTTAATGTGCCGTTGCCTCCTGGAACGGGTGACAGCACGTATCTTTATGCTTTGAAAGAGATTTTTGTTCCTTTAGTAGAAGAGTTTAGGCCTCAGATTATTATTGCGAATGGTGGAAGTGACCCGCATTTTGCTGACGTTCTTGGAGACTTGAGTTTGACTGTTAAAGGCTTTTTTGATTTGTCTCGTTTGATTAGGGAAACTGCCATAAAAGTTTGTGACGGTAAACTTGTTTTAATGCCTGGCAGCGGATACAACCCTGAAGTTTTGCCGCGTTGCTGGTATGCGCTTGTTGCGGGTGTCGTCGGTTTAGAGGAAATTAATGTTAGTGATCCTTATGTTCCGCCGAAAGAGCCGTTGTATTGTCGAGAAAAGGTGGAAGACATCTTAAATGAATTAAAGAGTTTGCTAAAGAAGAAGTGGAAGTGTTTCGTTTGAAGCTGAACAGTGTCTAGATTGTGGCAAATGTTTTATATTGCCATTGGAGAAATTTAAATTTGGGTATGCTGTTGAAGGAGTTTCTTAAGTCATGCTCAGATGTTCTTCTTGCTAGAGGCAAAATGTTCGTGGTTTTGAATGGGTTGTTTTTTGTTGTTGTTTTGGCCTCGGCTTTAGTAGCGTCTTTTGTTTTTGTTCTTCCGCCTCTTGAAGAAGGTACTAGCGTAATTCAAAATGGTTTGTTTGGTGACAGTTGGGTGTTGACCTTTCTGTTCATTTTCTTTTCGAATTTGATTCTCAGTGCCTTTTTGGTTGTCACTCTACCGGGCCTTGCGTTTTTTGTTTTGTCATGCCTTTTGCTCTCGTATAGGAGTGTTTTTTGGGGTTCGCTTTTGGCTTTCTCGCCCATTTCTCAGTTTCTGGCTGCTTTGCCTACCATTGTCCTAGAGGGTGAAGCCTACGTCATCGCGGCGGTTGCGGGAACCACTTTGGGCTTGTCTTGGTTTAAGCCGAACTGGGTGTTTAGGGGAGAGAGTCTTTCGAGGAGAGAGGCTTTGGTGCGGGCTTTTAAAGAATGTTTTAGTCTGTACTTTTGGGTTGTTTTGGTTCTTTTTGTCGCGGCGATTGTGGAAACGTTAACGATTTACCTTTTATGACCTTGAGAAGTTTCGGTTGGGTTTAAAAAATGTCTAGAATGTCTGCTTTCTGGATTGTTTGCCACGCATGATTGTACTATGAGATTGTTTCATAAAGCTTTTAAGTAGTTGTCTCAAATAGTTATATGGGTGGTGCGCGCGGTGACTTTACCTTCTAATCGCAAATGGCTTTCAATAACGCTTCTTGCGATAATAGTCCCAGTGGGACTGCTAACGACTTTTAAAATAACAGGAATAATAAGAGAGCCGCTCGCACCAGAGATTGTCAATGTAGAAGCGGTTTTTGGGAATGTTACAAGGCCAGAAAGCTACACATTCATTGATAGAGTCGTGGAAAACCATTATGACAATGGGTTCAGCAGAGTGAAGATGTACGCTCACGTGATTGATTATGAGGAAAAGCATCCTACATTTGGCGAGCACATATGGCTAAGCATAACCGCGACTGCACAACTGCAAGAGGGCTTCATTTACTCTATGCTACTCAAGCTCTCAGTCCACGACGCCGACAGTTGTTTGGTTATAGTCCTATTGTTCCCTTGGGGTGCCCCTCTTACTGAGAATCTAAAAACTGAGAGAACCGACACAACTGGTACACAGACCAATGAAGCTTACGTTTATGCAACTGGAATTGATGAACCGAAGAACTGTTTCATCAGAATTATAGTCACTTGGCAGTTTCTTGACAGGAGAATTCTGGACCATTGGATGACTGCGACCTTGGAAACTACGTATTTTAATGGAACAGCCTATCAAAAAGTGATTATACCAGTTAAGATTGGAGTTTTAGTTTAATGAAAAGAGTCTATTCGATAATGCTTTTAGTAATACTGCTATTATCAATTATACCAACAGCATTTGCTTGGGAGATGGAAAGACCAGCTAATAATGTGACATTTGAGTCAGAAACAGTGGCAAACGCCACTACTAATGGTGAGGCTACAATTGGCTTAGGCGTTCACGTCGAAAGTTATGAAGAAAACCAGCCAACTTTCAATGATGGTATGTGGTTAAGAATAGCTACCACTGCAAACACCAGAAAAGGAATAAAATATGGATGGGGCAATGTTAGTTATTCTTGGGTGGATATAGATGTTCCTGGGCTTAACCCTCAAGTTTTAATGAGCCCAGACTATCCTTTTTTCTTTGTAGGGATTTCCCTCTTTTGTAGTGTTCGTTTCTATGGCGGACCAAAAAGTGCCGAGTTCGCGTCACTCTATGTATCCAATAATGGCGTTCTTTGTTTCGATAATAGATTGAATGAGACACAGCAACTTCCAGTGCCTGATGCCTTTTATGGCAATGAGATTCCAAGTACCGAAGGACTTAACGCCTTTATTGCACCGTTCTGGAGAGAGCTCAATCCGCACTTAGGAGGTAGAGTGTTATATGTAGATCACATTTATATTCAGCCGCCGGGTGAATATGATCCAAATCGTCACTGCGCAGTCATAAGCTGGATTGATGTTCCGGACAAATTCGGTAATCCACAGACTTTCCAAGTGATCATAGAATTATCAAGACCACAAGGGTATGCATATAGGCAAAACCTGATTTGGTTCCAATATAAAAACGTCACATTTGATCAGGAGACAATTGTTGGAATAGAAGACCACGGAGGTTGGGACGGTTTCTCAATAGACCCTCAAATTCCTCAAGCAATTCAAGGGAACAAGGCAATAAAAATTGGGCAAGTATACGGATGCAATAGCTTTCTCGTTTCAGCAATAACCATCAAATTAAGTTCGCAAGACTCTGGTTCGGACTCATATATTGTTCCCTATTCAGGCTGGATAAGAGGGTACAACGTGGAACTAAACAGCACATTGCCTGATGATGAACTAAGATACGCTCTCGCGTTTGGAAATGTCCTCTCGTTGGGCCTAGACGCTTTTGGCATGCTCGTCGGAGGACTCTTTGGAGCAATAGTTAGTGGGGGGGCTTTTTCCTAGGTTGCGGTCTAGTCATTGTTGAATTAGCTGATATCGCTGCAAGAAATCAGGCTGAGGCTAGACTTTTGGAACTTGAAACTAAAGAGGCTACAGCACATGCAGATGGTGAGGTGGTTGACGCATCATTTGATGTTCTTGCCTATTGGGAGTTTCTGGATTGGGCGACAAATGATCAGAATCATTGGCTTAATGTTACGGCAGAACTATCTTATATGGAAATTTCAGTTGATGGTGTCTTGGTTGACACCAATATGACATCAACTTCAGTGATCCTGAAAACTGTGCCAGACGCAGGAAACACCATTAATGCCCCAAACGTTAGAGAAATTAGCCCAGGAACTTACAAGGCATTTGTAGGAGTAAATATTCCTTGGCCTGGATTCAATGATACGGACGATTATTACAAAATCTATGTTGGCATAGGCATGGTTTTACACTTAACTATGAAGCCACATACTAACACAGACTTTGACTTGTATCTTTATAATCCAAACGGTCAATTCATTAAATCCTCGAAAAGAGGAACAAATGCTATTGAGGAGATTTACCACCCTACCAATATGACTGGGTATTGGTTCATAAGAGTTAACGCAGTTGCAAGTTATGGAATTTATGCGCTTACGATAGATCAGCCTTATCCTGCTCCGTGGGTGACTGTTTTAGCCAAAATCACACCTAGTGAAGCTGAAATTAGAGATGTTTTTGTTATGATAGGAATGGGCGGAGTCTACTCTTTCTCTCCGGTTACTGTGGCTGTTTTGCCAGAATATTACTACATTGGTGTTGAATCACCATTTACTAGAGAGCATTACAGCTATACCTTCCATCACTGGGCTGACAACAACTCAACATTTCAGTCAAGATACGAAAACATACAAAGCAACAAAACATTCATAGCATACTATACAGAACAGTTCTTCAACAATCCGCCAAACATCCCTCAGAAGCCTGAGGGCAAAACCAATGGTCACGTATACACTAATTACCCTTACTATACAAACACAACAGACTCCGAAGGAGACGATCTCCGATACGAGTTTAGCTGGGGAGACGAAACAAGCAACACATTAACAAGCTGGTTCACATCCGGAGCCAACGCAAGTGCATCACATTCTTGGACTAGACCCGGAACATACAGTGTTTCGGTTCGAGCACAAGACAGCTACACTCTATGGAGCAGTTGGTCCACCACCTTAACAGTAAATATCAACCAGAACGACGCAGGCACAGGCTATGATGCTGGCAACAGCTTCACTGCGGCCACCTACGTGAGTCCAAGCTCGTACACAGGCGCACTATACCAATCCAACCCGACCGACACAACCGATTGGTATCAGTTCTGCGCCGCAGAAGGCCAGATCATAGGCATAACCATGACGCCTCCATCCAACGCCAACTTCAACCTAGAGCTTTACGATCCAAGCGGAACCTTCAAGGATGGATCCTATCTCGGAACTGGTTATATGGACAGCGTCTCCTACACCGCCGACGCAAGCGGCAATTGGAGAGCCAAGATCTACATCGCAAACGGAGAAGGCCAATACTCGTTCTCTGTTACGGTTAGTTCTTCGGGCGGAGGTGAGGGAGGCTGTCCAATCCTTTATGTTTACAGCAACGAAGAATACGTCTGCGAAGGTTTACTGGATATTCACAATCCCGAAGGTATAGACATCATAACATACCACAACTTGGCGGCTATACCTCAATCTGTCAAAGGCACTTACCTTTTCCGACTGATTGAACATCCCTACACGTGTAGCCACATAGACCAGATCAAGCTCTACGCTGTCCTAGAGAATGGAAGGGTGATTAAGCTACCGCTCGTATGGGCTTGGCACTCGGAAGACGGCAGCGTACTGCCACAACTACTATTCAGCGACGACTACAAAACAGACACACTAGGCGCAATCCATAACAACGGAACAAGCCAAAGTATAAACGTAAGATTCATAGCACTACCACGAAACCTCAAAATCATAAGATTCATATTCCAAATAGAAGGAAATAACCCAGAATTCAAAACCTAGAAGAAGACTTCCAAAACTTATCAAAGACCACTTTTTTGCTGGCACTAAAGCAGTATTGGAATCTTAAAAAGGGAAAAGTAATTCAATTTTTTAATTTGCGGTTGAAGAAGTCTATTAGTATCTTGAACGTTCTAGTGCGCATCGTCATGTCCGTGTAAGCCCCGTGTCCTTCGTCGCCGAATTCAACATACTCAAAGTCCGCTCCTTCCTTCTTACCCAACTCAATGAGCTTGTCCCTGAACTGCCTGCTTTCTTCGACAGGACAGCGGGGATCATTCTTCCCATGAACCATCAATAATGGACATCTCAAGTTTTGCGCGTAGTTCAATGCGCTTCTGTCTTCCCAAAGCTTCGAATTCTTCTCCGGGTCACCCAAATGCATCCTTACAAAGTACCTGAAATGTGGCTGTGAACGCTCATAGAACGTTTTGAGATGCGAAATTCCAATCCACGCGACTGCGGCAGCCCATAAATCAGGCTTCTTCGTGACTGCAAGAAAAGTCATGAACCCACCGTAACTTCCTCCGAAAACACCTAGTTTCGCCTTGTCCACGTATGGAAGAGCCTTGAGATACTTCGCACCGGCAACCACATCCTCAAGATCAGCACCTCCCCAATCCATGAGGTTCATATCTTGAAACTTCCTGCCGTATCCAGTGCTTCCTCTCACATTAGGCAGCAGCAGAACATAGCCCTCATTCGCCAAAATCTGCCCCATAATGTGAAAATCATAGAAATATTGAGCCGTCGGTCCTCCGTGAGGCATTATGAGAGCTGGAAGCTTCTTTCCTTCAAAAATATCCTTAGGCTTGTAGACAATGGCTGGAATCTGTACCCCATCAAAGGACTCATATTTAACATATTCAGGCATCACAAAGAATTTCGAATCCACCTCGCCATACTGTGGTTCAATCAAATATTTGATTTTCCTGTTTCCGATGTCGTAGGCAACGAACGCGCTTGGAATGGTCGGAGTATTTATGGCTGAGACCAAAAATCGGTCGTCCAATGCAAACTGAACACTCATCGCTATGCCTTTCGGATATTGGGTCTCTTCACAGTTCCCAGTTTCAACATCGTAGATGACTGGAAAAACCGTGGCTTCACAGTTTCTCAAGCAAACAAGTTTCTTCCCATCGTCAGAAAAGTCTGCGGCAGTTTCCTCATATTCTAACTTGCCTAACAGCTTTGTCTCTCCTGTTTCAAGGTTGTATATGCCCGCTTGCTTAACGCCGTTTGCATCAGTTGTAAACGCAAGCAGCTTCCCATCTTTGTTCCATCTGGCAACCGTGTCCTGCGAACCTTCTTTTACGCTTACTATTCTCTTCTTTTCACTTCCGTCTGTTCGCACAAGCCAAATGTCCATGTTTCGCATGTCTTTGGTTTCGTTCACATCGTACGCAATCCAATCGTGTTTCGGATTCCAAGAACAACCTCCCCAAGTGGGATTTGCATGGTCAGTTAGCTCAATCACTTCCTTGCTCTGCAAATCCAGCCTAAACAGGTTAAGTTGTCCCTTTCTCGTCGAAATCATTGCTAGGAATCTGCTATCTGAGCTTGTGTCTGCAGCATACTCCTGATATTCCGGAGTATTAGTCAGTGAATCGGTTTTTCCAGAGGCGACGTTGATTTTTATCAAATCGTGGTTTTCGTTGCCATATTTGTCTTTTGCAAAAATTATGTCTCTATCATCTATAGTCCAGACAAAGCCTGCACGCAACGCTCTAGGACATTCACCATGGCTCACTTGATTTATTCCATTCGTCCTCAAATCGCACACGTACATTTCTATTATGCCAGTCTTGTCAAAGTAGAAAGCCACTTTATCCCTTGAGTGGCTTACAACCGGCAACCATATCTGCGGTATTTTCGACAAAGTATCAATCGTATACTCTTTCTCGCCCATATATAATCCTCTCAAAGAGAGAAATTCTTACGAGCACCTTGCTTAAAAAATTTACTTCGAACTCCAAGATGAACAAATCTGACGATTACGGCTCACCTTGAGACTTTAATAGCTGATACTACTAACTAGAGCTATCACCATAAGCTGGATGAAGTTTACATGAAAGACATTGAAAAGATCCGTGAACAATTTCCAATAACTAAAAGCAAGGTTTTTTTAAATCATGCCGCGATGTCTCCACTTCCAAAACCTGTTGCTGAAACAGTTCGCAAGTGCGTTGACGAATTCTCAAATCTTGGAACTACTTCAATTGAGTGGAATAATGGCGGAAAACCATTCTTTGCAAAACTAGTTCGAGCCGAACCACAAGAAATAGCCCTTGTCGAAAACACCTCCACTGGCTTAAACATAGCTGCCAACGTACTTTGCTATCCGCCTGGCTCAAAAATCGTCACAACAGACTTGGAGTATCCTTCTGTAGTCTATCCTTGGCTGCGCAAAAGCCTAGGCGTGAAAGTGCACTATGTGAAGAATATTGATGGAAAAATTCTGCTGAAGGACATAGAGAAGGCGGTTGACGACAAAACTGTGGCTGTTGCAGTAAGCCACGTTGAATACGTTAATGGTTTCCGACACAACTTGCAAGCTTTAAGTGAAATAGCCCACGAGCATGGAGCCTATCTAATTGTTGATGCAATACAGTCAGCTGGCGCCATGCAAATTGACGTCAAAAGAGACAACGTCGATTTTCTGACGACTGCCTGCTACAAATGGCTTCTAAGTCCACCAGGAGCAGGTTATCTTTATGTAAAGAAGGAACTAATCGAAGAGTTTGAACCCCCATTCGTCGGCTGGGCAAGCGTAAAACAAGAGATATTCGAGACAATAGATTTCTGGGACATTTGGAGTCTGAGGCTTTCTGAGACTGCAAGCCGTTTTGAAGTTGGTTCTCCAAGTTTCATAAGCTTAATAGGGACTACAGAGGCACTCAAAATATTTTTAGACATTGGCATTGAAAACGTTGAAAGGAAAATATTGAAGCTGACGGACTATTTGATAAAGACTATTAAAAATTTGGGACTCAAACTTCAGACACCAGAAGAACAACAATGTCGTTCAGGCATAGTAAATTTAAAAATAGATAGACCGCAAGAAATGGTGGAAAAGTTAAGCCATAAAGGCATAATTGTCTCTGCTAGAGCTCATGGATTAAGAATTTCACCCCACTTTTACAATACCGAAGGAGAAATTGACAAGCTAGCAGACGCAATCAAAAAGGGGTAAAGAATAACTGCATGACTATAGCGGTTTTATTCGATTTAGAAGACACATTAATCCAGACCCCATGGTCAAATTGGCAGCACGTTCTAGAATTCAGACGCAAAACCAGGGAACAATTAATGGACCTTGGTATTCCGCACAGCGTGCTTGAAGGAATAGAACGCGCTACCATAATGCGTAACAAAGCCGTTGAACACATTGAGAAAAACTTTACCCGAGTAGAAGCAGAAAAATTTCATCAAGAACTCAGCAAGTTCTTTAGCCAATATGAATTGGAATCAGCTAAAAAATCAAAGCTCCTTCCAGAAACAATACCTACTTTAGAGAAATTAAGAAAAATCGGAGCAAGAATTGGGCTTGTCACAAATACATCAAGTAAAGCAGTGGAAATCGCTTTTCAACTTCATGGTTTGGAGAAATATTTTGACATTGTTGTGACTAGAGAGAAAGTGAAAAAACTGAAGCCTGACCCAGAAGGCGTCTTGTTGGCTGCAAAAACGCTTGGTGTTAAACGTTTCTGTATGGTTGGCGATTTAGTCTTTGATGTGTTAGCCGCTAGAAACGCTAATGGAGTATCAATCTTTGTTAAAGGAAGTTTTCAGGAAAAAATAGATCCTCCAGCGGATTATATCGTTCGATCTCTGAGCGAGATTCCAGCAATTGTTAAAAGAGAGATGGAGAAATCTTGATGGTCGTAGTTGAGAAGGTTGATGAAAGCAATAGGCAGCACGTTATTGATTCCCTTAAGTCAGATGTTGTTAGGCACGTTTTCGCGTTCCACGACATTCAATACGATCCTCAACACACGACTACTTATGTAGCTTTTGAAAATGGAAAATTGACTGGGTATATCCTCATCTACACTGCTCTGGAGTTTCCAAGCGTAATTTTAGAAAGTGAAAAAGACGCAACAGGAAAACTGATTGAACATGCACCGGAAAATCGGTTCATTATGCATGCTCCACCAGAACTTTTGCCAATCATAAAGAGAAGATTTCCTGATGCCAAGTATTATGCTGAAAATTGGATGCTAGTCAAAAAAGGACAAGCAAGATTTTTCAAATCAGACGCTGTTCGCAGATTGCGCACCAAAGATGATGCTATCAGGCTTGCAGGTCTCCCCTCGTCGCGTGAAGACCGTTCAAGAAGCGGTATAAAGAAATATTTGGATTTGATCGGCAGGATGATAATGTATGGCGTTTTTATCGATGAGGAACTAGTTGCTTATGCCGGTTCTTTTCTGCAGCTTCCACAGATTTGGATGATAGGTAGAGTGTATACACATCAAGACCACAGGAACAAAGGATATGCAACTTCAGCAACCTCAGCGGTGACAGAAGAGGCTCTGAACAATTCGGAATCCGCAGCCCTATTTGTAAGATCAGACAACTACTCGGCTATTAGGGTTTATGAGAAGATTGGCTATGAGAAAATAGGCGAAAAACTTTGGGTAGACATGGGGACAGGAGTAAAACCCTAAAAGCTAATATTTGCTGACAAAACTTATCTCTGAAAATTCTTGGATTTGTCTGCCCCTTCCTTTCTCCGATAATATTTCGAGCTCTAAGATTTTGCAGGTTCCTGCAACGTCGTCCTTGCTTTCATTGATTATTTGCGTGAATTCGCTGTTTGCGGCATAGATTTTCACCTTTTTTATTGGCGTATTTAGGGGTTTTCTATTCTCAGACTTCTCTCGTCTAATCTCGGTTATCAAAGCCATAATCAAGTCGCCCTTCTTCTCAGCGTCTTCATCAATTTTTCGCATATCAGGCTCAGGCCAAGAAGCCAATTGTAAACTTCTGTGACCTATAGTGTCAGCGTACATTGTTTGATATATTTCCTCAGCAATGTGGGGCGATATTGGGGCCAGCATTTGGATTATACGGTACAGGACATGGTAGAGTGTGAATTGAACGGCCTTTCGCTTCTCTTCGCCGTAGATTTCTGGCTTGTAAAGTCTGTCCTTCACTGCTTCGATGTACTGGTCGCAGAATACGCGCCACGTGAAATTGCGTGTTTCATCCAGAGCTATATTGAATTCGCATTCCTCAAAGGCTTCCGTAACTTGTCGCGTTAATTTCTCAGCTTTGCTCAAAAGCCATTTGTCTACAAGCTGAAGTTCGCATTCCTCGCTTATCTTGTAATCTTTTAGCTGACTACTCACGAACCTTGCGGCATTCCACAGTTTAGTCAAGAAACGTCGTCCATACTCCACATCTGGCCAACGAAAGGGAATATCTGAACCGATTGCCCCGCCGCTTGCAGCCCATTGCCGAGAAGCGTCTGTGCCATACTTTTCTAACACTTCTGGTGCCGCAACATAGTTTTTGAGGGATTTGCTCATCTTTCTGCCATCTGAGCCTAGAACCATGCCATTGATAAGGCAGCTCTTGTATGGGGTCTCGTCGAACAGGGCAAGATGTCTAACCATCAAGTAGTAAGCCCATGTTCGTATGATATCAATACCTGAAGGATGCAAGTCCGCTGGAAACAGCCTTCTCCAGTCTTCTCGATCTGGCCAACCGGCATGCACCGCGCAAGATATAGAAGAGTCCATCCAAGTGTCGAAAACATCCAGCTCGGGAATAAACTCACGACTACCACATTTTGGACACCTATCAATTCTTGGCTTTTCGAGTTTTGGGTCTATTGGAACCCATTCCTTTTTCGCTAGAATCACCTCGCTGCAGTCCTTGCAGTACCATACAGGTATGGGCGTTCCGAACACGCGTTGACGGCTTATCACCCAATCCCAGTCCAAGGAGCGAGCCCAATCTACCAAGCGGATTTTCATGTAACTAGGGTACCAAATCACCTTGTTAGCGGTTTCTTCTACCTTGTCGGTTAGAATGCGGGTTCTCATGAACCATTGCTTACGTTCAAGAATCTCAACCGGCGCGTCACATCTATCGCATAAACCTATCTCTTGCCGGATTTTTTCGGTTTTTTCAAACAAACCTGCGGCCTTAAGGTCCTTGACTATGGCTTCTCTAGCCTCATCTATTGTTAATCCCGCATATTTGTCTCCATTCTCGTTTATTTTTCCATTCTCGGTCAGAATCGTGATTACTGGAAGCTTGTGCTTAATCACGGTCTTTACGTCTTCTTTGTCTCCATAAGTGCATATCATCACTACGCCTGTGCCAAACGACGGATCAACATTCTCATCCGGAATTATCTCGACCTCGCGGTCCACGATCGGAACAATTATCTTTTTTCCTACGTGTTTCTTGAATCTTTCATCAAAAGGGTTTACCGCCACAGCAACGCACGCGGGTACAAACTCGGGGCGTGTTGTGGCAATCAGTAAATGTTCAGTGTGGATTTCCAACGGAAACTTGATGTAGTGGAGTGCGCCCTCTTTCTCTTCATAATTGACTTCAGCGTCTGCGATTGCTGTTTCGCAACGAGGACACCAATTTACGGGATGCGTGCCTTGATACATGAAGCCCTTATTGTGTAGGAGTATGAAACTCAATTGGGTGCGTCTCCAATAATCAGGGTCCATTGTGCGATATTCTGTTGCCCAATCAACGCTACAGCCTAAGCGTATCACGCCTTCCTTCATCATTGCAATGTACTTCTTAACCAGCTCCTCGCACAATTTTCGGAATTTGTCAGGAGGTGCCTCTCTCTTCCTAACGTTGTTTTCTCTTTCCACCTGCACTTCTATACTCAAGCCGTGACAGTCCCATCCTTGGGGGAAATAAACATTATAGCCTCTCATGCGCTTGTAGCGAGCCACTATGTCAAAGTATGTCCAGTTTAACACATTGCCCATATGAAACTCACCGGAAGGATATGGCGGAGGAGTATCGATACTGAAAATTGGGCGCGTCTTGTCTTCCCAGTCAAAGCGGTAGATGCTCATCTCTCCCCATTTCTTCTGCCACATCTTCTCAATCTCAATGATGTCAAATTCTTTGGGCAAAGACTTCATACTGCAACATCCTAATTCAGCTTTGACTCTAGGAAAAATAAATATACGACTAAATAAATTATCCCCTACAAGGTTTAGGGGAGCTGGGAAACGTGACCTGGCTGAGAGGACGACTGAAAGCGTCGTCGACCCTCAGAACCTGATCCAGGTAATGCTGGCGGAGGGAAAAATATGAAAATAGACGGAAACAGTTCTCCAACTGAAAAATCTAGTTTTCTAAATAATATTTTGGAGGAGCATTTGAATGGTTAAGCTACCACCCGAATGGGGAACAGAACCAGTACCAGCCGACAAGAGAATTCTAAGATCTGTGGATTATTTTTTCCTATGGTCTAGTCTAGCAGTAGGTTTGCTTGTGCTTCAAGCTGGTGGTCTGCTTGTTCCGGGTCTATCTGCCTCTGAATCAATAGCCATTGCGATATTAGGTTCACTCATAGGCTCTCTTATGCTCGGATTGGCTGGAGGTTTAGGAAGCAAGTATGGTATACCGACAATGGTTAGCCTGAGAGGAGTTTTAGGGTTAAGAGGATCCTATATTCCAACAATACTCAACGTGGTTCAACTAATCGGCTGGGCTTCGTTTGAAATACTAATAATGGCCAATTCAGCCTTGCTTATTGCTGGTCCATTTCTAGGCTCGTACACTTTATACTTTTGGATTCTGATTTTTGCACTCTTTTGTATGCTCTTATGCATAGGCGGTCCCTTAATAGTCATAAGACAATGGCTCGAAAAATTTGCGATATGGTTAACATACGGCACCGCCATCTTTATCACCTATATAGTTCTTTCCAATTTCCCACAAATCCTTTCGCAACCAGGAGATGGCTCCTTGCCACTGACGTTAGCATTAGACCTCGTTATAGCAATGCCAATCTCATGGTGGCCTTTAATATCAGACTACAATAGATTTTCAAAAGGCGAGAAAGGAGCATTTCTAGGAACAGCCACTGGTTATACTTTTGCAAACTCGTGGTTTTACGCCTTAGGTGCATTAATTGTTCTGGCTTACACTAATCAAGCAGTAATATCGGCCATAGTTTCTATCACCTTCGGAGGTTTAGCTTTAGCCATACTTTTGGTTGATGAAACCGACAATGGATTTGCCGACATTTATTCTGGGGCCGTGTCAATGCAGAATATTATACCTAAAGTCAAACAGTGGAAGCTTATCGCAATAATTACTGTGATAAGCATATTCCTAGCTGCGTCAATACCTCAAGACTGGCAATTCACGTATGAGAGTTTCCTACTCTACATAGGAGGAGTTTTTGTGCCTCTCCTAGGCGTGCTTGCAATTGATTTCTATGTAATCAAGAAAAAACAATATACTAAAGAAGAGTTCTACTCCTCAGCAAAGAGCCTAAGAATTAAACCATTGTTTGCTTGGTTTATCGGAATCTTGACATATTTCGCATTTTATAGTTACACGAATCTGGGCTCAAGTATACCGTCCTTCATAGTTTCAGCACTTGTTCTTTACACGCTTGAGAAGGTTATCTGAAATGGTCAAACAGAAAAGCAGAATTCCAGTGGCTATTTCAATTGCCGGAAGCGATTCTGGAGGAGGCGCAGGAATTCAAGCAGACCTCAAAACTTTTGCAGTGTTAGGCGTTCATGGAACGACGGCAATAACCGCAGTCACAGCACAGAATACCATGGCCGTTGTTTCTGTCGAAGATTTGAAGCCTGAAATGATTCGAACCCAAATAAGAGTAGTGGCGGAAGACCTAGGAATTGATGCGGGAAAAACAGGAATGCTCCACACGAGGGAAATAATCAAAACTGTTGCGGAAGAGGTCTCAAAGTATAGGTTTCCTTTAGTTGTTGACCCAGTTATGGTTGCTAAATCCGGTTCGCCATTGCTGATTCCCGAAGCCGTGGATGCTTTGAAGAGCTATCTTCTGCCAAAGACTACCGTTGTAACACCGAACAGATTTGAAGCTGAAAAACTGGCAGATGCGAAAATTGAAGAACTCAAAGACGTGGAGAACGTGGCTAAAAAAATTTCGATGATGGGACCTAAAGCCATCGTTATCAAAGGTGGACACTTGGAAGGCAAAGAAGCAATTGACATCTTGTATCATGAAGGCAGAATCAAGACATTTAAAGCTCAAAGAATCGACTCTAGAACAACGCACGGGACTGGCTGCAGCTTCTCAGCGGCCATAGCGGCTGAGCTTGCCAAGAAGACACCAATACCGGTCGCTGTTGAAAAGGCCAAGGAAATTGTTACATTGGGCATAAAATTTGGATTGACTATTGGAAATGGTTATGGGCCTGTTAATCCTTTGGCTCATCTCTATCGTGAATCCTCACGTTATAGTGTTTTGATGAATGTAGAAAATGCCAAGAAGTACATCGAAGCATCACCTGAGGCCGTGGTGCTCGTTCCAGAAGTCGGCATGAACATTGCTATGGCAATTCCGTATGCAGAAAACATTAAAGATATAGCAGCGATAGAGGGCAGAATCGTTAAAACTCTTGAAGGAGCGAAAGCTGTAGGTAACGCAAAATTTGGATGCTCCTCCCACTTGGCCAAATACATTCTTGAAATCCGCAATCACGACGAAAGGAAGGTGGCGGCAATAAACTTCAAATTTTCCGAGAAAATTCTGAAAATTCTGGAGAAGCGGGGTATGATTATTTCCTTCTATGATAGAAGAGAAGAGCCTGAAAAAACAAAAAAAGTTGAAGGAATGACCATTCCTTGGGGTGTAAAAGAGGCCATAAGAAGAATCAAAAAAGCCCCAGACGCCATTTACCATAGAGGAGACGTAGGCAAAGAGTCCATGATAGTCCTTTTCGGTGAACAAGCGTTTGAACTAGCTAATCTCGTCACAAAAGTTGCAAGTGAAGTTGAAAAGGAATGAAGATGGAGACGACTTATGTTAAGAAGTTAGCTTTGCTCGCCATATTTTCAGCTCTTGGAGTAGCTATATCGCCTTTCACTTGGTTTGTAGCCTTCGGAACTAAAGCTTATCCAGCGCAACATATGATAAATGCGATTTTGGGAGTACTCCTAGGTCCACTGTGGACGACGATTGCAGCTATTTTCATTGGGATAATACGGAATATTTTGGGCACAGGAACGGTATATGCTTTTCCAGGAGGAATCTTTGGCGGACTAGTTGTCGGTTTAGTATATTGGGTTTTCAAACGTTTAAAACTAAGTGAAAAAATAAGATTGGCGGCTGCTCTTTGCGAACCTATAGGTACTCTTCTAATTGGCGCTCCTCTGGCCATCTTTTTGGTAGCTCCTTGGATGGGTCCTCAAGGCTATTCGGCGACCCTTTTAGATTTAACAGCAATTGAAGGTCCCCTCTTCGGCTACCTAATCTTTGTAACTTGGTGGGCTTTAAGCTGCGTTCCGGGAACTGTTTTAGGGTTCACTGTGCTAGTAGTTCTAAAAAGAATTGGGATAAGCAGGGAAACACTGTTTGGGGAAAAATAAGCAGAAAATCAAACTGAAAGGCAAGGATGTTCTTGGAAAAAAAGTGCTAATATTAGGTGAGAGCGGTTCAGGAAAGACCAAGTTGGCTGCGAAATTACTTTGGGAGTTGATGAAGCTTATAGACCACGAGCGAATAACGGTCATTGATCTGGCTCCTCAAAGAACCCGTGACGTTGGCGGAAAATTGGCCGATTATTCGGATTCAATTAAGAGAGTGAAGTATCTTTATCCAGAAAAGGTTTACACGCCTAGAATAGCTGGAACCTCGCCCGAAGAAGTGCTACAGTATGCGACATTGAATAGGAAAATCATGGAACCACTCTTTAACAACTTTGCAAAGAACCCAACTGAAGCCATCATCATAAATGATATCACATTGTACCTTCATAGGGGCGAATTGAAAACTGTTATGAAATGTGTAAGACTGGCTAAGACATTTCTAGCTACTGCATACTACGGATCAAAACTTGCCAGTGATCTAGGAACAGGGATAAGCGCAAGGGAAAGGCAAATGACAAATGAATTGGCAACTTCTATGGATCTGGTTATTAAGATTGATTAGTTTAGGAGAACTCTTTCAGGAAAGTTGTAGATGTTCATGCGTTTTCCTCGCACAAATCCGATTAAAGTCAAGTCTATATCCTTGGCAATCGCAATGCCAGAATCTATTGCCGCAGCCAAAGAAGCCACAATAGGCAGACCCATCCTCGCTGCCTTCGCGACTATGTCGCCAGTCAACCTTCCACTCAAAGCAAGAAAGCATTTGCCAAGATCGGTTTTGTTTAAGGCGCACATGCCGATTACCTTATCAACGGCATTATGGCGTCCAACGTCTTCGGCAAATGCCACAAGAGTCCCATCGCTCCTGTAGATTGCAGCTGCATGAACCCCGCCAGTCTTTCTGAAGGTTTCTGCAATGAAATTTAGGTGGTTGACGCATTCCAGAACGCCTTCAGCTTTGACTTTCAAGTTCGATTTAATTTTGGGAAGCTTTAGGGAAGGTTGATAGGGGGATGGGCTACCACATGCTGATAGGATTATTCTCGAAAAATTTTTGGAAAGTCTTAGCCTCTTTTCTAGGTCAATATTGGGTTTTAGCTTGACGTGACAGACGCTTTTGTCTTTGATGGTTATCTTTTCAATCTCTTCGATTGATTTTATAATACCTGCAGAAAGCGCATGCCCAATGGCTAGTTCTTTCAGATTTTTTGGTGAACAGAGAATGGTTGCGTAATGGTTTCTATCTATTAGTATGTGAAGTGGTTTTTCTTCTGCTACATAATCCGTCTTTTGTTGAGTCTTTTTGCTTGAAACGTCAACTTTTACGACTTCTACTTCTAACATGTGCACCTACTCCATTAATCACTTCTTCACCTCTAACAAGACGAAATCCACAATTTCGTCAGCAATGTTGACTTTCGTTACTGATTGTAAGCCTCTCCAGCCTGGTTGACTGTTTACCTCAACAACTAGTGGACCCTTAGGGCTTTCTAGGATGTCGACGCCAGCAATTTTGCATTCGATTAATTTAGCTGATTTGACAGCTAAATCTTCAAGTGTTTTTTCAAGTTCTATGGGTTCGGGGCGTGCTCCTTGACTGTAGTTGGTTTTCCAGCTGGTTGCGATACGCCGCATTGCAGCAACAACACGGTCGCCAATGATGAACGCTCGAATGTCAGAAAAGCCATGGGGAACAAATTCTTGGATATATATAATCCCGTGATAAAACGTTATAGAGCGGAAGATCGTATGAGCAACTTCTGGATCCGTGACGCGTGTTGCGCCTATTCCTCTGGAGCCAAACAGAGGTTTGACAACAACATCTCCTTCAAACTCGTTAAAAGCTTTAAGCGCCTCATTGACGCTTTCAGTTACCGCTGTACGTGGTACAGACACGTCATTATCTTCCAATATTGCCAGAATGTCATATTTGTCGACACAGTGCTCAATCGCCTCTGGGGGATTTATGATGTATAAGCCTAGCCGTTGAAGCCTGTAGAGCATGTCCATCCTGAAAACTATCTCTTCTAAAGAACCTCGTCCAATTGGACGGATTACTAAAGCATCTAAATCTTCCAAAACACCAACGTCACCGATGTTTAAGAGGGGTTTGTATCCCACACGAGCAACCACCTGGGGGAAGCTGAAGCATATGTAGAATATGTTGTGTCTTGTCAAAGATTCTTGAAGCTGGGTTGAAGTCCAAGAGTTTCTGTTTCGTGTTATAATTCCAGTTTTCAAAAAGGAACCTTCCGAGGTTTTGAATCTGTGAAAGATGCTGGTGAATTAGGTTCTTAAAGTTTCTGTGCAGAAAACAAAAACGATTTCTATCGTGGCTCCTTTCTCACCCTAAGTCCGTTTGTTTGTACCAATCACTTAAAATTAGCAACCGGGCATATTCTAAACTCGTCGAGTTTGCGATTCAGGGTTTGAGGTTGTGCCGCTAAGCTATTCAGAGAGGCATCGCATTGAAAGGTGACGAATCAGACAAGAAAAAGCAGCTTGACCAGGTGGTCAATGCCGTCTTAAAAAGCCCAAAATACAGGAATGTTTGCGATGACCTAATCAAAAATATTGGTGCCCAAGAGCTTTCAAAACAAAAAAACATCAAAGCAGCCATAAAATCTACGAAGAACAAGTTGCATCAGATAGCCGGTGCCTATTTCCCAAAGAAGCCAGACTATTGCTTATGGTTGAATAAACTAAGAGCAGCAAAGAAATCGAGGAGTGAGGAGTTATTTCGCAAAGTTTGCGCAGATATAATGCTTTACCACTATTCAACTAGAGAACGGCTGAATATTTTAGACGAGTTTTACGCGAGAATTTTTTCGCTTCTTCCCGCTATTAATTCCATAGTGGACGTCGCTTGCGGATTCCATCCGCTTTCGATCCCTTGGATGCACCTACCTCAAAGGGTTAGATACTATGCTTATGATGTTTACAAGGATATGATACGCTTTCTAAACGAGTTTATGGCTCTCAATGAAGTCCAAGGATGTGCTGAGGTTATGGACGTGGTACAAAAGACACCAGAGATTAGTACCGAATTGGCTTTTGTTCTTAATACCATACCGTGTTTTGAGCAAATTGAGAAATCAGCCGGATTGAAGGTTCTGGAATCTATCAACTCGAATTTTCTTGTTGTTTCTTTTCCAGCTCATACGCTTGGAGGAAGAGAGAAGGACATGCGGAGGCATTATGAGGCTAGATTTGGCGAGTTGACGGAGAAAAAAAACTGGATTATCCAACGACTAGAATTTAAAACGGAGCTAGTTTTTCTAATTACAAAATAGATTCAGCTCTTTTAAAATCTATGAATATATGGGATTAGTTGTTCTGCCTTCTCGAATTTTTCGGAAAGGTCCACATCCAAATAGGCACCATGAAGATTGAAATACGGCGGTCCTTTCCGAGAAAATAAGGTTAGAACCTTTCCTCCATGATCGATTTTGAAGCCCTCTTCGCAGGGCTCATGCCCTCTTATCAAGATTTTGACATTAAATCTTCTTAGCGCATTGTTTGTTGCGTTTTCACCATATAGTTTTCCTGCGCCTCTTGGAGACGCACATGTATCTCCGATAATTTCATTTGGATCGCTCCAGAGCATATCCTCAAGAAGCCGTTGTTTTGGATGTTTAGTGTGGGCGTACGCCAAATCCCCTATAGTTTTGGCTTGTGGGGGTAAGCCTCCGTGAACCATTAGGTAACGTTCTTCAACCAGCACTCCAAGATAAAGGAGCGAAAAAAATGTGCGAATTTTACCATACGCTTCCGTCCATTTTTCGCCGAATTTGGCTTGAAACTCGATTGGCAAGTCGTGTGGAGAAGCTAAAAGGTCTTCTGGTCCCTCATGGTTTCCTCGCATCAAGATGATTTGTTCTGGAAAAAGCAGTTTCAACTTAAAAATTGTGTAATAAACTTCTACTGAGAGTTCGCCGCGGTCACCATAGTCCCCGAGGAAAATTAGAATCGCTTCGCCTTCTTGGTTCATTTTTTGCAGAAAATTGCTTTCTTTTAGAATTTGGATTAGACTTTCTAGGTCTCCGTGCAAATCGCCAACTATTAGTGCCTTGCCTAAGGGCTTTAGTTTGACAAGTCTTCCGAATATGTCTAAACTTCCAATTTTTCCATTTTCTTCAGAAAGCAGTTGTGTAGTCGATTCAAGAATTCGGACAAAGCCTTCATGATTAGTTTCCAAGGCTTCTTTGACAATTTGCGAAAGGTCGGCCTGCAATAAGCTACTCCTCAACTATTCGATTTGAAGCCTCTTGCCCGTAAAATCGAAAGCGTTCTTCTCTATCAGCTTTTTATGATCCTGAATCTTTTCCATTGTCTCCCTATAGGATCGGTCTACAACATTTTCCTCTGCTTCGACTATTTCTTTTCTTCTTTCCAAATCTTCGAGTTGTTTCTTCAGGTCTGACAAGTCGCTTTTTGCCTCTACCACTTCCTCTGATGTTGAAAGTCTCTTTCTCTGCACCGTGACGCTGGCACATTTCTGATAGAGACTTATCAAGGAATTTTTATGTAATATATCTTCAATGGCTTGTTCCGCTTTTCTCTTCTTATCACGTTTCAATTTCAGCTTTCCTTCAGACATCGCAATGCTCATTTTCCGGAGAATCTGCTTTAATATGGGACATTCCACTTCTTCCGTGGCAAAAGCATCAAAAGGGTTCTCAATGTAGCGATCGAGTTTTCTCGATTCTTCTTGTGTCAAACCGCCTTTATGGAAAGTCAACCTCTGAAACTTTATAAGGGGTTTTTTGAGGTGCCGTAAGTTATGCTTGACTTCTCTTCTTAGCTTTTCCATTTCCAAACCGATTTGATTTAACTGGCTCATTTCTCCCTTGCTTTTTAAATAAACCATTTTTTGTTGTGTTTCGGCTATTTCCTTTTCAATGGAAGCCTTCTCATTTTCAGCGTTTTTCTTTTGCCCGTCAATGTTTAACAGCTGTTCTTCAAGGGTCCTGAGTTCGTCTACATAGTGAAAAGTATCTTCCAAGGTTTTAGTTTTGATATATTCCTTAGAGACAAAATCAATCAGTTCCTTAAGAAGTTCCTTGGTCTTCTCAAAAACTATTAGAAATTTTCTTCTATCAAGAATGAAGAACGGAGAAATCCTTGGAAACCAATTTCTGATGTCCACCTCGGTCACTAATAACGCCTTTTGAGTTTCTTGAGAGAAATCGCTTACGCTATCATAAGAAACTAGTTCTGGAATCTTGAGTTGCTGCATCCTCTCCAGAAATAAGCGTGCAAGTTTGTTTAGAGCTTTGGCTCTCCCATGAGTCTTCATGTTTCTTTTCTCAATCTCTTTTCCGCTGTTATCAAGAAGCATTCTGCTTGAATCTGCAAGGTTGTCTAGCGTCTTACGCATTTCATCAAGTAATTTTTGAGCCTTTGCATGAACTGGATTAAAAATTGAACTCGTTTCGCTTTCGAGCCAAGTTCTGATGTTTTTGGAAGAGAATTCTGCAACTTCAGACAATGGGTTTCCCGATAGAAAATATGCAGAGGCTATATTTATTTCTCGTTTTTTGAAATAAAATTTGACTAAAAGATGATGAGTCGAAGGTTATGTTAGAGTATCATTTGGTTATAATGGATGTTACACTCTTTTTTGGGTAGCTACTCTTAAATAATAAATTGAGGCTAACTTGACATACGATTCCGAGATGGAAAACATGAACACAAAACAAACCGCGTTCGTGGCTATCATGAGTGCCATGGGACTACTTCTATCAGCAATCTCCGTTAATGTTGCACCTTTTTTAACTGTAGTCGGCAGCCCAAACGGAGCCGCTTTAGACCTTTCTCACATTGCGACTTTTATAGCGGCTATTTTCGGAGGACCCTACGTAGGCGGGCTTGTGGGATTCTTAAGTGGGATATACGCCGGTTACTACTTTGGTTTTGTAATGGGCACACTTGGATTACTCTCGCTCATAGGAATCCCATCTGGGAAAGCCTTGACTGGTTTGATGGCAGGCTTTCTCTACAAGAAACTGAAAATAAACAACAGATCGAAGTCTTCAACCCTCACAGTTCCAATAATACTTGTATCATATATTCCAGAATGCATCTTCACCATTTTCTATTTTCTATACATAGTTCTGTACTTCTATGGAGAGGCAATGAGTTTCATGATACCTCTTGTTATTCCAAAAGCATGGATAGAAATAACGATAATGAGCCTCCTCATGGGCGCACTTGTTGGAAATACAGGTTTCAAAGAATTTATCCTTAGATCGTTTTACGCCCGAAAAATTAAGAAATCAATCTGACCAATAGCAACGTAATTTATTTCAGAGAAACTATTATCCTTATTTCATAGTTGGCGGGTAACACTACTCATGATAAAACCAATTCTCCAACTAGGCAACGAGACACTTAGAAAGGAATCGTTGGCTGCTAAAGACTTTCATGATAAGAATCTAGAAAAGACTATAGAGGATTTACACCACACACTCAACGAGGCTCGAAGAAAGTTTGGTTATGGTCGCGGAATTGCAGCTCCACAGATAGGAGTGCTAAAAAGAATCATCTTCGTTGACACACAAGACCTGAGGTCGGTGATGATAAACCCACAAATAGTTTGGACTTCTGATGACAAATTAGAGGTTTGGGACAGTTGCTTCAGTTTTAACGTAGCATTTTTTGTCCTAGTTGATAGACATCGCAGCGTAAAAGTAGAATATTACGATGAACATGGAAAGAAACATCTGATAGGTGCAGAGGATAAATTGTCTGAACTTTTGCAACATGAAATAGACCATCTTGACGGCGTTCTCGCCATAGACAGAATTAAATATCCAAAAAAGATTATGATGCGTTGTGAGTGGGAGAAACAGTTTAAGGGTTAATTGGTTTGAAGCCGAATGATTCTGCTAGTGCCTTGGTGTTGATTTCTCCTCTTTCAAAGATGCGACCGGTTTTGATGTTATTGATTATTACAATGGCTGGTGCGAAAAGGTTTGAGTCTATTTTGTAGAAGTCGTAGTTTACTCTTTTGAATATTTCTATGAACGGTTTTCCATAATCCTTTGAAGCACTAGAAGGAGCCTTGTTCACTATTGTTTCGAGTTTTTCTTCGTCCTCATGCTCAATAATGTAATAGGATACTCCGCCAAAGAGAATCGCGTCGTTTGTCCGTGCCATTGCATTTACAAATTTTGGGTGAATAGGCGGAATTGGAGCGTGTCCCCAAGCATGCAAAATTGTTTTCGGATCCAATCCAAGCATGTTGAGCTTGTGAATTCCAGTCTCAACAATTCTCCCAGAAACTTGGGTTGCGCCTGCTATGCTTGCTGTAGGTGTTAAAACTATTGCCAAGTTTTCAGCTGAAACATGGCAGTCCTTTGTCAAACGTTCTACTAGTTTCTCTGGTGGACGTTTATCAGTTTCCAAAACCACAATAGCCTTGTCAAAGTTGTCTTTGTAATCTATTTTCTCGTAGATTTCTTTAGGTTTTAAAGCCAAAGCTCTTGCTGGTCCAGAACCTATCGCAAAATAGTCTCCTTCTTTTATTTGCCAGCCTGCAAACTGTGAACCAAGCGTCGCGATTACTGGATAATCCGAGTAGACAAATATTGATGGAAGGTCTATATCTCCATACCTTCTTCTGGTTATTTCTGCCTTTGCGCATCCGCCCATGCAAATTTCGGTTACAATTCTTCCAGCATGAAAACCGCCTTTAGCCTTTATCCCGGCGTCGACAATTGTTGTTCCAGCATCTGTTTTTTCTATTTCTACTCCACAATAATCTGGGTTTTCGCATAGTTTCTCCAAGAGTTTCCACGCTAGACGGTTTACGCTTAGCGCCATTTTCATGACCATTTTCTCCTTTTCGCTCCTTTTTTATAGAAGTCTTTCATAAATTCGTAGATGGGGATTTTTCTCTTTAGCAACATAGAGTCTGCCTTTTCCACTTTCAGTAAGATCTCCTAAGAAAAGGTAGAATGGTGACTCCACAACTTCGTCTTCTTCAATCTTTGCCTTTTTTCTGACGCCCTCTATAGAAAAGGTGGGCAGAACAGACTCCAGAAGTCCCCCAACGATTATTGTGCCTTCAGTCATGCATGCTCCGGCTCTTCCCCCGCAATCATTTTGAACATATATAATTCCTTTACGCATCCGAAAACCTGCAAATTGTCCAGCACTTCCATAAATTTTGATCATACCGTTTTGTATGTGAGCACCGGTTTCGCTCCCAACATTTCCATGAATAATTATCTTGCCGCCACGCATGCCCTCGCTACTTCCGCGGTATGGTGCACCTAAATAGTCACTGGCATTTCCATGAATTTCTATTACTCCGCCTTTCATCATTGAGCCAGCCCAGCCGCCAGCGTCGCCATGAACTGTTATCTTGCCGCCTTTCATTTCTTCACCCAAATGCATGCCGACATTTCCCTGAATCATGATCTCTCCGTT
Source organism: Candidatus Bathyarchaeota archaeon (assembly GCA_029881805.1). GTDB lineage: Archaea > Thermoproteota > Bathyarchaeia > Bathyarchaeales > Bathycorpusculaceae > JAOULW01. The sequence goes on from JAOULW010000003.1 coordinate 77,969, forward strand.
TTGCATACATGCTCCTATTTTCCGAACCTTGCTCATGTCGCCATAAATTGTTATTGCGGTTTTTTCTGGCTGACTCGCCGTTTGGTTTTCTTCAACCTTAAAAAGTTCGCCAAGCTTTTTCTGCGAGTTCCCTTCCCATATCTTCAATTGCTCTATTTTTTCACATGTTTCATTTTGGAAAACATCAGGGTTTATACATTCAGCGATCAAGGGAAGGTCGAATTCTTTTTTTGGATATAGATGTATCATTATACATCAGCCTTCACAGTTATTGGACGCGAGACTTCAAGATAATGTTCTGTCACTGGATAATTCTCGTACTCAACGGTCCAGTATTCCTTGAATTTTCTCTTCATCTCCTCAGTAATCTTGATCGGCTCGAGAGTTTGCACGTCAAGCCACATGGTCGCGCCTCCGACATGCTTCAAGATTTCACCGTCGTTGACAACTATTTTTCCGTCTTTAATAGTGTTCGCGGCTTGTTTGAACGCTCTTCTCACTGATTTGTACTTTCTAGAAGGATCAGTTGTTTCTGGATTGACATTGTATATGGCTATATCCGCATCTGCCCCTATGCCTAAATGCCCCTTGTCCTTAAGTCCTAAGGCTTTCGCCTGTCCAGCCCTAGTCATAATCGCTATCTCGCAAAAGCCCAATTCGCGATCTATTGACGGAAGAAGACTTCTGCTTCTTGCACGTGGGTTAACTTTTTTTAGAGTAGCTCCTCTGGCTTTTCTACTCATTAGCCAAGCAATGATTTTCGGATAGGCAATAAATGGTCCACCGTTCGGATGGTCTGTTGTCATAAAAATTTTCCACGGATCTCTGATTAGTAGGGCTAACTCTAAGCCTATTGACCACTGAACTGCGTGGACGTAGCTTTTCCTGCGGTAATGGAAGGGCACGATTCCTCCGCTTGTTTCGGTTTCCACGTCGTGATTGACCCACTTGTTTCCGCTCAGCTCATAAAGCGCAAATTGGAAAGGACCGTCAGCCGTCATTGTTGTCGTGTCAGCAAATATTACTTGACCCATGTCCATAGTTGCATGCGAATGACCATTAACGTAATTTGCGATGTCCTCAGAGCCTGACTCTAAAGTTCTCCAGTCATCGCCCTTGAAAGCACAGAATTGACAATGTGTTATGTGGATTGCGGGTTTGTTTTCCAAGGCTAGGTCCTCAACACATTTCATTGTTTCCACGGCAGTAACGTAGTTCCCAGGCTTTCCAAGATTGTTTGTATGCACGTGGATTGTGTGAGGCAGATTCAGCAGTTTGTTAACTTTACATAATCCACGGATAATTTCGCGGGGAGTTATGCAGAAATACGGAACCTGATCGTCCAAGCCTCTGACATTGTGTCCAAATCCCCAAGTCTCCAATCCGCCTGGGTTAACCAGTTTTATGGCATATCCTTTAGTCGAGGTTATCATCCAAGCAACATATCTCGCACATTCTTCAATTCTGCCTTCCCTCAGATACTCAAGCACAAACCACCAGTCGCCAAGAAGCGGATAGCTAGCCTTATCGATTATAGGTATGTCGTTGAACTCCTCATGCGTGTGCTTAGCTTCTAAAGGGGCCATTGCAGGGTCCATCACGGTGGTGTAACCCATTCTCGCGTAACGATAACCCGTTGTAAAAGTGGATGGAACTGAGTAGCCTACTCCAGACCTTGTTATTGGTGTTTTAGGCTCAAAATCTTTAAAGTGATCCTCTGGTCTCAGAAGCCTACCGCTGTTTACTTTTGAACCAGCTATGTGAGAGTGAATATCCACCCCCCCAGGCATGACAAGCATGCCAGAAGCGTCAATCTTCTTGGCTTTGCGCTCGTTGACCTTCTCAACGATTTTTCCATCTTTGACTGCAATGTCCATTTTTTCGCCGTCGATTCCGTTGAGGGGATCGTAGACAAATCCATTTTTTACCAGAAGCTCCATCCTATTGTGCCTCCGCCGCTACTTGTTTTTTCCTCTTAATCTTTCTAACTTCGGAGAGAATCCTTCTCAAGATCTCCTCGTCAGGTAGTACACCGCGAGGTGGCTCAGCCACTCTTTTTAAAGGAAGCGGTACATGGTCCATGCGATAGGCGGTTCCGCTGGCTTCTATGCCAACAAACGCAGAAGGTAAAACGACATCAGCCATGTGGGCTGTGGCGTTCATGTGAGGATCTACAACCACAAGTGGATTCTCAACTAAGTGTTCAGCTGCCTTCCTAGGAAAGTTCGCAACAGGATCAGAGGCAACAATTAGAGCCGCATCCGACTCCTTCCGCATTAGAACATCCACGACAGAAGTTTCTCCAGGATTGTAACGTGGATAACCCAAGGAAAAGTCAACAGCATAGGGATATCCTGTCTGCCATGTAGAAACTGTGTTTGCGCCCGCAACGTTGAAGTGACCACGCATAGGCATTATTATGAATTTTGTTCGCGTGTTCAAATCACGAACTAATGAAAGCGCTGCGTCTATATTCCTAAGTTTGCCTCTGCTCATCGTTAACCCAACTCCAAAGAAAAGAGCTCCAAAATTGCATCCAACCATTGCATCTGAAACCTCTTCCAAGTATTCCACAGGAACCCCAGCAACCTTGTCAACATCAAGCTCCTGATCACGAATCAGAGCTCTAAAAGCCTGAAGAAGCTCGTAGTCCTTGTTCGGCTCGACTTGGATGAAATAATCAGCCATCTCGGCAGATTTAGTCCTTCTGACGTCGATAACTATTAGTTTTCGACCTTCTCTAGAGATCGTTGGACAAACCCTTCCTTCAAGATAGGAGGATGGAACAGTAGGCTTTTTCTTCAGGAATAATCGTCGAAGGACGCTTTCAATTTTCTTTCTGCCTATGGAGGCTTTGATTTTGGCCACATATCCCCTCCACTCACTTCTTTCAAATCGTCCTTCCGAAAAGGTTGTGTATCTTTCGATGTGCCGGGGGTGGGCGCTCCAAGGGTCACTTCCCCAGTAGATAACAAGGTCCGCTCTGTGTCTAATCTGTCCAAGAGTGCATGAAGAAATGCCTATTTCCTGAACGCTCAAAAGTGACGGCCCATGACAGACGACCGCTGTGTTGTCAATTACGCCTCCAACCTCTTCCGCCAGTTCAAGACCTACCCTCGTAGCTTCGCAGCTCGTTGAACTCCAACCGTACAATATCGGATAGTTTGCTTCGGCTAGAATTTCAGCAGTCTTTCTCACCGCTTCTTTAAGTGTGGCTTTGACGAGCTTTCCATCTTTTCTTATTAAGGGCTTCCGAATTCTGTGCTTGCCATTGTAGTTCAGAAATTTTGACTCGCACATGGCACAGCCGTTTTTGACCTTAACTATTTCTTTATCCTCAATTGTCAATTCTATGTCGTCGCATAGGCTACCACAGACAGGACACGTTACAGCTTTAACAACAGGCATACTACTCCTTCCCAAACTGTTCTTTAAGAAGCTCCTTCATGTTTAGTAGAGGCTTATCCAGAGCAGGCTCAACTTCTGCCGGAATTCCCTTAAAAGAAGGCATTCCAATGCTGTGAGTTTCGGGATCAACCAGAACGTTCGCCCATGGACCATAAGGAATATAGATTATTTTTGGATGCGGAGTCCTTAGGGATTTTAGAGCTTTGACCACCACCGACCCATAATTCGTTGAGACCAAAATGTTGGCTTTCTCCTTAACTCCTAGCCTTCTCAGGTCTTCAGGATCCATGTAGCAAACTGAGACGCTCTCCATATACTCCATTGAGGCTTTCCCGCGCTCTTTTCCCACGCCCTGTTCAATTGTTCTCCCAGTGAGTAACGTTACCTGCAATTTTGCATTCTCGTTCATCAACCAACCAGCTCATTAGTTCAAGATTATTCTCAACTTTGACAGTTATCTTAAAGACAACTCAAATTTAACTTAATCTATTTTCTCCTTGGATCAGAAATGTTTTTAAGTAAAGGCTGTAGTCGCTTGAATGTTTTGGAACGAGTGAGGGCGACATTTGACGAGTGAAAAAATGATTATTGAAGTTGAAGGCTTAATGAAACATTATGGCGAAGTAAAAGCTCTTGATGACGTTTCGTTCAGTGTTAAGGAAGGGGAGATTTTCGGACTGTTAGGCCCTAACGGCGCTGGAAAAACAACGCTGATGGAAATACTTTGCGGCTTAAGAAGATTTGATGAAGGCAAGGTCAATGTTTTTGGGCTTGATTTAGTTAAGGATCCCTACAAAATTCGAAGTTTAATCGGATTTTGCCCTCAAGAAACATTGCTTTATGACTTGCTAAGCGTGCGCGAAAATTTTGCCTTCGCTGCTTCGCTTTACTCGCTTAGTTCCAGAAAGTTTAAGGAGAGAGTCGAATTTTCCTCCAAATTTCTGGGCGTTGAAGAATTTCTGAACAGAAGGGTTCAGCAACTTTCAGGTGGAATGAAAAGACGTGCAAACCTTGCAGCGTCGGTCATTCACGACCCACCAATCGTGATTTTGGATGAACCGACCGTTGGTTTTGACCCTAACATCAAAAGAGAATTCTGGGAACTAATGAAAGCCTTAAAAGACCACGGAAAAACCCTGCTTTTATCAACGCACGACATGTATGAAGCAGATGAAATCTGCGATAGAGTTGCAATAATGGATGAAGGAAAGATTGTTGCGCTTGATAAACCGCTTATTTTGAAAAAGACTATAGGCGGAGAAGCCTCTATTCGAGTGAGAGTGAAGGATGACCAAGTAGAAAAAGCATTGAAGCTTATTGACAAATACAACCACATAGCTAAAGACAATGAAGTTCAAGTCTTTGTTGCCAATCCGTGGGAAACAATGCCAGAAATCTCGAAGAAGTTAATATCGCAAAGAATTTTAACTGAGAAAGTTGAAGTTGTTGAGCCAACATTGGAGGATGTCTTCATAAAATTGACTGGAAGGAGACTCACGGAGGAATACAAATGAACCCTATAGTAGGAATAGCCGTAAAAGACGTCAAGACCTTTTTCAGAGAAAAGGGAACAATCTTTTGGACTATAGCTTTTCCAGTGCTCATAATGTTGCTGTTCACTGCAATCTTTGGTAGAGACATACCATTCAATGCAAACATTGGAATAGTCAATGAAGACGGTCAGACACCGATAACTGACGCCGTAATTTCAGGACTTAACAGCACTGGAGTGTTCACACTTAGGAATTTCACAGACAGAAATGAGGCGTTAAGAGAATTAAATGCAACCAATGTGCGGGCTGTTGTAACAATCCCTCAGAACTTCAGTTTTGATCTGATGTTTACTAACCACAGCAAGATATCGCTGGTCGTGGATGGAACCAATCCAGATGTAGCTCGACTGGTCGAAGATGGCATTAAAAACTTCTTCACAGAATATTACAAAATGCTCTATAACCAAACTTATAATATGACCTATTATGAACCGATAACAGTGAATGCAGAAACATCCTTTGTTGGACAGAGAATAGGCTACAAAGAGAACATTGTCCCAGGCATGTTGTGCTATCCGCTCTTGTTTTCAAGCATGGTTGTCTCTACTGGAGCAATCGTTTACGAGAGAGAAAAAGGAACATTAAAGAAGATTAGGGCTTCACCTATTCGCCCGATAAACATGCTTTTCGGCAAGACTCTGGCTGCTTTGTTTCAAACAGCCATCTCGATTCTTGTCATGACAGTCTTGGCTGTGACTTTGCTTACTCCAAGATTGAACTGGAATGTGTCGTTGCTGGCTCCGATAATGTTTCTAGGCTCAATGAACGGAATAGCCTTAGGTTTAATAATATCCTGTATTGGCAGAGCCCCGCAGGAAGCATCAAACGCAGCCACAACAATAGGCATAGTACTTCAGTTTTTTATAGGAATGTACTTTCCAATTGAATATCTTCCAATATACCTTCAACAAATTGGCCGCGTCATACCAATGACATATGCGGCTCAGGCAATAAGGGACGTAATGGTCCGAAACGCTGCTCTGAATGAAATCGTTATGCCAATGATAACCTTAACCGCCTCAGCAACCATTCTATATGCGGTTGGGGTTCTCCTTTACAAAAGATGGGTTGAAAAGGAATAGAACATCCTTAAATTAGGGTCTGTATCCGCTCAGAATGCCCAAAGCCAACGCAGCTGCAATTATGTCGGCGGTTGTCCCCGGGTTCAGAAGACTGCCTGATTCTCTAAGCGTCAAGTCAAAATCATGCATCCTTTCCTTTCCAATCAGAGTTTTGAGCCCTCCAAGTCTCAAAACTTCTTCAGCCATAGAAGAAACTTCTTGGGCTTTTCCGCTACCAACCTTTCTGGCGATGAACGTGTCTGGATACTCAGCTAGGACTTTCAAAAACGTATGGATTATGGCCGCGTTTAAGTCTTTGTCGCTCTTGATTTGCTCCATCAAGTATGGATAGGCAAAATCAAAAGTTATTGGATAATTGTTGACCCATTCAGAGCAAACACCGTCATAACTAGAAGCTATTTTGAAAACCTGATAAAGTGAAACATTTTCCTTAACTATTCTGTTCATTGAATCGGGATCGTTAACGTCAAGTTCTGGCGCCTTACCCAGTCCGCTGGGTGTGGCAATTTTTATTGCTTCATAAATTTTGACTGCATCTTCTGCTGTTGTTGACTCTACAACATGTCTGAGATTCCTTCTCAGCTCCGAAATTTCAAAAATATGTTCCTCTTTGGCCGAAGTCATTCCTGCCGCAACTGCAATGGGCGAAAGCAAAATTATGGTGCCAAGTAATGTGTTACCGCCGTGCTGCCAAGCATTAACGTCCGTTGCACATTCCTTTATAATCTGTCCCAGTCCCACATTGCTGATGTGAATTTCTCCTCGAGAGAATGCCATTCCCTGCTTTGCCGCCGATTCAAAATAGGAAGCAGCAGCGACTGCAGAAGCAAGAAAATGCTCATGGCGCGTACCCTCAAAGCCAACAACCAAATTGACATTGCCAGGTTTATCTGCACTCACTTCGAAGAGAATAGCTAACTCTAGGCATTGCGAAATATGTTTTGCTTTCTCATTTGATCGTTTTTGCAAAGACGTTCCCCTTACATATATCATCAACATAGAAAGCTTTATTAGCGTTATGTAAAAAACTACATACGAATGAACTAAAATACAAGGGAAAAATTATGGAATTTAGACTGTCCGCGCAAGATGTAGCTTTTGTGGCAATTTTTGCAACTTTGTCAGCAGTTGTCATTGAATTTTTCCCCGGAATTCCCATAGTTGGAGTATCTGGCTCCAACATCAAATTTGATGCTGTATTGGCGCCAATTTATGGTTTAGTTATCGGACCATATCTTGGCTTTCTAGCCGCACTTATTGGAGGACTGGTTACTGCAGGAAGTCCCTTCACTATTCTTACATCATTTTCCCCTGCAGTATCTGCATTAGTCGCTGGGTTGCTTACACAGAAAAATTCAAACAACAATGGAAATAAGACTAAAGGATGGATGTTAGCCTCCTTAATCTTGGGTTTATTGATCTTAGGATGGTATCTGACAGGAGTAGGCCAACGAGCACCATTTTATCCCATTTTACATATCGCTGGATTTGCCTTAATACTCGCAACAAGAGAAAGGGCTGCAAATGCGTTTAAAGAAGGGAAAGTGGAAGGAAAAAAATGGCAAGTGAAATCACTTCCTCTCCTTGTGGGAATTATAATCCTAGTAGTGGCATACATGCTAACAAGATCATATTCAAGCGACGTATTGATTCTTCCTTACCTATCCTTACCAGCATTTCTAGTTGGTGGAATGGTAATTATTTACAGTTTATTTGGCATTGGAAAAAATACCTTTGTTCTAGCAGTTTCTTTAGCGAGTTACTGTGGAATAATAGCTGATCACATGCTCGGAAACTTGATTTTTATAAACGTTATTGATATTTTCATTTCGCTTTCAACAATTGAAGAATACTTCTTAGCGCCTCTTGGCTTACCAGATGTTCCTGCTCTCTTCATGTATATGATACCAGTTTCTACTATAGAGCGAATTTTGTTTACCATTGTTGCAACCATTTTGGGAGTTGGGCTGATTCTCGCCTTACGAAGAGCAAACCTATTAACTCGAAAATTGTAAGAAAAAAGGTAAAAAATGACATCCATGAAAACAAACCCCATTGAAGGGTACCTTCTTAAAGATTTGAACGGCATAATATTTGATGTTAAGGGCTTAGTTCATCCTCCGGGTATGGTCATTGCTTTTCCACGTTTCATCCCAGACTCCCGCGGCATTCGTAGGGATGAAGGCGTCACCTACAAGAAGGTTTATAGTATTTCTGAACGTTTCAAATTCCTTGAGCGGAACTTTTCAAAATACATAGTTTATGACCCCGTTTTTGATGAAAAACTTTGCGAAATTCCATTAACAAATGTGAAACACTATTACAGTCCTGTTAATCGCTTGAAGGAACTTCAACAAAGCAAGAAACTAGGTGTGTTGGAGAAAAAGGCGTTAAGACTTCTCGAGTTTCTCAGAAGTCACACTAATGTGCCTTCTGGCAAGCTGGGAATTTCAGGTTCTATTTTAGCTAGATTACACACATCAAGTTCTGATGTTGACCCAGTGATTTATGGCTCCGAAAACTGCCGGAGAGTCCATCTAGCTCTTCAAAGCATGTTGGAGAATGAGGACACTCCCTTCAAACCTTACGTTAGGGAGGATTTGAGAACTTTGTTCGATTTTCGTTCGAAAGACACTTTCATGGATTTCGAAGACTTCGCCACCGTCGAATCTAGAAAGGTCTTGCAAGGCAAGTTTATGGGAAGAGACTATTTCATCCGTTTTGTGAAAGACTGGAACGAAATAAACGAAAAGTATGGTGATGTCTGTTACAAGAACTGTGGCTATGCAAAAATTGAAGCCACAATTGCAGATGACTCGGAATCCTTTTTCACACCATGTACATACAAAATCGAAGAGGCAAGAGTTGTTGAAGGCACAAAAATTGAGCAAATACAAGAGATTGCATCTTTTCGCGGCAGATTCTGTGAACAAGCCAGAGCTGGAGAAGTTGTCATTGCCCAAGGAAAAATTGAACACGTGATTGACAAGAGGCAAAATCGAGACTATTTTAGGCTTTTACTCGGCAATAGACCAACAGATTATATGATACTGGCATAATGGTCAAGCAATTGCGACTTTCAAAACTTGGTTATAATATCTTGGGCAATATGTTAATGTTATTTGGTGAAAACTGCCTTCTGGGGTTTTGACTTCTTCCAAGTTTCCTTCAATATAGACCGTTTCGTCCCTATATGCTTGCATTCGAAACTCCTCCAAGTAAGAAATTAGCCACTTGGCCTCACCGGAACCGGTTTTTCTATCTAAAACTTTTAGGGGCTTAATGCCATAGATAGATGGAATAAAAGGCGCATCATAATCCTCAGTTACTCGGGCAAACATTTTAACCCAGCCTTTCTGCGTGACCTTTGTTCCTGAAAAAACGGCTTTTCCTATTTCTCCCCATTCTTTCACGGGTTCAAACTCTGTTTTTATAATTCTCCCACTCTTTTCATCTTTGAAAAGTGCGTAGATCGTTTTTCTTCGTTGGTGCCATACAAACTCCTTTGGAGTATAATTCTCGAACCTCCAATTCTTTCCTTTTATTGAATTGTCGCTTTCGAACTCGTTCTTAAGCGAAGAAGATTTGTCTCCGTACAGTTCATGCACAGTCTCACGCATTTTAGCCACATTTTCTTTGCCGTAGATTATCAAATCTATGTCCGAAAACTGTGGATGATAAAACCCGTGAAGCAAGGAGCCGAAAACGCCAAAATTCTTCGCCGATAAGCCCGAGTGTCTAGTTGTAATTTTCAAGACGCTTTGCACAGCTTCAATAAGCTTGTCTTTTGGCTCTTTCTCAACTAGTTTCCTAAACTCTTCTTCTGGTTTTAGTACAAGTGCGATATCTGGAAGTTTGACGCCCACAACTTTCTTGCGAATTGAATGATGAAAGGTCATGTATTGCGGAAAATTGTCTTTGACAAACTTCCAGCCCTCATCGTCATAAAACTTGTAGAAAACGCGATTCCCATCAGTTCTAAAGGCCCTAGGATTGTCAGATTTGAAAATCTTCGCAGATGCATATTCAGCATCGCAAATGTAGGCATTGGGCAAGTGCGAATAGCCAAAAACGCGTAAAATTAAGCCTTCTCTTGTTAGTATCGCGTCTCGGTCTCTAAGCCTTAAAGTGGCCAAATATACTCTTCCTCGCTAGTTCCGGTTCCAACAACAACTTGATGGAAGATTTCACCTGTTTCAGTGTTTTCGACCTCCTCAAGCATTCCGGAAGCCTTAATCCTTCTTCCTTGTTTGGCAACGTTTCGGTAGCACCCAATCATCGACACTACAAGTCTTGGAATTTTCTCTCGAGAAAGAGCTGAAGAGAAATTGGCTGGCCTGTAATCTTCGATTTTGTATATTGCTGGTCGGAACATAGCTTCACTATCGTCTTTGACGGTGCAGTCAAATTTTAACGGAGTGAGCGGCGTAAACCTGTACATCCCATACTTCAAAGTGAGTTCTTCTTGTCTACGTATAGCGTTATACATGAAAATCTTGCCCATATAGCGGCCTTTGAACCGTCTTGCAGCATCCAAACGGTTATTGAAAACATAGCTTAAGGTTCCGTCCTCAACAAGCTTCTCTATGGTTTTTTCTAGTTTACGAAAATTCTGCGAGCCATAAACGACAATGTCCATATCAGATTTCGACGTGTGCATGTTCAAAGCCACAGAGCCGTGAACCCCAAAATCTTCCATATCGATGCTCGATTCATGCGAAAGCATGGTAATAAATTTCAATATTGTGCGCTGCAAACTATCCTTACGTTTCAGTCGAATGAGACGAATCAAACACTCTTTTGGAATGTATACTCTCTTGATGAAGTTTAATGGCGCGCTGATTATGTCCTTTCGCCTAAAATGGCAGAGATACACGTAATCTGGGAAGTTTTTTCGAAGAGTTTTTATGAAGATCTGATAGTTCTGCGCCGTGTAGAGTTTCTCAGCTCGGAAAAGTTTCAGTCTCCCATATTTCCAAGCCTTCTCCAAGAAATCAATTGGAAAAAGTGTTTTAAATTCTGAAGGAATATATTTCAGGAATGCGAAAACTCGGTTTGCCGGGTGCTCATATCCGAAAACGTTGAAGATAAAGCCCTCTTTGGTCACTAAACTGTCGCCATCAGCAGGAATCCATTGTTTGAGAACCGTTTTCAAGCACCGCGATAAAGTGGATTAATATGCTAAAAAACCTATTGCATTAAAGCCAAAAAACTAAAATAAAACTGAGATAGACCTTGTAAACGTGAACCCCGTGAGCGAAAATTTACATCCCTATGTAGTATTTCTTCCACCTGAACAAAAGAGCAAAATATTAGGTGCAATCTTCGGGTCAAAGTCAGCCGTTGCCGTCTTAAGATTTTCGCTAAGCCAAGGCATTTCGAACAGGATTTATCAAAAAGATCTCGTGAGAAAACTTGCTTATTCAAACAAGACAATAATTGCGAATCTAAAAGCATTAACGAAACTCGGGATATTGACGGAGGAAATGAAAAAAATCGAAAAAGAAAACCGCGCAATGTGGGTCAAGGCTTATCAGCTTACAGACATAGGTAAGTGGTTTGCCTTGTTGCTCGCTGAAGAAAGAGACTTATCTGAAAAGGAAAAAGCGGAAATATTTCAAAACCTTTTCAGAGCATACATAAAATGGGCGAAAAACCTTTCGGAAGAATTAAGCATAAGCAAAAAAACGTTGGAGAGAGTCTTCACAGAAGAAATGCAATGACAAGGTGAAATAGGTGAAAGCAACAGTCATCGCAATCGTTGGAAGCAAAAGCTCTGGAAAAACAACAGCAATAGAAATCCTAACGAAAGAGTTAACCAAAAGAGGGTACAAAATTGCAACAGTGAAACATATACCGGAACCAAACTTCACAATAGACAAGGAAGGAAAGGACACTTGGAGATTCGCAAAATCCGGAGCCAAAACAATAATCAGCGTTGCGTCCAATGAAATAGCCACGATAGAAAAATCCACTGAAGCCAGCTTTTCGCTGAGAACAATCTTGAAAAAATGCAAAAGTAGCGACATAATTTTCCTCGAAGGATTCAGGAAACTGATAGGCAAGAAGATGACTGTACAGAAAATTGTTGTTGTGAAATCCGAAAAAGAAGCCTTAGAAGCTTTAAAGTCATTTAAACCCATCTTGGCCTTCACAGGACCTTATTCAACCGAGAACATGAACCTGAAAATCCCATACATAGATATATTAAAAAACTCGGAAAAATTGGGGGATATGATAGAAAGATTTCTAGGAAGAAACGATTTATAAGTTATTTTTGGATTGTGGGGTTTGGAGATTTTGCTTGAGGGGGAGAAAGGAGCGCTTTCAAAAAAGATAATTATTCTCCAAACCTTTCCACCCAAAGTTGAGTTCTTTGCATTCCCTCCTCTTAAAGAGCCTTAAAGGCTTCAAACCATCTGTTATATAACGACAACATGTCAAGGGAAACGCTTGGTTTTCTCTCTTCCAGTGTTTGTCGAAAGTCGCCCATTCTTAGTGATCTGGGCTTGGCCAGCTTGTTTGTTGCTTGTCCAGATTCGAAGAATTCACCTATGAGCTTTAGATGTGCTGCCTGACAAACATCCCTTATGTCGCTTCCTGAAAATCCTTCTGATAATCTAGCTAATTCGTGCAAGTCGACATCTGGTGCAAGCCGCAGATTGCTTGTATATAGTTTAGACATCATCAAGCGCGTGTGGTGATCGGGAAGTGGAACTAAAATTCTCTTCTGAAATCTTCTAATAAAAGCCCAGTCCAAATCCCATGGTTTGTTTGTTGCTCCTATAACGTAAACATGAATATTCTTGCCTTTATCCACAATACCATCCATTTCTTTCAAGAATTGATTGCGAACACGGACTTCTCCTCCAACCTCATTCGAATGTTTTCCCATGAGGGAGTCCAGCTCATCAATAAAAACTATTGACGGTTTTCCGTCATTTGCCGATTTTCTAGCTGAGCCGAAAAGTTTTGCAACATTCTGCTCAGCTTCACCAAGCCATTTAGACATTACTGAGGCTGCATCAATCGAAACAAAAGTTGCATCTATTTCTGTTGCGACTGCAGCCGCCAACAGTGTTTTTCCACACCCAGGCGGTCCGAACAAAAGAATACCTCTTGGCCATCCTAAAGGAAACAAGTCGGGTCTCTGAATAGGATAGACTATAGCTTCCTTTACTGCTCTTTTAGCCAGTTCAAGACCAACAACTTCCTCCCACTTTACACTTGGTTTTTCAGTAACTATCAGTTCCTCATAACTCGACTTTCCACCTTCAGTAGTCTTTGTAACATCAGGGTTTCTGGTGTCACCCTGCATTTCGGCAGGAATCACTGCTCCTTGTAATGCTTTTATCCTTTCTTGATAGGCGATCGCTCTTTGTATGTAGACCTTGTTTAGGCTGTATTCCGGATATAATTGGACAAGTTGAAGCAAAGTTTCAATAGCTTTCTGATACATCGTTATCGCCATGCCTTTTGCTCCCTGCTTGTCGAGTCGAACAGCTTCTAATGCATAGTTTGTTGCAGCCTTCTCAAGCTCTTGCGAAGCGCTCATTAGCCTTTACCTCTCTTCAACTCAATTTCGATTCAATTTTTATTTTTCCCTGTGCGCCCAGATTTCTAAGGGTTCTCTCAACTTCGTCATACGAAGTTTTCAAATCTATAGAGCAACGTGCTATGTCGATTTCTCCGTTACTCTTTTTGACATAATCAAGAAGCACATCTTCTAATGATGGTTTTTCAACCTTTAGAGAAATTTCTTGAATTTCGGATTTTTTATAAGAAAAGAGGGTTTGAGAAGAATCACCATCAGATCCCTCGATTGTCTCGCGACCAATTGCTTGTGAACAGTTGGCTGCTAAGGCAACCATTTCTTTCAGTGTAGTCTGCTCAGCTTCGGGAGTTTTTAGAGTAACAGGCGGTTCAGGAAGTTTTTCGGCAACTTTTTGTTCAAGGAAACTGGAAACTTCTTTTAGTATTTCTTCTCCTCCAGGCGTCTTTCTGTTTACTGGTATTATTGACTCATCTGCGGTTATCCTAGTTGAGTAGAGTGTCTCGCTTATTTCCTCGTTAACCTTGCTTAGCTCAGAGGAAACATCTGGCAGAAATTCGAACAATTCTTGCGAAACACCTTGAAGGAGTTTTAAGGCAGGTTTCAAATCGAAAACTATGTCGCTTAATTCTTTTATCGTTTCAAGCCTAAGAATTACGCGTTCTATGGCTAATTCTACATGGTAAAGAAATTTTGTTATTTTTCGAACCTCTGCGATTTCGTTTGCACAGATTGCGGCTCTTTCTTTATTCTTATTCTTCAAGGCGCCTATGCATGTTTGAAAGAGAATTCTGTCTCTCTCTTTGAGTCTGAAGCCGGCCTGACCTATTCTGTTGCGCTGAATTTTTAGTCTTTGTATCGATTTGACAACTGTTTCACGAAGTGGTGGAGGGCTTCGATGAAGAAAGCCTTTGATTTTTTTTCCCTCCGCCCGTTACTCCATTTTTGTTACAGGTTATATCCCAGATTTTCCAACTTCCTTCACATACACAACTACTGGTGGTTCCGGAAGTTCAGGACTTGGGGAAGCCGAAGCTGGCTCTTTTGAGGAATCTTCTGCCACTTCATTTTTCTCTTGTTCCGTCGTCTCTTGTTCTGTCGTATTGCGTTCTTCACCCAACAGAATGTTTGAAAGTTTGCTTTTGGTAAGTTCTAAATCGCCTCTTTCCGTGTTAACTCGTTTTAGATTCTCTTGTATTATTGTGAAGGCTTCTTCATATGATTGGCTGTCGACCTTTCCTATTTCGTGTTCGAGTTCCAGATGCACTAATGCATAGTTCAGCTCTCTTGTCTCCTTGGAACATCGGACAATTTCCTTATCTAACGCTTCCAAAAGAGTCTGCGCCTCGGTTTTCAATTGAGTCAATACTCCATCAAAATTGTTGTGTAGCTCTTCGTAAAGCTCCTGCGATATCTTTCTCTTTTCGACTAAGTCTTTAAGGGCTTGATCTTTGCGCCAAATTACTGGTATTTGGTCGCAGAAAGCGTTTGCCCCTGATTTTATTGTATGGATGAGTGTTACGTCGGCACCATCGAATTTCAGGCGTTCTGTGGAGAGCTTTAGGAATTTGCCGTCGCCTTGTTCGATAAAAGCAGCATCAAATTTTCCATTGGGATTTACAGCAAAAGATGCTATCTTACCTATTGTGCGTCCGTATTCGTCTTTGATTGGTTTTCCAATTGAAAGAAAAAAGTTGGGGTTTTGTGACATTTTTCCTCCCTACCTCTATGAAGTCTCAGTTGGTGCTTTTTCTCCTACTGAGGTTGGGACTCCTGAAATTCCTGGTGGTAGTTCTGGGAACTTTTCTTTGATCTTTTGTTCTGCAACTGTTGCTGCTTCGGTGAGAATTTTCTGTGCGTCTTCATTTACTGCGTCAAAGTTTAGCGTCATTCCCGAGCCTTGTCCAGCTTCGATCATTATACCGCTTAATAGATTGCCTATTTCTCCTAGCTCATTTTCTGCTTCAGGGAAAACGCTTACAAGTCCAGCTCTCACTGTTCTTAGTACGCCAACAGCTGGTCCTAAGGTGGATACTACATCCCCAAGTTCGGATACAGTCCGTAATCGTAATACAATTTGCTCAAGTGCGAGTCTTGCGTTAATAATTAGTCTTTCCATCTTGCGTATTTCTGCTAGTTCATTGGCGAAAACATTTGCCCGCGCCGTATCATGCTTGGTGTACGCGTCAACTATTCTTGCGAATATTGTTTTGTCTCTTTGGCTGAATCTTTCCGTTGCTTGATCTAATTTCTGAACCTGCAATTCTATGCGTCTAACGGCGAAGTCTAGTCGTGGTCTCAGTGGACCTGGTGGTCTAACAGCTTCCTTTATGCGTTCCGTGAATGGCTGCTCTTCTCTTCTAGTTTCCCATTTTTTCGCGAACCTTTCTGACAAATTGATACCTCCAAAAAACAAAAGTTGCATAGAATAATCTTATACATTGTTAATATGTTGAAAACATGTATGTATATACGTAGAGCTATATACACTAAAAAAAGGGGTTTTAGCCTTTAATTTTCCAATTAAAAGATAATGTTGCTGGTTTTGGGATAATAGACAAAAAAGTGTAAGTTAGACTAAAAAGAGGCTTAGAATTCAAATGCTAAGCAAAAGGTGATTGAAATGGGTGAAAGATTAAAAGTCTTCGCGCTAGTAGCGATCTTGGGATTCTTTGCGGGAATCATAGCTCAGATTACAGCCGACTATATAATTCCAGCGATTATGGCTATACTTCCACAGCTTGTTCAAATAAAGTTTCTAGTTTCAGGATTTGCCGGAGCCTGCCTAACACTTGTCCTAGTAAGCGCTTGGGCCTATATCACTGGTTCATCAGAAAGATAACAAGGCTTTCTCCTCTTTCTTTATTGACGAAATCCTAGCTTTGATGTTCCAAGACTTTTGACACGTATTTTTTGGACTCAGGAGCGGAAAAAGACGTCATCCGCATATGCGTACTCGTACCTCGATTTCTTCATTGTCCACAGAATACTAGGGCCAAAATAAAATTTCAGCTTTTTGGTACGATTCAAGTTTTATGTTAATCCAGCTGAGTATGCTGTTGACTGGAACTTTTTCCCGCAAAATATTTTAGCTCTAGGAATCAACGAGTACATTAGCGGCAAAAGTGAGATACATGACGCTGTTTACTATTGACCTGGCTAAGATCAAAGGAAGAGGAGAATTCAAGTGCCCAAGATGTGGCATCAAAATATCTCCTAATGATGAAACAGAAAAGGCTTATACTGTTTTGGAACCAGTGATGCAGGGTGATTTGCTGGAGAGAATCCTTTTGCAATGTAATAAATGTGGAAGTCAGATTTGCCTAATTGGATTTCGTGTGCAAAATGAAATGAAGTGACCGTAAAATTTGGTTTGCATGCTCAAATAGCGCATGTCTTTTGTTCGTGAAGAATCTATACATCTATTTAGGTGAAAAACGTATTTTCAGCTAACAAGCTTGAATCGAGATTGGTAAAGGGTACGGATGAAAATGTGTGGTGTCTTCGGTTTTGCATTAACAGAGTCAATACCTATGACTAAAGTTTTGAAAGTCCTTGAAAAACTGGAAGTTCACCAATATCCGCACGAGCTTAAGCCGGTTGGTGGTTACGGTGCAGGCTTAGCTGTTCTTAAAGATGATGGAACTATTGTACTTGAAAAGGTTGGAAGAATTGATGAATTCCCTGCAAGATGCTTGTCTGAGATTGTCAAAGTTAGAGAAGCAGCTGTCTTGGTTGGGCACGTACGGATGCCAAGTCCTCAATTCATGGATACCGCTCGGTTTAAGGGAACCGCTCAACCCTATGTCACAAAATGCTATAAAGGTTTAACAGTGGTTTCAATTCACAACGGTAGTGTGACGAATTATGAGGAAATTAGAAAGAAGCTAGGTGTGACACATGTTTTGGAATCAGAAGAAGTTGAGTTTATCGATTCAGAAGCTATTCCTCACATTTTTGAGGACTTATTAGAAGAAAAGCAAGATTTTGATGAGGCGCTGTATTCGCTTTTCTGTACTTTGCAAGGCTCAAGTGCTATTTCCCTGTTACAGGTCAACAATGGGAGCGCCTTCTTGCATTTTATTCATAAGGGAAAAACTAGAGGTTTGACAATTTGGACTAACGAGCAGAATGAACTTATTTTTTGCAGTAGAAAAGAGCCATTAATCGGAGAGTTTAGTGACATCTTTAGTAGGGGCAAGTTTAAAGAGAGAATCTCAATTGCATACCGTGAAGATGTAGGACTTAAACTTTCTTATCCATTGGCTTTGAGAGTAAAAGGATAAAACTTACGTCAACAGTATAGTTTTTGGCGTGCACAGTGAATAAAACTTCAGCTTCCAGCGCATTCAGTTCTCTTGCCAAGCCTGTACGCGAAGCCTTAGAGGAGCTTGGATTTTCAAAGGCTACGTTACCTCAAGTAATGGCTATTCCGCCCATTTTAAGCGGCGAAAATGTGCTGTTAGTTGCGCCAACTGGAAGCGGGAAAACAGAAGCTGTTCTTCTGCCAATATTTTCCATTTTCATTCAGCAAAGGAAAGAAAAGGGCATATCAATACTCTACATTACGCCATTGAGGGCTTTGAATCGTGACTTGCTTAAGAGACTAACGTTCTGGTCCAATCGCCTAGGCGTCGCGATTGAAGTCAGACATGGCGATACTGAGCTGAAAATTCGCAGAAAACAAGCCATTTCGCCGCCTCATATGCTTGTGACTACGCCGGAGACTCTTCAGGCAATTCTTCCAGGTTCGCGTATGAGAAGCCACCTAGCTCGTGTTCAATGGGTTGTGATTGACGAGGTTCACGAACTAGCGTCAAGCAAGCGTGGAGTTCAGCTTGCAATAGCATTGGAGCGGCTTCGTGAAGTTACTGAAAAGGATTTTCAGCGGATAGGTTTGTCTGCTACTGTTGGTAATCCAGACGAAGTGGCGCATTTTGTTGCAGGAACAAGTAGAGGCATTAGCGTTGTTCAGGCCTCGCTTTCTAAGGGGTACAAGTATCATGTAGAAAATCCAGCTCCAATCGACGCGGATTACGAGCTTGCAGGAAAACTTGCAACAGCGCCGGAGGCCGCAGCAAGAATAAGACGGTTGATAGAGCTTGTTGACACGCATAAATCTACTCTAGTTTTCGTGAACAGCAGAACAATCGCAGAAATGCTCGGACACAAGTTTAACCAGCTAGGAAGAAGTGACATAGCAGTTCACCATGGATCTTTATCCAGGGAAGAACGCGTTCAAATCGAGGATGAATTCAAAGCGGGAGTTTTGAAGGCAATAATCTGCACAAGCACCTTGGAGCTCGGCATTGACATAGGCAACGTGGACCTAGTAATCCAATACCTTTCGCCAAGACAGGTCGGCAGCCTAATCCAGAGAGTTGGGCGAAGTGGACACCGCTTGGACATGCTTTCTGAAGGCGTCATTGTCTCGGCTTACCCAGACGACACACTCGAGTCAATTGCAGCTGTACGAAACGCCTACGAAAATAGGATTGAACCCGTTCTGATTCACGAGGAAGCCTTAGACGTCTTGGCCCACCAGATCGTAGGAATTCTAATCGACAAGGGAAATGTTGGCTTAGAAGAGGTTCTAGTTGTTGTTCGAAGATCCTATCCTTATCGGCGTCTCAGGAAGAGAATATTTTTGGACCTGATAGACTTTTTAGCCAGTCTCGGCGAATTAAGGGTTGATGCAGAAGGAAAAGTTTTGAGGAAGGCGCGTAGGACCAGAGTTTATTACTATGAGAATTTGTCAATGATTCCGGACGAGAGGCGTTATCCTATAATAAATGTGCTTTCGGACAGAAAAATAGGCACTTTGGGCGACGAGTTCATGGCTCTAAGGGCTCGTGTGGGCTTAAATTTCATAGTTAGAGGAAGAGTTTGGCGCATAGTCCAAATAGAAGAGGAATCCGGCACGGTCTACGTTGTGCCTTCTGAAGACCCATTTGCGGCAATTCCCGGGTGGGACGGAGAAATGCTTCCCGTGCCATTTAACCTAGCTCAGGAAACTGGCAAGCTACGTGAAGAAATCGGAAAAATGTTAAAAGAAACAGGAAAAGTTGAGGCTACGGTGGAGGCGCTTGCCTACAAGTTTGCCACGAATAGAACTGCTCTGGTTGAGGCTGCACGTGAAGTTGAGGAGCATTTAAAGCAAAATGCGCCTCTGCCAACGCATAATCGCATTCTTATTGAAGCCTTTAACAAATATTTAGTAGTTCACGTGTGTTTTGGGGAAACAGTAAACCGCACTTTGGGCGGCATTTTTGACGCTACGCTTTCTGATAAGGAAATCATAAGCGGCTGGTGGAACGATGGATACCGAATTCTAATCGAAACTTCGCGAAATCTAACACAGCAAGAAGTTGAGAAAATGCCTAATGCCCTCTTTAGTCTGACTGACGAGAAGGTAGATGAAGCTTTCAGCAATTATTTAGATTCTAGGTTTCCATTTTCCTACAAGATGAAGTTTGTAGCTGAACGTTTTGGAGCGTTACCTCGCGGAAAAACCATGGGCCCGGAAAGACAGAGTCAATTGTCTGGCCAGTTTAGGGGAACCCCAATTTATGATGAGACACTGCGAGAAGCGATGTTGGAGAAGGTGGATGTCGCAAAGGTTAAGGAAATTATGCACAATATTAGAAAAGGAAAAGTGAATGTTAGCACGCTACACCGCTCTGAAAAACCGACGCCATTAGCGTATCACATTCTTGCAAAATATTCTGACATTTCAGAGTTGATGGCACCAGAACGCGTTTTGCTAAATAACATAGACAAGATGAAAAAAGCAATAGAAGCTAGAAGAGCGACACTGCTATGCATGTCATGCGGCGAATGGACAGCCGAAATGAAGATTAAGAGTTTGCCAGAACAGCCCGAATGCGAGAAATGCAGATCAAAGCTTCTGGCGCTTCTATACCCAAGCCAAGGAGTAAGATGTTTACAGGAAAATTTGAAGAAAAGACGCGAAGGCAAAGAATTGATGGAAGAAGAGCTTAAGGATCTAACCCATGCGAGACGCACAGCCGATCTGATATTAAGTTATGGCAAAAAAGCGGTAATAGCATTAGAAACGAGAGGCGTCGGACCAGAAACAGCCTTCAGAATCCTTGGGAAAATGCATCCAAAAGAAGACGAGTTTTACATAGATCTTCTAAAGGCAAAGATTCAATATCTGCGAACAAGAGAATACTGGGAAAAGAAAGACACCTTCAAAGGTCTTGTTTTCAGATAACCCGATGCTTTAAAACCTAATGCACACGCTTTGATTCGTTGTGCCTGCTTGGACAGTCAAAACCTGACTCTTAGTGCACGAAGATTAACAACGACCATAATAATGTAATGGCAAACCGACAATTATGCGGAGCAGTCGCGTGCCATGTTCATTCTGTTACTTGAGCACGTCTGAAGAAGTACCAAGAGGTTGCAACAAAGACGATGAAGTAGATTAGTGCTACAGCAATTGACGTCAAGATTATAGTAGACAAGGGCTCTGAGTTGAGCGCGATCCATTGCACCTGCTCCGGAGTGGTTCCTCCTATGTCTATCTTGTAGTAGGTGACCTCCCACGAAGGGTGAAGAATGTAGTTTATAAGATTTGGGCCTATGCTGTCCGTGCCTGTTGTAACCGTGAAGCCCAATTGGGGAGGCCCACCAACAGATCCAGTGTTACCAGAGCCAGGAATGTATGTAAGAATCCATCCTTGACCTGCAAGCGCACCAATTATTGAACCAATTATGGCTGTTCCCAGCCAGATGCCTAAGGCTCCAAGAGCAGCGATTAAAGAACTCCTAGAGACCGTTCCCAGGAGTAGAACAATCGCTATCCATATCAAAGTGCTGAAAAGAGCTCCGAGAAGAGAGAGCGGGACAAGATGCAGGTTATTTTGAGGCCCATACACGACATAACCACCTATGGTCATGTAAACCATCAGAAAACAGTACGTTGCCAAAAGAGTCAGGAATGCTGCGAACAGCTTGCCAAAGAACACGGTGGTCCTTGAAATAGGCTTAGCTAGCAAAGGAACTATTGTCCCACTCTCAAACTCTCCTGAAATGGTATTCATCGTAGTTACTATCGCAAACAAGAAAAATCCAAAACCGCCCAAGCCTACATTAGCGTTAATCACGAAATCCGGATTCGGCTCCACGGGATCGCCGGTGATAGCGCTTGCAATGTGACCTCCTGCCAACGATAAGGTCGCGAGAGCAAACGCAACAACAAGTATCCCGAGGAACTTCTTCTTTCGGATGTTCCACAGTATCTCATATCTGACTACAGCAAGAAACTTCCCTGTCCAACCCAAACGGTTCTGAGTCATTTAGTAACCTCCTTCGTGCGCTTATGTTTGGCAAGAAGATCCATAAATATGTCCTCTAGGCTCTCTCCTTTCAAGTTCATGGATATGACGATGCCTCCTCCTGCTGTAATCGCTTGAGACACTTCAGATCTGATGTCGTCACGAGTTTCCACCTCGACTGAAAGCCTTTTTCCTTCTTCGATAACACTTGTCACGTAGGGTAATTCTTTCACTTTTTCTATAACAGCTTTTGAGAGCTTGTCAACCTCAGCCTCTACTGTCAAAGGTCCCCTGGCCTTGGCGGATACTTGCTTAAGCGTGCCCGAAGTGACCACAACTCCTTTGTTAATTATCGTGACATGGGTGCAAACCTGTTGAACTTCGTGGAGAAGGTGCGACGAGAGAAAGATGGTGACGCCTTCCTTTGCCATCTCCTTCATTATCTCTCGGACCTCAACCATTCCTCCAGGGTCCAGACCAAGACTTGGCTCATCTAGGATCACCAATTTAGGTTCACCTATCAACGCCTGAGCCAGTCCTAAGCGCTGTTGCATACCCTTGCTGTACTCGCCAATGAGATCGTTCTCTCGCTCCCTCAAATCAACCATGTCAAGAAGTTTAGGTATCTGTATACCCCGCTCTTCTGCGGTCATGCCTTGCATTCTTCCATATATGTCGAGAAGCTCCCTCCCCTTCAGATGCTTAGGCAACTTCGGAAGCTCAGGCATGTAGCCTATTCTCGACCTTACGTCTGGTTTGTCCCAACCGATTTCTTGACCTAGAACACTCACCGATCCACCATCGGGTTTTAACAACCCAACCAGTACCTTGATTGTCGTGGTTTTTCCAGCGCCGTTGGGTCCTAAGAAGCCGTGAATAGTGTTTGCTTCGACTTTGAGGTCCAGCTTGTCTACAGCGACTAAAGACCCGTATTTCTTCGTGAGACCTGTGGTTTCAATGATAAACTCCAAGGAATGTCCTCCATGCCTTTACAGTATACTAGTAACACTATTTTAATTGTTTATCCTCAATCTGCCGCGCGCTACTAACTACGCTTGCATCTTTAATGTTTTGAGGCACAGAAGAAGGCACAGCCAAATTATGCACTTTCAAGAGACTATCAATTAAGCCGTCTGCAGAATTTATGCAGGAATCGACCTCATCATTTAATTCATCAGCTACTTCTTCATTGAAATTTTGAGAAATTATTTCCCTAGGGGCTAGTTCAAAATTTTTGCCATTTGAATCTCTTTTGGACAGCGAGAAAGCGTGCTTCTCACTGTCGCGTTAGTATCTTGTTCAGTCTTCTCAGGGCTTCTTTATTCTCTTTCCAGTACAGCAATTGCAGAGCCTCTTGGAAACTGCACCATCTGTACTCACTATGTTCTTCTCCGTCAAGCACTGTATGCTCTGAAGGAGAGACTTCTACGCCATAGACGTATTCCTGACTTGGATAAGGGTCTGAAAATTCGAAGTGGTGAAGACGGTCTATTACCCTGATGTAACTCCTCACTCCTGTTTCTTCATATATCTCTCGGTACAACGCTTCTGTTCGAACTTCTCCTTCTTCTAAGCCACCTGTAACAGGCTGCCAAAATCCATTTCTCTCAGGAGTCCTTTTCAGCAATAGATATTCTATTTTGTTGTAATTTCTTCGAAAGATTATGGCTTCAACTTGTATTGGCAACCGCATGGAGTGAGAGATTGCAGCTCAAACTAATATCTGTTTTCAGGATTGCGTATGTCTCGGGTTGGTTGGGTTAAAATTTAATCCCAAATCCGACTAAAAGCGCGCGTTAGTCTTACTAATTCCAATATTCTTCTTCTATGCACTTCCGTATTTTTCGAACAAGAGTATTCCAATGATTACAACTGAAATACTAACTATTGAAATCACTCCCAAGTCTAGGAAAATGTTTGTATTCATCCAATCTCCCTCGAAAATCGTTTTTAGAGCATCAAGTAAGTAGTAGCTCGGGATGAATTTTGCGATTTGCTGAGTTGTACTGGTTATTGGTATAAAGGTTCCAAAAAACATCTGAGGAAGAATGAACACGAATGAGATGCCTGTGGCAGCTTCCGGGGTTTTGGATACTGTGGCTGTGATAAGCCCTAAACCAACTGAACTTAGTGAAAATATCGCAGTTACAGGCAACGCTAAAAATATTCCTTGAATACCACTATCCGGTCTGAATCCTAATAGAAAAGCCAACGTAAAAACAACGATCACCTGCAAAAAGGATATTAGCATATGTGTTATGATTTGACTTCCCATGAATTCGCCCGAGGTCATCGGTGTTGTATTTAATCGTTTTAGTAGTCCCTCTTGTCTTTCGGTAGAAAAAGACTGGGCGATGGTCATAATTACAAAAATAACAGCGTAAACAATCAAGCCTGGGACCACCGAGTTTATGCTCATTCCTAATTCTGGATCTGCAAAAGCAAATATGAACACTATTGTAAGAACCGCAGGGAATAATAGGTTCAAAAATAGATCCGCTGGTTGTCGAATAAACTTTTTCAGTTCCATTTTTATTAGAGCCACTAAACTTTGAAGTGCCATTTTATATTCCCTCCAAAATTCTTCGACCGGTTATTTTCAAGAAGACTTGCTCCAAATTCTTGGTTTCGTATTTTTCCATCAACTCTTGGGGGGTTCCCAGTTCTATGAGTTTTCCATAATCAATAATTCCTACTCTATCACTAAGCGCTTCCGCTTCTTCGATGTAGTGAGTTGTTAGGACAATTGTTTTGTTTTGATCTTTGAGAGACCCGATAAATTCCCACGTTTTACGGCGGGCTCGAGGATCCATTCCAACTGTTGGTTCGTCAAGGAAAGCAATCTTCGGATCACTAATCAAAGCGATTATAAGATTTAATTTCCGAAGCATTCCACCGCTGTAACCTTTTGCCATCCTTTTGCTTGCCTCTGCTAACCCTAAAAGTTCCAGAAATGTATCCGTTCGTTCTTCTAGCTCCTTCTTGGGTATTCCATGTAGATTTCCAAAGAGTTCTATGTTTTCACGTGCATTCAGAAATTTAAAAACTGCAGCTTCTTGAGGACACACACCAATTACCGTTTTAATCTCTTCCAGATTCTTCGTTACATCGAAACCTGCAATAATGGCAGTCCCTTTTGTAGGTTTAAGTATCCCGCTAAGGATGTTGATTGTTGTAGTTTTTCCAGCACCATTTGGTCCCAGAAGACTGAAAAGTTCACCTTGCTTAATTTCAAGATTCAAACTATCAACAGCGGTAACATCCTCAAATTGTTTAACGAGATCCTTTACGATAATTGCAGAAACATCCCTGGATTCTATCCTTTTCTCCAAAGGTTTTGTCCCAAAGTTCCGGATATCTTGCGTGGACACATTTAGAGCAAGGAGTTCCACAATAAGTGTCCTAGACCAGTTCCTGGGAATATTGATTTTCTTGAACTTGGCTATTTCATAAAGTTCCTTCACATCTAGCTGTTTGAGCACGCTCCTAATATCTGAAGACAAGCGAATCCCATTCTATTTTATTTTGAATTCTTCTTCATATAAAAGTAATTAATATTTCAGTTTGGGTTTGGGGGTTAAAATTTAATAGTAGAATGCTTTGAGACAAGTTTCTTAACTGGTGTGGACATGTGCGCAGAAGACAGTCGACAATCTGGGTTCAAACCGTCTTTGAGCTTGTTTGATGCTACGGCCATTAGTGTTGGTGCAATAATAGGTGCTGGCATATTCATCGTCACTGGCATTGCGGCTGGTTTTGCAGGCTCAGCCCTTATAATTTCCATGTTCATAGCCGCTGTAATCGCCCTATTCACGGCATTAAGCTTAGCTGAATTGACAGCGTGGCAACCGCGCGAAGGAAGCATATACGAATATACGTACCAGCTAATCTCGCCGTTTGCAGGCTTCCTAGTCGGTTGGATGTGGATTTTGTCAAATACTTTTACGGGTGCCGCAGTTTCGCTGGGATTCGCCTACTATTTAACAGCATTGTTTCCAATTTTACCAGCCAACTGGATTGCAGCAATATTGTGCATTGCCTTTACAGCCCTAAATTTTTTTGGCGTTCGCCAATCAGCTCTCCTAAACAACATTCTAGTTGCAGCAAAACTGCTCATACTTGCATTCTTTGCCATTTACGGCGTATGGCACATAAACACGGCAAATTTCGCTTCTTTTGCTCCTTTTGAAACCGGGGTATTTTATGGCGCATTCTACATTTTCTTCGCATATGGTGGTTTCGCAAGAGTAGCCGTAATCGCTGAAGAAATTAAAGATCCGAAACATAACGTACCGAGGGCCATAATACTCTCGTTGGCAATATCCACAATAGTGTACATACTTGTAGGCATTGTGGCTGTCGGACTTGTCGGGGCACAGCAACTTGCGCAATCGAACTCGCCGCTAAAAGATGCTATAAGCCAAACTGGAACTGGCGCTGCAGTCTACATAGTCTCTCTTGGCGGACTACTAGCAACAGCAAGCGTCCTGCTTACGTCCATCCTAGGGGTTTCACGTATGGCTTACGCGATGGCGAGAAGGAAAGACCTACCACAAGCCCTGGGCGCACTGCACAAAAAATACTATACGCCATACAACTCTCTGTGGATTATAGGCGTTCTGATGACCCTACTTGTCCTTTTCATAGATCTAACAAGAGTCGTAGCCATAAGCACCTTTGCTCTACTCTTTTACTACACACTCGCCAACGTTTCAGCTTTGCGAATGAAAACAGAAAACCGCAAATACCCCAGAGTAGTGCCCGCAATCGGAGCCGCAACTTGCTTGGCACTTTTGATTTTTGCATTGTTTGCTTCGTTGCAATCTTGGATAATCGGCGTTGCAAGCTTATTAATTGGCGCAGTTTACTACCTTGGCAAACAAAAATTCAAGTAAGCAGTGATAAAGCATGGATCTGTGGCTACTCATAGTATTCGGTTTCTTCATAGGCATAATCGCCTCCATGGCAGGAGTCGGCGGCGGCATATTCATCGTCCCACTCCTCACATTATTCTATGGTTTCATAGTCAAGAGCGCAACTGCAACCAGCCTTACTACAATAATCTTTACCGCTGTAGCCTCAGCAATCAATTATGCAAGACAAAAAAGAATCTACTACAAAACAGGACTAATTCTAGTTATTACAACAGCTCCAGGAGCATACGTAGGCGCATGGCTAGCAACAATAACGGAAGAGCGCACACTTGGCCTAGTATTCGGCGGCTTTCTTGTCCTTGTCGCTGCACGTATGATAATTGACGTCCTCAGGACAAAAACCCAAAGTAAGAACACTGCCACAACGACAGATTCTGAGCTAATCAAATCAAGAAAAACAATCATTATTGGTATAGGGCTGAGCTTCTTTGGCGGCGTTGCCTCAGGCCTTCTGGGAATCGGCGGAGGAACGTTAATTGTGCCAATAATGGCCGTTGCACTGGGAATGCCGATCCATTATGCGACAGCCACATCGATGTTTACTATGATCTTCACATCGATATCAGGCGTCGCAAGATACTATCAGTCAGAGCTCATAGACTTCCCCGTTGCACTGATTCTCGCAGTGGGAACAATCTTCGGTGCCCAGGTAGGTGCCCACACGTCCAAGAAGGTTTCCGGCAAGAACCTCAGCCTAATTTTCAGCATCATACTGACATTTGCCGGCATAAATATGGTAATAAAACATTGGTGACGCAGGCGTTATAAAACGCTCAAAAGCAATAGGTCTACCCAGCGCTGAACATCGGCGAGAGATATTTCGTTTAGTGGCAAATACAAGATTGACTATTTCTGTTGCTTTCTCTTTAACATATTCTCCAATACGGGCTTCAGTTTCGCGTTTTCTGCAATAATCTTGTCCTTGCCCAGCGTGTGCAGTTGCTCTGTCATTTCTCTGATTAGCTCGGCGAATCTTACTCCTTCAGCAGCAGAAACGTACTCCACTCGGAAACGTTCCGCGCTCAATCCTAGCTTCTGCAGCATCGGCGCCAAAGCATCCATTCTAGCTTTCATTTTCCAGTTGCCACTAATGTAGTGGCAGTCGTAGGGCAGGTGGCATGCGCCAACGAGAACCATGCCAGCTCCAAGTCTGAGCGCCTCGAGGATGAAGTCGCGGTCAACCCGTCCTGAGCACATTACTCTTATTGGACGTATTATCGGTGGATATTCGAATCTGCTCGTTCCTGCCAAGTCTGCGCCTGCATAGCTACACCAGTTGCACAGAAAAGCCAGAATCTTGCCTTCTGGGTTTGTTTCTAGAGCTGCTCTTATTTGAGCGACTATCTGCGCGTCTGTGAAGTGCATCTGCGTTATAGCGTCTGCAGGGCATTCAGCAACGCATGTTCCGCATCCATGGCACATGGCAGTAATTACTTCGGCTGCTTTCTTCTCCTCAACTTTAATAGAACCATATGGGCATCGTTCCGCACAAATGCCACATTTAGCGGTAACATTCCTGCATTTGGTAGGATCTATGACGGAAACGATTGGCTCAATCTTCCACTTCGGTTTCGAAAGAACAGTTGCCGCTCTCGACGCTGCACCACTACCCTGCGAAACGCTGTAAGGTATATCTTTCAGTCCTTGACATGCACCTGCCAAAAATATTCCGTCAGTAGGCGTGTCTATAGGCTTCAGCTTCGGATGACTTTCCATGAAAAAGCCGTCTGCACCTCGTGTGAGGTTTAGTACGCGCGCCATTTCATCGGTCCCTTTTTTGGGTATGGCTGCGGTCGCCAAAACAACCATTTCAGATTCGATTTCTATGGGTTGGCCGAGTGTCATGTCTTCAGCATGTATGACCAAATTGTTTGTTTCTGGAACCTCCAAGATACGGCTTACTCTTCCGCGGATGAAGTTTACGCCAAGTTCCCTTGCTCGGTCATAAAATTCCTCATACCCCTTGAAGGGACTTCGCATGTCCATGTAGAAAACGTAGACTTCAACATCTTGCTTATACTTCTCTTTAAGTTGGACAACATGCTTTAAAGTGTACATGCAACAGAAGTTTGAACAATAGGGGTATTTGTTTACGTCACGCGAGCCAACACATTGGATGAAGGCCACTGTGTGTGGCTTATGTCCATCAGAAGCCCGAATGACTTTTCCGCCTGTAGGACCAGCAGCAAGTATGAGCCTTTCAAATTCCAACGACGTAATCACGTTTGCGTATTTTCCATATCCATAAAGGGGATCATCATAGGGCAGGTATACGTCAAAGCCTGTGGAAACGATTATTGCGCCTACCTCAATCTCGATCTCTTCTGGCTGCTGTTCAAAGTTTATTGCTTGCCTTGCCCCACAGGCGTCCACGCACTTGTAGCATTCGATGCAATAATCCTTGTTTATTGTGTAAACGAGTGGGACCGACTGATCGAACGGTACGGATATAGACTTTCTAACACCGAGATTCATGTCCCACTCATTCGGATACTCGATGGGGCAAGCATCTTTGCATTCGCCACAGCCAGTACAATTTTCAGCAATTATATAACGTGGGTTTTTGCGAATTTTCACCTTGAAGTTACCTATGAAGCCGCTAACGCTCAGCAGGTCAGCATTAGATATTATCTCAATGTTGGAATGCCGTCCTACATCAACCATTTTTGGGCCTTCAATACATATGGAACAGTCAAGAGTGGGAAATGTTTTGTCCAGCTGCGCCATGTGGCCGCCTATGCTTTCGCTTTTCTCGAGCAAGTATACTTTGAAGCCCATCTCAGCCAGATCCAGAGCGGCGTTCATTCCAGCTATGCCGCCGCCAACGACCAACGCCTTGTTAGTTACTGGAACCTCTATTGTCTGAAGCGGTCGCAGTAACCGTGATTTTGCAACGGCCATTTTTATCAGTTCTTTGGCCTTTTCCGTGGCTTCTTCTGGCGAGTTCGGATGACACCATGAAGAGAATTCGCGTATGTTTGCCATTTCGAAAAGGAATGGATTCAAATCAACATCAGAGACCGTTCTTCTGAACGTAGGTTCATGCATACGCGGAGAACAGGCTGCTACGACAACACGGTTAAGCTTATGCTCCTTTATTGCTTTTCTAATTTCTTCCTGACCAGGGTCTGCGCACGTGTAGCGGTTGTCTTTCACGTAAACAACATTTGGCAGAGTGCGTGCATATTCGACAAGCTCTTTTATGTCTAATACACCTGCTATGTTTAAGCCGCAGTGGCATATGAAAACTCCTATTCGTGGCTCTTCGGTTTCAGCTTGTTTCTTGATTTCATTTTCGGCCATGTTATGCACTCTTCCATCCTAATCTTTTTTCCACGGAATCTCGGGCTCTAAGGGAACCTTTAGCCTTCAACTCCTTGGTAATCTCGACAGGTGAAGCTAATCTTTCTAGGGCTTTGTTCCACGCACCAGATCGAACAGCTGTGTGACTTGTCTTGGTTCTTTTAAGCTCTAAAGCTTCCTCAACTGGGCAAACAACCTTGCAAGCTCCACAATAAACGCAGAACAACTCGTTAACACGAACTTTTTTATCTTCATCAGAAAGGTAGAGCGCTCCAGTTATTGGACAAACATCCAAGCAATCTGTACAGCCTTCCGGACATTTGTCTGGATGAATCACAATTTTTCCATAGAAGAATTTTCGCACACGCATAACGCCTTCGGGACATTTGAATTCGCAGATTCTGCAACATGGGCAACGTTCTTTATCGACATCAACTTTGACTTGAAGCTTTTTTCTTTTCCTCTTAGTAGGGGAGCCCACGTTTTCAACAACTTTTCCATCGGCCGTCAGCCTTGAAATCTTGATCAAATCTAATGGGCATGCCTCTTCACATTCAACACAATCCGCTGGACATTTGCTTGCATCCACTTGGATGTCTCTAATCAATTGGGGGAAGCTTTCCTTTTCAACAACCGAAAGAGCATGCTCACCATTCAATGTTACCTTAATCGCTCCATAAGGGCATAACACATCGCATATTCCGCAGAAATTACACTTTTGCAGGTCAGCATCAACCTTAGCTTTCCTAGCTTTCTCTCCTTGGACCTTGGACTGTTTTTCGATCTTAATGGCTTCTTTTGGACAAGCCAGAACGCAGATTTGACAGCCTACACATAAGTTTTTGTCGATGGTTAGCTTGTAGTTTTTCACGTGCAAAATCCATTCTAAAGTTAGTGTTTCTGCGGTGTCCGTTTTCATCGTTTTTAGCGGCATTCACTAACCCACCGAGTCAAATCGTGAAATGTGAAAGTACATAGGAATTATAGCTGTAACTCTTTACCTTCATATATAGTTTAGTTTTTAATCATGGGAAATTTTAAGGAGGTTTAGAGCAAACTGCGACGTGACATTTCAGATTCTCGCCTTTTATTTCAATTACGTTTAAACTAAGCTTACGCAAAAAATCCTCAAAAACTTCAAACGGAAATTTCTTCTTCAAACCAGTAATGACCATAACGCCTGTCTTCTTTGCGACACGTTTAACCTCATCTACGGTTTTTTCAGGATTAGGCATGTTCTGAATTATTGTCATAGCAAAAACATAGTTGAAAACACAATCCTCGAAGGGCATGTTATCAGCATCAGCCAATATTAGATGTGTATTTGCAAATCTCTCTGAACGTTTCTTTGCTTGAAGCAGAATTTTTCGCGATGTGTCCAATCCAATAAGCTCTTCTGTTTTTTCTGCCACATAATCAAACAGCAAACCTGTTCCGCACCCAACGTCTAGCATTGAGCCATATTTTTCTACGTCTAAACTTTCTAAAGCGGCCTCAATTTTCGCATTTTGCTCCTCAGCATACTGCATATCGTAAATGTGCGCGGTCAAGTTGTACCTCCGCATTGTTCTACTTTTCTTGGTCCATTCCTTCATAAGAATCCTTCAGAAATCTTATGTATGCATGAAACCTTCTAAAATTATTGGCGAAACACAGTGTCGAGTCCAAATTCTCTGACAATGTTAGTGCGTCCGACTGAGGCTGAAGCAGAAAAAACGGCCAAAGATGCAATTTTTCAGCGCAAAACACTGTTAATTATTGGAAACTGCTGGGTTCACTATCTCGGCAGAGCTAGGTCGAAGCTTGAGCCAGGTGAACGCATCGTAATAATAAAGGCAGACGGTTCTCTTCTCGTTCATCGTCCAGTCGGTTATGAACCAGTTAATTGGCAACCCCCCGGTTGCATCTTTCACGTTCAAACCAAAGACGACGTTTTTGAAGTTCGTGCGGTAAGGCAGAAGCCGCGTGAATCCGTTAAGGTGTTTTTCGATAAAATCTACATTATATCTGCACTAAGTCTAACAGACTCTGGGCAGTTCACTCTTTACGCAAGCGAAGAAGACATGCACAAAGCAATTCTTCTAAAACCGTCACTTTTGGAGGAAGATTTTAAACCCATAAGCTATGAGAAGAAGGTGGAACCTGGTTTTGTGGATGTTTATGGCGTGGATAAGAAGGGCAAGCTCGTTGTTGTAGAGGTCAAGCGCAAAACAGCAGGTAAGGAAGCAGCACTTCAGCTCGCAAAATATATTGATGCAATAAAAGCTAAGGCAGATCGTGAAATACGCGGGATTCTAGCCGCACCTAACATCGCAAAGGATGTTCAACGGTTGCTGGCAACCCTCGGATTGGAGTTTAAAAGCTTAGACCCCAGAAAATGTGCAGAGGTTTTGAAAAAGACCAAAACAAGAAAGCTAGAGGCATTTTTCGAGGATGAAACCAATTAACGATTCGTAGAATTAGTCAGTTCGCTTTTGACAGTTTGCTCCGTTCCACAGCAACATTTGTGGAAACAGACGGCTTGAGAATTGTGATAGATCCGAGAGTTGCCTTGGCACCTATGCGCTACGATTTGGAGCCACGTTTCTTGGAGTGACGAGGGTTCGATGAAGCAGGGAGAGGGTGGATTTAATGGTAAAAGCGGATACAAAAAGAATAGTCATCGTCTAATTTGTTTAAGAAAATGTTAAATCGATGCGTTGCATTTGGCTTGAAAGAAGGTAATACATATGAATGTTTGGAAAGACATTCCAGCAGGTGAAAACCCTCCAGAACTGCTCAACATGGTCATCGAAGTCATAAGTGGTTCAAGAGACAAATACGAGTACTATTCAAATTGGGAAGCGTTCATTTTGGATAGAATAATACCATCGTCTGTGGTTTTCCCTGTTGAGTACGGTTTTGTCCCGCAGACTTGGTTTGACGATGGAGATCCACTCGATATAATGGTGTTAAGTTATGAACCACTTGAAGTCGGATGCGTAGTTAAGGTTAGGGTTATAGGTGCGTTAATAATTGAGGATGAGAGGGGAGAAGACCCCAAGATACTTTCTGTTCTCGTGAACGATGCCAGATTTCAAGGATACACTGATATTGCTGATGTTCACCCGCACCAATTGAGGGAGATCCAAGAATTTTTTGAAACCTATAAGCGGTTAGAACCGCATAAATGGGTCAAATTTAAGGAATGGAAAAACGCTGACGACGCAAAGAGAATCGTAAACTATGCAATCAAACGTTTTGAAGAACACATTGCAAAATAGCTGACTGACAGATGGATTATCTTCTTAAGCCAAAAATCTCACTTTTTGTGAAGAAGTTATTTTTTGGTTCCTAGAATTCTCTCCTCATTAAAGGGGATCGGTTAAATCTGTTTTCTTTCCCATTTTTTTCACGACAAACACAGTCACACAAGCAGCCAGGCTTAGATTTTGGAGATATTTCTTTTCTTCGTGTCTTTTAGCCTTCCTTTTTTTCGGCTGCTCCCAAGTGCATGGGAGGTGGAGAGGCAGATTCCTTGCAACCTACGATATCAAGCGCCAAGCTAACCAGATGAAGGTGTCTATCCTGTATTGTTGTCAATCATGCTGAGTTGGTTTAAAATTGTTGTTTGTTTGTACTTGTACTGAAAAAAATTGGCACAAGTACAAATGAGCAGTGATTTTTAGATGTCGCGTTGAACGTCTAAGCAGGAGAAGGAGCTTCTTGAGCTTTTCCAAAGGGACTTTAGCCCTAGGTGCGAAGTACAGAGGCGAACGCATATAGACATTTCAAGACCCGCGTTTGCTTGAATTGGAAAATCAATTCGGTCCCTTCACGAGTTTTCTTCTGAATTTTTTGAATGTAACTTTTTCGACAACTTTAAATATTAATCGGAGAGAGGCACTAATAGTGATGATGCAGTTTTGGTTTGGTATTCTAAGCTTTGGGTTAAAATCAGCCTCGTAGTAATAGCAGTGGGACTAGTCGTAGGCGGAACCTACGCGTACTACTGGTTCTCTCAGCCTCCAGCAGGCCCCAAAGCGTTGATCACGTCAGACCCATTGGAGTTTTCGGTGGAACTCGACAAATCCGACTATCAATACGGCGAAAACATCACGGTGAAGTTCCGCCTTGAAAACTTCGGAAATGAAACAGTAACGTTAATGATAATCAACCCAATCGGTTGGCCCGATGACTACAGAGAAACCGTTTACTCCAACGCTAATTTTACCAGTGGTTTCGGAGCTGAACTCTTTTGCGGTTTTAGCATTGCAGACATTAACGGGACACAAATTTACAAGTACACCGAAGGTATTCTACCTTACATCACTTATTTCAACATTGATCCTGGCGGCTGGATTGAGCACACACTCATCATTGACTACTACTCGATTGAGTGGGCAGGTATGGGCAATTCGTATCTGCTTCCGCGAGGCACATACCAGATAAGGGGAATCATGAGATATTCGCTTAGCGGTCAATCCTATGGCTTGGAAACGCCATCAATAACCTTCACGATCAGATAGCCTACTGGAGAAAAAATGATGGTAGCGCCCCGCATCCTTAGAAGCAGTCCGACTGGACGGACATTCTTGCTAGTGAACGTTTGTTGCCAGTAGAATTATGACGTGAATCCTGTTCTGGAACATAGAAATAAATGTCTCGAAGCCTCAAGATTTCAACATGGAAGATGTGCAACTTGAAAGTCCTTGACCAGTCACACGAATCGCATATTGCTGTTGCGTGTTTCCTAACCATCCTAGCGTTTGTCTTCACCGTAGCTTTGACCTTTGCCACAATAGAGATACCTAGGATAATGTCTATAGCGCTGGTCAGATACATCCCTGACATCCACCCGGTAATTGAACCTGAGGCTGTAGAGGCTTTCATGAAAACTGCGAGACCAATAGGCTATGCCTGCCTTGCAATAGTAGTAGCGTTGATAATTGTTGGCTTTGTAACAAAAAGAAAGAGCCTTTCGTCCTTGGGGGTTGTATTCTTCTTCTTGCCAACCTTCGGGTACTTCGCGGCTTCCATGTTCTTTCTCGCTGGTCTGGGCATATTAAGAATCATGTGGATACCTTTCTGGGAACAGTCTATAAATCTCGTCAACCTAGGAGACGTTGCCTACGTGCCCTACATGATTCCAACATATCTGTTCGCTCTGGCGGGCCTGGACATTAGAACGCCCTTTACAATTGCAGTTACGGGGTTAGGCTTCTTCATATTCCTGCTAGGCGCGGTCGCGTGGTTCTGTGGAAAGACAGAGAAAAGGGAGACAGTCACGTTCTGGATATACAAGTATTCGAGACACCCTCAGTACCTCGGCTACATCATCTGGAGTTACGGAGTCATGTTGCAAGCATCTCTGACCCCATTCCCTTGGGGAGGCTCAAATCCAGGAGCAGGGCTGCCATGGGTAATCTCATCGCTTATCGTGATTTGCATGGCGTTAGACGAGGAAATCAACATGAGCAAAAGAGACAGGGATACATATCTGAAGTACAAAGAAAGCGTCCCATTCATGTTTCCTGTCCCTAAGTTTGTAACCTCGCTGGTGACAGCTCCGATCAGGATGATGTTTGGAAAGAGTCAACCAGAAAACAGAAAGGAAATTATAGGCACTTTCGTAATATATTCCATAATATTTGTCTTGTTATCGTTGCCTTTTGTTCTCTTGAACTGGCCTCCAGGTGAGTCATGGGGATGGTGGCCATATGATGTGTAGCCGTTCTATACCTCCTGAAGTCCCAGCTAAAGCTCTATGATGAGTACTGGTATGGACCTTATTGGTGCGAGTTATTCTCAAGCATATGCTAGTCTACACGTTTAAGTCTGGAAGCCAAGCCCACTGCGATTATGGCTATTACGGTTATGATGGCACTTACTTCTGCAATCGTGATTATGTCTGGATTTTCGCTTTGATTAGCTATTATTCCTGCGAGGGCCCACGTGATAACTAGGCCATATGCAATGTCTCTTCTTGTAGCTAATAGTGCAAGTGTGACTATCAACGCTATCGCGATGACCAGCACGGCCCAAGTCGCTTCGCTAATGCCGAAGCCGTCCCAATTCATAGAAACCAAAGCAGTCGCGACGTTTGCGATGGAAGCTATCGTAATCCACCCTAAGTAGACGCTGAAAGGCAAATGCACACACAACTTCTCTCTAAGGGACGCTTTAGATTTGCCAATCTGCAAACGAAGATAAATCGCAATTAACGATGCCAACAATGCAAACATCAATGCTACAGATACAGTGATGTAGTCGTACTGCCAAAGGAACAACCACACAATATTAAAGACGCTACTAAGCGAGAACAGGTAGCCGATCTGGCCATGAAACGCATCCTTTCGGTGCTGAGGCAAAAGCTGAAACACAACAAAAACAAGTAGAAGCACATAAATCACACCCCAAATCGAAAAGGTGAAACCAGCCGGCGTGATCAACGTCGGATACAAACCAGAAACGTCAGCCGTCGTCCTTCCGTTCAGCAAAGTAGTAGTAGCTAACCCGTTAACAATAACTACTGCAAGAAAAGCAACGACATTTACAACCTGTAGAACTATGCTGCTTTTTATTTGTGACATAGCACAGCGTTATGCCAGAGCAAGTATATAAGTCATTGAACGCGCAAGCATTTTATAAACTCGTCAGAACCAAATGACCCAACTGGGCATACATTGTTCTATGATGAAAACGTATTGCTAGCATCCGCAAATAATCTTTTGCGATGGATAGCTAATGGCAAAAAATGAGGAAGGTCGTGATTTTTTGTGGCCTATTCTCAAGACTTTTGTCATGCGCGGTGATTCATTACCATAATAGCCCAGTCAATATTCCTAGGCCGA
Source organism: Candidatus Bathyarchaeota archaeon (assembly GCA_029881805.1). Classification (GTDB taxonomy): domain Archaea; phylum Thermoproteota; class Bathyarchaeia; order Bathyarchaeales; family Bathycorpusculaceae; genus JAOULW01. The sequence goes on from JAOULW010000003.1 coordinate 114,937, forward strand.
TTAGCAACATAGCCAGAATTGCAAATACTATCGCAGCGACAATGACAGCTATAATGGCAATGACGAATGCTGTTCCCCATCCTGTGTCGAAGAAATGTTTTATCAATCCCAGCCAGATCAGCAGTTGGATGATGAAAGCGATGACGCTAGCTATGAATCCCGAAAATATGGAGCCGAAGGCAAAGTTAAAGAGCCCGCCGACTACCTGTCCAAGAAGCATAATCCATAAAGCGTCAGTAAACCTTGCTTTCTCTCGTCCGACGAGAGCTTTTCCCACAAACCAAAGAATCGGTGCTAGTATAATGGTGCCTATTATGATGTTGAGAATCTGTAGAAGCAACAAGTCCATATTCATGCAAGACTCACCTTTTTCTGCGGATTTATTCGTCCCATTATTTAAAACTAGTGGGTTGAGTCGTCGTTAACTGGTGGTCAAGATTTGGAATCTATGTTGAGCACTCTGCCTTCGAAGCACGGGTGACGATCTTTTTGCTCATCTGGCTTTTCATCTTGCTGGTAGAATTGACGTATTAAGCATCGCCTCCATCACGTTATAATGTTAAGGCGTAAGGTCGACGCGCACCGCCGCTTGTCATGGTCACTCAAAGTCATTCTAGACCAGTTTTTGATCGAAGACTTCGTATTCCTTTTCAGAAAGCCATCCTTCCTCTTTGACCCTTTCAAGCCCACTCTTGATTTTATTACGTTCAGTGGTTGATTTCAACATGTCAAACTTGTCTCCGACTTCACGTATCTCTTTTTCAAAAGCCGCATTCCCTTCAAGCAATATGGGAAACTTCTCCAGAAGTGAGGTTACGGCTTTAAAACGAGGAACAAGGAGCTGCTTGACTTTTGCCTTGCCTAATGCTCCTTTGAACTTTGTCCTAAAACCTATACTATTCGCAACAGATGGTGCGAAAATCACGTACCGCTTTTTCTCCTCAGTACGATAACAAACTAGATAGAAAGGCATGTAGACTAAGGCTTGACCCTCATGCTTTTTTTGAACCCCTAATTTCTCAAAATTTGCAAGATCAGCCTCGCATGATCTTATCATCTTATCGATTTGTTTAATTATTGTCGAAGTTAGATGCTCAGATTTATCAATTTCTTGCTGATGGAATTGAATTTCAGCATCACGAGATGCCTCAAGCTCGAGCAGATCCTTCCTAGTTTCATTGACCTTAGCTTCCAATTCTGACCTTAGTCGAAAAGTTTCAAGCGATTTGCTTTCTTCTATTTCCTTTATTCGTTCTTCAATTTCCTCAGCCTTTACTTGAATATCGGAAAATTCTTTCTTGCTTTCATTCGCTCTTTCCTTCCAGTTTTTTTCTCCAACAGTGTCTTTGTCGGCTGCATGCATTTTCGCTTCGATGTTGCATCGTTCAATTTTTCCAAGTATTTGTTCTTTAGTTTTTTCAAGCTTTACTTTTTCTTTTTGCAACGTAAGAAGCTGTTTCTCAAAATTTCTCGTTAGCTCGGCTATTTTTTCTTCATACTCTTCGTTTATGCGATCAACTTTTGGCGTCATTATGTTTTCTTGCTTCTCAATTTCTGATGCGACCTCTTCTCTGATCGTTCTTATTTTGCCACGGATTATTTTAACAAAGTTGTGGGTCGTTTTGTTGAGGAGTTTCATGGTTTCATAAAGAAAGTTAACATCTTCTTTAAGATCTGACTTTAGATTTTTGAACTCTTGCGTTATCGTTGAAATTGTCAGCTCATCTATTGTGGGTAACAAAGTCACTATTTTGGGCTGAGTTTCAACTTGCTTGGCTTCAGAAAGGTACAGGTTGAACTCTTTAAGAAAAATTGGTTCAGCAATAAGTGCATCTATTGCCATTGTTTTTTCTTGACCTGATGTTTGGAAATAGTTAGCATCACCGGAAAGAAAAGCTATGTAAGTTTCTAGTGCTTTGGAACCTCTGTTCGCTTTTTCCATGAAAATCTTAACGTCTGGAATTGCTTTGTAAACCATAGTGTGCATTGTTGTTTTTAGCCCGTCGAAGAGTAGACTCGCATTGTTGAATGGCGCAAGCCATAACGGATAGCAAAATTCAGCCAAGAAAAGCATTTTTTCTTCCGGTTTCTTGAGTATTAAACCACTGCTTTTTGCTCTTTCTAGTTCAGCAAAACAATAAATGACCGCTTTTTCCATTTCTTCTGTGAATGTTTCGGTGCGACTTTCGGACAGAGCTGAAAAGGGAAGAATCAATCTTGTAATTTTTTGAGACAAACCGCCACCATTTTGAATGTAAGCGATGGGTCAGTTTAAATGCTTTATGAATGTTGCCAGAATTTTATGTCTGGCTTTCGTTTCTTGAGTTCAAATCAATGTATTGAAAATGTTTTCAAGCAAACAGATCGCATCATTTCATGAAAATGAATATTAGAAAAATGGGGATATTTAGTCTAATGTGATTGCCAATTCACTTCTTTTTCTTTGTTTTCCCCTTTTTCTTCTTTTTCGCAGTCGGAGGCACGATTGCAACCTCAGACCTATAATTCTTTGCGATTTATATAAAAAATTTTCTATTGGCTTGCGATATTAATTTGTTTTTCAAAAATCTTTTTAAAAAAGGGTATTAGATAGTTTTAAGCGGTTTTTTGGAGATAAAGGCGTCGCTGAAGAAAATTTTGGCGCATAAGGATGAAACTAGGTCGAAGAATGAACTGTAGTGCCTTTTAATCCTTTTTTTACTGTTTTTATGTTTTTCGCTTAAGCAGTGGAACGCCCACAGTGGCTATTATTGCTGTGGCTAGGATTATTATAACTGCAAGGTTAATGTAAAGTGGAGACAACGATTGAAAAATAGCGGCTACCTCCGGATATTTTACTGGATCAGTATATTGAAGGGGCAATGTTGCTAATACTGCGGCGGCTAAGCCTCTCGTCAACACTGCACTCATAATTGATCTTTCCTTTTCGAGTTCACCGCAACGGACGGTTGCGAATCTTACAGCGCCGAATCTGACTAGCAACAGCATGAGCGAAAGGATTGCGCTGGTTATCACGATTGTAACGCTGTCAATTAAAACGATCAGACCTATGTAGACAAAGAAGAATGTCCGTAGAAGGAATGCAACCTCAGACTCGAATTTTTTTAATCCAACATCAACAACCGTGTTCGGCGGTCTTTCCATTCTAAGCATTCGGTAGATTTCTTTCTCGTTACCTAACATAATGCCAAAGAGAAGAGAGCAGAGAGAGCCGCTTCCGCCTAAGGATTCAGAAAAGGAATAGGCCAAAAGTACAACGGCTAAAGTGAGCATGTAGGCATAAGATGCCTTTGCAATCTTCTTCAATGCACTTAGCCAGATGAATCCGAAGATTATGCCAAGAACCACCCCGGTGGAAAATCTGCTGGCTATGGACTGACTGATCGTTGCTAAATCGACAGCGGCACCTTTCAATAATATTTCGATGACCACCAATGAAAAGACTATGCATAGAATGTCGGTGATTGCAGATTCTAGGCTTAGTATTGTTGAACATTTCTCGCTGACTTTTATCCTAGAAGCTAATGAAATCACCGCTATGCTGCTGCTGCCCCCAAGAATTGTGCCAAAAAGCACAGAGTATAGCAAAGGTACATCAGGAATAACAATGTACATCATGAAAAGAGTTGTCACGATAACATTCATTGAAAAGCCGACTATGGCAAGAACTGCGGCTCTAGGACTTTCAGAGAAAACACGGTAGATGTTCATAACCATTCCACCATCAAACAGTATGAAAACGAGGGCCAAAGCAGCAAGATATGGAGCTAGGTCCATTATTGAGCTGGCATCCACCAAACCAGTTGCGGGTCCAAGAATCATACCCAAAACTATAAGCAGGAGCATGTCTGGGAAACCTGTTCTTTCAAAGAGATAATTGCCCAAAAACCCTATTACAATTATGGAACCGCCCAGTATTAGTGCAAGTGTGACGGGATCTAGCAATTTTTGACCCTTTTTTTATCCTTAATCTGTTGTTCGGCTTAAAGAATTTTTGTTTTGCAGTAAGGAATAGGTCAGTTTCTGATATTTAAATACGGAGTTTTTCATGGGGAAACTCGCAATCTAATGACGACCTTGCGAAAGCAATTCCAAATCGGTCATATCATAAGGTTTTGGCAGCAATCTTGATGTAATTTATAAGAGACGAAACATAATTATTTTGCAAATTTGATGTAAGAGAGTATAATAGTGTGGATTATTAACATCAAAAGTGTTGTGGAAAGTTTGACATCCATGTGGCTATGAACAACATCTTGAGGAGCACAAATATGAAGATTGCAGCGAGAAGTCGAATCAAGTCGCCGTGGCTTTTTCACTTAAATACTGGATCTTGCGCTGGCTGCGACATTGAGATAGTGGCAACCTTGACTCCCCGTTACGATGTGGAACGCCTAGGATGCATACTTGTCGGTTCTCCTCGTCATGCTGATGTTCTCCTAGTTACAGGACCAGTCACTCGCCAAATGCTTCCACGCTTTATTAGAGTTTATGAACAAGTACCGGAGCCAAAAGTAGTCGTCGCTGTAGGTGTCTGTGCAATTTCTGGAAGTCCTTTCGTAGGGAGTCAGATGATTGAAGGCCCTCCTGACAAAATTGTCCCAGTAGATGTTTACGTTGCAGGATGTCCACCTAGACCTGAAGCTATTGTCAATGGGATTGTGACGGCTTTGAAAAAGAAGTTTGGGTGAGTGTACAGATGACAGAGAAATTTGATGAGGTAAAGGAGGTAAAAGTGGATTATACTCGTTTACGTGTACCGCTAGGTCCAGTGCATCCGGCACTTAAAGAACCTATTTCTTTAACGGTTACCGTTCGAAGAGAGGAAATTCTTGACGTTGTAATAAGGTTAGGACATGTTCATAGGGGAATAGAAGCATTAGCGGAGACTCGAAACTTAATTCAAACACTTTATTTGGTAGAACGGATTTGTGGAATTTGCTCTCACAGTCACACGACAGGCTTCGTACAAGCCCTTGAGGAAATTGGAGAAATAGAACTTTCAGACAGATCATTGCATCTTAGAAGTTTGATTTTTGAGTTGGAGCGCATGCAGAGCCATCTATTTTTGATTGGAATAATGGCTTATGAAATTGGTTTCGACACGCTCTTTATGTTTACATGGTATGAAAGAGAGAAAATCCTTGATTTGTTTGAGGAAATCACAGGCAATCGTATTCATCACTCCATGAATACGCTAGGGGGAGTGCGCTGGGATTTATCGCCAAGTTTTGTTGAGAAAGTGAATTGTTCCTTGAATAAAATAGAAAAATCTGCTAAATATATTCAAGAAGTGTTTCAAGACAAGACCGTTGAAAAAAGACTGTGCGGAGTGGGAGTTCTTGATTATGATGAAGCTCGAGAGCTTTGTGTTGTGGGTCCTACAGCTCGTGGGTCAGGAGTGAAAGTGGACATTCGTAAAGCGTACCCATACGCTGCTTACAGCGAATTGAAGGACGACTTCTCCGTGGTTCTAAGAAACACCGCCGACGCACAGGCGAGGACGCAAGTTCGAATCTTAGAGTTGTTTGAGTCGATTAATTTAATCCGTGCAATTTTGGAGAAGTTACCGGACGGACCAATCTACAAGGAAAGCGTCATCAAATTGATGAAGAAAATTCCGGAAGGTGAAGCCACTTCATTGGTGGAGGCCCCTCGCGGAGAACTTCTATACTTTGTAAGAACCAACGGAAAAGAAGGCTTGTGGCGACTAAATGTGCGGACGCCAACAATACCCAACGTATTGGGGCTAAAGCCCATGCTAATAGGCAGCGAAATCGCAGATATACCAGTTACAGTTGCTTCCATCGACCCATGCATGGCATGCGCCAACCGAATAACTGTCGTCGATCAAGACAAGAGAGAAACAATCGTGACCGACCTGAAGAATCTGCGAAACCGAGGAAAAAAACAATGAACACGGTGATAATACTCCTAATAACATTCCCACTGGTGTTTTTGCTAAGCCTACTCTTTGAAGGAATTGACAGAAAAGTTCATGCACGCATGCAAAAAAGAATAGGTCCTCCAATCATCCAGCCCTTTTACGATTTTGTAAAATTGTTTAATAAGGAAAGAATAATTCCAATGACTGCTTCCTCACGAATTTTCACGACTGTCCCCATAATAGCTGCTGCCGCTTCAATTCTGGGAGCATCTATACCTGTGGCTAGCTTGATCGCAGGATCAAACGTCGGAGGCGATTTAATAATAATCCTATATCTTTTGACCATTTCTCCTATAATGGTCATGATTGGCGGGTCCTCATCCGGTAACCCCTATGGGGCTGTTGGTTTTTCTCGAAAAATGACGATGTTAATTGCTTATGAAGTGCCCATGTTAATATGCATCCTATCTGTATCAGTCAATTATACGTCTCTAGCATACTATGACATTGTGCTTACTCAGGTCAAAATTGGGTCATTGCTGGCGCTAGCACGTCCAAGTATGGCAGCTGCCGCAGCCGCCTTTGTATTATGTATGCCTGCATACACAGAAACTGTACCGTTCGACATGTCTGAGGCCAAGACAGAAATTGTCCATGGCTCCTTGGTGGAGTATGGCGGACCCTACTTAGGTTTGGTCAAGCTGGCTAAGTCTGCTTCAAATTTTGCTTTGTCCTTTCTCGCGGTAAGTCTGTTTTTCTATACACCAGCTCTGCTTGAAAGATACTTTTCGCCTGAATTAGGGGGTGCTATGCTTTTATGTTTGGTAACAACTCTAATTTTCATGGTGTTTACAATGACTGTGCCCCGCACTATATTTGCCCGCTTGAAAATAGGACAAGCGTTCAAGTTCTATTGGCTTGTACCATTGACGTTATCCATAATATCTGTGGCGCTATCAATTTTAGGATTATAAGGAGGATATCATGTATGAAGTTAGGAAATATGCTCCGTGACGCGTTGAGGGCATTGCTCCATAAGCCAGTTACAGTTCGTTACCTGACAAGGGCCGGAGAAATGGTGTCTGTTCCTGAGCGATACAGGGGAAAAATAGTTTATGACAAAGAGGCTTGCATAGGTTGCCTTCTATGCATAAGAACATGTCCTAGCGGCGTAATCACCACTACTGAGGAAAAGAAGGTATCATTTAACATTTCGCGATGTGTGTTCTGCGCACAATGTGCAGAGATATGCCCGACAGACGCAATTAGACTAGGCTCAGATTTTGAGATAGTGACTAGTGAAAAGGAAGATCTGATTGTTCAATAAGATTTATTAAAAAGAAGAGTGCTTCATTATTGAAATCAGTGGAGTAGACAGGGAAATTTGTCATCAACACCGGACGAGATTGTTGTCTTGCTTCTAAAAAATGTTGTATATCGCCACTCGGAATTACGGTCGCTGGAAGAGTTCTTAGTTGAAAAGTACGGATTTAGCAAGATCGAAGAAAAAGAGTATGCAATCTCTGAATTAAGAAAGATTGTTCAGATAGAGCGAGAAGGAACCGTTTTGGGAGAAGAGGGAAGTGAAAAGAAACTTTCTTCTCTAAAGATCTATGAAGGAAGCCATTTGGATACTAAAATCAGAGTCTGCATTATGGGAGAAGTTGTTCAAAAAGAGGACGTAATTGTTGGGACAGGTGAAGAAGAGCGATATCCAGTCTACACTGCCGAATATCAAATGATCAAACTTGTGAGCGAAAGTGGTTACGCCATGCAGCAGCTAATTGAGCGGATAGCTGTAGACCTCGGGCTGGAAATAAGGTCACGTGAATGGGTTTTTCATAGGTCGAAAGAGGGTTAGGGCACACCGATCAGACTTAGAAGAATATTTGGTTGTAGACCAAACAGAATGGCTACAGCGGCCAAGACTACCGTCGGGAGCCACATCGTTATGTGAACTTCCTTTGCTGTTTCTAGTTTCTCAGTTGTCTCTCCCATAAAGATTCTATGAAATGAACGAATTAGAAAGATGAAAGAAATCATAGATATGGAAACGAGCAACAGTAAAATCAAGACTGCCCCAGCAATACCTCCAAGAGGTAGCAGAAACTCGTAAGCCGCGTTGTAGAGAAGCAATTTTGCGTAAAAGCCGCCCAAAGGCGGAACACCAGTCAGTGAAAGTGCACAAATTACGTAACTTAACGCGGTTTTGTTCATTTTTCCTAATAAGCCACCCAGCAATTCAGTTTCTCCCGTTCCGCTAGTAAAAAACACTGAACCCAGGCTTAGGATCATTCCCGTCTTCATTAATGCACTGTTCATCAAATAATACTGTCCCGCGACGAAACTGATTGATGATGTAAGCAAGCCTAGAGCAAAAATAGAATGCCCAAATTCATCTATGCTACAGTAGGCCAGCATCCGATAGAAATTCTTTTGCGGATACGCCAATAGGGCACCGGATAGCATAGAAATTAACCCCAAGCCCACCATCAACGCAATAATAACGGGAGAAGGATATATCACATAAAATGGATAGACCAAGTTGTAGAGAGCAAGTATCAAAGCGATGGGTTCAGCACAGAAAAACCCGTTAATAGTTATAGTGGACCCCGGAAATACGTCGGGCAACCATCCGTGAAAGGGAACAAGCCCTATGTCTGCTCCGAGGCCAACAATAAAACAAGCGACTGCCAACATAAGGAAATGTGGATTTTCAACTAAACGGGTTTGTATATCTGGGGTGTTCATTATGGCAAAAAGATCGGAATTGCCAGCTAAGATGAACACGATTAAGGTCCCCAGCAAAACAAATAGAGCACTTATTGCGGTGATTATCAAGTATTTGAAAGCTGCTTCGGTTGAAAGCTTGCTTGGATTATGAGCAACTAGGACTACTGAAACACCGACTGTCAATTCTACGAAGAGGTAGATACCAAACAAGTCATGTGAAAGCAGGAGTCCTAACATGCAGCAGAGAAATAGAAGTAAGAAGAAATTGTACATAGTTGGCTTTAGTCGACCTTCTTTCTCAGCTTTTACGTTGTAGATCGAAGTCAGAAAGAATATCAAAGCAACAGTTACAATACCAGCTATGTTTCTCAAATCAACATACAAAGAAAGTTGGGGAACCTCTAGAACGCGAATTTCGCTATCAAGGACGTACGGAACCATTGACAGCGATGTAATCAAGGTTAAACCAGTGCCAGAAAGCAGTGCAATCTTTCCGATTTTTTTGAAGAAAGGCTCCAGAAACCAGAATGGGTGTAGAAGTATGTGTAAGATTCCCATGGAAAGCGGGATTATTAAGGAAAAAAGTGGAAGCAGAGAGTACACTAGTCTGCCCACCTCCATTTCCTAATTGACATCGTCCCATAGTCGCGGTAAGCCTCTATGATTATGAATATGCCAACCAAGTTTACAAAGACCATCAAAGCAAGCATGAAAGGAATTAATACTAATGGACTCTCCGCAAATATTGGATAAAAGGAGTTTTCAGCCATATTGAGCCCAACAAGGATGGCCAACGGGTCAGTTCGTGTAGCAGTAATTAATACTGAGAGCGAAAACATGATGGAAACAAATGGTAAAGATTCAATGTTAGCCGGAAGAAGAGATGAAGTGAAGATACATAGAACTATGTTTGAAACTATGATTGCGACGAGTATTATGCCGCCTCTTTTGACGCTGACGATTGGTTGACTATTCACATTTTCGGTTTTTATCATACCCCAATAGATTATTAAGGGAGACACTACAGCCGAGGAGAACCACTCTGCAAAAGTGGCGAAGAAATCGATCAATCCTTCAAACCCTAGACCCATTAGAAGATTGACAAGACAGAACATGAGCTCGACAAGGCCTATAACTGCTGCTTGAATGGCGAGCAAACGAATTAGCTGTCGTGTTGTTTTCACGAAGACCCCACATGTTGTAACAACTACAGATATTGTTAATGCGGCAAGTACAATTATTTCCATGTTTCATCCCGCCAAAACAGCGATTAACACGATAACCACTGCTCCAACTATGAAAGATAGAATAGCAGCGAAATAGCTTTGCCTTATGTCCAAGCGAAGTAGTTTATTACAGGCACTGAAGAACTTGGCTGACAGCGCATTATAGGCACGGTCAATGTTGGACTTATGACTAGCATTGTCAAACCGTAAATCATTCGTAAGTACATAGTAAAATTGATAACCGTGTGGACCATCCAGCAGGTTTGAGTCTTCTCCGCAGAGAAAAGGCTCAAACGTCTCTTCACTCGCCGATTCTCTGTAAACAGCTGCCACCCTTCTAGAATAAAGCGTCATGGAAATGAAGGTTACAGTGAGTATAACCATAGACAAGGCTAGGGCAAGAGTATTCCAGAAACCAAGTGTAGTTTCGATTGATCCCAATGGCATAACGACGTTAATTGGGAAACCTATTTGCCATACAGCTGGAATAATAAGAGAATCTAGTGGAATTGCAGGGACCACGCCGAAAATTATCAGAGCCGCCGAAGCTAAAATCATCGGCGCAAGCATAGATATCGGAGGATCCTTAATTGGAAAGTTCAAAACAGATTTCGCTGATTTCTGCATAAAAACTGAATGCAGTAGCCTTATTGCAATCGCAACGTTAAGCACGCCACCTATAAAGGCGATCATAGTGAGCAATGTTGCCTGACTGTCGATCGTAGCATTGAAAATAAGGTATTTGCTTGCGAAGTCACTGAAAAAAGGCACACTCGATAAAGATAGGCTACCGATTAAGCAGCAGATTGCAGTTATCGGCATATGACGATAGAGACCGCCCATTTCATTAATGTCGTGTTTCCCAGTAGCGTAAATTACAGCACCAGCACAAAGAAAAAGCAAACCGCAATAAAGTGCGTGCGATATCATGTGGAATAGACTTGCCGTTACGCCCAAAGGAGTGGCTAGTCCTGCCGCTAGCACTATGTAGCCAAGCTGAGATATAGTGCTGTAAGCGATTATTCGTTTGAAATCATTTTCGATTACTCCGTTTATCGCTCCAATAATGAGTGTTATGGCACCAATGAGAGAAATAACAAAGCTCCAAACACTAATGTTTCCAAAGAGTAGCGGCAAAGGCATCGCTGGAAGTGAGATTACATGACCATGAAATGCATCTAAGAAGAAGCGGATAATTATGTAAATGCCAGACTGAAAGCCACAGACGTGAAAAAGAACAGTTGCCGATGTAGGCGCGACTGTTCCGTCAGGTAGCCACGTGTGAAGCGGAAATAGCACCGTTTTAGGCAACACAGCAACTAAAAGGAGCGGAAAAACAATCGAAATCGCTGGATCGCCCAACGGAATTGTGTTACCTATCTCTGCAATTTCTAAAGTTCCAGTGATAGAGTAAATAACGATTGTAGCCACTAATAGAGCTATGCTGCCTATGTGCGTCATAATTAGACATTTGATGGCTGCCCACAAGCAGAATTGATCTTTGCTCCAAAAGGAAATCAACACGTAGGAGCACAAACTTATTAATTCCCAGAAAATGAGGAGGCTGAGGAGATTGTCCGAAAACAATGTTCCGAGCATTGCTCCATTAAACAGCAAGATAAAAGAGTAGGATCTGTTAAACTCCCAATTAGTTTTGTACGCCCTGTTATACGGGGAAAGATAGTACACGTTATAGGTGAGGGCTAAAGCAGTAAACAGTGAAGAAAGAAGCGCAGGCACTAGAGCCAGATGATCAACATATAATCCCACATTAAACATGCCCATTGGTAGAGGCAAGACAAAAAGTTGCGTCTCGATAGGTTCATATTGCGCAGCTAAAATTAACGAAAGAACAAGAAAAAAAGTTACGTAAGAAGCTAAAATACAAATCGCCTTTGCAGACGCCGCTCCTTCTTTAGGCAGTTTTGCGACTAAATGCGACAAAAAAGCGACCACAATGGGTATGAATATCGCTAGGACGGTCACCAGAGAATATATTGCCATGCAGTTTCACTCTTCAGTAGAACTAGTAAATTATCAATAATTAATATATCTGCATTACTGCAGCCTAGGTTTTTCTGCATCTTCATTAATGGCTGCTAGCTGGACTTTTCTTGTTTTCAGTCTTTTCTTTCTCTGCGGCGTGAGTTTTGCGTAATGGGTAATTATCTTTCGGCCAATCATCGGGTAGTATTGAAGATGCCAAGTTCAGATGCCCTTCAAAAACTACTCCAAAAAAATCGTGAATCTCCTGTTCATAAGGTGCTGCGCCCCTTATCAAATCAACGATCGAAGGAGCAACGGCTTCATTCTTTGACAGTTTAACTCTGACTGTTAACAGAGTGTCTTCGTTGCTCAGATGATACAAGAGTTCAATTCCATCCGCAACTTCGAGCCCCGTTATAGCTGACAAATGTGTAAACCCGCTGATTTTCAAAAACTCGACTGTGCCTTTTAAACATCTTTTGTCAACACGCAAAAAAATCTGCTTGCCTTTGATGGAAGGTGACTCTAGGAAACATTTTGCTTCGAAACGCTCAATCAAATTGCTGACAATCTGTTCTGCAGACATTTAAATCCCAAACTAGTTTACTAGTTAAGAGAATATCAAACACCAAAATTAATCTATCCCACTGCTGGAAAGTTGTCCATTGGCTTTTGTCAACTTCAAGATGAGTTATGCATCTTATCAGATCGCGAATGTCTACTTCAATGTAAACAACACAATGGGCTGTCTCTTCAGGCTAGACTGCCGCGTTTCATTAGAAAATCTGTTATTTTCTTTTGGAAGAGTGCATTCTTCAGAAGCTCACTCTTTGTTATCCATTGTTGCAGTGGAATTTGGAATCGGCTTGCAATGAATTTTAGGGCTTCATCCATGGTGTTGAAGTTGGAAGGTTTTTGTCGCATGGCATTTCTGACGTTTTCTCGTACTTGCCAGACGCCAACCGGCATTATGTAGCCTGGATGAGCCTCGCGTAATACTATCACTGTGGCTTGTCTTCTTTCTTTTACGAGTTTTTCGCAGACTGCTAAGCGTGCAGCGTAATAGCATCCCCCTATCTCTGCGTAGGTTGTTCTCCCATTGTAGCCTTCCCAATCCGAAAACATTACTATGTTTCGTCCCTGAGGGTTCCAAACAGTGCCCGGATACCATGCTTCCATCGCTTCGTAGCTCCATGTCCCCGGGATCATCAAAACTTCGAAAATGTTGTCTATGTAGCGAGATTCATAAACCCGATACTCGTTTATTTCTGGAGAAGTCTTCACTTTTTCCATTAAGTCCTTTGATAGTATGCTGTCTACAGCTGTTATGCTCCAACGGGTTGGCACAAGCCGCCTATTCTTCTCTAAACCAAAGGCGCCTATGCTGAATGCCCTCTGAATCTTTGTTACAAATACACCTCTATTGTAAATTTCTAGAACTGCTTCTGCTGCTTTGAGGTCGGTGTCCCCGTAGGCTTTCTCTATGTGATGATCCCAACGGGCGTTTCCGACACGCAAATCACGGATTGGCGCTGAAGGTCCAAAAGGCTGAATTTCATCATCTAGAACTATGGAACCTCTTGGTTTGCTCTTTAAAAGCAGCTCTACATCTACTGAATTTACTGCTAAGGCTAGTTCTCGTGTTTTTTCAATTATTTTTCCGGCTTCTTCAAATTTCTGCACGTGTACGCGGTGTTTGCCTCGGATGAGCATGGAGCGGAAGCCTACAATTTCGTCTATGGTTTTTCCGAACCATAACTCCGGCAAATCATATATGGTTGTGTCTTCTTGAACTGGCGGTACCAGTGGTCCAGCGTAAACGTATGGATAGCCTATTCTTCCGACAAAGACGCTTGGTGGTGAGGCTCCAACGATGTCTTCGCTTTGCATTAATGGAATGCTTTTCAAAAAATAATTAGCTTTAACAATTATTGGGCAACGGGTTTTGCCGCAGAGAAACTTTGATCCTTTGCAAGCTACACATAAGCCGCTTTTTGAAAACTTGGCGACTATTGTGCTTTCATCATAACTTATGTCAGATTTAGCGATTGATTCTTTTAGAATGTCAAGTAACCAAACATTCGGCGAACCTTTATTCACTTGTCTATAAGAAGAGGTCAACTCTTATCACCAGATTGTTGATCGAACCAATTCATATGTTTTCTGATTAATTCGCATCAGGAATCTGCAAGGAAAAAAGGCTTATTTGCTTCATAGGGAGAAGAACAGTACAAACATTTTGTGTGACATAAGGGAGCAGAAATGAATGAAAGTTGATCAGTTTTTGGTCGAACGTTTCTTGAATACTTATGAGCATGAGGTAGAGCTGAATCTTGCTGAGACTTGTGTTGACCCGTTTGAGTTGGGCGAGTTCTTAACGATGGTGGAGCGAGAGGATTTCTTTGAAGAGTTCAAAAAAATGCAGTTAACGTATGGCTTCATTGACGGATCTCCAGATTTGCGACAAGGAATTGCAGATTTGTACGATTATATGAAGCCAGAGAATATTCTCGCTACTGGTGGAGCTATTGGCGCTAACTTTCTTGTATTTTACAGTCTTGTAGAGCCAGGCGACACGGTTGTTTCGATTTTTCCTGCTTACCAACAATTATACAGTGTGGCTAAATCGTTTGGTTCACAAGTCAAATTGCTACGTTTACATGAGAGTAAGCAATGGCTGCCTGATGTCGAAGATTTGTCCGAACTTGTGGATCATGGAACTAGGCTTATAGTGGTCAATAATCCGCACAATCCAACTGGAAGCCTCATAGACACTGAGCTTTTGAAAAAAATTTGCGCTATTGCAGAAGAGGCAGGTGCATACTTGCTTTGTGATGAGACATATAGGGGTCTTTACATAAGATCGGATGATTATGTTCCTTCGGCGGTAGACCTAAGCGATAGAGCCATAGTCACTGGGTCTTTTTCCAAGGCTTTTTCGCTCACAGGTTTACGTCTGGGATGGATTGTTGCCAGCGAGCAGATTATCAGAGAATGCAAGGTCCATAGGGATTATACAACAATTAGCAATGGTATGATTGACGATGCCCTTGCTACTCTTGCCCTAAAAAATCTAGATCATATCTATAAACGCAACTTGGGAATAATCCGCGCAAACCATCTAATCCTTTCACGCTGGGTCGAGGAAGAACCACTGATTGATTGGGTTCCTCCGAGAGCGGGAAGTATCGCCTTTCTGCGATATAATTTCAATATGCCGTCTGAAGAGCTTTGCCTGCGCCTTATCCAAGATGAAGGAACGTTGCTTGTTCCGGGCTCTTGTTTTGAAATGGAAGGGTACTTGCGAATTGGGTACGGATGTAAAACTGAAACCCTGAAGGAAGGTTTGGGGCGATTCAGGGATTTCTTAAACTTCTATCGCTGAGAACCTATCGTTTTATATGATCTTTCGTTAATGACTATGTAAAGCTGTTTGGAGCCATTTATCTTGAAGATAGAAACGTTTGAAAATGTAAAGGATCAGATTGGATTTTGTGGGATTTGGTGTGGCAGTTGTGTAGTAGGTAATGGAGTTTTGAGGGAGCTAACAAAAAGGTATGGGGAAATTATCAAGAAGTATGGCGTGGACGAGTGGGGACCTAAAGACTTCGATGTCAAGGAATTCATGAATGGACTTGCTTCAATACAAACTATCCCTGTGTGTCAAGGATGTTTGAAAGACGGTGGCCGAACAAACTGCGAAATGAGAAACTGTGCGTCAAACAAGAAAATAAGCGACTGTAGCCAATGCGACCAACCTACGAAGTGTAAGAATACTGAGATACTGCAGCATATGCGTACAGGCGCCCTTGACGCAGGTCTTATGGTAAAAACTGAGAACATTGATCGAAAAAAACTCATGGAGAACTGGACTGCAGAACTGAAAAGCAAGTGGCCCACGTGCATCTTATTTATGCATGACGAACAGTAGCGTCGTTTGATTAAAAAACTAGGTAAACATTCAAACATAACGAGCTCGGCTACTTGGGACCAGTTTACCTTTGTTTTCAATGCTTCAAAATTTTGTGTGCGAATAACGGCAATAGTTTTATATAAGATAGTGCCATATAGAACAAATGAGAATGGGAGGACAACACAAAAATGAATGAGAATGAAGCAAAACATTTTAGCCTTCAACTAATGGAAACTGCGTGGGCAGTCTATGTCACTACAATCGACGAAGAAGGCTTACCTAATACACGAGCCATGGATAATCTAAGAAGTAAAGAACGATTCCCAAAACTAGTGAACCTGTTCAAAACTCATGAAGACGACTTGTGGATCTTATTGTCAACAAACACCTCATCTGCCAAAATAGAACAAATCGAGAAAAATCCTGCAGTGAGCGCTTATTATTGCGAACCAAGAAAATTTCATGGAGTAATGCTGAACGGAATGATAGAAATCGCCAAAGACTCTGAACTTAAAAAGGCAGTCTGGCATGATTATTGGACAAAATTTTACCCCAAAGGGGTCGATGACCCAGACTACACTCTACTTAGCCTACATCCTACGCGCGCCAAAGGTTGGCACGGAGAAGGAAGTTTCAGCTTCACCTTAAAGGCACAAAAATAAAAAACAATCGAGGCTAATTGTGCAAAGTCACAGAGGATTAATCGATGAATAAACTCTTAACCAGCGAAAAGGTCAAGGTGAACGGTCAGTCGATTTCATGCTTGTTGCAGAAGGGAGCGAAAGAGTCGATTGTTTTTATACACGGATTCGGCGCTTCTAAGGAAACCTTTCTTGAAGCATTTGAGCGTGAAGAGTTCCAAAACTTTACGATGTTAGCTGCTGATCTAATAGGATTCGGCGACAGTGACAAACCCATTGATTTCTCTTATGAAATGACAGATCAAGCGAGGATTCTTAGAAAGGCAATTGATCTTCTGGATTTAAATCGGTTCCATCTTGTGGCCCATAGCATGGGTGGAATAATCGGAATAAAATTGGGTAAAATGGTTCCTGATCGCCTTTGCTCATTCATCAACGCTGAAGGAAACATTACTGCGGAAGACTGTACAATAAGCAAACAGGTTGCAGGCATGGGCGACGAGTATTTCGCACTAGAAGGGCTGGAGCAACTCAAACGCAGCATTGCCGAAGAAGCTGAAAGAACTCAAGATTGGGTGTTGAGAGACTACGTAAAGAGTTTATCAAAAGCTACGCCTGAATCCTTGTATAAGAGTTCAGTATCTACTGTTTACGAGTCGAATTTTGGTGATTTGCTGACACGTTTTTCTCAACTTCCTTTTTATAAATGCTACATTTATGGTGAAAAGAACACAGGGGTGTTTCCCGCTGAAAAGCTGCTAGAACAGAAAGGAATTCCATTGTTTTACGTCTCTAATAGTGGGCATTCAATGATGAAGGAGAATCCTGACGAATTCTATGATCTTGTTTTGAATATAGTTAGACGAAGAGAGCATCTGTGACCACCAAAAAATACATGTTTATAAACTGCTAATCATTTTCGCTGGGGATCGAGAAATTGAAAACCTTACGACAAGGGGGCTTTCTAATTGCCAAGATCCATCACTTGTCAAGTCGAATTTTTGCCAGAATATTGAAGAAAGCAGGTATTGATGAGATCAATCCTGCACAAGGGAGAATCCTATTCGTTCTCTGGAAAAAGGACGAGATTCCAATCGGTGAGTTGGCTAAAGAAACAAGGCTTAGCAAATCAACTCTGACAAGCATGCTGGATCGTCTTGAAAGAACAGGTTATGTAGTTCGAGTACCTTCTAGGGAAGATCGTCGAATCATTTTGATAAAACGTACAGAAAAAGACAAACACCTTGAAGACAAATATATTCAAGTCTCAAATGAAATGACACGGCTATTCTATCATGGATTTACCTCAAAAGAGATTGATGATTTCGAAAATTATCTGAGGCGACTCCTAGCCAATCTCATCAAGAACACCTAAGATACTATAAAAAGCTATGCGAATCGCTATATAGAAACAAGAATCTCACTTCAAACGATTATTTTAAAAAGAAAGAATTTTCTGCTCCAAAATGAAAAGCGCCCTGGCCTAGATTCACACTCGAGTTCAAACTCGGAAAGTCGAAATCTACATCCTTCTGTTAATTCCCGCGCGCACACTAATACGCGTAAACTCCGCATACACCGCATTAGTGGTTCTTCTCGCTCATCTCAAATCACCAATAACAATTGAATTTATATATAATATCGCTAAATGTGATTTCTACTTAACTACACGCGCGTAAGGCGATGCAAATGGTGACGAGTTACAGAAAATACTTGAAAAATCAAGCATTTCCTGGCATGACTGAAATGGAAACTGATCTGATGAAAGGATTACCTCTCCCTCTAATTCAGAAGCCGTATCCAGAAAATGCAAATCTCATTGACCTTATTTCTCCACAACAGTTTAGCATTGGCAGGATCCCTCTGATAGACGCTATCAGAAATAGAAGAAGCCGTCGCAAATTCAAAGAGAAACCACTCACCCTTGAAGAGCTATCATTTCTGCTGTGGGCTACCCAAGGCGTCCAGAAACTTATACGAAATGGATTAATCACTCTACGCACTGTTCCCTCTGGTGGCGCAATGCATCCTTTTGAAACCTATTTGCTCATCAACTCGGTGAACAGTGTGAGACACGGTCTGTATCGATATTTAGCTTTGGAGCACAAGATGTATAAGTTATCGTGTGATGATGTTGATCTACCTGCAAAAATCAATGAAGCCTGTAATGGTCAGAACTTCATTGGCAAAAGTGCAGTGGTTTTCATTTGGACTGTAAGACCATATAGGACAGAATACCGATATGGAGAGGACTCACTCAAGGACATATTGATTAGTGTTGGACACATATGCCAGAACCTATACCTTGCTTGTGAATCCATAGGAGCTGGTACATGTTCAATAATAGCTTACAACCAAAAATTGCTGGATAATTTCATCGGTGTTGATGGAGACGATGAGATAGTATTGTATCTAGCTCCGGTCGGGAAAGTTCAATAGCACCCATAATCTCACGCATGCAAGCACGCGCAATTGCTGTATTTCATTATCAGGCTGCAGTGAAGGTATGCGATATTAAAACCAATGAAGCATTTATTGGGAGTTAACCTCATATGGAACGATTTTCTTAAAAATATAGGATATTTGGGGTCTTAAATGGAAGAAAGCGCCCTGGCCGGGATTTGAACCCGGGTCCAGCGGGCGACAGCCGCTAATACTAGACCGGACTATACTACCAGGGCTTTTGAAAGCAGCAAAAACAACATGACAAATGTGGCAAATAAACTTTTTAGTCTTATTCATTCAGTCTCTAGTTTTTCTGAAGTCTTTCATAAAAATCCAACATTTAAATTCCTCACTCTTCTGCATGTTTACTGTTGTCTTACGGCATCTTCGGCGTTTTCAAGTCTGACTTTTGGCGTCTTTTTGACCAGTTCTAGCCACTTCTTATTGCCATGCTTCTTTCGATAGGCTAGTAGTCCAGTTCGTACCACAGCGTTTCTCTGACCTTCAGGGTTATTTGGGTCAAAATATCTAATTTGGAAGTCGTATGGAAAGTCTGCACAAAGTCCGCAATGTTCTATACCGTGTTTTGAAACGCAGGCGTAGAGTTTGCATTCCCCCCATGAAGGATGACCCTTATGAAAACTGCATCCATCACATTCTTCTTTGTAGTGGGGGCAAAGCCCGCAGTATTCACCACATGGGGTAGCAAGTTTCATGCAATCTGATTTGTTCATTTCAAATCATCCAACCACACTTCTTGAAATGACCTTAAAAATGCTTGCAAAGTTTTGGAAGCCTACTATGAACACACAAAAATGTGAGTGGGTACCAATTATAAAAAAGAAGGAATAAATTATGAACAAAGTTAAGAATTGTCCAAAATGTAGTGGAACAATGGTCATAGGTTCAGACCAAAACTTGAACGACTATTTCAGATGCACTCGTCCACCGCTAGACTCCAAAAAGCATGAGCAATATGACTACAAGATTCAACCTTATTTCTGTCAATCCTGTGGTTACGTAGAATTTTATAGGGAAAAGAAGGAATAAGACTTGAACAGAAAAGACAGATTCCTCCGTAAATCTTCTTCTCAGTTCAATGGGAGATGTTGAACTGTGAGTAAAGAAGTAGAATCTGTAAGCAAGCAAATTGGAGCTTGCGGCGTCTTTTGTGATTTTTGTCAGGTCTTTAGACACATAGAATATAGATGCTTTGGGTGTGAGTGGGCCAACAGAATGTTGAGAAAAAGCAGAGAAAGCAAGAAAGGCTGCATGTTTTGGGAATGCACTCAAAACAAGAAAGTCGAATGCTGTTTCATGTGCGTAGACTTTCCTTGTCAAACCCACTACGACTCACAAGAAGCCGTCTACACGAAACAAGCTCTAGACAGCTGGAAAGAATTGAGAAGAACTGGACTCACCTTTTGGGGAAGAAGAAAAGAACTTGAGGCTTTGCTGAAAGCCGAGGACAAAGAAGCGGCAACACAATCTTGATGTTTTGCAGTCTGTTATCCGTATTTTCTTCTATAATGATCCTTAACGTAGACGCTCTTTCGTTTTCCTCCAGGCTTCCTTCGTTTATGTGCGCGTACCCTAGGCAATATCACGTCACCAGACCCCACTTACAACGTATGACGTAAAAAAAGTTATGAACTCTAGCTTCAGATCAAGACTTATTTCAGTTGATGCCGACGCAGTAATTCAAAATATCTAACCTATCAAGAGGCCGCGAAGTCACACATAGACCTGACCTATCCACCTGAAAGATCTCAGGCAATTTACCGAAAATAAGCAAAAAAGGCTTTAAAAGCGCCGGGAGTGGGATTCGAACCCACGCGGCCCCGAGAGGCCACAGGCTGTAAGGCAATCTAGTGTCTCCAGGCCTGCTCCCTACCTGACTAGGAGACCCCGGCACTGCTAGGTTAATCTTTATAATGTGATTTGATTTAATGCTTATTCTGTCTATCTTTAGTAGCCTTATTCTTTTTGGGCGACCAATACTCTGTAGCCGCTTTTTCTTGCAAGAATTGCAACGTTTCCGAAAGTCTCTTTGAAAATCATTTGCAGTCTTTTTCCGCCGACTTTCGATTTCACAACCATTTGTAAAAGAGCTTTATGTAACATGTGCTCGGATGCTCCAGCAATTATCGCTTTGACAGTTTCCATCCCAGCACTTACAGGCGGATTTGAAAACACACAGCTGAAACTTAAACCTCTAACGGGCTCGTAGAGATGACCTCGTTTAACCTCTGCATTGATGGCGCTGTTGATTTCGATGTTTTCTCTTGCAAGCCACACAGCCCGTTCATTCACGTCAACTAAGACAACATGAAGGTTAGGATTGAAAACAGCGGCTGCGATTCCAACAGCACCGTAACCGCATCCAATATCCAATACGCGACCTTCATCTGGAAGAATCATTGACTCGATTAACAGCCTCGTGCCTAGGTCAAGACGTTTTTTGGAGAAAACACCAGAAGCCGTCAGAAACTCGAAAGTTCTTCCACGTAGATTTGTGCGAATTACGCCAAGTTCCAACTTGGATTTTGGATGCTTTGCAAAGTAGTGATCTTGGCTTCCGGTTTTTTGGGGCATTTATATTTCGCCACTTTTCCAGCATTTGGGATACGTACCCCGAGGCATCAAAACTCTTTTAGTCTCTGCTACGACACCGTGCTCCATATCCATAATGTCTTTTGTAGATACAACGGGCCTAGCCAAAGCCACAGCCTCGGCCTTTAAAGTAAAAATGGCCGCCATTAAGCCGCGGTTTATTCCGGTTTCAAGTGATAAAACTCCTGGAGCAGTGAGGCTTGCTCCGTGGCATACGGCGTCAACGGCAGAATCTCTGATGTAAATTTTTGGAACTAGAGCCAGAGCATTCTCCATTGGTTGTATAAATTTTCTCAAAATACTCTCGTCTTTTTGCTGTTGCCATTCCATAAACCAGTAAGCTACATCATGCAAAGTTACAATATCCCCGCCCTCGACGAAAGGTCCGCCCCGCGTCCTCCGAAGTTCTTGCATGTGAGCTCCACATCCTAGAACCTCGCCCACATCATAACAAAGCTTGCGTATGTACGTGCCGCCTTCGCAGCCAACCCTGAAAAGAACATTTCGTCTGTCAATCTCAAGAAAATCTAGATAGTAAATTCGTCTAGTTCGCAGCTGCCGTTTAACTGATGCTCGCACGGGAGGTCTCTGGTATATTATGTCCTCAAATTCTTTCAGAACCGTTTTGACATGCTTTTCAGCAACTTCGCCATGAAGTTTCATTACGCAAATGTATTCTTTACCGCTGTGGAGCAGGGCTTGAACGATTTTTCTAGATTCCTCTAAAGTGATGGGTAGGACGCCAGTCACTTTGGGATTTCTCTGGCTATTTGTTAGCCTCTAGAGTCCCGCCGTGGCCGACGTGTTCAAGCTTGAGGATACGTTTAACCCACGCAGCCACTTCGTGGCTTGTCGGACCGGCTGGTTTATCCAGATTTATGACACCGTACCGTATGTATTCTTCAGTGGCTCTTTCCTCAGGTTTATGTCCATAACGAGGGTCGGTTTTGTCCTCAGCTTTCATTATCAGTTTACGTTCAGTTTCCCATGGAGCAACACTTCTAGGCATGACAAGTCTTCTCTCCTATTAGGTAGAAAAAGGCTTGGAAGTATAATAGTTTAAACCGAAGTTGAGGCTGGCTTTACCATTTGCGCTATTTCTTCCAGCTTCCCTGACGTCTTCAGTGCTTCTTCGACTTCCTCGTCGGATGCCCCACGCTTTATGTCAATCTTGTCTTGAAGGGGTTCAATGTGATTCATGTTTGCCCTTCGCCTTCTTACACCAGTCACGCCTTTTGGACCAGTTACTACCACGAAGCTTTTGTCCATTAGGTCAACTATCACACATTTCCTTCCGGCTTCTCTACCATTCAGCTTCACACAAATTCTGCCAACTTCTATCGCAAGCATTTTCAGCACTCCTTTTTAGAAATCAAATAGAAAACCGTTCAAACGCATATTTATAACTTCACATCAAGTTGGCGAAATCTATAATCACCGAAGCATAGGCATGTGCATAGAAAAAAGTGACCCAAGACTCTCTACGAGAAAACGATGGAGAACGCGGAAGTGCAGCAGATTTTTTTACATCTCTCGCCTTAAGTTCATCCATAATCGCGAAAAATCTATTCAAGAACTCTTTATTGCCTGTCAGTGTGTAAGATTTACCGATTGCAGTGGCTAGATGCGCATTCCAAGCGTTTCCATCAACAGGTCGCGAAACAAACTTCCTTGGAAGGCAAGGCAGAAAATTCTTTGCGATAATGTCTTTCGTCACTTTTTCTCGGCCAAAACAGGATGTTAAAGCTAGGGCTCTGTTTGCATTTTTTGAAAAGAAATCATGGCCACCTGGACCTTTGTGTTCAGGTTCAGTTCCTACTTTTGAAAAAGGCCTTTCTACTCTGACAATTGTGTTCTTCACAAAATTTTCAGATGTTTCGAGCCACTTCTTTTGTTTTAGCGATTTTGCTGCTAGATTAAGGCAGTATGCCATCCAAAATGGGTCATAGTACTCTCTGCCTTCGGTTGATTTTAACTTGCTGAGATATTTATCTAAACGATTTCCAGCTTGTAAAATCAGTCTATCATATTTGTCATTGTTAAAAGTCCTTTCGTAAAAGACTCCGCTGAACAGCACACACGAGCAGTCATACAAGCTTTTACTTTCTTTTTCACCAATGAATCGTTTCCAATTGTTAACTATGTATTTCCAAGCCCAATCTATGTTCGACCTAAAAGTCTTTTTACCAGATATCTTGGTGTATAGGCACCAAACCCAGATTGACTCAAGAGTGTCATGGAAATCCTCTAGTATTGGAAATCTGCCTTCTTCAGTATGTTCTCCAATCTCCCACGGGCAAACACAACCGTGCAAAGTACCTTTTTCGACGTAGGGTTCAGCGATTTGGCATTTTACCAGAAACTCTGAAGCCTTTCTGAAATGTTCTTCGAGATTCTGTCTGTGCACTTCAAGTTCTCTTGAGAGCGTGCTAGGCTTAGCGCTCATTGCCTATTCTTTCCCTGTTAAGTCATAAACCGTCTAACAATCTCGTATAGAACGCTGGTTCCGAACATGAGATTTTCTGTCGAAATTCGTTCATCTATGCCGTGGACTGTCTTTAGCATTTCGCCGTAGGGCATGTCTGCACGTACAGGATGGAAACCATAGCACACGTTGCCCAATTTTCTGAAAAATCGAGAGTCGGTTCCACCAGTCAATAGAACTGGAGACACACTACAGTCTGGTTCAAACTCTTTCAGAACCTCTACAATCAGCTCATAAAGTGGTGTATTCATTGGTGACACGGACGGATTATTAGCTTGAATCGTTTCGAATTCTAGCTTTTCCAAGCCAACATCTTTGAGGAGCTCTCTAATCTCATCCATGGCTTGCGTTGGGCTTTGTCCCGGCAGGACTCTACAGTCAAAGACGGCTTCGCAGTCCGATGGGATTATGTTTTCCTTCACTCCGCCATGAATTATAGTGGGGCTAATCGTCATTCTGAGTCTTGCACGAAGCTCTTCCGCCATGGATTTATCTGTCTGAGCTAAAGTGTCCAGTATTTGGTCGCTCATTTCCGGATTTGCAAGCAACATTGACACTCCTTGCTGCAGCGTCTTGTTTTCCTTCGCAACTTCGCCTAGGAATTTCTTCACAGTTGGGACGAGCAAAATTTTTGAACGGTGATTTCCAAGCTTTTCGACGACTCTGTTCATGCGCATTATGGCGTTGTCTGCTACGCCAGGGACAGAACCGTGACCAGGGCGACCCTTCGCTTTGACCTTGAACCAGAAAATTCCTTTCTCTGCTGTGCTAACCGTGAAAAGGTTTTTTCCGTTTATCGGTATTGCGAGGCCTCCGCCTTCGTTTATCACGTAGTCTGCTCGAACTTTTTCTGGATGATTGTGGACTAGCCATTCAGCTCCTGCTTTTCCGCCCCTTTCTTCGTCTGCTGTCGCAGCAAGTATTACGTCGCCTTTCAGTTCTACGTTGTTCCTTTTAAGAAGTTTCAGAGTCATCACTTCTATGGCTGTCATGCCCTTCATGTCCAGTGCGCCGCGCCCCCAAACAAAACCGTCTTTGACTAGACCACTGAATGGGTCTGCACTCCACTCCTTTGGATTTGCTGCCACAACATCCAAATGCGACAGCAAAAGGAGACTAGGTTTCTCACCAGTTCCTCTAACGCGGGTGACAACGTTGCCTCTTCCTGGAGCAGACTCAAAAAACTCGAAGTCGAAGCCCTCTTTCCCCAAGTTCTCAGCCAAGTATTTCGCTGCTGCCGTTTCGTTTCCAGGTGGATTAGTCGTGTTTATACGGATTAGATCGCTTAGAAGATTTGCAGCTTCCTCTTCGGCTTCTTTTAGCAAATTAGCACTCATTTTCTTAATCACCTGTTTGGCTCAGGTTTATGATGGCGAATTCATTTAAGATTTTGTCCACTATCTGACTTATGTTTATGGTAAATTTTATAACATTAATGGAGTAGCTTCTCAGAAAGGTGAGTGTCTTGAGTGTCCTTGATCTGAAATATCCCCAGAAAGGTTACAGGAAAGTTATGAGAGAGTTGACGGAGTATTTTAAGGCATATCCTGGAGTATACGCGGTTGTTTTGACTGGTTCGTTGGCCAGGGGAAAAGCTGTGAAAGGATCCTGTATCGATCTTTTCATTTTTCTTGAAAAAAGACAGTTCAACTCTTTGACTTCAAAACTTGCGTCAAGAAGCAAAGCGTACTCGCGTTTGAATGGGAAAATCTGCTATTACGAAGGCGAGGTTGAAGGAGGAATAATGTTTGGGGACGTCAGAGTGGACATAGGCTTCAGTGACGGCGAATTTAAACCATATTACGAAAACTCTTTTGATATTACACGCGACGAATTTGAGACGACAATAGGCAATCTGTTAGTATATCCAGTAGTGCTTTACGAGAAGGGGACACAATACCAACGGTTAAAGCAGAAGTATTTGCCATTCTATGACGATTACTTAAGGAAGGCACGATTAGCGGGTACAAAAGAGGAATTCAATTACAAGATATGGAAGACACGGTGGCTAGTTGAAAGATGTGAACATTTCTCGGCTTTGGAAGCACTTCTTGAAGCACAACGAATTTTCCTTCAACACCTATTCATACTAAAACGAAGATATCCTATTGACTACGTCAAATGGTTGGAAGAACAATGCTCACAGATTCTTAATATGCCTAACTTGCATCAAGAACTGTCTTCT
This sequence comes from Candidatus Bathyarchaeota archaeon, assembly GCA_029881805.1. Lineage (GTDB taxonomy): Archaea > Thermoproteota > Bathyarchaeia > Bathyarchaeales > Bathycorpusculaceae > JAOULW01. The sequence goes on from JAOULW010000003.1 coordinate 141,051, forward strand.
ACGATAAACGGAATAGAACTGACAAGAAAAAGCATTTTCGAAAAAAGCAATTTGCTGGAAAAGCTTTTTCTGCGGTATAGCTCACGTTGAGGCTTATATCATTACCTATCCAAATCGATTCTTTTTTCGTTGCTGGTTGGAATTAGAAGGAACCGGGCGAGTTATCCCATATTCAGTTTCAGGATGCTTTTTCACCTTTAGATTATTATTTTAGTAAAGCGTTAAATGTACGATAGAGGGAGGAGACGTTAATGAGCAGTGAGCAAGCGCAAATTTTGCCCAAGCTAGATAAGTATAATCTAGGAAAAACTGTCGGCTTAATATCAGATACGCACATACCTGCAAGAGCTAGGAATATACCGAAAGAGGTTTTCAAAACTTTTGAGAATGCAGATTTTATAGTGCATGCAGGCGATTTGGTGCAGCTTTCTGTTATTGACGAGTTGGAGCAGCTTGCTCCTGTTTTGGCTGTTTATGGAAATATGGACGGGCCAGAAGTCAGTGGTGCACTGTCAAAACTCAATTCTTTCAAGATTTTTGACTGGAAAATCGGAGTTGCGCACGATCCTGGCGGGCTTTTCGGAATGAAGAAGATGCGTGACATCGCCAAACAGAATGGCTTTGACGTGCTTGTTTATGGACACACACACAATTCCAACATAAAATGGGAAGGAAAGACTCTGTTCATAAACCCAGGAAGCCCAACAAATCCTATTCCCTCCTTCGTAACTAAGCCGACCGTGGCTTTGTTAAGAGTGACAAAGGAGAAAATAACCCCGAGCATTATTCAAGTCTGAACATGTTCTCAATCGTAAAAGCTAAGATTTACTGAACGTTTCTCGAACAGATTTCATTTGCCATTGCCTCCGAAGAGACGTTTGTGTTCTCGCATTATACATTTGTTCATAACCACAGTCAAGCCTTCCCTTCTAGCTGTTTCTGCCGCCTGTTCATTAGTTATTCCAAGCTGCATCCAAACAACGTAAGGCACAGCATGTGACTTCTTCAAATGAACCACTTGCTCCATTATTGGCGAAACTTCTGCAGAAGGTCTGAAAATGTCAACAATATCCAATGTTTTTTGCACTCCGACTGGCAAATCAAGCAGGCTTTTGTAGCTTTTCTCGCCTAAAACCTCATCTACAAAGGGGTTGACTGACACAATGTGAAAGCTATGTTTCTTCAGATATTCGGCTACTCTGTAACTGTCTTTTGTTGGGTCTCGTGACAACCCCACGATGGCGACAGTTTTGTATTTTGTTAGAATTTCTCGTATGTTGTTTTGACTCAACTTTTCCACTCCCTTGACAATGGAACCCCATGAAGTATATTAACTCTAAGTAGTGCATCGCATGTACATAAAATTTTAACGCCCCCAAAATATCGTGACTTTTGGCTTAAGGGTGCACTGGCGTGCCTCTCAGATGATTTGCCCTATTCAGTGACAGCGTCGGTTTGAATTCAGTCTTCAGTATTGTGCAGAGGTAAGAGTTTATTGGTGCGATATTTTTTACCATGATGGAATGCGCGTTTTAAGCAATAGAAAAAGAGGATAGGTTATTGTTTAGAAAGCTTTTTCATGGCAACCACTACAAGCAATCCCAGCCAACCAGCAGACAGAAGTATGCCTAGGGATATGCTTACGAAGAGATATTTCTGAAGAGTGAAGAACGTCATCATCCAAATTATCGTTGCTATTGTAAGCACTACGAAACTCAACTTAAGCTTAGACACTTTTGCTTTGCGTTCTGCCCTTTCATCCTCCATCTGGATTTCACTATCTATTTGATAGTCCATGTAAAAAAGGCTCAACGCTACTGTTTTAAAAGCCTTCAGTGCTTTCTTTAAGCTCTCTCTCAAATCATACTTCGTTTGTACCACATTTCAAATTTAACTTTGTGGCCACTTATATCTATATCTTCAGGTTACATTGGTCTGGAATTGTAGCCGTCTACTTCAAATATGAAGTATGATGTTCAACTGCACGGCATTGAAAATATGAAGAATCAGAAACAAGTTTATGAATAAAGTTTTCACTTTAACCTATCTCTCCCGAGTAGGAGAATGTTGCTTAGTAGATGATTTTAAAAGTGAAAATCGGCAAAGCGTTTTTACTGTGCATCCGCACACGAGGTACAAGTTAATGGAGCGTTGTAGAAATCCATGGAATAAGGAATGTGAAAAAGATGACATTCAAGTTTACATTCTTTTCAAAGGAGAAAGACGGCCAGTTTGCAGAAAATGTTGGGGGAAAATAGCTAATAGGGATGTAGAGTGGTGAAAGCATGGAGAAGTTCGGCATAAACACAGCAAAGTCGTATTTAGGAAGGAACGTGAACCTGCACTTGAAAGATGGCTCAGTGATAATAAACGTTCATTTCTCAGAAATTTTAAGAGGCGAATTCGAAAGGGAAACAATTGTTAAATGTGTTCCTTACGGGAAAAGAAATGTGTTTAGAATACCCTTGAGAAATATAGCATGGGCAGAGCTGCTAAACTTGAGCCTAATCTTGAGCAGTGATAAAAATTAGATGTTGATGTTTAGGCCCGTTTTTACATAGAACTAGCAAACAATCTTAAATAGCCTTCGATAAATTTTATCAATGGTGATAAAATGCCTTGTACAGTCATAGCTGGCGCTTTCTGGGGAGACGAAGGTAAAGGAAAAATAATTTCTTATTTAGCCTTAAATGACAAGCTAGACGTCTGCGTTAGAACAGGGTCTGTAAATGCTGCCCACACCGTTTGGATTGAGGGAAAACGTTACGCGTTACACATGGTTCCAGCAGCCTTCATTTATGAGAAATGTCGCTTGCTGATTGGCGCTGGTTCAAACATTCACGTCGCAAGATTTCTTGAAGAAGTTGAGATAACAAACGTGAATGATCGCATAGGCATAGACCATCAAGCGTCAATAATAGAAGAGAAACACTCAACCCAAGACAAGACAAGTGCACATTTGAAGGGCTTAGGCACCACTGGATGGGGCGTTGGACCAGCCATCGAGGAACGTGTTCGCAGAACGGCAAAGCTTGCAAAGGATGTTCCAGAGCTGCAGCCCTACTTAGTAGATGTCTCAGCAGAAGTTAACACTTCAATAGACGCTGGCAGAAATGTCCTGTTGGAGGGAACACAAGGATCGCTACTTTCACTTTTCCACGGAACGTATCCATACGTTACTGGAAGAGACACTAGCGCCTCAGCAATATGCTCAGAGGCAGGCGTCGGTCCGACAAGAGTTGACAATGTGCTTACAGTGTTTAAAGCCTTTATCACTCGCGTCGGCACAGGTCCGCTACCTGGAGAATTAACAAGGGAAGAAGCTTTGAAACGAGGATGGTTCGAAAAAGCTGCTGGAACAGGTCGCGATAGACGTTCTGCTCCATTTGACTTCAAAATGGCCAAAAAAGCTGTAAGGATCAATGGCGCAACCCAAGCGGCTGTAACAAAACTTGACTGCGTACATCCACAATGCAAAGGAGCGAGAACCTACACAGAGCTACCTAAAGAGGCGAAACAGTTCATAAGCGAGATTGAGAAACAAACCAAAATTCCAGTTGCGCTAATCGGCACAGGACCCGAAGCCCTAGACATAATTGACAGAAGAAAATAACCCTCGTGCACAGAAAACAATAAAAATCATCATCCATTCGCTTGATAACCAGCAAAACCTGACAGGCCAGAGGCTCAACGTTGAATTTGACCAAACAGCATAGGATCTTAAGTCTGGGCTTTCCTTTCGAAGTGCTAAACAAAGACTTGAAGCTTATCTTTGCCTCCAATCTTGCAGGCTCTTTTGGAGATGGACTTTACGCTTATCTCTTGCCCAATTATATGACTGAAGCTCTTAGAGCCAGTGGTGTAGAAGTTGGAATACTCTACGCTGTGATGAGTTTAGTGGCGGCTTTAACCTTGCTTGTGGCTGGCATACTTGCTGACAGATATGACCGGAAAAAAATCATGATTGCAGGATGGATTGCGTGGTTACCTGCGCCAATAATTTTCTCCATCGCCGGGAACTGGCTTCAAATGATACCAGGAATGATTTTATGGGGCTTTTGGCTTGGCGGACCCACAAGCACAGCCTATATCGTTACTACAGCAGATAAAACCAAGTTGACTTTAACTTTTACAGTAATATCAGCTGCCTGGTCCTTCGGTTACATTTTTTCTCCAGCTTTGGGTGGTTATCTAGCTAGAACAAACGGAATGTGGATTGTCTTTTATCTGGCTTTCACGCTCTATGCCATAGCTAGCTTAGTATTGACCTTCATCAGCAGCCAACATGCAACAACAGACGCACGACATCCTTCAAAAGAGCGTTATTCATTCTTCAAACTTCTCAGAGCAGGAAAATTGCTGAAACTTTCTATTTTCTTTGCATCAGTAATGTTCATTTTAATGCTTTTCCGTCCTTTCGTTCCAAAATTCCTCGGAGAGGCATACCACTATAGCGATTTCGAAATAGGGGTTTTAGGCTCATTTACTTTTTTAGGTTCAGCGATTCTTGGGATTCTCCTTGGCAAGTTTGGAGATAGAAGAAGAAAATCACATGCACTCGCGATTTCAATGGCTTTCTGTAGTTTCTCACTAACGCTTCTTGTTTCATTTAGCAATTTCTACGTCCTAATACTCTCATCTTTCTTGGCCGGAGGCTCCTTCATAACGTGGTCCCTAATGGGCGCCACCGTTGGACCCCTCGCCCCAGAATCGATAAGAGCCCGTTGGGTTTCCATACCTCAAACAGTGAGCATGTTCAGCTCGATAATAGCACCTTACGCCGGTGGTGTTCTCTACGACATCGCGCCACACAATCCTCTCGTCATCGCATTGGCAGCAACAGTCTTTCTTGCTTTATTAATATTTATAAAACCATTCGAGGAATGACCAGATTCATTTAAACAAGCGACGGCACATTATCTTTTTAAGCAAGTGTTCGATTTTCCGTCTGAACGGTGTGAACGGTGAACAACATGAGCGGATCTGGTGAACCTCATACAAAATCTTCTGCATTTTTCATATTGCTATTTGCTGCGGGATTAATAGTTGGGGGATTAATTACCTACTACATAGCTTTTCAACAAATCAGTGAATTAAGAAGCGAGACGTCAAACCTCAAAGCTCAAGTTTCTAAACTATGGGGATTCCAAAACGTTACCTACCAAAACATCACAATCTATCAAAATAGCACAGCCCTAACAGAATTATTTGAGAACGTCAGAGACTCGGTCGTTTTGATCCGTGGGATCACAAGCCAAGGAACTGTTCAAGGTTCTGGATTCGTCTACAATTACTCAGGAACAATAGTAGTGGTAACAAATTATCATGTAGTTCATGAAACAACGAGCATGAGCATAACATTCTCAAATGGAAACGGATACGCAGCTGCAATAAATGGGACCGACCCATACGCGGATTTGGCCGTGCTTTTAGTTAATGCTCCTCAAGAGGAATTCAAACCGCTTGAGATCGTAAGTTCCTCGACATTGAGGGTTGGAGATCCAGTGATAGCCATCGGAAACCCATATGGCCTCGTTGGTTCAATGACGACTGGAGTGATAAGCGCTCTTGGAAGAACCATAATCACAGAAGAATACACTGGAGGCTTTGCGATAGCCAACATTATTCAAACAAGTGCACCTATAAACCCTGGCAACTCAGGTGGTCCGCTTCTGAATTATTATGGAAAGGTTGTTGGAATTACGACAGCAATAGTTGAAGATGCTCAGGGCTTAGGCTTCGCAGTTCCATCAAATACGATACTCAAGGAGATAAACTACCTAATCACGGAGGGCAGTTATGACCGCCACTCCTATCTGGGACTGAATGGAACCGACATGAACTACGAACTAGCCCAAGAGATGGGAGTCAACGTGACCTATGGCTGGAGAGTCGTTGATTACATAGATCCAAGCCCTGCTCACAACGCTGGAGTCCTAAAAGACGACATAATAATAGCTATTAACGGAACTCGCATCAAAAACATAGACGACTTAGCAAGCTATCTAGAAGAAAAGACTTTACCTGAAGAAAACATAATTCTAACAGTAATAAGACAAGATCAAACACTAAATAAATTAGTAGAATTGGGCTATCGACCTTACCCATTTCAATAAAGAAAACATTGCGTCCTCAAAACCACAGATTGAGTGGGGCTGCCCATTCCCCAAACCCAAATGGGGGTTCAGAACCACATTGAAAACTGGAAGATTGGACTTGAGAGTTGCAGCCAGGCGCCCAGAGAAGCTTTCAGCGTCATTCGTCAATTTTTCAGACGAGTTGCTACTCAAGAGATAGCCCGACTGGAATTGAACTCCGCGGGTGAATTTGACCCATGATTAAGACTTTGTTCCCTCATTAGGGCTTAGCGTGGTCTTCTCCATCGCCATCATTGGTCTTATGCAATCTGGGCGTTATTGCCGTGAAGTGCGAGGGTTCTTTGTGCCATGGGAACATGGGTGGTCTTTTCAGTTTTCCAGGTTCTTGTTCCGCTATGAGCGTATTTCTTCCTTGCTCAAGATCTGTTGAACGCTGAATGTAGTACGATGCAAATTCGAGTTTGTCAGCCTTCACGGCAGCGTCTAAACCTAAGGCAAGCGCCTCCTTCTCCCAAGCTGTGTCCCTTACCACCGCTACGCAGTCGGCCATCAGAAGGAACGCTTCAGCTTGTTGATGGCTGTTCAAGCTTGTACTTGAGATACAAAAAACGAGACTGATACGTGAGATATCGCTTACAAAATACACATGCCTCCGATGTGAGAGTTCAAAAGATTGTTTTATCAAGGTTTTATGGTAGCCCGGGATAGCTTCAAACTCTCGGTTCAAACTTTTCTTTTTACTATCAATTTGCGAGTAAGAACTGGCTTAATCACAATTTAAACGGCTAGTCGATAATGAATCAGATAAAAGCAGACTTTTTTAGAATGGCAATCTTAAACCATGGGAGGTCAGGTCTTTACGTTGTGCAATCTTTGTTGTCTTCCTTTGCTTTGCATTGACTACAGAGGTCTGAACGTGGTCTATGAGAGCGTCTTAGGTAGATATACATAGGATATTGTGTGCAATTCCTGCACCAATGCCACTTGTCGGTTTTGCTTCCTTTAACGTATTCTACCATTCTTATCACTTCTTTATGTCTTTTCAGTCCTAATTAATTCTTTTGGGCAATATAGCGCGCGCAAGTGTGTTGCTAAATTCGGGGAATTGACATGAACTCGTTTGGTTGTGCTTTGGCTTGACTAGATGCCCATGATTATGTGTGTGGAAGTATTAGGAGAATGCAATTATGCTTAGGAGGTGAGCAGAAATTGACACAAGCAATTCGATTTAGCAACGCCCTAGACTATTCTATGATAAGTCTGCCCGTCCCCATACCCAAACGGGTTCAAGTCCGCGCTAGTGATGTTTAAAAGTCAGGCTCACCTATTGCATTTACCAACACCGACAAGAGGGAGTTAAATTTTATCTGGAGAACCAAACGTCATATACGTGAGGAGAAAGCCCCGATGGATTACATGTTGGGGATTATAACAAGTTTCACCGGGTCCAACGCTAAAGAGGTTACTTTGAAGGCGAGAGGACAAGCAATAACTACTGCTGTCGAGATAACCAGACGCAGATTCATGAAGGAACTGAGCATAGGCAAGATCACCATAGGAACTGAAGAAATGCCACCAAGGCGAAAGCAAAGCAATGATGGTTTCAACGATCGAAATCACGTTAACACGAGAGTAGGAAACAGGTAAAATGCGAAGCAAAGTATGGACTACACGAGGAAGACCCGCCGGCTGGCACCACTCATACTATGACATGCGGCTTCTCGAGTATCTCGCTAGAGCTTCACTGAAACACGGAATTGACTCAGACAAATTTTTTAGTAGTTTTCTTGATGCTTTTGAACATGAAGAAGCTACGTGTGGAGAACTATCGATTAAATGCCGAGTAAAGACACGAGATTACGCAATCTTTCTCATAACCAGTGGTCCTAAAGTGGTTGCACAATTTCATATACCTACGCACATTCTTGCAAAAGCTAATCCACTCAAAGAGTTTACGTATAGACTATTGTCTATAAGAAACCCAGCCCAAGAGGCTAAATCAAAACACCCTCAGATTAAAGATTTAAGGGTTGGAATGAAACGCATTAACATAAAGGCAAGGGTTCTCGAAGTATCTCAACCAAGGCTCGTCGCAACCCGTTTTGGTTTCTACGCTAATGTGGCAAACGTCCTCGTTACTGACGAAACTGGAACCATCCAATTGCCTTTATGGAACAAACAAATAGATGAAATTTCTACGGGTGACCTCATTCAAATTGAAAAAGCAAATGTTATTGTATTTAGAGGTGTACGTCAGTTAAAGGTCGGCAGAGGCGGAAAAGTGAGCGTCATCAAAAATAATTAGTGCGTCAGTATTGATGCATGTTTCGCGTAATCCTCAGCTTTTTCGTCTGTGCCTTGCGTTCCTTGCGTCTTTCGCTTCTATTTTTCGCCAGTCCCTCTTTCTCTGAGTCACTATGGTATCTCTGGACCAAGCATAGTGTTTGGAACTATTTCCTGGGTGTTGACCCATTTTTTCGTAAAAGGTTGAATAGTTTATCTCTTGGTTTGAGAGTGACTATATGATTTCATTCCACTTTGTCTCGGTCTCTTGTGAGGCGGTTTTGTCCCATGAGCGAGAATAGGCGGGATAGGCTACGTGGAATTTAAACTCAGATGACCTGTCGATCATTAGTTTGGTTGCTGCTGCTGGTTCTTTGGCTTGTCGTTCTGGTTTTTGTGCCATAATACTCTATGCCCGAAGATTTTGTAACTAATAGTATGCAAAGCAACGTATGAATGTTCTAAGGCGATCGTGCAAATCCTTGTTTAGAGCTTTTCTACAGTCGTTTTCATTTCCTCATAAGTTTTTGATGTTTCTTCCAGTATGTGAGGTACATTGAGCACTTCATTTTATCCTTGCAATTTTTACATTCAGAGCGGAGGCTCGTCCAATACCTTTGGCAAGGCAGATTGGTTGGTGGAGGAGTCTTCGCGACGTGAGTTGACATCTTGGACAACCTCTAGTTTAGAGACCTTAGTAGCATAAGTGGATATAAGCTTAGTTATAAAGTCAAGCTCGCGCGTATGGTGTACCTGTATGGTGGCTACACGCGACTAATGTCATTGTTAGCATTATCCCTTACAATTGCGATCATCATGTACGAACGTAGAATACAAAATATGATCGTGCCGGGCTGAAGTGCTTGTCAGAACTACCTGTTCTGATAATTCATCTGCGCATGTATTGACAGGAAAGAAACATTGAGGGATTCTATCGAATTGGTTATAGGTGTCCCGTGTTCTATTGGGTGTGCCTCTAGAACGAAACAAGGAGAGGAAAATAAATGAGATATACACTTGAAGAGGAAGAACCAGAAAAACCAGAAGAGGAAGGATTTGAAGAGACGAATGGTGACATTCTCTCATAAATTCTTCTTACCCTTTTTTGTCTGTTTAGATCAACTATATTTGGGCAAATTTTGGATGATGTGCTAAGATAACAAGTGCATACGAAATTATATATGTAGAAATCGCTGATAATTGTAGATTTTGAGGTCGCAATCATGCCTAAAAGTGCAACTGGAAAGAAGAAAAAAGGAAGTAAAAAGAAAACGAAATAGAGAGCTAACAACGATAGGTTACTCTCCCTTTTTCTCACATTTTCGGGGCGTCTTTGCATTGGAGCAGGCGATACTTTTGTGAAGCCGCTGAAAGCACCCGTGTTGCTTAGTTTAGGTTCACTGCTACAACTGTGTTCTTAGAATGCGCGTGAGCAGATTTGAGGCGTAAATTATTTAACGAACTTCTTTGGATGACGTTTGAGTTTTCTCTTGCAACTCGCGGAGCAGAAGTAGTATTTCTCTCCTTCAAAGTTTATCCTGAAATTTGCTTTTTCCGTCAAGCACAGCGCCGCACACAGGATCTTTCAATCAATGACCCCACATTCTCTGATGAAGGTACAATATAAGATAGAATGGTTTCAGCAATGCTTGGCAAATGCGCGGATGGAATAATTCTCTAACATTTCAACGCTCACAGAACTTTTTTCTGTTCAATTTTTCGGGTCAGGATCTCAACGATCCGGTCGTTGTTGAGGTACATCATTGGGTTGTTGCAGGCGGGACATTTAAAGAGAAGCTCAAATGCCTCTTCGAAAGGGAATCGCTTGCAGCCTAGCGTTTGGCAGCTGTAAAACTCGTGGCTTTTCTCGTATTCAACCCGGATTTCCAGTTTTTCAAGAACACGGCGCTTTTGGTTTAGGATAAAGCCTTCCAGTTGGTCTGGTTGGAGTCTCCAGTTGAAGATAAACCAGTCGTTATCCTTAGTATTTTTTCTTGTTTTTGTGTGTCTGTTGCCATGGGATTTGTGGCGATACCGTGTGTTTCTTGCTTTGGGTTTTCCATTTTTGTTTTCCTCTTGTAGTAATAGGGTGGCTTAGTATTTAAGCGTTTACCGTGTATTTTGATAATTTGGCTTCTTGCGGAAGTTTTATATGTTAATTTTGTCTAATACGGTGTGTGGTTGTGCGGGGGCGTTTGAATATGTCTAAGATTCGGTTGTTTATTAAAGTTCGTAAGCAAGGTTCTCGTATTGATTCTGTTCCTTTGAAGCAGTTGATTAAATTGTCTGCTTATAAAAAGAGGCGTTGGGAGTTTAAGGATGGTTGGCTTATTCTTGAAGCGTTCTAGGTTACTACTACTTTTTCATTATATAGTTTGTCTGTCGTAGGTTATGGTTGATTGACTTTATCGTAAAAGGGGGAGATATTGTGACTAAAAGTAAAAAGTCTCTGCGATTGTGTCCTGTTAAGAGTAAAGAGGTTGTTTGTGATGGTTTCTGCAATGTTGTCTTTGATAACAATGTGGTTCATATTTGCTCTGTGCGTAGAAAGGCTCTTGATGTGACTCTAAATCATCGTTAGATGGTGTATTCATTAATTTCTAATTCATTCATCATACCTATTCATATTTGGTGTCTTTATATCTGAAAAGAGGAGAATGAAATGAAGGCAATGTCCTGCGGTTCAACAAAATAGCGTTGAGCATTTCATTCGGATATTTTTACTGCGGTTACGCCTTTCATAAGATAGATTAAGAAGATTTATATGGAACTTGTGCTGTTGTTATTGTGATGGTTGAAGTGTATTTTCTCGGATAAATAGGCGTGAACGTCTCGGAATGATGAGGTGCAGAAACTCATCAGCTGTAGGTTTTCACTACGGCAACACGTGGGTTGGCAAAAATCGTGTTTCCCAGTGGTTTGTACATTTTTTCTCTACCGTATCAATTTTTAAGGTGGTTGTGGTTGGGATGATTTTTGAGTTCTGATAAGATAGGGCGTTGCGTCTTTTCTGATGACGTATTGTGCTCTTTTCGTAAAACTAAGGGGTCTTACGTAATGGATAGGTGTTTTAAGTGTTCTCATTATAAGAGGTTTGAGCGTGGGATGGAGAAGGAAGACGAAGAGTTTTGGGCTGAAGTTGATGAGATTTATAGGAAGGAAGGTCTTTCCTGTTTGTGTGACCATAAGCCATGTGATAATGAGGTGCGTGGTTCTTGTTTTTCAAGTAGCACTAATGGGGTTTTGCTTTGGGTGTGTCCACGTTTTGACGTTGGTTGCTTTCGTGATGGGGCGATGATTAAGGTAATGTTTGAGAGTTTGCGTAAGGGGGGTTTGGTTTGACTCCGTCTGTTGAGGCTGTAAATAGGAGTTTTGCTGAGCGTGTGAGTTTGAATAGGCAAATTTTAGCGAAGAGGTATTGGTATTTGCCTGTTGATGATAAGGGGCATGAAAATTATCAGCCTGTTGGTCGTGGGGTGAGGAGTTCGGAATTTTGCGGTGTGTCAAGGGGTTTTACGGTTTGTAAGAATGTTGCGGGTCATGAGGGTAAGATTTTGAATGGTGTGGATTGTTCGGGTAAGGTGGTTGTTCGTCATCGGCATTTTTGGTGTCATAAACCTACGTGTCCTGTGTGTTTTATTCGTGGTTGGAGTGTTAGAGAAGCTCGTAGTATTGAAGGTCGGTTTCTTGCGGGTAAGAAACGTGGTTTTGATAAGGTTGAGCATATTACGGGGTCTGTTGCTGTTGCTGACCGTGAGTTACCAGAGTCGGTTTTTAGAAAGAAGTGTCGGGATGCTTTAAAAGACCGTGGAGTTTTGGGTGGGTGTATGGTTTTTCACGGTTATCGTATTGATGAAGAGCGTCAAGTTTTGGTTTGGAGTCCGCATTATCATGTTCTTGGTTATGTAGAGGGTGGTTTTGACCGTTGTCGTGATTGTAGGCATAAGCGTGAGGATTGTCGTTCTTGCAGTGGTCTTAAAGGTCGTGAAGTGAGGGGTTTTGCGAATGATGGTTATCTAGTAAAGGTTCATGATGTTCGCAAGACTGTTTTTGGTACTGCGTGGTATGAGCTTAATCATGCGACTGTTAGGGTTGGTGTTAAACGCTTCCATTGTGTCACGTGGTGGGGAAATTGTGGTAATCGTAAGTTTGAGAGTGTGAAGTTGGACATTGAGGTTTTGTGTCCTGTGTGTAGCGAAGAGATGGTTAGGTCTGTTTATGTTGGTAAGCGTTTCATTGTAAGAGATATTGGTGTTGATGGGTATTTACCTGTGTTTGCAGATGATGAGTTCGATGGGGTTGGTGTGGCTAATTACGTTGATGTGGTCGGTGGTAGTGGGTCGGGGTAGCGGTGAGCATAGACCTTTGGGTGATGTTGTAGTCTTGCTGTTGCTGTGTCTTCTGGAACGTTGCAGAAGTAAGGCGAACGCCTTACGTCTCAAGGTGGTTTGAATTTTAGAAATGAGTTTTTTAGAGTTGTTTGTTGCTGTTGCTTGTTTTGGTTTTTGACGTTATTTGTATTTATTTGATTTTGAAAAGATAGATAGACGCAAAAATGAAGCAAATAGAATTATCGTTTTGAACGTCTTTTATCTATTTCATTGTAGAGAGCGTATAAGAGGAATGCTAGAGCAAGAACAAAATAGGCTATCCATATGGTGTTGTTCGAAGCAAACAATGAATCGACAACTAATTTTACAATAATTGCAAGAATAAACGTTCCAACAATAGTTAGCGACCAATAGAGCCATTTTAATTCCTCTTTTCTTCTTCTTGACAATGCTATTCCCTTCTTAATATTCCAAGAATCATTCCAATCACGATTAATACTATGGCAATAACGAAAACGACTGCTAAGACTGGTGATAGTTGCATGAACACTAAAAAGAATACGTATCCTAACAGGCATATGACGAACAATCCAATGATTGCTTCAATAATTTTGTCAATCTCTGACATCAATTCCTTATTATCTCCTCTCATGAATCATAATCTGTTTTGAATTATTAGTTTTTCTGTCCTACGAAAGGTTTAATGCCAGTTTGATTCAAAAAAGGGAGTTATTTGCGTATTCGGAAGTATTGGTATCCGTCTGCTTCGGTGAATTTTTCGTATCCTGCGTCTGATAATTCCATGATTTGTTTTAGTGTTTCGGGAGTTCCTAATTGTATGGCTTTGGTTGTGTATTCTTCGGGTTCGTCTAGGTTTATTGTTCTGATGTAGTAAAGTGTAGTCTCTAAGCATTTGTGTCTCATGAATCGCATGGTTGCGATTGGGTCGTGTTTGCCTGTTGTTTTGTAGAAAATTGCTCCTGCGTAGTTTCGTAGGTTTTTTAGTAGCACGGTTTTTAGTTCTGGTTTGGATAGTTTGCGGGATGCTTTGGTTCGTGTGGCTCTCCAGTTTTCACCCATTGTTTTTGGGTTTGGAAATGGGTATTCTTCGTTTGGGTGTTTTGATAGGTAGTTGCGGAGCATGTTGGCGGTTTGTGGTTTCAATTTAAAGATTCTGTTAGCGTGTCCTTTTATTCCTATTATGCTTATTGTTCCCTGTTCTTTGTCTATTTGGGTTATAGCTGTTCGGTGTAGTTCTGCGGGTTCTACTGCGGTTTCGGTCATTATTTTGAATAGACAAGTATATTTTAGTGATGCTGAGTTTATTATTTCGTTGACGTTTTCAGTTGTTGGTATTATCGGAATTGGCGGTTGGTATCGGATTTTGGGTTTGTCGTAGGGTATTTGGTTTGCTTCGCAGAATATATCGTAGGTGTCTATGTATCTTTTAATGTAGCCTTTGGATAGTGTTTTGCCGTGTTCACCTTTCATTTTTAGGATGTAGAGGTTTGTTTCTGTTGAGTTGAAAAGGTCGGTTTTGTTGGCTAGTCTTCTTAAGAGTCTTTCGTGTTCTTTTGGTTGTCTGTTTCTACTTTCAAGAGTTTTTAGAGTTTGTTTGATGGCTGTTTCTATTCTTGTTTGTGGTAAAAACTTGGTGGGTTCACTTAAAGTTTGGGTGGTTGAAGATAAACCAGCCTGTTTCTTTGTCGCGGGACCGCCTGAGAGCAGCGCGAAAATATCCTCGGGATGCTCTGTTGTTTAATCGCGTTTATAAGGAAGTTTGCGTAATATGGGGCAGTAGCGTTCTGTTGTTGAAGGAAAGAAAGAAAACAGCAACGTTACACGTTACAATCAATGATGAAAGGAGTGATGGAAAATGGCTGAAAAATCGGGAATTGTTTTCATTGGAAGTAAACCAGTAATGAACTATGTTCTAGCGATTATCACAAGCCTATCGGCATCCAATGCTAAGGAAATAACATTGAAAGCCCGAGGACAAGCGATCACCACGGCAGTTGATGTAGCTGAAATAACCAGAAATCGCTTCCTAAAAGACCTAAAAATAAGCAAAATCGCGATAGGAACAGAGGAGATGCCACCGAGAGAAGGCGAAAACAGAGCACGGATGGTCTCAACAATGGAAATAACCCTTACAAAAGAGTAGGAAAACCCTGCCGAACAAAGCATCAACCGGTAATATCCTCCTTCCTAGCGCGCGCAGCGGACTAACAATCAGATCGCTCAAATTCTGATACGTAATATGAGGAATTGCGTTTTGCGAAGGTATCCTGTTATGAGTATACTCCACATGACAGAGACAGAAAAAATGGAAAAAAGAAAGAAGGTGGCACGGTCTCAGCAAACGTTGCGAGATAAGTGTCCGGAATGCGGTAGTGGAAACCTTATCCATGATTATGATACTGGTGAGACTGTCTGCGGCGACTGCGGACTCGTCTTATACGGGCAAATTATGGATAAAGGACCAGAATGGCGCGCCTTCACCCAAGAAGAAAAAGCCTCAAGAAGCCGCGTTGGGATGCCAACATCTTATTCTGCCCATGACAAAGGCTTGTCAACAGCCATAAGCCAAATTGACCGCGACGCCTTTGGAAGAAAACTTCCATTATCAACGCGCCTGCAGATGTGGCGCCTGAGGAAATGGCAGATCCGTTCTAGGGTGCATTCTTCAGTTGACAGAAACCTCGCCCAGGCAATGGCTGAGCTTGACCGCCTCTCAGACAAGGCCTACATCCCACGACCAATCAAAGAGAAGGCTGCGGTCATCTACCGTAAAGCCTTAGATAAGAGCCTAGTCCGCGGAAGGTCTATCGCAGCCATAACGGCTGCTGCGGTTTATGCGGCTTGCCGCGGAAGTGGGACCCCAAGAGCACTTCATGAAATCGCAGAGGCAAGTCTAGTCGATAAAAAGGACGTCGCCCGTTGCTACCGACTTTTGCTACGTGAACTTGATATGCACATGCCCATCGCTGACCCCCTCACGTACGTTTCGAAAATCGCTGAAAGAACAGGAATTTCGGGCAAGACGCAGGGAATTGCTATACAGATTCTTCGAGAAGCTAGAAAGAAGTGGGCTGCTGCCGGAAAGGATCCTACGGGATTGGCTGCTGCAGCACTGTACATTGCTTGTTTGCAGAACAACGAGAAGAAGACACAGAAGGACATCGCCGAAGCAGCAGGCGTCACTGAGGTCACGGTGAGAAACCGCTATAAGACCATGAAAAGGCAGCTGAAGCTAGAATTACCGGACTAGTCATCTTTGCTTTCTTCTCAAATTTTCAGGATGCCTTTACGTTGGAGCAGGTGATGCTTTGGTGAAGCCGCTGAAAGCCCAAAGGGGATTGTGTGGGAAACCTCTACCTCTTGAATCTAAGGCTTTATAATAGGTGTTTAAAGGCTTCACTATAAGAAGTGGTGTTTCATGCGCGCGCTTTATTCTATATTATTCTATATAATCGAAAGACGTGTTTTAAAAATAGATGAACAAGAGCTTTTGAAAAGGTTAGAAGAGATTGAAAAATGGGAGAATGAGGGTGCAAAATTGACGCCTTATGCCTTTCTCCACTCACATCGGCTTTTCTTGCGACTTCTTCTGCCTTTTTTTGGGCCGTATTCGGTGTACCTAAATAATCTTCTTGCTTAGTACTTCTCGGAAGGACTTCTTGCACTTTGGACAGTCGAAAAGGCCGATTTCCAACTGAGTTCTTTTTCCAGCTTTGGATGGGCGTCCAGCCATCGTCCACTTCTTCTTAGGCGATGAAACCACTGTTCCACATTTTTTACATTTAGCCATTTAATTTCCTCCAATATATCTTGATAACCATGGTCTATGATGATGATAGATAAAACACTTTCCACTGTTTTCGGATACAAGTGCGTTCTACTTTACTACGATGAGGAATGTACAAACGAAGGCGATAGACGATTAACGTATGAAGCTTTATTCGTAGAATATGAGATCTTGTTCCTCCAAGCTTCGGTGAAGCTTATGCACTGCGTCATAAACGTCCTGTTCTTTCTTCGCTCCAGTGCAAACAAGGTTCCCGCTTGCGAATATAAGTATGACCACCTTAGGCTCGGCCATCCTGTAGATCAATCCTGGAAACTGCTCCGGCTCATACATGGTTTTTTCAAGCGCGCCCACTGCTTGTTCCAACTCTATTCTTCCGCCTAAGCTTGCGGAGGCAACGATGTTCTGAATCTTTAACTCCGGCTTGCTGATAATGATTATTCCACCCTTTTTCAACTCTTTAACAACGTTCATAACAGCCCTACGTGCTTCCTTTTCCGATTTCGCTCCCGTGCAAACCATTTTCCCAGAATTGAAAATCAGCGTGGCTGTCTTCGGTCTCTTAATCCTAAACACTAGTCCAGGAAACTGTTCAGGACGATACTCAACTCCTGGATTACTCTTCACGACAGCGTTTAAGTCAACTTTCTGGTTTAACGTGGCAGAAGCAACAACGTTTTGAATTTTTATTATGGCTTTAGTCTTCGGCATTAAACACCGCTTATTATAGTGTGGCGGATGCTTATATGCCCTTTACAAAAGCCTTATGTTGCCAGTGTATAGAGGCCTCCTGCACATCCCTTTTTTTCTGTGAGTGTGCACTATAATTTAAAATGGTTCTCTCCGCCAAATATTGTATGGGCATTGCCTCCAGCAGTAGCTACCTCCCTTAAAAACACAGCTCCGGCATTCAGGCCTATCAAAAAACTTAGGCTTACTCATAACCCTTCCACAGTACGGATATACCGCGAAGTTTCACTTTTAGTTTGTGGGTAGCGCTTTTCCAAGCTTGAGCGCGCGCTATGGAACACTTAAAGTCTTATAAGTGAGCATTATCATCACAAATGTGAAAGGAGGAAGACGCCCTATGAGTTATGAGAGAAGACGTGGTTATGGTGGGGGCTTTAAGCCCTGTCCAGTTGAGATGGGAAAGGAATACGAAGTGGACATAACGGAAACGAGCAGCCAAGGAGAAGGCATAGCCAGAATCCAAGGTTTCGTAATATTCGTTGCCAACGCAAAGCCTCGAGACCATGTGAAAATAAAGATCACGAGGATAGGCCGTAG
The DNA here is from genome assembly GCA_029881805.1 of Candidatus Bathyarchaeota archaeon. Taxonomy (GTDB): domain Archaea; phylum Thermoproteota; class Bathyarchaeia; order Bathyarchaeales; family Bathycorpusculaceae; genus JAOULW01. The sequence continues at coordinate 158,858 of JAOULW010000003.1, forward strand.
AGCCGCAAACGCTGAAATAGTTAAATAAAACTATTGTTTTTTCCACATCGACCTGTCTAATTTTATTCCCCTAGAAAGCGAGCAGTCTTCCGAAATATTTTCCAATTATAAAATTATTTTCTAGCCATTCGAAAAGAAGCCCTCACCACTTTTCTACATGAGATTCGCAGTCGCGCAGAAACCCATGTGCACCTGAAAGTTCACATCTAGAGCATATCAAAAAATAGCGTTCTATTTGCACTTTCTTTCATTGTCCATCTTTTTCAAGAGTTTGTCAAGGATTTTTCCTTTCGTTCTCAATTCTTGTTCTGAAATAGTCTGTCCCATTGGGCATAATTCATCAACCACGGCACCCTCATTCATCAGATACACAACAGGATAAAGATAACATCCCAAGGGTCTTTTCCCATAAACTCGGCATTTCTTATCAGCGAGACTGTAGAAATAACACCATCCGCCAACGTTTCTGAGCCGAGCCACACCACCAGCTATAACTGCAAATTCTTCTCGGCGATAACCCTTTTTCTCTAATCTTTCGATGTCCTTGCTTGAAAGCTCCATCTCCGTTTTTTCACAGCACTTTCCGCAGTTTGAACAGCGCACGAGAAGCAGACTCCCCAACTATCATAACGAAAAGATAGTCGAGTTATAGTTGTTTTGGTAGCCCGAGAGAAATTAGAACTTTCGCCAAGTATGCTGTGGCCATGTTTTTGCTGGTAAATACCCGTTACAGTAGATTGTGGGTACTTGCACCCAGTTGGGTTCAAGTCCTGTGATGGGGCTGCCCGGATTTGAACCGGGGTCTAGAGAGCCCAAGTCTCCAAGCCTAGACCAAGCTAGCCGACAGCCCCAAGACTACACTTTGGCATTTGCGAATAGAAATTCTAAAAGCTGAATTTAAAACATTCTCCCAAAAAGAAGTATGTATTATAGTTTTGCTACTGCTTTCTGACGGTGCATTGGAGCACTTTTGGGCAGATTAGGCATTCATCTGGGATTGCAGCGTTCTTGGGAATTGAGTTAAGGAATCCGAAGTAGCGCGCGCATTTTGCCGGTGAGTCAAAGACTGTTGGGTACTCAGTTGGTTTGACGCTCACAATTTTCATGTTCTCCACTGTTATGTCCAGCTTTGACATGCAATAGGGACAAGCGTAATATGTTTGCCTTGGCACTGTGGATGAATCAGTTAAGACTGTTGGTTTGTCGAAAGATTTTGAACACCCATTGTAGGGGCATTTCAGTTTCTCGTCATGTGCGTGAAATGGAGGCATGATTCATCCTTCTGTACGGTCAATTTATATCTGTAATATTAATATTTAATAAACATTTCTCTCTCCACGAACAACAGAGATACATAACTTTCCTCAATCAGAAACGTCACAAAGACGAGAGAAGAAGCGTTTCAACAGAGTTTCCTAAGATAATCGTAGCACTTGTCCCGATAGAGTTCCCGCGTGTTTACCATGCTCTATTACGACTTTTCCGTTTACTAGAACACATTCTATTCCTTCAGAATATTGATGAGGCTCAGCGTAAGTAGCCCTATCTGCAACCCTCTTTGGATCTAGGATTACTACATCCGCCCACAGTCCTTCCCTGACAAGTCCGCGATCTTTCAGTTTCAATTTTTGAGCTGGCAGAATAGTCATTTTCCGAATCGCCTCCTCGAAGGTCAGTAAGCCTCCTTCTCTTACGTATTTACCTAACACTCTTGGGAAGGTTCCGTAACTTCTTGGATGCGGTTTGCCCTTGCATAATACGCCGTAAGGCGCCCTTACAGAAGCATCGGTTCCTACGGCTGATGCAGGATGTTTGAGAACAGTGCGGACATCCTCCTCACGCATCAAGAATCGTATAACACTTACGGAAGCCATTTCTTCAATCAATAAGTCAAAGACAAAATCGAACACGTCCTTTCCCTCCGTTTCAGCAATTTCAGAAATCTTTTTTCCCTCATATTCTGGGTGTCCACTGCAATCTGCTATGACTGTGGCGTCCCATCCAGCGTCTTTTAGTTGACTTGCCCAGCTCTCATCGTCTTTCTTCATGTCAGTCTTAATTTTTTTGCGAGCTTCCAGGTTCTTCAATCTCTTTATCAGCATATCTACGCCACCTTCGTGTGCATATGGTGGTAGCATCGCATCTAAGCCAAAGCTTCCAGCTGTGTATGGGTAAACATCGCACGTGACGTCTAGCCCTTTATTTCTTGCGTCTTCTATCATTTTGAGTGTTTGTTTTACCTTTCCCCAGTTGGCCTCGCCGACTGCTTTGTGGTGAGAAATTTCTACAGGCACGTTCGCTCTTTCGCCGATTTCTATTGCTTCTTTCACGGAGTCCAAGAGTCTGTCTCCTTCACCTCTTATGTGGGAAGTGTATATTCCGCCGAATTTGGCTACGACTTTGCAAAGTTCTACCAACTCGTTCGTGTCGCTGTAACAGCTCGGTGCATATATTAGTCCAGAAGACAGTCCGAAGGCTCCGTCTTTCATGGTTTGAGCTAATGCCTTTTTCATTTTTTCGAGTTCGTCCTTGCTCGGTAGTCTGTTCTCTTGTCCAATCACAAGCATTCTTATGTTGGCATTTCCAACCAAAGGCGCAACGTTTAGGGCTGCTCCTTCACGCTCTAGTCGGCTCATGTATTCACCCATGGTGGACCAATTCAATTCCAATTTGGCTTCTTCTATCGACGGCGTTGTTTTCCTGATTTCCTCTTTTGCAGCTTCATCCAAAGGTGCAGCAGAGCCTCCACAGTTACCAATGACCTCAGTCGTTATGCCCTGTCTGATTTTGCTTTCTGCATTTGGATTTATCAACAGCGAAAAATCTGAGTGGGAATGCATGTCAATGAAGCCAGGACACACCATGAGCCCTTCAGCCTCTATTGTCTTCTCTGAAGTCTCTGCGGTTAAGATTCCGACTACGGTTATTTTCCCATCTTTTATGCCAATATCTGCCTTAAACCACGGATTTCCTGTTCCGTCAACAACACATCCGTTCTTTATAATTATGTCAAGCATTAACCAAACTCTCCATACTCCACCTTCACTCGGTCCATATAAAAACTTTCAATAATCATTGACTTTAATGCAAATTGAAGCCTCGGCCGGGCTTTGATCCCGGGGCCTGCTGCTTACGAGGCAGCCGCTCTACCTAGCTGAGCTACCGAGGCTCGCAGTTAGTGAAGGGAACCCTTATTTTTAAGATGTTCGGAGTTATCCTTGCTGGATGGATTCTCATGGAAAGCTCATGTTTGCTAAGCCTTATTTTGGAGAGAACTTCTATTAGAAATTTTGACAAAAACAGAAAGGTTCCTGAAAAAATTTTGGAGAATATTTTGCTTGCTGGAATTAGAGCGCCTTCGGCTGGAAACATTCAGCCCAGAACGTTCATAGTTGTGAATGATGAAACCGTTAAGGAACGCTTGTACGAGCTATGCGGAAATCAGCCGTTCATGAATGATGCTCCAGTGTGGATTGTAATATGCGTCGATCTTCACCGTCACTTGAAGGCTGCAAAGTTGACTGGAGTTGAGTATGATTTCACAGGTGTTCTCCCTTACACTTTTGGTGTCTTGGACGCTGCGTTGTCGCTTGAAAACATGGTTATAGCCGCGGAAGCTTTTGGATTAGGCAGCGTTATAATTGGGTCTGTTATTGAACATGCAGAAAAGGCAAGGGAAATTCTGAAACTGTCTAAGCACTGCTTGGCTCTGTCCATTGTATGTATTGGCTACCCGAAGGCGAAGCCTGAAAGAGTTGAAAAATGGGACTATGGCGTGATAGTTTGTGAAAACCGTTACAAAGACGTGAGTGCAGAAAATGTTTCTACGTACTGGAAGAAACGTATCTCTAGTACTTTGAGGCGTAGTGGGGAAGAAGCTTCAGAAGAGGCAGTTGAGAAACTTTCTAAAGAAAGAACATATGGAGAGGCATACTCAAATCATTACACGGAAAGGTTCATAAAAACTGCGAACAGGAAATTGATGGAATTCATTACGAAACAGGGATTTCTGAAAGATGTGTAGTGAATCTAAATGAATCTTCGACGTCTAGAGTTCACGCTTACTAGAAAATGCAGTTCTCAGTGTATTCACTGTCAAGCAGAGGCATCCCCATCAAGAAAGGATGTGATGGATATTAAAGACGCGTATAATTATCTGTCTGAAGCAGCTGCTGTATCTGACCTTGAATCTTTCATGGCGTTTGGCGGAGAACCAATGCTTTATCCAGAGCTGGCGATAGCTGTCTTCAAGAAGGCTCACGAGCTGGGTATTCCAAGTATTGACATGATAACGAATGGAGTTTGGGGTAAAGACAGGAAGAAAGCTGAGAAATGGGCAGAGAAGCTAAAAGCCGCTGGATTAAACAAAGTAAACATGAGCGTTGACGCCTTTCACGCAAAACACATACCAATTGAGTATCCGCAGAACGCAGCATTGGCTCTGGTAAGGGCTGGAGTAGAAAATATCAAGTGGAATGTAGCCGTTGTCGAATCCATAGACGCAGAAAACGAATACGACAAAGAAACAAAGCGAATACTGAAAAAGTTAGAGCCGATAGGAATAGAAGCCAACATTTTTAAGATTATGCCTGTAGGACGCGCAGTGCAGAACCTGCGCGAATTTTTCAAGAGCACGCCACTACATGGACCCTGCGAAGGTGAGCCCATCCTAGGTAATCCGCTTACAAATCCAGACAGCATATGCATCGAACCTTCTGGCTCAGTCAACATCTGCTGGAACCTATCTATCGGAAACGCAGGAAAAACACCATTAAGCCGAATAATAAAAGAATATGATTGGCGGAAAGATTCCATCATCAAAACTCTAGTAGAAGATGGCCCAATAGGACTACTGAGACTTCCCAAAACACATGTTTACGAATTTCAAGAAACTAATTACATCAACAAATGCCACCTTTGTACAGAAATAAGGAAAATCCTCAACATCTCGTAACAGTGCTAGATTTACTCAGAATATTTAAGCCAAAAATTCTATTCATAAATGTAAAGGTGCACAATTTTGACTAATTTGCGAACGCTTAGAGAAAGAGAGATAATTGAATTGATCCTAAAGCAACTAGATAGAATGCCTCAGATGCCGATTCCTTTTGGCGACGATGTTTCAGCCTATCCACTAGACAATAGTCTAATGCTGATTCTTAAGACAGACATGTTAGTAGACAAAACTGATGTCCCACCAAGCATGAGTCTTTGGCAAGCATCCCGTAAAGCAGTTGTTATGAACATCAGCGATTTTGCAGCAAAAGGCACGCAACCGAAGGTGATGCTTGTCTCGCTTGGATTACCTAGAAGATTAGCGAAAAAAGAGATCATAGAAATTGGAAGAGGACTAAACGCAGGAGCACGCGAATACAATGCATATGTTATAGGCGGAGACACAAATGAAGCCTCAGACCTAGTGATTACCATTTCACTTTTCGGAATAGCCAAAAAAGACTCGATGATGTTGCGCAGCGGTGCAAAACCAGGAGACATCGTAGCTGTTACAGGTTCTTTTGGTAAAACGTCTGCCGGCTTGAAAATCTTACTCGACAATTTTGAAGCGCCCAAAAAGATTCGTGGAATTTTTCTTGAATCAGTTTTCATGCCGTACGCTCGATTGAGAGAAGGTTTAGCTCTAAGCCAGTCAAGAGCTGTAACGGCTGCTATTGATTCAAGTGACGGCTTAGCTTGGAGTCTTAATGAAATTGCAAGGGCAAGTAAAGTAGGTTTCTTGATAGACAAGCTTCCATCAGCTGACGGAGTGAAGAAATTCGCCAAGATCAACAGAATCGACGAGTTTGAGCTGACGCTTTACGGCGGAGAAGAATATGAGCTCGTCTTGACAATAAAGCCTAAGCTTTGGAAAAAAGCCAAAGAAGCAGCCGAAAAAGTGGGCGGAAAACTTTTGCCAATTGGTAAAGTGACTGCTGAAAGAAAACTCCTCCTAGAAATTGATGGAAAAAGACAAGTTATAGAGCCGAAAGGCTGGGAACACTTCAAAAGTATCACAGCATAATTAAAGAGATAAATCAATTGTATCTTGAGTGTCTAATGCCAGAATTAACTGCTTATCCAACCGTTCAAGAAGCTCTTTTTTATGAAAAACTGCCAAATGATAAAGTCAAATGCAGTTTGTGCGAAAGAAGATGTGAAATCCCTCTAGGTTCCAAAGGTTTCTGCAAAACCCGAGTGAACGTGGACGGCAAGCTATACACACTTGTCTATGGTGACATAAGCGCACTTGAAAGCCGTCCCATAGAAATCAAGCCGTTTTTCCATTATTGGCCAGGGTCAACAGCCCTCACGTTTTCAACATGGTCTTGCAATCTAGACTGCGTATGGTGCCAAAATTTTCACCTTTCAAAAGTGGAACCGAATCCAACGAAAGCCACTTACTATCCGCCAGAGAAAATTGTTGAATTAGCCATCCTCAACGGTGACATTGGTTTATGTGCAAGCTTTCAGGAACCCACACTCCTGTCTGAGTGGGCAGTTCCGCTTTTCAAATTTGGTAAAGAGAATGGGATGAAATATTGCTGTTATGTTTCGAATGGTTACATGACCTTGGAAGTTCTAAAGGCACTATGTAAGGCTGGGATGGACGGGTTAAAAATTGACATCAAAGGCAACAGCGAAGTTTATAGGAAATATTGTGGGGGTGCGAATGTGGAAAGGGTTTGGAGAAACGCTGCGGAAGCTAAAAAGCTTGGATTGCACGTGGAAATTGTAAATCTCGTGGTTGCTGGGATTAACGATGATGAAGAAAGTTTAGAATGGGTTATAGAGAGACATTTAAAAGCAGTGGGAGCTGAAACTCCATTGCATTTTACGCGTTGCTTCCCAGCCTACAAATTTGAAAACAGGCCCACCAAAATTGAGATTTTGGAAGAGGCTTATGACATGGCGAGAGAAAATGGCGTGCTTTACCCTTACATTGGAAATGTTGAAGGGCACAAGTACGAAAACACCTATTGTCCAAGTTGTGGAGAGAAGCTGGTCAAACGATATGGATATTACGTTCTGAAATATGCGATTTCAAGAGACAAGAAGTGTCCGAATTGTGGAATGCTTATTACTTTTACGGGCGAATATATTCCACATTCTGACTTAAGGATTTAATTCTTTCAAGTTGTTTTGCGTTTCAGGGTTTCCTTAAGTGTAAGATGTAATGCGGCACCTATTCCTCGGCCCCCCATTGAAATCATGTAAGCAATCTGCAATCCGGTGATTAAACCAAATACACCCGTCATGTAGTCTGAGAGGTATCCGCTAATGAGAGAACCGAAAAATGATGTAACGCCCATGACAAGGTTAAACAGAGCTATGAAGCTTCCTCGATATTCTTCTGGAGAGACATCAAGCAGATAGGCTGTTACAGACGCTTGCCCCAAAGCCATGGCGATACCCCAGAACGCGCCGACAACTATCAAGGTGTTTATGTCTGGAACAAATGCATAGGCTATTGGAACCGTAACCAAGCTGAATCTGAAAAAGACTAATAACGGTCTTCTTCCGACGGTGTCTGCGAGTTTTCCTGCCCAACCTTGAAAAATTATCATCACGAATGATTGAACAACGGTGAGCAAGGCTATTTGTAGCATTGAAGCGCCTAGAACTGTTATCTGTGTTATTGCGATAAGCGGCCAAGAGATAGACATGAAAAATTCGAAAACTCCTTCCACATAACAATATTTGAGGAAATCAGGCGATTTTCTTGCATATCTTATCATATCAAAAATTTCTGATACAAAATGCCTCCGTAGACCTGGCTTCTCTCCGTTTTTACTCTCTTTTATGGTAAGCATTATTATGGATGAGGCTATGCCGCAGCCTGTTGCTACAGCTAATGGTATGAAAAACATTTCGTGAAGCGTACCGCCTATGGTGATCATTGCCAATCCAGATGTCAATGTGGCTATGAGGCTTCCTATCGACGCCCACAAGCTTATGGTAGCGTTTGCTCTTCCAAGCTTCAGAGAAGGAACCAAATCGCCTATCAGTGCTGTCCACGCAGGCGTCGCCATGGAACCTAAGAGTGCTTGGGCTGCGAGCAAAATAATTAGTTGGCTTGCGTTTGCCACAAATACCATTGGAATCCAGAGCAATGAAACGGTTAGGCTGCCGAAAGCTATGAATGGTATTCTGCGTTTGAGCCTGTCGCTTAGCCTCCCCCAGAATAATTGCATTAAGTTGTTTGAAATGTTTGTAGAAGATTGGAACCAGCCCATTTCAGAAGATGAAGCGCCAAGTTTCACAGCGTAAGCGCCCATAAAAGGATTAACCATTCCAACGCCAAGCGAGTTCACCACAGAGCGGGCGTAAAGAGGTTTCAAAGTCGACTTTTTCTTATCTTCTGAAAGCGTTTCCTGATTCACCGTGATCTTCTCGCCTACATTCGGTGTCAATTATTTATTGAATTTTCACTAGAGTGTGAATGCGGCTTAAAAACTAATCGTATGGTTTGTAGCTAGTTTTTGTTTTAGAATCTGTCTTAGCGGTCTTTGCGGGATCTGACGTGTGTTTTCTAGCATGTTTCATGTTGATTTTTGCACTTTTAGAGAGAAAATTTATATTTTGGGGCTTTTGCTTTTACTTTAATCTCGTGTCGAGGTCCAGAATTTTGGGCGAATTTTTTCTGTTTAAGCTTTTATCTCTTTTTTCTTTTGCGTTTTTTCACTATGGTTACTGATCGTGTCTGGTTTAGCTGACGGATTTTGGCGTTTGGAAATATTCTTTCGATTTCTCTTCGCAGTTTTTGGACGTCTACTTCACCATAGGTTTTTACGTCGATTACGGGTTTCTCGTTTTCGTCGTAGTTGACGGATAACGTGTATCCTGAGCCGACTTCGATTTGTGTTGGTTCCAGAATAAAACCGATTTCTTCGGAGTCTAGTTCGACGGGGTTTTCGGTTTCGCGTTTGCTTTTGCGTTCTGCCATTTTAGTCACAGTTTATGAAATGGGGAAGGTGGGTTTAAAGGGTTGTTGTGTTTGAATATTTATTTCTTGTCCAGCTAGTGTATCATCATTTTTTCTTCGTGTTTTCTTAGGTAATCTGCGGCTTCACTCATGTCCATGAACAAGTCGTCTACGCGTTGTACGTCTTCGAGTGTTACTTTTTCTTTTTTAGCTGATTTGGCATTTTGCGCGGCTAGGCTAAGAAGCTGCACTGCGTAGCGAAGTGAGCTTTTCGCTCCTATTTCGGCGAGTCTTTGGAGAGCGGTCTTTTCTAGTTTTATTTTTTCTTCGTTTGAGCGTATGCGCAGGATTTCTTTCACGCTTTTTGTATCGTATAGTTGGGTTGCGATTATTACAGAGCGGTCGATTAGATCTATAGGAAAGCCTAGCGGGCTTTTTATTTCTGTCCCACGGATTCTGGCTATACCTCTGTTTGTCGCGAGAATTATGATTGGGACGAGTTCGCTTTCCATGGCTCTTCCGAGGAAACTGAATGCCTCTAGATCAAGTAGATGCGAGTCGTCGATGAATAGCACGCCAGGGTGAATGAAGCCTTTTCCAGAGTCTATCCATTCTTTTACTTGTTGGTCTACTGTCATGCGGATTTCTGTGTCGATTTCTTTCGTTCCCGCGCCCCCTAAGAACATTGAGAAGATGCCTCCACCTGAGCGCTGTTTGGCGTTGAGTTCGTCCAAGTTCGTAAGTGTTAGCATGTAGACGAATTCTTTTTCTTTTAGGACTTTTCCCGTTGGACGTGGAATTTTGCGTGTCGTATCGACATCGTAGGTTTTTCCTTTTGTGCTTTCTAGGCTTAGTCCGAGATTGGCTACTCGACCTGTTTCTGCGTCTATTTGAATGATGTTACCTTCTGAAATGCTTTCTTGGATTATTTGTTGAGCAATGGATGCTCCAGCCTCTATAGATTTTTCTTCTTCTGTCGTTTCTAATGTTAGGCGTACGCTTTCCGGGATTTTTTGGTAAGGGTTGTAGGGGTGTGGCGCAGTTTTTATGTCTGCATTGGTGAGTTCGCCTTCGTAGACCTTACGCATCTCGTGGATTTCGATTCCTATGCATTTGCGGATCGCTTCGATGAGGATTTCTGTTTTTTTGCGTTCACTACTGTAAACTTCGCTTCCGCTCATTTGGATGAAGGGAACGTTGGCACCGAGTTCGCGAGATACAGCAACAGCAATCGCCGTTTTCCCTGTGCCCGGTGGACCAGCGAATATTATGCATTTTCCGCTGAGTTTGCCTTCCTTTATCATGTTTACGACGAGTCCTGCGGCTTCGCGGGCCTTTTCTTGTCCGACCATGCCATCTTTTATTTTGGCGGCTTTCAAGTTTTGGTCTAATCCCAATCCTTTTACGTGGGTGTGAGCGCCGATTCTTTCAAATCTGGTTGTTGGGCGTGTTGGTAATTCTCGAATAGAAGCCATAGACATTCACCTCATAAACTGGTAAATAGAACAGAAAATCAGTTAGATATAAATTTAGCCTTTAGAAGATGGTTTGGTTTTAATGAATTTGTTGGTTAAGGTTTAAATGTTAAATATGTCTAGCAGAATAATGTGTTTTTTGATAAGTATGGGTGAAGAGAAGTTTGCGTGTCCCAAGTGTGGGATGCTTGTTTCTAAGGGTGATAGCTTTTGCAAGAATTGTGGGCTTAGTCTGGTTGAGGCCCCTGTGTCTGAAACGACTGCGCCTGTTGTGACTGAGGAGAAAGTTGAAATGCGTTATGAGAGGCGTTTTTCTTTGGTCCAGCGTTTTTATGGGTTAATGTTTGCGCCATCTGGGGCTATGGAAGATGTTGCGCTTGCGCCAGATTATGGGGGCGTCGCTGTTATTGTTGCACTGGAACTTATTGTGTCTATACTTTCTATTGTTTTGGCTTTTCAGAAGATTCATTTTGTTGGCGCATACGCCACCGCTATAATGAACGTTGTCAATTTGGCTTTGATGTTTGCTGTTTTTTTGGGTTTCGTTTTGCTCATTGCTCGTTGGCTTATCAAAGCTTTGATTGTCAAGTACGCTTGCGATAGCGGGAGCGGTTGGGATTTCAAGACTGCTGCATCCGTGACAGGTTACGCTTATCTTGCGACTATTATTGTGAGTGTTTTGAGTTTATGTGTCTCGTGGTTTCTTCTTCCCGAGTTTGTTGTCGATACGACGAATTTGCAGGCGGCGATTCAGACTATGAATGAGTATAGAGCGCAGATGAATTGGCTCATTTTGGTTTATAGTTTGCCCGTGTCTCTTATTGGATTGGCTTGGAAGTCTTATCTTGGCGGTTTAGGAGCGCATTTTGGGACGAAAAGGAGATGTTCAGTTGGCACGGGTGTAATGGTATTTTTCCTTCTAGGTTTAATACCCCTGTTCTTCTCTTTTATTGGCGTCTTTTGATGTTCCTGTGCTCGTTTCTTTTCTGTCTAGCAAGTAGTTTAGGACTGTTATGCATGAAGCTGCTAGGTATGGAGTCTTTCCGAGAGAGATTTTTTGGCCGTAACGTAACGCGAAGCCTTCGACTTTTTTTGGTAAGCCGACGTGATCGCCCAACACGAAAACGGAACCTTCTGCCAAAGAAAGCTGGGATATGTCCCTTCCGCCTTCTTCTAAAACGTATACTTGTGCTTGTTGTGCTTTGGTTTTTACTAAGCTTTCGAAGCTTGTCTTGGCCGTAGTTATGCCCGGATGCGGTTTTCCTGATAGGACTTTTTTGAGGATTTCTTGCCATGTTTGTTGGTCTGTGCGAACGTCATGGAGGGTTGCGCCATCTATTTTTATGTAAAGAGGCGGTGATGGTGGTCCATTTAGTGCGGCGTGAAAAGTTACGTTCTTGCGTAGGGCGTGGGATAGGAAGAGGCTCGCGATTGTGCATTCGTAGACAATGTCTAAACGACCAGCATCATGAAGGTTGACCCAATTTGAATCAGTACGACCTAAACGAGAATACAGTATGAAGTCTCGCAACAAGTCTCCCTCTTTGCAATAGTTTAACAAACACGGATTTCGTGAACGGAAATTTAATTTCTCGAAATTGTTCAAGAATGCGGAAAGGATGTGTAAGTAGGTAGCCTTTCACATGGAATGAGAATTGGTTTCCCAAATAACATTCCCCTCCCCGCACAAACAGAACTATGAAAGACTATTTATATAAAATTGGCGCGTTAGTCGGATTATCTCCCGAAGTAGGACCCTAAAAGGTCTGATATCCCACTTCTGGCTTCTACTTTATACAATGTACTTCGCAGATACAAGTGGATAAGGAGTTGTTTCCTAGAAGTTTATTCTTGATGCACTATGTTCCCTTTTTTCAACTGTCTTCTGTAGACTATGACTGCCATTAGTGTTACTATCATGAACAGTGGTAGAATAAGGAAGTATGGAAATTCTGGAATTATCACTATCTCTCGTGTTGTGTGTTCATATTCGAAATAGATCCATCTGTGTGTTCCGTTGTCATAGAGTGTGTAGTTCCAGTAGGTTGGATTAACACCATCAATAGTCACGTTGAATGGTTCAGACATTACTTGGTATGGTATACTTATTCGGCAGAACCCATGAGTTTGATTGGCTGTCATGTTGGAGACGTGTATTATGATTGTGCTATTAGACTCGAAATGCTGGAAGCTTTCTATTGTGGAGTTAGAGATGACATTGACATACTTTCCCAGAGTTGTGTTAAAACTATGAAAGGGCCCCATTAGAGGATAGTGGTCTGCGCCGAGCGCGCTGTCGCCTATTCCATCGTGGTTTGAGTCAACGCCAGTATAGTCGCTCCAGTAGTTTCCTTCAATATCGTTGTCCCAAGAGTTATAGCCAGATTGGGACACTTGCTGGGTGTTGTCTACGAAGTTGTTATGGTAGAAAACGTTGTTTGAACCTCCGAGGCTGATGCCGTACATCCAGTTGTTTGTTATGTTGTTTCCAACGATACTATTGTTTGAAACAGTCACGAGTTCGATGCCGCTGCAGCTGCCTCTTATGTTGTTTCCAGAAATGGTGTTGTTAGAAGACTCGTCGAGATAGATGCCATTCCAGTAGTTTGCGGTTATGTTGTTTCCAAATATTATGTTGTTGTTTGAAGGACCCCCCGAAATGTAATACCCATTGAAAAGGATACCATAGCTATTATCTGTTATTTTGTTTCCCGATATGGTGTTATAATGTGACCCAAGAGGGATCCAGATGCCGAAGTGGTTTGCGGTTATGTTGTTTAGAGAAATAGTGTTGTATGAAGAAGAAACGAGGTGGATGCCATCGAGGCTGTTATAAGGGTCGTAATGTGATGGGTCTGATACGTTGTTTGTTATGTTGTTTCCAGAAATAGTGTTGTATGAAGAACCCTCGCCACATATTCCCTTAAGGCATAATCCAACAATATTATTCCCAGAAATTATGTTGTTTCCAGAATTTTCTTCGAGAAAGATGCCATAAGGAATTGGATCCAGACCCTCTCTAGGTTCCATTATGTTGTTTCCAGAAATGGTGTTATGAGAAGTTGAGGGCCCAACGTAGATGCCATAGTAGTCGTTTGCTGTTATGTTGTTTCCAGATATTATGTTGTTGTTTGAAGAATCATCCATGTCCCACAGACCGACTTGGATGCCAATAATGCCGTTTGTTGTTATGTTGTTTCCAGATATGGTGTTATGATATGACCCAAAAATGATCTGGATGCCAACGCCAAAGCCCTTGATGTTCGTGTTTCGGATTGTCACGTTGTTTATCACAGCTAAATAAAACCCTTCTCCCCCTAGGCCCTGAAGCGTGTGTCCCTTTCCATCAATTATTATGTTGCTTCTCTGAACCACAATAGTATCGGTAATGTCTGCAGTAAAAGTATAGGTGACGTTATCATCGCTCACAATGTATGTTGTGCCTCCAACGCTTCCATCAGCCTTAATGTAAATGGTTCCTGAAGCTTCAGCCTGCTGAGCCCTAAAAGCTAAACCGAAAACTCCTATGAGGACAAAAACCAACACCAACGAGTAAACAATATTCTTCCTCATCACATGTTCACCTTTTTCAGCTTAGACTTAAATTACTGTTTAACTTCAGTTTTATGACTTGTGGAAGAAACTAAATGCATTTAGCTGGTTTTTGATTTTTTGCCTAAACTCTTAGTCTTCTAGCACATTTGAAGATTAACACAAAATTCTATTTCTATTCCTCTATTCCTCGTCTGTTGTAATACGACAGCACTAAACGCTAGAGCGATGAAAAAAAGGACAAATGAATCAACAAACAGTCCCCCGATTCCAGCAACATACGGTTCTCCAACCCAGAATAACGCAACAGAAATAACAATCCCAAATGTTTTCGCCCTTTCTAGCAACGTTGTTGGTCCGCTTTTTTCCAGAATTTTTGGCTGTTTGTCTGCATTTTTGTTGATAGGAAACAATGTTAAACACTGTTCATAAACTGATCTGCAATGTCATTGAATCGTCATATAAATCAAAGTTCAGAATTGTATACAGAAGAAGTATAAAGAATAAAAGCAAGAAATCGACGATTTGAATGAAAAATACTTATATATGATGCTTCATCACCATGAGGGCAAACTTATAGCGAAATTTCAATCGCCACTCCTTCGGGTTGGCAATGTAACATCATAAGCAGCATGTCATGTTGGTGAGCATATATTGAACTGGGTAGTATTTGGCATAGATTTGATTCAAGTAATCCAAGTGATCCTAGGTCTAGCAATAACCTATGTTTCAGGGAAACTTTTTTCAAAATCATTGTCTAAGCTCTTCCAGAAGACAGCTTTCCCAGAAAAAGTCGAAAATGCCATCGTCAAAATTTCCAAATATGTCATCTATTGCATAGGAATATTAATCGTGATAGCATTCTTGGGGTTTGACTTGACATCTTTGATGGTTGGCCTTGGCGCATTCAGCATAGCTATAAGCTTCGCCACAAGCACAATAATTCAAAACATGGTTTCAGGATTGCTTGTGCAGGCTGACAGAGCCTTTCAAATTGGTGACAGAATAGTGATGCAAGGTGTTGAAGGAAAGGTCGTGAATATAAGTGTGAGAACAACAGTAATAGAAACGAAAGAAGGTCATTGGGTCTATATTCCGAACTCACTGTTCATGACCAATATGGTCACAAGAAAAAACCAAGAGGAAGCAAAGTCTTAAGGATTTCATAAACAAGGTCATGTTGGCTGTAAGCTTAAAGAATAACAATATAGGCATATAGAGATGTTAACAATTGAAGATATCAGATATCATTCCTGACTTTACGGAAAAACGTGTTGCCTACATGAGCAGCTATCCTCCAAGAGAATGTGGGATAGCGACTTTCACAAAAGATCTAGTTGATGAGGTTGACAAGCTCGATGTGTTCAGACCTTCCGTTGTAATCGCAATGAATGAGAAGGAGACAATTTATATCTATGATAGAAAGGTCAGATGGCAGATTGACCGAGACTCAGTTGATGATTACCTGCAAGTTGCCAATCGCGTCAACTCCTCTGATGTTGATATAGTCAATATTCAGCATGAGTTCGGTCTTTTTGGAGGAGAGCATGGCGAATATCTTAGTTATTTTTTGGATCACGTTGAGAAGCCAGTTGTAACAACGCTTCACACCGTGCAGACGGACTTCGACTCGAAAGCTCTGACAATGTTGAAAAACATAGCTTCCAAAAGCGCGTCAATTGTCGTCATTGCTCATTTAGCTTTGACGATCTTGGAAAAGCAAGGCGTTCCATGCAGGAGAGCTGCTGTCATCCCACATGGTTGCCCCAATATCCGATTTGTTCCCAGTGAAAACGTGAAGAGTTCCCTAGGTTTGAAAGATCGTTTCGTTCTGTCTACTTTCGGCTTGATAAACCGTGGCAAGGGCATCGAATATGCCATCCGCGCGCTACCTTCTATTGTTGAAAGAGAACCGCGGGTTATTTACCTCGTAATCGGCGAAACTCACCCAGAAGTAAGGAAGATCGAAGGCGAGCGCTACCGGAAGAAGTTGATGAAGTTGGTTGAAGAACTGCAATTGGAAAATCATGTTAGATTTCATAATCGTTTCCTATCTAAACGTGAACTGATTAAGTATCTCCAAGCAACAGATGTTTACATCACTCCTTATATCTCTCCGAATCAAATCAGCAGCGGAACACTCGTGTACGCTTTAGGAGCGGGTCGAGCCATAATATCGACACCCTACCTTCACGCCATAGAAACCTTGACACAAGGTCGGGGACTATTTTGCGAATTCAAGAATCCTCGCTCCATAGCCAAATGCATAGAGAGACTCTTGGACGATCGCTTAAGAAAAACGATGGAAAGAAAAGCTTACAAATACAGCAGAAGATTCGTTTGGTCAAACGTGTCAAACAAATATGCTAAACTGTTTAAACAACTCATCAAAAACTGAGAGAGAGTGACCATTTGAAACTCCCACCGATCAAGCTTGATTTTCTGAGATTACTTACCGACGATACTGGAATCCTCCAGCATTCAAAATTCGCTATTCCCAAGAGAAAAGAAGGATACTCCACCGATGACAATGCCCGAGCATTGATTGCCTGCACCAGATACTACACAGTTCAGGGGAACTCGCAAATAGAGAGACTGATTGACGTATACCTGAGTTTTATGTTATACATGCAGAGACCAGATGGCAGATTGTACAATTTTCTCAGATATAATCGAGAGTTCATGGATGATGCTAGTTCAGAAGATTGCATGGGACGCACACTCTGGGCTTGCGGAAACTGCATGAATTCTTTGCTACCTTCGAAGAAAAAAATGCTTTCAAAAGAGATATTCGACAAGACGTTCCCATGGGCATCTAGCTTCAAATCATTGAGAGCAAAGGCTCTTTCCATACTAGGATTGTGTCATTATCAAAAAGCCTATCCTCAGGATCAGAATGTCGCATTGAACGTGAAAACGCTTGCTGATCAACTCCTAAACTACTACAAAAGTGTCTCTTCCGATGACTGGAATTGGTTCGAGCCCTACCTTACGTACATAAACGGGAGGTTGCCACACGCGCTTTTCCTAGCTTACAATAGCACCAGAGACGAGGAATATCTTCAAGTTGCGAAGGAATCTCTGGATTTCCTCTTACAGGTACAGATGATCGATGATAAATTCGTGCCAATCGGTAACAATGGTTGGTATGAAAGGGGCGGTGAACGAGCTTTCTACGATCAACAATCCATAGAAGCTTCTTGCATGGTTGAGACAGCTCTTGAGGCTTTGCAAGTGACTGGTGACAAGAAGTATCGACGTGCGGCTCACATAATATTTGAATGGTTCCTCGGAAGGAACTCGAAAGGCTTTTCAGTCTATAATGCGGAAACTGGCGGTTGCCATGACGGAATAACACCATATGGACTGAATCTGAACGAAGGTGCCGAAGCCACGGTATCTTATCTGCTAGCTCGCCTGAAAATGGAAGTGCTCAACGGTCTCTGAACAAGTGTGCCCATCAAAGCGGAAAAGCCGAAGTCGATTTGACTACTTGAAACTGAAACGTCGTGTTGGATTAGTACCACTTCAGGCGTAGGAATTTGACTTATTAATCATAAATGCGTAAACTACATGAATAGGAGTGTGTTAATGAAATGTTGAAGACTCGACACATAATGGTTAAGCATGTTGTCACTGCAAAACAAAACATAACGATCAAGAAGGCCATTGAAATGATGTTTAAGAGACATGTTGGGGCGATAGTTGTAATTGATGACAAGAGGAAGTGTACAGGCATCTTCACGGAACGAGACGCTATCAGAGTCGTAGCACAAGAAATCCCTCTTGATACCCCTTTGAAAGAAGTCATGACCAGAAAGGTTGTCACAGTTTCAGATGACACATCATTTGAAGAATTCAGAAGACTACTAATCTCTCATCGAATCAGACATCTACCAGTCGTAGACTCCGAACAGAAGCTAGTGGGCTTGGTGGTCGTCCGACATTTCTTGGATGAGTTCTTTGGAATGAAATCGTAGAACCTTAACGGGAAGTCAGCCGTCATGAAGCGATTTCAGGGCAACCCCATTCTCGAACCAGATGGAACCCACAGGTGGGAATCGCGAAGAGTCTTTAATGCTGCTGTTCTCCGCATTAACAAGAACAATCATATTCTGTATCGCGCTATGGGCCAAGATGGAATCTCTCGCCTCGGATACGCAACATCATCAGATGGCTATAACATCGACGAACGTTTGTCCCTTCCTGCCTTCGAACCAGCAAATGATACGGAGAAGGACGGATGCGAAGACCCCCGTTTGACTCTATTAGACGACACTTTGGTCATGGCTTACACAGCATTCAGAAACTATGGCTACCAAGGCGTTTACCAAGTCTCTTTGACTTCCATAAACATTAAGGATTTCCTGTCAAAACGATGGACGTGGGGCGAAAGACTGCTGGCTTTTCCTGGCATTCGCAACAAAGATGCAATGATTTTTACTAGGAAACTAGGCGGAGAATATGTTATGTTTCATCGTCTTGAGCCAGATATCTGCATTGCTCGTTCTGATGACCTTCGAAAATGGTACGGCTTGAAATTCGTGATGGGCCCAAGAATGAGAAGTTGGGATAGTTGGAAGGTTGGTGCAGCCGGTCCACCAATAGAGCTCAACGAGGGCTGGCTCTTCATCTATCATGGTGTAAGCTTTGAGAAAATATACTCATTAGGCGCTGCCTTGCTTGATAGGAACAATCCCGAGGAGATTCTCTATCGCTCTGAGGAGCCAATCTTAACACCTGTAGAAGACTACGAACGCTTCGGCAAGGTTCCAAACGTAGTTTTCAGCTGCGGAAGCGTTTTGATGGATGACAAAGTCTTAGTCTACTACGGTGGCGCTGACAGCGTCCTGTGTGCTGCCACTTATGACCTCTCTGAGCTCCTACCGAAGAAGTAGGCGCTCTCGTCAAGCTTTTTGGCTCATGCACAACGGTGACAATAAAAGACGGGTCTGGGGAGCAGTAGGACATGACATGTCCGGTTGCTATCTGAATTCTGGCTTCATAAGGCTCATGTGACAATCCCAGTCAAAGGTGAGAAAGACTTCAGGAAGATGCTATGGTTATTATTAGAGGACGAAGACTAGCGCGTGCAGTCTAAACTTCATAACGACTGAAGAACAAATGTTTCAAGCCCTCAACGAGAAGGAAGTAACAAGCCAGTATTCCAAAGATTAGCCCCAAGAACCATGAAGGTGGCCTGACAAATTCGAAAAACAGCCCAAGAGGAGAGTAGACGACGAAGAGAGTCATTGAAGCCATGATGACGGAAGCCACAATCAGAAGATTGCTGGGTCTTGACTTGTAGAACCTTTTTCTTGTTCTGATCGAAAACGTGACCAATATCTCGGATATCACCGACTCTATGAACCAACCCGTTCGGAATAGTTCAGGACCTGCTTGAAGCAAGTATACCAGAGATGAAATCGTGACGAAGTCGAAGATGGAGCTAATCAGACCAAAGAACAGGGCGAATCTGGCTATTTGTCCTATGTTCCATCTTTTTGGGGTTCTCAAACCTTCCTCGTCAAGATTGTCAGTCGATATCGTGAGAAGTGGCGCGTCAGACACTAGATTCGTTAAAAGTATTTGAGACGGCAAAAGTGGTATGAACGGAAGGAACAAAGATCCTATTGCCAATGTGAACATGTTTCCCAAGTTCGCGCTTATGGTATTCATGATATACTTAGTCATGTTGCCAAAGGCCTTTCTCCCCTCAGCTACTCCATCGGCAATAACGCTCAAACTCTTTTCCAGCAAAATTATTGAGGAAGCTTCTTTGGCAACTTGAACTCCTGAGTCAACAGATATTCCTGCATCAGCTAACTTCAGGGCTGGAGCATCGTTGACTCCGTCGCCGAGAAATCCCACTACATGGCTATTTTTCTTCAAGGCTTCCACTATGGCGTATTTCTGCTCTGGAGTCACTCGTCCAAAAACATCATTCGCTTCCACGGCTTGGCGAAGCTCGTTCTCTTGCATGCTTTCGATGTCTACTCCTGTGAGCACTCTTCCTCCAAACTCGATTCCCAGCTTATGGCAAACATCTGCCGTTACGGCAGGATCATCCCCACTGAGAATCTTCAGCTTTATTCCAAGCGCTTTTAGTCTGGAGATGGCGGGAGCAGCGTCTTCCTTAGGCGGGTCGGAGAGGACGAGTAGTCCGACGAAAGTCAAGCCCTTTTCATCTGCAATTGAGTAATTTGATTTCTCCTCGATTTCCTTACACGCCAACGCTATCAGTCTGTTCCCAGCTTGCCTATACTTTTCAATAAGCGAATTTACTTCCATGCTTGCCTGCGTCATCGACAGAGTTTCAGCTTCATTGCCAACCGCAGTCGACACACTGAGGATTGACTCAGGAGCCCCCTTTGAAATCAAAAGTCTGCGTTCACCTACTTCGACTACAACGCTCATTCTCCTTCTGTTGAAACCAAAAGAAATTTCATGGATGCGCATAAAAGCGGTGAGAATCGCCTCATCGAATTTCTCCTCTCGGGCATGATCCCAGACTGCAACATCAATAGGGTTGCCAAGTATTCTGTCTCCCTCAACCACGGCTGTATTGCAGAGAAGCGCGAACTTGACCAACCCCTGATTAGCATGACCCTTGGGATCGACGATGTTCTGAACCTTGATCTTGTTTTGAGTTAATGTTCCAGTCTTGTCAGTGCAGAGCACGTCGACGTTCCCCATATCTTCTATCGCTTCAAGCCTTTTGACTACAACCTTCTTCCTGACTAGTCTAATTGCGCCGTCAGATAATCCGACAGTAATCACCACGGGCAAGGCTTCTGGTATTATGCCTACTGCCAAGGCTAATGAGAATATCAGTGAGTCGAGGATGCCGTGACCCAGAACCGAGTTGACCAAGAATACGAAGGCCGTCAGCAGCAAAATTACTCTCACGAGGAAATTCCCAAAACTAGCAATGCTCTTTTGAAAGTCAGTTTGTGGAGGCAGTAAGGAGAGTTTTGACGCTACATGACCGAACTGTGTCTTACTACCAGTGGCAACAACTACTCCCATCCCAGCGCCATTCATCACCGTAGAGCCTAACAAAGCCATGTTGGATAGTTGATGTGGGAGCGGTTTGTCCAGCGCCACTGATGCAGTGTTCTTATCAACAGCCATTGACTCACCCGTCAGTACTGATTCATTCGTTTGGAATTCGTCAACACCAAGAAGCCTGATGTCTGCCGGAACAACGTCACCTATCGCCAGGTAGACAACATCTCCAGGCACGAGTTTTGTGGTGTCAATCTCGGTCTTCTTTCCATTTCTGACAACCATTGCGGTGTAAGATAGATATTTTCTAAGCTCATCAACGGCTCTCTCCGATTTATGCTCTTGCGCGAAGCCTAAGAGAGCATTGGCAAGCATGATGGCAATTATGATAACCGCTTCAGTGATTTCTCCCAAAAAACCAGCTAAGGTCGAAGCGAAAATGAGCACGTAAACAAGAGGATTTTTGAACTGAGACGCAAATATGCTGAACGATGTTCTGCTTCTAGTAGAAGGAATCTCGTTTAGACCATATTCTTCAAGTCTATGAGCAGCTTCCGTGTCATCGAGTCCCTTTTCTGATGTATTGAGCTCTCTAAGAAGCTCCTCTTTCTGCAGTTTCCAATAACCAGTTTCCTTCGGTTCAGACATAAATCTATACTCAACTTGCCCAGATTAAAAAGGAGGTTACACGTTTATCTTCTTTAGGATTTCTTCACTATCTTCCTTCTGCTAGAGTGCGCACGTATCGATCTACAAAAGGAGCTCTCTAACTGGCCACAGGTGTGGGTTAGCCACATCCATGATCTTTGTAATTCGCCTAATAGCCCATTGAACCTTTCCATCGTCCCATGGGTTCCTGTTCTCTCCAGCCTCTATATGCTCTGTGGCTTGACGCTGTAGCCACCCTGTTCATGCAGCAAGTCTCTCTGTAGGCTAGCAATTACCTAACGGACGGTTAAAGTACAATTTTAGCACCCCACCTTCATAATTATTGTTGTAGCTTCTTCCACATGCCTCTGCTGGTGTCTTACCGTCTAAGCCCTGATGAGCCATGCATGCAAAATCGGGGCACACACAAAATTTTTCTGCACTGAACGTGTAAGGCATTAATGGTTCATTGTTATGCCTCGGACAGGAAAGGTAGAGGAAGTTTCTCGCAAAGCTGTGGCACTTGAGAGGCAATACGAATGGGCAAGTCGCTCAAAAAACTATCGGACTATCCCAAAAAAAGGTTGATAGTCTTAGATATTTCGGAATGCAAGCCGAAATTGTTCTTTCCTCTTCAAGGTGTTAGTTTCTTTTTTTCCACTTCCTTTAATAATTGTTTCTTGTTAGTTTCTTCACTACTCTGTTGAATTTGGGGATTGTTAAAGGGGAGTTTTTCCCTTTTTCCCTGCATTCATTTGAAGTCTGCTCAAGACATCTTTTTGCGTAGCGGAACAATCGAGACCGCTTATTTCATGCTCTTTTTGAGCAACCCGATAGGCGAGGGAACGCACTTGACTATTTCCCTTTCATTGACCATTCAGACGCTAAACCGTTGTTCGTTGGTTTTTTGGTCTTTATGTTCTCTCTTTGGCGGTTCGCTTGTTTCAACGCTTTCAACGACTAACACAAGCCACTTCTTGTTTTAGGTTATGGTGTTTTTGCTTCAGCAACATTGAAGACTTATTACCTTCTTTGTTTTTATGGATTATCAATGGTTTTTTCGATTGTTTGTCGGGAGTTCGGGAGATATCTCCAATAGCGTTGGCAGTAGCCGTAATCCACTAGTTCTAATGAGTATCTACGCGCACCAAACAGTCAAATCCATTTTGTTTTAATCTCTTTGACATTTCTAAGATGCGGATCGTCAGAAACACAAGCCGCCTTCAAAACTAAAGCTGTGGCCGCGATAACACTATCAGCTAAACGCATTCTATACTTATGCCGTAGCTCAGCGGAGACGCGTGCAATCTCAGCATCAACATTCACAACCCTAAAATCCTTCTCCAACAAATCCGCCCTCAAAACGGCAGTCTCACGCCCCTCACACCCTAATGTCAACCAATAGACTTCATGAAGCATAATCGCAGAAACAAATCTCCGCCTGCAACGTCTAATCGCATCTTGAGTCCGCCGCAAAACCCGCCCATCGCCAGAATAATAATGCTCAATAAAAAACCTAGTGTCAAAAACCACTCTAGCAGACATCTAGATCCCTAAGCCTATCCAAAACCTTCTTCATCTCCTCGACTGTTGCAAATCTAGCCCCTGAACCAGCCAAATCAACTGTAGACTTAACAGGCCTAAACAAGACCCCATCTCCAACATCAACAACCTCTAAGCGCGAACCCTCTGCAATACCGTACTTGACACGAAGCTCAGCTGGAATAGTCGTCTGACCTTTCCTAGTTACTACCACCTCACTGTACAACCGAATCACAGTACTACAACCAAATGGTAGTACATATAAGCTTTGCTACTAAACAAAAAACCCAAAAAAGCCCCGGGCGGGATTCGAACCCGCGACCTACAGCTTACAAGGCTGTCGCTCTGACCGACTGAGCTATCGGGGCACACACGCACATATTCAACAGAACAAAAATAAAAACGTTAAGCACATAAAACCATTGCCAAAAACACTTATTACCCACAACGCAACCCTTATATTTGCGAAAGCAACTTCAGAAATACTTTGGCTATACTTATCTTGAGCCATAAAACTAGATGCGACTCCTATCACTAAAGATGCGGAGTGAAGAGGCGAATGAGCCCAAAGCTCATAATGACACCACGCACAAGCCAAACAACCCACAACCACAAAAAGATTCACCAAAAACGCCAAACAGACACTGCAAAAAAAGCCCGATATGCCACGCCGTCTGGAGAATGGCTCGGCTTGAGAGCCGAAGAAGGGCGCGGCAAGCCGCGAAAGAGCCCCGGGTAAGCGCATGCAGCCTTAGAACCGGGGACACCCGAATGGGACTTCCCACATCGGTTCTTCGGAACCGCTGTGCTCCCGAATGGGAGCGGGAACCCCCCGAACTGAAGCATCTTAGTAGGGGGAGGAAAAGAAACCAAAAGGGATTCCCCTAATAGCAGCGAGCGAAAAGGGAAAAGTCCAAACCAAATCCCACAGGGAAACCTGCGGGAGATGTAGAGTTACAGGCCCAGCTTCCTCCTAACTGGCGAAGCCGAAGTGGCCTGGAAAGGCCTGCCAAAGAAGGTGAAAGCCCAGTAAGCATAAACCAGAAGGAGCTGAGCTGGAGTCCTAGAATACCGTACCCTGGTTTGGGTGCGGAAAGTTGGAAGACACCAACTCCCAAGACTAAACACATCTCAAGACCGATAGCGTACTAGTACGGTGACGGAAAACTGAAAAGTACCCCGGAAGGGGGGTGCAAAGAGCCTGAAACCAGACGGTTACAGACGTGTGCAGCCCGGAAGGGCAGATCCCTCCCAAAGGAAACCGTCGTGAGGCGGCAGTACGAAGGAGGGGGACCAGGGTTGCACGTTCCGTCTCGAAACACGGGCCGGGGAGTTCACAGCCGTGGCAAGCCTAAGGGTCTAAAAGCCCGTAAGCAAAGGGAAACCGAGATGCGCGCAACCAGCCTTCTGGCTGGCCAGGCGCAGGGTCTGAAAGGGCCCGAAGTCACAGCTGTGAAAACTAGAAACCAGGCGATCTAGCCCTGGGCAGGGCGAAGCTAGGCGAAAGCTTAGTGGAGGCCCGCAAGGGTGCTGACGTGCAATTCGTTCCTCAGACCTGGGGCTAGGGGCGAAAGACCAATCTAGCCTGGTGATAGCTAGTTCCCTCCAAAGTGGGTCTCAGCCCAGTCTCAAGCGAGGCAGCTGGTGGGGTAGAGCTCTGATTGGAAAGTAAGGAGTCGAAAGACTCCGCTTTTCTTTCAAACTTCGAATTCATCAGCACCGTAGACCTTGGGAAACGGGTTACGGGGGGTAAGCTCCCGGACCGAGAGGGGGACAACCCAGACTGAGGTTAAGGCCCCAAAGTGCTGGCTAAATGTCAAACTGAAGGGCGTCGTCAGCCTCAGACAGCGGGGAGGTAGGCTTAGAAGCAGCCATCCTTCAAAGAAAGCGTAACAGCTCACCCGCCGAGGCTGACGGCCCCGAAAATGGACGGGGCTAAGCCAGCCGCCGATACCTCAGGACGCAACCATGTGTTGCGCCGGTAGGAGGGCGTCCTGGCTGGGTAGAAGCTGGGCCGTGAGGTCCAGTGGACCGGTTCAGGAGTGCAGATCCCGGTGGTAGTAACAGCAAAGAGAGGTGAGAATCCTCTCCGCCGAAGGGGCCAGGGTTCCCCGGCAATGTTCGTCAGCCGGGGGTAAGTCGGTCCTAAGGCATGGCCTAACCGAGCATGCCGAAAGGGAATCCGATTAAAATTTCGGAACCACGGAGGTACATGCGGCAACGCAAGCTCAACGCCTGACGCTTCGAGGTAGGCTGAGCAAGGCTGTCGCCTTGTTTAACCGCATAAGTCTGGGGAGTACCGTAATGGTGAGAACCAGATGAAAACGGGAATAGCCGCCCGTTTTAGGGCGGTTCAGCTGATTTTTGGAGCCATTGAAAAGGGCGTTGGGATGGATCCTTCGTGACCGTACCTAGAACCGACACAGGTGTCCCTAGGCGAGAAACCTAAGGCGTGTCGGGTATACACTAGAGCGAGGGAACTCGGCAATTTAGCCCCGTACCTTCGGTATAAGGGGTGCCTGCTGTTTCAGTCTCTGACTTTAATAGCAGGTCGCAGTAGCAAAGGGGTCCCGACTGTTTAATAAAAACATAGGAAGCCGCAAGCGCGAAAGCGTGTGAACGGCTTCTGAATCCTGGCCAGTACAGGTACCTCAAACCTGG